>NZ_JBVJRC010000001.1:447353-1105178 GCF_055608005.1 Lentzea sp. NPDC036955 | reverse complement strand
GACCGGTAACGGTTGGAGCTGACTGGTACTAATAGGCCGAGGACTTGTTACGAAGACGCTACGCATCCACTGTGCGGTTCTGGAAGAACAACCAGGACCGATCGCGACCCTTGCAGGGTTGCTGGTTGTAATTTCATAGTGTTTCGGTGGTTATAGCGTTGGGGAAACACCCGGTCCCATTCCGAACCCGGTAGTTAAGCCCTTCTGCGCCGATGGTACTGCACTGGTTACGGTGTGGGAGAGTAGGTCGCCGCCGAACTTAATTTGCCCTGCGGGTTGAGCGCCACAAGCGCTCCCCGCAGGGCTTTTTCGTGTCCCCGCGGAATGCCGGCGCAGTGCGCGGCCGACCGGGTGATGTGCTCCAGGCGAGCGGGTGACGGCCGTCAGGCCCAGGTCGTCCGTCCTTACCGTGATCGCCATGAACGGTCAGTGGGCAGGGGAGGCACCTTTGCGGTGGCGAGCGCGCAGGAGGCGGGGCAGGCACGCCCGCGAACCCGCGCCGTCCTCGCAGTCACTCCTGCCCGCAGTGCTCGGCGTCGTGCTGCTGGTGTGCCTGATCCTCCTCCTGCTGACGTACCTCTAGCGGGACTGCAGCGCGTCGAGCGCATCGGCCTCACCACGCGGGCCGGCGGTCGGCGTCAGAACCCTGGGAACCGCGCCACGTGGTGGCCGCGGAGCCCAGGTCCTCCTGTCGGCGCTGAACACGGGGGCGCCGTTCTTCCGCGCGACGCCGCAGAGGTACCGCACGGAGAACGGCGCTTCGCCCATCAACAGACCAACCGCAGGACCTACCGGCTCAACGCTCACCCTGCTCGACGTTGTCGTCCACGGGAACAGGAACCAGGCTTCCGGTGGGGAACCGCCGCTCGTTGCGCTCGATCTTCGCGAACGCGGCCTCGACGAGGTCGACGCCGAGCTTGTCCGCCAGCCGCGTCAAGTAGTGCATGACGTCCGCGAGCTCGTCGCGCACGTTCCAGGCGAGCTGCGGATTGCTCATCGCGTCCTTCGCCTCCTCCGGCGTCAGCCACTGGAAGAGGTCGGTCAGCTCGCCGACCTCTGCGGACAACGCCATCACCAGGTTCTTCGGCGTGTGGTAGCTGTCCCAGTCACGGGCGGCGGCGAACGCGCGCAAGGCGTCCCTCAGGTCCACGAGATCACGCTGACTCATGACCATTGACTACCACGTGGACTGACGAGCAAGTACACAGGTTGACGGAGCATGGAGTGTCCACATCAACGTTGATCAGCTCTGAGTCATGTCAACATCGACGATCAACACATCCGTTCTCGTGCTCGGAGCTACCGGCAAGACCGGCCGCCAAGCCCGCGTCGCGGTCGTCAGCTACGCGGTTCGACTGGTCCACTCCGGACACCTGGGAGCCGGCGCTCGAAGGCACGACCGCGGTGCACGTCGTGCCGCCGGACAACCCGGCTCAGCTGGCGGAGACCCGTTCGAAGCTGCCGTGCAGGACCCCGGTGTGGAAGCGCATCTGTCGGATGGTGTGCGGAGGGTGCTCGGCCGGGAATCGCGAACGTTTGCGGACTACCTGGGCAGCAACAGCTTCGCGTGAAGGCCGCGCGTGCCCTCGTTGACGATGATCGCTTCGCAGAGCGCGCGCCCGGTCCGGGCTCGCCACCTCTGCACCATCTCGTAGTAGCGCAGACCGGTGGTGTGGGAGAGCTGGCCGATGCGTTCACCTTCGAGGAGCACTTCGAGCGTGTGCTCGCCCGTGTGCGTTCCCTTGGCGATGCGGCAGTCGCGGAGCTCGGCGATGACGTGGACGGGCGTGCGGCCGTTGACCACCCGGTGCAGCACGTACTGGTGGGCTTCTTCGTCCGTGATGCCGATCTGCTTCTCGGCCGGCAATGTCGGCGCGGTGCCGAGCGCCTCGTGGTCGAGCAGCAACAGCCGCGCGTCGCCCAAGTGCAGGTGCACGCCGAGGTACCGCTGGCCCATGATCCGGGCCGGGCAGGAGCCGACCTCGCCGCGTTCGGCGAGCTGGAGCAGCAGCGGGTAGTAGGTGTACGCGTGGTCGGTGCGCAGGTAGCCGGCGGTCACCGCCGAACCGTCACCGCGCAGCAGGTCGACCCGCACGGCGTGCTCGTCGTGGCGGTCGGCCGGCTCCGGCACGAGCACCGCGGTCGCGGGGATGCCGACGTCGAGGCTGCCCAGGCTGGGCACGGCCGGATCGGGGGCGAACGCGGAGTTGTTCCGCGCCACCTCGGTGATGGCGTCCTGGTGGTGCGCCTCCCCGACGATCGCGACCCGGCCCGCCGTGGACAGGCGGCGGATGCGGGAACGGGTGCGCGTCGGCACGATCGGCTCGACCGAGCCCTTCTTCGTGCCGACGAACATCAGCGCGAACAGTGCGAGACCGATGACGAAGCCCAGCGGGCCGAAGGCAACGGTCAGAACCAGCGCGAGCACAGCGACGGCGATCAAGACTGCGGCGGGCGACGGTTCTGTGCGTTGCTGCATCGTCACGGGCATCCTCCCGACTCAGTGCGCTCGTCACTCTGAGTGTCGGGAAAGCCGGGAGATGCGTTTCACAGATCGCTCATATGGCCTAACGTAACCGGCGAAGAACTCCAGCCGGTGACCGGAAGGTGACGGGGATCGGGGTCGTCGGCGAGAGGCGAGCGCGGGTTCTCCTCGGCGAGCCGCTGGCTCGTGACGAAGCTCCACCAGGCGCGGGCGGTCCCGTAGCCGATGCCGCCGAACAAGGCCACGCCGATCAGATAACCCCAGCTCGTGGTGAAGACGCGGTACACCGAGAACAACGCCATCGCCGTCGTGAGGGCACTCATCACCAGCAACTAGTGCTGGCCGTTCTGCACCTTCTGCGTGTTGCGCTGGGCCGGGTCGCCATTCAAGCTCCACAGCGGCTTCGCCAGGTCCCACCGACTGCTCTCCAGCGGCGGGCGCGGGTCGGCCTGCGCGCGCACCGCCGCGCGCTCGGTGACCAGGCGACGCAGCTCCTCCGCGTTGTCGCACGGCAGCAACCACTCCTGGCCGCCCCCGATGATCCGCAGCACCGGGCCGGGCGTGACCGTGAGCTCGCTGGAGTTGGCGAACCGCCACACCGCGGGCGTCAGCACGTCCCCCACCTCGACGTGGGTGATCCGGTCGAACCGCAGCGCGACCCGGTTGACCGTGGCCGCCGCGTGCACCGGCGCCGGCAGCTTGTCGAGCAGCAGCCGCCGCGACTGCACCCGCAGCCGCCCACCACCGCGCAGCCGCACGCCGACCTCGGCCGGTGACCGCCGCACGTCACCGGTGACCGGCCGCGACACGACCCGCGCCGCCAGCCACGCCAGCGTCCACGCCACCAACGGCGCCGCCAGCGTCGCGACCGTGCTCAGCAGCTCGGTGAACCCCGCGGTGATCAGCCCGCCGACCGCGATGCACCCCGACGGCAGCAACGCGATCCGCGGCCACACCGTCGTCGTCCGCCACAACACCACGAACAGCACCAGCGCCAGCGGGATCGGCCAGAACCCGTCGTACTCGGTGAGCCGCTCGGTCAGCTCCGCGCCGACGTCGAACGGGGTGTCCCGCCACCGCCGCAACGTGTACGCGGACAGCAGCTGACAGGCGATCGGCACCCCCGCGGCACTGGCGACGAGCAGCGGTGCGGCCACCAGGTACCGCAGGAACGTCAGCATTGCTTCCCCCAGGCGTGTCAGTGCACCAGGGTAAGGCGTGCCCGGCGCACCGGTCCCGGTTCTCCGCCACCCGGCAACGCGGTCAGCACCAACCCGACCACGAGCCCGTTGAGGTCCTCCAACCCCAGCGTCAGCTCGCGTGCCACCTGGTGCGGCGTCGTGCCGTTCTCCCGCAACGCCCGGAACACCTTGGTGAGCAGCTTCGACGTCTCCCGCCGCGGCATGCCCTCCGTCTCGGCCGGCACGGTGGCGACGCCACGCGCACGCTCGTCGAACGTCTTCTTGTCCACGTGCCAGTGCCGGTGGTGCGTTCCCTGCAGCTGACCGGCGGGCAGCAGGAACTCCGCGGCGAACTCCCGCGCGTCCTCGTGCCCGAGCAACGTCCCCAGCTCCGCCGCCGCGTCGAACCGCGCCCGCTCCGCCGTCGTCGCCGGGCTGAGGAACACGTACGGCGTCCCGTTGTGCCAGCACGAGAACGCGCCGACGTCCGGGCAGTCCACCGAGAACACCCGCACACCGTGGAACTCCAGCAGCTGCACCATGTTCGGCGCAGGCCCGGTGCTCATCCGCCACTGCCGGCGCACCTCACCCGGACCGGTCCGCGGCCGCGGCAGGTTCGGCTGCGGCAGCACGAACATGCGCTCCAGCCACCCGCTGAACTCGATCGCCAGCTGCGCCACGCACACCGCTTCCGGCCGCGTCGTGCTGATCGACTGCGGCAACGCCGGCTCGGGCGCGCTCAGGAACGTCGCCGGGAACCCGAGCGCCGTCGCGAGCACCTCCCGCGTGGCCGGCGCCGGCCTGCGCTGCCCGCGCTCGTACTCGATGACCGCGCTCGTCGTCAGCCCTGCCTTGCGCGCCAGCTCGGCCGCGGTGAGACCGCGCCGGGTGCGGGCGAGCGTGAGTCGCGACGGCGTGAACATGATCCGGTCATTCTCACCGCTCGCTCAGCGTGGTGCCACGCGGGGCGGCTATCGGCGGAACGCGACGGAGAAGTCCACCTCCTCGGGTCCGTCGACGTTGGGAGCCTTGAGCTGTGGGAACTCCATCGGCGGCAGCGGGATGCGGTGCGCCCACCGGTCGATCACCTGGTTCTGCGGCGTCGGCTCGGGCTGCGACACCTCGCGCAGCACCACGAGCCGGTCCTCCAGCTGCAGCGGGTAGGTGACCAGGAACCACAGCTTCAGACCCTCGTTGCGCGCGCTCTCGAACAACGCGAACTGGTCGTGGTCGTTGTCGCGCATCATCGCCGCGATCGCGGGCCCCTTCGCGTAGTCGCTGCGCAACGGCGCGTCCGGTGACCCCGTGCCGCGGTTGCCCTGCATCGCGCCGAGCAGGATCGGCCGCGACGGGTGCTTGACCAGGCCCGCGTTCCACTGGTCGAGCCGCTCCCAGCCCTCCGCCGCCAGCAGCTGCCGCAGCGTGCCGACCCGGTGGATCCAGTCGAGCAGCCCCGGCGCGTTCGTCGGCCCGAACGGGGGCGACGCGGCGCGCGCGTCGATGCCGGCGGTGATGGCGCGGTCCAGGACCGCGAGGCGCAGGCCCAGCTCGGCCAGCCGCTCGTCGGCGGTGGGGGTGAGCTTGCGGAAGGCGGCGTTGGTCATGGGACGACGGTAGCGCCGGGGTCTGACAATTTCGGGACACTGCACGTCGTGTACCGCTACGTCGACGCTGGTCCGGCCCCGTCCGCCACTTCGGAGGCGACGTCGCACATCATGCGCCGGACCCGCCGGACGGGCACCGCTCCGGAGCTCGCCGTCCGGCGGGCGCTGCACCGGCGCGGGCTGAGGTACCTAGTCGATGTCGCCGCGCCGGGCACCAGCCGGCGCCGACGCGTCGACGTGCTGCTGCGGGGCGCCAGGATCGCGTTGCTCGTCGACGGGTGCTTCTGGCACTCGTGCCCGGAACACGGCCGGGTGCCCAAGGCCAACCGCGAGTGGTGGCAGGTCAAGCTGCACGGCGTGGTCGTGCGGGACCGCGACACCGACGCGCAGCTCGCCTCCGCCGGCTGGCTCGTCGTCCGCGTGTGGGAGCACGAGGACCCGGAAGAGGCGGCGGACCGCGTCGCCGCTCTTGTCGCCGCACGACGGAACGCATGACCGCCCAGGGCGCACCGGGCGGGTCAGGCGGCCACCGGCGTCAGCTGGTGCAGCACGTCGCGGTCACCCAGCCGTTCCCGGGCCCACTCCACCACCGCCGTCTCCTGGGCGAACACCACGATCTGCCGGTCTACCGACAACCGCAGCAGCAGGTCCAGCACCGCACGCGTGCGGGTGTCGTCAGCCTGCACGGTCACGTCGTCGAGCAGCAGCGGGCACGGTTCGGTGGCCAGGTGCTGGGCCAGTGCGACCCGCAGCAGCAGGTAGACCTGCTCCGCCGTGCCCAGGGACAGGCGGGAGGCCTGGTGCCACGACTCCGAGGCCGCGCGCACCCGCACGGTCAGCGAGGCGGAGTCCACGGCGGCGTCGACGTAGCGGCCCCCGGTCACGGTCGGCAGCCAGGTGCGGAGCGTGTCCTCCAGGGCCGGTGCGATGGTGCTGTGGACCTTGTCGCGGGCCGCGGTCAGGTACTGCAACGCGAGGGTGACGGCCTCGACCTCGGCGGTGATCTCGGCGACGGTGGAGCTCGCCGCCTGCACGGCCTCCTCGGCTTCCGGGACGCTGGGCAGGGTGCGCGCCAGCTCGGTCACAGTGGCGGCGAGGGAGTCCGCCGAGGCGGCCAGTGCCGGGTCGACCGGGCCGCAGGCGGCGTAGCGGCGGGCGGCTTCGAGCAGGGTCGCGTGCAGGGACTGGGCCGCCGACAGGGAGGTCTCCATGTCGTCCAGGCTCTCGGCGGCGAGCAGGGTGGTGAGCTCGGCCCAGGCGTTGCGCTCGTCCTCGGCCTCGCGCAGCAGGCGGTCCCAGCCGCGTTGCCAGTCGGCGATGGCGCGCAGCAGGTCCTCCGGGCGCTCGCCGGAGCCGCCGATCGCCTGCACGGCGGCGCGGAGCAGGTCCAGGGCGTTCGAGCGGGCCGCCACGGCCTC
Organism: Lentzea sp. NPDC036955; assembly: GCF_055608005.1. Classification (NCBI taxonomy): domain Bacteria; kingdom Bacillati; phylum Actinomycetota; class Actinomycetes; order Pseudonocardiales; family Pseudonocardiaceae; genus Lentzea; species Lentzea sp. NPDC036955. Next base: position 1,098,490 of record NZ_JBVJRC010000001.1, on the reverse strand, counting down.
GGCGACGGTGGCCTCCGCGACGCGGCGGTCCTCCAGCGCCGCGGCCAGCAGGGGGCGTTGGGCGGCCAGCAGCGCCTGGCGGGAGCGGACCTTGCAGTCGGTCTCGTAGTCCACCAGCAGGTCGGGCACGGACATCGCCGGCTCGACCTTGCCGCGGGCGCCCAGCTCCGCGCGGACGGCCTCCTCGGTGCGGGCCACCTCGGTGAGCAGGTCGGCGTGCTCGGCCTCCCACACGGCGCGGTTCGCCAAGCGCCACAACGTCTCGCGGTCCGCGGGGACACCCAGTGCGGCGCACTCGGCCGCGGCGTCGTCGTGCAGGCGCACGGCCTCCAGCGCGACGCCGCGCTGACCCTCGGCCTCGGCGAGGGCGCGGTCGGCGGTGAACAACGCGGCGCGGGCCTCGGAAACCGCGGACGCGCGCTCGGCGGCGAAGGCGACCGCCGCCTCACGGGCCGGTGCGTCGCCACGGGACAGGAAACCGCCGACACCGGCCACGACGGCCGCCACCAGGACGCCCGCCGCCGCCAGGGGCTGACCGATGACGACGAGCAGCAGGGCGACCAGCAGCGTCAGGCAGCTCAACGCGACAAGAGCGTTGCGCAGGAACGGGTTCGGCATCGCGATCTCCTGCACGTGCGCGGCCGCCACATCCGCCTCGACCTGGGCACGCGCCGCGCCGGCCGACGCCCCCTCCTGCACCTGCCGGGCCGTGTCCACCGCGAGTGACGCCGTCGTGAGCCGGGCGCCGCTCGCGGGGTCGATGCGCGTGGCCAGCCCGCGCAGCTGATCGGGGGTGGCGGTGGTGGTGACGGCCGGGTGGCGTTCCTGGTGCGCGGCGGCGACCGCGGCGGCCACCTCGTACGCACCGGCGACCACGCGCAGCTCGTCGTCGACGGCCGTCTCGCCGTCCGGGCGCGCCGGCAACGCCTCCAGCTCGTCCTCCAGCGTGGCGGCGGACGGACCGGTCAGCGCCCGCGGTGCCGGTGCGGCGCGCCACGCGGCCATCGCCCGGTTCACCGCGGCGGCGAGCTCCTCCTGGGCGGCCAGACCGGACGGCGGCGAGTCGCCGAAGCGGTCCTGCAGCTCGCGGACACGGGCGATCCGCGCGGCCAGCGCCTTCAGCTCGGCGGCGTGCTCCTGCACGGTCACGCGGGCGCGTGCCGCGCAAGCCTGCCGGGCCCGAGCGCTCAGCTCCACGTACCGGGTGTGCTCGCGGCGGGCCACGGCGAGGTCGGTCTGGGCCTCCCGCAAGCGGTTGCGGGCCTTCTGCAAGGCCTCGGCGGGCACGACGAGCCGTTCCAGCGCCTGCTCGACGGTCCCGTCCGTGCCCGCGGTGGCGGCGGCCCGGCGCAGGTGCTCCTGCAGGCCGTCGGCCGAGTCCAGCACGGACAGCAGCTGCGCCTGGTCGACGCACGCGGTCGCGGCGAACGAGCTGCGGTCCATGCCCACCCGGCGTGCGACGTCGAGCGCGCTGTCGTCGTTCAGGTCGCGGTCCACGGTCAGCGTCTCACCGGACTCCAGCGCCACGGTCGCCGCGACCCGCCACGACTCGCCCTCCCAGGGGCGGTGGCGTGCGGCCGGCGACCCGCACAGGGCCGCGCGGATCGCCGCGTGCCACGACGACTTCGCCGACTCGTTCACGCCCGACACCACGGTCATGCCCGGTGCGAGCGGCAGCGTGCGGTCGTGCAGCGGCCCGAAGGCGTGCGCGGTGACCGACTCGATCCTCATCGTTCCTCCAGGGCGCGCAAGCCGGTCATCAGCACACGGCTGCGCAACGCCACGTCCAGGGCGGGGTCCGCCAGCACGTCGCGCACGAACTGGCCGCGCACGGTCCGTTCGGCGGCAACGGAGTCGAAGTCCAGCGACGGGAACGCCTCGGACGCCTCCGCCGGCAGCCCGAGCGACCGCGACGCCGACACGTCGAACACCTCGCGCGACACCGTGCCGTCGTCGTGCACGGTGCACATCACCGCGCCGCGTTCACCGGTCTCGCCCGGCGTCAACGGGTCCGGGTTGCCAGGGAAGGTGTGGCGGGTGGCGTGCTCGGGTGTGTGCACGTGCCCGAGGAACGCGTGGTCCAGCCCGGTGATCGCGACGTCACCGGGCGTGGAACCGTGGCACAGCGCCAGGTTCACGCCGGACCGGTTGACCGTGAAGCCCTCCAGCAGGTCGCGCGTCGGACCGGGACCGACGTGCGCGGCGCCCCACAGCGTCACGCCGTCGGCCAGCGCCACCGGGGTGAAGCGGCCGGAGGTGAACACGTGCACGTTGGGCGTCCAGTCCACCTGCTGGTAGACCGACTCCGCGCCGTACCAGTCGTCGTTGCCCGGTGCCAGGTAGACCGGCACCGAGCAGTCGAACGCACCGCGCAGGAACGCCGCGGTGCCGGGGGAGCGGCGGTCGTGCTCGTACAGGTCGCCCGCGCACAGCACCGCGTCGACCGACTCGGTCTCCGCGAGCTCGACGATGTGGCCCAACGTGTCGCGCAACGCCTGGCGCCGCGCCGGACCGGCGCTCGCGAAGCGCGTGTCCAGGTGCAGGTCCGCGAACAGCAGCAGTTTCACCGGATGCCTTCAGGGGAGGTCGATCATGCCGGACGGGGTCGGGGTGGGCTCCAGCACGTGAGGTGAGGTCGTCTCGGGCCAGTCGGCCGGCCATCGGTTCGAGCAACCCGGCTTCACCCGCCACGGTCACGTTTCCTCCAGCTGCCACCACTCGATAGGGCGGCAACTTAGGCATCAAATAAGGCCTACTGGCGGGTACTCACACGATCGAGTGGTGTTACCCAGGGTGACTAAAGTACCTCGGGCTGATCAAGGCCCCCACACCTCGACCGCCCGGATGACGAAGTACGCGTCCGGCACGTAGGTGCCGTGCTTCGGGTACGTGGTGAACTCGGCCTCGGTCGAGCAGTTCTCCCGCTGGTAGACGCTCGCGTCCCTGCTCAGGCGGTTGGCGAAGGACCGGCCGACCACGTTCAGCGTGATGCACTCGCCGGGGTTCGCGGTCTCCAGGTCGAGGCGCTGGACCGTCCCCGTGTAGTCCGCCCCCGCCCACACGCAGAACTCGCCCTTGTCACAGGACTTGTCACTCTGCGCTACAGCGATCCCACTGGAGGCAACCGCGCCCGCAGTGACCGCCAGGGCGGCGATGAGGCTCTTCGTCGACATGGGCGCACCTCCGTCGGGAAAGAGTGTGCGGCCATTCGGCTCAGTCGGCCAGCCGATCTTGAAGCGCCATCGCGTCCCGCGGCGCGTACGCCTTCGCGTCGTTGTCGAAGTAGACGAACACGTCGCCGTGCTCCCGCCACTTCCTGATCTTCTCCGCCCACTCGTCGAGGCCCTCGTCGGTGTAGCCGCTGACGTAGAGCTCGTCGTGGCCGTGCAGCCGGACGTAGGTGAAGCCGGCGGTGACCTCCTCGATCAACGGGTACCTGCCGGCCGCGTCGGCGATCACGAGCGCGATGTCGTGGCGGCGCAGCAGGTCGAGGAACTCCGGCGTGGCGTAGCTGTCGTGGCGGATCTCCAGCGCGTACCGCATCGGCCGGTCGGCGTCGGTGGTGGTGTGCGCCGGGTCGACGCGGTGGTCGTGCCGCTGCGCGACCTCCGCTGCCTCGGCGGTGGTGCGGGGCAGGGCCGCGAAGAAGTGCGTCAGCAGCTCGGCGTCGTAGCGCAGCGTGGGCGGCAGCTGCCAGAGGACCGGGCCGAGCTTGGGCCCGAGCGCGAGGACTCCGGACGCCAGGTAGTTGGCGAGCAGGTCGTTGCCGTCCTTGAGCCGCTTCATGTGCGTGATGAACCGGCTGCCCTTGACGGCGAACACGAAGTCGTCCGGCGTCTCCGCGGCCCACCGCTGGTAGCTGGACGGGCGTTGCAGCGAGTAGAAGGAGCCGTTGACCTCCACCGAGCCGAGCCTCTCGCTCAGGTAGGCCAGCTCGCGCTTCTGCGTGACGCCCTTGGGGTAGAACTTGCCGCGCCAGGGCGGGTAGACCCATCCCGAAGTACCGATCCTCACCTCACCCATGCGGCTATCGTGACACGGTGGACGCCTACCTACAGCGCATCGGTGCCTCGCGGGACTCGTCGCTGGCGCAGCTGCAGGAGTCGCACCTGCGCAGCGTTCCGTTCGAGAACCTCTACACGCACATGGACATCCGGATCGTGCTGGAGATCCCGTGGCTGTACGACAAGGTCGTGGTGCAGCGGCGGGGCGGGTTCTGCTACGAGCTCAACGGGTTGTTCGCGGAGCTGTTGCGACACCTGGGACATCACGTCGACCTGCTGGCCGTGCGGGTCTTCGGCGGTGAGGAGCTCGGGCCGCCGTTCGGCCACCTGACGCTGCTGGTGGACCACGAGTGGCTGTGCGACGTCGGCTTCGGCGCGTTCACGCTGCACCCGTTGCGGTGGGACTCGCGCGAGGAGCAGCAGGACCCGCACGGGCTCTACCGCCTGGTCGACCACGGTGACGACGTGGACGTGTACGAGGAGGACCGGCTGCGCTACCGGGTCGAACGCCGGCCGCGCGAGCTGGCCGAGTTCGTGCCGGCCTGCTGGTGGCAGCAGACCGCGCCGGAGTCGCACTTCCGGGTCGCGCCGCGGGCGACGGTCCTGACACCGCACGGGCGCAAGACGCAGACGGACCAGAAGCTCGTGGTGACCACCCGCGGCTGCCGGGTCGACTCGCCGGTGGACGACCCCGCAGCCGCATTCCTGGAGAACTTCGGGCTTCACTTCCGGCAGAGCAGCGCGTCCGGCGTCCTGCGCCAGTCGTAGGCGACACCGGCGATGTGCTCGTCCTGGGCGCACTGCCCCTTGTAGTGCCCGTTCGCCCAGTCACCGCCCTGGTCCGGCCGGTTGTCACCGCGGTCGAACCACAGCACGCGCGTGCTCGTGCCCTGCGCCACGGGCGCGCAGACCAGCGTGAAGTTCGCGTACCCGACGGCGGCGCCGCCCTGCGGGCACTGGAGCTTCGTGTAGCCGGCGGCCCAGTCGTTCGTGACGTGCCGCTCGTCGGTGACGCGCGTGGTCGCGCTCCACTGTGGACCGCTCACGCACAGGCCGCGGTTGCCGGTGTGGCTGATGCCGACGAGCTTCTGGCTCTGCGGGCAGGACTCCTTGACGAGCTGGTTCCAGCGGGTCTCGCGCGGGACCTGCCCGCTGCGGCTCGGCGCGGTGACGAGCCGGTTCCACGCGGACGCGCGCCAGTCGTCACCGTCGTTGACGCCCATGCGGTTGCCGTTGGCGTCCCAGTGCAGCAACGCCCATCCGTTGCCGCGCCGGTTGTCGTGGAACCCGACCAGCGGCCAGTAGGCGAAGTCCGTGTCGGTGGCCACGAGGTGGTCCACGAACCGCTCGAACCAGTCGCGTGCCCTGGGGTTCGACTCCTCCCGGCCACCGACGCCGAACTCGCTGACCCACAACGGCGCGGTGAAGTGCTTCTGCGCCTCGGTGATGAAGAAGGCCTGCCGTTGCAGGACGTTGACGTGCTCCTGCGGTGAGAGGTCCTGGTACCGCGGGTCGGTCGTCTCGCCGATTCCGGTGGCACCGCTGTGGTTCGGTCCGGTGTAGCCGTAGAAGTGGGCGGAGTACACGAGCTTCTCGGGGTTCGCGAGCGTGTGGCTGAGGAACCGGGCGGGCTCCAGCGTCGGCCGTCCGTGTGCGAAGCCGTCGACCGGGATGCCGGTCCAGTTGATGCCCTCGACGATCACCAGCAGGTCCGGGGCGGTCTGCTGGATGCGGTCCGCAGCCTGCTGCGCGGCCTTGTGCCAGTCGTGGTCGTTGCCCCAGCCCCAGTTCGGGTCGTCCCAGACGTTGCGGCGCACCTCGTTGTACAGATCGGCGCCCACGACCCGTTTGTCGTCCTTGTAGCGGTTGGCCATGAACGCCCAGTCGGTGATCCACTGGTCCGTGCTCTGGCTGGTGTTCCACCGCTCGTTGCCGTCGACCCCGCAGCACCACCGCGACGTGGTGGTGTGGTTGTTGAGGATGACGGCGAGGTCGTTGCGCGTCAGCTCGGCGACCACGGCGTCGTAGACCTGCAGGGGCGTCTTGCCGTTGAGCTGCGCGTCCTTCAGACCGCTGACGGGACGGGTGTCCTTGATCATCTGGTTGGAGAACGGCAACCGGACGCTGTTGACGCCGATCTCCTTGAAACCGCTGACGATCGTGGCCATCGTCGCGCGGTCGAGGCCGAGCGGGACCTGGTCGGCCTTCTCGCCCGCGTGGTGGGTGGTGGGGTCGTTGATGTCACCGGAGCCGTTCCAGGTGCCGCTGGCCCCGTGCCAGTTGCCGGACCTGAGCTTGAAGCGGTCACCGTGGGCGTCGACGATCCACCGGCCCCTGGTGCTGAGGGGACCGGTCCAGGTCGCTTCGTCCGCTTGTGCCTGAACGGGCGCCACGAGACTCGCGGCCAGGAGCAGGGGAGCCAAGACGCGAATTGGTTTCACATATGTGACGGTATCGGCGTTCCGAGACGTTGCGCCAGAGCGAGTGCGTTGTAAGGCGCGGCGCCGTGCATCGTGTTGTCGAAGTACACGTAGGTGTCGCGGTCCCACTCCTCGACCTTGCGCGCCCACTCGTCGAGCTGCTCCTCGCTGTAGGAGCTGATGTACAGCTCGTCGTGCCCGTGCAGCCGCACGTAGGCGAAGTCCGCGGTCACGGCCTCGATGCACGGGAACGTCGGCGCGTCCGACACCACGTGGGCGATGTTGTGCGCGTGCAGGAGGTCGAAGTAGGCGTCGGTGCGGAACGACTCGTGGCGCGGTTCGAGGGCGTGCCGGCCCGGTGGCAGCGCAGCGAGGAAGTCCTGGAGCAGGCCGCGGTCGAAGCGCAGGGACGGTGGCAGCTGCCAGATGAGCGGGCCCTGCTTGTCGCCGAGGGCGAGGGTGTCGGTGAACGCCTTGAGCGCGTCCTCGGTGTGGCGCAGGCGTTTGTCGTGCGTGATCAGCTTCGGGCCCTTCACGGCGAACGTGAAGCCGGTCGGGGTCTCGGTGGCCCACTTGCGGTAGTAGGCGGGTGGCTGGAAGCGGTAGAAGGAGCTGTTGACCTCGATCGTGGCGACGTGGGAGGCCAGGTGGGTCAGCCACAGGCGTTGGGGGATGCCGCGGTAGAAGCCGTCGCGCCACTCGGGGTAGCGCCAGCCCGACGTGCCGATTCTGATCACGGAGGTGGGGTAACCGCAGCGGGCTGTAGCTACTCCGTAGCGCTTTTTGGGCAGAAGTGCTACGTTGGTGCTATGTCGCCCACTGCTATCGGACAACGGCAGCTCCGCAACGACAACGCGGAGATCATGCGGCGGGTCGAGGCGGGGGAGAGCTTCGTCGTCACCCGCAACAACAAGCCGGTCGCCCAGCTGTCGCCGTACCGGGTCGACGTGAGGTGGCACGAGCAGCCGCGGGTGCGGCTCGGTGCCGTGCAGGACGCGTTCCGGCAGCTGCCGCCGGTGGACGCGGAGCGCTGGGAGGCCGATCGGCGTGCGGCCGACGAGGTCTTCGGTGAGGACGACCCGGCGGACGACCCGTGGCAGAGGTGAACCGGGCCCTGCTCGACACGGGTGTGGTGATCCGCCTTGAGCACGTCGACCTGGGGCCGTACGTGCAGGCGCAGCCGTTCCTGAGCGCCGTCACGATCGCGGAGCTGGCGTTCGGGCTCGACACCGACGACCCGGTGGAGCGGTTCGCGCGCACCGAGCGGTTCTACGCCGCGCAGCAGCAGTTCGAGGTGCTGCCGTTCGGCATGGAGGAGGCCAAGCTCTACGGGCAGATGGCGTCGCTGGTGCGCAGGGCGGGGCGCTCACCCCGGCCGCGGCGCATGGACCTGCAGATCGCGGCGACCGCGGCCGCCGCGGGGATGCCGGTGCTGACCATGAACGTCAAGGACTTCGCGGACCTGGACCGCCTCGTCGAGGTCGTGCCGGTGCGCCAGGCCTGAACATCGCCAAAAACCGTTTGAGACGCAACGTTCCCCTCTAAGCTGCCCGCATGTCGGTCACGAAGGGCTTCACCTGCACCTGCTGCGGTCAGGAACACGGCGGTCTGCCGTTCGCTCAGCTGCTGGCCGCGCCGGCCTACTGGTCCGATGAGCTCGCGGGAAAACCTGGCAACGTCCTGGGCGACGAGATGTGCGTGATCGACAACGAGCACTTCTTCGTGCGCGGCCGCATCGTGCTGCCGGTGCGTGACGCCGACGAGAACTTCGAGTGGGGCGCCTGGGTGTCGTTGTCGAAGGACAACTTCGCGCGCATGGGCGAGGTGTTCGACGACCCCGGCCGTGTGCACGAGCCGCCGTACTTCGGCTGGTTGTCGGTGGCCCTGCCCGGTTACGAGCCGACGACGCTCAACCTCAAGACCAACCTGCACACGCAGGAGCGCGGCATCCGGCCGATCATCGAGCTGGAACCCACCGACCACCCGCTCACGGTGGAGCAGCGCGAGGGCATCACCGTCGCGCGCGTCCAGGAGTTCGCGGAGTTCGCCCTGCACCGGTGACACCGGTGGTTTCGGTGCTGCCGGTCAGGAACGCCAGCACCTGCTCCAGGTGGCCGATCCCGATGCCGGTCCGCGCGGAGACCGGCACCAGCAGCGTGCCGGGTCGTGCCGCCGCCCATTCGGCGTCCCGCCGCTGGAACTCGTCGTCCAGCCACGCGATCTGCCGTTCACCGGCCCACGCCGTGATCGCCGGGACCTTGCCGTGCCGACCGTCGTGGTGCTCCGACCCGCGGCCGCCGAAGTCGATCCACTCCAGCTCGGGCAGGCCCAGCCGGGGCCCGATGAACTCGTTCGCCTCGTGTTCCCACGTCGTCGCCCACACCAGGTCCGCGCCGGTCGCGGCGGCCAGTGAGAGCAGCCACGGCCCGTGCGACGGGTCGAGCCACACCCGCAGCGGGCGGCGGAAACCTGCGGGGCGCAGGCGATGGGTGTGGTAGCCGGCGGGACGGCGGGTCGGTTTCGCCGCGTACGGGTTCAGCGGCCCGTCGACGTCGACCAGGATTGCGGGTCGCGGAAACATGACGTGATCGAAACATCCCGAACGCTAATGATCCCGCGAATCATCCCGATACGGGTCACATGACTCTCGCGGAGATCGTGACATCGGGGACGGCGGCCCACGTGCGGGCCGCGCTCGAACGGCAGCTCGACGGTGCGCTGGTGGAGGTTCCCGAGGAGGACGGCTCGCCGCGAAGGGCGTTCAGCGAGGCGTTGCGCAGGGCGTTGATGCTGCGGCAGAAGCACCCGTTCGACGTCGTCGCGCTCGGCCTGCCGGACCTGCTGCGGTACCGGGACCTGGTGGCGGGGTCCGAGGTGACGTTGCGGGCCACGAACATCGACGCCTATTTCATCCGGCCGGACGGCAGCGTGGAGCATTACCGGCCCGAAACGGAGTGAAGCCCGGCCCCCGCGGAAGGGGAGCCGGGCTTCACCGTGCAGCGACTAGGCGGGGACGGAGGCCACGCCGGGAGCCAGGAACCGCTTGCCGGTCACCTTCTCCGAGATGCCGGTGCGGTCCAGGTACGGCGTGATGCCGCCCAGCCAGAACGGCCACCCGGCGCCGAGGATCATGCACAGGTCGATGTCCTGCGCCTCCGCGACCACGCCCTCGTCGAGCATGATCCGGATCTCCTCGGCCAGCGCCTCCAGCGCGCGCGTCTTGACCTCTTCGCCCGTGAGCGGGGAGGAGCCGAACTCCCACAGCGCCAGGACCTCGGGGTCGACGGTCTGGTTGCCGGAGGAGTCCCACTGCCAGACGGCGCCCTTGCCCGCGGCGACGAACTTCTTCATGTTCTCCGACACCGAGAAGCGGTCGGGGAACGCGCCGTGCATCGTCTCCGACACGTGCAGCGCGACGGCGGAACCGACCAGCTGCAGCAGGATCATCGGCGACATCGGCAGGCCCAGCGGTTCGGTGGCCTTGTCGGCGACCTCGAACGACGTGCCCTCGTCGACCGACTTGATGACCTCGCCCATGAAGCGGGTCAGCAGGCGGTTCACGACGAACGCGGGCGCGTCCTTCACGAGCACCGAGGACTTCTTGAGCTGCTTGCCGACCGCGAACGCCGTGGCCAGCGTGGCGTCGTCGGTCTGCTCGGCGCGCACGATCTCCAGCAGCGGCATGACCGCGACCGGGTTGAAGAAGTGGAAGCCCACGACCCGCTCGGGGTGCTTGAGCTTCGACGCCATGTCCGTGATCGACAGCGACGACGTGTTCGTGGCCAGGATCGCCTCGGCGGAGACGTGCTCCTCGACCTCGGCGAACACCTGCTGCTTCACGGCGAGGTCCTCGAAGACGGCCTCGATGACGAAGTCGGCGTCGGCGAACGCGGCCTTGTCGAGCGAACCGGACACCAGCGCCTTGAGGCGGTTCGCCTCGTCCGGCGAGATCCGGCCCTTGCCCGCGAGCTTGTCGATCTCGGCGTGCACGTAGCCGATGCCCTTGTCCACGCGCGCCTGGTCGATGTCGGTCAGCACGACCGGCACGTGCAGGCGGCGGATGAACAGCAGCGCCATCTGCGAGGCCATCAGGCCCGCGCCGACGACACCGACCTTGGTGACCTTGCGCGCCAGCGACTTGTCCGGTGCGCCGGCCGGGCGCTTGGCCCGCTTCTGCACCAGGTTGAACGAGTACAGGCCCGCGCGCAGCTCGTCGCTCATGACGAGGTCCGCGAGGCCCTCGGTCTCGGCGGCGTAGCCCTTCTCCAGGTCGTTCTCGCGCGCCAGCTCCAGCAGTTCCAGCGCCTTCTCCGCACCGGGGGCCGCGCCCTTGGTCTTGCCGTGGACGATGGCCTTGGCCCGCGCGACGGCGGCGTCCCACGCCTCGCCGCGGTCGATCTCCTTGCGCGGCACCGTGATCTCACCGCGCACGACACCGGACAGCCACAGCAGCGACTGCTCCAGGTAGTCCGCGGAGTCGAACAGGACGTCTGCGATGCCCAGCTTCAGCGCGTCGGCCGGCCTGAGCATCTTGTTCTGGTTCAACGCGTTCTCGAAGATCACCGTCACGGCGTCGTTGGCGCCGATCAGGTTCGGCAGCAGCTGCGTGCCGCCCCAGCCGGGGAACAGGCCCAGGAACACCTCGGGCAGCGCGATCGCCGCCGCGTTCGACGCGAGCGTGCGGTAGTGGCACGACAGCGCGAGCTCGAGGCCACCGCCCATGACCGCGCCGTTGACGAAGGCGAAGGTCGGGATGTCCGAGTCGGTGAACTTCTTGAAGACGTCGTGGCCCAGCTTGCCGATGGCCACGCCCTGCGAGCGGTCCGACGCCTGCTCGACGGCGGACAGGTCCGCGCCGACGGCGAAGATGAACGGCTTGCCGGTCACCGCGATGGCGGCGGGGGAGGCCGCGTAGGCCTCGTCGAACGCCGCGCCCAGGGAGACGAGCGACTGCGGGCCGAACGTCGACGGACGGGTGTGGTCCAAGCCGTTGTCGATCGTGATGAACGCGACCGGCTTGTCGAGGCCGGGCACGGTGATCAGACGCGTCTTGGCGTGGGTGACGACCTCGTCGGGGAAGATCGCCTTTGCTTCCTCAGCGGTGATGGTCACTTGCCACTCCAGTTCGGGTTCTCCCAGATGACCGTTCCACCCATGCCGATGCCGATGCACATGGTGGTGAGGCCGTAGCGGACGTCCGGCCGCTCGGCGAACTGACGCGACAGCTGCGTCATCAGGCGCACGCCGGACGAGGCCAGCGGGTGGCCGGTCGCGATGGCGCCGCCCCACTGGTTCACGCGCGGGTCGTCGTCGGCGATCTTGAAGTGGTCGAGGAACGCCAGCACCTGCACGGCGAACGCCTCGTTGATCTCGAACAGGCCGATGTCCTCGATGGACAGGCCCGCGCGGGACAGCGCGCGCTCGGTGGCGGGCACCGGGCCGACGCCCATGACCGACGGGTCGACGCCCTGGAACGCGTAGCCCACCAGGCGCATGCCGATCGGCAGGCCGAGCTCGCGGGCGGTCTCCTCCTCGGCCAGGATCGCGCCGGTCGCGCCGTCGTTCAGGCCGGCCGCGTTGCCCGCGGTGACCCGGCCGTGCGGGCGGAACGGCGTCTTGAGCTTGCCGAGGTCCTCGACCGTGGTGCCCGGACGCGGCGGCTCGTCGGCCGTCGCGAGGCCCCAGCCGTGCTCGGCGGACCGGGTCGCGACCGGCACCAGCTCGGGGCCGATCTTGCCCGCGGCCAGCGCGGCCGCGTACTTGGCCTGCGAGGCGGCGGCGTAGGCGTCCGCACGGTCCTTGGTGATCTCCGGGAACCGGTCGTGCAGGTTCTCCGCGGTCTGGCCCATGACCAGCGCGCTCGGGTCGACGATCTTGTCCGACAGGAAGCGCGGGTTCGGGTCGACGCCCTCACCCATCGGGTGGCGGCCCATGTGCTCGACACCGCCGGCGATGACGACGTCGTAGGCGCCGAACGCGATGCCGCTGGCCGCCGTGGTGACGGCGGTCATCGCACCCGCGCACATGCGGTCGATCGCGTAGCCGGGCACCGACTTCGGCAGGCCCGCGAGCAGCGCCGCGGTCCGGCCGATCGTCAGGCCCTGGTCACCGGTCTGCGTGGTCGCGGCGATGGCGACCTCGTCGACGCGCTCCGGCGGCAGCTCGGGGTGCCTGCGCAGCAGCTCACGGATGACCTTGACGACGAGGTCGTCGGCACGGGTCTCGGCGAAAATCCCCTTGGGGCCGGCCTTGCCGAACGGCGTGCGGACGCCGTCGACGAAGACCACGTTCCGAACGCGTGCCGGCGCTGCTGGTGCGGCCACGGCGTCTCCTCCACTTGTGGTGACAACTCTGTCCACTCCGGCGGGGGTGCGCGACATCCCTACCGGTCGGTAACGCCAACTCTAGCCCTAGTTACTGGCCGGTAACCACCGTGGTGCCCCTGTTCGTTGTGTCACACACCTTGCGGACGACGAGGAAGAGCGGCAACCCGACCGGGGCCAGCAGGATCGTGATCACCAGAACGGGTGCCATGATCAGCGGGTTGATGTCCAGACGGCGGCTTTCGAGGTACATCCAGCGCCCGACGAACAGGTCCCACGCGAGCATGTGCGCCCACACGACCGCCGTGCCGACGTCCGTGGCCAGGTACGCCGCCAGCGGTCCGATCTCCGGCCGCGTGACCAGCGGCAGGACCTCGGGCAGCTCCGGGACGACCAGCACCACGTAGATCAGGACCGCGGGCAGCACGATCAGGTACGACTCGGCGATCCGCCGCGTCCAAGACCACTTCGGCGCGAAGATCATGAGCGCCCAGAACGGCGCGGCCACCAGGAACGTCAGGTCGAACAGCGTGGCGGTCATGCGGGAACGAGCTCCTTCTTCGGTGCACGCGCCCACACCACACCCAGTGCGGTCGCGACGATGATCCCGGCGAGCGCGAGCAGTGTCGTGCCGTCGGGCTGGACCAGTGACTGACCGCGCAGCGCCTGCCACGTCACGAGCAGGAAGACCCCCAGGAACGACCCGCTCGCGACCCAGGCGAACCGGGCGTTGGCACGGCGCCCGAGCAGGGCGACGACCACCGGCAGCACTTGCAGCGCGTGCATGCCGACGAAGTGCCCGACGCGCAGGTCGCCGTGCTCGGTGCTCCAACCGGTGAGCGCCATGTACGCACCGCCGTCGGGCGCGCCGACCGTGTGGGCGCCGAGCGTGTCACCGTCGAGCGCCTGGCCGGGCTTCGGCTGCGTCATCAGGAAGCCGACGCCGAGGCCCAGGAACGAGATGACCAGCCCGAGCCGGATCGACCACGCGAGCGCCCTGTTCTCGATCTCGGTGCGCCACAGCAGGACCGCGACGATCGCGTGCGTCACCCAGAGCACGACGATCGTCGAGCCCATGATCGAGAACAGGGCCGCGTCGAGCGGCGTCTCGAAGTTGAAGTGGCTGCGCTTGCCGCGCACGACCTGACCGACGATCACGACCATCTCGGCGGCGCCGGCGACCGCGAGCACGGTGCCCGCCCACCAGCCGACGCGCTGGAACCGCTTCAGGTAGGTGAGCAGCCAGGCGAGCGTGAACGCGTAGATCGACAGCGACACGGCGAACTTGAGCGGCTTGAGCCAGATCGGCGAGTTCACGACCGTGCGGTCGTCGAGCAGGAGCCCGAGGAGCGCCACCGGGACCAGGACCACCATCGACCAGCCGAACAGGACTAACGGTCGGTGCCACGTGCGAGTCATCTCTCTGCCCCCTGAATGGATAGCGATACTGTCTGCTATCCGGAAGTTACACTATCCATATGCGTGTTGGCGAGCTTGCGAAGCGAAGTGGCGTCCCGGTACCGACGATCAAGTACTACCTGCGTGAGGGACTGCTGCCGGCCGGCGTGCTGACCAGCCCGAACCAGGCGCACTACGACGAGGAGCACCTCCGCAGGCTCCGGCTGGTGCGGGCGCTGGTCGACGTCGGCGGCCTCTCCATCGCGGCCGTGCGGGAGGTGCTCGCCGCGGTCGACACCCGTGACGACTCACTGCACAACAAGCTCGGCGCCGTGCAGGAGGCCATCAGTCAGCCGGGTTCGGTCGAGCTGGACCCACTCGCGGTGCGGGACGTCCAGTCGTTCTTCGCACGGCACGGCGAGACGGAGTGCGCCGACGTCGCGGAGAGCAACGTGACCCGCATGCTCGCCGCCGCCCTGTCCGCGGCCCGGTCGGTCGGGCACGACCACTTCGAGGAGCTGCTCGACCCCTACCTGGAGGGGATGCGGCTCATCGCACGGGCCGACCTCGAGTACATCGCGCGACGCGGCTCCTCCGACGCGGTCATCGAGGCGATGGTCGTGGGCACCCTCATCGGCGACGCCGTGATCAAGGCGGTGCGCCGGCTCGCGCACGTGCAGGTGTCCCGCGAGGTGATCGGCGACGGCTTCGACGGCTGAGCTCCGGTAGCTCGCGCAGCCGATATATCAGTTGCCCACGCAGCTACGCATCCAGCCCGGACGCCGCTGACCTGCACCCTTGCAATGAGTCTTTTGCGGACGTCGTCAAAAGACTCATTGCAAGGGTGTCAGCGTGACTGCAGAAGTAGCTGCCAGCGGACCTCGCCGTCGTGCAGCTCGCCGGTGGCGGTCAGCCCGGCCGACGCAGCCACCTTGGCCGACGCGTGGTGCTCGGGGTGGACGTGCGCGACGACGGTCCGCACCGGCTGCGTGCGCAGCCACTCGACGAGTCCGCGCGCTGCCTCGCTCGCGATGCCACGGCCCTGCCACGGCGTGCCGACCACCCAGGCGATCTCGGCTGTCGCGTCGGCCGCGGTGACCGTCGCCTGGGCGGTGCCGGTGAGTTCGCCGGTCTCACGCAGCCGGATCACCCAGTTCAGCCACCGCACGTCCGGATCGGGCGATCCCGCGACCAGCCGCCGGTACCGCGCAGCAAGCTCGTCCGGTGCGTACGGGGTTCCGCCGATGAACGCGTGCAGCGCCGGGTCCGCCAGCACCTCGGCCATCTCCGCGGCGTGCTCGACGCGCAACGGCACCAGGTCCAGCCGACCCGTGCGAATCTCCGCGCCGACCTGCGAGCTGCCGTCCTTCGTCACGCGGCTGATCATCCCTGACCACACCCCTTGCAACGGGTCTTTTGCGGTCGTCGTCCAAAGAGTCATTGCAAAAGTGCAGGTCAGTGGCAGCTCAGAACTGATATATCGGGTGAGGTGCATGCCTGACTGGCTGCGGGCGGGTCGAGCAAAGACCGGGGCGGGCCAGCTGCGGCAGTACTTCGTGCGCAGCCGGCCCGTCCCGGCGACAGGATGGTCAGGACGCCGGCGGGGGTGCTGTCGCGGTGAGGGCCTTCGCCAGGGCTTCGAGGGTCAGCCCGACCTGCCACGACCGCGCCCCTCCCTCGCGCAGCACGGCGGCCACGGACTCGGGGGACAGGTCGGCGGGCGGCTGCCAGCAGGTGCGGCGCACCAGGTCGGGCAGCAGCAGGTTCTCCACCGGCAGGGTGTTGGCCTCGGCGATGGTCGCGAGTGCCGCGCGGGCGGCGGCGAGCCGGGCCGCGGCGTCCGGGTCCTTGTCCGCCCAGCGGTTGGGTGGGGGAGGGCCGTCGTGCTGGCCGGCGGGTTCGGGGAGCTCCGCCTTGGACAGCGCCGAGGCGCGTCGCAGGGCGTTCATCCAGGTGCCGGACATCCGGCGCTGGGCACGGCCGCGGAACACCGGGAGCGCGAGCAGTTCGGCTTCCGATGCGGGGTTGCGGGCGGCGGCTTCCATGAGGGCGGAGTCCGGGAGGACTCGGCCTGGAGCGATGTCGCGTTCGCGGGCCACGGCGTCGCGGGCTTCCCACAACGCGCGGACCAGCGCGAGCTGGCGCTGGTTGCGCACGCGGTGGATGCCCGACGTGCGCCGCCAGGGGTCGGTACGGGGGCGCGGCAACGGCGCCGTCCGTACCGCCTCGAACTCCTCGAGCGCCCAGGCGAGCTTGCCCTGGCGCTCCAGCTCGGCTTCGAGAACGTTGCGCAGCTGCACGAGCAGCTCCACGTCCAGAGCGGCGTACGTCAGCCAGTCGGCAGGAAGGGGGCGGCGCGACCAGTCGGCCGCGCCGTGCCCCTTCTCCAGCCGATAGCCGAGCAGCCGCTCGACCAGCGTGCCCAATGCCACGCGTTCGAACCCAGCCAGCCTGCCCGCCAGCTCGGTGTCGAACAGCACGCCAGGTCGGAGCCCGAGCTCGGCGAGGCACGGCAGGTCCTGGGACGCTGCGTGCAACACCCACTCGGTGCCCTCCAACGCCTCCACCAGGGGGTCGAGCCGTCCGCCGAGGGCGATCGGGTCGACCAACCAGGTGCCGGCGCCTTCCCGGCGCAGTTGCACCAGATAGGCACGCTGTGAGTAGCGGTAGCCCGAGGCTCGCTCGGTGTCCACCGCGACCGGGCCCTCCGCCCCGGCGAGCGCGTCAGCGGCTCGCCGGAGCGCAGAAGGATCGGCGACCACCGGCGGAACCCCATCAGCAGGCTCCGTCAGCGGTACCGGACCGGGTCCGGCTGGTGCGGTTGGCTCGTCGGCGGGTACATCCACAGCGGAAGACCCTACGACGATCGCACCACTCACAGGTGTTCTCGGCCGGTTCAGTGCTTCAAACCGGTGTCTAACGGATCACGCCGGCACGCATGGCCAGCGCGACCATCTGAGCGCGATCCCCGGTGCCCAGCTTCCGGCCGATCCGCGACAGGTGAGACTTCACCGTCAACGCGGACAGGCTCAGAGCCTCGCCGATCTCCTTGTTGCTCTGGCCATCGGCGACCAGCTGGAGCACCTCGACCTCACGTGCGGAGAGTTCCCGCGGCGTGTTGTCGGTGCCCGGCACCCGAGTACCCGCTGCGAGTACTGGTGCCACGCTCGGATCTGCGTAAACGCCGCCGTCGAGAACCCTGCGCACCCCGTCGGTGACCACCATCGGAGAGGCGGACTTCAGGAGGTACGCCTGGGCGCCCGCCTGGAAGGCCGACCTGACCGCGTAGGGGTCGTCGGAGGATGCGAGGACCACGATGCGGGGCCAGCCCTGGGCACGGAGCTCCGTGACCAGGTCGATGCCGGTGCCATCCGGCAGGCCCAGATCGAGGATCGCGAGGTCGCACGGTCCGGTTGCAAGTGCCCGCGCCCGAGCCTCTGCCACCGATGCGGCCTCATGCACTGTCCCGGCTCCCATTTGGGTGAGCCGAGCTGATATCGCCTCCCTCAGCAGTGGGTGGTCGTCGACCACCAGCACTGAAAAAAGCTCTTCCCGCGGGTGCGGGACCATGTTCGCCGGCAACGAGCCGGCTGGCGTGGTACGAACGGCCTGACCTAAGCCGACGGCAGCCACGTCACTACCTCCCTGGAGTCGGTCGTGCCCCCCGACCGGCACCGGAGACTTTCGTCCAATCAGCCGCGCCACTGATCGACCGAAAGTGGTGTCGTCTGGGGCAGCGTAGCCGCCCATGCGGGTCTACGGGACGATCAATCGGGTATCTATCCCTATTGAGTTGTGACAGATGGCCTCATGTGTCACACGATTGGATGACAACTGGATAGGGGGTGTAACGCGGACCCCTTCCGGAACGACATCTAGGAGTTGGTTGTGCCGAGTTCTGCCGGTCGTGAACGAGCGCGGGCATTGCTGCAGCGTGTGCCCCTCGTCGACGGCCACAACGACCTCCCGTGGGCACTGCGCGAGTTCGGCGAGGGAACCGGCGAGGACGTCTTCACGACCGCCGCCAAGATCGATCTGACCGAACGTCATCCGGACCTGCACACGGACCTCGTGAAAATGCGCGAGGGCGGTCTGGGCGTGCAGTTCTGGTCCGTTTGGATTCCCGGCAGGCTCGCCGGCGACGGAGCTGTGACCGCCGTGCTGGAGCAGGTCGAGCTCGTCTACGAGCTGGCGGAGCGGTATGCCGGCCACCTCGGGATCGCGACCACCGCGGCCGAGGCCGAAAAAGTTTTCTCCTCCGGGCGTGTCGCGTCACTCCTCGGGGCTGAGGGCGGACATTCCATCAACTCTTCACTCGGCGTCCTGCGCGCACTGCGCCGCCTGGGTGTCCGGTACATGACGCTCACCCACAACGACAACACGCCGTGGGCTGACAGTGCCACTGACCAGCCGGAACACGGCGGGCTGACCGAGTTCGGCCGTGCGGTCGTGCGCGAGATGAACCGCATCGGCATGCTTGTCGACCTCAGCCACGTCGCGCCCAGCACGATGCACGCGGCGCTCGACACGAGCGTCAAGCCCGTCATCTTCAGCCACTCGTCGTGCCGCCACGTCGCGGACCACCCGCGCAACATCCCGGACGACGTCCTCGTGAAGCTCAGGGACAACGGCGGTGTGGCCATGATCACATTCGTTCCGGACTTCGTGTCGCCCCGTGTCGCTGAATGGGACGCAGCCCTTCGTGACGCGATGACGGCCGCCGGCGCGAGCCACGCCGACATGGGCGAGCGCAAGACGTTCAGCGAGGAGTGGGTCCGGGAGCACCCGAAGCCGGGCGCGACGCTCGACGACGTCGTCACGCACCTGGAGCACGCCCGCGAGGTCGTCGGCATCGACCACCTCGGCCTCGGCGGCGACTACGACGGCGTGACGGCGCTCCCGCAGGGGCTCGAGGACGTCTCGACGTACCCGAACCTGCTCGGCGCGCTGCTCGACAAGGGCTGGTCCGAGGACGACTGCACGAAGCTCGCCGGCGCGAACGTGCTGCGTGTGTTGCACGACGCCGACAACTGATCGTTGCAACGGGCGAGCTCGCCTCGCCCGCATGCAGCTAGCTCACCTGCTGTTTTGCAACTGGTCTTTTGACGACGACCGCAAAAGACCAGTTGCAAGGGGTGCTGCGGGCGCGCTGATATATCGGTGGGAACGTCGGGTGGTGTACCGGGTAGGTCAGGAGCGCTGACCGAACATGGTCACGCCGACCGGGGGCAGGCCCACGGCCGTGGCCATCAGCTCGTAGAACGCGGTGCCGTGCTCGGCGAGCTCGCCGTCGAGGGCGGTCCACGAGGCGCGCAGCTCCAGGTCGTCCGTGCGGGCCGGGCCGGCGATGTCGCCGAAGCGGGCCGAGGACGTCTGCGTCACGGTGCCGCCCAGCGCGGTGAACCGGGCACCCGACTGCTCCAGCGCCTCCGTCAGCCACGACCACCCGACCTCGGGCAGCAGCGGGTCCGACGCCAGTTCGTGGTCGAGCTCCACGCGCACGTAGGCGACGACGCGGAGCACGCCACCCCACGCCTCGTCGCCGTCCGGGTCGTGCAGCAGCACGAGCCTGCCCGTCGACAGCTCGTCGGACGGGCCGGTGACCTCCGCTGTCAACGCGTACGCCCAGGGCGCGAGCCGCTGCGGCGGTCGAACCTCGGTGAGTTCGATCTCGGGCCTGTGGCGAACCGACTTGAGCGTCCCCACCGCCCGGCGGAAGATTTCCGGCTCGGTCACGCAACTGACTGTATGCCTCGCAAACCGACCGAGTGACGGCGGCACGCCGAGACGTGGGACCATGGAGGAAAGAGAGAGATGGCTTGACTGTGTCTGATTTTGCGCAACCCCTTCTCGTGGCCGCGCGTGGCGGCACCCCGTCGCACACCCCTGTCTGGTTCATGCGGCAGGCGGGACGGTCGCTGCCCGAGTACCGGGCGCTCCGCCAGGGCACCGCGATGCTCGACGCCTGCATGGACCCGGAGATGGTCTGCGAGATCACCATGCAGCCGATCCGGCGGCACGGCGTGGACGGCGCGATCCTGTTCTCCGACATCGTGGTGCCGCTCAAGGCCGCCGGTGTCGACCTCGACATCGTCGCCGGCACCGGGCCCGTCGTCGCGAACCCGGTGCGGACGCTCGACGACGTGAACGCGCTCCCGCAGCTGCACGCCGAGCAGGTCCAGCCGGTCGCCGACGCGATCGGGCTGCTGCTGAAGGAACTGCCCGCCGAGGTCGCCCTGATCGGGTTCGCCGGCGCGCCGTTCACGCTCGCCTCCTACCTCGTCGAGGGCGGGCCGAGCAAGAACCACGAGCGCACCAAGGCGCTCATGCACGGCAACCCCGAGCTGTGGCACGCGCTGCTCGCGAAGATCGCCGACATCACCGCGGCGTTCCTGCACGCGCAGCTCGACGCGGGCGTGCAGGCCGTCCAGCTGTTCGACTCGTGGGCGGGCGCGCTGTCCGAGCGCGACTACCGCGAGTTCGTGCTGCCGCACTCGAAGCGGGTGCTGGAGACGATCAGCACCGTGCCGCGGATCCACTTCGGCGTCGGCACCGGCGAGCTGCTGCCCGCGATGCGCGAGGCCGGCGCGGACGTCGTCGGCGTCGACTGGCGCCTGCCGCTCGACGTCGCGGTCGAGCGGCTCGAGCGGGCCCACCCCGAGCTGCCCAAGCCGGTGGTGCAGGGCAACCTGGACCCGGCGCTGTTCTTCGCGGGCTTCGCGGCCGTCGAACGCGAGGTGCGCCGCATCCACGCCGAGGGCAAGGCCGCCGCAGGCCACATCTTCAACCTCGGCCACGGCGTCCTGCCCGACACCGATCCGGAGATCATCACCCGGACCGTCGAACTGATCCACAGCTTGTAATGAACGCAAGAGCACCCAGGGTCGCCGTCGTCGGAGGTGGCATCTCCGGTCTCGCCGCCGCGCACCGGCTGCGGATGCTGCTCGGGCCCGACGCGCGGATCACCGTCATCGAGCAGTCCGACCGGCTCGGCGGCAAGCTGCGCACCGTCGAGCTCGCCGGGGTGCGGTTCGACGTGGGCGCGGAGGCCTTCCTGCACCGCAAGCCCGAGGCGCAGGAGCTGATCGACGAGGTCGGCCTCACCGGCCGGGTGGTGCACCCCACCGGCGCCAAGGCCACCGTGCACGCGGCCGGGCGCACGCACCGGCTGCCCGCGCACACGTTCATGGGCGTCCCGGCGAGCGTCGAGACCGTGCGGCACCTGCTGTCGTCCGAGGGCGCGCTGCGGGTCGAGATGGAACCGACGCTGCCGCCGGTCGACCTGCGCGGCGGGGACGTCGCGGTCGGCGCGCTGATGAAGGACCGGTTCGGCCCCGAGATCGCCGACCGGCTCGTCGGACCGCTGCTCGGCGGCGTCTACGCGGGCCGCGCGGACGAGCTCGGCCTGCGCGCCACGATGCCGCAGATCGCCACCCTGCTCGACAAGGGCGTCGGCTCACTGCTCGCCGCCGCCGCGATGATCATGCCCGCGCCGCCGCAGCCCCGTGCCGCGCGGCCGCCGGTGTTCGCGAGCCTCGACGGCGGTGTCTCCTCCCTCGTCGACCGGCTCGCCGAGGTCGCCAGGCCCGAGGTGCGCCTGGGCCTGCCGGTGCGCGTGCTGTCGTGGCTGGGCGACGGCTGGCGGCTGGAGATCGGCTCGGCCGCGACCCCGCAGTACCTGGAGTGCGACGGCGTCGTGCTCGCCGTGCCCGCGCCGGCGTCGCGCAAGCTGCTCGCCGAGATCGCGCCGCAGGTGTCCGCCGCGTACGGCAAGGTCGAGGTCGCCTCCATGGCCGTGGTGGCGCTCGCGCTGCCGCCGGGCACCGAGCTGCCGGACCGCTCCGGTGTGCTGATCGCGGAGGGGGAGCGGTACTCCGACCGCATCACCCCGTTCACCGCCAAGGCGTTCACGTTCTCCAGCCGCAAGTGGGGCCACCTCGGTGAGCCGGTGCTCCTGCGCGGCTCGGTCGGCCGCCACGGCGAGACGGCGCTGCTGCAGCGCAGCGACGCCGACCTGGTGAAGGCCGTGCGCAACGACCTGTACGAGCTCACCGGCGTCAACGCCACCCCGGTCGACTCGGTGGTGCAGCGCTGGGGCGGTGGGCTGCCGCAGTACGGCGTCGGTCACGTCGACCTGGTGGAGGCGATCGAGAAGGGCATCGGCGACGTGCCGGGCCTGGCCGTGGCGGGCGCCACCCTGCACGGCGTGGGCGTGCCCGCGTGCATCGCCACCGCAGACTCGGCCGCCGCCCGTGTCGCAGCCCACCTGCTGGGCCGCGTCCGGCGTTGAGCGGCGCGTGCCAAGATGGACGTATGGCGCGCCTGAACTACAACGAGCTCAACGACACCATCCGCTACACGATGTGGTCGGTGTTCCGGGTCGAACCCGGCAAGCTGCCCGAGGACCGCAGTGCCGCCGCCAGCGAGACCCAGAACTACCTGGATGCGTTGGAGGGCAAGGGCGTCGTCGTCCGCGGCGTCTACGACGTGGCCGGTCTGCGCGCCGACGCGGACTTCATGATCTGGTGGCACGCCGAGGAGATCGAGCAGGTGCAGCAGGCCTACACGGGCTTCCGCCGCACGCCGCTAGGCAAGGTCTCCACGCCGGTGTGGTCGCAGGTCGCCCTGCACCGCCCCGCGGAGTTCAACCGCAGCCACATCCCCGCGTTCCTCGCGGGTGAGGAGGCGCGCAAGTACATCTGCGTGTACCCGTTCGTGCGGTCCTACGAGTGGTACCTGCTGCCGGAGGAGGACCGCCGCAAGATGCTGGCGGACCACGGCAAGGAGGCCCGCGACTTCCCGGACGTGCGCGCGAACACCGTCGCGTCGTTCGCGCTGGGCGACTACGAGTGGCTGCTCGCGTTCGAGGCCGACGAGCTGCACCGCATCGTCGACCTGATGCGCCACCTGCGCGGCACCGAGGCGCGGCTGCACGTGCGCGAGGAGATCCCGTTCTACACGGGCACCCGCGTCCCGGCGGCCGAGCTGGTGCTCAACCTCCCGTAGCCCTGACGACGACAAGGCCGCCCGGAGCACCTCCGGGCGGCCTTTCGCGTCACCCGGCTACTGCGCGGCCACCCGGTAGGCGCGGATGACCGTCAGCTCGACGGTGCCACCCTTCGCGTCGACCGCAGTGGCCCTCAGCGAGGCCCACTTCGCGTCCGCCGGGTGGTGAACGAGCGCACTGGTGCCGACCACCCCCGCACGACGCCACGACGCGCCGTCGTCGAACGAGTACTCGACACCGGTGATGCGCACCGCGCCAGTGTCGCCCTGCGACTGCGTGAGCAGACCGAGGCGCTGCAACGTCCCGGCGGGCACGGCGCCGTTGGCGTCGAGCTTCGGAGCGAACCGCACGACCGACAGCGGCAGCACCGAACGCTGCTCACCGGTCGCCTTGGACCTGAACGTCCACCTGCCCGACACCCGCGTGCTGAGCTCGAACCGCGAGCCGCGGTCGAGGCTCATCTCGGCGCGGTAGTCCGCCTCACCCGCGGGCAGGCCCTCGAACAGGCCACCGCTCTGCGGCAGCTCACCGACCAGGGTGCCCTCCCGGTACAGGGCCGTGCGTGCGCTGTCCACAGTGGACGTGCCACTGCCGTGGTTGCCGTCGCCCAGCATCGGCACGCCGAAGTAGAGCTCGTCCCGCAGGCGTTCGGCGAACGGGTACGGCGACTCCGGCAGCGCCGGCGAGAACACCGGCACGACCTCGCGCTCCTGGTGGGTGCGGCCGGATGCGTAGGTGCGCGGGCCGGAGATGACGCGTTCCTGCGCGCCGTTGGCGTGCTGGGTGCTCACGACGGACTGCCAGCGCAGGTCCTCGGTGGTCAGGTAGTCGACCGCCTTGGCGCCGGAGGGCACCGGGTAGAGCGCCGAGGAGCCGCTGAGGCCGTGCACCGTCAACGGGAACTCGCCCTTGGTCGCCGTGCTGCCCGGCTTCAGGCCACCGATGGCGGTCTCGACGCGCGCGAGGTCCTCCTTGCGCGGTGTGCGGGTGAGGCCGGTGGGCAGGCTGCCGCCGACCGGGTAGGCGAGCCGGTAGTAGGTCGCCGGGTCGGCCGCCGAGTTGGCGTGCAGGGCCGTGAGCGACGAAAGCTCGCGCGGCGGGAGCGGACCGCCGATCTGCGCGGCCGCCACCCCCTCGAAGCCGCCGAACGAGAGGATTCCTGCCCCGACCGTGCGGTCGCCGTACGTGCGCTGCCAGCTAAGCTCACCGACGACGAACGAGCCGGGCGGTTCCGGTGCCCGCACGTCGATCCGCTGCGCGAGCCGGGCGTCCTGCCGCACAGTCAGGTCGCCCGTCACCGCCACCGTCGGGTGGAGGAGCACGTCCAGGTGCTCCGGGGTGCTGATCGACGAGTCGAGCACGTAGGTGCCCCTGGGCAGCCGGATCTTCTGGTCACCGGCGCCGACGAGCACCTTGAAGCCGGTGGAGTCGAGGCCGTCGACGAACGTGATCGAGCTCGCCGGGTCCTGCCCCTCGCGGTCGGTCAGGTCGACCGTGAGGGTGTACGACTCGACCTCGCGGTCGATGCCGACGAGAGTGCGGACGGTGTGCGAGCCGGAGGTCGCCACGACCACGCCGGTGTACGTGCCGTCCTTGCCGCCGACGCGGGTGTCGCCGGTGACCTGCACCGCCGCCGTGCCCTTCGCGGGAACGGTGACCCTGGTGGCGCCCAGCGTGAACATGCCCGCCGGAGCGGTCGTGTCGATCCTGAGGTCCAGCGTGACCGGCGCGTCCGTCGGGTTGGTGTAGGTGACCGGCTTGGTCTCCGGTTCGTCGTCGGCGTGCGGCCACTCGTGCCGGCCGAGGTTCAGCGCGACGACGTCGGCGGTCAGCACCTGCTCGACGGCCTTCGCCACGTCGATGCGGCCGGCGCCCTGGTCGAACGCGCTGACGCCGGCGGCCGGCCTGGCCGTGGTCGCGAGCGCGGACTTCACTTGGGCGGGCGTCCACTCCGGGTGCTGCTGGCGCAGCAACGCCGCCGCGCCCGCCACGTGCGGGGTCGCCATCGACGTGCCGCTGGCGGCGACGTGCTCGCCGTTGGTGCCCGCGGCCGCCGCGACGATGTCGACGCCCGGCGCGGTCACCTCGGGCTTGAGACCGCTGTCCCCGGTGCGCGGGCCCCTGCTGGAGAACGGCGCGAGCTTGTCGTCGCGGTCGACGGCCCCCACCGAGAGCGCGGCCTCGGCCGTGCTGGGGGAGCCGACCGTGCCCGTGCCGCCGGAGTTGCCCGCGGCGATGACGAACAACGTGCCGTACCGCGCGGTCAGGTCGTTGACCGCCTGCTCCAGCGGGTCGACCTCCGGTGTGTCGCTGCCACCGAGGCTCATGTTGACCACCTGGGCGCCCTGCTCGGCCGCCCAGCGCATGCCGTCGAGGATCCACGACTCCTGGCAGCCGGACTCGACGCACACCTTGGCGTCGAGCAGCTGCGCGCCGGGTGCGACGCCGCCGTACTTCACGTCGTGGCTCGCGACGGTCGCCCCGACGTGCGTGCCGTGGCCGACGTTGTCGGTGTTGTCCGGGTCGGTGGTGAAGTTCCGCTCGGCGACCTGCTGGCCGCGGAGGTCGGGGTGGTTCTCGTCGACACCGGTGTCGACGATGGCGACCTTCACGCCCTTGCCGGTGATGCCGCGCTGGTGGGCCGCGGGTGCGCCGATCTGCCGCACGCTGCGGTCCAGGACCGGCTTGCGGATGCCGTCGAGCCAGACCTTGGCCGCACCGGACCGCAGCGCGCCCCAGTCGCCGGTCGTGCGCGCGCCCAGCCTGGCCCGGCCGTCCACGACCAACGGCATCCGGTCCCGGTAGCCGAACTCCAGCAACGTGGTGACGTCGAAGAGCCTGCGGTCGAGCCGGTCCGCCGCCAGCGGCCCGATCGCGTCGCCGGGGACGACCAGGGTGTGCCCGTCGGCACCGCGGTGCGTCCGGAACGTCATGTCCTGCCTGCCCTCGCCGGGTTGGATGCCGAGCACCCGCTGCCCCGCGCCGAGCAGCACCCTGTCACCGGTGACGAGAGTGACCTCGTCAACGGCCTGGGCGGGCTGGTTCCCGGTCGGTGCCGCGGTGGCAGCGGTGGCCGGCAGGGCGGTCAGGGTGAGCGCCGCGAAGGCGGCGCCCAGCACTTTCGTTTTGCCGCGCATTCGAATCCCCTCGTGGTTCGAATTGCTGCGCGCTGTGGTCCGCGCAGGCCGGAAGGCCTTCCGCGGAAAAGCGAAGGCAAGGCGAAAAAGGTCCCCCGACGCTTTCGAACGTATCGAGGGTGGCCCGGATCACACAGGGCTGAACGGGGTATTCTCCTGCGGCTTCTCCGTGCCCGTCAGCGCGACCGCCAGAACTTCCAGCGCGACCTGGGCGGCGCCTGCAGCTCACCGGCGGCGCGCAGCCAGTCGGCGAACGCGGCGGCGTCCTCGCGGGCCCGTGACCCCGCCTTGCGGGGGTTGGCCAGCGCATACCGGTCGAAGAGCGGCCGGAACCGGTCGCCCAGCTCGTGTGCGACCTCCGGGCCCAGCATCCGCACGATGCCCCGGCGTTTCGCGAGCAACGCGCGCCGTTCGACCTCAATGCGTCGTTCGTCGAACCCCGCAGGTGCGGGGGTGTCCGTGAGCAATGCATTCAACAGTTCCGCCTGCTGCGCGGCAAGCCTTTTGCGTGCAGCCGAAGCGTCAATGTGGTCGTGTTTCTCAGTCACGGTGTTTGTCCACCACCGCGCGGATAGCGGTCAGCTCGGACGAGATTTCGGCGTCCGACGGGTAGTTGTCGTCGCGTTCGAGCAGAACACCGGGAGGCGCGACGCGCGAGCACAGCTCGTCGAGCACGTCGAGCACCTCGGGCAGCACCGCGTGGGCGTGCGTGTCGTGGTAGATGTCGCCGTGCTGCTCGCCGCCGGCCACGTGCACGTACGCCAGGCGCTCCAGCGGGATCTCGTCGAGGAACCGCTGCGGGTTCGTGCCGATGTTGCGGGCGTTGGCGTAGAGGTTCGCGACGTCGACGAGCAACCAGCAGTCGGTGCGCTCGACGAGCTCGGCCAGGAACTGGCCCTCGGTCAGCTCGCCGTCCGGCCACTCCAGCAGTGCGGCGACGTTCTCCAGCGCGAGCGGCACCGGCAGGTGCTCCTGGGCGCGCTTGACGTTCGCGACGAGCACGTCGAGCGCGTCCCTGGTCCGCGGCACCGGCATCAGGTGCCCCGAGTCGAGCCCGCCCGCGCGCACGAAGCACACGTGGTCGCTCACCAGCGGAGCACCGACGGCCTCCGCGACCGACGCGAGGTGCTCGACGCGCTGGAGGTCGACCTCCTCCGCGCCGCCCAGCGACAGCGACACGGCGTGGGGGAGCACCGGGATGCCGCGCTCCAGCAGGATCGTCACCGACTCCGGCAGGTGGCCGGTGTGCAGGTTCTCGGCGACGACCTCCACGAAGTCCACGCCGGGCAGCCGTTCCACGGTCAGGTCGATCTCCGACCGCCAGCCGATGCCGACGCCCAGGTCCTTGATGACCGCCATCAGCCGCCTCCTCCGCCACCGCCGCAGCCACCACCGCCGCAGCTGCTGCCACCACTCGACGAACAGCCGCTGCCGCTCGAAGCGCATCCACTGCTACCACACCCGGCACCACAGCTGCCGCACGACGACCCGCCGCGGTCCGGAGTGGACTTCTTCAGGTGGCCCTTGCGCGGCAACATCCGCACCACGCTCTGCGACAGGCCGAAGAGCCCGGCGACCGGGCGCCCGTCGACCTTCCCGCAGAACCCGTGCACCGCCACCGCGTGCACCCGGTCGTGCGCGGTGGCGTGCAGGAGGGCCTGCCGGCCCGCCTTGGTGAGCGGCTCGCGGCCACGGGCCCAGACGACCAGCAGAACGGCGACCGGCACACCGATGAGGAACATCGGCGAGGACACGACCCCGAGCAGGAGCAGGGCGGCGGCGAGCACGAGGTAGGTCCACCAGGCGTCACTGCGCCGGCGTGACGGCTGCATCAGCCGCCGCGCCACCAGGTACCGGTGCAGCGCCTGCGCCTCCGGGCTGAACGCGGCGGACTCCACGACCAGCTCGAACCGCACGGCGGTGCTCAGCTGGTCGAGGACCTGCCGTTCCAGCGACGTGGTCGCGGCCTGGCCGTCCTGGCGCACGGCCGTCACGAGCCCGTCGCGCGACACCCGGACCGCGCCGGTGTCGACCAGCCGGGCCAGCGCGGTCTCCGCGGCCCGGCCGGGTCCCGCCGTCAGGTACCCGATCTCCTCCGCGGACAGCCGGGTGCCCTGGGGCGTCGTCGTGGTCATCCGGTCTTCCCCCTCAGCTGCTGGAGCCGCAGCTGCTCGAACTGCCACAGCTGCTGCTCGAACTGCTGCAACTACTGCTGGAACTGCTGCTGGAACTGCTGCAACTGCTGCTGGAGCTGCCGCAGCTGCTGCTGGAACCGCCGCAGCCGCTGCTCGAACAGCCGCTGCCGGAACCGCAGCCGCTCCCGGCGCAGTTCGACGCCGCGCCGCAGGTGTAGACGTAGCCGGACCCGGCGGTGTAGTGCCAGCCACCGTTGTCCGAAGTGGACCGCCTGCTGCGCTTGCCCGGCGTGAGACCGCGGGTCGCCACGGTGTGCGGCCGGCTGAGCATGTTGTGCCGTGCGTACTTCAGCACGGTGCTGCCCAGGGGCGTCAGCGGGCCCCTCCTGCGGACCAGGAACGCCAGGAACGCCGTCAGCGCGGCGAACACCCAGAACACGTGCTCGGCGAACCCGATGCCGAAGAACAGGACGGTCATCAGGATGCAGACCACCTGGAGGCCGGTGGACCCGCTGACCTTGCGCCGCCGCAGACCCCGGTCGACCAGGCTCTGCTGCAGCGAGGCCATCTCCGGGCTGCGGGCGGCCCACGCCACGACCGAGCGCATCGGCTGACCGGCACCCTGGACCCCGGCCAGGACCTTGGCCTCGATCCGGGTCGTGGCGCCGTAGCCGTTCTGGTGGACGGCGGTCACGAGCCCCTCGCGGGAGACCCGCACCAGACCGCCGTCCATCAGCCGGGCCAGTGCGGCCTGCGCCGCCCTGTCCGGTCCCCCTGCCAGGTACCCGATCTCCTCTGCGGACCAGTCGGTCCTGGTCGAAGACTTGGCCATCAGCACTCCCCGTTCCACTGGTGCCGTCGCACCTTCGACGTGGAATCCGCTGCTCGGTTCCTCTCGTTACCCGAACGGCACCGTGGGCTCAGCAGCCGCCGCCGCCTCCGCCGCAGCCGCCCCCGCCACCGCCACCGCCGCAGCTGCTCCCGCCCGAACACGAGGAGGAGCTCGACGAACACGAACTGCCACCGGTGTAGCCCGCCGACGTCCCGGCCGGTGCGGCGAGCAACGAGCTGCGCACAGCGAGGTCCGGGTAGAGGGCGAGGCCCCCGAGGGCGACCAGCGCGGCCGCGCCCACGAAGGTCGCGTGGTCCGGGCTGGCCTCCCCTCCCCTCGAGGTGCGGGCGGCGTCGAGAGCACGATCCCCCTTGGTCGTGCGCACGAGCTTGCCGCGCCGCGTGACGAGGAAGAGCAGCAGGAGGGTGAGGACCAGCTGCAGCGACAGCCAGCCGACCGGCGCGTCGATCGCGATGCCGTTGACCCAGCGCACCACGCCGACCGCGAACAGCAGCCAGAACAACACCGATCCGTTGCGCCGCGCGCTTTTCGCGGCCTCCGGGCGGATGAGGAGACCCATGTCCTCGAGGCGGCGGCCGATCGAGGTGACGGCGGGGTCGCCGGTCATCGTCAGGACCAGCAGGGAGACCGTGCGGTTCTGGTAGCGCCGGCTGTCGGCGAGCACGGCGCGGTCCACGGGGTTGCGCGACTGCGCGGAGCTGGTGGCTTGAACGGCGCCACGGCGGGAGACCCTGAGCTCACCCGCGGTGAGCAGGCGGGCGATGGCCGTCTCGACCACGCGCCGCGGACCGCCCACCAGGTAGGCGATCTCGTCCACGTCGAGCAGGCGCACGGGCTGGCTCCCACCGGCCCGTGCGCGCGCCCGGAACACGATCGCGACCAGCACGGCCAGTGCCAGCCCGATCCAGTAGAGCTGGAGGAACTCCGGTCCGGACAATCCCCAAGGCCTCATGCGACCCACCCCCTGACTGCCCCCAAGACCCTGCTTGGGTGACGTTCATGGTGTGGTCCGCGCCACAGGCTCACAAGGCTTGTTGACGAAGCCTTAGGGTTGCCCGCTCCCGGTCGCGGTTTCCGCCCGTGGGCGGGGAACGCGGCTCAGCTGGAGGAGCCGCCGTCGACCCCGCTGGAGCCCTCGCCGTCGGTGCCGAACTCGGTGAAGATCATCGCGCCTCCCAGGTTCTGCCCGGCCGTTCCGCCGGACCCGGTCCAGTCTCCTATTCGGACGGAACGAGTTTCAAGGAGACGGAGTTGATGCAGTAGCGCTGGTCCGTCGGTGTGGGGTACCCCTCACCCTCGAAGACATGCCCGAGGTGGCTGTGGCACGTGGCGCAGAGCACTTCCACGCGCTTCATGCCGAGCGTCCGGTCCTCGCGCAGGATGACCGAGTCGCCCGCCAGCGGTGAGAAGAACGACGGCCAGCCGCAGTGCGAGTCGAACTTGGTGTCGCTGCGGAACAGCTCCGCGCCGCACGCACGGCACTCGTAGACGCCCTCGGTCTTGGTCTCGACGTACTCGCCGCTCCAGGGCCGTTCGGTGCCGGCCTGCCGCAGCACCGCGAACTCGGCGGGGTTGAGCTGGGTGCGCCATTCCTCTTCGGAGCGCACGATCTTGGGAGTGGTGCCGACAACAGGTTCCATGACCCTTTATAACGCCGCGGCGGTCGCTGGGCTTCCCGGCGGGGGCATCGAGGGGCGCAGGCGTAAGACCCCGTTAAGGACTGGTTCAGAAGATGATGGCGATGATGTCGCTCAGCGCGAACCAGATCGTGAGCACCACGCCGAGCAGGATCAGCCCCACGACGAACACGGCCACCAGGCGCTGGTGGCCGGTCGTGCGGTTCGCGGAGTCGGCGAAGTCCTGCACCCCGTCCAGGTAGCCCTCGACGGTGTAGCCGGGGCGTTCGCGCTTCATCCGGTCGAGGTGCGCGGCGAACGCCTTCGTCTCCGGGTCCTGCGGGTCGAGGCCGATCAGCTCCTCCTGGATCTGCTCGCGCTCGTCCTTCGAATCGCCCATGACCACCAGCTTAGTGGCTGAGGGCCGGGTTCCACCGGTGCGAAGCGGTGATCCGCGCGGCCGTTCAGCTGGCGACGGCGAGCGAGGGCCGGACCGCGCCGACCGCCCTGCCGTGGCCGAGCACCGGCACGGTCGCGAGTCCGGCGGCCTTCCCGACGTCGACGCCGAGGCGCTTGAGCACGGCGACGACGACCACCGCGCGGGCGCGCGACGAGCCGTCCGCGATCTTCAGCGCGATGCCCTCACCGCTCGGCAGGCCCACCGCGTAGACGCCCTCGGCGCCGTCCTTGGCGATCACGCCGGGCAGCGCGTCCATCAGCTCGGTGACGTCGCGGCCGGTGCCGCCGACCCACTGCGGGAAGGCGTTCATGGCGGCGGCGACCCGGTGCTCCAGCGTGCCCTCCTCGGCACCGGCGAGCAGGCCGAACGCCCTGGCGAGAGCGGTCAGGCTGATCGCGAAGATCGGTGCGCCGCAGCCGTCGACGCCCACTTGGGCGACCGGCTCGCCCGCGACGTCCTCGATGGTGGCGCGGGTGGCCACCTGCAGCGGGTGCGCCGGGTCGAGGTAGTCCTCGGTCGACCAGCCGTTGACGACGCAGGTCGCGAGCATCGCGGCGTGCTTGCCGGAGCAGTTCATGTACTTCGGGGCCGCGTCCAGGCCGCGGGCGAGGTGCTGGGCGCGGGCCGCCTCGCCCAGGGGGAGGTCGGGCGTGCACCGCAGGGCGTCCTCGGTGAGCCCGGCACCGGCGAGGATGCGCAGGGCGCCCTCGACGTGGAAGTCCTCGCCGGAGTGCGAGGCGCAGGCCAGTGCGAGCAGCTCGCCGTCGAGGTCGAGGCCGCTGCGCAGCATCGCGAGCGCCTGCAGCGGCTTGTTGGACGACCGGGGGAACGCCACGTCGCCGGGCCGGCCGACCGAGAGCACCGGGGTGCCGGTCGCGTCCGTCGCCACGACGGTGCCGTGGTGCACCGACTCCAGGAAGTCGCCCCGCCAGACCTCCGCGACCACCTCGTGCCCCATGACGCCCTCCCTCACGACCGAAGAACAGAACTGCCAACTGTCGACAGTTGACTACGCACCTAATGTAACCCCCGGACGGTCGGTGCCGTCCAGATCAGGAGACGAACGTGACACCTCCGCTGCACCTGAGCCTGGCCGGCCAGGCGGTCGACGTCCTGCGCGAGCAGGTGCTGACCGGGGTCATCCCCGCCGGGTCGCGGGTGAACGAGGTCGAGGTGGCCCACCAGCTCGGCATCAGCCGCGGCCCGCTGCGCGAGGCGATCCGGCACCTGGCCTCGGAGGGGCTGCTGATGCTCGTGCCGCACCGGGGCGCGTTCGTGCCGGCGGCCGACGAGGACGAGGTGCGGGCGTTGTTCGAGCTGCGCACGGCGCTGGAGTGCGCTGCGGCGGAGCTGGCGGCGTCCCGGCGCACCGATGTCGACCTGGTGCGGCTGCACGAGGTGTGCGCCGAGTCGCGGCGCGACTACACGGCGGGGCAGCCGTTCCCGTACCGGCTGGACCTCGCGTTCCACCGGGCGTTGCTGGAGGCCGCGCGCAGCCCGCGGATCGCCGAGCAGGTGTGGCTGGTGCAGCAACGGGTGGTGCTGCTGCGCAGCGCGCTGGAGGACGACCCGCCGCATCAGCACGCGTCGCTGGACGACCACGACGAGCTCGTGCGCGCGGTCGAGGAAGGTGACGCGGCGCGCGCTTCGGGTGTGATGCGCCGCCATCTGTCCCGAGTGTGCGCGCAGATGCTGACGAGCCTCAAGGCCTGAATAATCGCCGTCGGACGAGGTGGGTGTGCGAAGGCGGGGGAATGCGCGGGACGACGTTCGGTGAGTTCCTGCGGTTCTACCGCCGCAGGGCCGGACTCACGCAGGAACAGCTCGCGTCTCGCACAGGGCTGAGCGTGCGCGCGTTGAGCGACCTCGAACGCGGCCGTGTCCACACACCGCAGGCGACGACTGTCAACCTGCTCGTCACCGGCCTGGGTCTGGACCTGGGCGAGGCGGGGGAGTTCGGCACGCTGGCCCGCCTGGGCGAGGCCGGGCAGCCGCGGTCCGACCACGCTGACCGGACCGCCTGCGCACCGCCGCCCGCCACGGAGCTCACCGGCCGCGAGTCGGCGCGGCGCGAGCTCGCGGACCGCGTGCGGGCGGCCGGTACGGCGCAGGTGCTCGACGTCGTCGTCGTGCACGGGCCGCCCGGCGTGGGCAAGACCGCGCTCGCCGTGGACGCCGCGCACCGGTTCGCCGGGTCGTTCGCCGACGGCTGCCTGTACCTGGACCTGCGCGGCGTGGACGCCGAACCGCTGCCGGCCGACCGGGCGGTCACCCGGCTGCTCACCGCGTTCGGCGTGCCCGACGCCCGGATGCCGTCCGACCCGGCCGACCGCGACCGGCTCCACCGCTCGATGATGCGCGACCGCGCGGTGCTGCTGGTGCTCGACAACGCCGCCGACGAAGCCCAGGTCCGCCCGCTGCTCACCGCCGCCCCCGGTTCGCTCGTGCTCGTGACCAGCCGCAACGTCCTGGCGGGCCTCGTCGCCCGGCACCGCGTCGAGCTCGGTCCGCTCGGCCGCGACGACGCCGTCGCGCTGCTCGCGGCGATGGCCGGTGACCGCGTGGCGGCCGACCGGGAGGCCGCGGGTGCGGTCGCGGGGCTGTGCGGCGGCATCCCGCTGGCGCTCGCGATCGCGGGCCACCGGCTCACCGGGCCGCGGTCGCTGCGCCGGCTCGCCGAGCAGCTCTCCGACGAACGTGCGCGCCTCGACGTGCTCGCCACCGGCGACGTCCAGGTGCGGACCGCGTTCGAGCTGTCCTACCGGCTGCTCGCACCGGGGACCGCCGCGGTGTTCCGCAGGCTCGCGCTGGTGCCCGGCCACGACACGTCGGTCGAGCTCGCCGCCGTCGCCGCCGGGGTCCCGCCCGACGACGCGGAGGCGCTGCTGGAGGAGCTGGTCGACGCGAGTCTCGTGCGTCCCGGTGACCTCCCCGGCCGGTACACGTTCCACGACCTGATCCGGGACTACGCGCGCGAACGCCTGCACGGCGAGGAACCCGGCATCGACGAGCACCGCCTGCGGACGCGGGACTGGCTGATGACCACCGCGACGGCCACGGCGGCGTTGTTCCACCCCGACGAGCAGGGCGCGGCAGACCTGGAGTGCGCGGACCGCTGGTTGCTCGCGGAGGTGGCGAACTGGCGTGGTGCGCTGAGGGAGGCCGTGCGCGCGGGTGACCACGAAGCCGTGCTGGCACTGGCGAACGCGATGCACTGGTACTCCGACCACCGCGGCCAGAGCGATCTGTGGCTGGAGGTCTACACGGCCGGTGTCGACGCAGCGCGCGCACTCGGCCGCAAGGAAGACGAAGCGAAACAGCTCAACTTCGTGTCGTGGGTGTACTTCGCCCGTGCTGTCCGCCTGCCCGCTGCCCTGGAGGCCCACGAGGCGGCGCTGCGGGTGGCGCAGGAGTGCGGTTCGGTGCTGGAGACGGCGTGGGCGCACTACTACCGCGCGGGCATCGAGACCCGCAGGGGCGACCAGGCGAC
The DNA here is from genome assembly GCF_055608005.1 of Lentzea sp. NPDC036955. Taxonomy (NCBI): domain Bacteria; kingdom Bacillati; phylum Actinomycetota; class Actinomycetes; order Pseudonocardiales; family Pseudonocardiaceae; genus Lentzea; species Lentzea sp. NPDC036955. The sequence goes on along the minus strand of NZ_JBVJRC010000001.1, from coordinate 1,063,647 downwards.
GGCGGTCACGCACGGCCGGCGCGCCGCCGAGCTGTTCCGCCGGGCCGGGCTGCCGATGGCGGTGGTGTTCGCGCTGTCGTTCACCGGCGTGGTGCTGCAACGCACCGGGCGCGTCGCCGACGCCGTGGAAACCCACCTCGCGGCCATCGCGGAGGAACGGGCCGTGCGCGGCACCCAGCGCGGTGTGGCGAAGGAGAACACGGCGCAGCTGCTGCTGCGGCTCGCCGACAGCCTCACCGCCGCGGGGGACCCGGAGCGGGCGCTGACGGTCGTGGCCGAGGCGGACGCGTTGATCGGCGAGTTCGGCGGTCTGCGCGCGATGGTGCGGCACAGCCGGGGCCGTGCGCTCAGCGCCGCCGGCCGGTGCGGGGAGGCGCGTGAACAGTTCGCCCGCGCGGCCGAGGGCATGGGTGACCCGGAGGCCAGGGTGTCCGTGCTGATCGAGCTCGCGCAGACGTGCGATCGGATGGGAGACCACGACGCTGCCACACGGCACCGCGTGCGCGCGTTGGCTGAGAGCGAGGGCTACGAGTCGCCTGGCATGACGAAGCTCCAGCACGACGTGGCGGAAGCGCTCGGCATCGCGCTCACGGCCTAGCGGAGGACCGTGCTGAGGAACGCGTCCGCGTCGAACCGCTCCGAGCCCGCCGGGACCAGGCAGTAGGCGGCGTCGAGGAACTCGCGCAGGGTCGCCAGGGGCACCCGCAGCACCGTGGTGTGCCGGGAGGAGACGAGCTCCAGCACCACCGCTCTGCCACTCGGGCGCACCCGCACGTCACCCTTGCCCGACGGCCGCGACAGGCCGTCCCGCAGCAGGTCGCGGCCCATGATCCAGGTCGCCACCGCGTCGCCCGCGTGGAAGTGCATCGAGACGGCGAACGGGTCCTCGCCGGTGTAGACCAGCTCGGTGTCCACGGGTGCGGTCGCGCCGTCGGCACGGACGAAGTCGAAGACGGTGCGTGACGCGACCCGCATGGGAGCTCCCGAATGTTCGCCGGTGGTTCACCTGGGTTCACGTGGCCGGCACTGAAATGGTTCACAGGTACGTGGACCGGTTTCCTGTTTCCACCGGCCCTGAAACGAGCGCGCGGCGCCAATCTGATGAGATTTGCCTGATCGGACGGTCCGAGCGGCTTTCCGACGTGCGACGGCGGCGCTGTGGCCCTCGTCCCAGCCGGTGCGCGGCGGCGGGACTTCTGCCGGTCGTTCTGCATGGTCCTTCCGCTGACGAGGCGATTTCCTGGAATCCGTCCCAGAAAGGACGGGTGACATGAGTGCCCCTTCTGCCCGCCGCCCGCGACCGGCCGGTGCGGTGCCGGGTCAAGTGGCCGGCCGGCTCGTCGGCCGCGAACGGGAGGTCGCCGCGCTGGCCGAGGCGCTCGGTGCCGGGCGGTCGTGCGTGGTGCACGGTGCCGTCGGCACGGGCAAGAGCGCGCTGCTGGCCGTCGCGTCGTCGATCGCGGTGCGCAGCGGACTGACACCGGTGCGGGCGTGGCCCGGTGCCGACCGGCGCGCTGTGCTGGTGGTCGACGACGCCGACCAGCTGCCCGCGGAGCAGCTCCAGCGGCTCGCGCGGTTCCGCGGACCGGTGCTGGTGGCCGGCGACCTCGACCCGGACGCGGTGCCGGTCCTGCTGCCGGACGCGGAACGGGTGGCGGTGCGGCCGGTCGGTGCCGAGGCGGTGGCCGAGCTGGTGCGCCGCCGGGCAGGTGCCGAGGTGCCGCCGGAGGTGACCCGGCTGTTCCTGCGCTTCAGCGGCGGTGCGGCCGGCGTGCTGAGCGACGCGCTGGACCTGGTGGCCGAGGGCGGTTTCACGGCAGCGTGCCTGCGCGACACGCTGTCGTCGCTGCGGCTGCCGCGGTTGCTGCGCGCGGTGCGGCGACGCTGGGACTCCCTCGACGCCGGGGCGGTGGCCGTCGGCCGCGCGCTCGCCGTGCTCGGGGAGACGTCGCTGGACGTGCTGTGCGAGGTGGCCGGGACGCCGTCGCTGGAGGCGCTGGCGGCGTTCGAACGGCTGGTGGACGCGCGGGTCGCCGCCGACGGGCCGATGCGGGTCTGCTCGCCCGCCCTGGGGCACGCGGTCCGGCACGAGATGGCGCCACAGGACCGCGAACGACTGCACCGCACCGCGGCCCGCGTCCTGCACCGGCGCCGTGACACCGCGACCGCCGTGGCCGGGCACGTCGTGGCGTGCGCGGAACCCGTCGCGCAGCCGTGGGTGGCACCGGTGCTGTCGGCGGCGGCCCGGCTGCACCGGGCGGCGGGACGGGCCGGGGACGCGGCGCGGTGCCTGCGCGCGGCGGTGCGCGAGCCGATGGACGACCGGGTCGCGGCCGAGGTGGCGGACGGCCTGGCGGAGCTGCACCTGCGCTGCGGCGTCGCGCCCCGCGCCGGTGAGCTCGGCCGGCTCGCGGGCGGGGACCGGCTCGGTGCCGTGGTGCTCGACTGGCAGTGCGACGAGGAGCTGCTCGGGCTGGAGCTCGGACCGGTCGCGAGCGCCGTCAGCGCGGCGCACGCCGGTGCGGCCGACCGGAGCGGCGGGCCGGCGTTGCGGGCGTTCTGGCTCAGCCTGCGCGGGGACGGCGCCGAGCTCGCCGAGCAGGTGCTGGGCGCGGTCGCGGACGGTGCCGGCGACGCGGTGCCGGACCTGGTGTTCGCCGGACTCGCGTTGCTGCACAGCACGTCCGACTACGCGGCCGTGCTGCTGGAGCTCGTACCGCGGCTGCGGGCGCGGCTGGTCGGTGCCGAGGACGACTGGCTGGTGGCGCTGGAGGCGTGGGCGCACCGGGCGAACGGCGACCACGCCGCGGTGTCCCGGCTGGTGCGGGAGCTGACGGCGCGGACCTCACCCGCGCGGGGCTGCGCGGCGCTGGGAGCGGCGGCGTTCGTGGCGTCCGCTGTGGACGGTGGCGTGCCGGACGAGGCTGCGGAACTGCTGGGGCGCCTGGGTTACGCGGGCACGCTGCCGCCGGCGTGGGTGTGCACGACGCTGCTGCACCACCGCGGCCGCATGCACCTGGAGCTGGGCTCACCGCGGGCGGCGCTGGCCGACGCGACCGAGTGCGGCGAGCGGCTCGCGCTGTGGCGCGCGGACAACCCGGCGATCGCGCCGTGGCGGCTGGTCGCGGCAGCGGCGAAGGCACGGCTCGGCGCGAGGGCCACCGCGCGGGAACCGGTCCGGCGGATCGGGGCGGCGTGGGGCCGGTTGACGCCGCACGAGTCGCGCATCGTCCGGCTGGCGCTCGACGGCGAGACGAACCGGGCCATCGCCACCCGGTTCGGCGTCACGCAACGGGCGGTCGAGCTGCACCTCACCCGCGTCTACCGCAAGACCGGCATCAGCCGGCGGGTGCAGCTCTCCGCGGTGTTCGGCGACTGAGCCTCACAGCAGGCCGGAGCGGATCGCCCACGCCACCGCGTGCACCCGGTTGCGCAGCCCGAACCGCTCCAGCACCTGGTGCAGCGCGTACTTCACGGTCCGCTCCGAGCAGAACAGCCGCTGCGCGACCTCCGCGACGGTGGCGCCCTCGGCGAGCAGCCGCAGCAGCTGCACGTCGCGGTCGCTCAGCACCGACCCGGCCCCGGTGACGGGCTGCCCGCCGAGCAGCAGCTTCTCCAGCCGTTCGGTGGTGACGTCGGCGCGGCGCACCGGCACCGGGAGCCCGGCCTGCGCGGCGATCGACGGCGTGAGGTCGTGCAGCCGTGCGGCGATGACGACGACACGGGGTGCCGCGATGGCCTTGAGCCGTGCGGCCTGTTGCGCGCACAGCTCGTTCACCACGGCCAGCAGCACGTGCGCGTCGGCGCGGTCGGACACCACCCGCACCCGAGGGGAGCTCTTCAGCAGGTGCGCCACCCCTGCGGCGCTGATCAGGTCACGGGAGTCGACGGCGACGCGGACCGGTTCGATCCCGGCGTCCACGAGGGCGAGGGCGGAACTCATGCCCCGATGGTTCACCGGTCCGGTGTGCGTCCACTTCGGAAAACCGAACCGATCAGCACCTGCCGCCCGGCCACCGACGTGCGGAACTCGCCGGTGGGCCAGTGCTCGACCCGCAGTTCGTCACCGGGCAGCACCGGGGCGGTGAACCGCGCGTGCAGCTCGGTGAACTCCCTGCCGCGCACGGTGATCCCGAGCGTGCACAGGCCGTGCAGTACGGGACGGTCGAACCCGGCCGCCCGCGCGAACTCCCGGTCGTGGTGCATCGGGTTGACGTCACCGGTCTCGCGGTAGCGCAGCGCCTGGTCGGCGGTGGTGCGGACGACGGTCACCTCCGGTTCGGCGGCCGGCACCGCGAACTCGCGGGTCGTGCCCCGCGCACCGCCGAAGCCGCCCTCGCCCTTGACGAAGCACGACGAGCGGGTGGACGCGTACTCCGACTCCCAGGTGCTCACCACGAGCGCGCCGGAGCCCTTGTCGAGGATGTCCGTGACGGTCTTCGTGACGACCGCCGAACCCTCGCGCGGCAACGGCCCGTGCAGCCACAGCGACTGCTCGGCGTGCAGCACGCGTGTCATGTCGGCGCCGGTCAGGCCGAGCTGCGGGCCGCCGTGCTGCAGCAGCGGGATGGCGAACGCGGGGGAGAACCCGCCGACCGCGGCCGCGTACACCTCGGCGTCGCCGGACGACCAGGTGCGGACCTGTCGTTCGACGACACCGAGGATGCCGTGGTCGAGCATTACCCGAGGGTGCCGCGGACGTTCGCGTGGCCCTTGAGCAGGTTGCGGGCGATCGTGCGGCGCTGGATCTCGTCGGTGCCCTCGTAGATGCGCAGCAGCCGCAGCTCGCGGTACCAGCGCTCGATCGGCAGCTCGCGGGTGTAGCCCATGCCGCCGTGGATCTGCAGCACGCGGTCGACGATCTCGTTGGCCTTGATGCCGCCGTAGAGCTTCGCGATGGACTGCGCCTGCCGCGAGTCCTGCTTCTGGTCCACGAGCCACGCCGCGTGCAGCACGAGCCAGCGCAGCGCCTCGATCTCGACCGCGGAGTCCGCGATCATCCACTGGATGGCCTGGTACTCGGCGATCGGCTGGCCGAACGTGACGCGGTTCTTCGCCTGCTCCACCGCCATCTCGACCAGCCGCTCGACGCTGCCCAGCGCGCGGGCGGGCAGCAGGTAGCGGCCCTGGCCGATCCACTGCATGGCGAGGTGGAAGCCCTTGCCCTCCTCGCCGAGGATGTTCTCGTGCGGCACGCGCACGTTGTCGAACACCAGCGCGGCCGGGCCCCACTGGCCCATGGTCGGGATGGGCTCTGACTTCCAGCCCATGTCGCGGTCGACGAGGAAGCAGGTGACGCCGCCGTCGGCGCCCTTCTCCCTGTCCGTCACGGCGAACACCATCACGAAGTCGGCCTCGTTGCCCTGCGTGATGAAGGTCTTCTCACCGTTGATGACCCACTCGTCGCCGTCGCGGACGGCGGAGGTGCGGATGGCCTTGGCGTCACTGCCGGCACCGGGCTCGGTGATCGCGAAGCACGAGACGCGCTCGCCGGAGATCGTCGGCAGCAGGTAGCGCTGCTTCTGCTCCTCGTTGCCGTGGAACAGGATGTTGTCCGCGTAGCCGCCGAAGCGGAACGGCACGAAGCTGCGGCCCAGCTCGGCCTCGACGAGCGCGGTCATCAGCGCGCCCAGGCCCATGCCGCCGTACTCCTGCGGCGTCAGCACGCCGAAGAAGCCCGCCGCCTTCGCCTTGTCCTGCAACGCCTTCAGCTCGTCCTTGGGCAGGCCGGGCTGCCCGGCGCGCTCCCGGCGCAGCACCTCCGGCTCCAGCGGGACGATCTCCTTGCGCACGAAGGTCCGCACCCAGTCGCGGATCTCCTTCTGCTCGGCGTCGAGCGTGAAGTCCATTTCTCTCCCTTAGACGAACGCGTTGATGCCGGTCAGCGCCCGGCCGATGAGCAGTTTCTGGATCTGGCTGGTGCCCTCGTAGAGGGTGGTGACGCGGGCGTCGCGCAGGAACTTGCCCACCGGGTACTCGTCGATGTAGCCGTAGCCGCCGAACACCTGGATCGCGTTGTTCGCGACCTTGACCGCGGCCTCGCTGGCGTAGAGCTTGGCCATGGACGCCGCCGTGCTCAGGGGCAGGCCCCGGTCGGCGAGGTCGGCGGCCCGCCAGGTGAGCAGCCGGGCGGCCTCGGTCTCCACGGCCATGTCGGCGAGCAGCTCCTGCACGAGCTGGAAGCCCGCGATGGGCTTGCCGAACTGCTCGCGTTCCCCGGCGTAGCGGAGAGCGGCGTCGAGCGCACCCTGGGCGGCACCGACGCAGCCCGCCGCGACGGACATGCGGCCCTTGTCGAGCGCGCCCATCGCGAGCTTGAAGCCCTCCTCGCTGAGCAGGGCGTCCGCGCCGACGTGCACCCCCTGCAGGGTGATCTCGGCGGTAGCTTGGCCGCGCATGCCGAGCTTGCCCTTGACCTCGGTGGCGGTGAACCCCTCGGTCGCGGTGGGGACGAGGAACGCGCTGACGCCCTTCGGCCCCGGTCCGCCGGTGCGGGCGAACACCAGGGCGACGTCGGCCCACGTGCCGTTGGTGATGAAGACCTTGCTGCCGTCGAGCACCCAGCCGTCACCGGACCTGGTGGCCCTGGTGGCGAGGCTGCCCGCGTCGCTGCCGGTGCCGGGTTCGGTGAGCGCGAAGCAGCCGACCAGCTCGCCGCTGGTCAGACCGGGCAGCCAGCGCTGCTTCTGCTCCTCGGTGCCGTGCCGCGCGATCGACTTCGCGACCAGCCCGAGTGACACGGAGATGATCCCGCGCACCGCGCTGTCACCCCGGGCGACCTCCTCCAGGACCAGGCAGTACGCGAGGTTGTCACCGCCGGAGCCGCCGTGGGCCTCGTCGATCCCCAGCCCGAGGAAGCCGACCTCGCCGAGCTGCGGCACGAGCGCGCGGTCGATGGCCTCCTCGCGGTCCCACCGGGTCGCGTGCGGGACGATGCGCTCGTCCGTGAACCGCCGGGCCAGCTCCCTGAGCTGCCGGTGTTCGTCAGAAAGCGTCAAGTCCACAGGCCCTCCCGATAAACCGAACAGTGTTAGGTTAACTCACATGCCGCGGCCGAGCACCCCTCTGTTGAGCCCCGACCGGATCCGGTCGGTGGCACTGGCCATCATCGACCGCGACGGCCTCGACGGCCTGTCGATGCGCAGGCTGGCCGCGGAGCTCGGCGTGCAGGCCGCGTCGCTCTACGGGCACGTGAAGACCAAGGACGCGCTGCTCAACGACGTGGCCGCGGCGATCCTCGCCACGATCGACGTGTCCGGCTTCGCCTCGGGCGACTGGCGCGCCGGACTCGTCCAGTGCGCGCGCTCCTACCGCGAGGCGCTGGCGTCGCACCCGAACATCGTGCCGTTCCTGGCCTACGGTCCCGCCGGCCGCGAGGAGTCGCTCAAGCGCCTGGACGTGATGCACGGCGCCCTGGTCGACGCCGGCTGGTCCCGCCGCGAGGCCACGATGATCGCCGCGGGCGTCATGTACATCGTGTTCGGCTCCGCGCTCAGCTCGTTCTCCAGCGGCTTCTCCTCCGACCCCGCCGCCTACTCCGGCCGCTACCCGCACCTCGACCGCGCCCACCTGCTGCCCGGCGTGGCCCGCGAGCTGGACCGCGACAGCTTCGAGCTGGCGCTCGCGGCGTTCGTGCGGGGCCTCTAGTGTTTCGGCGTGGCTGCTGCGAAGTCGAAGGCGATCGAGCTCGAGGTCGGTGACCGGCTGGTGCGGGTGTCCAACCCGGACAAGCCGTACTTCCCGGCGCGAGGCATCACGAAGCTCCAAGTGGTGGAGTACTACCGCACGGTCGCGCCCGTGCTGCTGTCCGTCCTGCGCGACCGCCCGGTCGTCCTGAAGCGCTACGTCGACGGCGTGGAGGGCGAGGCGTTCTACCAGAAGCGCGTGCCCAAGGGCGCCCCCGACTACGTCGAGACGGTGACGGTGAGGTTCCCGTCCGGCCGCCCCGCCGACGAGATCTGCCCGACCTCGGAGGCCGTGGTCGTGTGGGCGGCGAACCTCGGCACGTTCGACTTCCACCCGTGGCCCGTCCGCCGCCCGCTGGTCGACCTGCCCGACGAGCTGCGCATCGACCTGGACCCGCAGCCCGGCACCGGCTTCCGCGACGCCGCACGGGTCGCCGGCGTGCTGCGCGAGGTGCTGGCCGACGCGGGCCTCACCGGTCACCCGAAGACGTCCGGCGGTCGTGGCATCCACGTGGCGGTGCGCATCCGGCCAGAGTGGGACTTCGTCGACGTCCGGCACGCGGTGATCGCGCTGGCCCGCGAGGTGGAGAAGCGGGCGCCGTCTCTGGCGACTTCGGCGTGGTGGAAGGAAGAACGCGGCGAGCGGGTGTTCATCGACTTCAACCAGGCCGCCCGCGACCGCACGATCGCGTCGGCCTGGTCGGTGCGCGGCACCCCGCGTGCCACCGTGTCGACGCCGGTGACGTGGGACGAGCTGTCCACTGTGGACCCGGACGACTTCGACGTGCTGACCGTGCCCTCCTACCTGGCCGAGCGCGGGGACCCGCACGCGGGGCTGGACTCGGAGGCGTTCGGGATCGAGACGCTGCTGGAGTGGTACGCGGCGGACCCGCGCGGGGAGATGCCGTACCCGCCGGACTACCCGAAGATGCCGGGCGAGCCGCTGCGGGTTCAGCCTTCTCGGAAGAAGAACTGAGCACCTGGCCAGAGGTCTTGTCCGCCCCTCCCCCTCCTTGCAGACGCCAGCAGAGCAAGGGGCGGGAACTCGGGGCATCACAGGCACAACAGCTGGCAACCCGCTTAGGGCTGGGAAACTCGTTCCTGCGCCTTGGGTTCAGTGCTGCTGGAAGCCGGGCGGCAGGTGCAGCCAGGCGGTGGATTCGGCGTCCCAGCCGGTGAGGACGGCGGTGCCGTGCGGCGTCCTGACCGGGACGTGGTGCGCTGTGAGGAGGCCGGTCACGGTCAGGTGCACGGCATCGAGGTCTTCGGCGGCGCGACTCCAGCAGACCCGAGCGCGTCCCGCTGACGAGTGCGGGTAGCGGGTCACCAGCCGCCCGTAGTCGGAGGGCGAGCCGATGGTGAACGACCGGACGCCCGCCGGGTCGAAGGTGACGGTGGACAGCGGTCTCGTCCGGCCGAACTCCGCCCACTCTCCCCATTGCCACATGCTGGTGCCGTCCGGCAGGAGGGACGAGGTCCACAGTGCTCCGACCGGTTTGTCGTCACCTGCGGGTTCGTCGGCCACTTGGACCTCGTACGGTGTCGCGTCCGTCGCGTACCGCGCCTGGGGCGACCGCAGTGAGGGATCGCCCAGGGGCCCGGTTGCCAGCCGCCGCAGCACGGCGGCTGCGACGTGGTCGAGCTCCGGAGCGGGCCGCGCGGTGAAGTCACGGCCGGAGTGCTGAAGGGATACCGCGAAGGCGATGTGCCGGTAAAGGTCGTCGTCGTTCAGGTCGGTCAGGTCGAGGTCGTCGAGGAAGTCGCGCAGCAGCAGGCACAGTTCGATGAGGACGGGGCTGCGGAGCTGGTCGGTGGGGCCATCGGCCATGAGCGGGCCTCGTGTTCCAGTGGGGTGCCTGACCTCCCGGACGGTAGTCCCGCCCAGGCAGCCGTCGCGGGTGCGCGAGCAGGGGTGACGCGCTGGCCGTCCGGTCGTCCGGCAGGTGGGCCAACCGGCTGTACCCGCTCTGGATCCGGTGGGTGACCTCGTAGACTGGGCGGAACGAGAGGAGGTCGCCATGGCCCAGCCCTACGTCGTCCGGTACGTCGGCGGTCCCCTCGACGGGCGCGTGGACTCGCTGCCCTCCGTGCCGGAGGAGCCGAAGCAGACGGTCACGTACGTGCACCTGCACGGCGGCCCCAAGATCGTGCACGTCTACGACCTCGCCTACGTGGTCGAGTACGGGTGCGAGTACCGGCTGCGCGCAGAAGAGGCGTGACCGGCCCGTTCGCCTGAGAGCGCTTTCACCGCACGGTTCCCGTGACTTGATCTTGCCGTCGACCCGGTGCTCAGAATTGTCAGGGGTGTAGGGCATGCTGGGGCACAGGTGTTCGAATGGCGGGAGGCAGCGCGATGGCGAAGAAGAGCGGGCTGTCGGCGGAGGACGTCGGCGACCTGCGCTCACAGCTCGACGGGGGCACTCAGCCGCTGGTGTGGTTCACGGCGGCCGCGGTGGGCATGGAGGCGGGGAGGTCGGCGAAGGTGCTTGCCTTCACCGACCCGGAGGAGGGCGACTTCATCCAGGTGCGGCCGACGGGGTCGAAGGACGAGATGTCGTTCGGCCCGTCCGAGCTGACGCTGGAGAAACCGCCGCCCCGCAAGAAGCCCGCCGCACCACCCGCCGCGCAGCCCGAGCCGCCGCGGGAGACTGTGGTCGAGTACCCCTACGTCCCGGAGGTGCCGGTGAAGCCCGCGGCCCCCAAGCCGAAACCCGCTCCCGCAGTCGAGGCGCCCCCGCCGCCGAAGCCCGCCCGCAAGCAGGGTGGTGCGAAGGCGGCGCCGGAGGTCACCATCACCCTGGTGAGCGCCGGCGAGGGCGAGTGGACCGTCGAGGTCATGCAGGGCGCGCGCAAGTCCGTGCGGCCGACGGCGGTCTCGCCGGCCTCCGTCGCGCAGGCCGCGAAGCTGCTCACGCCCGAGGTCGCCGAGATCGTCGAGGGCGTGCTGAACGCGGCGCGTGCCCAGCAGCTCGCCCGCGTGGAGCAGCTGCGCGCCGAACTGGAGGCAGCGCAGAAGGCGCTGGAGGACCTGGGCGCGTAACGCGGTCACCGGCTGCGACCGCACCGGTGGTGGTGTGGCCGCGTTCGGGTGAGGGGGCTTCCCAGGGCCGGTGGCGGGGCGGACCGTGGAACGCGCGGAGGTCCCGCTGGTCCGGCGTGAAAACGGGAGGCCCTGATGGGTACGTGTGGATGCTGTTCCGGGTGCACGGGGCCCGGCTGCGGCTGCTGTTCGAGCTGCTGACACCAGAACCGAGCAGGGGGAGCCTTCCCGAACCGCGGAAGGCTCCCCCTGCTGATGTCCTGGAAGATCAGGGCGGGCAGACCGTGCCGTTCGTCGGCACCTTCGCCTCGACCAGGTAGTCGCGCACCGCGGTGGTCGCACAGCCCGACACCCCGAGCGCCCCGTGCCCGCTGCCCTGCCAGCCGATCAGCACCGACCCCGGCAGCCGCTGCGCCGCGTGCTCGGTGCCCGAGGCGGGCGTGGCCGGGTCGTCGGCGGTGCTGAGCAGCACGATCGGCGGCGCGCTCTTCAGCGGGTCCACCTTCGCGAGCGACGGCACCGGGAACGGGCTGCAGTGCAGCAGCTGCCGGGCGAACAGCGTGCCGAACAGCGGGTGCTTGCCCTGCCAGTCCGTCGCCAGCGCCTTCACCCGGTCCGGTGGGATGCGGGTGGTGGTGTCGTTGCAGCCGATCACGAGGCCGGCGTCGAAGCGCGGCGGGTTCTCGTCGAGGTCGCCGACCAGCGGGTTGAGGAACGTGAACAGCGCGGTGCCGTCGCCCGCGCGGGCCTTCACGACCGCGTCGGCGAGCGCGGGCCAGCGGGAGCGGTCGCCCAGGCCGGACAGGATCGCGTTCAGCGCGGACCCGGCCGTCAGGTCCACGTACTCACCGCGGATGCGGGTGGTGCGCAGCTGGGTGAGCAGGCCGTTCACGTCGTCGCGCGGCTTGGTGAGCGCGCAGCCGCGGGCCAGGCAGTCACGGGCGAAGGCCTCGAACGTCGCCTCGGCGGCCGCCGCGCGGGACTCGAGGACACCGGCCTGGTCGAGCGTCGGGTCGGGGGCGCCGTCGAGCACGGTGCGGCCGATGCGGTTCGGGTAGCGCTGGGCGTAGGTCGTGACGACCCGCGAGCCCTCCCCGATGCCGAGCAGGTTCAGCCGGTCGGTGCCGAGGTGGTCGCGGAGCCGTTCGAGGTCGGCGGCCGCGCGCCACGAGTCGAACGCGGTCAGCCTGCCCTCCAGGTCGAGCACGCACTCCTGCGCCGCCTCACCGGCCGCGACCACCAGCTGGGACTGCTCGGGCTCGGCCGGGTCGTACTCGACGAGCGCCGCACGCGTCCCGGACGGCACGCAGGCCATGCCCTCGGACCGGCCGGTGCCGCGCCGGTCCACGCCGATGATCGTGTAGGTGGTGAGCAGGTCCTCCGGCAGCGCCGCCGCGAGCCGCGCGGCCTTCACCGTGCCGGACTCCCCGGCGGGGTCGCCGACCACGACCAGCGCGCTCTTGCCGGAGCCGACGCGGGTCAGCGAGACGCTGAGCGAACCGCGGCCGGGCCGTCCCGGCGGGTCGAGCACCACGCTCATCCGCGCGCACTCGTACTTCTGGTCGCCCTCGGGCACGTTCGTGCCGATCCGGTCGCGCATCTGCTCGCCGCACGGCGACCACGCGAGCGAGTCCGACCGGTAGTCCTCCAGCGGCGGAACGGGCTGCGGTCCCGCGAGCGCGCTCTGGTCGGCGGGCTGGTCGCCCTCGCCCCTGACCGCGATCACCGGCCGCAGCGACGGCCCGGCGCTGCACGCCGTCAGCACGCTCACTGCCAGCAGGACCAGGGCAGCGCGACGCACAGGTGTTCCTCACTTCCGTCCAACTCGGGCTCGGGTGGAGCCTCGCACGCGCCAGGTGTGAACAAGGTGAGTCAGGCCGTTCCCGGCCTGTGGGAAACCGCATCGGGTGCCGAAAGGACCTCCTGCACGATGGAGCGATGTCTCATGCGGACGGTCTGCCCGTCGCACGCCTGATGGGGGCGGTCCCGCCGCCGGCGCTCGTGCTGCTCGGCATCGTGAGCGTCCAGGTCGGAGCGGCCTTCGCGAAGCAGCTCTTCACGTCCGTCGGCGCGACCGGGACGGTGGCGGTGCGGCTCGTGCTCGCCGCCGCGGTGCTGCTGCTCATCTGGCGCCCGTCGCTGCGGGTGGACCGCCGCACGCTGCTGGTCGTCGCGAGCTACGGCGGTGTCCTGGCCGCGATGAACCTGACCTTCTACCAGGCGCTCGACCGCATCCCGCTCGGCGCGACGGTGACCATCGAGTTCCTCGGCCCGCTCGCGGTGGCGGTCGCCGGGTCGCGCCGCTGGCTCGACGGGGTGTGGGTCGTGCTGGCCGGCGGCGGCGTGCTGCTGCTCACCCGCGCGCAGGGCGGCCTCGACCTGGTCGGCGTGCTGTTCGCGCTGGCGGCGGCGGTGTGCTGGGCGGGCTACATCCTGATCGCGGCCAAGCTCGGCAGCCAGACCTCCGACGGCAAGGGGCTGGCGCTGGCGATGGTCGTCGGCGCGGTGATCGCGTTGCCGTTCGGCGCAGCGTCGGCGGGCACGGCGTTGCTGGACCCGTTCGTGCTGGTCGCGGGCTTGGCGGTGGCGTTGCTGTCGTCGGTCGTGCCGTACTCGCTGGAGCTGGAGGCGCTGCGCCGCATCCCGCCGCGGGTGTTCGGCATCCTGATGTCGCTGGAACCCGCGGTCGCCGCCGTGGCCGGGCTGGTCCTGCTCGGCGAGCACCTCGAACCGGCGCAGTGGGTGGCCGTGTGCTGCGTGGTCATCGCGTCCGTGGGGGCCACGCAGTCGGCACGTCCCGAGGCCTAACGGGCCCGCAGCTCACCTTTCAGCACCGAGGCGACGTCGTAGCGCGCCGGGATCTCCAGCTGGTCGTACCGGCACGACAGCGGCTCGCGGTCCGGCCGCCAGCGCGCGAACTGACCGTTGTGCCGCAACCGCACCGGCGCGTCGCCCTCGGTCTGCGTGTAGTGGACCTCCACGACCCGCTCCGGCCGCAGCGCCACGTACCCGGCCTGCTGCCCGCGCCACCGGTTGATCTCCCCCGGAATCCGCTGCCCCGGCCGCGGGGCCGCCCACGGGTGGTCGTCGGCGGTCGTGATCAACGGCGTCAGCTCGGCCGCCAGCTCACGGCGTTCGGCCGCCTTGAACGAGCCGCAGACACCGATGTGGTGCAGCACGTCGTTGTCGTCGTAGACGCCGAGCAGCATCGACCCGACGGCCGTGCCCGGCTCGGTGTCCTTGTGCCAACGCAGACCCGCCAGCACGACGTCGGCCGTGCGCGCGTGCTTCACCTTGATCATCGAACGCTTGCCGGGCGTGTACGGGCCGCTGGCGAGCTTGCCCATCACACCGTCCAAACCGGCGCCCTCGAACAGCGTGAACCACTGCCGAGCGGTCTCCACCGACGTCGTCGCCGGCGTCACGTTCAGGCCCGGCAGCTCCAGCAGCGCCGCCCGCCGGTCCACCGTCGCCGACTCCAGCAGCTCCCGTGAGCCCAGTGCGAGCAGGTCGAACGCCACGAACGTCGCCGGTGACGTCTCGGACAGCAGCGCCACCCGCGAGGCCGCCGGGTGGATGCGCTCGGACAACGCGTCGAAGTCCAGCTCGTCGTCGCGGGCCACGACGAGCTCGCCGTCGACGACCACGCGTTCGGGCAGCACCGCCAGCATCGACGCCACGACCTCGGGGAAGTAGCGGTTCAGCGGCTTGCCGCTGCGCGACTGCAGGACGACCTCGTCACCGCAGCGGAACACCACGCAGCGGAAGCCGTCCCACTTCGGTTCGAACAGCAGGTCGCCCGAGTCGGGGACGCCGTTCACCGCGGTGGCCAGCATCGGCTGCAGGGGAGGGGTCAGTGGCAGGTCCACGCGGCACATCCTGCACCGTCAGCGGGAGTCCCGCCGCCGGTACCGCAGCAACAGCACGTCGTCCGCCCGCAGCACCGACCGCAGCTCCAGGTCCGCGGGCACCCCGCCCGGTCCGTGCGCGATCCGCCCGGCGTCACCGGCCGCGAGCACCGGCGCCACCGTCAGGTTCAGCTCGTCGACCAGCCCGGCGGCGAGCATCGTGCCGAACAGCTTCGGCCCGCCCTCCAGGTTGATCCTGCGCAGCCCGCGCGCCGCCAGCTCCCGCACCGCCACCGCGAGGTCGACCTCGTCCTCACCGGCGACGACCACGTCGGCGGGCAGCTCGGGCAGCTCCGCCCGCGCCGTCGTGACCACGATCGGCGGGACCGCCGTGTCGGTGAACAGCGGCAAGCCGGGGGTGAGCGAGCCGCGCGCCGTGACGATCGCGATCGGCAACGCCGGCGCGAGGCCCAGCCGTTCCCGCCGCGCCACGTCGGGCCGCGCACCCCGGTAGCCCTCGGCCAGCACCGTTCCCGCGCCCACCAGCACGACGTCCGCGAGGTCGCGCCCGAGCAGGTAGATCCGCTTGTCCGCGGGCGAGCCGAGCCCCGCCGAGCGCCCGTCGACCGTCACCGCACCGTCCACGCTGGACACGAAGTTCGCGGTCACCCACGTGCGGTCCGCCGGGTAGCCGTAGAGGTCCTCCAGCGCTGTGTCGGTCATCTCAACGCCCGGTGAGGGCCACAACATCTGCACTGGGCCATCCCATCACGCCGATAGGCTGCGGGGCATGCGCCTGTCCGACCGGGATCCCCAGATCGGGGCCGACGAACTGGTCGAGGGCCTGGTGCCCCCGCCCAGGTTCGACACCGTCAGCTTCGACAGCTACATCCCCAACCCGGACGAGCCCAGCCAGGCCGCCGCCGTGAAGGCCGGTCAGGAGTTCGCCGCGCGGGTGAACGCGCGCCGCAGGAAGTGGTCGCTGTTCGGCAGGTCCGAGGACGAGGGCAAGCTCGGCCTGTACCTCGACGGCGGCTTCGGCGTCGGCAAGACCCACCTGCTCGCCTCGCTGTGGCACGCCGTGCCCGGCCCCAAGGCGTACGGCACGTTCGTCGAGCTCACGAACCTCGTCGGCGTGCTGACGTTCCCCGAGGCGGTCAAGCGGCTGAGCGGGCACCGGCTGCTCGCCATCGACGAGTTCGAGCTCGACGACCCCGGTGACACCATGCTCGTCACCCGGCTCATCAAGGAGCTGATGGCGCAGGGCGTGCACATCGCCGCCACCTCCAACACGCTGCCGGACAAGCTCGGCGAGGGCCGGTTCGCCGCCGCCGACTTCCTGCGCGAGATCCAGTCGATGTCGGCGAAGTTCGACGTCGTGCGCGTCGACGGCCCCGACTACCGCCACCGCGGCCTGCCCGACGCACCGCCGCCGATGACCGACGACGAGCTCCAGGCGCGTGCCGAGCAGATGCCCGGCTCGACCCTCGACGACTTCGGCGACCTGCTCAAGGCCCTCGCCCGCATCCACCCGTCGAAGTACGGGCGGCTCGTCGACGGCGTCAGCACCGTGCACCTGCGCGGGGTCACCGCGGCGCCCGACCAGTCCGTCGCGTTGCGGCTGGTCGCGCTGGGGGACCGGCTCTACGACCGCGACATCCCGGTGGCGGTGTCCGGGCAGCCGCTGTCGGACCTCTTCACCGAGGAGATGCTGCGCGGCGGCTACCGCAAGAAGTACCTGCGGGCGGTGTCCAGGCTCGTGGCCCTGAGCCGGTGAAACTCGCCCGTTCGGCGAGTTTGAGTCCGGTGTTCTTCGAGTATCCCCTGGTGGACGAGTGGGAATGATGACGTCCCGACGTCTCCCCGGAGGCCCCGATGCTGAGCGAAGCCGAACGCCGCTCCCTCGACGAGATCGAGCAGCGGCTCCGCACCGAAGAACCCGGTCTGGCCCGCGCCATGGCCAGCTCGCGGTCCGCGCGGCCGTGGCTGTTCTGGCTCCTGCTGGTCGTGTTCGGCGGGTTGACCGTGCTGTGCCTGACGATCTCCGCGTTCGGGCCGGCGTTCCAGTGCCTGCTGGTGACCGCCGGCGTGCTCGTGTGGCACCGGCATCCAATACGCATCCGCTGATATCCAATATATTGCTCAGCGCAGAGGCTGTCCGAAACTCGGTGGCGCCCGAACCCCTGCTGCCGTGACCATCTCGGCGTGGGTTATCTGGAAGCGAACGGGCTGGCGTACGCACTCCCCGACGGCCGGGAGCTGTTCCGCGACGTCTCGTTCAAGGTGAGCGGCGGGACCGTCGTCGCGCTGGTGGGGGCGAACGGGGTCGGCAAGACGACGCTGCAGCGCATCCTGTCCGGCGAGCTGACGCCGAAGCAGGGCAGCGTGCACGTGCAGGGCGGGCTCGCGGTGATGCCGCAGTTCATCGGCTCGGTGCGCGACGACACCCTGGTCAGGGACCTGCTGCTGGCCGTGGCGCCGCAGCCGTTGCGCGCGGCCGCGAAGGAGCTCGATGACGCCGAGCTCGCGTTGATGGACACCGACGACGAGGCCGCGCAGATGCGGTACGCGACCGCGCTCACCGACTACGGCGAGGCCGGCGGGTACGACGTCGAGGTGCTCTGGGACACCGTGACGGTGGCGGCGCTCGGCCTGCCGTTCGACCGCGCCCGGTTCCGCGAGGTGCGCACGCTGTCGGGTGGCGAGCAGAAGCGGCTGGTGCTGGAGGCGTTGCTGCGCGGCCACGAACAGGTGCTCCTGCTCGACGAGCCGGACAACTACCTCGACGTGCCCGGCAAGCGCTGGCTGGAGGACCGCCTGCGCGCCACCGACAAGGCCGTGCTGGTCGTGAGCCACGACCGCGAGCTGCTCGCGAACGCCGCCACGCACGTCGTGACCGTCGAGGCGCACTCGGCGTGGACGCACCCCGGTTCGTTCGCGACCTGGCACGACGCCCGCGCGCGGCGCATCGAGAAGCTGCTGGAGGACCACCGCCGCTGGAACGAGGAGCACGAACGCCTCAAGGAGCTCGTGCGCTCACTGCAGCAGCAGGCGAAGTACTACGAGTCGATGGCACCGAAGTACCGCGTGATGGCCGCACGGCTGCAACGGTTCGAGGACGCCGGGCCGCCACCGGAGGTCCCGCAGGACGAGAAGGTCGCCCCGCGGCTCCGTGGCGGTCGCACCGGTGTCCGCGCGATCACGTGCGAGCAGCTGGAGCTGACCGGGCTGATGAAGCCGTTCTCGCAGGAGATCTTCTTCGGCGACCGGGTGGCGGTGCTGGGTTCCAACGGCTCGGGCAAGAGCCACTTCCTGCGCCTGCTCGGCGGTGACGACGTGCGCACCACAGGCGCGTGGAAGCTCGGCGCGCGCGTTGTGCCGGGTCTGTTCGCGCAGACGCACGAGCACCCGGAGTGGCTCGGCCGCACGCTCGTGGACATCCTCTGGCACGGCGACGGTCAGCGCGCCGGCCGCGACCGCGGTGCCGCGATGTCGGTGCTGCAGCGCTACGGCCTGCACCAGGCGGGCGACCAGCGGTTCGAGCACCTGTCCGGCGGCCAGCAGGCCCGGTTCCAGATCCTGCTGCTGGAGCTGTCCGGTGCGACGCTGCTGCTGCTCGACGAGCCGACCGACAACCTCGACCTCGCCTCCGCGGAGGCGTTGCAGGACGCGCTCGCCGACTTCGAGGGCACCGTCGTCGCGGTGACGCACGACCGGTGGTTCGCGCGGTCGTTCGACCGGTTCCTGCACTTCCGCGCGGACGGCCGCGTGTCCGAAGTGGACGAGCCGGTCTGGACCTGAGCCCCCGCCTCTCGTCCTCCCTGGCCAGGCATCTGCAAGTACCACCAACACATGATCAAATCGCCGCTGACCACCACCAACTTGTTCGCCATCTGCCGAACCAGGGCCGCGGGCGGGGTCAGGCCTCCGGTGGAACGGTGAACGGCAGGTTCCAGGCGACGAGCGCGCCGTCGCCGACCAGCCCGCCGGCCTTGCGGTAGGTGGCCTGCGCCGCCGTGTCGCCGGTGGCGGTGCCGGTCCACATCGCGTAGCAGCCCCGTTCCGCCGCCAGCGTGCGCAGCGCCTCGACCAGCGCCGTGCCGATGCCGCGGCGCAGGAACGCCTCGTCCACGCCCAGCTCGTAGAGGAACATCTCGGTGCCCTTGTCCGGGTGCGTGGTCTCCACACCGGACACGAACCCGGCCGGCCGCTCGCCGACGTAGGCGATCAGCAGGTGGTGGTGGTCCTGGGCGAGGAACCGCGCCGTCGCGTCCGGCAGCGGCGGCGTGTCGAACAGGTGCGCTGCGGCGGACACGTCGTCGGGGGAGGCGGCGCGGCGGATCTTCATGTGACCAGGCTAAACATTCTTCCCACCCGCCTCGGTGCGGCGGATCCGCTGGCGTGTCGGCCCGCGCGGTCACTCGACGTGCGCGGGCAGCTTCCCGTTCTTGACCAGCGCCGCGAGCTCGGCGTGGTCGGCCTCGGTCCGGTCGGCGTAGTCGAACGCGTACTTCGCGAACGCCTCGTCGAGGTCCTCGCCGCCGCCGTTGCGGAAGTAGCCCGCGAGCAGCCGCGGGTCGACCGAGCGGGTGTGCGCGCGGGCCAGCAGCGCGCCCGCGAACCGGCCGTAGTCGTCGAGGTCGTCGCGCTTGAGCGTGGTCGCGTCGATCTCGCCCTTGCGGTTGCGGAACTGCCGCACGATGAACGGCCGGCCCTCGATCGTCGTCCAGCCCAGCAGGATGTCGGTCTCGGCCTGCACCAGCCGCGCGCCGTGCACGATCCGCTTGCCCTCGTGCTTGGCCGGCTCGACGTCCAGGAACGGCTGCAGCGCCGACGGCCTGGCCTCCTTGCACTGCAGCACGAGCGCCTCGTCCCCGTTGCCGTGCAACAGGACCAGGTAGTTGCGCAGGCCGACGCTGCCGGTGCCGACGACCCGGAACGCCACGTCCGACACGCCATAGCGCATGATCAGGTTGGTCCGGGACTCGCGCAGGGTGTCCACGTAGGACGGCAGTGCGGCGACCACCGCGTCGGCGGTGCGCTGCGTGACGGAGGTGAAGGTCGGCGGGTTCGTGACGAACCGCCACCGCTCGCCGTCGTGCGCGGTCCACCTCGCGGCGAACCGGGCACTGGTGTTCTTGCGCGACTTTTGCGCCGCCTTGGAGAAGTCGTTGATCAGGTCGTCGGCCTTGACCTTCGACAGCGTCGACTCGTCGCCCAGTGCGGTCCACGAGTCCATGAACGGGACCTCCGCCAGGTGCGCGATCACCGAGCGGTAGGCGCTGACGGCGTCCTCGGCGGCGTCACGGCACCCCTTGTCGGACACGCCGCCGGTGCGCCCGGCGAGCACCAGCGACGTGACGAGCCGCTTGAGGTCCCACTCCCACGGGCCCGGCAGCGTCTCGTCGAAGTCGTTGACGTCCATGACGATCTGACCCTCGGGCGTGCCGTAGAGGCCGAAGTTCGCCGCGTGCGCGTCACCGCACAGCTGGGCGTGCACACCGGTCGAGACCCCGGCGGCCAGGTCGCCCGCCTGCAGGCCGGCCGCGCCGCGGAAGAACGCGAACGGGTTGGCCAGCATCCGCCCGATCCGCAACGGGACCAGGTGCTCCAGCCGGCCCTGGTTGCTCGCGTGCAGGAACTCCTCTACCGAGGGGCGCCGCGCGGCCAGCGAGACGGCCCTGTGCGCCTTGAAGTCCACAGTGGACCGCAACGCGCGGCCTCGCGCGTAGACCTCCTCCGGCTCGACCCACCGGCCCAGCGCGGCGGCGGCCCGAGCCCGCACCCGTTCACCCATGCGAGCCATGATGCATCGGCCGGGTGGACGGTGTGCCTGGTCCGCAGCATTTGTGACCTACGGCCCTGAGTCGATTCGCCCAGACGGGCACGAACCGTCACGCGTTGCGCGCGGCGCGGTCGATCTCCGCCCTCCGCCGCTCCCAGAACGCCGCGTCCCTGCCCGCGACCTCGACCGTGCCGTCGAGCTGCTCGCGCAGGACGTCGGCGTGCCCGGCGTGCCGGTTGGTCTCGGTGAGCACGTGGACGAGGACGTTGAACAACAGCACGTCCGGGCGCGGCCACCACGGGACGTGGCCGGGCGCGTCGACCGGCAGCGCGGCGATCGTCGCGTCCGAGTGCTCCCAGGCGCGCCGATAGCCCTCGACGATGTCCGCGCGCGTCTCGTGCTCGGTCGCCCACAGGTCGGTGCCGCGCACCGCCGGGTCGTCCCAGCGGGCCACCGGCCACGGACACCGACGGCCGAAGACCTCGCCGAAGTAGCGGGACTCCGTGAGGGTCAGGTGCTTGACCAGGCCGAGCAGGTTCGTGCCCGTCGTGGTCAGCGGCCGGCGGGCGTCGTACTCGGACAGCCCGTCGAGCTTGCGCACCATCACCTCACGGATCTCCCGGAGGTCCTCGTGCAGGTACTGCTTCGCGAAGTCGTCGATCACCCCGCCAGGGTGCCAGCTACGGTGCGACGACCGCCGCGATCGCCCGCACACCGAGGTCGATCTCGTCCCGCGTGATCACCAGCGGCGGCGCGACGCGCAACGTGGACGCGTGGGTCTCCTTGCACAGCACGCCCCGCGCGGAGAGCGCCTCGGACGCCGCACGGCCGACCGGGCCGCCGGGCGCGATCTCGACACCGGCCCACAGGCCGCGCCCGCGCACCTCGGCGACGCCGTGGCCGACCAGCTTGCCGAGCTCGGCGTGCAGGTACCCGCCCAGCTCGCGGGACCGCTCCTGGAACTCGCCGGTGGCCAGCAGCCGCACCACCGCGCGGCCGACGGCGCAGGCGAGCGGGTTGCCGCCGAACGTGGAGCCGTGCTCGCCGGGCTTGAGCACACCCAGCACCGCCTTCGACCCGACCACCGCGGACACCGGCAGGATGCCGCCGCCCAGCGCCTTGCCCAGCGTGTAGAGGTCGGCGCGCACACCCTCGTGGTCGAGCGCGAACAGCTCACCGGTGCGGCCGAGACCGGACTGGATCTCGTCGGCGATCATCAGCACGTCGTGCTCGTCGCACAGGCGGCGGATGCCCGCGAGGTACCCGGCGGGCGGCACGACGACGCCGGCCTCGCCCTGGATCGGCTCGATCAGCACGGCGGCGGTGCGCTCGGAGATCGCGGACTCGACCTCGTCGAGGTTGCCGTACTTGACGACCTTGAAGCCCGGCGTGAACGGACCGAAGTCGTTGCGCGCGGTGTCGTCGGTGGAGAACGACACGATCGTCGTGGTGCGGCCGTGGAAGTTCGAGCCGGCCACGATGATCTCGGCGGTGCCCTCGGGCACGCCCTTGACCCGGTAGGCCCACTTGCGCGCCACCTTGATCGCGGACTCGACGGCCTCCGCGCCGGAGTTCATCGCGAGGACCAGCTCGGTGCCGGTGAGCTGGGCGAGCTCGCGGCAGAACAGGCCGAACTGGTCGTGGTGGAACGCGCGGCTGGTGAGCGTCACGCGGCCGAGCTGCTCGACGGCGGCGGCCACCAGGTCGGGGTGGCGGTGGCCGAAGTTCAGCGACGAGTAGCCGGACAGGAAGTCGAGGTAACGGCGCCCCTCGACGTCGGTGACCCACGCCCCCTCGCCGTGCGAGATGACCACCGGCAGCGGGTGGTAGTTGTGCGTGCTCCACTCCTCGTCGAGTGCGACGTAATCAGCGCTGGCCAGGTTCATGGTTCCCCTGGTGTGGTGGTCGGCGATGGCGGTCATCCTCCAAGGCTAGGGTGCCGGACAGGCGATTTCAGCCGCGAAGCGTTGCGGGGAGCCGTCAAATGTTGCGTAGATCCACCAATCGGTGGGTGATCTTTGCATGACGAGCGGACTGGGCGGTGAATCGCTACGGTCGACTGATGGCGAAGAAGTCGGTTCGTGCGGCCCTGCGACTCGACGAGGTGGACCTCTCCACCCTCGACCCGGCCGGTCGGCCGATCGGGCCGGCGAACAAGAAGGAGGCGGCCGAGGACCTCGCCGCCACCGGGACCGAGCTGGACAGCTTGCAGGAGGCGCTCTACGCGGAGGACTCCCGTGCGGTCCTGCTGGTGCTGCAGGGCATGGACACCTCGGGCAAGGGCGGGGTCGTCAGCCACGTCGTCGGCCTGGTGAACCCGCAGGGCGTGCGGATCGCGTCGTTCAAGAAGCCGACCCCGGCCGAACGCCGCCAGCACTTCCTCACGCGGGTCCGCAAGGTGCTGCCGGAGAAGGGCCGCATCGGCGCGTTCGACCGCTCGCACTACGAGGACGTGCTGGTGCCGAAGGTGGAGAAGCTGCTGACGGCGGCGGAGCTGCGCAAGCGGTACAGCGAGATCAACGACTTCGAGGCCGAGCTCGCCGAGAGCGGAACCACGCTCATCAAGTGCTTCCTGCACATCTCGCCGGAGGTGCAGAAGGAGCGGCTGCTCGCACGGCTGGACGACCCGCGCAAGAACTGGAAGTACAACCCGGCCGACATCGACGTGCGGTCCAAGTGGTCGAAGTACCAGGAGGCGTACACGGCGGCGTTGCGGGCCTGCTCGGCGACGCCCTGGTACGCGGTGCCCGCCGACCGCAAGTGGTACCGGAACTGGGCGGTGAGCCGGCTGCTGCTGGAGACGCTGCGCGAGATGGACCCGAAGTTCCCGCAGCCCGCCTACGACCTCGCGGCCGAGAAGGCCCGGCTGATCTCCGCCGACCCGTTGCGGTAGGCGCAATCTTTGTTGCACCTATTGCCGGACTGTATCGATCTGGGCCACTGTGGGCTGCGCCGCCGCCGTTGAGATCGAACCGGAGGTGCGGACGTGGGTGTGGACCGGCGACGATTTCTCGGAGCCATGGGCGTGGGAGCGGGACTGCTGATGACCGGAGGAACCGCCGAGGCGGCTGCCACCACGCGGAGAGTCTTCTTCGGGGCGTACACGACGTGGAGCGGTGGCGCCCAGGGCATCGGCATCGGCACCTACGACACCGCCTCGGGGCAGCTGCGGCAGACCGGTGTCATCAAGGGCGTGGTGAACCCCTCGTTCGTCGTCGAGTCGCGCGACGGCCGCTTCCTCTACGCGGTCAACGAGACGAGCAACGGCGAGGTCACCGCGATCGACGCCACCTCGCTGAAGGTGGTCAACAAGGTCGCGACCGGTGGCGCCGACCCGTGCCACCTGACGCTGGACCCGTCGGGCCGGTACCTGATCACCGCCGACTACTCGTCGGGCACGCTCAGCGTGTTCCCGCTGCGCTCCGACGGCGGCATCGGCGCGCGGTCGCAGCTGGTGCGGCACACCGGCTCCGGCCCCGACCCGGAGCGCCAGCAGGGCCCGCACGCCCACCAGGTCCTGTTCGACCCGGCCGGCCGGTACGCGCTGGCCGTCGACCTGGGCGCGGACGCCGTGTTCACCTACTCGCTGGCGGCCGGGAAGCTCACCAGGGTCGCGACGGCGAAGCTCAAGCCCGGCGCCGGACCGCGGCACCTGGCGTTCCACCCGAACGGCAAGGTCGCCTACGTGGCCAACGAGCTCGACTCGACCATCGTGTCGTGCGGCTACGCCGACGGGCGGCTCACGCCCGGCCAGGTCCTGCAGACCGCCCCGGCGGGCGGGGCGCGCAACTACCCGGCCGAGGTCCTGGTCTCCGGCGACGGCAGGTTCGTCTACCTGTCCAACCGCGGCCACGACAGCGTCGCGCAGTTCGCGGTGAGCGGCGCCGAGCTGTCCCTGGTCGGCACCACGCCGGTCGGCGGCAGGTACCCGCGGCACATCACCACCGACCCGAGCGGGCGGTTCCTGTTCGCCGCCAACCAGAACTCGAACACGGTCACGTCGTTCGCCGTGGACGGCGCGACCGGCAAGCTGACCCCGTCCGGAACCGCGCTGCAGACCCCGATCCCGGTCTGCGTGCTGCCCGCGCGACTGGGGTGACGCCCGCTCGCCGCGGTGGCGTCCCCCGCCACCGCGGCCGGCCGAGCCGGAGCGGAATCCCGCTCGGCTCCGCGCGGGTGTTCGTGTGATCATGCGCGGGTGAGTTCTCTGAGGGAGGTCACGGCCACCCGGTACGTGACGCCGTTCCGCGAGGGCGGTTCCATGCCGGGGCTGGTCGAGGCCGATGACCTGGGCATGTACGTGGTGAAGTTCCGCGGCGCGGGGCAGGGCGTGAAGGTGCTCGTCGCCGAGGTGGTCGTCGGCGAGCTGGCGCGGCGGCTGGGGTTCCGGGTGCCGGAGATCGTGCTCGTGCACCTCGACCCCGAGCTGGCCCGCGCGGAACCGGACCAGGAGGTCCAGGAGCTGCTGCGCGCCAGCGGCGGGCTCAACCTCGGCTTCGACTACCTGCCCGGCTCGTTCGACTTCAACCCGGTGGTGCGCGACCCCGGTGTGGAGCTCGCGACCCGGCTGCTGTGGTTCGACGCGCTCACCCTCAACGTCGACCGCAGCTGGCGCAACCCGAACATGCTGCTGTGGCACCGGGAACCGTGGCTCATCGACCACGGCGCGAGCCTGTACTTCCACTACTCCTGGAGCGAGGACAGGCCCGCCACCAAGGAGTTCCGCTACGACGCCTCCGACCACGCCGTGCTGCCCAACGCCGGTGCTCTGTCCGAAGTGGACGCGGAGTTCGCCGCGAAGATCACGCCGGAGCTGCTCGACGAGGTGCTCGCGCTCGTGCCCGACGAGTGGCTGGAGGGTGATCCGCAGGAACTCAGGCGGCGCTACAAGGACTTCTTCACCTTTCGCCTCGCCCACCGCGGCTGGGTCGACTCGCTGGAGGCCGCGCGTGCCGCACGTGTTTGAGTACGCGCTGCTGCGGGCGGTGCCGCGGCAGGAGCGGGGCGAGTTCGTGAACGTCGGCGTGATCGTCTACTGCGCCGCGCTGGACTTCCTGTGCGCGAAGACCCATGTGGACGGTGACCGGCTCCGGGCGCTCGACCCGGCGCTCGACCTCGAGACGCTCGGCAGCAGCCTGGCCCACCTCGCGAGCTCGTGCGACGGCACGCCGGACGCGGGGCCGGTGAGCCGGACGACGATCGGGCAGCGGTTCCGTTGGCTCACGGCGCCGCGCAGCACCGTCGTGCAGACCTCGCCCGCGCACACGGGCTGGACCGACGACCCGTCGGCTGAGGTCACCCGCCTCTTCGAAGCGCTCGTGCTGCCGCCCCGGTAGGTTCGTCGCAACCTGAACGGGCGCACCGCGTCCCTAGGTGCAAAGCGAAACTGATGCGATCGGGGTTGGCGACACATGAGCGCTGGGTACCACCAGGGCTATCAGCAGCAGCGGCGTCCCATGCCGCAGGGGCGACCGAGGAAGAGGAAGCGTCCCGGACGCACCATCCTCGTCGTGCTGCTGGTCTTGCTGCTGGCCGCAGTCGGGTTCTTCTTCTACGTCGACTCGACCCTCAAGCGCATCGACGCGCTGCCGGACTACGAGGGGCGGCCGGCCGAGACGCCGGGCACCACGTGGCTGCTCGTCGGTTCCGACGCGCGGGAAGGCCTGTCGCAGGAGCAGAAGGACGCTCTCGCGACCGGTGACGCGGCGGGCCGGCGCACCGACACCATCATGATGCTGCACCTGCCGGACAACAGCGCGGCCAAGCCGACGCTGCTGTCGTTGCCGCGCGACTCCTACGTCCCCATCCCGGAGAACGGGCGCAACAAGATCAACGCGGCGTTCGCGTTCGGTGGGCCGCAGCTGCTCGTGCGGACCGTCGAGGGTGCGACGGGCGTGCGGATCGACCACTACATGGAGATCGGCTTCGGCGGGTTCTCCGACATGGTCGACGCGGTCGGCGGCGTCGACATCTGCATCGACGAGCCGATCAAGGACCCGCTGGCCGGCATCGACCTGCCCGCCGGCTGCCAGGAGCTCGACGGGCCGCAGGCGCTCGGGTTCGTGCGGACCCGTGCGTTCGCGACCGCGGACCTGCAGCGCGTGCAGAACCAGCGCAAGTTCCTGTCGGCGCTGTTCGAGAAGGTGCAGAGCCCTGCCACCCTCGCGAACCCGTTCCGCGTCGTTCCGCTGCTCAACGCGGCGTCCGGTGCGGTGTCGGTCAACGAGGACGACCACGTGTGGCACCTCGCGAGCGTCGCCCTCAACATGGGCGAGGCGCAGAGCGGGACGGTGCCGATCGCGGGCACCCCGACGGTGCCCGGTGCGGGTTCGGTCGTGCAGTGGAACAAGGAGCAGGCGTCCCAGCTGTTCGACCTGATCAGCAAGGACCAGCCGGTTCCCGCTGACCTGATCGCTGTCCCGAAGTAGTCACTCGGCGGGTTCGGGGACGGGCTCCGAACCGGTCAGACCGGCCTCCTGTGCGATCTCTTCGAGCTCGCGCAGGAGGTCGTCGTATATGGGTGTCAAAGACATGGTGGTAGCCCCCTCGTTCTGATCTTCCCCCGTTCAGGTGACGGGAGCTTACGCCCCTGTACCCGGCGTTCTCGCGACATATGCCCGAATCTCGCTAAATGGTGGCTAAATCTACCTTGCGACCAGGCAATATGTGGAGCCGCCACATGTCGGTCACGACCGGTCACGCCTACCGTTTCCGGCCATGTCGAGTGTCACGGGCCACACCGCACTGGTCACCGGAGCCGCCAGCGGCATCGGCCTGGCCTGCGCCCGCGCCCTGTCGTCTGACGGCGCGAAAGTCCACCTGGTCGACGTCGACCCCGGCGTGCTGCCGCTCGCCGAGGAGATCGGCGGTGTCGGGCACGTCCTCGACCTGACCGGTGACGTCGGCGCGTTGCCCGCCGAGGTCGACGTCCTCGTCAACAACGCCGGCGTGCAGCACGTCGCCCCCATCCACGAGTTCCCCGCCGACCGCTTCTCGGCGATGCTGGAGCTCATGCTCGGTGCCGCGTTCCGGCTCACCCGGCACGTCCTGCCGCACATGTACGACCGCGGCTGGGGACGGCTGGTCCACGTCTCCAGCGTGCACGGGCTGCGGGCGTCGGCGTTCAAGTCCGCCTACGTGGCGGCGAAGCACGGCCTGGAGGGCTTCTCCAAGGTCGCCGCGATCGAGGGCGCGCCGCACGGCGTGACCTCCAACTGCGTGGCACCCGGCTACGTGCGGACCCCGTTGGTGGAGAAGCAGATCGCCGACCAGGCGCGGGTGCACGGCATCCCCGCGGCCGACGTCGCGGAGCAGGTCTTCCTCAAGCGCAGCGCAGTCAAGCGGCTGATCGAGCCCGACGAGGTGGCGGCAGCCGTGCTGTGGTTGTGCGACAACAGTTTTGTGACCGGTACGTCGTTGGCCGTCGACGGCGGCTGGACTGCTCAATGAGGAGTTGTCGATGATCAAGAAAGTGGTTGGGGCCTCACTCATCGGGACAACGGTGGAGTGGTACGACTTCTTCCTCTACGGGTCGGCCGCCGCCCTGGTGTTCAACAAGCTCTTCTTCCCGACCGCCGATCCGCTGACCGGCACGCTGCTCGCCTTCACCACGTACGCGATCGGCTTCCTCGCACGGCCGCTGGGCGGGCTGGTGTTCGGCCACTACGGCGACCGGCTGGGGCGCAAGAAGCTGCTGGTGCTGTCGTTGTTGCTGATGGGTGGCGCGACGATGCTGATGGGCGTGCTGCCCACGTACGCGTCGGTGGGCGTCCTGGCACCGTTGCTGCTGACGTTCCTGCGGCTGGTGCAGGGCTTCGCGCTCGGCGGCGAGTGGGGCGGGGCCGTGCTCATCGTGTCCGAGCACGGTGATCCGCAGCGGCGCGGGTTCTGGGCGTCGTGGCCGCAGGCCGGTGTGCCGTGCGGCAACCTGCTCGCGACGGCGGTGCTCGCGGTCCTCGCGGCGGTGCAGTCGGACGCGGACTTCCTCGCGTGGGGCTGGCGCATCCCGTTCCTGCTCTCCGGTGTGCTCGTGGTGATCGGTCTGTGGATCCGGCTCACCGTGTCGGAGTCGCCGATCTTCCTGGCCGCCCAGGAGAAGGCGGCACAGGAGACGAAGGCGAAGGGGCCGGCCGAGGAGAAGGCGCCCGCGCTGGAGCTGCTCAAGCACAACTGGCGCGAGGTGCTGATCGCGATGGGCGCGCGGTTCGCCGAGAACGTGTCGTACTACGTGATCACGGCGTTCATCCTCGTCTACGTCGTCACCGGCCTCGGGCTGTCGAAGTCGGTCGGTCTCAACGCGGTGCTGGTCGCCTCGGCCGTGCACCTGGTGACGATCCCGGTGTGGGGCCACCTCTCCGACCGGTTCGGGCGGAAGCCGGTCTACCTCGTCGGCACGGTCGGCATGGCCGGGTGGATCTTCGCGTTCTTCGCGCTGCTCGACACCAGGGACCCGGTGCTGATCACGCTCGCCACGACCGTCGGACTCGTGCTGCACGGCGCGATGTACGGGCCGCAGGCGGCGTTCTTCTCGGAGCTGTTCGGGACGCGGGTGCGCTACTCGGGTGCGTCGGTCGGCTACCAGCTCGCCTCGATCGCGGCCGGCGCGCTGGCCCCGTTGATCGCGACCGCGCTGCTGCAGGCGTACGGGTCGTCGTTCCCCATCGCCGTCTACGTGGTCCTCACCTGCGTGATCACCGTGGTCGCGATCGTCTTCGCGAAGGAGACCCGTGGTGCGGACCTGGAGGAACGTGACAGGGTTGGGGTGTGACACGACGGCGTGAAGCCGAACTGGCGGCGTTGTTCGACACCGCGTCCGAGCTCGCGGGCATGCGCGAGCCGGACGCGGTCCTCCGCTCGATCGTGCGGAGGGCGCGCACGCTGCTCGGCACCGACCTGTCGTACCTGTCGATGAACGACCCGGCCGGCACCTACATGCGGGTGACGGACGGGTCGGTCTCGCCGCTCTTCCAGCAGGTCCGGCTCGGCCTCGGCGAGGGCCTGGGCGGGCTCGTGGCGCAGACCGCCCAGCCCTACGTCACGCCCGACTACTTCGGCGACGCCCGGTTCAACCACACCGGCCCGATCGACTCGGCGGTGCGCGACGAGGGCCTGGTGGCGATCCTGGGCGTGCCGCTGAAGCTCGGCTCGAAGGTCATCGGCGTGCTCTACGCGGCCGACCGGACCGCGCGGGAGTTCCCGCCGGAGGAGGTCTCGCTGCTGCAGTCGCTGGCCGACCACGCGGCCATCGCGATCGACACGGCCTCGCTGTTCGAGACCATCCAGGCCAACAACGCCGCGATGAAACGCGCGGAGGAGGCGCACGACCGGCTCACGGACCTGGTGCTGCGCGGTGGTTCCGCCGCCGACGTGGCCGCCGCGGTGGGGGAGCTGCTGGGCGGTGCGGTGGAGGTCCTGGAGACCGCGCCGACGTCCGCTGTGCGCGCCAACGGCCGTGCGGTGCGGATCGACGGCGTGTGGGTGTGCGCGGTGCTCGCGGGTTCGGAGCTGCTCGGCGGGGTCACCCTGTCCGGGCGGCCCGAGCTGTCGGACGCCGACCGGCGGCTGTTCGAACGGTCGGCGGTCGTGACGGCGTTGCTGTTGCTGCTGCGCAGGACCGTGGCGGAGGCGGAGAACAAGGTCCGCGGCGAGCTGATCACCGACCTCCTCGACGGGCGCGACCCGGCGGGGCTGCTGGCGCGGGCCCGCCGGGTCGGCGTCGAGCTGACCGACCCGCACGTCGTGCTCGTGGCGGACGGGAACCTGGGCGCCGCCACGCACTACGCGTCGGTCCACAGAGGACTGGCGGGGTCGCGGGACCGGGACGTGGTGCTGGCGCTGCCGTCCGGGTCGACGGCGGTCGCCCAGGAGGTCGCGCGGGCGCTGGGAGCCACGGTCGGCGCGTCCGGGCCGGTCGCGGGGCCGGTGGCCATCGCGGCCGCCTACGAGGAGGCCCGCCGCTGCCTGCGGGCGCTGCGGCTGCTGGGCAGGGAGAAGGACGCCGCGACGATGGCCGACCTCGGGTTCGTCGGCGTGCTGCTCGGGGAACGCGCGGACGTGTCCGGCTACGTGCGGTCCGTGCTGGGCCCGGTGCTCGACTACGACACCGAACGCGGCACGGAGCTGGTGCACACGCTGGAGGTCTACTTCCGCTGCGGCGCGAGCCTGAGCCGCGCCAAGGCCGAGCTGCACCTCCACGTCAACACGGTCACGCAACGGCTCGACCGGGTCACGTCGCTGCTCGGCGACTGGCAGTCGCCGGACCGCGTGCTGGAGGTGCAGCTCGCCCTGCGGCTGCTGCGCCTCCTCGGCTGACACCGGCACCGCACCACCGGCCGCCGCGTCGGAGTCGCCGAACGGCTTGGCGATCAGCATGCAGAGCAGGCTGAGGCCGGCCACGAGCGCACCGCTGAGGATCGAAGCCGTAGCACTGGTAGAGGTCGATGATGCCCGCCGCGAAGAACGCCGGCAGGTAGCCGCCGGAGCCTTCCGCGCCGTAGCTGACCGACGCGATGGTGACCAGCAGGGCGATCAGGTGGACCCAGCCGGTCCTCGGCGGTCACCGCCGCTACGCCTGCCTGATCAGGTCGGCGGCCCGCTCTCCGATCATGAGGACGGTGACCATGGGGTTCACCGTCGGCATGGTGGGGAACACGGACGCGTCGACGACGCGGAGGCCTTCGAGGCCGATGACCTTCAGGTCACCGTCCACAACGGACCCGATCGCGCAAGTGCCTGCCGGGTGGTAGACGGTGTGCGCGGCCCTGCGGCCGTACTCGGACAGCTCCTCGTCGCTCGTGACGTCCGGGCCGGGGGCGATCTCCCGCTTGAGCCACGACCTCAACGGCTCCTGCTCGGCGATCTTCCGCGCGATCCTGAAGCCGTCGACCAGGGTCTGCTCGTCGTAGCCGTCGGGGTGGGTGAAGTAGCCGAAGTCGAGCGCGGGCTTCTCCGCCGGGTCGCTGGACCGCAACCACATCCGGCCCCTGCTGTGCGGGCGCGGGACGTTCGGCGTCATGCACACGCCGTGCTCCACCGCCGGGTGGCCGAGGCGTTCCGTGTGGACGGTGAACGGGATCTGGTAGAAGTGGAACATCAGGTCCGGCCGCGGGTCGGCGGCGTCGCGGCGGATGAACAGGCCCGCGTCGGAGTCCATCACCGAGTTCTCCGGCAACGGTCCCGTGGTCTCCCACACGATCACCGACTCGGGGTGGTCGAGCAGGTTCTCGCCGACACCGGGCAGGTCGTGCTTCGGCTCGATGCCGATGCTGCTCAGGTGCTCGGCGTCACCGACGCCGGAGAGCATCAGCAGGCGGGGCGTGTCGATGGCGCCCGCGCACAGCAGGACCTCCTTGTTCGCCTCGACGTAGCCCTTGTCGGTGTGCACGCCGATCGCGCGGTCGCCGTCGAGCTCGATCTTGCTGGCCCACGTGTGGAGCAGCAGCGTCAGGTTCCTGCGCTCCAGGACCGGGTGCACGTACGCCGTGGACGCGCTCGAACGCTGGTTGCCCTTCTCCGGGTGGTAGGCGATGGAGAAGAAACCCACTCCGTCCTGGAACGGCCCGGCGTTGAAGTCCTCGACCTCGGGAACACCC
The DNA here is from genome assembly GCF_055608005.1 of Lentzea sp. NPDC036955. Classification (NCBI taxonomy): domain Bacteria; kingdom Bacillati; phylum Actinomycetota; class Actinomycetes; order Pseudonocardiales; family Pseudonocardiaceae; genus Lentzea; species Lentzea sp. NPDC036955. Next base: position 1,031,698 of record NZ_JBVJRC010000001.1, on the reverse strand, counting down.
GTGGCCCGCCGCGCCGCGGCCACGAAGTCCCGCGCGATCGGGTTCCGGTCCTTCTCCGCCACCGGGATGATGTTGAGCTGGACCCTGTCGAAGTACGGGCCGACCGCGTCCCACGTCCAGCCGTGGCCCCAGTCGTCGAGGTCCTGCGGCAGCGGCCGGAAGCAGATCAGCGTGTTGTGGCTGGAACACCCGCCCAGGACCTTCGCGCGGCTGTGCCGGATGTGCGAGTTGCCGTTGGGCTGCTCGACCGTCGGGTAGTCGTAGTCGTACTCGGTCTCCAGCAGGTTGATCCAGTTGCGCAGGTTCAGGATCTTCTCGTCGCCCACGTCGGAGGGACCGCCCTCGACGACCGCGACGGTGACGTTCTCGTCCTCGGTCAGCCGTGCCGCGAGCACGCAGCCCGCCGTGCCGCCGCCGACGATCACGTAGTCGTACGCGGTCACTCGGAGTCCTCCCGCGCGGAACGAGTGCGGCGTGCGAACCAGTTCTGGGCCTGTGGCTTGAGGTTCTGGTAGACGTGCTTGGGCTCGGTGTACTCGTGCAGACCGGCGGTGCCGAGCTCGCGGCCGACACCGGAGCGCTTGAAGCCGCCCCACTCGGCCTGCGGCAGGTAGGGGCCGAACTCGTTGATCCACATGGTGCCGTGGCGCAGCTTCCTGGCGACCCGCTGCGCCTTGTCGAGGTCCTGGCTCCACACACCGCCGGCGAGGCCGTAGTCGGTGTTGTTGCCCAGCGCGATCGCCTCCTGCTCGGTCTGGAAGCGCTCGGCGGTGATGATCGGGCCGAACGTCTCGTCCTGGACGAGCCGCATGTCCGCGCGGCAGTCCGCGTAGACGGTGGGGCGGAAGAAGAAACCGTTCCGCAGCTCGGGTTCGTCCGGTCGCCTGCCGCCGGCCTTCAGGGTGGCGCCCTCCTGCTCCGCGATCTCGACGTAACGCTCGACCTTGGCGCGGTGCTCGGCGGAGACGAGGGGACCGGACTCGGTGTCGGGGTCGAAGCCGTTGCCCAGCTTGACGAGCTCGGCCCGGCGGGCGACCTCGTCCACGAAGTCGTCGTAGACGTCGGTGTGCACGATGAGCCGCGTGCCGGACGAGCAGACCTGGCCCGCGTGGAAGAACGCGGCGGTGAGCGCGTAGTCGACGGCGACGTCGAGGTCGGCGTCCGCGAAGACGATGTTCGGGTTCTTGCCGCCCAGCTCCAGCGCGACCTTCTTCACCGTCCGCGCCGCGGCGGCCATGATCCGCTGACCGGTGGCGAGGCTGCCGGTGAACGAGATCAGGTCCACGTCCGGGTGCTCGCTCAGCGGGGCACCCACCTCGGGGCCGGTGCCGAGCACGAGGTTCGCGACACCGTCGGGCAGCCCGGCCTCGGTCAGCAGCTCGAACAGCCTGATCGTGGTGAGCGGGGTGATCTCGCTCGGTTTGGCCACCAGCGTGTTGCCCGCCAGCAGCGCCGGTGCGATCTTCCAGGAGATCTGCAGCAGCGGGTAGTTCCAGGGCGCGATCATGCCGCACACGCCGACCGGTTCGTAGTCGACGCGGCTGATGACGTCTTCCGGTGTGCCCTGGACGATCTTGGGGTGCAGCAGGCCGGCCAGCCCGCCGTAGTAGCGGAAGACCGAGACGACGTCGTCCACGTCGATCCGGCTCTCCACCAGCGTCTTGCCGGTGTCGAGGGTCTCGGTGCGGGCGATGTCCTCCTTGTCGCGCTCCAGCAGGTCCGCGACCCGGTTCAGCACGGCCGCGCGGTGCTCGGGCGCCGAGTGCTGCCAGTCGCCGTGGTCGAAAGCGGTTCTGGCCTTCGCGATCGCCTGGGTCGCCTGCTCGCGAGTGTGGTCCTCGACCTCGGTGAGAACACTCTGGTCGAAGGGGTTGATGATCTGCCGCACCGGCGACACGGAGGCCTCCCTCTCGTCTGTCCACGCAGGACATGGGGGTGTTGCCGGTCGCCGGCGGCGGTCAAACCGTGACAACCGTCTCTACCGGAGATCCCGGCGGAATCGGGTGAAGAGCCGGGCGTTGCTCATGGCCAGGACACCGACGACCGCGTCCTCGTCACGGTCGTCCCGGTAGGTCGCGACGAACTTCCGGTCCTCGATGGACCCGTCTTCGACGCGAACGACGTTCGTCGCTCGTCCGGCGAACTGGATCCGCACGCCGTACTGGTCCGACCACACGTAGCCGCCGTTGGCGTGCGTGGCGACGGTCTCGCCCGCGAGCAGGTTGCGGACGGCGACCTGCGCCTGCTCGGTGGCCGACGTCCAGTGCTCGGCGCGGTGCCCCGCGCAGTTGGCGACGTCCCCGACGGCGACGACGTTGCGGAGGTTCGTCACGCCGCCCGCGTCGCACGCGACGCCGTTGTTCAGGTCGACCGGGCCACCGGCGAGCCAGTCGGTCGCCGGGCGGGCTCCGATGCCCGCGACGACGACGTCGGCGCCGACGAGCCGGCCGTCGGCGAGCTTGATCCCGCCGTCAACGTTGACCGACTCAACGTTGACGGCGGTGATCAACGTTGATCCGTGGTCGCCGTGCAGCTGCCCGCACGCGGCGCCCATCTCCGGTCCCAGCACGCGGGTCAACGGGGTCGGCAGCGCCTCGACGACCGTGACCTCCTTGCCGAGCGCGCGGGCGCTCGACGCGATCTCCGCGCCGATGAACCCGGCACCGATGATGCCGACGTGCTGCGCGCCGGCGAACGCGTCGCGCAGCCGGGTCGCGTCGTCGAGGGTGCGCAGGACGTGCGTGCCCGGCATCGTGCGCGCGACACCGCCGGTGGCGATGACGAACCCGTCGGCGGCGACGGTGGTGCCGTCGCTGAGTGAGATTTCGCGCGCGGACAGCCCGGTGGCCCGCACGCCGAGCCGCCACTGCGCGTCAAGCTCGTCGAGGTCCTCCTGGTCGGCCAGCGGCACCGCCTCGCACTTGCCCAGCAGGAAGTCCTTCGACAACGGCGGCCGGTCGTAGGGCAGGTGCACCTCGTCACCCACCACGACGACCCGTCCGTCGAACCCCTGCCTGCGCAGTGCCTGCGCCGACCTCAGACCGGCCAGCGAAGCACCGATGATCGCGATCGTCCTCACGCCACGTCCCTGTTCACCTCGACATCGACATAGACCTCACCATCCTCCACGCGAACGGGGTAGGTCCTCACCGGTCGTTTGGCGGGCAGACACGTGGGCTCGCCCGTGCGAAGGTCGAACGACGCGGCGTGCAGCGGGCACTCGACGAGGCACCCCTCCAGCCACCCCTCGCTGAGGGAGGCGTCCTGGTGGGTGCAGGTGTCGTCGATGGCGTACAGGGTGCCGTCGGCGTTGAAGACGGCGATCGGCGCATGAGGGCCGACGATGCGCACCGCCTCTCCTGGGGGCAGGTCCGTGAGAGCGCAGGCGCGGATCATCGTCGGCCTCCGTTGCGTGAAGCGAAACGCGTTCCGAATGACGCAACACAATGTCCGGCTCCGCCGACTCGCCGTCAAGAGTTCGGCCGGGTGTTTTGCTTCCCGGTTACTGTTGCGCGATGGGCAACTCCGACTCGGCAGCTCAGGTGCAGTCCGTCGACCGGGCGATCAGCGTGCTGGAGCTGCTGGCCCAGGGCGAGGCCGGGATCACCGAGATCGCGGGTGAGCTGGGCGTGCACAAGTCCACGGTGTCGAGGCTCGTCTCCGTCCTGGAGGCCCGCGGACTGGTCGAGCAGCTGGGGGAACGCGGCAAGTATGCGATCGGTTTCGGCGTGGTCCGGCTCGCGGGCGCCGCCACCGGCCGGATGGACCTCACCAAGCTCGGCCAGCCCGTCTGCCAGGCCCTCGCCGACGAGCTCGGCGAGACCGTGAACATCGCCGTGCACGACGCCGGCGTCGCCATCAACACCACCCAGGCCCGCGGTTCCGCCGCCGTCTCGGCGGTGAACTGGATCGGCCGGCGGACCCCGTTGCACGCCACCTCGTCCGGCAAGGTCCTCCTGGCCCACCTGCCGGAGGCCGAGCGCACGCGGCTGGCCGCGCAGGACCTCGACCCCTACACCGAGAACACCGTGGTCGACCCCGTTCGCCTGCTGGCCGAGCTCGACGAGGTCGCACGGCAGGGGTTCGCGGTGTGCTTCGAGGAGCTGGAGCTCGGCCTGCACGCGGTCGCGGTCCCGGTGCGCGGCCACCGCGGCGAGGTGGTCGCGGCGATGAGCGCGTCCGGGCCGTCGTACCGGTTGTCGCGGCACCGGGTGCGGGAGATCGTCCCGACGATGTCGGCGGCCGCGGCCGGTCTGTCGGCGCAGCTCGGCTACTTCGCGGGCTGAGCGGGCCCGTAAGCGTTCGGCGTGGGTGCCGCGCCAACCGAGGTCAACAGCACCGCTGCCGCCCGTTTTCACGGTCCGGCACACGCCCGCGGCACGAACGGCGGTATTGACAGGCGGTCCCGCTGGCCGCAGCTTGTTGCATATAGCGGAACGAGTTCTGTGACGCGCAACAGCGGCGAAGGGGTGTCCTGATGCCTGGTGCAGTGCCTCGCGTGGTGCTCGTGGGGGCGGGGATCGTCGGGTGCGCGCTCGCCGACGAGCTCACCGAACGCGGTTTCACCGACGTCACGGTCCTCGACCAGGCGGACGGGCCCGCGGCGGGCGGGTCCAGTGGCCACGCACCGGGCCTGGTGTTCCAGACGAACCCCTGCCGCAGCATGACCGCGTTCGCCCGCTACACGGTCGAGAAGTACACCGCGCTGGGCTGCTTCGACCAGGTCGGCGGCCTGGAGATCGCCACGACCCCCGAGCGGCTCGCCGACCTGTCCCGCCGGCACGGCTGGGCCACGGCGTGGGGCGTGCCGAGCCGGCTCGTCGACGCCGGCGAGGTGGCGCGCCTGCACCCGTTGCTCGACCACGACCAGGTCCTCGGCGGCTTCCTGATCCCGGGCGACGGTCTCGCGAGACCCGTTGCCGCCGCCGAGGTGCAGGCGCGGAGGGCGGTCGAGCGGGGCGCGCGGTTCGAGTACGGGCAGCGGGTCGTCGCCGTCGAGACCTCCGGCGACCGGGTGACCGCGGTGCGGACCGAGAGCGGCACCTTCCCGGCCGACGTCGTGGTGTCGTGCGCCGGGATGTGGGGGCCGGTGCTGGGGGAGATGGTCGGGCTGACCGTCCCGCTCGTGCCGATGGCGCACCAGTACGCCTTCACCGGTGAGCTGGCCGCCGACCCGCGGGCATTGGCGCGGCAGCCGATCCTGCGGCACCAAGAGGCCGACCTGTACTTCCGCTCGCACGGCCGGGCGCTGGGCATCGGGGCCTACGGGCACCGGCCCATGCCGATCGCCGCCGGGGACATCACCGGCTCGGAGCTGCCGTTCACCGAGGAGGACTTCGCGCCGTCGTGGGAGGCCGCGGTCGAGCTGTTCCCGGCACTGGCCGAGGCGGGGGTCCAGCGCGGGTTCAACGGGCTGTTCTCGTTCACCAGCGACGGGATGCCGCTGCTGGGGGAGCACCCGCGGGTGCGCGGGTTCTGGGTCGCGGAGGCGGTGTGGATCACGCACTCGGCCGGGGTGGCGCGGTCGGTGGCCGAGTGGATCGTCGACGGGCAGCCGCGGCTCGACCTGCACGCCAGCGACCTCGGCCGGTTCGAACAGGTGCAGCTGGCGCCGGACTACGTGCTGGAGCGCAGCTGCCGGAACTTCACCGAGGTCTACGACGTGCTGCACCCGCTGCAGCCCGTGGAGAGCCCCCGGCCGCTGCGGACGAGCCCCTTCTACGCGCGGCACCGGGAGCTGGGCGCGTTCTTCCTCGAAGCCGCCGGCTGGGAGCGGCCGCACTGGTTCGAGGCCAACGCGGACCTGCCCGAGGTCGCGGAGGTCCCGGAGCGCGGCGAGTGGGCGAGCCGGTACTGGTCGCCGATCTGCGGCGCCGAGGCCCTGGTGACGCGCAGGCGCGTGGCGATGTTCGACATGACCCCGTTGAAGCGGCTGGAGGTCAGCGGGCCGGGCGCGCTGGAGTTCCTGCAGCGCATGACGACCAACAACCTCCGGCGCAAACCGGGCGCAGTCGTGTACACGTTGCTGCTCGACGAGACCGGCGGTGTGCGCAGCGACCTCACGGTCGCGCGGCTCGACGAGACCACCTTCCAGGTCGGCGCCAACGGCAACCTCGACCTGGCGTGGCTCACCCGGCACGCACCGGACGACGTCCACGTCCGGGACATCACGGCGGGAACGTGCTGCATCGGCCTGTGGGGACCCAGGGCACGCGACCTGCTCAACGGCGTCGCGCACACGCTCGACACCGGGAAGGGCTACTTCACCGCGCAACGGGGGTTCGTCAAGAACGTGCCGGTGACCGCGCTGCGACTGTCCTATGTGGGCGAACTGGGCTGGGAGCTGTACACGACGGCCGACCTCGGCGTGACGCTGTGGGACACGCTGTGGGAGGCGGGGCGGGAGCACGGCGTGATCGCGGCCGGGCGCGGGGCGTTCGCGAGCCTGCGGCTGGAGAAGGGCTACCGGTCGTGGGGCACCGACGTCACCGACGAGCACGACCCGTTCGAGGCGGGCCTCGGGTTCGCGGTGCGCGAGGACGAGGACTTCCTCGGCAAGGAGGCGCTCGGGAAGCGTTCCAGCGACCGGAAGCTCACGTGTCTCGCGATCGACGACCCGCACCAGGTCGTCATGGGCAGCGAGCCGGTGTTCCACGGCGGTGAGCCGGTCGGGTACGTCACGAGCGCGGCCTACGGGTACACGACGGGCGTCAACATCGCCTACGCGTGGCTGCCCGAGGGCGTCGGCGAGGTCGAGATCGAGTACTTCGGCTCCAGGGTGCGCGCGCGGCCGGTGCCGGAGCCGCTGTTCGACCCCGGGATGAAGCGGCTGCGCGGGTGAGCGGCACCTACGACGTCGTCGTGGTCGGGCTCGGCGGCATGGGCAGCGCCGCGGCCTGGCACCTGGCCCGGCGCGGACTCCGGGTGCTGGGGCTCGAGCAGTTCACGCCCGTGCACGCACTGGGCTCCAGCCACGGCGAGTCGCGGATCACGCGGCAGGCCTACTTCGAGGACCCGGCCTACGTCCCGTTGCTGCTGCGCGCGCACGAGCTGTGGGACCGGGTCGAGCACGACAGCGGGCAGCGGATCTTCCACCGGGTCGGCGGCGTCCTCGTCGGCGCACCGGACAGCCGCACCGTCGCGGGCAGCCGGCGCAGCGCCGAGCAGTACGGCCTGCGGCACGAGGTGCTGGACGCGCACGACATCCGCCGGCGCTTCCCGGTGATGCGGCCACACCCGCACGAGGTCGCGCTGCACGAACCCGGAGCGGGCTACGTCGTGCCGGAGAGCGCCGTGCGCGCCCACCTCGACCTCGCCGCACGGGCGGGCGCCGAGCTGCGCTTCGCGGAACCGGTGACCCGCTGGGAGGCCGGCCGCGTCACCACCGCGAAGGGCACCTACGAGACCGGTCACGTCGTCCTCGCACCGGGACCGTGGGCGCCGCGGCTGCTGGCGCACCTGGGCGTCACGTTCGAGGTCGAACGACAGGTGCAGCACTTCTTCCGCCCCACCGCGGACCTCCGCGACCACCCCACCTACATCTGGGAACGCGCCGGCCGCACGTTCTACGGCTTCCCCGAACGCGGCGGCACCGTCAAGGTCGCCATCTACGGCGAAGGCCGGTCCTGCACACCGGAGACCATCGACCGCACCGTCCACGACCACGAGGTCGAGGCGGCCAGGGCGCTGGTCGCCGACCGCATGCCCGGTGTCACCGGCACCTTCGACCGGGCGTCCACCTGCATGTTCACCAACACCGCCGACGGCCACTTCGTGATCGCGCGCCAAGGCGGCGTCACGGTGGCGTGCGGGTTCTCCGGGCACGGCTTCAAGTTCGTGCCGGTGGTCGGCGAGATCGTCGCCGACCTCGCAGCCGAGGGTGCGACGAGGCACCCGATCGCCCTGTTCGACCCGGCGCGTCTGAGAGGCGGAGCATGACCGGCAGCCTGATCCCCACGCTGGAGGGCCGCTACTACACCGATCCCGCGATCTTCGAACGGGAACAGGCGGCCATCTTCGAGCGCATGTGGTTCTGCGCGGTCCGCGCGGCCGACCTCCCGGACGCCGGCGACTTCCGCACGGTGCAGGTCGGACGGGAGAGCGTGCTCGTCGCACGCGACCGCCGCGGTGCGCTCAACGCGTTCCTCAACGTGTGCCGCCACCGCGGCGCGCGCATCTGCGTCGAGGAGGCCGGCAGCGTCAAACGCGCGTTCCAGTGCCCGTACCACGCCTGGACCTACGCGTTGGACGGAAACCTGATCGCCGCACCCAACCTCACCTCAATGCCCGACGTCGATCGCGTTGCGTATGGACTGACGAAGGTGCATTTGCGCGAATGGCTCGGCTACGTGTGGGTGAACCTTTCGGACAGTCCTCCGAGGTTCGAGGACGACGTGCTGAGCGCGGTGACCGAACGTTTGGGGTCACTCGACGCCATCGACGGCTACGAGGTCGACCGGTTGTCCGTGGGCAGGCGGATCGTCTACGACGTCAAGGCCAACTGGAAGCTGATCATCGAGAACTTCATGGAGTGCTACCACTGCGCGACCATCCACCCCGAGCTGACCGAGGTGCTGCCCGAGTTCGCCGACGGCTACGCGGCGCAGTACTACGTCGGCCACGGCGCCGAGTTCGGCGAGGACGTCCAGGGGTTCACCGTCGACGGTGGTGAGGGCTTCGCAAGGCTTGCGGCGCTGGAGGAGGAACGCGACCGGAAGTACTACGCCATCACCGTCAAGCCGCAGGTCTTCGTGAACCTCGTGCCGGACCACGTGATCGTGCACCGCATGTACCCGGTGGCCGCGGACCGGACGGTCGTGGAGTGCGATTGGCTCTACGCCAAGGAAGTCGTCGCCACCGGCCGTGACGTCTCCCGCTCGGTCGAGCTGTTCCACCGGGTGAACGAGCAGGACTTCGAAGCCTGCGAGCGATGCCAGCCCGCCATGGCCTCGAAGGCCTACGCGCAGGGCGGAGTGCTGGTGCCCTCCGAGCACCACATCGGCGACTTCCACGCCTGGCTCCTCCGCAAACTGGAATCAGCCGACTAGGGGATCGACTGGTCACCCGTGCACGCGAAAGCTTGCACGGGTGATGGAGCAGACGGACTTCTTGCCCCCCAACGGGGAGCACGATCTCCTCCGCCGCATCCGCCAACTGGCCGAGCGAGCGGAACGGACGGCGCACAACAGGTCCAACTTCGTGGGACCACCGCCGTCGCAGGAGCACCTCGACATCCTCGCGGAGATCAGGACGCTCTCCGAGGAGATGACGACGGCGAGCAGGAGCACGGCCGCGCCCGCGGTGGCGGCCAGACCCGCGGCCACCCCGGCGAGGGCGGTCACGCGGGCCGAGGAACTGCCCAGGCCCGCCAGGGCGGCCGACGACCTGCTGCCCAGATCGTGACGATCGGACCGGCACGGTCGAGCCGCGATGATCGGACCGCGACGGTCGAGCCGCGACCGTCGGACCGTCACGGCCGGGCAGCGACGGTCCTGCTCGTGACGGTCCGGCCCGTGACGGTCAGCGCCGCTGGCCGCGCACCATCTTGACCAGACCCTTCATCGTCTCCTCCAGCCCGGAGCCGAACGGGTTGTCGTGCACCAGGTACGTCCACGTCGAGCTGGGGCGCTTCACCCCGGCGTCGGCGAGGTCGTAGCCGTCGTCGGTGATCTTCGCTGCCTCGTACTTCTCCTTCGCGAGCTCCCACGACTCCGGCACGATCTTGTTGAACGCCGGGATGGCCTCGCGGTGGAACTCGTCGAGCGGGTTCTGCCGCGCCAGCGCGCGCAGGTGGATGCCCTCGCGCAGGTCGGACAGGAACGTCAGGTGGTGCGTCCACAGGTCGTCGAGGAAGAACAGCGTGATCCCGCGCGCCGCCTCCGCCGCGATCTCGTCGGGCGCACCCTCCTTCTCGCCGAGCTTCTCGAACGCGGCGTCCGTGCGCAGCACCACGTCCCGGTGCTTGAGCAGCAGGTCGCGCTGGTGCTCGATCAGCTTGTTGTAGCGCCACGTGTTGCGGTGGATCTCCAGGTCCACGCCCTCGGCCACGCGCTGGGCGTGCTCGAAGGTGTGCAGCAGTCCCTTGTCGCGCACCCGGCCGTCGGTGTCCACTTCGGACGGGTCCTCGGCGTCGGGCGCGTACTGGGTGATGAGGTCGTCCTGCAGTGACGAGAAGAACACCGAGCCACCGGGGTCGCCCTGGCGTCCGGCGCGGCCGCGCAGCTGGTCGTCGAGGCGGGAGGACGAGTGCCGGCCGGTGCCGACCACGTACAGGCCGCCCAGCTCGGCGATGCGGTCGTGGTCCTCGCCCTCGTGGCCGCCCAGGCGGATGTCGGTGCCGCGACCGGCCATCTGCGTGGACACGGTGATGCGCCCGAACGAGCCGGCGTCGGCGATGATCGCCGCCTCCTCGGCGTCGTTCTTCGCGTTCAGCACCACGCACTCGAGCCCGGCCTTGCGCAGCTTCGTGGAGATCCGCTCCGACTCGGCGACGTCGAGCGTGCCGACGAGGATCGGGCGCCCGCTCTCGTGCGCGGTCTTGATCTCCTCGACGATCGCGGCTTCCTTCTGCTCCAGCGTCGCGTAGAGGCGGAAGTGCTCGTCCTCGCGGATGTTCTCCTTGTTCGGCGGGATCACGAGGACCTCGAGCGAGTAGAACTCGCGCAGGGTCTCCGCGACCGCCACGGCCGTGCCGGTCATGCCGCACCGCGTCGGGTACCGCGACAGCAGCGCCTGCACGGTCATCGAGTCGAGGATCTCGCCCGACTCGGTCGTCTGCACGTTCTCCTTGGCCTCGACCGCGGCCTGCAGGCCGTCCGGCCACCGCTGCAGCTTCGCGACGCGGCCGCGGGTGTCGTTGATCAGGTGCACCTTGCCGTCGCGCACGATGTAGTCGACGTCGCGGTGCAGCAGGACCTGCGCGTGCAGGGCCACGTTGACCTTCGACAGCGTCGAGGTGACGTGCTCCTGCGAGTACAGGTCGATCTCGCCCAGCGCGCGCTCGACGGCCTCGGAGCCCGCGCCGGTGAGGAAGACGTTGCGCTCCTCGTCGTCGATCTCGTAGTGCAGGTTCTGCCGCAGCCGCTTCACCAGGTCGGCGATCACCGGGTCGGCGGCCTCCGCGCTGGTCGAACCGGCCAGCACGAGCGGCACGCGGGCCTCGTCGACGAGCACCGAGTCGGCCTCGTCGATCAGCGCGACCTCGGGCTCGGGGACGATCAGGTCCTCCGGCCGGGTGGCGATGCGGTCGCGCAGGATGTCGAACCCGATCTCGCTGACCGGTGCGTACGTGACCTCGCACTGGTAGGCGTCGCGCCGCTCCTCGTGCTTGGAGCTGCCATTGAGCCACCCGGCGCTGACGCCGAGCAGCCGGTACAGCGGCCCCATCCACTCGGCGTCGCGCTGGGCCAGGTAGTCGTTGACGCTGACCACGTGGACGCGCTTGCCCTTGATCGCGAACCCGGCCGCGGCCATGGCGCCGGCGAGCGTCTTGCCCTCACCGGTGGCCATCTCGACGACGAGGCCGTTGAGCAGGCCCAGCGCGCCCAGCACCTGCACGTCGAACGGCCGCTGCCCGATGGCGCGGTCCGCGGCCTCCCTGGTCAGCGCGACCAGCTCGGTGTCGGTGCACTCCTCGCGCAGCTTCACGGCGTGGGCCGTCAGCTCCTCGTCGCTGAACGCCTTGAACGCCTCGGCGTGTTTGTCCACGTCAGCGAGCCGGGCCGAGAACGGTGCGAGGTCGATCGACGCCGGTTTCTGCGCGAACCGGCGCATCCGCTGCTTGAAGCGCGCCATGAGAGTGGTCACGACGCAGCAACGTACGGCATTGCCGCGAGGTTCCGCAGAGGTCTTGACTGTGAAGGCCCGGATTGTCGGGTTCATCCGGGCCTCCACAGCCGTGATCAGGCCTGTTCCGGTTGGTGCGTCTCCGGCAGCCGCAGCACCGACACCAGTGTCACCACCGCCATGAGCAGCAGGAACGCCGACACCGACAGCGAGGTCCCGGTCGCGCCCAGCAGCGCCGTCATGATGACCGGCGTACCGCCGCTGACCAGGATCGACGCCAGCTGGTAGGCCAGCGACGCGCCCGAGTAGCGGACCTCGGGCGCGAACAGCTCACCCAGGTAGGCGGCGATCGGCCCGTAGACCAGCGAGGTCGCGATGCCGCCGACGGTCGTGGCCACGAACATCCACAGCAGCGAGCCCGTGTCGACCAGCAGGAAGTACGGGAACGCCCAGACGAGCATGCCGACCGTGCCCGCGATGATCAGCGGTCGGCGGCCCAGCCGGTCCGACAGCGCACCGGCGTAGAGGATCACCGGGATGCCGACGAGCGAGGACAGCAGGCTCACCATCAGCACGGACTCGCGCGCCAGCCCCAGCGTCGTGGTCGCGTACGACAGCACGCCCGCGATCGAGACGTAGAAGATGGCGTTCGAGGCGAACATCAGGCCGGCGCCGAGCAGGATCTGCCTGCGGTGCGAGCGCAGGGCCTCCTTCAGGGGAGCGTGGACGACGGCGGGACCGGCGGCGCGGCGTTGCTGCAGCTCGCGGAACACCGGGCTGTCCTCGACCTTGAGCTGGATGAACAGCACGACCGGGAACAGCAGGGCGCTCGCGAGGAACGGCACGCGCCAGCCCCACGAGGCGAACGCCTCCTGGCTCATCGTCGTGGTGGCGGCGATGAAGGCGACGTTGCCGAGGAACACGCCGATCGGCACACCGGCCTGCCCGAACGTGCCCGCGAACCCGCGGCGGCGCGGTCCTGCGGACTCGGTGAGCAGCAGGACGACACCGCCCCACTGGCCGCCGACGGCGATGCCCTGCAGGAACCGCAGCACGACGAGCAGCAGGGGAGCGCCGACGCCGATGCTGGCCGAGGTCGGCAGCAGGCCGATCAGGAACGTGGCACCGGCCATCATGGCGAGGCAGATGACCAGCGCCGGCTTGCGGCCGAACCGGTCACCGACGTGCCCGAAGACCAGGCCGCCGATGGGGCGGGCGACGAAGCCCGCCCAGAAGGTGCTGAACGACAGCAGCAGCGCGACCAGCGGCGTCGCTTCCGGGAAGAACAGCTTCGGGAAGACGAGCGCTGCCGCGGTCGCGTAGATGAAGAAGTCGTACCACTCGATGCTGGATCCGGCCAGACCGGCTGCCATGAGCCTGCGCAAGGTCTTCTGTTCCGGGGCGACACTGACCACGGGGGTGCTCCTCACCAGGTGTCCACGAACGGGCGTTTCTTCCCTTGGGGGCGGGAAGCTGAGGGGGCGAGCGCCGTCGCGACCCACCGGCGGGTGTCCGCGGGGTCGATCACGTCGTCGATCTCGAAGACCGACGCGACGTTGAGCGCTTTGCCGTGTTCGTACGCCGCCGCGACCATGTGGTCGTAGCGCGCGGCGCGTTCCTGCGGGTCCTCGATGGCGTCGAGCTCGCGCCTGAACCCGAGCTTCACCGCCCCTTCGAGGCCCATGGGGCCGAACTCACCGGTGGGCCAGGAGACGGCGAACTGGGGGACCTTGAGGCTGCCGGCGGCCATGGCCTGGGCACCGAGCCCGTAGGCCTTGCGGGTCACGACGAGTCCGAAGGGGACGGACAGGTTCGCGCCCGTGACGACCATGCGGGTGAGGTGCCGGACGGTGGCGGTGCGCTCGGCGTCCGGGCCGACCATGAAGCCGGGGGTGTCGCAGAGGCTCACGACGGCGAGGTCGAACGCGTCGCACAGCTGCAGGAAGCGGGCGGCCTTGTCGGCGGCGTCGGCGTCGATGGCGCCACCGAGGACGTGCGGGTCGTTGGCGATGACGCCGAGCGGACGGCCCTCGACGCGGACGAGCGCGGTGACGACGCCCCTGCCGAAGCCCCTGCGCAGTTCCAGGACGGAGCCGGTGTCGGCGAGGGTGTCGATGATCGGGCGCACGTCGTAGGCGCGCAGGCGGTTCTCCGGGACGGCGTGGCGCAGCAGGCGCTGGTCCGCGCACTCCCACGACGACTGGTGCCCCTGGAAGTACGAGAGGTACTGGCGGGCCACGGCAACGGCTTCTTCTTCGGAGCCGACCACGACGTCAACGACACCGTTGGGCACCTGCACGTCCAACGGCCCGATGTCCTCCGGGCGGAACGTGCCGAGCCCGCCGCCCTCGATCATCGCCGGGCCGCCCATGCCGATGTTCGCGCCCTCGACCGCGATGATCACGTCGCACGTGCCCAGCAGCACCGCGTTGCCGGCGAAGCACCGCCCCGCGACCACGCCCACCAGCGGCACCTGGCCGCTCAGCTGCGCGAACGCGTGGAACGAGCCGCAGTCGAGCCCGCTGACCATGCTGTGGTCGGTGTCGCCGGGCCGCCCGCCACCGCCTTCGGCGAACAGCACCACCGGCAGGTTCTCCTGCCGTGCCAACGCGAAGAGCCGGTCTTTCTTCTGGTGGTTGCGCAGGCCCTGGGTACCGGCGAGCACCGCGTAGTCGTACGACATCGCCACGATCCGCTGCCCGTTCACGACACCGATGCCGGCCACCATGCCGTCGGCGGGCGTGCGTTCGATGAGCTCGGGCAACGACCGGCGCGCGCGTTGGGCGGCGATCGCCAGACCGCCGTACTCGACGAAGTCCGTGCAGAGGTCGGCGATGTTCTCCCGTGCGGTGCGGCCACCGGCCGCGTGCCGCCGTGCCGCGGACTCGGGCCGGTCGAAGGAGTGCCGGTGCAGCACCTCGGCCAGGTCGGGCCGGACCTCCGCCGGGTCAGCCGGTGCGGCGTCCTCAGCGGACTCACCGGCGCCGGAGGCGAGCGGCTGACCGGCGGCGACCGTGTCCCCGACGGCGACCAGCACCTCGCCGGACACGCGCACGACGTGCTGCATCTTCATCGCTTCGAGCACGACGGAGTCCGCCGCCACCGCGACCACGGTCCCCGCCAGCGGGGCCCGCATGCCATCGGCCGGTTCCTCGACGAGGAAGTCGGTCGGCACGCCGACGACGTCGCGGGTCAGCAGCGTCCGCAGGAACTCCAGGTTGGTCGGGACGCCCTCGACCCGGAACTCGCCCAGCGCCCGCCGTGCACGGGTGAGCGCCACGCCCAGGTCCTCGCCGTGCACCACGAGCTTCGCGAGCAGCCCGTCGTAGCGCGTCCCGACCCGGTAGCCGGGGTAGGCGTGCGTGTCGACCCGGATGCCCGGCCCGGACGGCGGCTGGAACACCGACAGCGTCCCGCCGGAGGTCTGGTTCACCCGCAGCTGCACGGCGCTGCCCCGGTCCAGCGGCGTGACGTCGACGTCGCCGCCCTGCGCCAGCAGCAGCTGGGTGCGCACGAGGTCCACTCCGGACACCACCTCGGTCACCGTGTGCTCGACCTGCAGCCGCGGGTTGACCTCCAGGAACGCGAACTCGTCGCCGGAGACCAGGAACTCCACCGTGCCGACGCCGGTGTACCCGGCGGCGGTGGCGATCGCGGCCGCCGCGGAGTGCAGCGCCCGGCGCAGCGCGGGGTCGAGCAGCGGCGCGGGGGCGATCTCGGCGACCTTCTGGTGCCGCAGCTGCAGCGAGCAGTCGCGGTCGCCGAGGACCGCGGTGCCGACCAGCTGCACCTCGATGTGCCGTGCGGAGGGCAGCAACCGTTCGAAGTAGACGTCGTCGTCGCCGAACGCCGCCAGCGCCTCCGCACGGCACGCCTCGATCGCGGCGTCGAGGTCCGCCGGGTCGTGCACCGCCCGCATGCCCTTGCCACCGCCGCCCGCGACGGCCTTCACCATCACCGGGAACTCGCCGGGCACCGCGTCCAGCACCGGGATGCCCAGCGACGCGGCCAGCTCGCGGGCCCGCCGCTTGTCGCCCAGCAGCTCCAGCACCTCCGGTGACGGCCCGACGAACGCGAGGCCGCGGTCCCGGCACGCCCGTGCGAACGCCGCGTTCTCCGACAGGAACCCCCAGCCGGGGTGCACGGCCCGGCAGCCCTCAGCGGCGTCGAGGAGCTGCTCGGCGTCCAGGTAGGGGGCCGGTCCACGCAGCGCGACGGCCCGGTCCGCGAGCGTCACGTGCAGCGACGACGCGTCGTCCTCGGCGTACACCGCCACGGTGCGGATTCCCAGGTCAGCGGCGGCGCGCAGGACGCGCACGGCGACCTCGCCCCGGTTGGCGACCAACAGCACTGCAACCTCCTGAGCGACCGCTTAGTATGTGACGGCGGTCGCATGTTGCCATCTGAGGTCAACAGAAGTCCACACGGAACCGATCGGGGGAATGGGACGTCCACGGAACGGTTCGGCGCGAACGGACGATCCAGCAGGCAGACTCGCCGCACAGGTGCGAAGGGCTTCAGGAGGCCGCAGTGGTGTTCAAGAGGATGATGCGCGCGTTCGGCGTGGGCGGGCCGACTGTCGACACGGTCCTGACCAACCCGAACGTCCGGCCGGGCGAGGTGCTGAGCGGCGAGGTCAGGATCGCCGGCGGCGACCACCCGGCCGAGATCGACCACGTGACGCTGGCGCTGCTCACCCGCGTCGAGGTCGAGAGCGGCGACAACGAGTACAACACCAACATGGAGTTCCACAAGTTCTCCGTGGGCCAGCGCATCCTGGCGCAGCCGCACCAGAACCTGTCGCTGCCGTTCCAGATCCCGGTGCCGGTCGAGTGCCCGCTGAACGTCGTCGGCGGCATGCAGCTCGCGGGCATGCAGCTGGGCCTGCGCACCGAGTTGGAGGTCCGCGGCGCGGTCGACCCCGGCGACCTCGACCCGATCTGGGTGCACCCGCTGCCCTCGCAGGACGTGGTGCTGCAGGCGTTCGGGCAGATGGGCTTCCGCTTCACCAAGGCCGACAACGAGCGCGGCCGCATCCACGGCGTGCCGCAGACGCTGCCGTTCTACCAGGAGATCGAGTTCTACCCGCCGCCGCAGTTCGCGGGCCGCCTCAAGCAGGTCGAGCTGACCTTCGTCACTACCCCGCAGCACCTGCACGTGATCCTGGAGGCCGACAAGCGCGCCGGTCTGCTGCGCGCCGGCGGCGACGCCTACGGCCGGTTCGCCGTCACGCACGAGCAGTCGGTGGGCACCGACTGGACCGCCACCATCGCCCAGTGGATGAGCCAGGTCTCCGGCAGCCGCTGGTAACCCGATAGGGCCGAAAGGCCCACCGCACTGCTCCTCGTGCTGCGGATCTCGGCGTCCGAAGGGATGATCGAAGGAGATCCGAACACCATCGAGGAGGAGGCGGTCATGACCATCGGCGGTGTCATCGGCGCGCTCGTCATCGGCCTGGTACTGGGCCTGCTCGGCAAGCTGTTCGCGCCGGGCAAGCAGAACATCCCGGTCTGGCTGACCATCCTGGTCGGCATCGCGGCCGCGTTCATCGGTTCGTGGATCGCGCGGCTGCTGGGCGTGGAGGACACGCCCGGCATCGACTGGATCGAGGTGATCGTGCAGATCGTGGTCGCCGCGATCGGCGTGTCGCTCGTGGCCGGGCTGTACGGCCGCAACAGGGTCAGCTAGCGGGCCTGAGCATCCGCAGGACGAGGTCGGCGTACAGCGCGCCGATCTCGTCCGGTGTGCGCCGCCCGCCCGGCTGGTACCACCGCGCGACGTCGATGCACAGCGACAGCACCGCGAGCGTCGCGCCCCGCGGGTCCGGCACGTCGAACACGCCCGCGTCGATGCCGTCGGAGATGAACGACCGCATCCGCCCGTCGATCTGCCTGCGCAGCTCCGCCACCTCCGCGTGGTGTTCCGGGGAGAGCGCGCCCAGCTCGTACTGCACCACGCGTGCCGTCGTGTGGAACTCCGCGTGCCACCCCGCGAACGCCGCGACCGCGTTCTGCAGCCGCTGCACCGGGTCGTCGCCGCGGATGCCCGACAGCAGCGCCAGCGACGTCTCGTGGCCGACCCGCGAGATGTTGAACAGCAGCTCTTCCTTGGACCGGTAGTGGATGTACACCGCGGCCGGCGACATCCCGGCCAGAGCGGCGATGTCCCTGGTGGTCGTGGCGTGGTATCCCTTGTCCGCGAACGCGTGCACGGCGGCGATGAGCATCCTGCGGGCGGCGTCCGGGGTGATCGAGCGCCACGTCTCGTCGAGCAGCGCGAAGCCCTCCAGGCCGGTCGTCGTCATCGGGCGCTCCTCGCGTGTTGACAGGTGATCGATCGTACTGCACGCTAAGCGTGCGCTTAGCGCTAAGCAACCGCTTAGTATGGAGGAGAAGATCGTGCAGCGGACGCTGTTCAACGAGGACCACGTCGCGTTCCGCGAGTCGGCGAAGGAGTTCGTCGACCGCACGATCGCGCCGAACGTCGAGAAGTTCATCGAGCAGCGGGTGATCGACCGCGACGTGTGGCTGGAGGCAGGCCGTCAGGGGCTGCTCGGCCTGGAGATCCCGGAGTCCTACGGCGGCAGCGGCGCGAACGACTACCGCTTCAACGCCGTGTTCGCCGAGGAGCTGTGCCGGGTCAACGCCGCCGTCGCGTCGTCGCTGGGCATCCACGGCGACGTCGTGGCCCCGTACCTGGTCGACCTGTGCACCGAGGAGCAGAAGCAGCGCTGGCTGCCCGGCATGTGCACCGGTGAGCTGAAGACCGGCATCGCGATGACCGAGCCGTCCGGCGGCTCCGACCTCGCCGCGCTGAAGACGAACGCCGTGCGCGACGGTGACGACTGGGTCCTCAACGGCTCCAAGACGTTCATCACCAACGGCTACACCGCCGACCTGATCGTCGTCGCTGCCCGCACCGACCCGGCCAAGGGCGCGCGCGGCATCACGCTGTTCGCCGTCGAGACCGGCATGCCCGGCTTCGAGCGCGGCCGCAAGCTCGACAAGGTCGGCCAGCACCCCTCCGACACCGCGGAGCTGTTCTTCTCCGACGTCCGGCTGCCCGCCGAGAACATGATCGGTGAGGAGGGCCAGGGCTTCATCTACATGATGGAACGCCTGCCGCAGGAGCGCATCGGCGCCGCCATCTCGAACCTCGCGCACGCCCAGGGCATCTTCGACGAGACCCTGGAGTACGTGAAGGAGCGCAAGGCGTTCGGGCAGGCGATCGGCAAGTTCCAGCACAACAAGTTCCTGCTCTCGGAGCTGCGCACCAAGCTCGACGTCACGCAGGCGTTCGTGGACAACCTGACGGTGCAGCACGTGCGCAAGGAGCTGACCGCGGTCGAGGCGGCGCAGGCGAAGTACTGGAGCGCCGACATCGAGAACGAGGTCATCGACGCCTGCGTGCAGCTGCACGGCGGCTACGGCTACATGACCGAGTACCGCGTCGCCCGCGCGTGGATGGACGCCCGCGTCACGAAGATCTGGGCGGGCTCCAACGAGATCATGAAGGAACTCATCGGCCGCGACCTGGGCCTGTAGGGGAGTGCGACATGGCTGAAGCCGTCATCGTTTCCACCGCCCGCTCGCCGATCGGCCGTGCGCGCAAGGGGTCGCTCGCCTCACTGCGGCCCGACGACCTCGCCGCGCAGGTGATCGCCGCGGCGCTGGCGAACGTCCCCGCCACCGAGATCACCGACCTGCACCTCGGGTGCGCCGAGCCGCAGGACGAGCACGGCCAGAACATCGCGCGGCGGGTGGCCGTGCAGCTCGGCCACGACACCCTGCCGGGAACGACGGTCAACCGGTTCTGCGCCTCCTCGGTGCAGACCGCGCGCATGGCGTTCCACGCGATCAAAGCGGGCGAGGGCCACGCGTTCATCTCCGCCGGCGTCGAGTGCGTCTCGCGGTACCTGCACTCCGGCGTGCCGTCGTCCAACCCGCTCTTCGACGAGGCGCAGCAGCGGACCCAGGACACCGCCGCGTCCAACGCCCCGTGGACCGACCCGCGGTCGGACGGCAAGCTGCCCGACTACTACATCGCGATGGGGCAGACCGCGGAGAACGTCGCCACGCAGCTGGGCATCTCCCGGCACGACCAGGACGAGTTCGCGGTCCGGTCGCAGAACCTCGCGGAGAAGGCCATCGCGGACGGGTTCTTCGCCCGCGAGATCACGCCGGTGACGCTGCCGGACGGCACCGTCGTGTCCACTGACGACGGTCCGCGCGCCGGCGTGACCTACGAGGCGGTGTCGGCGCTCAAGCCGTCGTTCCGCCCCGGGGGCACCGTCACCGCGGGCAACTGCTGCCCGCTCAACGACGGCGCCGCCGCGGTCGTGGTCATGAGCGACGTGCGGGCCCGTGAGCTCGGCCTGACCCCGTTGGCACGCATCGTGTCCACCGGTGTGTCCGGGCTTTCGCCGGAGATCATGGGCCTCGGACCGGTGGAAGCGACGCAGCAAGCGCTTGCGCACGCCGGTATGTCCATTTCGGACATCGACCTGGTGGAGATCAACGAGGCGTTCGCCGTGCAGGTGCTAGGCAGCCAGCGCGCACTGGGCATCGACCTCGACAGGCTGAACGTCCACGGCGGCGCCATCGCGCTGGGCCACCCGTTCGGCTCGACCGGCGCCCGGATCATGACCACGCTGATCAACGGCATGCAGGCCCGCGACGCCCAGTTCGGGCTGGAGACGATGTGCGTCGGCGGCGGCCAGGGCATGGCGATCGTCCTGGAACGACTGAGCTGAAGGGTTCTGGCCAAGTGGGCATCCTCGACAAGTTCCGCCTCGACGGGAAGGTCGCGATCGTCACCGGCGCGTCCTCCGGCCTCGGCGTCGCGTTCGCCAAGGGCCTCGCGGAGGCGGGTGCGGACGTCGTCCTCGCGGCCCGTCGCGCGGACCGGCTGAAGGACACCGCCGCGCTGGTCGAGTCGACCGGCCGCCGTGCCCTGGTGGTGCAGGCCGACGTCTCGCAGCCCGACGACTGCCGGGAGGTGGCGCGTGCCGCCGCCGAGTTCGGCCCGGTGCACGTGCTCGTCAACAACGCGGGTGTGGCGTCGGCGGTGCCGGCCTCGCGGGAGACGCCGGAGCAGTTCCTCGGCGTGATCGACGTGAACCTCAACGGCGCCTACTGGATGGCGCAGGCCGCCGCCGCGGTGATGACCGCCGGTGGTTCGATCATCAACATCTCCAGCGTGCTCGGACTCGTGACCGGCGGCATCCCGCAGGCCGCGTACTCGGCGTCGAAGGCCGGTCTGCTCGGCCTGACGCGCGACCTCGCGCAGCAGTGGACCGGGCGCAAGGGCATCAGGGTCAACGCGATCTGCCCCGGGTTCTTCGCCTCGGAGATGACCGACCAGTACCCGCCCGGCTACCTGGAGAAGATGCGGGCGGCGCTGCCCGCGGGGCGCATCGGCGACCCGGAGGAGCTGGCCGCGGCCGTCGTGTTCCTCGCCTCGCCCGCCGGTGGCTACGTGACCGGTGAGACGCTGGTGGTCGACGGTGGAGCGGTCATCGTCTGAGCCCGTGACCACTGCCTGAACGGCCTAGTGCCAAGAGCCCCCTCGACGCGTCTAATCCTCGTCGGGGGCTTTTCGGCATGAGGGGGAGTCGTGCAGGAGCCGGAGTTCAAGGCGGTCGACCCGCGAAGACGTTTCCTGCTGTGGTTCGCGCCGCCGCTCGTGGTGTTCGTCGCCGGGCTGGTGGTGCTGCTGGTCACCGGGCACGTCACCGGGCCGTTCCGGAGCACCACCGTGGTGCGGGTGATGCTCGCGTCGAAGCGGGAGTTCTTCCAGGACGAGCAGGTGAAGCAGATCCTGATGGCGCGCGGCTACCAGGTGCACGTGACCCCGATCGGGTCGCGCGACCTCGCCGACAGCCCCGACCTGGACAGCTACCACTTCGTGTTCCCGTCGGGGCACGTGGCGAACGAACGGGTCAAGGCACGCCGCGAGGGCAAGCACGCGGTGCCGTTCCGCCCGTTCTTCACCCCGGTCGTGCTCGCCACCTTCCGCGAGCACGCCGAGGCGCTGAGGCGGGCGGGCGCCGCCGTGGCGCACGACGAGAACCCCGCGCCGCTGTTCTACGACCTCGACCTCGACAAGTTCATGGCGCTGTCCGAGCAGAGGTGGAGCGACCTCGGGTTGAGCAACAACAACCTCGTTGTCGCCCAGTCACCGGACCCGTGCAAGGCCTACTCGGGCGCGGCCCTCGTCGGGTTCTACGCGGCCGCGCTGCGCGACGAACCGGTGCAGAGCCTGCGGGAGGCGGAGGAGCTGGGGCTGCTGGTCAAACCGCACATCGCCGCGCAGGGCCAGGCCGGTGAGGACATGTCGCCGAAGTTCTTCGTGCCGGAAGGACGCACGCACGCGGTCATCGCGGTGATGTACGAGCACCAGTACATCGCATATCAGTTGCGGCGGGAACAGCTCGACCGCGACCGCGTGCTGCTCTACCCGACGGCGCAGCACCAGAGCACGCCCGAGCTCATCTCGTTCACGCCCGAGGGCGACCGGATCGGCGAGCTGATGATGAACGACCCGCAGCTGCGCCGCCGCGCCGTCGAGCTCGGGTTCCACCCGCTGGGCTGGAGCGGGGAGACCGACCAGGACTTCGGCCGCGTCATCACCGAGCACGGGCTGCCGCAGCCACCGGTGGGCCAGGCCGGCCGGGTGCCGCTGCCCAAGGCCGAGTTCTTCGAGCGCATGCTCGACGTCGTCGGCGACTGCCGGTGAGGGTCGTCGCCGCGGTGCTGCTGCTCGTGCTGACCGCGTGCACCTCCAGCTCACCTCCGCCGGTGCGGTTGCGGGTGCTGGCGAGCCCCGAGCTCGCCGACCTCGCCCCGGTGCTGGCCGAGCTGAGGCGCGCCACCGGTGTCGAGCTGGCGGTCGAGCACCGCGGCACGGTCGAGGCCAGCCGGTCGCTCGCCGAGTTCGACCTGGCGTGGCTGTCCAGCAACCGGTTCCTGCGGCTGCGCGGCGCCGAGCCAGCGTTGTCGGCGAGCATCATGACCTCCCCGGTGGTGCTGGGCGTGCGGCCGGGCCGGCGGGCCGTGCTGGGGGAGCGGCCGACGTGGGCCGACGTCGCGGACCGGGCGGCGGTGGGGGAGTTCCGCTACGGCATGGCCGACCCGCGGGTGTCCGGTGGCGGGATGGCCGCGCTCATCGGGGTGGCCACCGCGGCCGCGGGCACCGGTGCGGCGCTGCGGCCGGAGGACGTGAGCTGCGACCGCCTGCAGGGGTTCCTCGCCGGGCGGGCGTTCGACGTGCCCGACCCGGTGGCCGAGCTCGTCCGGCGCTCTGCCGACGACACCGTCGACGGCGTCGTCGCGCACGAGTCGGAGCTGCTGGCGCTCAACGCCTCCGGGCGGCTCCCCGAACCGCTGGAGCTCGTGTACCCGCGCGACGGGATCGTGCTGTCGGACTACCCGCTGATGCTGGTCGACCCCGCGCACCGGACCGCCTACGACCGGGTCGTGGACTGGCTGCGGTCACCGCCCGCGCAGCGGATGATCGCCGAACGCACCTGGCGGCGCCCGGTCGACCCGGCCGCACCGCGCGACCGGCGGCTGACCGCCGACATCGGCACCGCCCTGTACTTCCCGGACCGGCAGGAGGTGCTCGACCGGCTGCTCGTGTTCCACGACCGGGCGGGCGAGGGCCGCCAGGTCGTGTTCGTGCTGGACTACTCGACGTCCATGCGCGGCGAGCGGATCACCGCGCTGCGCGAGGCGTTCGCGTCGCTCACCGGGTTCGACCGCTTCTACGTCGGCGAGACGGTCACGATCGTCCGGTTCGCGGGCACCGTGCTGGAAGAGCGCTCGGTGACCGTGCGCGGGAGGGCCGACCTCGACGCGTTGCTCGCCGTCGTCGCGTCCGATGACCTGCGCGACAACACAGCCATCTGGGGTGCGCTCGACCACGCGCTGCGGCTGGCCCGCGGGGAGACGGCGGTCGTGCTGATGACCGACGGCGAGAACAACGCGGGCCCGTCGGTGGACGAGTTCCTGCGGGTCGGGCGGGGCGAGGTGCCGGTGTACCCCATCCGGTTCGGTGAGGCGGACCGCGCGGAGCTCGACCGCGTGGCGCAGGCCAGTGGCGGCCGGCTCGTGGACGCCGGCGCGACGTCGTTGCCGCAGGCGGTGAGGGAGATCCGTGGATGTCGATAGAGGGCTCTGGTGGTCGGTCCTGTGGGGCTGGCTCCTGCTGTGGGGCGTGACGCTGGCCGCGCTCGTCGTGGTCGTCGCGCTGGCCGTGCACTGGATGCGCCGCCGCGACCCGCAGCCGGAGGTGCCGGGCCTGCTGTTCTACGTGCACGGCCAGCGGATGATCAACCTGTGCAAGGTCGGCCGCTACGACGACGCCGTCACCCGGCAGTTCGTCAAGCAGATCACCGTCACCAAGAACGGCAAGCTCCAGGTCGGGCCGAACGAGTTCGGCATCGGTGTGGACGGGTCGGTGGTGGAGCAGAACACCGACACCTACGAGAAACCGGCCACGGAGATCGACGTGATCGGCGTGGTCCTGGCAGGGCTGCGGGCCGCGCACGGCGTCGTGGACGTCGACCTGACCACGCGGACCATCACCGCGGACGAGGCGTGGCGGCGTGGCCGGGCCACCCGGCTCAACGACATCCGCGACTACGTGTCGCTGCACGGCCGGTTCGAGCTCGGCGACGACGCCGGTGACCGGGCGGTGCTGCTCGCTTCCGCGGGCGAGCACCGGGTGCGGGTGGAGTGCGACCGGGCGAGCCTGCGCGACACGCTGCCGCCGGGGCAGTTCAACGCGCGCTGCCTGGGCAAGGTGCAGTCGTGGAACGCCGAGGCCGGCGAGGTCGTCGTGCTGCCCGTCGTCGTGTTCCAGTAGACGGGGCGGGGATGATCGACACGTGATCGCACTGGACCACGTGCTGGTCGTCGACGTCGAGTCGACCTGCTGGGAGGGCACGCCGCCGCCCGGCGAGGTCTCGGAGATCATCGAGATCGGGATCAGCCCGCTCGAGGTGAGCTCGGGGAAGCGGGGTGAGCGGCGCAGCGTGCTCGTGCGGCCGGTGCTGTCGTCCGTCAGCCCCTTCTGCACCCGGCTCACGACGCTGACCGCGGGGCAGGTCGCGGGCGGTGTCCCGTTCGCCGAGGCGTGTGCGTTGCTGCGCAAGGAGTACCGCTCCGCCGACCGCGTCTGGGCGTCGTACGGCAACTACGACCGCATCATGTTCGAGCAGCAGTGCGCCGCACTGGGGGTGGAGTACCCGTTCGGGCCCCGGCACCTCAACGTCAAGACGTTGTTCGCGCTGGCGCACGCGTTGCCGCGGGAGGTCGGGATGGCCGAGGCGCTGCGGATCGCCGGTCAGCGCCTCGACGGCACGCACCACCGCGGCCACGACGACGCCCACAACATCGCGGGCCTGCTGGCCGGGCTGCTCAGGAGGTGATCACACCGGCGGGGAGTCCACTGTGGATTCGACGGCAACCGTCCAGCGGCTGGTCATTGCCCGGGTTCCCGACGCCCTGGCGGTACGCTCCGGGCGTGACCGTGCCTGAAAGACTGATCGACGCCGCCACCCGCCTGTTCGCGGACAAGGGCTACGAACGGGTCGCCGTGCAGGAGGTCGTGGAACACGCCGGCGTCACCAAGGGCGCCATGTACCACTACTTCGGGTCGAAGGACGACCTGCTGCACGAGATCTACGGGCGGCTGCTGCGCCTGCAGACCGAACACCTGGAGAAGATCGTCTCCGGCGACGGGCCGGTCACCGCGCGGCTGCGCGAGGCCGCGGTCGACGTGATCATCACGAGCATCGAGGACTTCGACGCCGCCAAGGTGTTCTTCCGGTCGATGAACCACCTCTCGGCCGAGAAGCAGAAGGAGGTGCGCGCCGAACGGCGGCGCTACCACGAGCGGTTCCGCGGCCTGGTCGAAGAAGGGCAGCGCGACGGGTCGTTCCGCTCCGACGTGCCGGCCGACGTCGCCACCCACTACTTCTTCGGCTCACTGCACCAGCTGGGCACCTGGTACCGCCCGGACGGGGAGATCCCGGCCGGGCGGCTGGCGGAGCACTACGCGGACCTGCTGATCCACTCGATCACGGCACGATAACGCTGACGATCTCGGCGACGCACGCGGGCTTGTCGCTGCCCTCGATCTCGACGACGACCTTCGTGACGAGCTGCTTGCCCAGTGCGATGTCCGAGACGTCCAGCAGCTCCACCCCGGCCCTCACCCGCGCGCCCACGAGCACGGGCTGCGGGAAGCGGACCTTGTTGCTGCCGTAGTTCACGCCCATCTTGATGTTCTTGACCGTGTAGACGTCGCGCACCAGGTACGGCACCAGCGACAACGTCAGGTAGCCGTGCGCGACCGGGCCGCCGAACGGGCCCTGTGCGGCCTTCTCGACGTCGATGTGGATCCACTGGTGGTCCAGCGTCGCGTCGGCGAACAGGTTGACCTGCTCCTGCGTGACCTCGTGCCACTCGCCGAACCCGAGGTGCTCGCCCTTCGCGGCGACCAGCTCGTCGATGCTCTCGAACGCGCGCATGGGGCTGCCCTCAGTCCTTCGGTCCGCCGGCGACGTAGATGACCTGACCGGACACGAAGCCCGCACCCTCGCTGACGAGGAACGACGCGGTGTGCGCGATGTCCTCCGGCTGCCCGACGCGCGCGACCGGGATCGTCTGCGCGGCACCGTTGACGAGGTCCTCGAACGAGATCTTCATGCGCTCGGCGGTCGCCTTGGTCATCTCGGTGGCGATGAAACCGGGCGCGATCGCGTTGACCGTGACGCCGAACTTGCCGAGCTCGATCGCGAGGGTCTTCGTGAAGCCCTGCAGACCGGCCTTGGCGGCGGAGTAGTTGGCCTGGCCGCGGTTGCCCAGCGCGCTCGTGGACGACAGGTTGACGATGCGGCCGAAGCCTTCCTTCGTCTGGAACGCCTGCACGGCCTTGCTCATGAGGAACGCGCCGCGCA
The DNA here is from genome assembly GCF_055608005.1 of Lentzea sp. NPDC036955. Classification (NCBI taxonomy): domain Bacteria; kingdom Bacillati; phylum Actinomycetota; class Actinomycetes; order Pseudonocardiales; family Pseudonocardiaceae; genus Lentzea; species Lentzea sp. NPDC036955. Next base: position 1,004,949 of record NZ_JBVJRC010000001.1, on the reverse strand, counting down.
GGTGCACGTTCATGACCGTGTCCCAGTCGCTCGCGGACATCTTGAACAGCAGGTTGTCGCGCAGCACACCGGCGTTGTTGACGAGCACGGTCGGCGCGCCGAGCTCCTCGGCGACCTTGGCCACGGCCGCGTTGACCTGCTCCTCGTCGGCCACGTCGACCTTGAGCCCGATGGCGCGCCCACCGCCCGCGACGATCTTGTCGGCGCCTTCGAGCACGCCCTGCTCGTCGAGGTCGAGCAACGCGACGGCCAGGCCGTCCGCGGCGAGGCGCTGCGCGACGGCGGCACCGATGCCACGCGCCGCGCCGGTGACGATGGCAACCCTGTCGGCCACGGGTCCTCCTCCAATTGTGAGCTAAGCAAGCGCTTAGTAACGTACCCATCAGTCCGCTTGACGTCCAGCGCCGTGCGGACGACCATACCGACTGGTCGGAATGTTGCACATCTTCGAGGAGGCAGGTGCCAGTGGAGCTCACCGGCAAGGTCGCGCTCATCACCGGCGGGTCCAACGGCATCGGCGCCGCGTCCGCCCGCCGCCTGGCCGGGCTCGGTGTCCGGGTCGTGGTCGCCGACGTGGACGTCGAGCGGGGCAAGCTCGTCGCCGACGAGGCCGGCGGCGTGTTCGTGCGCTGCGACGTGACGCAGCCCGCCGACTCGACCGAGGCCGTCGCGGTCGCGGTGCGCGAGTTCGGCGGCCTGGACATCGCGTTCCTGAACGCCGGCATCGGCACCGGCTGCTCACTGGGCGACGACTTCGACGCCGACGTGTACCGGCGCGCGATGGCCATCAACCTCGACGGCGTCGTCTACGGCGCACACGCCGCGTTGTCCTACGTGCGCGCGTCGGGCGGCCAGATCATCGCCACCGCGTCGATGGCCGGCCTCATGCCGATGCCCGGCGACCCGGTCTACGGCGCGAACAAGGCCGCCGTGGTCGGTCTGGTCCGTTCCCTGGCCGGCGCGTACCCCGACATCCGCGTGAACGCCCTCTGCCCGGCGTTCGCCGACACCGACATCATCACGCCGCTGCGTTCGACGTTGCAGGACATCGGCATGCCGATCCTGCCCGTGTCGGCCGTCGTGGACACCTTCATGTCCATTGTGGAGGGCTCTGGCACCGGCGAGGCGTGGTTCGTGCAGTCCGGCCGGCCCTCCGAGCCGTTCGGCTTCCGCAACCCGCCCGGCCCGCGCAACCCCGACGGCTCGCGCATCGACGCCGCCCGCAAGGACCCCGTTTCGATCGCGCTCGAGGAGAACTGACGTGCGTGCCATCCAGATCACCGAGTTCGGCGGCCCCGAGGTGCTCCAGCAGGTGGAGCTGCCCGACCCCGTACCGGCCGAGGGCGAGGTGCTGATCAACGTCAGCCGCGCCGGCCTCAACTACGCCGACACGCACCAGGCGGAGAACTCCTACCTGGCGAAGATGACCCTGCCCCTGGTCCCCGGCGGCGAGGTCGTCGGGTCCACTGAGGACGGACGCAGGGTCGTGGCACTGACGAAGAACTCCGGCGGCTACGCCGAGAAGGCCGTGGCCCCCGCGCTGACGACGTTCGACGTGCCCGACGGCGTCGACGACCTGACCGCACTCTCGCTGATCGTGCAGGGCGCCACCGCCTGGCTGCTGCTGCGCAAGTCCACGCACCAGGAACCCGGCGAGACCGTCGTCGTCCACGCCGCCGCGGGCGGCGTCGGCACCATCGCCGTGCAGCTGGCGAAACTCTGGGGCGCCGGCCGCGTCATCGCCACCGCGTCGTCCGACGACAAGCGCAAACTGGCCCTCGACCTCGGCGCCGACGTGGCAGTCGACTCCCGCGCGGAAGACATGACGGCCGCCCTGATCGAGGCGAACAACGGACGCCGCGTCGACGTCGTCCTGGACATGACCGGCGGTGCGACCACCGACCAGTCACTGGCCGCGCTGGCCCCGTTCGGCCGCCTCGCGTTCTACGGCATGGCCTCACGCGAAAGGCCGAAGCCAGTCGACCTCGGCGCCCTGCTCGTGCACTCCACGACCGTCGCGGGCATGTGGCTGCCCCACGCCCTGAAGGTCCGCGACGCCGACCACGGCACCCTCGCCCACCGCGCGATGGCCGAGCTGTTCCAGCTCGTGGTCGACGGCAAGCTGAAGGCGATCCCGGGCGGCGAGTACGGGATGGGCGAGATCCGGCAGGCCCACGAGGACCTGCGGTCCCGCCGGACGGCGGGCAAGCTGCTGCTGGACCCGTCGCGGTAGCGCCGGCTGAGGGTGAGGGGGGTGGTTCGCTGCGGCGGGCCGCCCCCTTGCTTTTCGCGGCTCGCGGCTCGCGGCGCGGTTCGGTTCGGTCCGGCGCGGCCCCAGGCCTCGGGGCTTCAGCTTGGCTGGCCCGATGTGGCTCAGGCCCGGCACGGCCCTGCCCAACCCCGCCCGCGTCACCCGCCCTGCGCGGCCTCGCCTCCGTCCAGCACGGCCCGGCTCGGCTCCGCGTGGCTCTCCTCGGCCAGGGCGTGCCTCCGCGGTACCGCGGACGTGTCACCCAGGGCCGGCCGCCGCACCTCCTCATTCCGGGGCGCGCGAGCCCATGAGATCCGGACGTGAACAAGACGAGCCCAGGCGCAGATCCGGACAAGCTTCACCCGTCCGAGTGACGTGTCTCGCGCTGGCCGGTACCGGACTCGAACCAGTAACCCTGCGATTGACAGTCACATGCGGAACGCCGAAGGGGCGGCCCGCCACACGCGGACCGCCCCCAGGGCCGTACTGCGGAACAACGACGCGCTGTTACTCCGACAGCTCCGCCAGCTGCGCCTTCACCCTGGCGAGCTCGGCTTCGAGCTCCTCCATGCGGGTGCGGTGCTGGTCGCGGGCCGCCTCGAGCACCGACTCGATGCCCTCCGCGATGTCCTCGTGCAGTTCCTTGGCGGCCTTCGCCACGGCGATGGCGGGGATGACGAGGCCCGACACCACGCGCTGCGTGCCGTGGACCAGGTCGGCCTGCCATTCGCCTTCGGCGGTGCCGGTGACCGTGAGCGTGAGCTCGACGGTGCGGGTCTTCTTCGCCGTGCTCTTGGTGCGGGCGGCCGCCTTGGGCTTCTCGGCCTTGGGAGCCGCCTCGACGGGCTTCGCGGCCTCGACCGGCTTGGCAGCGTCGACCGCAGGGTCGGCCGCGGCATCAACCACAGCAGCTGCAGCGTCAGCCGCAGCGGGCTTCACGGCGCCGACCGGCCCGGCGGCGGGCGCCGGGGTGCCCTCCACCACGGTCTTCTCGACTGCCTGCACCTCGGTGAGCGTGTCCGACACGATCAGGTTTCCTCTCTGCGCAACGACGTGACCCCGCGCACAATCGTAGAACACGTGTTCGATCGAGCAGGAATGGGGTCAGCGCAGAGCCTAGTCACCAGGGTGGGAGCTGCACGCGCCACTGCCGTTCCACGTCGACGACACCGCGCACCGCGAGCAGCGTGGGGATCGCGCGGATCTCGGCGGTACCGGTGACGACGCCCAGCGCCTCCAGGACGGTGTCGACGACCAGGCCGGCCTCCCGCAGGTCGTCGAGCACCTGCGGGAGGGAGCCCTCGGTCACGGAGACCATCACCTGGTCCACCGAACCGGTCATGGCGCCTGGACGAGTCCGGTGCCGATGTCGGTCGACGGCAGGGGCAGGCGCAGGGCGGTGCCGGCCAGGCGGGCCCAGAGCTCGTAGCCGCGTGCGCCGGTGCGTTCGGCGACCAGGGCCGCCACGCCGGAGACGTGCGGGGTCGCCATGGACGTGCCGCGCAGGCGGCGGTACTTCTCGGGCAGCTTGAACGACGAGTGCACGTCCACGCCGGGGGCGCACACGTCGACCTGGCCGATCTTGTCCGCCGAGCCCGAGGAGAACGACGCGATCGCGCGGTTCACGTCGATCGCCGCCACCGCGATGATGGACGGGCAGCGCGCCGGGTGACCGACCGGTGCGACCCGGCCGGGGCGCGTGGAGGCGTTGCCGGCCGCGGCGATGATCAGCGTGCCCTTCGCGAGCGCGCGCTGGGCGACCGTCTCGTAGATCTGCGAGTACGGGGTGCCCGCGGGGACGTCCGCGCCCAGCGACATCGAGATGACCGCGCAGCCGTTGGCCACGGCCCAGTCGATGCCCGCGAGGATGCCGCCGTCGGAGCCGGAGCCCGCGTTCGACAGGACCTTGCCCGCGAAGACCTCCGCCTCGAACGCCACGCCGTAGCCGGGCGGGGTCGCCGGCTTGCGCGGGCCCGCGGCGGTGCCGATGCAGTGCGTGCCGTGGCCGTGCCCGTCCTGCACGTCCTCGCCGGTGATGAACGACTTCGTGGTGATGGTCCGGCCGGTGAAGTCCGGGTGGTTCTGCTCCCAGCCGGTGTCGAGCACGGCGATCTTGACGCCCTTGCCGGTCGCCGTGCTGACGTCCGCGCCCACCGCCTGCAGGCCCCAGGTCAGCACCGACTCGTCCGCCGCCGGTTCCGGCTCGTCGTCGGGCACGGGTGCGGCGAACACGTGCACGACGCGTTCCGGTTCGACGACCTGCACCGGGCCGGGGCCCTCGGCGGCGCCGTTCAGCTCGGCCAGCAGGGCCGGGTCCGCGGTCACCACGGCCACGCCCAGCTCCGGGAACACCTGCACGGTGTCCGGGTCCAGGTCTCCGCTGTTCGGGTCGAACCCGGCGATCGCGCCGAGCTCGGCCACCCCCTCGTCGACGGCGTCCTCCCGCAGCAGCACCAGGAATCGGCCCGTCGTCTCCACTTCCGCTGGTTCGGTCATGATGATCGCCCCTACTCTCCTGTAGCCCTATTAGAGAGAGTCGTCATCCGGAGGCGTCTGTTTCAGGCCATCTGCCGACGTCGCTGGAAAAATTCACCGATCGGCTCAACGTACCTGGCCGCGATCGGCCCCAGGATCGCCATCAGGAGGACGTACGCGGTCGCGAGCGCCGCCAGCTCCCCGTTCACCTGACCGGACGCCACCGCCAGGCCGGCGATGACGATGGAGAACTCACCGCGCGCCACCAGCGCCGCCCCCGCACGCATGCGGCCCATCTTGCCGATGCCCTGCCGCCGCGCCGCCCACCAGCCGGTGACGACCTTCGTCGCGGTCGTGATCACCGCCAGCGCCACCGCGATTCCGAGGACGGGTGGAATCGACTTCGGATCGGTGTTGAGGCCGAACACCACGAAGAAGATCGCCGCGAACAGGTCGCGCAACGGCTCCAGCAACCGGGTGGCGTTCTCCGCCGTCGACCCGGAGATCGCGATGCCGAGCAGGAACGCGCCGACCGCCGCCGACACCTGCAGCTGCGAGGCGACACCGGCCACCAGCAGCGCGGAGCCGAGCAGCTTCAGCAGGAACACCTCGTGGTCCGGGCTGTCCACAATGGCCGAGATGAACCGCCCGTACTTCAGCGCCACCACCAGCACCACGGTGATCGCGAGCAGCGAGATGCCGACCGAGGTGAGGCCGCCGAGGAAGCTCACGCCCGACAGCACCGCGGTCAGCACCGGCAGGTACACCGCCATCGCGAGGTCCTCGAACACCAGCACCGACAGCACGACCGGTGTCTCGCGGTTGCCCAGCCGGCCCAGGTCGCCGAGGACCTTCGCGACGATGCCGGAGGAGGAGATGTAGGTGACGCCCGCCATCGCGAGCGCCGCCACCGGCCCCCAGCCCAGCAGGAACGCCGCGATGGCGCCCGGTGCCGCGTTCAGCACCAGGTCGAGCACGCCGGCCATCCACGAGCGCTTCAGGCCGGTGGTGAGCTCGGAGGCCGAGTACTCCAGGCCGAGCAGCAGCAGGAGCAGCACGACGCCGATCTCGCTGGCCAGGTGCGTGAACTCGTCGATGCCGTGCAACGGGACCAAGCCGCCCACGCCGAAGGCGAGACCGCCGACGAGGTAGAGCGGGATCGGCGAGATGCCGATCTTCCAGGCGACGCGGCCGAGCAGACCAAGACCGAAGAACACCGCGCCGAGCTGGATGATGGCGATGGTTGTCTCATGCACTGTGCTTAACCGCCGTGGAGGATCTCGGCGGCGGCGTCGAGGCCCTCCGCGGTGCCGACGACGACCGCGAGGTCACCGTTCTCGAAGATGAAGTCGGGTCCTGGCGACGGGTGGGCGTTGCCCGAGCGCACCACGGCCACGATGGACGCACCGGTCCTGGTGCGCAGGGCGGTCTCGCCCAGGGTGTGGTTCGCGAACGCGGTCACCGGCAGCTGGCGGGTCGTGATGCCCGCGATGTCACGGGTCTCCTCGCGCAGGTGGGCGACGAGCTGCGGCGCGCCGAGCAGGCCCGCGAGCGTGTTCGCCTCCTCCGGTGAGAGGGGTATCGACGCCGCGCACGAGTCGGGGTCGCTCGCCTTGGACAGGATGAGCTCGAACCTGCCGTCGCGGTAGGTGATCACACCGACCCGGCGCCCGGCGCGGATGGTGAAGTCCTGACGCGTCCCGATGCCCGGAAGGGGCGTGATCTCCACGTTCACACAGATCATGATACGTGGATGTCTCTCCCAGTTCGCCCGGTGCGACGAGGGTGGGTGGTGCGCGACCGCGTGCCCGGCCCCGACGTCGACGAGTTCGCCGAGCCCGGCCAGGTCATCGGCGCCCTGGCCCGCGCCCCGCACGGCACCCTGCTGGCCGTCCAGCACCCGCACCGCACGCCGCGGGCGCTCGCGGCGGGCACCGGCCTGCTCGAAGCGCTGCCGGCCGCCCGCGCCGAGCTCGCCGCCCTGATCCGGCGGGCCTACCGCGAGGTGACCGACGTGGTCGCGCCCTACCGGGTGGACGGGCCGGACGGCACGGCGTGCGGGCTGCTGTGCCTGGTAGACCCGGACGCCATCGCGCACACCGAGGACGTCTACCCCGGTGTGGTCGCCGAACGGGCCGAGGTGCTGGCCACCCTCGGCATCGCCACGAGCGCGGCGATGCTGGTCCCGATGACGCCGCACGACGGGCTCACGGAGCTGGTGCACGGCATGACCGAGGACCCGGCCGTGTCACTCGTGGACTCCGGTGGCCGCCGGCACTGGGTGTGGCTGGTCGGCCCCGGTGAGCGGCAGGACGCGTTCCTGGCGGCCGCGGGGGCGCACCGGCTGCTGGTCGCGGACGGCAACCACCGGGTCGCCGCGGCCAGGGAGGCGGGCCTCGCCGGGCTGCTCGCGCTCGTCACCTCCGGGCCCGGTCTGCGGGTGGGACCGTTCCACCGCGCGGTCGTCGGCACCGGGCTGGGCACGGCCGACCTGGTGGCGGCGTGGGAACGGGTCGGGCTGCGCGTCGGCGAGCTGCCGTTCGTCACCGACCCGGAACCGGGCGTGGTCGTCGTGCGCACCCCGGACACCGTGCTGCGCGTCGAGCTGCCCGCGGGACGCGGCGTCGACCACGCCGTGGTGGAGTCGGTGCTGCTGCACGAGGCGTTGGACCTGGACCCGGAGAGCCCGTGCGTGAAGGCCGTGGTCGACCCGCGGGTCGAGGCCGAGGCGGTGCTGCTGATCGCGCCGGTGCCGCTGCCCGCCGTGCTGGCCGGGGCCAAGATGCCGCGCAAGAGCACCTACTTCACCCCCAAACCGCGCAGCGGGCTGCTGCTCGCGGACCTGACCCCGCAGGACCCCGCCGAGTGGGTTCCCTAGGCCCTGCCGGACGTGCCGCTGCTGTCGGCGACGGAGATCGCCGTGCCGGGGGCGATGCCGCGGGTGGTCCGGCTGCTCGCGCACGTGAGGACGGACGGACCTGCCGCGGGCGTCGGTCAAGCACGTGCACCTGCGCGGCGCGGCGGCGCTGCGCACGGACCTCGACCACTGAGGGGCGCCACCGGCTCAGCGCTCGGGCATCAGCGGCAGCATCCGCACCGCCTGCTCCAGCGCCAGCCGCTCGTGGTCGTCGTAGGCCAGGAACGAGATGCGCTCCAGCGCCGTCTCCGGGTGCCGTTCGACGTGGTGGACCGCCGCCTGCACCAGCATCCGCGCCGTGTGCGGGACGTCCGCGCCCGCGACCCCGGTGCCCAGCAACGGGAACAGGATCGTCCGCACCCCCAGCGGCTCGACCCGGTCCAGCGCCGTCGTGACGCACCCGCCGATGTCCGACACCTGCCGGTACCCCGCGCCCGGCTCGCCCTGCACCGCGGCGACGTGCACGACGAACCGCACGTTGTGCGTCGCCGCCAGGGCCCCCGACCCGGTCACCAGCGCCGTTCCGGGCGCCACCGGGCGGCGGGGTGCCACGAGCTCCTCCAGCTCGTCGGCCACCAGGTCGCGGACGATCCGCCCGGTCTCGTCGCGCGCCGAACCCCAGTACCGGATGATCGCCGACACCGAGAAGTCCGTGTGCCGCGCCATCCGCATGTCGGTGTTCTCGCTGTTCACCCACGCGTCGCAGTCGTACACCCTGCGGATCGACCCCTCGTGGATCGCGATCCGGCACGACCGGTCGCCCAGCCGGAACACCGACGGCGACGGGCGGTCGCCGGCGATGCCGCGCAGGTGCGTGACGAGCGCGGAGATGTCGCTGTCGACCGAGTAGTGCCGCAGCCGCACGTACTGGCAGCGGTGCAACGCCTCCACGCCCGCGGGCAGGCCGGTGGGCAGCTCGGCGTCCTCGACCAGCACCGGCACCACGCGGATGCCGAGCTCGAACGCCTCGGCGATCTCGCGCAGCACCCAGTCCTCGCCGGGGTCGCCGGTGTGGTCGAGCCAGCGCGGCCCGATCACCGCGAGCAGCACCTGCGAGCGGCGCAGGTGGGCGAAGACCTCCTCGACGAAGTCGTCGCCCGCCCGCAGCGACCGCGAGGCGAGGAACACCCGGTCCGCGCCGAACGCCTGCGCGAGCTCGCGGTGCAGCAGCGTCGCGTAGCCGGGCTGCTCCCGCACGCGGTAGTTGACGAAGACCGTCGGCATCGCGTCAGCCCAGCAGGTGGTGTTCCTGGCCGGTCAGGGTGATGCCGACGCGGGCAGCGACACCGCGCCCGATCACCGTCACCTGCCCCGGCACCAGCGGGAGGTCGTCGAGCCACGTGCCGAACACCCCGCGCAGCAACGACTGCTGCGGCGCACCGAGGTCGCCGGCCACCGCGAAGTCCGCGACCTCCAGCAACGGCACGTGCTCCGGCCCGAGGTCGGCGACCACGAGCACCGCGTGGTGCGAGCCGGGCAGGCCCGCGAGCCCCGGCACCTCGGCCGGGCGGTCCAGCACGAGCAGGTGCGGCAACCGCGGACCGCCCAGCGCCACCGCGGGCGGACCCGGCCGCGCGTGCCCGAACGGACCGGGCCACGGCGCCTCCGACTGCACGGTCACGCCCGCACCGCAGCTGACCGACCGCGCCGCGACCAGGTGCGCCAGCCGTGCGCTCGTGACCACGCCGACCACCGGCCGTTCCCGGAACAGCCGCAACGGCGCGTGCGCCTGCCGCACGACGTCCCACCCGAGCACCACGCCCGCGCCACCGGTCCACGCCGCGGCCCGACCGGCGACGTGCGGCGGTTCGACGTGCGTCCAGGACTGCTTGGAGGGCAACGAGGGCGGCACGCACACCGGTACCGTCACCGCGGCCGCCGAGGCGTGGTGCCCGTTCAGCCGCTGCAACCGCCCCGCGTGCCGGACACCGTTCGCGAGCCACGTCTCGGCGCTCTGCAGGGCTTTCACGTCGGGACCGCTCAGCCGCAGCACCCGTTCCGCGACGAACTCGCCGCCGGTCCGCGCGACCCGCACCCCGACCGTGGCGGGCACGGCGGGGAACCGGCTCAGCAGCTCCAGCACCGGGGCCTCCGACCAGGTGAAGCAGACGTGCAGCTCCGCGCCCATCGTGCACGCCTCGAACCCGCGCTCGATCAGCTTCGCCGACGCCGCCGCACCGTCGAGGCCGCCGAGGAACGCGACGACGTCCAGCAGCTCGTCCTGGTCCAGCTGCGCGGCGGTGAAACCGTGCTGCCGCAACACGTTCTGCGTCCAGACCGAGGCCGAGGCGGGGTCGTCGGAGGAGACCGCGACGTAGGTCCAGCGGTGCGCGGGGACACCGTGCTGGATCAGCTCGCGGTAGGCACCGGGCGCCGGTGGCCGCGTGTGCACGACGACCTGCGCGCCGGTCAACGGCGACCCGGGGGCGAGCAGCGCGGTCAGCGGCGGCAACCGCGCCGGCCACGACAGCACCTCCTCGCCCGCCGGTGCCACGGCGAACGTGAGCGAGTGCGCCAGGGCACCGGAGGGCAGCAAGGCGTTCAGCAGCGCCGCCCGCCGGTCGCCGCGCGCCCCGGTGTAGGCCATGCGGTCGAGCAGCGCGTCGGCGACCGGCAGCCGCTTCACGAACCGGCGCGGGTCCATCACCCGATCTCCCGGCGCTGCTCCCAGCTGCTCTGCAGCTCCCGGAACTGCTGCTGCTCGGCGAAGTCCTGCCAGCGGCGCTGCCGGCGGTCGCGCTGCCGGGAGATCCACTCACGGCCTTCGCGGGCCACGGCCTGCAGGATGTGCAACGCGCTCTGCACACCCGAGGACTGCTGCGCGATCTCCCGCAGCTTCGCCTCGTCCTCGCTCTCGTCGGTCATCCCGCGGAAGTCGTCGACGAGCACGTAGATGTCCTGGCTGTTCACCAGCGACAGCTGCATCGCCTGCCGGAACGTGAACTGGTCGCCCACCTGGACGTTGTCGCCCATCCGCACGATGTGCCTGCGCTTGCCGGAGAACTGGACGCCGACCTCGTTCAGCGTGGCCGAGGCCACCGCGTCGTAGCGGAACGACATGTCGTGCGGGTCGTGCACGTTGCCGTTGAAGAAGTCCAGCCAGTACTCGGTCTCGTGCACACCGCCGCTGGTCAGCAGGAAGACCTTGACCCAGTACTCGGAGTACCGCACCGGCGCCATCTTGTCGCGGGCCCGCAACGCCCCCGGCGCGCCCTCGGTGAGCTCGACGTGGCAGATGATGTCCTTGCTGGACAGCTGGCTGCGCCGCATCGCACGGCACTTCAGGTGCAGCACGTCGAACCGCAGCCAGTACGCGATCTCGTCGTCGGAGGGCCGGTCCCGCAGCAGGTCGAGCCAGCCGCGGTAGGCCTCGGTCTCCTCGCGCAGCTGCTCGGCGTAGTCGGCCCGCAGCGCCGCCCGCACCCGGAACGCCGCCAGCACCTCGCTCGCACCGAACGCGCACACGCCCAGCCCGAGGGCGAACAACGAGCCGGGACCCGGCTGCATCCCGATCAGCGACAGCCCGAACAGCACCACGAGCACGATCCCGGCCACCGGCAGCACCTTGGCGTACCACGGGGTCTTGAGCTCCTTGCGGAACGCGTGCAGCCCGTCGGCCTGCCACTGCTCCCTGAGCCGCCGGGTGTGCCAGCGGATCAGCCACATCAGCCCGGACGGCTCGGTGTGCGTGGCGCCGTAGATGCGCACGAACCAGTCGACCATCGACACCCGCAGACCCGCGGTGTCGGCGTCCCAGTCCTTCTGCGGCTCCGGGTTCTTCGGGTTGACGTGGTGGCGGACCGTGCGCTTCGGCGGCCGTTCCGCGTCGAACGCCGCGTGCACGCGCCAGGAGATCTCCTCGACCTTCCAGTCGGGCACCTCCCGCGGCGGGCCCTCGTTCCAGCCGCGCAGCCGCGCCTCGCGCACACCGCGGCGGCGGTCCAGCACCTTGGCCTGGACGCGGAACCACACGAAGAGGAACGCCCCGCCCAGCACCAGGAGCACCGCGAGCCACGCCGCACCCGGTGCCGCGCCGGTGAGGAAGTCGAAGAGCCGCACCAGGCCCCACAGCCCGGCGAGCCCGCCGAGCACGGACATGGCCCACGCCTTGAGGTCCACCGGCGCCTTCACCGGTTCCGCGAGCAGCGGCGGCGCCGGTTCCGGCTGGAAGTACAGCCACGCCCGGTGCTCGCGCCGGTTGTCCATCCGGCGCTGCTCGGCGAGGGCCGCGATCGAGGCGTCGAGCGAGTCCTGCACCGCGCCGTCGAGGATCATGTCGAGGTGCCGGGCGATCTCCTGCTGGCGTGCGGCCGGCAGCTCCCGGAACGCCGTGGACACCTCGTGCAGCTCGCCGCCGCTCGGGTCAGCGGCGCGGTCCTGCCGTTCGATGTAGGCGATCAGGTGCTCGACCACCCACAGCGCCCGGTGGTACTCGCCCGGCGTCTCCGGCGAGGTCTTCGCGCTGGACAGCTCGAACACGATCTTCTTGAACTCGCTGGGCGGCAGCTCGTTCAGCGTGCGGTCGCTCAGCAGCGCCAGCACGTAGTAGTAGTGGAAGCGGGTGGTGACCAGACCGGCCTGCCGCACCTGTTCGAGCAGCCGCTCGGCCATCCGCGGCTGGCCACCGCGCAAGTACGTCAGCGCGTTCTCGAACTTGGTCTCCGGCGGCTCGCCGGCGTTGTTGTTGTAGATCGACGTCTTGTGGATGACGCCGTTGTTGACGCCGACCTGGGTCTCGACGTCGCCGTGGTTGTCGAAGGTGTTGGTCGCTGCAGCGGTCATCTAGTCGTCCACTATGGAGTCGAGCACCGGGCGGAGGGCGGGCACGCCGCCGAGCAGTGCCTTGAGGGGGCGGAGGTCGAGCGGTGCGGAGGAGTTGCGCAGGTTGTCCAGCGCCACCATGGCCGTGGTGAACCACGCGGTGTCCATCTGGCCGTTCTTGTGCGCGTGCACCACCGCCGCCGTGATGGCGTCCAGCCGGTCGCGCGGTGCGGCCGCCGGGTGCGCCGCGCTCACGACGCCGTTGTTGATGCCGATCTGCTGACCGACACCGCTGTAGTTGTGGAAGTTGTTCGTCGTGTCGCCCACGGGCCGGGCCTTTCCCTTGTGACGGCGGGGCTGCGCGAGTGCGCCGGCGAGGGCGACGGCGAACGCGGCGGCGTTGGCAGCGGCCTTGGGCTGCCACCCCTGCTTGTCGGTGAGGTCCTTGTCGTCGACCAGGTCGCTGATGCCGCGCACGGTCACCGACGGGGTGGCCATGTGCAGGTGGGCGGCGTTCGCGACCCCGGCGCTCTCCATCTCGACCGCCACCGCGTCGTTGTAGTTGCGGTGGATCTGCCTGGCCAGCGTCGACTCGGTCGAGTTGAGCACCACCTCGCCGGCCGCGATCGGTTCGAAGTGGACGTTCGGCGGGTTCGCGCTCCACTCCTTCGCACGCGCGATCGAGCGGGCGATCTGCTCGACGTGGTGCGGGACGTCCCACGCCCGCGGCCGCGCCAGGAACTCGTCCTCCGTCTCGCGGCCGCCGTGGTAGCCGTAGACCCGGCTCGCGACCACGACGTCACCGAGCCGCAGCCAGTCGCGCAGGCCGCCGGCGACGCCGACGAACAGCACGACGTCCGGGTCGAACTCGGTGATGGCGCGTTCGGTCATCGTGGCGGCGCTGGAGTTGCCCATGCCGGTGAGGGCGATGGCGACCTGCTGCCCACCACCGGTGGTGCCGACCTCGAACAGGGTGCCGGACGCGTGGTGGTGGAGGGCGGTGCCGGACAGGTGCGCGCGCACCGCGGCGTACTCCACTTCGAGCGCGGTGAGCATCACGATCATGTGTCGCTCCGGTCGTTTGGATCCGAGTTCCAGACGGTAGCCGACGGGGTGAGTTTCCGTCAACATGACGGATAGTGGGTTAGTCTCGTGGGATGACCGAGGAGGAGTGGACGATCCCGGATGTCGCGGTGGCCGTCGACCTCGCAGTGCTCACCGTCCGAGCGGAGCAACTGCAGATCCTGCTGGTAGAGCGGGGGATTGAGCCGTTCCGGGGAGCGCTGGCGCTGCCGGGCGGCTTCCTCGCGTCTGCTCTGGAGGACATCGAGAAGGCGGCCAGGAGAGAGCTCGCGGAGGAGACCGGTTTAGCCGCGGACGGGCTGCACCTGGAGCAGCTGCGCACCTACGGCAGCCCCGACCGCGACCCCCGGCGGCGCGTCATCACCGTGTGCTACCTCGCGGTGCTGCCGAACCTGCCGGTGCCCGTCGCCGGGGGAGACGCCGACGAGGCGCGGTGGGTGCCGGTGGAGGCGGCGCTGGCCGGTCCGCTGGCGTTCGACCACGCCCGCATCATCGCCGACGCGCTCGAACGCACCCGCTCGAAGCTGGAGTACACGACCCTGGCCACGGCGTTCTGCCCGGCCGAGTTCACCGTCACCGAGCTGCGGCGCGTCTACGAGATCGTCTGGGGCGAGCAGCTCGAACCCCGCAACTTCCACCGCAAGGTCACCGGCGCGGAGGGCTTCCTGGTGCCCACGGGCGAGAAGACGATCCGCAACGGCGGCCGTCCCGCCCTGCTCTACCGCCGCGGTCCCGCCACGCTGCTGCACCCGGCGCTGTTGCGTTCCCGAGGGTCCCTGGAGGTGACCGCATGATCGTTGTCTTAACGGCCACCGAGACCGCATATGGTTCGGTGCGAGCCCTGCTGTCCGGTCCGCGCATGTACGAGGGGCCGGCCGGTTCCCTCTACGACGTGGGCGAGGTGGCCGGTCGCCCGGTCGCGCTCGCGTTGGTGGGCAAGGGGAACCCGAACGCGGCGGCGCTGACCGAGCGCGTGCTCACCGAGTTCGCGCCGTCCGCGGCGTTCATCGTCGGCGAGGCGGGCGCGCTGCACTCGTGGGTCGAGCAGGGTGACGTCGTCGTCGCGACCAAGGTCTACGGCTACCACGGCGGCAAGGAGGACGACGCCGGTCTCAAGGCCCGCCCGAACGCCTGGCCCGCACCGCACGCCCTGGAGCAACGCGCGCGCTACGTGCACCGCTCGTTCCCGGCCAAGGTGCACTTCGAACCGGTCGCGGCCGGCGAGCTCCTGCTCACCCCCGGCTCGTCGACCGCGGCGTTCCTCGACGCCGGCTACAACGACGCCGCGGCCGTCGACACCGAGAGCGCCGGGGTCGCGAGCGCGGCCCACCTGAACAACGCGACGCCCGTGCTGACGGTCCGCTCCATCGGCACCCCGGCGCCCGCCGCCGCGTTCGTGGCCGCCCTCATCGCCGAGCTGCCCGCCGGCCAGGACACCCGCAAGCCCAAGGAGGAGCGCCCGGTGGTCCACAGCGTGCACAACGTCCACACCGGCAACAGCCACGGCATCGTCATCCAGGCCGGCAACATCAACGGCGGCGTCCACACCCACGGCTCCGCCACCCCGGCCCGCGACGAGGACCTGAACAACTCGCTGACCGCCGCCGCCCAGGCCGGTCTGCTCGACGAGTCGACGTACTTCCGCGTGATGCTGGCACTGCACGAGATGAAGGCCCGCCCGTCCGACCCGGCACCGCGGGGCGTGGTCCGCGACCTGCTCGCCGGTCACCCGGACCTGCAACGCCGGCTGGAGAGCTCCTGAGTTCTGATGTCCGCCCGGAACCGGTCACCGGTTCCGGCGGGCCGGCGGCGTCAGCCGGGGAACTCCCGGCCGGGCAGCCAGCCGTTGGGGATGTCCGTCACGCGCCACCGCGGCACCGTCAGCACCACCGGGCGGACCGGCGCGGCCAGGAACGGCGCCGCCTCCGGCACCTTCGCCACGAGCCGCTCCCGCACCGCCTCGCCCTCCGCGCCCCCGACCACCCTGGCCACGGCCCGCGCCTGCAGGAACGGCTCCATCGGCGACCCGGCTGACACGACGACGGCGACCTCGGGGTTCTCCTCGACCGCCTTCAGCGTCCGGCCCCGCTCCTCCAGCACGAGCACGAGCCGCTGCGGGCCGTCCTCGGCGAAGTAGACGCCGCTCACCCACGACCCGTCCGAGCCGGACGTGGCCAGGAACATCGTCCTGTGCCTGGCGAGCGTGCACTCCAGCAGGGTCTGGACGGCGGGGTTGCGTTCGGTCGTGGTCATCGGTCCTCCACACGGGTCGGTGCTGCGCTGACCTGATCGGCGCCACCGGCCCGGTGCTGGTGCGGATTCCCCCGATCGACACCCCCGCGGTGACGGCCGATCACGCGCCTGGACCGTCCCGCTGCCGGTGCGGACGTCCGCACCAGGCACAATGAGGGCCGTGGGTGTCTCGGAGGGAGCTGTGGTGGGCCAGGGTCAGTTGCGCGGCGTGGTGGCACTCGACGGACCGTCGGGCACCGGCAAGTCCACCGTCGCGAAGCGCCTCGCGTCGGCGCTCGACGCGCGCTACCTCGACACCGGCTCGATGTACCGGGCGGTCACGGTCGCCGTGCTGCGCGCCGGCGTCGACCCGGCGGACGAGGCCGCCGTCGGCGGGGTCGCCGACGCCGCGGTGCTCGTCGTCGGCACCGACCCGGAGCGGCCGGGCATCACGCTCGACGGCGACGACGTCTCCGCCGAGATCCGCGGCCCCGAGGTGACGCTCGCCGTGTCGCCGGTCTCCGCGACCAGGCACGTGCGCGAGCTGCTCGTCGCCCAGCAGCGGGCGATCATCGCGGACGCGGTCGACACCGTCGGCGGCATCGTGGTCGAGGGCCGCGACATCGGCACCGTCGTGTCGCCGGACGCCCCGCTCAAGGTGTACCTGACCGCGTCGGCGGACGCGCGGGCGCAGCGGCGCACCAAGCAGGACAACGCGGCCGGTCGCGTGTCCACTGTGGACGCAGTGCTGAAGGACGTGCAGCGCAGGGACACCTACGACTCGTCGCGCGCCGTGTCGCCGTTGAAGGCGGCCGACGACGCCGTCGAGTTCGACAACACCGACCTCGACCTCGCCGGCACCGTGCACGCGCTGCTGGACCTCGTCGAACGGCGCGGGCTGCGGGTGACCGGGTGAGCCATCCCGAGGGCACCGTGCCCTGGATGTTCGACTTCGGCCGCTGGATCGGGCGCGTGCCCTACGCGTGGCAGTTCCGGATTCGGGTGCGCGGCCTCGACCGCGTACCCTTGAGCGGCGGCGTGGTCGTCGTCGCCAACCACAGCTCGATGGCGGACGGCCCGATCCTGTTCGGGGTGCTGCCCCGGCGCGTGACGTTCCTGATCAAGCAGGAGATGTTCGCCAACGCCGTGGTGGGCCACCTGCTGCGCAAGATCGGCCAGATCCCGGTGAAGCGGGGAGAAGCCGACCGCACGGCACTGACCAGCGCGTTGTCCGTCCTGCGGGCGGGCGGCGTGATCGGGGTCTTCCCCGAGGGCACGCGCGGGGAAGGCGGCGTCACCAGCGCGCAGAACGGTGCGGCGTGGCTGGCCAAGACCTCCGGCGCGGTGGTGCTGCCGGTCGCCTGCCGGGGGACCTACCGGGCCACGGGCTGGCGTCCGCCGGTCGACGTGCTGATCGGTGAGCCGTTCCACCTCCCGGAAGGGAAGGGACGGGCCGCACTGGGCGTTGCCACCGAGCAGGTGCGCGACCGCCTGGCGACACTGGTCGCCGAACTCGATGGACTTCGTGTGAGTGAGGTTGAAGGACGATGACGGACCTGGACGGCACCTGGGAGGACGAGGCCGACTGGTCAGCCTTCGACGACCTCTCCTCCGGCGAGGACGGCGAGTCGACTCCGCCGCAGCCGGTGCTCGCGGTGGTCGGGCGACCCAACGTCGGCAAGTCCACGCTGGTCAACCGCATCATCGGCCGCCGGGAGGCCGTGGTGCAGGACGTCCCGGGCGTGACGCGTGACCGCGTGACCTACGACGCGCTGTGGAACGGCCGCAAGTTCACCGTGGTCGACACGGGCGGCTGGGAGCCCGACGCGCAGGGCCTGCAGGCCGCCGTCGCCGCCCAGGCCGAGCTCGCGATGGCGACCGCCGACGTGATCCTCGTGGTCGTGGACGCCACGGTGGGCGCCACGGCGACCGAGGAAGCCGTCGCGAAGGTGCTGCGCCGGTCCAAGAAGCCGGTGATCCTGTGCGCGTCCAAGGTGGACGACGAGCGGCTGATGGCCGACATCGCGTCGCTGTGGTCGCTGGGCCTGGGCGAGCCGTTCCCGGTGTCGGGCCTGCACGGCCGCGGCTCCGGCGACCTGCTCGACGTGATCCTCGACCGGCTGCCCGAGACCCCGCGCGACGACTTCGGCGCCCGCAGCGGCGGCCCCCGTCGCGTGGCACTGGTCGGCAAGCCCAACGTCGGCAAGTCCTCGCTGCTCAACCGCCTGACCGGCGAGAACCGCTCGGTCGTCGACTCGGTCGCCGGCACCACCGTCGACCCGGTCGACTCGCTGGTCGAGCTCGACGGCGAGATCTGGCGGTTCGTCGACACCGCGGGCCTGCGCAAGCGGGTGAAGTTCGAGAGCGGCGCCGAGTACTACGCCTCGCTGCGCACCAAGTCCGCCATCGAGACCGCCGAGGTCGCGATCGTGCTGCTGGACTCGCACGAGCCGTTGTCCGAACAGGACCTCCGCGTGCTGACCATGGTCGTCGAGTCCGGCCGCGCGTGCGTGCTCGCGTTCAACAAGTGGGACCTCGTCGACGAGGACCGCCGCAACGAGATGGTCCGCGAGCTCGAACGCGGCCTGGTCCGCGTCCCGTGGGCCGACCGGGTCAACATCTCGGCCCTGACCGGCCGCGCCGTGCACAAGCTCGCCCCGGCCCTGCGCACCGCGCTGAACTCGTGGGACACCCGCGTCCCCACCGGCCGCCTCAACCAGTGGCTGACCGAGCTGATCGCCGCGACCCCGCCGCCCGTGCGCGGCGGCAAGCAGCCCAAGGTGCTGTTCGCGACCCAGGCCTCGACCCGCCCGCCGACGTTCGTGCTGTTCACGACCGGTTTCCTGGAGGCGGGCTACCGCCGGTTCATCGAGCGCAAGCTGCGCGAGGAGTTCGGCTTCGAAGGCAGCCCGGTCCGCATCTCCGTGCGCGTGCGCGAGAAGAAGAAGGCCGGCGCGGGCAAGAAGTAGTTCTTCAGCCCCACGGTTGCTCTTTGCCATGGGGTGCGGTTGGTTGGGTTCGTGGCCGTACGAGTGGTGCTTGCCGACGACGAGTCCCTGCTGCGGCGGGGCCTGAAGGTCCTGCTGGAGGCCGACGGCCGGGTGGAGGTGGTCGGCGAGGCCGCCGACGGCGCCGAGCTCGTCGAGGTCACGCTGACCCACCTGCCCGACGTGGTGCTGGTCGACGTGCAGATGCCGGGCGTCGACGGCCTGGAGGCCGTCCGGCGCCTGCGCACGTGGGCCACCCCACCCGCCATCGCCGTGCTGACCACGTTCGACCTGGACGACTACGTCGCCACGGCACTGGACCTGGGCGCCCAGGGCTTCCTGCTCAAGGACGCCGAACCCGACACCCTGGTCCGCGCCGTCGTCGACCTGGCAGCCGGCGGCGCGGTCCTGGACCCCCGCATCACCGCCCGCCTCCTCCCACGCCTGCGCGGCTTCCGCGCGAACCGCCGCCTGGACTCCCTCTCCGCCCGCGAACGCCAGGTCCTGGAGCTCCTCGCCGGCGGCCGCTCCAACCACGCCATCGCCGAGGAGCTCTGCCTCTCCGAGGCCACGGTGAAGAGCTACGTCTCCACCGTCCTGACCAAGCTGGGCGTCGAGAACCGGGTGCAGGCGGCCCTCGTCGCCCACCAGGTCGGTGTGTGGTGAAGCAGCTCCTGCGCGAGCTCCTGACCGTCGGCACCACCACCGGCGTCGTGCTGCTGACCCAGGACCGCCCGTTCCCGTGGTCGCTCTGGACCGCCGTCCTCGCCGCACTGCTGCTCCCGGTGCGCCTGCGCTGGCCGTGGCTCGCTTCCCTGATCTGCGTCCCCGCAGTCGCCGGCGGCCTCGGCTGGGCCCCCGCGCTCGTCGCCCAGTACCGCCTGGGCCGCGAGGAGAAGTCCGTCCCCGTCCAGCTCCTGTGGGTCGTCCTCCTGACCGCGGCCTCCGTCCTCCCCGCCGTGCTGACCGAGACCGTCCCCCTGGGCCCCCTCCTCCTGGCGACGGCGTTCTCCTTCGGCCTCTCCGCAGCCCCCACCGCACTCGGCGCCCTGGTCACCACCCGCAAGGACCTGACCCAGTCCCTCTACGAAACCCGCAGGGCCCGAGCAGCAGAACTGGAAGCCCTCGAAACCTCCGCCCGCGCAGCAGAACGCGCCCGCATAGCCCGCGAGATCCACGACGCCGTGGGCCACCACGCCACCCTCATCGCGGTGGAGTCCGCCGCCCTGGCCGCCACCGCCCCCGACGACACCGTCCGCGCCACCGCCCTCCGCCTCCGCGCCCTGGCGAAGGAGTCCCTCTCCGAGATGCGCACGGCCCTGGGCCTCCTGAACTCCGACACCACCTACCCCTCCCTGCAAGAACTGGTCGACCGCGCCCGCGTGGCCGGCGTCTCCGTGACCCTCACCGAAACCGGCGACGGTGTGACGACCCCAGCCGTGTCCAGAGCCCTGTTCCGCGTCGTCCAGGAGTCCCTGACCAACGTGACGAAACATGCCCCAGGCGCCCCCGTGACCGTGACCGTGGACCGCGGCTCCCCACTCCGCGTGACCGTCGTCAACGGCCCCAGCGACCTCCCCACCCAAGCCGACGGCGGCGGCGCCGGCCTCCACGGCCTGTCCGAACGCATCCGCCTGGTGGGCGGCACCCTCACCACCTCCTACCGCGCAGACGGCGGCTTCAGCGTCACCGCCGTCCTGCCACCCGGCGCTCCGAAGGCCGACGACCGGGACTCGACTTTCGGCGGTGGCGCCCGGGACCCGGCCACCGCATAGTTCTCCTCGTCGGTTGAGGATCGGGGGATCGGTCGGGCCGAGGGGACCCGGCTTCGGATCCCCGTCGCATCTCCGCATTTCCGCAGGTCGTTGTGGGTGCGGGGGCCCGTTTTTGATCTCCGTTGGTGGTGTTGTAGGATTCTTCTTGCACGCCGGGGAACCGGGAGTGTGGCCGGGACGTGGCGCAGTTTGGTAGCGCACTTGACTGGGGGTCAAGGGGTCGCAGGTTCAAATCCTGTCGTCCCGACGGTCTGAAAGAGCCTCGCTAATCTGGAATTTACCAGGTCAGCGGGGCTCTTTTCTTTTATCAATTGATCAAGCGCTGTCCCTGACGATCTTCAGTTGGGGACCAGTTGGGGACCAGACGCCCGTCACGTAGCCGTTCAGCAGTTCGCCTGCCTCCTCGATCAGCCGCAGATCCGTGTGGATGTACCGCTGTGTCGTGGCCAGGTTCGCGTGGCCAGCGATCAGTCGCAGGACGTGCACCGGGATGCCGGCGTCTGCCATCCACGTGATGCCGGTGTGCCGGAGGTCGTGGCGCACGAGGTGCTCCAGGCCACACGTCACCACGACCTCATCCCAGTGGGTAGCGTCCCGCAGCACCGCTGTGGTGACGCGTCCACCGCGAGGGCCGGTGAAGAGTCGAGCCATCGGGTCGTTCGGCGTCAGCTCGAACCGGCGATCGACCACCGGGCGGATCTCCTCGATCAGCGGCACCCAGCGTGCCCGGTTGCCCTTCGTGCCCTTGTCGATCAGCCCACCGGGACCGGGAGTGGTCTGCCGGCACACCCGCCACATCCACGTCTTGCGATTGATGTCGCAGCGGCGGACCCCGGAGACCTCTCCGATTCGCGCGGCCGTGGACGCCATGAATTTCACGAGGTCGCCCCAGCCTTGGAACTTGTCGGCCGAGCGCTCCACCAACGCAGTGGACAGACGTTCGAGCGCCGCCCAGTCGGGCAACGCCAGTGAACGCGGATCGTCCAATTCGTCCTGTGCCTGGCTGTACTCGGCTTGCCAGCCCGTGACGCGCGCCGGGTTGGTGTCGAGAATGCCATCTCGGACAGCCTGCTCCGCGATCCTGACGAGAATGCCGATCGTGTTCTTCACGGTCGACAGGCCGTAGCCGTCAGCGATCCAGCCGTGTACCGCTCGATCCGACACGCCGGGCGTCCACATGGACAGCGGGAGGTGACCGAGATCGGGCACGACACGCTTGCGCCACCCCGCCATGTACGGGTCGAGCGTCTTCTTCTCCAGACCACGCAACGCCAGCGACATCACCGACTCGCCGTACGCCTCGATCGGCAGGGTGGCGGTCTGTGGCGTCACGCCCCGGTCAGCGAGCCTGCGCAGGGAGGCAAGCCACGCCTTGGCCTCATCCTCCGTCGCGAAAGACTCCGACTTGGATGGACGCGTCTTCGTGGACGGGTCGGACCATCGAACCCTTGCACGGTACGGACTCGCGCGGTTCGCCCGATACTCGATGTCGGTCGACAGCTTGATTCCGATCGGCGCGGCGAGGCGAACCATCACGCCACCTTTCCAGGATCGACGCGCTTGCTGACCAGCCAGCTTTCAACGTCACGCGAGTGGTACTTGGTGTTGCGGTCGGACAGGGGAACGAACGCCGGACCCTTCGGAGGCCGTGCGGTCCGCCAGCGGCGCAGTGTTGAGGCGTCCACACCGATGATCTCGGCGACTTCGTCGGTCGTGTACCACCTGCCGTCCAACAGGCTTTCGCTCATGCTGCTACCTCCTGTTCGTACTTGCGTTGGCGTTGTTCCTTGCGGCCCTCTGCAATGGCCAGGGCGAGGGTTCGTTCTGCGTCGGTGCTGTAGCCGGAGCCGGTGTATGTCCAGTCGTTGATGACCGTGACCGCGTTGGGGTCGTAGCCGAGCCGGTCGAGGACCTGGAGGGTGCGGAAGGCGTGACGTTCCTCGCGGATGGCTTTGAAGGTGGTGCTGTAGCGCTGGGACTTGCTCAGGAAGTGGCCCCGAAAGCCGAGCATGTGCGCCCAACGGCGCAGGTTGAGCGACTCGTAGGTGTCGAGGTGGCCGAGGTCCCAGGCGGTTTGGATCATGCGCCGGTGGTGGTCGGAGACCTTGAGGTGGGCGATGTGGAGTTCGGAGAGGATGCGGCGGTCGGCGGCTTCGCTCTTGCCGGTGCCCTTGGTGGCGTACTTGGCGACGTAGCCGGCCAGCCGGGCTTCGCTGATCTCTCCGGCCTGTTCGACCTCTGCCGCGTTGCTGGGCCGGATGGAGCGGCAGTCGACCTGATCACCCCAGCGCAGCACCAGCACTTCACCGTCCGGCCGTGGGACCTCCAGGCTCACCGAGCGTGCGGCGGCGTGGATCGCGTCCGCGAGGAGCTCGGCCGTGGCCCACCGGGGTGTCGGGTCGTCGGGTCCTTCGGGGCCGTCGATGCGGATGACGCCGTGGAAGTGGACGAGGCCGCGTCGCTGGTATTCGGCGACCTTGGCGTAGGACAGGCGGGCGTGGTGCTTGAAGTCATCGGCGCGCAGGCCGGCGGCTTTCATCAGAGCGCGCTTGAGGTTGCGGATGAACCGGCTCCACAGCTCGCCCACGTTGGCCTGCCAGAGGATCGCGCCGACGTAGTCGTAGGTGTCGGGGTCGACCGGGGTGCCGATGCGCGGATCGTCGGAGTGGTGCCAGGCCCCGCAGGCGCACGGGATGGTCTTGCCGCGGCTGCTCTGGCGTGCCGAGTGGACCTTGCCGAAGGACGGCGCGGTGAGGGTGGCGAAGCCGCGGGGCTTCTCCGTGACCGTGGTCGGGATGCCTTTACTGCCACCGGCGAGTCCGGCGTGCATGAGGTGGTAGGCGTCGGCGGCGTAGCGGTCGGAGCAGGCCGGGCAGACGCTCTGCCGGCGGTTGCCGCACGGGACCATGATGTCCCCGCCCTTGTGCTCGAGCACCTTGCCGGCGTGGTCGTGGAGCTGCCAGGCGCCGAACATGCGGATGGGCTGAGCGCAGCCGCCGATGGCGGTGACCTTGTCGCGCCAGTCGCGGTAGTCGACCGAGCGCAGCTTGCGGACGATGCGGTCTTCCAGGCTGGTAGTCGGGTCCGTAGGCAGCACGAGGCGTCTCCCTTCGGTCAGGCGGCGGTGGTGAGGGCGGGGAGTTGGGCGAGCAGGGCCTCGCCGATGAACGCGGTGTAGGCGGGTGGGATGGCTTCAGCCAGTTCGTGCCGGACGTCCGTCCAGTCGATGCCCATCGCGGTCTGCCAGTCGGTGACGGAGCCCTTGCCGCCACCGTCGCCGTAGACCGCGACCATGTCGCCGGTGTGGTTGCGGCCGTGTCGCCAGCCGGCCACGCGGTGCCCACGGTGGGGCGGGTGCGGGGCTTGCAGAGTCATCCAGCCGCCCAGCTCGAACAGGCGGTGGCGGAACACCTTCAGCCCGAACATCAGTCCGCACAGAACGAGGTCGGGGCGCAGCTCGGCGCCGACGACGTTCTCCAGCACGTAGGGCTTGCCGAGGCAGTCGAGCGCCTCGCGGGTGGGAGCGATGAGGCGCGGGTAGTTGCGGCCCTGGTTGGTGCCGGTGGTGAGGGTGCAGTAGCCCTGGCAGGGGGCGGAGGCGTGGACGGCGTCGAACTCGTGGCCGTGTGCGGCGAGGAATTCGAGCGCGTCGCCCTGGTGGAAGACGTGGCCCGCGTAGCGCGGTTGGGGGTTGATGTCGACGCCGGTGACATGCCAGCCGGCCATGCGGTAGCCGTAGGCCGCGCCACCCGCTCCGCTGTACAGGTCGAGCATGGTCGGTTGCACGAGCGTCTCCTTTCGTTGTGGTGACATGAGAAGCGGGGCACGGCCAGGGGAGTGGTCGTGCCCCGCTCATGTGGGCAGCAGAGGGGTTGTGCTGCCGGGTTCAGGTGAACGCGTGCCCGTTGCGCTGCTGGACTTCTGCGGCGATCTGAGCGGCCATCTCGGGCGTGACTCGGACGACGGATCGCACGTCGTCGGCGGTCAGGGCGCGTCCCTCGTTGGCGAGTTCGGCGGCTTTCGCCTTGACCTGGTTGAGGATCGGTTCGGGCAACCGGATGCGCGTTCCGGTGGCCAGAGCCGCCGTGGCGGTGGGAGGCGCCTGCTGTACCGGTTGGTCGGCGACAGGCGCCGGCGGTGCGACAGGTGCCGGCGGTGCGGCGCTGGCTGTGCGTCCGGCGTCGCGGTAAGCGCGGGTGATGGCCTCGTTGAACTTGTGTTGGATGACGGGCATGACTTCGGCGACGCCGTAGACCACCACGGGCACGATGATGTGGATGGCGAGGTTGCCGCCGTCGAACGGCTCATCACCGGCCAGCCAGGGGGCGAGCGCGGGCCAGACGTTCATCACCAGCGTGGAGGACAGCAGCACTTTCTTGAGCTTGCCGACCCATCCGTCCGGGATGGTGAGGCCGCGCGAGAGGATCTCGGCCTCGAACATCAGCAGCATGATCAGGATTCCGGCGAGCATCGGTTCTGCGAGCCATGCGGCCCACCACAGCGGGTCGGTGGGTTCGCGGTGCCCGGCGAGGAAGTCCTGGACGCCGGCGGTGGTGAACGCGAGGCCAAGCGTGAGGAAGAACCACATGCCGCGCGTGATCGTCCGCCGTTGGGACTCGATACGGACCGCGACCATGTCAGGGTCGTCCACCAAGCCCCGCAGGTGAGCGGATTCGGCCTTCTTACGGCGCAGGTCGACAACTCGTTTCGTGACCCCGGCCGCCTCGTTGATCTCGTCAGAGTCGTCGGCCTGCATTGGTTTCACCTCCCGGTGTTGATGTACTCGTAGAGCTGACGGCCGGTCGGCTGGAAGATCAGCCGTTCGGCGGGGACCTCGGAGCCGGTCTCGTCGCGGAGCATCGCGCGGTCGCCGAGGGCCAGGAAGTTGTTCACCAGCAACGCTTCGGTGGACAGTGCGCGGTCGAGTTCGATCAGTCGCGCGGGCTGGAACCCGTCATCGCGGACCCAGGCGAACTCGTAGTCGTCCCGCATGTTGACGAACAGGGTGTGCTGCGCGACGCAGCCCAGCACGTAGTCGCAGTACGGCAGCACCCAGGCGGGTGGGAAGATAACCCCGGCCATCGCGGTCACTTCCCCCGGCTCAGCTTGTCGCGCAGATCGCGGCCGGCCGGGGTGAACACCATGCGCGCGGCGGTGAAGCTCTCGCCGGACTCGGTGGTGAGGGTGGCCGACTCGGCCCAGATCACGAACCCGCGCTCCACCATGATGTGCGTGGCCGAGGACTCGTCGTCGGCGATCGGCTCAGCCGGGCCGAGGTCGTGCCTGATCCAGCCGTAGTCGTGGACCAGGCCCTCTCGGGTGTAGAGCACGCCGGAGGCGATCATGCTCAGGACCGATTCGACGTCGGCCTTCATCCAGTCCGGCGGGAAGTCGTTCCACTCGGGCGGGTCGGTCATCCGGAACGTGTTCATCGCTGCGTCCTTCCTTCTCGGTGCTCGCAGGACAGGCGCCGCCAGTGCTCGGCCTGGTCGGCGTGCACGAGGTGCAGGCGGTGTGCAATCTCGGCGGCGTCGACCGCGTGCGGGCCGGGCAGTTCGCCGTTGTCGTCGGCGAAGCGGCGGATGATCGCGTCGTAGTCGTCGGTCAGCCGCATGACCTCGGACTGGACGGCGACGTCGTAGGCGGCGGTCACTGGGGCCGCCGGGTCCGCAACATCGAGGACCGCCGCAGCAGCGCGCGCCCGCCGGGGGTGAGCGCGAGGATGACGACGTTGCGGCGGACCGCTCCGTGCCGCATGGACTCGACAGCGGCCGGTTTCGCGTACTTCTGGACGATGAAGCTCTCCACCGTCGAGGCGTCCGCGTTGCAGGCGTGCCGGCAGTGGCCCTCTCCGTCGATGTGGACGACGCGGTCGTTGTTCTCCAGCAGGCCGAAGCGTCCGTTGTGGACCTCGTCGAGGATCTCCACGACCGCGTCAGCCTTGCCACCGAACCCGGTCTTCGGCTCCGAACGGGGAACAGGCACGATGTCGGCGGCTTGTGGCGTGCCGCCGAACAGGTCGAGCTGACCGGGGTCACTGCGCCGTGCCATCGCCGATCACCTCCCGCAGCTCCGCGTGAAACGTGCGGCCGGTAGTGGAGCTGATGAACAGCGTCAGCACGTAGTCACGCGGAGGCCAGGCATCCACTTCCAGCCAGTCGCCCCGTCCGGGCACCAGCACCCCGGCGCCGATCAGGGCCGTGATCGCGTGCTGGTCCTCGGAGTCGACCCGGACGCCATGACGGGCGTCTGCCAGCCGGTACGCACGATCCACGGTGAGCGAGAACCCCAGCGCGTTGCCGTCGACCTCGGTCAGCAGCCGGAGCACCCGGTCACGGTCAAGGTCGCGGCACCGGGCCAGCCACGAGGCGCGGGAACCGGGGCCGGCGAGACGAAGCGGCGTAGGCATCGTCATCACCGCCGTTCCGCGTCTTCGCGGCGGTACAGGTTGGCCAGCGTCCGCTTGAGACCGAACAGGCCCAGGCCGACGCCGAACACCGCGAGGATGAACGCGCCGTTGACACCACCCCACAGGTAGAGCACGAACAGCACAGCCGCACCGACGACGGCCCAGCGGACCATCTGCCACGTCGCCCAGAGAGCGAAACCGAACCTCCACATTTCAGGCCACCACCTTCAGGCCGCCCGTGCGGCCACTCGTCACGAACTCGATCAACTGGTCAATCTCGGAGTCGTCCACATAGGACGCCCTGATGCGCAGCGGCACGCGGGACTTCTCCTTCACCACGTAGCCGATACCGGCCGTACTCGCGTCGTTGGGGATCTCGTCAGCCAGAGCACCGCGCAGGCGGGCGTTCTCACCCAGCACCATGTCCACGTGCGATGCGCTGGTGACGCGCAGGCAGATCCGCATCGTGAACAGGTCGCGGACCGGTACGACGTCCTTGGAGGGCTCCTGCACGAAGCCGCACATGCTGTGTCCGGTCGCGCGGCCCTGAGTACCGACGTAGGACAACGCCTTGCGCATCGCCCGGATCACGACCATGTCACCGAACCCGAGCAGCGCCGCCATCTCGTCCACGATCAACAGGTTCAACGGCGTCTCATGCGAAATCGAGAACTTGCGTTTTCCCTGCTCCGCCAACACCCTCTGGGTGCGTTCGAGGTCGGCGACGAACTCCTCGACCACCTCGACGCAGTCCTCGGGTTCGGCCGCGTAGCGGTAGGCGATCGACTCGGTCTTGACCAGCTCCATCCGCTTCGGGTCCAGCACCCACAGCCGCACCAGGCCGTCACGGATCAGCGGAGCGAGCGCACGGAGCAGCGACCAGACCAGCGAGCCCTTGCCCGAACCGGTCGCGCCCGCGCCGAAGATGTGCTGACCGACCACCGGCACGCGCCAGTCGTTGCCGTACTCGTCCTCACCGATCACGACGTTCATCAGGTCCACCGCGTCCGCGTCCCACGGCATCTCCGGAGCTTCGAGAACCTCGGTGAACGACTCCCGCCGCTGCACCACCAGCGCGACAATCTGCGGCCGGATCCGCTCGATACCGACCCGTTCGGCGTTGAGCGCCATGGCGAGTTCCTCGGTCTTGCTCTCCCACAGCTTCGCCGTCTGGCCGGGGATCATCCGCACGTACACCGTGTCCACCGAGGACGCCGGAGAGCGGAACTTCGTGATACGCGGGACCTGGTGCTCACCGGTCTTGCGGTGCGCCGGCGCCAGGTCGACCGCCAGCATGGTGTCCTTCCACCAGCGGCCCGTGTAGCGGGAAAACCAGCGGCGACGCCACGCCCGCAGCACCGGCGCCGCGAAGTAGTCGAAGCTGTCCGGGTGCGCCCGGTACCAGCTCCCCAGCGCGGTCAGCGCACCGCCGGTGATCGCGCCCGTGGTCGAGGGACCGAGCATGACCGCGGAGGTCCCCAGGGCACCGGGCACCACCACCATGCCGGGGTGCCGGGCCGTCCACAGCAGAGCCCGCCACTCAACGCCCGTCCTGCGGTTGGAATACCTCATCGTGAATCGCCCTTCCTGGGAGAAGCCCAGCCCCAGGAGAAATGCGTTCACAGTCCGCGCGGAGCCGGGCCACCTCCACGCATCGTCTATTTCCTAACTGTCACTGATCTTCGATCGCACGTCCTCCAGCGCGACCACCAGAGCGCCGACAGCCTTACGTGCCCGCTCGTGCGAGGCACGGATTCCGCCGACATCCGGAATGCCCTTGGTCGTGTCGCGCAGCAGCTTCATCCCGATCGTGATCTCGTCCAGCACGTTGTCCACCGCGTACGACATGTCACTTCACCGCCCACTCGCGCGAGACCAGGTCCGCCTCGTGCTTCTTGGCCCTGGTCCGCAGCGTCCCGACCTGCTCGTACACCTTCTTGAGCTGCGCGGCCAGCTCATCCTTGGTCGGCAGCGAGAACCCGGCGCCGGCCTTGGAGTCGTCCACGCGCTCGATCAGCTTCTCGGCCGCGATCAACCCCTCCTCCAGGGTGTCCATCGCGCCGATGAAGTGGCCGTACCGTTCGAGGGCTTTCTTCGTCTTGTAGTCCTCGATCATCTGAATCGCCACGATCGTGCACCTCCTCTTTCCTCATGGGAACCACGAAGACCGCCGGACAAGCCATCGGCCGGAGGTCAACGTGAATCCCCGGCGCCACTATTGCGCCGGAAAAAGGCATGGATTGGCCCACTGTGTAGTTCTCAAAGTTCGAAAGGAATCCCCTGCTATTCGACGGCGTCGCCTACCGAAGCGGATTCGCGAAGGTGGTTCGACGGTCACAGAGGCCACACGAGCGCGACGCACCAGGCGTCACCGGGCAGCGCCCCGAGTCAGGCGATCTTGACCAAACCCGTTGCGCGGTAGGCGATGCCGGACACGGTCTCGCCCTTACCGTTCTTGAAGGAGTAGAACGAGGCGCGTGGGTCCACGAGGTCCACGATGTCGCCCTCCTCGAACGACTCGCCGGGGTCGGTCTCCAACGTCACCTTGATCTCCTCACCCTTCTGCCCCTTGGACTTCATGAAGACCACGGCCTGAAAGAGCTGGACGCCCTCCTGGACCACGAGTTCCACCTGGCCGTCAACCTCGCGGGTCTTGGCGCCCGGCAGCTCCGTGAGCATCAAACGACGGTCGCTGAGGTCGATCCTCATGTTCCTCATGGCGTAGTTCCTTCCGCTCTTAAGCAGTACGTTCTGACATAGTCAGCATATGTCGGCATAGGTTGGTGGGCTATAGTCCGATCGGGTGACCTATGTCGGATTGAGTCGGTGTCATAGAATTGGTTGCATGACAGCGCCTCATTTGCCCGCGTATCAACGGGTCGTCGAGTCGATCAAGGACGACATTCGCAGTGAGCGACTCACTCCAGGCGACAAGCTTCCCGGCAACCGAACGTTGGCGGAGACCAAGGGTGTGGCGCTGGCGACCCTCCAGAAGGCTCTGAAGGCACTCCATGACGAAGGCTGGGTGACCGTGACCCCCGCCGTAGGCGTCTATGTCAACGAGCCGCCCAGTGAAGATCAGTCAGCGACCGTCACGATGGTTGATGTGCTCCGGCAGGTTGAGGAGCTTCGCACTGAGGTCAGTGCATTGCGCGGCCGAGTCGACGACCTGGAGGGGACCGGCCGGTGATCCCGCCTACCCGGTGCATTCCGCTCATAACTCAAGCATCGGATATCACGTCGCGGGGTCACAGTGTCACGGTTGGTGTTGCCGGGGTGACATGGTGACGAGACCGTGTCACCACCTCCGCACCTCCTCGTCACCAGTCGTTCAGTGACACACTCGAAGGTGGAAGGCGCAGACCAGGGGAGGCGGAACGATGCCAGGTGACGTCCCGAGTTGGGCGCGGCGTATTCGGGCGTTGCGGGAAGCGCGCGGGTGGTCCCAAGTCGAAGCTGTGGCTGAGATGCGCCGGCACACCGATGAAACGTTGCCGGACTCTGACCACCTTGTTCGCCGTTGGAAGGCCTGGGAGCGCGGTGAGAACAAGCCGAGCAGCCACTATGCGCCGATCATCGCCGCGACGCTCCGTACTGTGACCAGCAGCCTGTTTCCGCCTGAGAACCGCACCGAGTCCGGCCTGGAGATCGTCGACGCCACAGGTATGGACACGCTAGAGATCGTGACTCGACTGCAGGCGTCCTCTGTCAACAATGCCACCCTGGAAGCCCTGCGGATCACCGTCGACCGTCTGTGCTCCGAGTACGCCCACAGCCGTCCCGACGAGCTCGTTCAAGAGGGGCGTCGGTGGCTTCGGCGCATTGTGGAGATGCAGGAGCAGCGTCTGAGCTTCAGCCAGCGGCGCGACACGTTGGAACTGGCTGGGTGGCTAGCTCTGCTGGTGGGTTGCCTTGAGTACGACATGGGCGACCGGGGCAGTGCCGAAGCGACGCGCAGGGCAGCTCTGAGTCTCGGAACAGAGGTCGGTAGCGCCGGCATTCTCGGGTGGGCACACGAGATGCGTGCGTGGTTCGCCCTGACGACAGGGGACTACCGCGGAGTTGTGGCGGCTGCACAGTCAGGGCAGGGTGCCGCCGGGTCGCACTCTGTCGCAGTGCAACTCATCGCGCAGGAGGCCAAGGCCTGGGCTCGGATGGGCAAGCAGGATGAGATGGAACGCGCGCTCGATCGTGGCCGGTCATTGCTGGACTCCATGCCGTATCCGGACAACACCGAGAACCACTTCGTGGTCGATCCGGACAAGTTCGACTTTTACGTCATGGACTGCTATCGCCACGTCGGGGATGACCGTCTTGCGAGCGGCCTCGCCGAAGAGGTCATCAAGTCGAGCACTGACTTTGGAGGCTTTGAGCGTGCTCCTATGCGGATCGCAGAGGCGAGAGTGACCCTTGGCGTTGCGGCAGCACGTGAAGGTGACCTCGATAGCGCAGTCGCGTTTGGACGCCGCGCACTCGCAGGTGACCGGAAGTCGTTGCCTTCGTTGAAGATGGTGTCTCGCGATCTTGCGGTTGTGCTGAATAGCCGGTTCGGCAACGAGCCCGCAGCGCGGTCGTACCTTGACGAGCTTCGCTCCATCTAGCTCACTCAACCACCGGTGTCCAAAGTTTCTTCTCTTCATCAAGGCGGCCCCTGCGGGGCCGCTCAGTCGCCGCGTGCATCCCGTTCGGCAGGAGCTTAACGGCCCTTTTTCCTGTCGCTCGGGCAAGCGGGCGGGGCCCGGCCTTCGGCCACCCACCCGCGCCCGGCGACGGAGGCGGCCTACTCCGACCGAACGGGACAGCGACTGAGCGGCCCCGCAGCCCCCGCAAGCGGGAGGAGAACTCGGCCGGCATAGCGCTGAGGTAGCCACGGGAGGCTCCACCGCCGCCCTGTCCCGGCCATCGTTTAACACCAGGAGACCCGCGTCGAGAGCGCTTCGCGTCGCTACGCGATGGCCTTCGGCCACTCTCGACACGGGTCTCCTGGAGCTAAGCGCAGCAGGGACGAGGGGACGGGGGAGGAGTGGTCGGCATTTCCTAAGAGACGAGCCGATGGCACTGCTAGCCCGCCGACATCGGGCAGTGCAGGTTGCTCACCTCTTGTCTGACCTCTTTGAGGGCTTCATTGCTTGCTGGGAGAGCGCAGTACTCCGCGCGCCACGGGCGGACTTAGCGGCGGCGGCAACTGTCCGTGTCGCCGGGTTGGGACGTCCCGTGGTGACAGGGAAACTTGAGCTTTTTGGTGTCTTCACTGCACCACGGAAAGGCATCGTCTTCTGGCCTGTTGGCGGCTTGGGCGCCGCAGGTGCCTGTACAACGGCGACGATAGGCTTCTCTTGCCCTACGAGGGCCGCCAGTGCTGCTTCCAGAGCGCGCACTCGGTCTTCGAGGCCTTGGCCGCCGTCCCGAGTCTTCTCGATGAGCGCGCGTATCCAAGCTGTCGGCTTCACGTGCTCATCGCTCGCTTGCTCACGGACCCAGTCAAGCAACGACTTAGGCAAGCGAAGCGAGGTCGTGATCATCGGGTCTTCGACAGTGTCCGTCTCCCACTGGCCATGTTCCAGCTCGTCGCCGATGTCGTGGGTGTCGTAGTACTCGCGCAGTTCTTCGATCTTCTTCATGGTGGGCGCCCTCCGGTGCGGGCAGGGTGGCTACTTTGCCTTTCGGTCGTAAGTGCCGCGGTCCGACTTCGACATGTTGCGTGCTGTCGCCACGTAGTAGTCGCCAGGCTGGTCCTCACTCTCGCTGAGGATCACAGTGAGGTACCGACCGGCGGCTGTCCGACCGAGCACGAAGGTTGTGCCATCCCTGCCTGGCGCGCTCCAACGTGGTCGGCCGTAGACCACATCTTCAACTTCTTGAGGGGTCACCTGGTGACGAGTCCAGATGTGTTCTTCAGACCTGTCGGTCCAGTGGATCCCTCGCACCCCGCAAGTGTAGAGGGTCGCAATGCAACGTGCTACATCGCACCCCGTTCGGTGTAGCGGCCGGGCAGCCGCAGCGCCAGGGTACGGCGGCGCCAGGCGGGGACCAGTTGGGGACCACACGCCCCACGTGAGACGTCACGACCTGCGCGAACTTGAACGCCCCGCACCGTGTCATACCGCGTATGACGTGCAGAAACGTCTAACCACATGATCTGGGGGTCAAGGGGTCGCAGGTTCAAATCCTGTCGTCCCGACGGTCGAAGTATGGCGAAAGCCCAGGTCAGGGCCTTGGATCACTACGGTGAGACAAGGCCCTGACTGCGTTTTGAGGGCCGCTATCTCACAATTTCTCACGAACGCTTGTACTGCTTCTCAGCCGAGCAACTCGTCCAGTTGGTTCGCGGCTTCTTTCAGGTGCTCGGCGTTGGGGTGGATGTAGACCCGCTTGGTGAAGCTCAGGTCAGCGTGTCCTGCCCAAGCGCTGACAATGACGTCGGGGACGCCGGAGGTGGCCAGATAGGTCAGGCAGGCGTGCCGGGCGTCGTAAGGCCGGACCTTCCGGACCTTCGCCTGGGCCATCAGCTTGTAGATCGCCCGTCTGAACTTGTCCGTCTTCCATGCCGCACCCAGCTCGTCGACGAGCACGAACCCTGAGCGGTCGTAGGCGTCGCCTGCCCTCATCGCCTCGCGCGCTTGGCGGGCTTTGATGGCCTTCAAAGCTGCGTGGAGCGGCTTGGGCAGCGGCAACCTGCGTTTGCCCTTCTCGGACTTCGGGCCCTTCTCCTCGACTTCGCCGTCGACGAGCGTCCGGGTGAGCTCCACGGACAACGTCCCGGCTTCGAGATCGACGGCTGACCAGCGGAGTCCGCACACTTCGGCAGGGCGCATCCCGATCAGCGAAAGCAGGACCGGGGCGTG
This sequence comes from Lentzea sp. NPDC036955, assembly GCF_055608005.1. NCBI lineage: Bacteria > Bacillati > Actinomycetota > Actinomycetes > Pseudonocardiales > Pseudonocardiaceae > Lentzea > Lentzea sp. NPDC036955. The sequence continues at coordinate 971,214 of NZ_JBVJRC010000001.1, read as the reverse complement.
CAGTCTGTGGTCCCGGATCGCGGCGAGGAACTGTCTCACCTCCATCTCACTCCAGGGCACTCGCTCAGCTGCAGCCGCTGCGGCCTTCCGGCGTGCCTCACAGGGAATCTGGGTGTACTGGGCGACGTTGCGCACGACCAACTTCCGTCGCACCGCGATGTTCAACGCGGCCCTGAAGCGGCCGAGAGTCAGCTGGACCGACCGGACGCCGAGTCCACTGCCGACTTTGCCGCCACGCTTGCGACCGGAAGTGAGCATCCAGCTCACCAGGCCGTCTACGTCTTCTTCGCTGAGCTGTTGAAGGCGCTGATGGCCAAGTCGTTCCCGCACCGGCAGAAGCGCATCGGCGTAGTTCGACGCCGTGGCTTTCTCGACATCGATCGTCGCCGACGTCAGCCAGGTGTCGAGCCACTCCGCGACGGTCATCTTGTCCGGCCCGACAAACGTTCCCTCGTCGGTCTGGTGCTTGATCTTCGCGTACTCGGCGCGGGCTTCCTTCCGAGTGTCATAGGTCTTGGTCAGCTGCTTGCGCTTGCCGTCGGGGTCACGCCCGATGTCGATCACGAACCGGTACCTGATGGTCCCGTCTTTCAGCTCGATCTTCTTGATCGGATCCCCCATGTCTCCCCTTGGCGATCAGTCCCCCTCGGTCTCGCCCAGAGGGGGAAGGATTCCTAGCTCGCGAGCTCGGCGGATGTACCGAGCGACCTGCGTGCGTGAACGGTTCATGACGTTGGCGACCGCCACGGCGGGTGCCCTGTTGCCCCTGGACACGGCCTCCGCGTAGATCAATGCGGCGCGCCGGGCATCGTCATCAGCTTGCGTGCGAGTGCGCTGATCTGCGCTCGGTGCGGCGTCGCTGCGGTCCGTTGGTTGTACAGCGCCAGGCGGGAGCGTGGCGAGCCATTCCTCTCGCTTGGAGGCCGGCACCGTGGCTTCCTCCACCGCCCGCTGCACGAGTTGGTCGATGAGGATCTGCCTCATCACCGACGTCGTGACTGGAGTCTTGGTGCTCGCTTGGACCTTTACTGAGATCGCGACGGGGCGAAGGTCAGCCCCGACGAACACCTCGAGGACCACCGCCGCCGGTGGATTCTCCAACTGGAAGTTGGCCTGGAAGCGGTTCGGTATCGCGGTGTTCGGCCCCGTGGACAGATAGCCGCCGGGGGCCAGTTCGTCGATGCTGACCCAGGCGATCTCGAAGTTCTTCGGCAGGCGAGGCACGGCAGAACGATACGACCTCCCTCATCGTCAGTGACCGGACGACTACAAGCTATGTCATCGTGGTGGCATAGTCAATGTCTTTGAGTCTATCGTGCATGGCATGGCTATCGGGGGAATGGCTCTGGCGGAGCGATCCGCAGAGCTTCGTGAATGGATCAGGACCGGGAGGGCGCGTCAGCTACGCGTCGTTGCCGGTCTCAGTCAGGCGCTGGTCGCCCAGGATTGTGAGGTCACGGCGTCCACTGTGCACCGCTGGGAAACAGGTGATCGGTTGCCTCGTGGACGCAACATCTTTGCGTACCACAGCTTCCTGGCTCGTCTGGTCGAGCGCGAGCGGCTGGGGGAGCGCGATGACTAGGCGACAGCACAAGAAGCGCCCGACCTTGGCGGAAATCAAAGCAGAGTGGCCGCCGACCGTCGATGTGCCGACAGCTGGAGAGGCATTCGGCCTGAGTCGCAGCTACTCCTACGAACTCGTTGCACGCGGAGAGTTCCCCGCACGAGTGGACAGGTTCGGGAGCCGTTACGTCGCATACACCGAGTCGATCATCCGCAAGCTGTCGGCAACGGACTGACGCGATGGCCACGTTCGGGGGACCTGCCATGACAGATGAACCGCCGAGCCGGCGCTTGCGGGTGCGAGCGATTCGCGACGTCGAGATCGTGCAGACGCGGTACGTGTGGAACGACTACCTGCCTGTTGGCGAGGTGTCCTTGTTGGTCGGCAAACCAGGGCTCGGGAAGAGCACCGTTGTCGTGGACCTCGCCGCCAAACTGACCACGGGACAGCTGGACGGCGCCTTCAAAGACGAGCCGCACCATGTCCTCTACTCGACCACCGAGGACTCACCGTCCACTCTGAAGGCCCGCTTCGTCGCAGCCGGCGGAGATCCGGACTACCTACACCTGGTCGACGTCGTCTACGGCGAATCGATCGACGGGACACCGCTGATCGTCAACCTCGACCTGGACGCAGCACGTGAAGCGATCGCGGCATGGCAGTCGGTCTTGCTCGTGCTGGATGCGCTCAACTCGTCCTTGTCCGGCCAACTCAACGACAACTCCGTCGTGCGCCCGCAGCTGGAGAAGCTGAAGCTGCTGGCGCACCACACGGGCGCGGCGATTCTGGGAGTCGGACACTTCCGGAAGGCAACGGCAGGCGTCGATCCAGTCGACGCTATCGGCGGCGCTGGCGCGTACACGCAGGTTGTTCGACACGTGTTGGCGTGCGGAGCGGACGAGGACAACTTCGTCCTCTCGGTCATCAAATCCAACATCGTGTCGGTCCCAACTGTCCTGTCGCTTGCATACGGCACCGAGGCGGTTTCGGTCTCCGCTGACGACGGAGGCGAGGCCACCGTCGGCAGGATTCACTGGTTGGGAGAGTCGGCGACATCGGTCGCCGACCTTCTCCAACATCCCGCACACGACGACGGTGACGACCGTGCGGACGCCGTCGCGTGGCTCAGCGAGTACCTCGTCGACTGCGGAGGCGAGGCCGCAGTTGCCGACGTGTTGTCCAACGGGGACCAGGCCGGTTTCTCCAAGGACACGCTGAAACGTGCGAAGTCGAAGGCCAAGGTTCGCTCGCAGAAAGCCAGCTTCGGTGGCGGTTGGGTGTGGCGGATCAGGCTCGAAGGGGGTGCAGAAGAGCGCGAAGGGTGCGGTGCCGAGAGCGCCGCTTCCTTCGATCCCTTGGTGCGCGCTTCGGAGGCCGAATATGGCAACCAGCCGCGGTCAGCAAGTTAGAAATCCGGTAACCGGATCCCTTGCCACGACAAGAAGTCGTGGCAGCACCAGCGGCGTGCCTGGGGACACGCCGCGCATCATCTCGGGGGAACTGATGACGCACAACAAGAAGCGGCGGCAGCGGCGGGTGCAGGGTGGCTCAGCTGTCAGCATCCACGTCCGCACCACCAGGACGACCTACAGCCGTCTCGAGACCCAGGCTGAGCTCGCAAGGTTGTCGATTCCGCGGTACCTGGTCGAATCAGCGCTGCGTGAGTCAGCTGACGGTTGGAGTCTGCGCGAACAACGTTGGTGGGCGGAACGACTCGACACCGTCGAGACAAGGCTCATCCGGATCGGTACCAACCTCAACCAGATGGCCGCACGGACCAACAGCACGGGGCAAGTACCAGGCGGGCTTCCAGCAGCGCTGGCCTACTTCACCGCGACCTTGGAAGAGCTCCGAACGATCCTCGCTGCAATCGACCCTGCCGACTCGTCACGGGATCCGAAGACGTGATCGCCAAGGCGCCGGCGAAAGGCAAGTACGGAGCAGACACGTACGGACTCCTGCGGTACCTCTTCGGTCCGGGGAAACAGAACGAGCACACCAACCCGCACCTCGTGGCGTCGTGGGATCCCGAATGGCTCTCTGGCGGGATCTTTGCGGCTCGACGCCGAGGCTGGATGGCTCGCTTGGCCCGTGAGATCGATGCGCCGATGACGGGACACGGCGTGATGCTGCCTGGCGGGCACGTCTACCACGTCGCATTGTCGATCCCGCGCCAAGACGGAGAACTCGGCGACGGCCGCTGGCGTGAACTCGCGGAGGACGCTGTTGCCCGACTTGGATTCAGCCCCGACGGTGAGGGCCGCGCCGGCTGCCGATGGGTCGCAGTGCACCATGGCCTGAGCAAGGACGGCAACGATCATATCCACCTCGCGGTGAATCTGGTCCGGGGCGACGGCACCGTTGCCGACACCTACCGGGACTGGCCCCGTTGGCGACAGTGGTGCATGGATGTCGAACAGCGTCTTGGACTCACTCCGACGTCGCCAGCGAACAAAACAGCGGCAGTGCGTCCATCACGCGCCGAGGTAGAGAAGGCAGCCCGCGGGCCACAGCCTCGACCTAGCCGTGACTTTCTGCGCCTGGTGGTCCGTGGTGTAGCGGCTGAAGCTTCCACAGCGGCGGAGTTCATCGGGTTGCTTGAGCGCGAGCCGCTGGTGTCTGTGCACGCACGCTGGGATTCGGAGAACCGGTTGACCGGCTACCGCGTGGCGTTGTTCGCGGACTTGAGCGCGAGCTCGGAAGACGGCCGGGTCTGGTTCGGCGGCAGCCGACTCGCCCACGATCTGTCCGCGCCGAAGTTGATGCACAGATGGGCCAGCACCCGCGGGCCGGCCGATTTGAACGACACGACAGGTTTGTCGCGCAACGCTCATGTACTGGACATGGCTGCGGAGGCGACGCACAGCGCCTGCCGCCACATGAAGGCGCTCGTTGAAGCCGAAGACACGTCGGCTGGAAGTGGCGGCGACGACGTCGCTCATGCGGCGGCCGACATGGTCATCGCGGTGTCGAAAGCAATCGACGGACCAGTATCGGGACCGTTGAGTGATGCGGTGGCAGCTTATGAGTGGGTCGCTGTAACGCCTCATCGCGTTCAGCCCGTTCATTGGAAGGGCGTTGCCATCGAGTTGCGCCGAGCGGCGCGCTCACTGCTCAAGGCAGGTGTGTTGTCGAGGCGCGCTCGAACCGGCCCAGGGGCGGTAGCCCTCGTGCTCGCTCTTGTTGCACTTGTAGCCGAGATCGCGGCGTGGCGCGAGCAGGCAGGACAGCTCCGGCAAGCTGCTGAGGCGCGTCAGGCTGCCGGTTTCTTGAACTCGCACAGCATTGTCCAGGTGCAGCGTTCCTCCACAGCGCAACTCGGTTCCTCGCAGATGCCTTCATCCGAGAGGCCGGCCCTGGGCAGGCGACTGAACCAGCAGCCCAGGGCAGGTCGCCCCACGATCGGAGGACATGAACAACCACGAGGCTCGGATCGCGGTCGGGCGCGGTAATGGAGTGTCGAAGCGGCGGTTGCGCGTCAGCGGCAGTTAGATCAGCCGACTGGTGTAGCCAGCCGCAACGAGCCTCTGGAACGCGTCGTCCACGTTGCCGGGCATGTCCTGCTCGATGGCGAATCCTCGTCGGGCGTACTCGGTGATGCGCTGGGTGTCGCCGACCAACATGTTGATCACGCGGTCGACGTCGCCGATGCCGGCGATGTACTCATCGAGCGGTAGCGGCTGAGACGAGCACACGACGTTGATCTCAGGCCACACCTTGCGGCAGGTCGCATAGGCTCGTCGCTGCTGGTAAGGCCGAGAGATCAGCATGACCGACTCCGGTCGGACTCCCGCCTCGGCAAGGATCCGGCGACTGTTGGTGAGGTTCTGGCTGGTGTTGGTGGCCTGGGTCTCGATGCTGATCACCTCGGCGGGTACATCGAGAGTGATGGCGTGTTCGCGGTAGTGCACGGCTTCACCGCGAGGGAATCGTTCGATAGTGGTGGGCGCATTGGCGCCGGTGAACACAATGCGCGGGAACATGCCCTGGTGATATAGCTCGGCGGTGTACGTGGCGACACCGAGGTCGTGGCTGCCCAGGCCGATGCCAACGTCGCAGCGGCGAGGTTCGTGACCCATGTCGTGGTATGCCCACAAGGTCTCGACATCCGCGCGCAAGTCTGGGGGAAGCATGGTGGTCGCCATGCCGAGGCACCTTACGGCTGACGAGGGTCGGTGCCGCGCACACCCATCCGGTAAGCCAGCTCGACGGCGCGGGTGGCAGGACGGGGCAGTCTGATCATCTCGCGGACGAGGATGCGGGACAGCCGGTGGTACCGGACTTGTTCAGGTGCGTCCTGCTCAGCGGCAAGGAGCACAGCGAGTGCTTCGTCAACGCGGTTCCACCGGACGTAGGCGCGAGCGGTCTCGATGGCGTGGCGGACGCGCCGTTCGGTCGGAAGACTGCGGGTGTCGACGCGGGGACCGAGGTCGACCGCGACTTGAACATCACCGAGTTCCATCGCGGCGGTGACCCGGTGGATCTTGACGTTGGTGGGGCCGAACGCGGTCCACAGGTAGTTCGCGTCGCGGCCCAGTCGGTTTGCGGCCTGGTCTGCCTCGGTGAGGAATGCCGTGGTGCCGGCGCGGTCGTCTCGGCGGGATGAGGCGACCGCGCCGGCCAAGTGCAGCATTCCATAGACCGAGAGGTACTCCGGGGTCGCAATGCCGAGGCCGGATTCGAGATGATCTGCGGCGGCTCGGGTCAGCGCGATGGCCTGCTCGAACTCGCCGATGGACAACAGCGCGTGTGCCACCGACCGATACAGCGAGCCGATCATCAGAATGTCGCCGCTGGTGTTGGCGGCGGCAAGGCCACGGCTCGCAGAGATTGCCGCGAGATCGGCTTCGCCGAGCTTGGTCAGCAACGCGGTGGCCAACTGGTGGGCAGCAGCCGCGAGTGCGTGCGCGCGGAGCCCGTCGTCGCTGGTGGTGCCGTAGTGCTGACAGGCAGCCTGGGCATCGGTGATCAGGAGCGGCAGGCGTTGGGTGAGCCGGGCGTAGCGAGAGTTCTGGTAGTCGCTCCACTGCTCATCGATGTTGAGGGCCAGAGTGTCCAGCCGGATCGGCTCTCCTGGCCGTGGCCCGGTCAGGAACTGGCGGTGGTCCATGAGCGCCACCCTGAGTGCGGGGACAGTCCGCCGACCGGGTTCGTCTGCCCAGGCCATCAGTACCGGTTCGCCGATCAGGTCGCCGAGGGCGACGTCGAGCGCGTAGGCAAGGCGGCGCAGCACCGAGAGTCGGTCCAGCGGGAGCACGTCGTGCTCAACCTTTCGCAGCCAGTCCTCGGTGCGACCCACGAGCCCGGCCAGGACGACCTGGGTCAGGCCCCGCCGCTGCCGGTAGAACGCGACGCGTTCCCCGATCGTCATGCCGTCGGTCATTCCTCGCATGGCGTCCACCCTCGCATCCATGCAGGTGAGGACCCCAGAGAAATCCTCCCGGTTCACGCCGCTGGACGTACCTAGCGTCTGCGATGACGCCGTGTGACACCTCGCTTGCACGGGCAACGTGTCTGAGCTCGTCCACAAGGGAGCGGCCATGAGCGAGAGGCCTCAACCTGGCCAGTTGGGTGAACACCCGACTCAGTGGTGGGACACCCATGCGGAAGGTACTCAAGGCCGTCCCCGCCCCGGCACACGTGTACTTGTCCGGAACCGAGACGGGGACGTCCGTCAGGCCGGGACCGTGCAGTACTACGAGGGAATCTGGCCACACCAGCACTCTTTCCCCGTCAGGTGGGACCACGGCGTGCACGGGTCGTTGTGCACCAGCCACGAGGACATGCCGCTGGGCTGGGATTACGAGGATCCAGCAGACAAGGCAGCGGCCGTCAGACGTCGCACAGGCCGGTGCAGCGAGCTCGCGTCATGATCGCCGCCGCCGGAGACGTTGAGCAGACGGTCGTACTGCCAGCCGTGGCCAATCAACAAGCGAACGACAACGGTTCGAAGATCGCCGCTGGCTGGTTCCAGCACTACCTGCACCTAGTGGACCGGGTGTTTCCGCGCACGCTGGTCACGCGAGACGGCAGGACTGTCCAATTCGCCGCCTGCAAGTTCGCCGTCCGACCTCCAATACCCGACGTGATGCAACCGGCCTGGCCGCACTGCCCGGTGTGCTGGCCGTGCAGAGCCGGCCATTGGTTCGTGTGGAAGTACCTGCCCCACGGAGTGGTCCCGCGCTGCATTCGATCTGGCTGCGATCGCGACGAGACCGATGTTCGCGATCCCGTCACCGGCGGCTACCTGCCCTGCATTGGGCACGACGCCGCGGGGAACTGAGCCACCGATGTCCATACCCCTCAAGGAGGCGAAGTCCCACCACTATGACCGGCTGTAGTGCCGCCGCAACCGTTTCGTATTAAGGGAAACCCCTGCTTGACAAGCAAGCAGGCACATGGAGGAACCACTGATGTCTGCACCAACCATCGACACCGTCGCCGACTCGGACTTCGACCTCGACCTGCGGATCACCACCACGGCCACTCCAGGCGTGGCATCCGCCTGCGACACGAGCGACGGCTGCGATCCGACGTGCGCGTCCTCGTGCATCAGCGCCGTCTGACCTGACTGCACCTGAGCTGGGGCACGGGCCGCGCTGTCCGTGCCCCAGCTTCGCCACCGGATGACGAACGCGAGGACAGGATGAGTACTCGGAAGAGCGCGTCGACCTACAGGCACCGCGGAATTGCCTTGCTTCGCGCCGCGGCAGTCCCGCTTCACCGACTGCCCGCACAGTGGCCAGACCTGTCCGACACCCAGGCGTGCCGCGAATGGCTGCTGGAGATGTCAATGCACACCGAACTCGCCGACGCGATCGGCCATGCGAGCCCAGGACTCGCCGCTCAACTGCTGACCGACACCGGCACAATTGAGTCCAAGCAGGTCCGACGCGTCACCCTGTCCGTGATCCGCTACTTGCTGCGCATCACTGGTCGCCACACCCCGTTCGGTTTGTTCGCAGGAGTCGCGCCGGTCGCTGTCGGTGGGCCAGCCACTGAGAGCCGATGGGGTTCAGAACACCAGGCCTTCGCTCGCGTCGACGCGGTGTGGCTCGCAGATCTCATCGACCGACTTGAAGCGTGCCCCGAGCTTCTGTGTCGGCTCGACGTCGTGTTCACCAACCTCGCGACCACTCGTGGCGGGCGATTGGAGGTCCCCCAAGGACCCAACACGGTGACCGCACGCAACACCCTTGCCCTGCAAGCGGTCCAGAACGCTGCAAGCACACCCATCCACGTTGCTGACCTCATTGACAAGCTGGCCGCGGAGTTTCCGGCTGTAGAGCACGACACCATCAGCGCCATGCTCACAACCCTTGTGGGCCAAGGTTTTCTTACCACCAACCTACGAGCGCCGCTGACCATCACCGACTCCCTTGGCTACCTGGTTGATCGCCTGCGCACCGCCAACGCCGGCGCGATCCCTTCTGTAACAGCGATCCTCGTCGAGCTGGAGCGGGTGCAGGAAGACCTGCGCAGCCACAACCAGCCCGGCACAGACCAGGCGGCCCAGCGCGACCTGCGGGAGGCATTGACCGGACTGATGCGGACACTGTCGAGGGCCGGGCGCGTCCCACTGTCTCTCGACCTCCGCTTGGACGCCGAAGTACGGCTTCCCGAACAGCTTGCGCACGAGGTCGAGCAGGCTGCCAGCGTGCTGGCGCGCCTGTCGAACCAGCCGACCGGGAACCCGGTCTGGCGAGACTTCTACATCGCGTTCTGCGAACGCTTCGGCACCGGTGCTCTCGTGCCGTTGGCCGATGTCGTCGACCCGGATGCGGGACTTGGCCTCCCACACACCTATCCCGGCAGCGTTCTCCCGCTACCGTCAGAAGGATCGTCCGAACGCGAGCAGAAGCTCCTCGCACTTGCTTGGACCGCGTGGTCCGATGGCACCGGTGAGATCGTCCTCACCGAGGACACCATCGTTGCGCTGACCGTGGGTGACCCTGCCTCGCAGCGACGGATTCCTGCACACGTCGAACTCGCTGCCCGAGTGCACGCAGCCAGCGCGGACGCATTGCGCCGCGGCGACTACAGCTTCACCGTCGCGCCCGCCCGATCAGCGGGAACCTTCACCTCGCGCTTCACCACCATCGCGTCCGACTCCGGGCTGGAGTGCCTGTACGCCGACGCGCCTGCCAGCGCCAGTGGAGCGCTGCCTGTGCAGCTGTCGTTCTCGCCGATCTACGCGACCGGCGAGAACGTCTGCCGGGTCCCTGCCTATCTGCCTCACCTGCTGTCCCTGGGAGAACACCGGGCACAGCACCCCGAACAGCTGGTGATCGCACCAGACGATCTGGCGATCATCGCGACCCGCGACGGACTGCACCTGGTCAGTCTCTCCATGGGGAGGGTGATCGAGCCCCAGGTCTTTCACGCACTCGCCCTGGACAAGCAGGCGCCGCCACTGGCTCGATTCCTCGCCAATCTCACCCGCGCGCTGGGAGCCACGTGGCACGAGTTCGACTGGGGCTCGCACGCTCAGCAACTGCCGGTGCTGCCGCGTGTACGGCACGGCCGCGCGGTACTCAGCCCAGCCCGTTGGCGGCTCGATGTCACAGACCTTCCCGCCAGCCTCGACGATGACCAGTGGACGGCGCGCTTCGGTCAGTGGCGTCGTCGGTGGCGATGCCCTGCCACGGTGGAACTACGCGATGCCGACCGCTCCTTGCGACTCACTCTCGACGAACCAGCCCACGTGGCGATTCTTCACACCCACCTGCGCAAGCACGGCCACGCCTTGCTGCTCGAAGCTGCCTCCGCGGAGGCGTTCGGATGGGCGGGCGGGCGCGTTCACGAGATCGCCGTGCCCCTGTTCTCCGACCAGCCGCAGACACCATCGCCACCGGTTGCGAGCAGGCCTGTGCTGACCAATGGCGGCCATGGCCAGCCACCAGGGGCAGCGAACAGCACCTGGCTCTATGCCAAGGTCTTCACCCACCCCGACCGAATCAACGAGATCATCGCCGGCCGGATCCCACACCTTCTACAGGCGATTGGCTCCGACACCCGCTGGTGGTTCGTGCGCTACCGCAGCCCGCATGAAACCGACCACATCCGCCTCCGCCTGGCCATTTCTGATCGTGACGCTTACGCCCGCAGCCTGGCCGCGCTCGGCGACTGGGGACAGCAACTCCGCGTTGACGGCGTGGCCGGTCGGCTGGCTGTCGACACCTACCTGCCGGAGATCGGCCGCTACGGTTGCGGCGCGAAGATGATCGCCGCCGAGAACGTGTTCGCCGCAGACTCTGCCGCTGTGGCCGCTCAGTTGCGGCACAACTCGAGCCTGGGCGCTGATACCGCCGTCGGACTGCTACTCGGCCTGGTGGACATCGTGGCCGGGTTCTTCGGTGACCAGACCGCCGCGATGACCTGGCTTCGCACCCGGCCCGCCCTTCCAGGAACGGGTCCAGCTGACCGCGCCGTGCTCTCCGATGCGATCCGCCTCGTCCAGGGCGATGTCGGCGACCGGCCTGGATGGACCGGACAAGTCGCCGAGACCTGGGCACGCCGCGCCGCCGCGCTTGCCGCGTACCGGACGCAACTATCAGCCGACACCGATACCGACGCCGTCTTGGAATCTTTGCTGCACATGCACCACAACCGTGCAGCCGGCATCGACCGTGACGCTGAGAACGCAACGCGGCGCATGGCACGGCACCTCGCGCAGGCCGTCCACGCCCGTCAGCCGGAGGCCAGCCGATGAACCTCGCTGAACTCGACCTTCCACCGGGCGACGCCGCGCCGGGCTGGGGCCAGTCGTTGTCCACTGGTGCAGCCGGAATCACCCTGCTGCACCTGGAGAACGTGCACACAGCTGCGGGTGACTGGAGCGTGGCTCACCAGTGGGCTCGTGCCATGATCCGCGACTCAGTGACCGCCGACCCTGACACTGCGGCGCTCTTCCGAGGAGTACCCGCCGTCGCGTTCACTCTGCACTCGGCGCGGCAACCTGCCTACGCCGAAGTTCTTCGCGCACTCGACGAGCACATCGCCACGATTACGCGCCACCGGCTGCGCCAGGCACACGACCGCATCGACCGCGGACAGCTCCCACGGCTTCGAGAGTTCGACCTGATGAGCGGACTCACTGGCCTCGGCGTCGGGCTGCTACACCGAGACCGTCACCCCGAGTTGCTGCGTGATGTCCTCGCCTACCTGGTGCGGCTCACCGAGCCGATCACCACCAACGGCGAGCACCTGCCTGGATGGTGGAGCGAGGACAGCCCCAACGGGCAACCCTCCAACGATTGGCCTGGCGGCCACGCCAACCTAGGGATCGCGCACGGCGTCGCCGGGCCGTTGGCGCTGCTGGCCACCGCCAGCAGGCGAGGAATCTCGGTTACCGGACAGACCGAGACGATCAGCCACATCGCGACCTGGTTCGACCGGTGGCGCAACGGCTCCGGCTACGACGCATGGTGGCCAGGCATGATTTCCCGCGCCGAATGGCACGACCAGGCGCTGTGGCAATCGGGACCCCAACGCCCCTCCTGGTGCTACGGCACCCCTGGTCTCGCACGGGCACAACAACTCGCGGCGATCGCGCTTGGCGAGCCAACACGGCAACGCGCCGCCGAGCATGCCCTCGCCGGATGCATCAGCGACGAGAGACAACTCGCGCTGTTGAGCGATCCGTCGCTCTGTCACGGCTGGGCCGGACTTCTGCAGGCCACCCGCCGCACAGCCGCCGATGCCATCGACGACCGCCTCGCCGAGCAGCTACCCGCACTGCATGCACGGCTGACCAAGCACCTGCACGACAACGGCCAATCCACCGTGCCCGGACTGCTGGAAGGCGCGGCTGGCGTGCTGCTCGCACTGCACGCGACTACGACCTCAGACCTCGTCACCCGATGGGATGCCTGCCTGCTGCTGGAGGGCTGACCCGCACCTCAGAACCCGCTCTTGACCAATCGCAACCCGCTAACATCCGGCCGCCCGCACAGAAGGAAACGATGAACGCCACCACCGACACCACGCCCGAGGCGCTGCGCGCCGCCATGGTCGACCGCATCAAGAAGGCCGGCCACGCCCGAACCCCAGCGGTGGAACATGCGCTTCGCACCATTCCCCGCCACCTCTTCGTCCCGGAGGCGACCACCGAGGACGCTTACGCCAACGTCGCAGTGATCACCAAACGGGATGACGACGGCACACCGCTCAGCTGTGCCTCTGTCCCCACCGTGGTCGCCATGCAACTCGACCAGCTCGATGTCCAGCCCGGCCACAACGTCCTCGAGATCGGCGCAGGCACCGGTTACAACGCTGCCCTCCTTGCCGAGCAGGCCGGTCCGAGCGGTCACGTCACGACCGTCGACATCGATCCCCAGGTCACCTCGGGGGCACGGCGCGCACTTGATGAGAACGGCTTTCCACAGGTTGAGGTGATCACCCGGGATGGATCGCTTGGTGCATCCGAGAATGCTCCGTACGACCGGATCGTCGTAACTGTCGGCGCTTTCGACATCCCGGCCGCCTGGCGTGACCAGCTCAAGCCCGGCGGTCGGCTCATCGTGCCGCTACGCTGGCGGGGCCAGACCCGTAGCGTCGCCTTCGTTCGCGACGCCGACCTGTTGGTCTCGGATTCGATGCGGTTGTGCGGCTTCGTGCCCATGATCGGTCAGGACAACGAAGTGTCAGGCAACGTCGATGCTGCAGGGCACGTCACCCTGTATTGGGACTCCGATCAGGACATAACTCTCGTCGACCTTTACGGCGTGCTCAGCCAGCCGAAGACGCCGGTCTGGTCGGGTGTCACCGTTAGGGGAGAAGAGCCATTCGACGGCATCTGGCTGCGTATGACGGGAACGGAGGCGGGAACCTGCCGAATTGCCGCCGACACCACCGCAGTCGCCGAGCACTTCTGCAATCCAGCTATCCGTGACCGCAGCCCTGCCCTTGTCGAGGGCAGTTCGCTGGCTTACCTCACCTACCGCCGGGTTGATGGCGGCGCGGAGCTCGGCGCGATCGGCCATGGGCCAGCTGCCCAGCAGCTTGGAGAGCGGTTCTGTCACCAGATTCGCGCATGGGGCAACGCCCGCGCCTTCGAGCCGATCATCACGGCCTGCCAAGCAGATACATCTTGCGATCAGGTCGATGTGGAACGCGTAATCACGAAGAGATGGGCTGTGCTTACCGTGTCGGTGTGATCCATCGATGCCGGCGTGCTGAAGCTGCAGATTTCTGTTGGTGGCCAGGTTGAGCTCCCCACTGGCGGCCAGTAAGTGGGGAGCTCAACCTGGACATTTACACGGTTACGTAGCGTGGCTCTCGGCCGACGTGGCCTTGGCCTGCGGAGAGCTGCCCGCCCATCGGCTGGAGTGGCTTCGGTCAGTTTTGCTGAGGCCGAGGGACCACCACTTTCGCCCGTCTTGGGAGCAGCCGACACCAGCACGGAAGTGGAACGGGTTATTACGCGGTCCGTTGGGCCGCCGCGTTCCTGAACGACCGCTCAGCGGCAGAAGCGGATTCGCTTGTTCGGTAGTTAATCGATGTGTGCTCGGGTGGCACATGATGTTCATGTGCTGAAGGGCAAGGTGGGGCGTGGTCGCCAGGGCTGAGGTAACGGGCGTGCCGGTGGGCTTGGGCGCGGGGGTAGCTGGCTTGGTCGCCAGGCGCGGCCCCTGCGGGGTAGGCGGTGGTGGCCAGGCGTCAGGGCCGAGAACCAGCGCCGCGACGTCGATGCCGAACGCGCCGTCGCGGCGAGCAAGCAGCCAGCGGCAACGATCTCCGATTGCCTCGTCAACCGCGTGCCTGCAGGCCACGAACCTGGGCGGGGCCGTCCTGGACGCCTGTCCGCACCATTCTCACGTGCATCGCTGCTATAACGCCGTGTAACACGCGATTGCCTCGCCACGGTTAACGGTGGGACGGCCTGATCATGTGATCGGCGGGCGACGCAGTGGGGAGGTTCGGGATGGGTGAGCAGATCGACTTGTTCGAGGCGTCGGCTTCGGCGGTCGGCTACCTCTATCAGCTCCGCAAGGCGCTCTACTTCTGCGTCGAACAGACAGGAGCCGGTCCCGACTGGTCCGTGGCCATCGAAGCGGGCGACGACATCGAGGTCCACGAGGACGCAGGGCCGGAGCTCTACCAGCTCAAGCACCGCGCCCCAGGCACCAAGATGACTGACAAGGCCACTGACCTGTGGAAGAGCCTGCGGATCTGGGCCACCGGTTGGGCCGAGTCTTCAGCCAGCCAGGATCACCCCACCTTTTTCCTGCTCACGACCGCCGAGGCTGCCGCGGAGGGCGCCGCTTACCACCTCCGGCCTCCGGGCCCTGGCAGCCCCCGGGACGAAGCGAAGGCGCTCAGACTGCTCGATGAAGCCCGTCGCACCTCCAGCAACGAAACCAACAAGTCCGCGTACAAGGCCTGGGACAAGCTAACGGCAGACCAGCGTCGATCCCTGCTCGAGCGGATTCGCGTGCTCGACGCGGCGCCCGACATCGACGAGACGACCGAGCGCCTCCAGCGCCTGGCGGGCCTCGCCGTGGGCCACGAACACGCCAAGGTCTTTCTAGAGCGCCTGGACGGGTGGTTCTTCCGCAGGGTCGTCGCCCAGTTGCGCGACCCTGCGTCGGGACCGGTGACCGGCTTGGAGTTCGACGTAGTGTTCAGCGAACGCCGCAAAGGCTTCGCCCCGGACAGCCTGCCCATCGACGACGACCTGCCTGAGACAGGCGGCACGAACCCCGACGGCGGAGAACAGGTCTACGTCCGGCAACTGCGCCTCGTGAATGTCGGCGACAACAGGATCCAGCAGGCGGTCAGCGACTACCTACGGGCGTTCACCCAGCGGTCGAGGTGGGTCAACGACAACCTGCTTCGGCCGGGTGAGCTGGGCAAGTACGAGAAGCTCCTCGTCGAGGAGTGGTCAAGCCGCTTCGAGGAGATGCGCGAGGAGTTGGGGCAAGGGGCCGCAGAGGAGGCCAAGGTCCGCGAGGCCCGCGCCATCTACCGGTGGGTCGATCGCGATGCCCGGTTCCCCATCCGGCCGGGATGCGACGAGCCGTTTGTCACCAAGGGCTCGTACCAGATCCTTGCTGACGAGCAGCGGATCGGCTGGCACCCCGAGTTCCAGGAGCGCCTCATTGCGCTGCTCGGGTCGGTGTCGAGCAAATGAGCAGCCCTGTCGAGTGGAGCAGGGAAGAGCGGGCGCTGTACAACCCGGCCTTCACCGCCCTGGTCTGCGCCCGCGTCGTCCAAGGCCACCTGGACGCGCACGAACGCCCCGGTCCGTTGCCCCTCGTGGTCGCCTCCGCTGTCATGGCGTTACAACCTGCGGTCCGGGACCTGCTACCGAACGCCAACGCCAACATGGCCCAGTGGGCAGAAACCAACGGGACCATCAAAGTTCACATGTCCGCCAACGCCCCCGGACTTCTCACCGTGGTGCGACCCGGACTGCTGTTCGCACTGCAGACCCAGGTCCTCGTTCTAGATGGGGCCGCACTCACCCTGCGCGACAAGGCCATTCCAAAGGGGATCCGGAACCGGTCACCCGAAGCCGCCGCGATCCAGAAGGCCGCCCACATGCTCGGCCGGTGGCTGCCCACCGGCGGACCCACCGCCACCGTCCTCACCCTGCTTGGAGTACGACCGTGACCTGGCAGCTCAAGTCCCTGACCCTGTACGGCAAGCAGCCCGGTCAGGTGCGCAGCCTGGAGTTCAACCTCGGCGAACTCAACATCGTCACTGGCGACTCCCTCACGGGCAAGACCTCCATCTGGGATGTCACCAACTACTGCATGGCCAGCAGCGGCGACAACTACCCCATCAGCGCGGGCAAGCTGCGTGAGTACGTCGACGTTTTCGCTGTGCAGATCGTCCGCGGCGACCGCCAGCTGTTCGTGGCCCGCCCTGCAGCGCGCGGAACCACCCCATCCCCCCAGCTTTGCCTGGTCTTCCAGCAGCCAGGGGATCTCCCGCTGGCTGCAGAGCAGATGCAGTTCACTTTCACCATCGAGGCCGCGCGCCGGCTGCTCGCCGAGTTCACGGGCATCGACCTCTCAATCCGCATGCCAACCACCCGGGGCAACACCATGGCCCCGTCCATCCGCCATGCCCTGTACTTCTGCATTCAAGCCCAAAACGTGGTGGCGAATCCCGACCACCTGTTCCACTCGCAGGGGGAGGACCACGGCCCCAGGACGATCCGCGACATCTTCCCCTACTTCATCGGGGCAGTGGATCCCGAACAGGCCTTGCAGCGTGCACAACTGCAGCGGATGAAGTCCGAACTGCGGAACCATGAGCGAGATCTCAACCAGCAGGAATCCGCAGCGCCCGCGTCCGGACAGGCCCGTGCCCTGGTAAGGGAAGCGGTCGAGACCTCGCTGCTCGACCCTCTGAACACCAACGACCTCACGCTGGACGACGCGCTCGCGCTGCTCGGCACCGCCGCCTCGGCACCCCTGCCCGGCCTGCCCGAGACCCCCGAGGACGAAGACGATCCCCTGGCCACCCTCTCGCAGGAGCGGGATCGACTGCGCATCGCCTTCCAGCAGACGCGCGCCCGGCTCACTGAACTCAGAAGCGCACTCCGCGACCGCAGCGAGTTCCTGACACAAGCACTCGACCACCGCGAACGCTTGACTTCTTTGTCACTGCTCAAAGTCAGCCCTGACACCTCTCTGGAAGCATGCCCGGTCTGCAACAGCGAAGTGACCGCCCCGAGCGCCGTCGCGACCGCACTGCGGACAGACCTGGAGGAGCTCAACGCCAACGTCGTCCACGTCAGCGACGACACCCCGCAGATCCAGGCCCTAATCAACGAGCAAGAAGAATTGCTCCGCGAGCACCGCCGCGCACTCGGCGCCAACCACGACGAACGCGGCGCACTTGAGGCAGGCATGCGCGAGGCCGCACGGTACCGCGACACCACGCTACGCGCCGCCGCCGTCCGCGGGCGCATCAGCCTGTTCCTGGAGAACGCCGCACGTTACACAGTCGCCCCCCGCATCCGCGACCAGCGCGAAAACATGCGCGCGGCCATCGAGGAACTGGAGGAGGCTCTTGGCCACGACGTGCAGGCCGACCGGGTCAACAGCAGCCTGTCACTGATCAACCAGAAGATCACCGCCAAGGCCCGCGCACTCGTCCTCGAGCACTCGGACGCCCCCATCCGGTTCGACCTGCGTCGCCTCACCGTCGTGGCCGACACCGACGACGGACCAGTCCCCCTCAAGGAGATCGGCGGCGGGCAAAACTGGCTGGGCTACCACCTGGCCGCGTTCTTGAGCCTGCACGAGTGGTTCATCGACCATAATCGGCCAGTGCCGCAGCTGCTCGTTCTCGACCAGCCTTCCCAGGTCTACTTCCCCGCCGACTACAAAGGAACAGACCTACAGCCAGCCGCAGAGTCTGACCGGACAGCTCTCCTGCGCGCGTACCAAGCCATCGCCAACACCATCACTACCGCGGACGGCAAGCTCCAGGTCATCGCCATGGAACACGCAGACCTGGAGCAACCAGTCTTCGCATCTGCGGTGATCCGGCGGTGGCGTGACGGCCAAGGCGCCCTGGTCCCGGCAGAGTGGATCACCGCAGGCTGACGCCAGGTCAGCCGGCCGCGGTGAGATCACCGGTCGAAGTCCTGCAGGGTAGAGACTCGGCGAATCACCAGGGGTTGACGGGGGCGCACCGGTGCCGTCAGCTCGACAAACACAGGACCGAACCGCAGGTCGCTGGGTGTCTCGGCTGCCGCCGCCGCGCTCCACCTGGTTAGTTCGATGACGTGCTCTTACAACGCCGCCGAGCTTGCGTCGCCGAGCTTGCAGGGTGGTCTTGTCGCTCGCAGCACGGTGGTCACACGACGATGGCAACTGACGGCTCTCTGAGCCACCGCGCCGCGCCGTGCTGGCTGTCCAGGCGCGATCAAAGTCGCGGCATGACTTGCATGGCTGCGGTGTCGGCGAACCTGCTGCGATCATTGACCGCGAAACTGCCGCACGCCGGTTCGTGCAGGTCAGTCTGTGTTCGAGGCCTGCACATTAGACATCAACCCCCCATCGCCTATCGCCTTGGGTAATCGTTAGATCACTCATAGTGCTCGTCGTGTTGAACACATGTTCGACACGCCGTGGGAGTGCGCGGAATTGTCGGTGCATGTGCTTATCGTGGTGTGCACGGTGCGGTGCGAGCTGATCACTCGAATGTGGACGACATGTCACACCAGGTGCAGGCCCGACAGCTCCGAGAACTGTCGTGGCACGTGACTGAGGTGTGTAAATGGATCTTAACAAGGCGTTCGACGACTACCAGAAGACGGTAGATGCCGATCATGACCAGGTTGTCGTCGCTAGGGATCGTCGAGACATCTTCAAGAAGGCGTTGAAGGGCGAATCAGACGTCGTCGAGGTGTTCGGCTCTGGGTCGTTGCGGCGCAGTACGCAGCTCAAGCCGGTACACGATGTCGATCTTGTTGTTGTGTTCGAAGGCGATGATCACCCTGAGTGGGGCTCGCCCGGCTCCTCTTCGGACGATGCGCTTGATCACGTGCGAGGGCGGGTCAATTCCCTGCTTGGAGCTACCAACGGGACCGTCGACAAGCTCGTTCGCCTGGCGAAGCCACGCGACCGAGCGGTGAAGTGCTTCGTTGACCCGCCTGAGCAGGATGACGCGTTTACCGTGGACGTGATGCCGGCTCTCAGGCAGGAAGACGGCACGCTATCGCTCCCGAGCAAGCTGGATGAGGAGTGGAGCACTGCGGACCCTGAGTACCTGATCAATGAGGTGGAGGTGCTTCAGGGAAAATGGTCCTACTTTCGCCCAATGGTGCGAGTGCTGAAGCAGTGGCGACACGGCGTACCGACCAAGGTCAAGTCGCTTGTGATTGAGGTACTTGCGTTGAAGTGCTTGCCGGTCGATCGCAACCGCCCGGAGGCTCTCAAGCAGTTCTTCACATCTGCGGCCGTCGAGGTTGGCTACGGCGTCGAAGATCCTGCGGGGCACTGTGGTGCCATCCAGCCTGACTTGGACATCGAAGTGTTGCGCTCCGCGCTAGAGGGAGCTCGTGACATCGCCGAGCAGGCATGTGCCGCAGCTAGTGCCGGTGACACTGATGAGGCAGCTGATCTGTGGCGCAAGGTCCTCGGCGATGACTTTCCGGCTCCTGAAGCCAAGAGCAGCGCTGCCACGGCAGGCGGACCTTACCTACTGGGTTTCCGGACTGTGAAGGACGCACCGCAGGGTTGATCATGAGCAACGCGGACAATCGCTCGACGGCGTGGTGGGAGTGCGAGCCGCGTCGGCTGGAACGTGACCGGCGTGAGATCCAAGCGGCATGTCCAAAGCTGGTTTGGGATCCACTGGGGGCTGGAGGGTGGCAGGGGTTCCTGCCTCTGTGGCCGTTTGATCGACCCGAGCCACCGCGGCTTCGTGACCTGATCGGCGGCCAGGGCATGCTGATCCGGGTGCTATACGGGCAGGCATATCCGATGGTTCCGCCTGCCATCTACCCGTTGGATCCGCGTCCAGAACTGTTCGAGTACACGCAAACCAGGTTTCACGTCCTCGGAGATGGAAGCCTCTGTTTGTTCCAAGACAACTCGGTGTGGACTGGCCGTGAGTCTGTTGTGGACCTCTTGCAGAAGGCGGCCGGCTGGCGCGTCGAGTACGCCCTCTTGAAGAGCGGGGTTGCTGAGGCGATGACCATCAACGGCATCGTCAGCGATGACAGTCGGGACTGTCTGGTCGATGAGGCCCTCGAAGCAAATGCTAACAAGGAGGAGCGAGCATGAGCGGCCGTCTGCTTGTGCTGGTTCCTGATGAAGCTGTAAGCCGGATGTGCGCGGGCGGCAACTGGGGAAAGGTCACGTACCAGGCGTCAGACCCGGATGGAGTCGGCGCTGTGATCGCTGTGTCCAACGGCAATGATCCTGTGATGCCGACTCCGCTGTCTCCGGCCAACCACTTCCTTCGTAGCGGTGATCAGCGAAGTGGCCATCGCTGGTACCGCGTCGGCGCCGACCTTCACGCCTGTTGGTGGAGAATGCGACGTGTTGCCGGCGCACTGCCCGTGGAGGCGTTTCAATCCGCAGTTCAAAGCGGGTGGCAAAACCCGTCATCGACTGGCGCTTACGTGGCCGTGACCTACTCGCCGGAAGCGCCGACTACATTTCCAGACGTTGGTGTGCCTGAGATTGCTGCCTGGTGGATCTCCGAGTCTGCCGTCACGGCTGTCGATGTCGAGGTTCAGTCTGCCGGATACGGCCTCTCTCAGCTGTCAGCGCATTGGCCGGTCGAGAAACTCGCGGACCTAACGGTGGTTCTCATTGGTGTTGGCAGCATCGGAGGTGCCGCGGCTCACGCGCTCGCGAGCTACGGGGTCGGTCAGCTGGTGTTGCTGGATCCAGACCGCCTACTCAGTCACAACGTGGTTCGCCATGTTGGTTCTTCACGGCATGTGGGCAAGCTCAAGGTCGATGTCGTGAGGGAACAGCTCAGCGAAGCTTGGCCTGATACACACGTCGAAGCGTTGCCCTTGAACGTCATCGTCGACGCTGATCAAGTGCGCCCTCTATTGCAGAATTCTCGGTTGGTGCTCTGTGCCGCCGATGGTGTGGCTCCACGCCGCGTGGTTAGCCACCTTGCGCGCCGGGCCAAGGTAGATGCACTCATGGCTTGTGTGTTGCAGGACGGTGTAACCGGAGAACTCATTCGATTGCGTCCTTGGCCGGACCATGGTTGTCTCACCTGCCGACGAGAAGCGTTGGTCGAATCAGGCGCTATGGACCCCGAGCCGGCGTTAGACCTTGGATACGGTACTGGTACAACGCATCGACCTATGACCGCTGTCGGTGGCGACCTTCACCTTGTCGGACAACTTGCAGCCAAGGTGGCGGTGGCAACTCTTCTTGAGCGATGTGGCGCGTCTGGTCAGACTTTGCTCGGTGAGCACGCGCTAATAGGCCTGCGACCACAGTTCGGCTGGGCTCCGCCATTCGACATTCATCGCAACACGGAGATCCGTTGGCTACCTCAGACGCCGCCCAGGGCTGGGTGCCCAACGTGTGAGGCCGCATGAAGGCTGAGGGGCAGCCGTTGCTTCGGGCGATCACGCTTTCCCGAGACGCGGCAACAACAATCGTCAGGATGGCCCAAGACTACGACGACGGCCTGGAGACAGGAGGGATACTCCTTGGGGAAGTGAGCAGCAGCATCGCGCATGTGCGCCACGCGGGTGCTCCAGGGCCAGCAGCAGTTCGCGAGGCCCACTACTTTCTTCGTGACTTGGCGCATGCTCAAAGCCTTGCTGCGGCGGCGTACGAGCGCGATGGAAGTGTATGGGTAGGTGAGTGGCATACGCATCCGTACTCGGGCTCGACGCCAAGCCCGCTTGATATCCAGACTTATCAGTCTTTGCTTGCAGACCCGGAGCTCCGATTCGATGTCGTACTAGCGATCATCCTGGGAAGGCCGGCCGCTGACTGCTTAAGTGGCTTCTCCATGATCGGCTGGGTCTGCACGCCGACCAGTATTCGGCCTGTTCCTGTCGCCGTAGCCGACGAGCCCGATCCTGTTGAGGGGGCGATGTTTTGACGCTTCCGTCTCCGTCGGCAGGCCCACCATCCCGTAGCGGCGTGCGTAGAAGTGGTGACCACTATCAGGATCTCGTGACGTGGTGTTCAGCGCTTCGGGTTGTTCAACCTCATGGCTCCTTCACTCAGCTGGAAATCGAGATCAACGGGGCTGGCAACGTTGATGATGTTGTTCTGCGCCGACTTGGACTAGGTGATCATTTCACGCAGGTGAAGTGGGCGACGACTACGTCTCTCATGGTGGATGAAGGATTTCTTACATCCCGCCCTCGCAAGGGTAGGTCGGTTCTGGAAAAGTTGTTTTCCAGCTACAAACTCTTGCGAGACCCGAGTCGGCCACCAAGGCTTGAACTGCTCACGAACAGAGTTCTTGACCCGCAGCATTCCTTGCTCAGCAAGATCGACGGGCGGACCGATCTTGTCGTGCCGTATGCACGTCTCGCCTCTAACGAGAGCGCGGCTGGCATGCAGTTGGCGGCGTGGGCTGACCACGTAGCGGCGAAACAGGAAGAGCTCCTGGAGATGCTCGACCACCTTGTGTTCCGCACAGGTTTCACTGTGGGGGGAGAGCGCGATCGAGCGCAAGTGCTCATGCTTGCTGCGGGACTCCGTCATGACGATGCTGCCCTTGAAGTAGGAATCGCGGCGGCCGCTGGCTGGGTACGCGCTGGTCGACGCGTTTTGACCGCAGAGGAGATCAGGCAGGAGATCGCCGCTTTGGGTCTTCAGCGAGGTCAGCGAAGCGCGATATTGCTGGTTCAAGCCATCGATCGAGACCCGCATCCCGAAGACGCAACGGAGGTCCTTGATTGGGTTGATTGTCACCGTGGCGTCAGTCCAATGAGTCGTGCTGCGCCGATCTCGCAGAATCAATGGACTGATATGGACAGCGAGCTTGAGGTGGCGGTTAGGCGACTTCGTGACGATGGTGTCCGCGATGTGCTCGTGCGTGGTGCCATGAGGCAGGCAACTTTCTTCCTTGTAGGCGCCAAACTCGCTCAAGTCACGGGTCGCACAGTCAGCTACCTGCAACAACGAGACCTGTGGGCTAGCAACGCTTCCTTCGTGCCCGTGCCGGGTTTGGGTCTGAAGAGGACGGAGATCGGACCTGGGCGCGCGTTGGCCGTTGCGGTTGGGATTGCTGTTGATCCGACGCGCGCTGTCGTCGACTACATTCGTGGCCAATCGATCGATGTAGCAGGCTTGATCACTTTGACTCCTGCTGGCGGCGCGCATGATCAGGCGATTGGCAGTGCCGGCGAAGCTGTTGCTTATGCTCAGGCCGTCCGAAACACCGTCCGACTTGAGCTTGAGCAGTGTCCTGCTGATCGCATACACCTTTTCCTTGCGGGTCCAGGGGGACTGGCGCTTCTGCTGGGACATCGATGGAACCGGCTAGCCCCGACTACCGTCTACGAGCACCTCGGTCCAGGACATGGGTACACGCCTGCGTTCTGCGTCGACGCTTAGAGTTCGCGTTCGCTAAAACGGGATGTCACGACGGTTCGATGACCAGCCGTGGATCAAACTGATGGCCAGACACCTCGCCGGGCACCCTGGCTCCGTTGCGGAAACGGGACGACACGCTTGCGCAGCGTGCACCAAGCCCATTAGCGACGCGCATCATTGCCAAGCTCATCGCGACGGTTCCTGAGGTGACATCGACCAAGATATGTGTGCCTTCGATCTTGAGCTCGCGAGCGGCCGCCGTGACGCCGGCCGCTTCGCGGATCACAACCGCAGGGTCGTATGCATCCGTGATGTACACCGGTACAAAAGCAATGCCGTCAGCATCGAATTCGTTGGATAGATTGTCGACGATTTCTCTGTCAACGTCCGGTGACACGACACCCAGAACAGTCTGAGGGCGAACGGAATGAACGAGAAACTCCACGACCTCCATCGCACGCGAACGTCGCGACACACGTTCGTACGGCAGGTGGCCGCCTCGGCGCAGACTGATCGCGACGATCAGCAGGTCTGCACGGTCAAGTGCTCCAAGGGGAGCACGAGCTCGGCGCGCGAGATCTCGGCGAGCGCGCGTTGCCTGGATGGCGTAGACCACGACACAGATCGCAACGACGACTGCGACCGCCCCGATGCGCAGAAGCGCATCTCGTTCTGGCTTGGCTGCATCCCCGAACAGGTCGACCGCTACATCGGGCAGCACCGGAGTCAGCAGGATGGCGACAAACACACTCTGCAAGTGCCGGCTAGCCCCGACCAGCGTGTCTGACATGTGCCTGATCATCGGTTCTCATCGCTCTCTGTTCTCGAGTAAGCGCTCACCAGGGTGACCACCACACGGTGTTCATCCATGAACATCGTGGTCGCGAGCTCCGTGGCCAGCCTTCATGTTGATCGTTGGTGCCACAGGCGATCAAGTCGTCTATGAAGATGGAGCCTAAAGCAGGCAACGATCAGCAGGGCACGTCACTGGTGACTCCGTCACCCTGCATCACTTGAACGGAGCGCATCGCGGACTTCGCGAGCGGCGTCGGTGCCGCACTGCAGAGCTTCACGCAAGCGTGTGGCGGATGGTGCGATTGGTAGCTGCCCATCGGCGATTAGCCGTCGAGCATGCTTCACAAGTAGGGCGGTACGAACATCGGTAGCCTGCTTCGCCGTGGTCGGCTCGTAAGAAGCGTTTTGGCTGTACCGGGCAGGAGTAGGGCCTACTGGTAGGGGGCCGTGGTCGAGGCTGGCGAACGAGGTCCAGATGATCGGCATGATGGTGACAACGCCGATGGCAACCAACGGACCGATGGCGTGAGCCAGGAGCTGCATTGGCTCGAAGCGGTCGACCTGCCACGGGGTGTACGGCCAGATGTTGAGCGTTAGCGTCACCGCAAGGGCGCTGATTTCCACCGCGGCCAGGTGTCGGTGCTTCAGCGTCCGGCCGCGTGCTGCGAGGTACGCCTTGGCGGCCACAGCGACCAGGAGCACGGCCGAGATGACCGGCTCCACAGCCCATGCTCCCCACCACGCCGCGTCCCGCTCGGTCATGGTTCGGGTGAGCGTGTGGTGCACGCCCGTCGTAGACCAACCCAGCGCGCCAACAAGAGCGGTAAGCGCGACGATGGTCAAGGAACGACGCACTCGTGCGGCCTGCCAGGCTCGTGCAGCAGGGTTTTGGGCGAGCGCGTGCAGCCGGGCAGCCTCTGCAGAGCGCTTTCGGGTACGCCGAACGCGGTCGGTGTCGACCAATAGCGGTGCGTCGTCAGCCTGGAGCGCCAGCAAGGCGTGGGCTTCGTTGACTTCGGCACGCAGCTCGCGGACTCGCTTGGTGACTGCGACCTCGGCGATCGAGGCATGACCAGCTACGTACTTCTCCACCTGCGCCACTGCGCGCTCCACCTCGTCGTCGCTTGGGCCGGGCATCGGAATGGCGGTGTTCATCGGGTGTCTCCGAACCGCCGTGGAGCGCAGCGAGGGCAAGGAGTCGAACTCGTGTGGTCTATGTCGGTCCAGATCACGCGGGCGGAGATTGGGTCGCCGGGACGGGCGTCGCATTGTCCGCATTCCGGCCGTGTCGTCGAGCGCCCAGCGGACACGCTCGACGACGGACGGTTCCTTGGAAGGTTGAAGGACGTTTCGGGCGTCGTGATGACGCCCCAACTCGTTGATGCTGACGCCCCCAATCGCCTCTGTTGACGCCCCATGCTGGTCGATGGGGCGTCATCCTGGCGCCCGTCCTCGGTACCTGTGGACTGCCGGGCGGACAGGACGAGGTTGTAGACCTGTGGCCGGAAGTTGGCTTCCTCGATGTGGGCGTCCCGCACGCGGGTGTTGCCTTTGCGGACCAAACCCAGCTCTTCCAAAGACCGCAGCGAGCGCTGGACGGTGCGTCGGGACAAGCGCGTGTAGCGCATCATCCGCTCGACCGAGGGGAACGCGTCACGGCCATCGGGGCCGGCGTGGTTGGCGAGCGCGATCAGAGTGATCGCCAACGTCGACCCGTCCTTGCGGTCGGCGGGGATTGGAGCGTGGTTGAGCGCCCAGTTGATTGCCTCGATGCTCACCTGTCACCGCCCATGCCGCGAGCGCGGTAGAAGAGGCTGGCGACCGTGCCGATCACGGACGTATCCCAGCCCGCCAGCCACTCGACGATCCGGCGGTCGTGTGCGCCTAGCTCGATGCCGTCCAGTGCCTCAAGAAGCGCGGCGACTTGGTCAGCGCGGTTGCGGGCGCGCCATTCATTGTTGGTCTCGCCAGGACGGTGATCGTCAGGCTTGTGGCTTTCCACGTTGAACGGCGGACGGATGCGTCGTGGCTCGCGGTGAAGCGGCGCCAGGACAACGGTTGGACGGACGGTGTTGCTCATGGAAGAAGGCCTCAGATGGTCGGGCCCTGTCTCACACATGTCTCACGGACAGGTGGGACGAGGCGGGACTGGAGGCCCTGCCCTGGACTTTCATCAGACTCGACCAGCCGAAATGGACTGTCAGGATGGCTGCGGACACCCGTTGTCCCGCTGGGGGTCAAGGGGTCGCAGGTTCAAATCCTGTCGTCCCGACGGTCTGAATCAGCCCGCTGATTCTGGGTGAAAGCCCAGTTCAGCGGGCTTTTTCGTGCGCATTTTTCGATCTTGAAGTGACTGTCCACAGTGGTCTGTACTGGTCAGTAACCCGGTGTTTGGGAGGATTTTGGGAGAATCGGTTTGCGCGGGGCGAAATGGGGTCGCGTTGGCTAAGCGAATCGTGTCCTCCGTTCGGGTGTTCTTCCTGGTCATGATCGGCGTGTGACGGCGTTGTCCAAGTGCGGCAGAGCCTGGTGATCTCATGGATCGTGGAAGTTGCACCTGCGGAGCTGGGCTGTGGCCAGTGGGGTGACATCGCGGCGTTCCTCGCGCGCGGCGGTCATCTGGGGCGGTGACGGGTTTGTCGGGGCAGGTCGTCTTCGTCGATGGGCGACCGGTGTCAGACCATGCTGGCGGGGCCGGGGCGGCGTCGACGGGTGGACACTGGTGGAGGCAGAGATCGTCAGAGAAGTTGGCGACCACGAGCTGGCCGAGGAGAATGTCGCTGTGCCCAAGCCCTACCCCCGGGAGTTCCGCGACGATGTTGTGCGGGTCGCCCGTGACCGCGAGCCCGGCGTGACGGTCGAGCAGATCGCGAAGGGCTTCGGGGTTCACCCGATGACGTTGTTCAAGTGGTTGCGCCAGGCTGAGGTCGAGGAAGGCGCCAAGGCCGGTGCGAGCCGGGCCGAGTCGGCTGAGCTGCGTGAGGCGCGTAAGCGGATCAAGCTGCTGGAGCAGGAGAACGAGGTCCTGCGCCGCGCGACGGCGTATCTATCGCAGGCGAACTTGTCGGGAAAAGGCTCTACCCGCTCGTGACCGAGCTGGCCGCGGACGGGATCCCGGTCGCGGTGACGTGCCGGGTACTCGGGATCGCTCGACAGCCGTACTACCGGTGGCGCGTCCGGCCGGTCACCGGGATCGAGCTCGAGCGGGCTCAGCGGGCGAACGCGTTGTTCGACGCGCACCGCGACGATCCGGAGTTCGGCTACCGGTTCCTGGCCGACGAGGCCCGTGACGCCGGTGTGTCGATGGCGGACCGGACCGCGTGGCGGATCTGCTCGTCCATGGGCTGGTGGAGCACGTTCGGCAAGAAACGCGGCCGCAACGGCAAGAAAGCCGGTCCGCCGGTGCACGACGACCTGGTGCGCCGTGACTTCACCGCCACCGCACCGAACCGGCTGTGGCTGGCCGACCTCACCGAACACCGCACCACTGAAGGAAAGTTGTATCTGTGTGCGGTCAAGGACGCCTGCTCCAACCGGATCGTCGGCTACTCCATCGACTCCCGGATGAGGTCCCGCCTCGCCGTCACCGCACTCACCAACGGCCGTCGCGAGATGTGACGAGGTCGCCGGCTGCGTGGTCCACACCGACTGCGGATCGCAATTTCGATCCAGGAAATTCGTCCGCGCGCTCGCTCGTCACGGCCTGTCCGGTTGGATGGGCCGGGTCGGCGCCGCCGGAGACAACGCCGCGATGGAGAGCTTCTTCGCGTTGCTGCAGAACAATGTTCTCGACCGGCGCACCTGGACCACGCGCGAGGAACTGCGGATCGCGATCGTGACCTGAATCGAACGCACCTACCACCGCCGCAGGCGCCAGGCAGCTCTCGGCAGGTTGACCCCGATCGAATACGAAGCAATCATGGCCACGCCAGCCAGCCGGGCTGCGTGACTACCACTGTCACCTACTCGTGCAGCAGACCCACTCGACATCTTTGGCCGCCGAGGATGGGCCGAGCAGAGCCAGCCAGCCGACAAGTCGGACGAAGATGAAGTACAGCAGCCTCAACGCCACGTTCACGATCATGCCGCCGCTATGGCGATGACGCACGATTACCGCAGCTCAGCGGCGAGTCCAGAGCTCTGGCACCCCACAGTCTTTGATGGCTTGCGCGTCGCTGTCGAGGAGCGACCTCTCGTGTTCCGCCGGCTTGACCTTGAGGGTCCAGCCGTCTCGTGCGTAGCGCGGGGGGACGGCGGCGCGGCGAGCACCGCGCGGTCGGGGTTGGTTCAGCGCAGTACCGCGACCTCGTGCCGCATCACCAGTAGTTCGATGTCCTTCGACGTTGGGGACGGCTGAGCAAGATCAGCCAGCCGATGAGGCGGACGGGGACCAGATGTAACAGGCGTAAGATGAGCATGCCCTGGGATCGCCTATGTGGAATTCTGTGCTCAGCGGCACAGTGCGGACTTCGACACCACGCGGGCGTTATGAGACACGATTTTCACGTCCGTGTCGAGCCGAGTGTTTGCCGCGCGTCGCGGGTCGCGCGGACTCTTGCGCTACTCGTGAAACCGAGACTGTGCAGAAGTCGCGGGCACAGCTGTCATTGATCAGCTGGCTTCGGCGTGGCCGGGGCAATCAGAGGTACGACGGAGGGGCCATTTGGGGGACTGTGGTACCCATCGCTTCGGTGAAGGAGTAGGTTGAACATTGTTGCCCCGGACCTCGGTGACGTGACCTGTTCACAACAATTGTGGACACAGATCACGGGCCGAGGCTTTTGTGTGGACGGCCCGATGTGTAGGCCGTTCTGATCGGGTGCCCTGCCCGCAGTCTTTCTGTCTTTCTCCGTTGGCGCCTTCGTGTCGGCGGTTTCCCCAATTTTCGTTTCAGGAAATGAACTCGTCATGCAACGCATCCGCACCACTCTCCACGCCATGATCGGAGCCACGATCGTGGCTGCCGGTCTGGTCACCCTTGCCCCCGTCGCGCAAGCCATCACCATTCCGGTGGCGTGCAGTGAGAACGCTTTGGTCGCGGCGGTGAACCAGGCCAACGGCACTCCCGCCTCGGACACGCTCGTGCTGGCGGGCGGCTGCACCTATCAGTTGACCTCCGCTCACGGTGGTCTGACCACCGGGCTGCCGGTGATCACGACCCCGATCCAGATGATCGGCCCGGCGGTCATCACCCGTTCCTCCGCGCTGCCGTTCCGGATCGCCGAAGTCGGCTCGACCGGCAGTCTGACCCTGACGACCTCGGTCGTGTTCACGAACGGCAGCGCCGTCGGTGACGGCGGCGGCATCCTCAACCGGGGTGCGGTCACCCTCACCAACAGCGGCCTCGTCGGGAACGTGGCCACGCTCAACGGTGGTGGACTGGCCAACGCCGACACCGCCTCGGACACCGCGCCCGCCGCGACCTTCACCAGGAGCAACGTCACCGGCAACACCGCGCTGCTGCGCGGTGGTGGCATTTACAACGGCCTGCGCGGCACGTTGAGCACCACAGGTGTGTCCGGCAGCCCGCTGTTCATCCTCAACAACACCGGCTCCGAGGGGGGTGGTGTCGCCGCCGTCAATTCCACCGCGACCACCATGACCCAAACCGCCGTCACGGTTAACACCGCGGTGCTGACCGCCGGTGGCGTCTACCGCCTCGGCGGCACCATGACCGCAACCAACTCGCCCATCACCGCCAACACCCCCAACAACTGCGTCGGCAGTGTTCCGGCTGTGCCCGGCTGCACCGGCTGACCATCGCGCGGACGAACCGCACACGACCCAGTAAATGCTCTACTCAACAGCAAGGAGATCTCGTCATGGGAATCATCATCATCGGCGGCCTGATCGACTCTGTCATCGGCATCGTCAACGGCGCCGTGGCCGGCATCCTCGGTGCCGCTGGCGCGCTCCTCCCCATCATCTGATAACGGAGCCAGACCTGCGCGACCCCCACCAGGCCTTTGCGGGCTGGTGGGGGTCGCGCCGCTTGCAGGTGATAAAAGAAATGCGAAAACCTCTGCGAACGGGTGTTGCGCAATTTGCGGAACGCATTTTGCGGAACGCATTTTGCGGAACGCATTTTGTCGTCCAGGTGTGAGGCCCTCGTCGGTGGCGGCATCAGTGGGGACTTGACCGCATATGGGTGACCGGCCGCTCCTTCTGTTGCCAGCGGTGTCGAATGCGTGAAAGCTCGGTCGTATCGAGGGTTGCTTGGTGCCGGTGCCCTCATCTTCCGGCATCGGACAATGGCTCCAGACCCCGGTCATCACACCACCTCGCAAGTTCGTGGCGTCAGCTGCAGATTCTCTTCACGGGTGGAAGGTTGATCATGAGATCGACAGAACGCATCAGCACGGCAGGCCGGGCCGGTCGGGCCCTCATCGCCTTGGGCACCGCGGCGGGGTTCTCCCTGCTGGTTCCCGCGCAGGCGTTGGCGCTCCCGCCGGGATGCACCCAGAGCGGCGCCAACTTCACCTGCACCGCCGGGATCCCCGCCGGTCAAGTGCTGACCGGGACCACGGGCAACAACATCATCACCATCACCGGCGGTGCCGTGAACGGCACGGTGAACAGCCTTGCCGGTGGCGACACCATCAGTGTCACCGGCGTCGTCGGTACGGCGGGCATCAGCGGCCCGGCAGGCGCCAACGGCAATGCCGGCACTCCTGCGGGAAATGCCGGCGGCAACGGCGGAGCCGGCAACGTCGGCGGCGCCGGCGTGGGGACCACCGGTGTCATCGACGCCGGTGCGGGCACGGACAGCATCATCGTCACCGGTGGCGCCGGGGGTAACGGGGGCAACGGCGGCCAGGGCGGGGCCGGGTTCGCCTCCGGTGCCGGTGGCGCCGGAGGCGATGGTGGCGTCGGCGGGATCGGTGGCGTCGGTAACGCCGGGAACGTCACCGGTGGCGCCGGTAGCGACACTGTCGTGCTCACCGCGGGCAGGGGCGGCAATGGTGGCCTTGGCGGCCTTGGTGGTAACAGCGGTCTCGTCGCCGGTGGCGCGGGTGCCGGGGGTATCGGTGGCGCGGGCGCGGCCGGTGGCGTCGGGAACTCCGGAACCTTCACCGGTGATCTCGGTGATGCCGGTCTCGACAACGTGACCACCAACGGTGGTGCCGGTGGTACCGGTGCGGCCGGTGGCGTGGGTGGTTGCGGTTACGGCGGCGGCGCCGGTGGCGTCGGCGGTGCCGGCGGTGCGGGTGGGGTCGGGAACTCCGGGACCATCAGCGGCGGTGCCGGTGCTGACTCGCTCAAGGCCAACGGTGGTCTCGGCGGCAACGGTGGCGTCGGTGGCAAGGGCGGCAACGGTCTGGCGGCCGTTCAGCCCGGTGGCGCTGGTGGCGTGGGCGGTGCCGGTGGCGCCGGTGGGATCGGAAACTCCGGCACCCTGACCGGCGGAACCGGCGTGGACACCATCACCGCGACCGGTGGCAAGGGTGGCAACGGTGCCGGTGGCGGCAACGGCGGCACCGGCTGCAGTGGCCCCGGCGGTCCCGGGGGCATCGGCGGTGCCGCGGGTGCCGGCGGTCTCGGGAACTCCGGAACCATCAACGACGGGCTCGACATCATCACCACCCCGTCGGGCGCCAGCGGCCTCGCGGGCGGCAACGGCGCCGCCGGGGTCAACAACGGCGGCATCTGCACCTGCTGACAGCGGTATCAACGGGCAGCGGCAACACCAGCGGCAACGGTGTTGCCGCTGCCCTCGGCGATCCCAGGGACGCTGTAGCCGCCGACAACTCCGTCCACGGCACATCATCCTGCGGTTCTGGTGCGGCTCACACTGCTCACACCCATACCCACGCCCGCCGTGGCCGGCGCGCAGCAGCGATCCACTCCGGGCACCACGCCTGTTCACCCGTTCGCGTGCCGCCCTGTTCGGTGGCAGCATTGGGGGAAAGAGCTCGGCTGTGTTCGGGTAGCAGTCGGCTCACGCCGACGAATGTGCAGTCCCCTCGCCGGTTCGGTGGCCTGTGAGCCGCTGGACATCGAGGGCGTGTGACCGTCCTGGACCCCGGCGGCGACCACTTCTCCAGTTTTACTGTCAGGAGTGCCGCTATGGCCACCGCGGAATCCTTCCCCGGCGCGGAACGTGCGCCCCGCACGATCGGTTTGCCCGACGTCGAACAGCTGAAGGCGGACACGCACGCCCTGCGCCTGGTGCACTACCGCCAAGGCGGCGATGCGTGTCTCGACGCGATCCGCCGCCGGATGGGGGAGGGGCGGTTGATGCTCGACGCGTCAGCCGCCGAGTACGTGCGGCGCCGGTTGCACGTGGCGCTGGGCGATCTCTACAACCTCGCCGGCTGGGTGTGCTTCGACGTCGGCCTGGCCGGCAGTGCCCGTGTCCACTTCGCCCAAGCGTTCGTGCTCGCCGGTCGGGGCCGGCACAACGGCCTGGTGGCCAACATCTGCTACCGGCTCGGCCGCGTGTGCTTGCACCACGGGAGCCTCGCCGAGGCGTTGGACTACTTCGAGCTGGGTCAGCTGGCCGCGGCCGGGCCGGGCGGTGAGATCGCTGCCGGCATCCTGTCGATGAACTCGGCCTGGACCCATGCCAGGAAGGGCGACGGTGGTCAGGCGCTCGCCGAGCTCGATCGCGGCAGGGACCGGTTCGCGGCCGCCGGCCACACCGATGTGCCCAGCTGGGCCGGGTTCTTCACCGAGACGGATCTGTCGGCCATGGTCGGCGCCGTCCACACCGACCTGGCCCGCACCACGAGCCCTCGCCACGCCCGAACCGCGATTCCGCTGCTCACCGGAGCGGTCGACGACTACGGCGACGACATGGCCCGCAGCCGTGTGTTCAGCCTCGTCCTGCTGTCGATCAACCACCTGCTCGACCGGGACCTCGGTCACGGCGTAGCTGTCGGGTTCCGCGCGCTGGCGCCCGCCGAGACCTTCACCTCGGCACGCGTCCGCGATCGCATCCGGCCACTCGGCGAGCAAGCGGCGCGCCACCGCTCCCACACGGTGCGCGGGAGCTCATCGCGCGCATCGCCGAATACGCCGGCCTCCCGCACCGGCAACACTGACTCGTTTCCGTCGGAGCTCCCGCGCTCGGCCCAGCTCCACCTCTGCGCCGGTCCCCGTGGTTCGGCAACCGAGGCGGTGGGCGGTGGCGTGAAGGGCTATGGTTCGTTCTGGATCACAATGGCGAGGAGTGACCGGCATGGGCACGAATCGGCATCTCGACATCCTCGCGGTGGTCAACAAGATCGCCGTGGCCGAGCGGGAGCCCGTCGGCGTCCGCCATGTCTGCCTCGCCTGCCGGACCGGTCTGAACGCGGCCGGTGTCGCGGTCTACCTGGTCGGTACCGCGCAACCGCTCGAAGTCGCCGGAACTGCCGGTGACGAGATCGCCGAGCTCCAGGCAACGGTGGGCGAGGGGCCTGTGTCGGAGGCTCTGCGGCAGAACCAGCCGGTGTTCGCATCCGATCTGGCGGGCGGGTGGAGTGCGCGGCGCTGGCCCGTGTTCGCCCCGGCTGCGGCCGCCGCGGGAGTGGCGGCGATCTTCGTGATCCCCTTGACGCTCGGCGCGATCGCGCTGGGCGCCCTGGAGATCTGCCGGGATGTCGACGGCCCGCTGTCGGCGGAGGAGCTCGCGGACGCGCTGCTGTTCGCGGACACGGCGACGGCGCTGCTGCTCGGCCGGACCGCGGCGCCGGAGGCGCTGGACGGCGGCGACCTGTGGGCCACCGAGCCGGAACGCC
The DNA here is from genome assembly GCF_055608005.1 of Lentzea sp. NPDC036955. Taxonomy (NCBI): domain Bacteria; kingdom Bacillati; phylum Actinomycetota; class Actinomycetes; order Pseudonocardiales; family Pseudonocardiaceae; genus Lentzea; species Lentzea sp. NPDC036955. The sequence goes on along the minus strand of NZ_JBVJRC010000001.1, from coordinate 937,132 downwards.
GCTGGGGCGTGGTGCACCAGGCCACCGGCATGGTGTCGGTGCAGCTGGACACCGATCTCGGGGAAGCGTTCCTGAGATTGCGGGCGCACGCGTATCTCGCCGGCCTGCGTCTGTCGGAGGTGGCGGCCGACGTGGTCGCGCGCAGACTGAGATTCACCCCGGACACCGATTTCGAGAAACAGAGGTGAGTCACATGTTGGACCGGCGGATCACCCAGACCTTCGTCGAGCTGGCGGACACGCTCGTGCTGCGGTTCGACGCCATCGACTTCCTGCAGACGTTGACAGAACGCTGCGTCGAACTGCTCGAGTTGGACGCGGTCGGGATCCTGCTGGCAGACCAGCGCGGTGCGCTGAACCTGGTGGCCGCGTCCACCGAACAGGCCCGCATGCTGGAACTGTTCCAGCTGCAGGACGAGGAAGGCCCCTGCCTGGACTGCTTCCACACCGGGCAGCCCGTGGAGTGCGCCGACCTGGAGCAGGAACCGCAGCGCTGGCCCCGGTTCACGGCCGCGGCGCGCGACCAGGGATTCGCCGCCGTGCACGCGGTGCCGATGCGGCTGCGCGAGCAGGTCGTCGGCGCGCTGAACCTGTTCCGGACCTCGCCCGGCGCCATCCCGCAGGACGCGGTCGAACTGGCCCAGTCCTTTGCCAACGTCGCGACGATCAGCATCCTCCAGGTCCGGGCGCTGCGGCACAGCGAAATGGTCACCGAACAACTGCAGAACGCGCTCAACAGCCGCATCGTCATCGAGCAGGCGAAGGGCATCCTGGCCGAGCGCCTGCAGATCGATGTCGCGGACGCGTTCTCCCTCATGCGCACCCACGCCCGCAACAGCAACCAGCTCCTGTCAGAGGTTGCGCAGCACGTCGTATCGCGATCACCGGAGATCACCGAGCTGATGAGGGACAGCAGCCCCCGACGCCCGTAAAAAGCGGCGTACAGCCCACCGGCGTAAGTTCGAGGTGCCGAGGGCACTTCGCGCGTCGGAAGCCGGACTGGCGCTGTCCTCGGTGTTCCCCGGAAACGGTCGTCGTACGGCCGGAACGGGAGTGGTGAACACGATGCCGAGCCAGCGCGCCCATAAGGTTCCTGTGCGGACCATCCTCGCGACTATCGGGCTGACCCTGGCCACGGTCGTGGCGGTGGTGTTCGTGATGCACGTCCAGCGAGTTCTGGTGTGGATGCTCATCGCGGTCGTCTTCACGGTCGCGCTCTACCCGGCGGTGAACTGGCTGCAAGACCATGTCAGGTGGTGCCGCCGCCCGCTGGCGACCCTGGTCGTGTTCCTCGTCGTCGTGCTGGCGTTCGGCGGCATTCTCACGTTGTTCGCCGTGCCGCTGGCCGAGCAGGGCACACGATTGGCGGCGGCGCTGCCGGACATGATCGCGGACGCACGTGGTGGCAGAGGCCCCGTCGGGATCTTGCTGGAGCGCACGAACGCGCTGGAGCTCGCCCGTGACAACGAAGAACGCATCCGGGAGTTCGCCACCGGCCTCGGCACCCCGGCGCTGGGCCTGTTGCGCAGCGCGGTCACCGGCATCGTCGCGACCATCTCCATCTTCGTGATCGCCTACCTCGCGGTGCTGGAGGGTCCGAAGGTCGTCGAGGGAACGCTCGCGCTGTTCTCCTCACAGCGGGCGGAGCACATCCGCAGGGTGGGCGGCGACTGCGCGAAGACCGTCACCGGCTACATCTCGGGCAATCTCCTCATCAGCGCGATCTGCGGTGTGCTGACCTACGTCGTGCTGAAGATCTTCGGTGTGCCGTTCGCCGAGCTGATCGCGATCTTCGTCGCGATCGCAGACCTGATCCCCCTGGTCGGCGCCACCCTCGGCGCGGTGGTCGCGGGTGTCGCCGCGCTCATCCACTCGCTGCCCGCGGCCATCACCGTGGTCATCTTCTTCATCGTTTACCAGCAGCTGGAGAACCACCTGCTGCAACCGGTGATCTTCTCCAGGACGGTCAAGCTCAACCCGCTGACCGTGCTCGTCGCCTTGCTCCTGGCGACCGAACTCGCCGGAATACTCGGCGCACTGCTCGCCATCCCGGTCGTCGGCGTCATCCAGGTCGTCCTGCGCGACATCTGGCACCACCGCGGCGGACAACCGGTTGCGGCGCCGACCGCGGTGACGGACACCACGATCCGAGGAGACGCGGCCTGGACGACCGGTTCGTCGAACACCGTCCATAACAGACGATCGCTACAACCTGATGAGGAGTCACGCTCGTGACACGCACCGACCTGGCACCGGCCTTCACCCGGCACGACCTCGAGCTGATCGATGCGTACTGGCGGGCGGCGAACTACCTGTCGGTCGGTCAGATCTACCTGTTGGACAACCCGTTGCTGCGCGATCCGCTGCGGACCGAACACGTCAAGCCGCGCCTGCTCGGGCACTGGGGAACCACTCCCGGGCTGAACCTGTTGTACGCGCACATGAACCGGGTCATCAACGCTCGTGACCTCAACGCGCTGTACGTGACCGGTCCTGGTCATGGTGGTCCAGGACTGGTCGCCAATGCCTACCTGGAAGGCACCTACAGCGAGGTCTACTCCTCGATCGGGCAGGACGAGGACGGGCTGCGGGCGTTGTTCCGGCAGTTCTCCTTCCCCGGCGGCATTCCCAGCCACGTCGCGCCCGAGACACCCGGTTCCGTCCACGAGGGCGGAGAGCTCGGCTACGCGCTGGTGCACGCCTACGGTGCGGCGTTCGACAACCCGGACCTGCTGGTGCTGTGCGTGGTGGGGGACGGGGAAGCGGAAACCGGTCCGCTGGCGGCCAGCTGGCATTCAAACAAGTTCCTCAACCCGGCGACGGACGGCGCGGTGCTGCCGGTGCTGCACCTCAACGGCTACAAGATCGCCAACCCGGCCGTGCTCGCACGGATCCCCGACGACGAGCTCACCGCGTTGATGCGCGGGTACGGCTATGTCCCGCACTTCGTCGTGGGTGACGATCCCATGGACGTGCACGAGCAACTGGCGGCCACGCTCGACCTCGTGCTCGATGACATCGCCGCCATCCAGCACCGGGCCCGCGAAGGATCCGGCACGGGGAAGCGCCCGCTGTGGCCGATGATCGTGCTGCGCACGCCGAAAGGCTGGACGGGGCCCAAGGTGGTCGACGGCCTGCCGGTCGAGGGCACGTTCCGCGCCCACCAGGTACCGGTCGCCGCGACCCGCGCGAACCCCGAGCACCGTGAACTGCTGGAACAGTGGATGCGCGGATACCGCCCGGACGAGCTGTTCGACCGCACCGGGCGACTGATCCCGGAACTGCAGGCACTCGCCCCGCGAGGGACCCGGCGGATGAGCGCCAACCCGCACGCCAACGGCGGCCTGCTGTTGCGCGACCTCGTCATGCCCGACTTCCGCGACCACGCCGTACCGGTGGAGCGTCCTGCCGCAGAAGCCGCCGAGGCGACCAAGGTGCTGGGCGCGTTCCTGCGCGACATCATCATCCGCAATCCCGACCGGTTCCGCGTCATGGGGCCGGACGAGACGGCGTCCAACCGCCTCTCCGCGGTGTTCGAGGCGACCGACCGCACGTGGAACGCCATCACCGAGCCCGGTGACGATCACCTCGCTCCGGACGGACGGGTGATGGAGGTGCTGTCCGAGCACCTGTGCCAGGGCTGGCTCGAGGGCTACCTGCTCACCGGCCGTCACGGCTTGTTCAACTGCTACGAGGCGTTCATCCACATCATCGACTCGATGTTCAACCAGCACGCGAAGTGGCTCAAGACGACACGCGCGATTCCGTGGCGAGCACCGATCGCGTCACTGAACTACCTGCTGTCGTCGCACGTCTGGCGCCAGGACCACAACGGGTTCTCCCACCAGGACCCCGGGTTCATCGACCACGTGGTCAACAAGAAAGCCGAGATCATCCGGGTGTACCTGCCGCCGGACGCCAACACGCTGCTGTCGGTGACCGACCATTGCCTGCGCAGCAAGCACTACGTGAACGTCATCGTCGCCGGCAAACAGCCCGCGTTGACCTACCTGAGCATCGACGAGGCGGTCGCGCACTGCACGCGCGGTCTCGGGATCTGGCCGTGGGCGAGCAACACCGACGGCGAGCCCGATGTCGTACTCGCCTGCGCGGGAGAGATCCCGACGCTGGAAACCTTGGCCGCCGCGGATTTGCTGCGCGCCCACCTTCCCCAGCTGAGGGTGCGGGTCATCAACGTCGTGGACCTGATGCGGCTGCAGCCCGCCAGCGAACATCCGCACGGGCTGTCCGACGGCGACTTCGACGCGCTGTTCACCACGGACAAACCGGTGATCTTCGCATTCCACGGCTATCCGGCGCTGATCCACCGGCTCACGTACCGGCGCAACAACCACCACAACCTCCATGTGCGCGGCTACAAAGAAGAAGGCACCACGACCACGCCGTTCGACGTCCTGATGCTCAACGACCTCGACCGCTTCCACCTCGTCATGGACGTCATCGACCGCGTCCCGTCGTTGGGCAGCAACGCCGCGACGCTGCGCCAGCGGATGACGGACGCTCGTTTGGCGGCACGCCGGTACACCCGCGAACACGGCGAGGACGACCCGGCGATCTCCGGCTGGACCTGGCCGGAACAGGACTGAGCAGTGCGAGTGCTGGTCGTCAACGCGGGCTCGTCGAGCCTGAAGCTCCGCTTCCTCGACGAGCACGACGCGGTGCGGCACACCGCTGACCTGCCTGCCGGAGCGGACGGGTTCGACACGTCGCGCCTCGCCGGAGTCCTGCGTGACTGGGACGAACCGGATGTGGTCGGGCATCGTGTCGTGCACGGTGGAACCGGCTTCACCGGTCCGGTACGGATCGACGACGTGGTGCGGGAGCGGTTGCACGATCTGACCGGCCTCGCCCCGCTGCACCAACCCAAGTCGCTCGCCGCTCTGGACGCCGTCACCGGACAATTCCCCGGTATCGCCGCGGTGGCGTGCTTCGACACCGCTTTCCACGCCACGATCCCGGAGGCGGCCGCGACCTACGCGGTGCCACGCGAATGGCGGGACCGCTACGCGATCCGGCGCTACGGATTCCACGGCCTCTCGCACGGCTACTGCTCGCGCCGCGCGGCAGAACTGCTCGACCGGCCGCAGGCCGGACTGCGGGTCGTCTCCTGTCACCTGGGCGCGGGAGCGTCGCTCGCGGCAGTGGTGGACGGACGCAGCGTCGACACCACCATGGGCTTCACCCCGTTGGAAGGTCTCGTGATGGCGACCCGGTCCGGTACCGTCGATCCCGGATTGGTGCTCTGGCTGGAAGAGCACGAACACCTGTCACCGCACGAGGTCGCCACGGCGTTGGAACAGCGCTCCGGACTCACCGCGCTCGCCGGCACCGGTGACATGCGCGAAGTAGAAGCCGCGGCGGATCGTGGAGACACGGACGCGGCCCTCGCTCTGGACGTCTACACACATCGACTGGTGGGTGGCATCGGCGCCATGGCGGCGGCAACCGGGGGGATGGACGTTCTCGTGTTCACCGGTGGGGTCGGTGAACACTCGTCCGCGGTGCGACGTCGAGCGGTCGAGCGGCTGCGGTTCCTCGGCGCGGCCATCGATCTCGACCGCAACGACACCGTGCGCGACGATCAGGACATCACCGCCGCCGGTGCGGACGTGAGGACACTGGTGATCACCGCTCGGGAGGACCTCCAGATTGCTCGCGAGGCGCGCGGTATCGTCACAGCAGAGCGGTCGCGATGACGAAGTAGACGTAGACCGAGAGCAGGTCCTGGACGACGGTGGCCAGCGGGCCAGAACCGAACGCGGGATCGCGGCCCAGCCGGTGCAGCAGCCACGGCAGGGCCATGGCGATGGCGGTCGCGATCGACGAAGCCACCAGCAACGCGGCCGACACGGCCAGCGCCACTTGGAAGTCACCCCACACCAGCAGGATCGGCGGGAAGGCGATCGCCGCGAGCAGGGTGCCGAGCAGCACGCCGGTGACGACCTCGCGCAGCGCGACACGTCCGATCCCGATGCCCACGGACAGCCCTCGGATCACGAGGGCCGCGGTCTGGGTGCCGACCGCGTCGGCGATGTACACCACTCCCGGCACGAACAGCGCGACGAGGACCTGGCGGGCCAGCAGTTCCTCGAAGGACCCGACGATTCCCGCCGCCAGCAGTGCTCCCGCCAAGCCGACGAGCAGCCACGGCAGACGGTGCCACAGCCGCCTTGCCACCCGCTCCGTGCTCGCGCTTCGCGCAGATGCAGATGTCGTGAGGAAACCGCCGAGCCTGGCGAGGTCCTCGTCGTGCTCCTCGATGAGGACGCCGAGCAGGCGCTGTGCCGAGATCAACCCGCGGAACCGGCCGTCCGGTGTGATGACGGCGAGCCCGGGTTCCCGGTTCTGCACCGCCTGCCGGGCCGCTTTCTCCTGATCGACGTGGGGGTGCACCACAGGAGGCCGGGCATCCATGATCGCGCTCATCGGCGTGTCAGGCGAGGCCGCGAGCAGCTGCTCGATCGTGACGAGCCCGATCAGGGCGTCGCCACGACACACGGCCAGCACCGCCGCGCTGTCGAACTTCCGCCCCCGCAGACCGGCGTGCACCTCGTCCGCGATGTCGGTCGCCGCCACGACCGGCACGTTCATGGAGGCGTGCGCGGCCGCTGTGCTGAGCAGATCGGCCGGTCACCGGCTGGTTCGGATCCGCGGTCCCGGACAGGGACGGGTTCATCGTCTTGCGTGCCGGTGGTCGGTTGACCGGCGCCAGCCGATGAAAATGTTCACGGACGTCTCCTCACGAGACCGTGGCGACCGCGGGGTCGGGCGGGCGTGGAGGAAGGTTGCGCGAGCGTAGAGACCAGCATCCTTCCCGCACAAGGTGCGCTCCTCTCCGAGGCCCTCTACGCTGAGTGGTACATCCGCCCCGGACCTCGGCGGCGCACGCGTGGATCGCTGACGCGCCGAGGAGGTCGTGGGATGTTCCCTCTTAAGTCGCCGAATTGTCGCGCAACGTGATCGCCGTGCACCGAATCGCCGGAACCTCGCTCGCGAGGGTTCCGCGTCTCCGCGCGCCACTTGGGTGTGTCCTGAGTGGATTGTGATGCCCACGTACGACTCTTGGTATGAGGAGAACTCGTGATGAAGGGACCTGCGGCACCCGTCGTGGTCGGTATCGACGGCTCGTCCTCTGCGCTCGCGGCGGTGAGGTGGGCAGCCGACGACTGCGCCCGCCACCACGCACCGTTGCGCCTGGTGCACGGCTACCTCCTGCCGAGCCGCGGCTATCCGGAGGTCATCCTCACGGGCACCGAGGTCCACCAGGCGATCGAAGCACAAGCGCGCACATGGCTGGACGAGGCCGCCCAAGCCGCACTGGCTGGTGCGCCCGACATCGATGTGACGACGCACGTCGTCGCAGGGGGTGCAGCGACATCGCTGATCGAGGAGTCGCGTGAGGCCCGGCTGATGGTGCTCGGATCGCAAGGACTCGGCGGCGTCACCGGGTTGCTCGTCGGCTCGACCGCGCTCGCACTGGCGTCGCACGGCCAATGCCCGCTCGTGGTCGTGCGTGGGACACCGCGTTCTGAGGGGCCGGTGGTCGTCGGCGTCGACGGGTCGCCGACGAGCGAGGCAGCGGTGGCGTTCGCGTTCGAGGCCGCATCGGTGCGTCGCGCGCCGCTCACCGCGGTGATGTCGTGGCACAACCTCATGATCGGCAGCGACTTCGACGACTCGCAGTTCGCGATCAACTGGAACCGTGTCGAGGAGCAGGAACAACGCCTGCTGGCACAACAACTCGCCGGCTGGCAGGAGAAGTACCCAGACGTGCAGGTCGACCGCGTCGTGCTGCACGACCGGCCGGTACGAGCCTTGACGCGGTTCGGCGAGCAGGCCCAGCTGCTGGTGGTGGGCAGTCGAGGGTACGGCGGGTTCGCCGGAATGCTGATCGGCTCGACCAGCCAGGCGCTGGTTTACCACGCGCCCTGCCCGCTCGCGATCGTACGGCCATGAGCGACATCGCGACCGGGACCATCGTGGTTGGCGTGGACGGATCTCCCTCCAGCGAGGCGGCACCGGGCTGGGCTCCGGCGGAGGCGCGGCACCACGGCTACCCGGTCGTCGCGATCTTCGCCTGGCACCGGCACCACGCCCTGATGATCGGTCCGATTCCCGTCGAGTTCGGCATGGAGTGGACGTCCGAACGCGTGCGCGCGGGACACCAGGCCGTACTCGACAAAGCGGTGAGGGCGGGCAACGGCTCCGGGGTGTGCAGGACCCTCGCCGAGGGCGATCCCAAGTCGGTGCTGATCGAGGCCTCGCGCAGCGCCGTGCTGCTCGTGGCAGCGCTTTCCGACGCGGGTCAAGGACAGGCAACGCGTGCCGGCGCCCGCCGCCGGTCGAGGCTCGGAGTCGACGAGGTGGAGTCATGAGCACAGCAAACCCGATCGTTGTCGGGGTCGATGGAACGTCGGTGTCAGAGCGAGCGTTGCAGTGGGCGATGGACGAGGCTCTCGTCCGCGACTGCCCGCTGCACGTCGTGCACGCGTGGAACTACGAGCCGCTCGCGGACTGGACGCAAACAGACGCGGCCCGAGGGATGCCGGCGTCCGAAGCACTGGTGGAGAACGCGTTGCGTGCCACCCTGGCAGGGCGCACCGACATCCCTGTGATCGTCCGGCGAAGCGTTCGAGGCGACGCCGCCGAAGTGCTGGAGCAGCAGTCGGTGGGTGCGACCATGCTCGTCGTGGCCACTCACAGCGGGCACTGGCTGCGCAAGACCGTTCTCGGATCGACCAGCACGCACTGCGTGCGGCACTCGTCCGCACCCGTCCTCGTGATCCCCGTGCAACGAGAGGCACGCAACGAGCAGAGCCATGCCGCTGACCAGAGCTGATCCCAAGGCTCCCACTCCGCACGCGCAGCCGGCCGACGAGGTCGTGCGACAGGCCCGCTCCGATGCGATGACCGGACTGTCCACTTCAGACTGGCAGAGCAGGCTCGCGGAGCTCGGACCGAACGAGTTGCCGCCCAGCCGAGGGTCGAACTGGGTTGTGCGGCTGCTGAAACAGCTGCACAACCCGCTTATCTACGTCCTGCTCGCGGCCGCGGTGCTCACCGCCGCACTCGGCGAGATCGTCGACGCGTCTGTCGTGCTCGCCGTCGTCGTGATCAACGCGATCATCGGGTTTCTGCAGGAGATGCGGGCCGAACGCGCACTGGACGCCCTCGCGGCGATGACACGCACCGAGGCCACGGTGTTGCGCGACGGCGTCACGTCCCGTGTCCCATCCGCCCAACTGGTGACCGGTGACGTCGTTCTCCTGGAAGCGGGCGACCAGGTGGCCGCCGACCTGAGACTCGTCGACACGCAGGAGCTCAGCGTCGACGAGTCCGCACTCACCGGCGAATCCTCGCCGGTGTCGAAAGACCCACTGGCACTGCCACCGGACACCGCGCTCGCCGACCGGGCCAACACGGCCTACTCCAGCACACTGGTCACTGCCGGCAGCGGCCGAGGCGTCGTCACCGCGACGGGCACCGACACCGAGATCGGCCGAGTGCACCGCCTCGTGGGCACGACGGTGACGGTCCGGACGCCGCTGACACGCAAACTCGCACGGTTCAGCCAGGTGCTGACACTGGTGATCCTCGGGCTGGCCGTGGCCAGCGTCGCGGTCGGACTGCTGCGAGGAGAACCGCTGGCGGGCATGGTGACCGCGGCGGTTGCCCTCGCGGTGGGCGCGATTCCGGAAGGCCTGCCCGCGGCGGTGACGGCGACGCTCGCGATCGGCGTCGCGCGGATGGCACGCAGGAACGCGATCGTTCGCCGGCTGCCCGCCGTGGAAACCCTCGGCAGCACCACGGTGATCTGCACCGACAAGACCGGCACCTTGACCGCAAACGCCATGACCGTGCGGACGGTCGTCGTCGGCACCCGGCACCACGAGCTAACCGGTATCGGCTATTCCCCAGAAGGGGACCTCGCGCCACCCGCGGACGCGGCGGTCCGAGAATGCCTGCTCGCCGCGTGGGCGTGCAACGACGCGCGAATCATCGAGGAGAAAAGTGAGTGGCAGCCTGTCGGCGACCCGACCGAGGCCGCACTCGTCGTCGCGGCCCGCAAAGCAGGACTCGGCACCGCCGACGTGCCGGCACGGGTGGACGTGCTGCCGTTCAGCTCGGAACGCCTGTTCATGGCGACCCAGCACACCGGCGGCGCCGTGTACGTCAAGGGCGCGGTGGAACGCGTGCTCGAACTCGCAGGCTTGGAACACGGCGTCGAAGCCGAAGAACTGGCACGCGACGGCCTGCGAGTGCTCGCGATCGGAACCGCCCATGGCGCTGAGCTGACCGAGGAAGCACTGCGCGGCAAGGTGACCTTGCTCGGACTGGTCGCGATGCAGGACCCACCTCGTCCCGAGGCGATCGAGGCCGTGCACGCCTGCCAGGCCGCCGGCATCGAAGTGAAGATGATCACCGGTGACCACCCGGCGACCGCACGGTCGATCGCGGCCCACTTCGACATCGACGACGTCTACGCGAGAGTGTCACCGGAGGAGAAGCTGCGGCTGGTCACGGAATTCCAGGCACGAGGCGAGGTGGTCGCGATGACCGGGGACGGTGTGAACGACGCACCCGCCCTGCGGCGCGCGGACATCGGTGTGGCGATGGGCAAGGGAGGCACCGAGGTCGCCAAGCAGGCGGCCGACATGGTGCTCACCGACGACAACTTCTCCTCGATCCGCGCCGCCGTCGAGGAAGGCCGCGCGGTCTTCGACAACCTGCGCAAGTTCATCATCTGGACCCTGCCCACCAACATGGCAGAAGGCCTGGTGATCCTCACCGCGATCGTGCTGGGCACAGCCCTGCCGATCCTCCCGGTGCAGATCCTGTGGATCAACATGACCACCGCCGTCGCGCTCGGCCTGCCCCTCGCCTTCGAACCCCGCGAGCCAGGCGTCATGCGCCGGCCGCCGTTGCCGCCGACCCTGCCCCTGCTGACCAGATCGCTGGTGGGGCGCGTCGCGTTCGTCTCCGCGGTCCTGCTCGCCTGCTCGTTCGGAGCGTTCCGCTGGCAGCTCTCCTCCGGGGCGTCACTCGAACTCGCCCGCACCGTGGCGGTCAACGTGTTCGTCGGCGCGCAGATCGCCTACCTGATGAACTGCCGATCACTGGAAAACCTGCGGTCGCGCGCCGGACTGCTGAGCAACCGATGGCTGCTCGGTGGTATCGCGCTGACCATCGGTCTGCAACTGCTGCTGACCTACCTGCCCGCGATGAACACCTTGTTCCACACCGCGCCAATGCCCTGGCACACCTGGACTTCCGTCCTGGTGCTGAGCGCCCTGACGTACGTGCTGGTGGAACTCGACAAATGGCGCCGCCGTATCGCAGCGGTGAGGCGACGTCCTTCCGGCTAGCGGCACTGGCGTCGCCGCAGCGCTCTTGGTACCTGCGTCAGCTCTTTTCACTTGGTTTGCGCACGGGCGTCCGCGCTCCGCAGCGGTCGGCATGTGCCGACTGACCGGGGGAGAACACTGGAAGAAGTCGAGGTGTGGCAACAGGGTCGAGCTGCGCTGAACCAGCTGCGACAGCGGGACCGGCCTCGCGCCGGGGATGTCAGGCACGCTTCACCGGGGCGAGGGTGAGCAGCCCGCAGCCGTAGGCCTTGCCGTGTCCGATGCCGTGGGTGAGGCTGTGCCGCAGCGCGTCGGGGTCGGTGATCTCCAGGCGGCCCTCGAACACGGCGGTGGCCAGGGTGACGGTGCGTCCTTGGCGCTGGAACTTGAGGTGTTCGCGACCGCGGACGGCCACGTCGGGTTCTTTGTGCTCGCCGCGGGGAATGGTGAAGCCGTGGCGTTCGGTCCGGTTGAGCAGCCAGTCGGTCTGCTGGGCCACGGTGACGTGACCGAAACGCTGTGATCGTGCGGCGTCGTCGCTTTTGCGCCGGTTGCTCACCGGGTTGGCCTTGAGCCGGAACGCCCACTCGTCGCCGGCGTTGAGCCGGTCGAGCAGGCGGGTGTAGTCACGGGTGTCCCAACCGCGGGTGGTGAGCCAGCCGACGTCCTCGACCAGATGGGTGAGGTCGGGCTTGTGCGGGCTGACGATGTAGAGCAGGGTCTGGTAGTCACGCTGATCAAGCCGCCACAACACCCGCCCGTTCCCGGCCGGTGCCGCGGCCAGGGTGGGGAACCGGCCAGCACGGCGGCGTGGAGTTTCTGCGGTGAGGCGAGCAGATCGCGGGCGGCGCGGCGGGCCGGGTTGATCTCGAACCGGGTCAGGTGCATCAGAAGATCTCCTCGAACACAGTCATCGGGTCGAGGAGATCGCCGGCGGCAGCCGCGGGTACCGGCCGGTGGGCCGGGTTGGGGATGGTGACCCGGCCGTGTCGCACGGTGCGCCACCCGTAGCGGCGTTCGCGGGGATCGAAGCTCAGCGGTTCGTCGCGGACGAGTTCGCTGCCGGGCTCGCCCTCGGGGCACTTCGGAGAGCAGCTGGTTGGTGTTGCGGGCGTGGGTGCGCATCAGCGAGAAGGCGTCCTCCACGTCGATCTGCGGGCGCTCCGTCAGCACGCCCTTGGCCTGCTCGATGGTGATGTGGCTCGTGAGTGCGGCTTGCAGCTGTTCCGCGAGCACCCGGTTCCGCCGGATCGCGCGCACCTGGAGAAGGCTGATCGTCGCGACGTTCGCGAACGACTGCGCCAACGTCGTCGCCTCGGGGGGAGTGCATCCGGCGAGGTCCGGAACAGGTTGAGCGTGCCGATGACCTCGCTCCGCAGCCGCATCGGCACCGCGTCGACCGCGACGAACCCGAGGCGCACCGAGGCGGCGTTGAACCGGGGCCACCGCGGTGGCCCCGCGCGCAGGTCGTCACACCGGACGCTCTGACCTGAGCGGAAGCACTCCTCGGAAGGGCCTTCTCCGTCGTGTGCCAGGTGGTGCTCCAGCGGCCGGGTCATCTTGGTCGAGACGGCCATCAGCTTGAGCACCTTGTTCGTCGGCCAGCGCGACGAAGGTCTGGGCCACCCGGTCCGACATTCACGCCACCTCTACTTGTCGATGTTGGTGCACATGAGTCCGCGCTCGGCCCGGTCGTTCGCCACCGAGAAGAGGTGGCGGACCGCAGGGCCGGACGGTCCACGCGTGCGGATGGACGCCTTTCCGCCGTGCTCGTCCTCCGCGCTCCGGCCCGCGGGCCGGTCGAGCAACAGGGCCGTGGCCACGTCGGCCAGGTGCACCGCGTCGGCGATCTCGTCCGGGAGCAGGGCGCCGCAGGCGTCCCGGTGGATCTCCAGAGTGCCGAGCGAGTGCGCGTTGAGCACCAATGGGAACGCGAACATCGCCGCCACCCCGATCGCGATGGCAGCGGGGGCGAAGACGGGCCAGTGCTTCGTGGCGGCGAGGTCCGGCACCAGCACGGGCCAGTTCTGCCGCGTCGCCGTGAAAGCCGGACCCTCCGCGAGCATGGTCTGCAATTCAGCGATTTCCACCCCGCAGAAGCCGGCGGTCTCGAACGGCTGGACGCCATCTCGTGTGGTCCGCAGGTAGATCGCGCTGCCGACCGCGTTCGTCCGCACGCCGCAGGCGATGCAGACGTGGCGAACGGCGACCTGCCGGTGCTCGTCCTCGTTCTCGTAGGTCTCCACGTCGGCCACCTGGCGGTGCTGCTCGGTGCTCATGTCGCTAGCCGATCCCGGGTTCGGGCGCCACCGGCCGCAGCGATCGGTTGTGACGCGGTTCGGTGCGGGTCTGTCTTCGCCTCGTCGACCTGACGGATCAGGTCGTCCCTGGCCTCGCCGAGTGCCTACGACAACAACCGCTGCTTCGACGAGGTCGCGACGAAGTGCACGCGGTGCGCGCTGCTGATCCAGCACTGCGGGACGACCCGCTGCTCGTCGCCGTCGCGGTCCTTCAGGCTGATCTCCAGGTCCACCTGGTCGTCGCGGTACGACCGCAGGCGGGTGCCGAGCGCGGCCAGACACCCCACGACCCAGTCGCGTCCGGTGGCGTGGAAGCCGGCGGAGAGATGCAGGCGCTGGACGATCACTGACGCGTCGGCCGGGACCGCGTTCATGCTTTGCCGCATACGGTGCTCAACTGAAATCTCCTCGTGAGATCAGAGCGACCGCGGGGTCCGGGCGGATCAATATCAGAGTAGCCCCTGCGCGGTCGTTCTCAAACTTCTTCAACTCATTGTGCGAAGGCCGCGCCGGGCGGCCGGTGCTGCGGGACGGGCGTGCGCGTGACCTGGTGCCGGACTGAAAGTGCACGTGACCAGCGTTCTCTGTCGAAGGGTGGGCTGCAGTAGGGCCCTGGTGTCGCTCCGCATGGTCGCGCCAGAACGGTTTCCGGGGGTTTGTTCTGAAACAATCTCCCTTAGGAAAAATTGGACCATCTCGTGGTCAACGATTTTTGTCGCGATTTTTCGCGGTGCGGCTCACAAACGTATCGACGCTCGTGCGTCTGTTTGGCGAGTGGCGGAAGCACCGATGCAGTGATTGCGCCTCACGGCACCGAGGTCAGGACAGCCTGATCACAGCACGGAGGGTTTCGAGCGCCTGGTGCTGCACCAGGCGTACCGCTGCTGGCGTGGACCCGAGCACGTGTGCCGTCTGCTCCGCGGAGAGGCCTCGAACGACCCGCAGGCGCAGGACTTCGCGCTGATCTTCGGTGAGTGCCGCGAGGTGCCGAAGGCCGGGCCACACCGGACCGCTCACGACGCCCTGGAAGTACCGTGACCCGCGTCGATGTGGTCGGCGAGGCCCCACGCCCCTGCGTAGTCCTCATGCCTGCGTACCAGGGACGCGAGCGGGCGGAAGCGGTCGCGCACGCGGGCCGAGTCGACGAGTGCCGACATCGTGAGGGCCCGCATCCCGCAGTCCACCACGCCCTGGACGTCTCCTTCGACCAGATGGCTGGTGGACAACAGGATCAAGCTGAACGTTCGGCCCCGGACCAGTATCTCGTCGTACTCGCCGATTGCCGTGGTGAGCAGGGGAACGGCGGTCCGCGCGTGCCGTCGTCCCACCGTGACCGACAGGTCCGTGTGCACGGCTCTTGCGATCGCGGAGAGCTCCGCCTCGGTGAAGAAAGCCGCCCAACCGGCCACGTCGACGCGGTTCACGGCGGCGAACTCGTCCTGGCCGCGATCGAGCAGCGCGAGGGCGCCGTGCTCGGCCCCCTTCTTGGCGTACGCCCACGCCGCGTTCACGGAGAGGATGCCGGCCGCGAGGTCGTCGCCGGCCTTGGCAGCCGCGAGCCGGCCGATGTCGAAGTGGCGCAACGCCTTGTCGATCTGCCCGTGGTGCAGGAACACGCGCCCCAGCCGGTAGCACACGTTGGCCGTCAACCCGTCCGCACGCGCGAGCCCGACCAGGGCGAGGGCGTGGCCGAAGTGGTGGTGCGCGGAGCTCACCAGGCCCGCGTCGAATCTGGCCCACCCCGCGATGTTCCGCAGATTTGCCACAGCGGCGTGCAGTCGCTGCCGTACGTGCGCCGGCACGCGTGTGGTGAGCAACGGCAGGCTGTCACGGACCTGGCGCCGGATGTCATCGAGGCAGTTCTCACCGCCACTGCGGTGGTCCAGTTCGCGCAACGCCCGAGTGTGTTCTTCCGGGCGTGTGGCGTTGGAAAGTCCGATCATGACGGGCACCCCGAGCCTTGAGTGGCGGATGGTGCCGCCGGGGTCCGGGGCGGCTGGATCGACATCGATCTTAGTACGGCACCCACGTCGTGATCCGCCGCTGTTCGGGTGCACATGACTCGGGTCGCCATGTACCTGGGCGGACCGACCGGACCTGCTCACCGCCCGGCGACGCTGCCGTGGAGGTGCCTGGCGACGTCACGGAGTCTGACGTCGTTGTGCTGCGACTGCTGGACGAGCAGTTCGAAGGCCTGGTCGGCGGTGCAGGCGTGCACCGCCATGAGAATCCGCTTGGCCTGCTCGATGACTGCACGTGAGGCCAGCGCGGTCTCGAGGTTGCCGATGTGCTCACGCGATCTCTGCCGCTGGTGGGCGTTGCTGATCGCCGCGCTGGCCGCCGTGGTGAACAACCACATCACGCTCTCGTCGGACGGGTCGAAGGTCGGCGCGCTGTAGCTGCAGATGTTGAGCGATCCCATGTGGACGGCGTCGTTGCTGTCCGATGCCGGAAGCTCGATGGCCACGGAAAGGCAAGCGCGCGGATTCCAGGCAGGGGCCGCGGTCGGCGTCGTACTGCCTCTCGTCGGCTCCGGCGAAAGTGCTGTCGCTGGCCGCGGCGGTCCTCGGGCGCTCACCGTGACCGTGACCGTGACCGCGTCGGCGTCCTGGATCGCTTTCGTCGCGGTGTCGGCGAGCCGCTCGAGGATGTCCGTCGAGGGGCTCCTCGACGGACATCCCGTCCCTCAGCGTGGTCAGAGCCACGGCCGCCTCGTCCCGGCACTCCACCGCGTCCCTGCGGGTCGGCTTCGGCGGTGTGCGCGTTTTCCGTCCGAGGACGGTAGCCAGGTTGTCCATGCCGCATCGCCTTCCGCGGGGAACGAGTTCGCGGCGCTCGTGCTCAACGCGCAGCGAATGGTACGGCGCAGAGGTGTCGGCGAGAGTGCCGCGAAGGCGAGGACGACGAATCGATGTGGTGACCGGGTGTTCCAAGGCCCGTACCAGCCCGGCGGCCACGCGAAGCGGTTCCACGACAACGAAGGCGGTCGGCAGCGCTCGCGTCGCGACCCTGCGGCCACCCCGGACGGCCAGAGCACCCGCCCGCCCACGATCGAGTTCTCCGGGAACTCGGTCGTGTAGTTGTACGCGGCGATCCACCTGACGAGTTCGACGGTCCGGTGTGCCGCCTGCCTGGCGAGGAGCTTCGGGTGCACACGTGGGTGAAGTACGCGCCGATCAGCAACCGGCGGGGTTCGGCCAGGTCGACGTCCGCGGGCAGGCGGTGGCTGACGCTCGCGAAGTTGTCCGCGAAGGTCGCGCGGATGTCCTGGTGCCGTTCCGCGAACAGGCGGACCGTGCGCTCGAGCGCGGCGAGGACGACGCCGTCGTCGAGTGCCATGACCCGCCGGATCACGGCTGCGGACCGCGACTCGTGCTCGGGAACCTTCTCGCCGGGCACGAACAGCCTGGTGATCACCCGGCGCGGGTCCGGACGCAGCCGCAGCCGGCTTCGGGTGACGCGTGCGTTCATCCGGTGCTCCTCAGGAGCGTGCGCAGGTGCTGGCGGGTGGAGATCAGAGCCAGGGTCGACTCGGCCCCCTGGTTGTTGTTCGGGCCTTGCGGGGTCAGCCCGTCGTAACCGCCGCCGGTCTGATCGTCGCGCATCGACGAGCCGAGGTCGTTGTCACCGTTGAACCACGCGATCGAACGGTGGATGCCGCGAGTCAGGTGGGGTCGCCGGTGCAGCGGTAGCCGCGGGCGCAGGCGTCGGCCATCGCGGCCGCCTCGATCGGCTGCTGGTCGAACGCCGGGCGCTGCTCGCCGAGGAACCACCCACCGGTTGGGACCGGTGAGAGGTGGAAGTCCGTGGACTCGACGCCCAGCAGCCACTCCAGCAGCCGCAGGCCGTCATCGCGCACCTTGTCGTCGGCGAGGAGATCCCCGCGGCGATCAGCGCCTCGGCCAGCGCGGCGTTGGCGTAGAACAGCCGGTTCTCGGGCCACGGCCACGTCGGGTCGGGACGTGGTTCACCAACGTACGAGGGGACATCGCCGAGCAGCGCGGCGGCGGAGGCGTGGACCGGATCGGCGCTGAGGCCCTCGGCGGCGCCGAGCGCGGCGAACGTCATCGAGCGCACCGACGGCGGCCGGTGGTGGGCGCTGCGGTCGAAGCACTCCAGTGCTGTCCGGCGGATCGAGGGCACCGGGCAGCGGGCGGCGGCGGTGCCGAGTCTCCACAGCGCCCGGCCCCACCAGTCGCCCAGTCCCGGCTCGTCCTGCCAGTCGCGGCCTAGGCCCGAGACGGTTGTGGAAGCGCCCGTCCTCGTTCTGCGCGTAGGCCATGAAGGCCAGATAGCCCTCAGCCAGCCCGGCCAGTTCGGCGGGCAGTTCCGGTTCGCGGCTCAGGACCACCAGACCCCTGGCGACGTCGTCGAGGCAGTAGCCGTGCTCCCGCCGCGGCAAGGGGCCTTCCGCGTGCTCGTAAAGACCCGTGTCGTCGCTGAGCCGCACCAGGTGGGAGAAGTCGGGTTCCCTCATCGTGTCAGGACGACTCGGGTGGTGAGCAGGTCCTCGGCGAGGCGGAGATACCGGCCGGCCACCGCGGGCCAGCTCAGCGCCGGACCGAGCTCGGTGGAGCGGTCGTGCATTCCCGCGGCGAGCTGGGGCTCCGTCAGCACGCGCCGCAGCGCCGCCGTGATGGCCGCAGGGTCTCGGTGCGGCACCAGCAGACCGGCTCCGCCGGCCAGCAGTTCGACGGCGTGCGGGAACACCGTGGTGACGACCAGTCCGCACGCCGCGAGCGCTTCGACGAGCACGCCCGACGTGACCTGTTCGGAGGAGTCGTAGGGGAGCGGGACGACATCGGCCCGGCCCACGAGGTCCGCCAGCGCGTTCGCCTCGAGGTAGGTCGGATCGAACTCCACCAGGTCCCCGACGCCGTGGGCGGCGGCACGGTCGCGCAGGTGCGTCCGGTACCTCTCGCCCCCGTGCGCCAGCACCTTCGGATGGGTCTGCCCCGCGATCAGAGCCGCCGCGAGCAGCGCGAGCAAGCACGCCACCACGACGGCACCCGTTCGAACCCTTCCCGTGATTCTGGGGGATCCGTTGTGCGGCCGTTCGCCGTTCACCGATTCTTCAATTTCTGAACACTGTCTGCCGCTTATCCGACCGTGGCGTTCGAAGTCCACTGTGGATGTTGTCGCGAATTGGGCCGGCCTCGTTCAGCAGGACGGCGGAACGCCACCAGCACAGGACAGTCGCGTTGCCGGCGGCCGCCAGAGACTCAGCGGGAGAGAGTGCGCGGGTCGCGCCCGCGGGGGTACACCTCGTGCTCCGCGACCGAACCGTCCCGGTCGCGGACGACGTGGTCCACCGCGTGCGAGATGGCCATCTCACGGCCGTTCGTGCGCGCATCTTCCTTGGACAGGTGAATGCTGGAAGGAAGGTCGTTCCCCTCGACCTTGTTCTTCCACCGGCCGTTTTCGAAGTAGGTCTCGATGTCGCCACGCATGGGCTCACTCCCCGCAGGTTCGACCTTCCGAGTACCCGCTGGCGCCGGCTGTCACACCGCTTGCCCTCCGCGAGCCGATCGGTCGCGCCGCTTGGTCGAGATGCCCGTCGTGCGGGCCTTGTGCAGCGTGCCCGCGCAGATCAGGTTCGGAAGCCGCTGCCCGGAAACCCGATCGAGATCAGATCAAAGCGAGTTCGTGCATGCCGGGAATACGTTTCGTGCAGGTCAGCCGAGCGTCGGTGGATCGCGGCCATCACCGGTCATCCACGACACCGGTGGCGTCCACCTCGACAGCCAGATGTCTGGCCAGCGCCCGCACACCCCTCCGAGGCTCGCCCGAAGTCACCGAGCCCGTCGTGTTTCGACGGGTTTCGCGTTGCCAGGCGAGGGATCCGTCCCGCGCCCGGCGGATCAGCTAGGCCCGGTCGCCGCCGGCACCGCCCTGCTCGAAGTCGTCCATGCGCCCGGCGAGCATCGTGCGAGCTTTCGCCGCAGCCTCGACCAGGCTGCACCGGTGGTGCCGGGCGAGCACAGTGATGAGATTGTCCGTGCCCTCCTCCAACTCCCGCCGCGCGGAACGCAGGTCGTTGGTCCAGGCGATGATGTCGGCGGTCGCGTTGCGCAACCCGTCCAGTTGACGGGCCTCGGGCAGAGCGCGTTCGATGACGGCCAGCACCGGCAACACCGTGATGGTGCGTCGGCGCAACACCACGTAATCGTCGAGCCCGAGCCGCTCACCAGACGCCCGCAGCTCCGCCTCCGTGCAGATGGCCTCGGCAAAGTCCCGGTACAGCCCGATGAACTGGTCGCTTCATCCCGGCCGAGCCGCCGCTTTCGTGCGGCCCCACAGGTCGCCGAGTGCGCGCACCGCTGCCACCGGGTGCTCACTTCGGTCCGCGCCGCTGAGCACCTCAAGGAGCTGTTGCAGCAGCTTCCGCACCTCGGCCGGTGACTGCCCTTCCTGGTCGAACCTGTCGTCGACCAGCGCGACGAACGCACCCCACTCGGCTTTGACCCCAGCTCAGCAGGGTCCGCATGCGGAGTCAGCCATCCGGCCATGCGCCCGTGCCCCATGCGACCCAACCGCCGCGCCTGCTCGCCCTCGCTGACCAGGCCGTGTCGGGCAGCCCACGACCTGCCTGGCGTTCAGCGTGAATCCAGTACGAGTTGCAGATAGTGATCATCGCATCGGGCACTACCGACGAATGGCCGCGACCCGAGCCGTCCGTTCAGGCGGTTGCTGAGACACCCGGGAGAGTGATTACCTCTCGGACGGTGCGAGGTCGCGCACGTGTCATCTCATGATGCCGGGGCGTTCTTGACCCAGCAGATCTTCCGCTGGTGGCCGTCGAGGTCCTCGAAGACGCGTTGATGGAAGAAGTCCGCATCCCACGGTGGCGAGTACTCCTGGCCGCCAGCGATGATGGCTCGGTCGACGATGAGCTCCACATCGCCGCGGTCGTTGGCGAAGATGTCGAACACGGCTTCGATTTCGGTCCGGGTGTCGACGACGCGTGAGATCGAGGTCGAACCGAAGCCCGATCGCGGTGAAGAACTCCTTGCGGCGGGAAAGATCCGCTACCCGCATGACGGTGAACAGACGATGTTCCATCGACTCTCTCCCCGCCCTCGACCCACGCCCTTCAGTACACGAAACTCGTGCCGAACCCGTGCACGGAGCGGTAGAAGCAGACCGCGGCGGACAGGTGTGGCGTCTTGGCCCGGTTGCGCTCGGCCTGCGCAACGATCGACTGGCCGATGGTTGTGACGATGTCCAAACGGAGGAGCGTTTCGTTGCATGAGCGGCGGGCCCGACCGGCGAGGTGCCTTGTCGGAGGTTGGGGATCAGTATGTCCACATCGGACTACATTCTGCTGGGCAGGACACTTCGGTCTGGAATTTCACCCGGTTGCGATACCTGCTGAGAGAGTTCGCAACTGGTCGAAGACGCCACGAGCGGCGTTCCGGGGCTGACAGGTGCGTTCGGCACGAGGACCCTGGCCTCCGCGGAGCCCGGGGCCCTCTCGGGACGGGATCAGGGCCTGACTTCTCTCCTCGCTCGGATGCCCAGCGACTGGATCAGTTCGTGGGGCGGATACCTCATGGCGTGGTCGGTAGGAGACAGGTGTAGCTCAGGGGGAGCAGGCTCACGAACGTTCCTCCGGCTCCGGTGCAGATGCTGCGGGCTTCCTGGACGCGGCGGTTCGCCGGGCTGAGGGGGTTGAACACGCAGACATATCCCACCGGGTTCACGGTGAGGGTGAGCACGCCGCCGGTCGCGATGCACAGTGCGGTTGCGTTTCCCGTGCCCGAGCCGGGGCCCGTTGCCGGCGGGGTGCTGGTGTTCTCGCAGCTGGCGTGGATGTCGGGGTCCGGTGCGGGCCCCTGGCAGGTGTCGACGCCGAGGCCACCGTCGAGGCTGTCCTGGCTGCCGTCGACGGAAGCGCCGATGAGGGTGTCGGTGCCCGCGCTGCCGGAGATCGTGTCGATGCCCAGGCCGCCGGTGAGGGTGTCGTTGCCGGTGCCGCCGGTGAGGGTGTCGTTGCCGTCGCCGCCGTCGATCGTGTCGTCGAGCGCTGAGCCGGTGATGGTGTCGTTGCCACCGTTGCCGCGGATCGTCTTGGCGGGATCCGTTCCGCCGCAGTCGATCGTGTCGTTGCCGGGACTTCCAATCACGACGGTGTCGGTCTGGGTCACACCGGCGCTCACGACGCAGTTGACGGCGGCCTGGGCGGTCAGTGGAGCGACCGCCCACAAGCCGGGGACCGCGAGAACTCCGGTCACCGCGGCGACGATCACCCGGCGGATCTGACTCTGCTGGATCCTCATGTCTTCATTTCCCGAACACGATTTGTTCATAGCCGCACAGCGCGGACGCGCCAGCGGAGAAGAGTGCGCGAGCGACGCGCGGAGACCTTGCCGAAGCAGCCTGTGCGGCTACTCGCACATGCGAAAACCTCGGCTCGTGATCTGTACCCATGATCATCGCGGGTCATGTCACGTCACCGAGGTCCGGGGTAACAGACCGAAGTGTACTCCTTCAGATGCGCCGACCGGTACCGCCGTCCCCTAAATGGCCCACCTGTGCGGAATTTGATTGTGGTGGGCTTGGCAAAAAACCTGATCAGACACTATGGAACACATATTTTCTCATGGCTTGGAACCGAGGTTGTCCCACAGATTTGGTCAACGTCCCGATGAAGATCGCAGGCTAGTACCGGTTGATCGTTGCCGCTGTTCTCGTAATTCGCGCCTCCGTAATTTCCGTCCGCTGTTTCGGTGATATTTTCGTGGCGTGTGGGTGGTCAGGCGGGCGAAAGCAAGGCAGGCGGTGGCAGAGGAGACCTCAGTCCCGGGCTCACTTCAGAGTGAAAGGTCGGTCAAGGGATCGACAGCACGTACCAGTACGACGGGCCGGGCCCTGGTCGACCTGGGCACCGCGGTGGGACGGCTTTACCGGCAACGCCGGGACCGTCACCGGCGGCGCCGGTAGCGATACCGTCGTGCTCACCGCGGGCAAGGGCGGCAACGGCGGTCTTGGCGGCCTCGGAGGTAACAGCGGTCTCGTCGCCGGTGGCGCGGGTGCCGGTGGTATCGGTGGCGCCGGTGCGGCCGGCGGCGTCGGCACTGGCGTTGGACGAGAGGGCGCTTGCGAACCGGTGGCAGGAGCAGCCAGGACCCGTGTTTGGGTGTGTGGTGGATCTCGAGTCGCTGAGCCAGGGCGAAGGCCTCGCCGGGGTCGAAGGCTTCGTAGAGCGAGGCGATGCCGTGGGTGTTGAGGTTGTCCATGACCAGCACGACGGTCTCGGCGTCGGGATAGTCCACGGTCAGTAGGTGTTTGACCTGCCCTGCCCTGCCCAGTCGAGTTTGGTGCGCTGGGCCAGGGCATGCACGCGGCGCCAGCCACGCAGCGGTTCTGCCCACACGAAGATCGAGCAGGTGCCGCACCGGACGTACTCACTGTCCTGGCGGGCATCGCGGCCCGGCCGGGCCGGCAGCGGGTCGCGGACCTCGCCAAGGAACTGGAAGGGCTTCTCGTCCATGCACACGACCGGGCGGGCAGGGTCGTGCGGGCGGGCGTAGACGGCGAGGACGTCTTCCATGCGGGCTGCGAACTCCGCGTTCGCCTTCGGCGGGATGTTCCAGCACTTCCTCAGATGAGGACGCAGTTCCGTTTTTTCAAAACCCGGCCGATGGTCGAGTGGTCCAGGTTCGGGATGTCCTCGGTGAGCTCGACGTGTTTTTCCAGCAGCCGCAACGACCATCGAGCATGCCCCGCCGGCGGCTGCGAGCACGCCAGGGCGATCAACCGGGCTTCGACCTCACCGGTGACCGGCGAGGGCACCGGCGGAAGGTCACGCTTCTTGCGTCCGATCGTGGCCAGGACATCACCGCCGGTCTCGGCGAATCGCTTGGCGACCAGCCGCAGCATCTCACCCGAGACCCCGAGCCGATCTGCGATCACTTCCTTCGGATCGGGCTCACCTGCCGAGGTGTCCAGCGCGAGCAGTACCCGCGCCCGCCTGATCGCTGAGGCTGAGTGCACACCAGTGGTGGTCAGCCGGATCAGCTCTTCACGATCCCGCGCCGACAACGTCACCGGCCGCTTCAACTGGGAGGCCATGACAACAGCCTCCCAGCCAAACGCGCCATAACTAAGCAGCGACACTACTGGTGCCGCATCTCGGAACGTTGACCCGGTGATCGGCTCGGTCTGCTGACGGTCCAGGCTGGTCCTCCCATGTCGAGCGGGGCGAGTGCGGTGCTGACGATCGCTCCGATGCGCGTCGTACATCTTCTGCGCGTCGACGAACTCGCAGCTCTTGGGCCCTGATTGCACGCCATGGGGCTGTAACCTGCACAAATGATCAATCCGTTCGGGGTGAGTCTCGGCGCCAAGGCCGCACGCCTGCTGGCCCGGCTCGGACGCGCCGAGATCCGCCCAGGGTTGACGGAGCAGGAGTTGACCGGTATCGAAGCGCGGTTCGGGTTCGCGTTCGCCGACGACCACCGCGCTTTTCTCGCGGCGGGGCTGCCCACGGGAGGGGCATGGCCCGACTGGCGTCACGGCAACGCCGCGCAGCTTCGTTCCTGGCTCGACAGACCGGTCGAGGACGTGGTATTCGCGGTGGCGGAGGCGGACTTCTGGCATCCGAGCTGGGGCACGCGCCCTGCCCGGCGGACCGACGCCGTAGCCGGCGCGAGGGCGCACTTGGCGTCAGTGCCGCAGCTGGTTCCGGTCTACTCCCATCGCTACCTGCCCGCGGGCCAGGCGACATTCGCTCACCCGGTGTTGTCGATCCGCGGCGCCGACATCATCCCCTACGGGTACGACCTCATCGACTACGTGCACCAGGAGTTCGGCGGCCCGCAGGGCAGAGCCGACGAGGAGCGGCACGTCGTTGCCGCCACAGCAGCGTTCTGGTCGGATTTCCTGTCCTGGTCGAACCGAGAAGGGTAGGGGGACCACGCACCGCGCGGCACGGATGAGCCATGAGCACCGCGCCGACCGGGTCCGCCCCACGGTTGGGCTCTGCGGGATGGGAAGCCCTCGCAGAAACCTCCGTCAACGCGCCTCAGCCTGAGCTGAAAGACCCAGCTAGTGCTGCGTCACGCAACCTTGATCAGGTAATCGGCCCAGGTGCGGATAGCGGTCGGCCCGATGTTTCGGCAGAGCCCCATCAGTATGCTGAGTTTTGAGGTGGAGCTCCCACGAAACCGGCGAGTTGCGTCTTCAGCGTGGACGGAGTCGGCGACGTGCGCCCAGACGTCGCCTTGCTCATTGACACGCCCACCAGCGCACCGCATGCGGGCGAACAGTTCGCGCGTCCACGATCCCCGCTTTCCCGGCGCCGCCGCCGCACATCACTCGAGGCCACGGTCGACGGCGGAGAGCTTCATCAGCGGCGCCTCAGAACGCTTGAGAACCCAGGACGAATAGCTGGCGGGGCGAGGTGTTGCCCGTCTGCCGCGAACGGCGCCGACCGTTCAGGAACCGGCGACCGAGTCGAGGAGGTTCTTGGCGATGTCGCGGAGTTTGACGTTTTCGTGCTGTGAGCGCTGCACGAGCATCGTGAAGGCTTCGTCGGCGCTGCAGGAGTGCACGGCCATCAGCACACCTTTTGCTTGGTCGATGACGGCCCGGGAGGCGAGAGCCTTCTCCAGGCTGTCGATGTGGTCTCGTGAGCGCTGCCAGCGCTGGGCGCTGGTGATCGTGACCGATGCGGCTGTCGTGAACAGCCGCATGAGCCCTTCGTCGAAGGGGTCGAAGGCCGCGGCCGTGTGGCTGTAGATGTTGAGTGAACCGAGGTGCTTCTCGTCGGAGGAGTTCGAGGAGGGCAGCAGCACCGGCACGGACAGGTAGGCGCGGATCGCGTGCGCCGCGGCGGCTGCCTCGAACTCCGGCCACTCGTCGAGGTGCTCGCCGACGACAGCCCGCACAGGCCGCCGGGTGCGGGCGGACTCCAGGCACGGGCCCCGGTCAGCGGCGTACTGCTTCTCGTCGATCTCGATCAACTCGGGGCTCGTGGAGGCGGCAGTGCGCGGCCGCGCCGGATCCATCAGCGACACCGTCACCGAGTCGGCATCCGGGATCGCCCTGCTCGCGGTGTCGGCCAGCCTCTGCAACGCGCTGTCGAGCGGCTCCTCGTCGGTGAAGTAGTCCCGCAGCACCGTCAGCGCCTCGGCGGTCTCGTCGAGTCTGCTCAGGGCATCAGGACGACCACTGTCGCCCGGCCCGGCCGCGGACGTCTCGGACGCGTTCGTCTCATCGGCCATGCCGCCGCACCTCGTAGCTCAGAGGAACTGATCTACGGCGCCGCTGCTTGACGTCGTCAGGGCATGGTACGCAATGATCACGACACAACCACGGCCAACGGGCCGCGCGAGCGAACCGGAACCGGCGCGGGGAAGCTGCACAGTTTCAACTGTCCCCGCGCCGGAGCCGGCCGGCCCGCCCGAAAGCGGCCCACCGTGTTCACGCGCACGTGCTACGGCGCCCCTTCCATACCCCTGCGGCGCTGATCCAATCCTGCGTTGATCAGATCGACGCAGAAATCGCAGCTTCCGCCGGACCGCACAGCGGCTTCCTCGTCGCGGCAGAGGCGAGTCATGGCTGTCACAGCCCACTGTTGACCACGTCGATCGTGAAGCTTCACCACGGCCGCCTCGGACATCACCGAGAGCAGCGGGGACAGAACCGGGCAGTGCGGACAGCCCTCAAGATCACGGCGTCAGCGCTTCGACGGACGACACCGCCGGCTCCGGTCCGGTTCCGTTGAGTGGCCGGTCGCCCCAGCCCGTGGCGCCGAGGAGGGCGTTGTTGCGGCGCCGGATGGCGGCGGGGACGGTGGTGTTGTAGACGGTGATGAAGTCGATTTCGTCGTCGGCGGCGCTGGCTTCGTCGAAGGTGTGCAGGACGGTGAACCAGACGTTGAGCAGGCCGCTGAAGTGAACGGTGAGCCAGGTCAGCTCGACGAGCATGCCGGTGGCGTAGGCGTTGTGGGGTAGGCGGGGGTGTCGGTGCAGGGCGGTGCGCCGGGGCGGTCGAAGGTGGGGTTGCCGTGGTCGTCGACCAGGTGCAGCGGCATGGCCTCGGCCTGCTCGGCGCGGGTGTCGGGGTCGGGGTGGGGCAGCAGCTCGGACAGGGTGTTGTAGCCGATGACGGTGTGGTGGGTCATGGAGTAGCGGCTGCGGTTGAGCAGGCTGACGACGTTGATGACCAGTTCCTTGGTGACCCGGTCGAGGAAGCCCGAGGTCGGGTAGCGGACGGTGCCGCCCTGTGCGGTGTCCCGCCCGGCTCCGCCGTGTCCACGCACGGTTCGGAACCACCGAAGGATGAGGCGGAGCAGCGGTGCTGTCGTCCAGGGGTGGTTTGGTCTCGCGCGCGTGACAGCCGACCCCGGCACCAGCTGGGAATCGATGAGGATCGGGTGATCGGTGAGCACACGCTGGGCAGCGAGATCGAGGACCACGACGACAGCTTCGCGATGCGGTTCCTCTACGCGTTCTGGCGCCTGTGCGAGCAGTGGATCGCCGTGACCGAGCCAGCCGAGGTTCGCCACTCCGCACGAGGCTGCCGAGTTCCTGGAGACGGACCTCCCGGAGGCCTTCCGGCCAGGAGCCGCGTTCGCCGATGTGCCGAACGGCTGCTTCGCGACCGGCAACGGCTCGTCCATCACTTGACGCGAGGTGCGCGCCCCAGCGTGCTGTGGCGGGCGATCAACCGGTGCGGGGCGCGCACCTCTATGCCGGGCAGTGGATCCGTGCTGCCGATGCGCAGGAGCAGCCGTTCCACCGCTGTTGTGGCGATGGCGTCCTTGTCCGGCGAGATGGTGCTGATCGCCGGGTTGGCGTAACGGCCTTCCTCGATGTCGTCGTAGCCGATCACCGCGATGTCCTCGGGCACGCGCAGCCCGCGTTCCAGCACCTCGTGCAACGCGCCGAGCGCCACGGTGTCGTTGTAGCCGAAAACGGCGTCCGGTGGGTCGTCCCGATCGAGCAACGCCCGCATGGCGGCCGCACCGGCGGCGCGGTTGAACCGGCGCGTCTGGACGATCAGCGACTCGTCGACCGGGAGACCGGCGTCCGCGTGGGCCTGCCGGTACCCGAGGGTGCGCAACTGCGCCGCCTCGCCGGTCGGGTACGGCTGATCGCCTATCGCGGCGATCCGGCGCCTGCCCAGGCCGATCAGATGCGCTGTGGCCGCACGGGATGCCTCGACGTCGTCGATGCCGACGTGGTCGAAGAAAGCGTTGGACGACCGCTCACCGAGCAGGACGAGCGGGAACGTCGGGTCGCTCTCGGCCAGGTCCTCCTGCGCGAGGCCGAGCGGGCTGTAGATCATCCCGTCGAACAGGGCCGCCCGTGCGCCGCGCCGGATCAGTTCTCGCTCGTGGGTGGGATCGCCGTCGGTCTGGTCGATCAGCACGTGGTAGCCCCGCTCACGGGCCTTCGGGATGATCGCCTGCAGCAGCTCGGAGAAGTAGGGCACGTCCAGGAAGGGAACCACCACCGCGATCTGCCCTGACCGGCCGTTCGCCAGGTTGCGGGCCAGCACGTTGGGCCGGTAGCCCAACTCCTTGATCGCCTTCTCGACCTTCTCGCGGGTGGGGTCGGTGACCGGGGCGTAGCCGTTGACCACGTTAGACACCGTGCGTGCGGACACACCAGCCAGCTCAGCAACGTCACGCAGCGTGGCATCGCGCATGTACTCACTCCGTCGAGACCGGCGCGGCGGCCCACCGCTGCAGCGCTGCAGCGCAGTGTGCCTGCCGATCCCCGCCACGACAAGTCCCGGTCTTCCGAGTGTCGTGGGACCGCACCCGCATCTGGCTCGAACTACGTCAGATTGGGTCTTGCAGCGCGGCAAAAGCCAGTACATAGTGCTTTGCAGCGCAGCAAGACCCAACCGCCACGGTGGCAGTACCGGTCGATCCGCTCCCTCCCGCCAACCGTGGTGCAGCACCTCACGACCTCAGCGGTCCTCGGTTCGTGCCTCACGGGGTCACCGCATTTCCGATCACTCACCGTGACGGCGATCGAGCATGCACTGACGCATGCCGCGACGGAAAGGCGCTACTCATGCTCGGCACCAGATGGATGGCGAAACTCCGTGCAGGGCTCGTCGCCACCGGCCTGCTCGCCGTGGCCGCGTGCGGCGGTGCCGTGGACGACGCCGACGGACCCGTGCGCGTGTCGGTCTGGGCCTGGTACCCGGAGTTCAAGGCCGTGGTCGACGCGTTCAACGCCTCCCACGACGACATCCAGGTCGACTGGACCAACGTCGGCACCGGCCCGGACCAGTACGCCAAGCTGAAGACGGCGTTCACCGCCGGCAAGGGCGCGCCGGACGTCGCGATGGTCGAGTTCCAGCAGATCCCGACGTTCGTCATCCTCGACGCACTGGTGGACATGGGGCAGCACGGCGCCAACGACGACAAGAGCCTCTACGCCGAATGGGCGTGGAGCCAGGCCACCGACGGCGACAAGGTCTACGCCATCCCGGTGGACGGCGGACCGATGGCGCTGATGTACCGCAAAGACCTCTTCGACCAGCACGGCATCCCGGTGCCGACGACCTGGCAGGAGTACGCCGACGCGGCCGCGAAGATCAAGGCCGTCGATCCGAACGCCTACATCGCGAGCTTCGGCAGCGACGGCGGCTGGCTCAACGGGCTGATGTGGCAGGCGGGTTGCCGGCCGTACGGCTACTCGCAGGCCAAGGCCAAGGACCAGGTGAAGATCAACCTGACCGCACCCGAGTGCGAGAAGGTCGTCAACCTGCACGGCGACCTGGTGAGCAAGGGGCAGATGGCCCAGGACAAGTTCTTCACCGCCGACGCCACCGCGGCGCTCGACTCCGGCAAGTACTGGACCTGGGCCGCGGCCGGCTGGACACCCGGATACGTGGCCGGCTCGCTCAAGAACACCGCGGGCAAGTGGGCGGTCGCGCCGATGCCGCAGTGGACCGCGGGCGCCGACGAGCAGGGCGACTGGGGCGGTTCGACGTTCATCGTGACCAAGCAGGCCAAGAACCCGAAGGCAGCGACCACGGTGGCCCGCGAGCTGTTCGGCCGCTCGAAGGCCGCGTGGGACATCGGGCTGAACAAGGCGTTCCTCTACCCGCTGGCGAAGGAGGTCGCGGCCGACCCGGCGTTCACCGGCAAGGCGTACGACTTCTTCAACGGGCAGAAGGTGAACGAGATCTTCGTGCCGGTGTCGCAGAAGCTCGGTGAGTTCCAGTACACGCCGTTCCAGGACTTCGTCTTCAAGGACCTGAACGACCGCACCGCCGAGGCGATGTCGGGCAGCAGGCGGTGGAGCACGGTGCTGGGGGAGACGCAGAAGAACGTCATCGCGTACGCCGAGAAGCAGGGCTTCAAGGTCAGCCGTTAGTGCACCCGAGGTCTGCCGCGACCCACGGGTCGCGGCAGACCCCCAGTCCAGGAGGTTTCCCGTGACGCGGTCATCACCGATCACGGCACCCGCGGCCGACGACCTGCCGCCGTCTCCCCGTCCGGTCGAGCACCAGCCACGGCGCAAGCCGCGCCGGGTCACCGAGCACCCGGTGGCCGGAGCGCTGTTCGTACTGCCGTTCTTCCTCGTCGTCGTGGCGTTTCTGGTCGTGCCACTCGGTTACGCGTTCTGGCTCAGCCTGTCCAGCAAGAGCCTCGCGCTCGGCACCCGGTTCACCGGCATCGGCAACTACGTGCGCGCGTTCACCGATCCGGTGCTGCTGGACGGCCTGCTGCGGGTCGTCCTCTTCGGACTGGTGCAGATCCCCGTCATGCTGGGCATCGCGCTGGCCGGAGCGTTGACGCTCGACGCCGTCACGACCAGGTTCGCCCTGGCGTTCCGGCTCATCGCGTTCATGCCCTACGCCGTGCCGGCCGTCGTCGGCGCGCTCATGTGGGGCTTCCTGTACAGCCGCACGTTCGGTCCGTTCGCGGATCTGCCGACGCTCGTCGGCGGCGACCCGATCGACTTCTTCAGCTCCTCGCTGCTGCTGGTGTCGCTCGGCAACATCGTGACCTGGGCGTGGACCGGTTACAACATGATCATCCTGTACTCGGCGTTGCAGGGCGTGCCGCGCGAGATGTACGAGGCCGCGGTCATCGACGGGGCGACGCCGGTGCAGATCGCGTTGCGGGTCAAGGTTCCCGCGATCAGGCAGGCCATCTCGCTGGCCGTGATCTTCACCGTCATCGGCACCATGCAGTTCTTCACCGAACCGCAGATCATGGCCCGGTTCGCGCCGCAGGTCTCGGCCGGCTACACGCCGAACCTCTACGCCTACAACCAGGCCTTCGCCTACTCGGACTTCAACTACTCGGCCGCACTCTCGTTCGCGCTCGGTTTCCTGGTGTTCGTGGTGGCCTACGCGTTCGTGTTCGTCAGCCGCAGGCGGGGAGCACGCTCATGACCAGCGGCACAGCCGGCGACACGACGGCGAAGACCTGGCTTCCACATGTGCTGATGGGCGCGGGCATCCTGTACTTCCTGGTGCCACTGCTCTGGGTGGTCATCGCGGCCACCAAGAGCCAGCCGGACCTGCTCGACAGCCCGGCGCTGTGGTTCGCCGACTTCAACCTGCTGGAGAACATCGAGCAGCTGTTCCACGAGGACGGCGGCGTCTACGGCGGGTGGCTGGTCAACACGGCGTTGTACTCGGGGCTCAGCGCTCTGGGCGCGACCGCGCTCGCCGCCGCCGCGGGCTACGGGCTGGCGCGGTTCACGTTCCTGGGCAAGCGGTTCTTCGAGACCGCGCTGCTCGGCATGATCATGGTGCCGGCCACCGCGCTGGTGCTGCCGACGTACCTGATCCTGTCCGAGCTCGACCTCGTCAACACCATGTGGGCGGTCGTCCTGCCGTCGCTGCTCAGCCCGTTCGGTGCGTACCTGGTCCGCGTCTACGTGGACGAGAGCGTGCCGGCGGAGCTGATCGACGCCGCCCGGATCGACCGGGCGAGCGAGCTGCGCATCTTCTGGCAGATCGTGCTGCCGATGATGCGTCCCGCCCTCGTCACCGTCTTCCTGTTCACCCTGGTCGCGACGTGGAACAACTACTTCCTGCCGCTGGTGATGCTCAGCGACGCCGACCTGTACCCGCTGACCGTCGGACTGACCACCTGGTTCAACACCGCGCAGCAGGACGCCGGGAACCGGATGCTGTTCAACCTCGTCGTCACCGGCTCTCTGCTGGCCATCGTCCCGCTCGTCATCGCCTTCGTCCTGTTGCAGCGCTTCTGGCGCAGCGGGGCGGCGGCAGGCGCTCTGAAGTAGGAGAACCGTGCTCAACGCTTCCCTGGTCCTCAATCCCCACTACGTCATCGCGCCGGTGCGGCGCCGGCTCTTCGGGTCGTTCGTCGAACACATGGGCCGCTGCGTCTACACCGGCATCTACGAGCCAGGGCATCCAACCGCCGACGAGGACGGCTTCCGGGGCGACGTGCTGGAACTGACCCGTGAGCTCGGGGTCGAGCTGGTCCGGTATCCCGGCGGCAACTTCGTCTCCGGTTACCGCTGGGAGGACGGCGTCGGCCCGGTCGCCGGGCGGCCGGTGCGCCGCGAGCTCGCGTGGCACAGCCTCGAGACGAACGAGGTCGGCATCGACGAGTTCGTCCGCTGGGCACGCAAGGCCGATGTCGAGGTGATGTACGCGGTGAACCTCGGCACCCGCGGTGTCGCCGAAGCGCTCGACGTGCACGAGTACATGAACCACGAAGGCGGTACGCACCTGTCGGAGCTGCGCAGGGCGAACGGGTCCGAGGCGCCGCACGGGGTGAAGTTGTGGTGCCTGGGCAACGAGCTGGACGGTCCGTGGCAGCTCGGCCACAAGACCGCGCACGAGTACGGACGGCTGGCCGCCGAGACGGCTCGTGCGTTGCGGCAGGCCGAGCCGGACCTGGAACTGGTGGCGTGCGGCAGCTCGAACTCGGCCATGCCCACCTTCGGCGAGTGGGAGTCCATCGTGCTGGAGCTGGCGTACGAGGAGGTGGACCACATCTCCCTGCACGCCTACTACGAGGTGCTGGACGGTGACGTGGACAGCTTCCTCGCCTCCGCGGTGGACATGGACCGGTTCATCGACAGGGTCGTCGCCACGGCGGACGCGGTCGGCGCGCGGCTGAAGAGCGACAAGCGGATCACGTTGTCGTTCGACGAGTGGAACGTCTGGTACATGCAGCGGTTCCACGACACGCCGCGCACCGAGTGGGAGGTCGCGCCGCGGGTCATCGAGG
Source organism: Lentzea sp. NPDC036955 (assembly GCF_055608005.1). Classification (NCBI taxonomy): domain Bacteria; kingdom Bacillati; phylum Actinomycetota; class Actinomycetes; order Pseudonocardiales; family Pseudonocardiaceae; genus Lentzea; species Lentzea sp. NPDC036955. The sequence goes on along the minus strand of NZ_JBVJRC010000001.1, from coordinate 904,275 downwards.
ACCAGTACGACGTGAACGACGCGGTCGTCGTCGGCAACCTGCTGATGTCGTTGCTGCGGCACAGCGACCGGGTGGCCGTGGCGTGCCAGGCACAGCTGGTCAACGTGATCGCGCCGATCCGCAGCGAGCCGGGCGGGCCGGCGTGGCGGCAGACGATCTTCCACCCGTTCGCGTTGACCTCGCGGCTGGCGCGCGGGCAGGTGCTGCGGGTGGAGACGTCCTCGCCGGTGTACTCGACCAAGCGCTTCGGTGACGTCCCCGTCGTGGACGCGGTCGCGACGCACGACCCAGGAACGGGCGACACGGTGGTGTTCGCGGTCAACCGGCACCAGACCGAACCGGTGGAGCTCCGTGCGGACCTGTCGGCGTTCGGGGAGGTGGCGGTGGCCGAGGCGTGGTCCGTGCACGACGAGGACGGTGCGGCGACCAACACCGAGGCCGATCCTGACCGTGTCGTCCCACGACCGCGGCAAGCCGACGTCGCCGACGGCGCCCTGCACGTGGTCCTGCCGCCCAGGTCCTGGACCGCCGTCCGCCTCACCGGCGGTCAGTAGCCGACGCGGAAGGTGGCGTCCTGGCGGTCGGCCGCCGCCGACCCGGTCGAGATCGGGTCGATGCGCAGGACGTACCCGGAGTGCCGGATGTGGCGGTCGGGGAAGTTGTGGGAGCGGAACGAGGTCCACGCCGGGTCGGCGAGTCCCGCGACCCGGTGGAAGGTGGCGTCGGCGGCGAAGGTCGCGCTGCCGTCGTTCGCCGCCAGGACGAGCGCGTAGTCGGCGTGGCGCAGGTAGCGGTCCGGGTAGTTGACCGAGCGGAACGAGATGCCGGCCGAGGCCGCCAGGCCCGGGACGAGCTGCCACATCGCGTCCTGGTACGGGTCGAACGGATAGGGGTCGATGCGGGCGGCGTTACCGGAGTGCCGGATGAGGTGATCGGAGAAGTTGTAGGACTTGATCCGGTTCCAGGCGGGCGCACCCCAGCGGTTGACCAGGCCGTTGTACTCGGTCGCGGTGATGCCGCAGATGGTGGGGTGCTTGGCGTTGAGCGGCTGGGTGTACTGGGCCTTGGTCAGCGGCGACCACGAGTCGGTGGCGATGTCGGCAGAGCGCCAAGCGTACAGCTCGCCGTTGACGGGGGAGAACGAGTCGCCCCACAGCCACCATTCGTTGCGGTCGTGGGCCTTCGCCACGATCGGGGCCTCGATTCCGCCGCTCACCACGCCGGCGGTGTAGGTGCCCCGGTCGAAGCTGCGCGGGGTGAGCGTGGCGGACCGGGCGCCGTAGAGGCGGCCGTCGCTGAAGCTCTTGTAGTACAGGTAGTTGACCCCGTTGCCGACGTGCACGGTGGCGTCGAGGACGTTGAAGCCGGGGTCGAAGAACAGCTGCGGGGTGCCGACGTTGACGAAGTCCGTGGTGTAGTTGACGTAGAAGGCGTCACGGCCGCCGCTGTTGGCGGAATAGAGGATGCCGTACTGGTTGCGCGAGGCGTCCCAGAACGCCTCCGGTGCCCACGTGTGGGTCGGCATGGAGTGCATCTTCAGCCTCCGGTACCCGGTGAACGACCGCAGGTCGGCCGAGTCCCAGGCGTGGATGTACTGGTTCTGGCGGGTGAAGTCGGTGCCGGTCAGGTCGGTGGCCAGCACGACGAACCCGCCGTTCTGCTTGCGCATGATGAACGGGTCCCGCAGGCCCCTGGTGCCCGCGGTGGGAGTGGCCACCGGGTTGCCCTGGTTGAGCGGCATCCAGTTCAGGCCGTCGGTGCTCACCGCCAGGTGCAGGGCGTACCGGTCGGCGACCTTGCCGGGCGACTCGGTGAAGTAGCCCATCACGTAGGCGGTGTCACCCGGTGCGGCGAGCGCGGGGAGCCGGTTCGCGCCTGCCAGGGCGACTGAGGCCACTCCACCGGCGAGAAAAGTGCGTCGTTGCAGCACGGACGTCTCCTGTCGGGAGCGGTGGGGGATGGCCGGCGGCGAGGGCCGCCGGCCATCGGAGGGGTGGTCGGTCAGGCCGCGGGTTCGCCGGATGGAGCGGCGAGCTGCGTGCCGAGGCGGACCGGGGTGCCGAAGTTCGGCGTGCCGTCGGAGTTCCAGGTGAATTTCTGGGCACGCGTCGACCGGTTCATGTCACAGCCACCGGAGGCGCTGTCGTTGGCGTGGTAGACGATCCAGTCCTCGGTGCCGTCGGGCGACTTGAAGAACCCGTTGTGGCCGGGGGCGAACACGCCGTTGCCGTCGTTGCGCTGGAACACCGGGTTCGGTGACTTCGTCCAGTGCGACCGGTTGAGCGGGTCGGAGCCGGTGAGCGTGAGCAGTCCCAGCTTGTAGTCGGGACCCCAGCACGCGCTGGCCGAGTACACGATCATCGTCTTCCCGTCGCGGTACAGCGGCTCCGCGCCCTCGTTGACCGCACCCGTCTGCCGCTCCCAGGACAGCGTCGGCTGGCTGATCGTGCGCCGCGCGCCGCTGAGCGTGTAGGGGTTCGACATCGGGGTGATGGTCAGCGACTGGGTGCCGTCCATCGCGCTGCCCATCAGGTACAGCTTGCCGCCGTGCTGCAGGATGCTCGGGTCCAGCTCCCAGGTGTTGCCCAGGTCGGCCTTGAAGCTGTAGGGCCCCATGGGATCGGTGCCGGAGGACTCCAGCACGTGCAGCCGTTGGGTGGGGTTGTAGTCCGGCACGTTCTGCCCGGCGACGTAGTAGAAGTACCAGCGGCCGTTCAGCAGGTGGAACTCCGGTGCCCACATGTTGCAGCACCCGTTCGGGCGGCCTGCCAGGTTGAAGATCACTTGGTCGGCGGCGCTCGACAGCCCGGCGAGGGTGCGCGACCGCCGCATGGTGATCGTGGAGTTCCACGTCGTCGTCGCCAGGTAGTAGTACCCGTTGTGGTACTGCAGCCACGGGTCAGGGCCGTTGCGCTTGATCGGGTTGGTGAACGTTCCCGCCGCCGGAGCGCCCAGCTTCACCAGCTGCCACTGCTGGTTCGCGCCCCCGGTGTCCGGCCACTGCACGACCCTGGCACCGTCGGCGGTGGACCACTCGTAGGTCTCCACGGCCTTGCCGCTGTTGCGGTTGAGGAGCCGCACGTACCCACCGGACGAGTCCGCGAGCCGGAACTGCTGACTGGTCGCGTTGCTGTCGGTCCACTGCACCAGGTCAGCGGCGTCAGCGGTCGAGCCGCCCGAGAACTGAAGGACCTTGTTGCTGTGCCTGGACTTGAGCCGGTAGTAGCCGCCGCCGGAGTCGACGAACTGCCACTGCTGCCACGCCCCGTCGTTGCGCGTGTACTGCGCGATCCGGGCGCCGTCGTTCGTAGCGAGGTCATAGACGTCCATGGCCTTGCCGCTGTTGCGATTGACCAGCACGTACGACGCGTTGGTGTCCACTGTGGCCGCCGACACCGCCGGTGGCAGGGCGGAGGTGATCCCGCCGAGCAACGCGGTGGTGGCGAGCAGGACGAGGGTGGTTCGCCGTCGTTCACGGCGGCTGATGGTCGAGATCATGCTTTTCCCCCTGCGGGCCGCTGCACGGGTGTCGGTTGCGTTCGATCAGCGGACGTAGGGCCAGCCGGCGGAGTCGATCGCCAGCAGGTTGATGCCGAGCAGGGATGCGCCGTTGTCCGCGTAGTAGTGGTAGACCAGCACGTCGCTGTCGCTGTCGGCCAGCACGTCCTGGTGCCCCGGACCGTGGATGCTGCCCTGACCGGCGAGGACCTCGGTGCCGCCGCCGGAGGTCAGCGCCGTGCCGTTGCGGTCGACGTAGGGGCCGGTGACACTGGTGGAGCGGCCGACCATGACGCGGTAGGTGCTGGCGACGCCCTGACAGCAGCGGTCGAACGAGACGAAGAGGTAGTAGTAGCTGCCGCGCTTCACGATGTTCGGCGCCTCGATCGCGCCGCCGTTGCGACCGGCGAGCGCGCGGATCGTGGAGTCGGAACGCAGACCGGTCGACGGGTTGAGCGCGATCATCTTGATGCCGGACCAGAAGGAGCCGAAGCTCAGCCACCAGCGGCCCTGGTCGTCGACGACGAGGTCGGGGTCGATGGCGTTGAAGTTGTCGCTGGTGCGCGACTCGACGACCAGACCGCGGTTGGTCCACGTGCCGGAGTTGCCGCTGGGGCTGGTGGCCAGGAAGATCGCCGATCGGTTCGAGCCGAACGTCGAGGCCGAGTAGTACATCCAGTACTGGCCGCTGCGGTAGGAGATGTCCGGCGCCCAGAGGTTGCGGCTGTTCGCGGTGTAGGTGTTGGCCCATGGCGTGCCGTTGGGGAAGGCGGCGCCGGCGTTGCGGAACGCGGTGCGGTCGGTGGAGGTCTTGAGCGCGATTCCGTTGCCGGTGTGCGCGAGCAGGTAGCTGCCGTCCGAGCGCTTGACGGTACTCGGGTCGTGCACGCCGATGTCACCGGTGACCCGGCCTGGGGCGGGGTAGGCCGCCGACGCGGACGGTGTCACCGCAACGGTGACGGCCAAAGCCAGCAGGGGTATCAGAACGCGTTTCATCGATGAGACCACGATGTCCTCGATTTCTGGCGAGTGGTTGCGGCGGCGCGGGTTCCTGCCGATCCGGAGCGGCGCGGTCTCGGCTGGTGGAGTCGAGCGGTGTCAGCGCAAGCGGAAGAACGTCCGGTGCCGGTGTGGTGATCTGCGCAGGACCAGGACGTCGGCAGCCCGGAAAGTCGTCCGCGGGAGTGAGCCCATGCCTCGCCTCCTCGCGAGCGGGAACCTGAGTGCACCACCGGTCGTGTTCCGGGCTATAACTCCGGATGCGCTTTTAGCACGATATCGAGGACCGGCACGGTCGACAAGACCTTCTGTTATCGCTAACAGTAGTTGTGATGTCGAATTTTTCGACCATGCAAGTTTCGAAACACTGTTGAGCTGCGAAAACTGATGATCAACTGAAACGGGGACGAACTGGCTCGGCGACGTGATGTTAGCGATCACATCGGCGGGTGCTGTGGGATCTGGCGGCGCCGCGGCTCTCCCGGGCAGGTGCGCACCTGCTCATGCTCGGCAGCTGCTCCGCGGACATCGAAGACCTTGATCGGTTGAGGCCGGTCGCGGTGACGATGTCCCAGACGCCTGCCGACACCGCATCTCGCCACCAGAACAACGCCATCGCCTCGTCGAACTCGGCGTCCAGGTTGAGTGCTTCGCGTCGAGCGTTGGTGCCACCTCAAGCCGGCGCTGTCCACGTTGTCGCGAGTGCTGACCTTTTCTCGTCGTTCCGGCCAACCGGATTCGTTGCCCAGAGCTGGATGCGTCTGCCGCCGAACCGGGCGAAGGACAGATTTGGCCGTACACCTATGACGCGCTAGGTCGCAAGACGAGCACGGGTGATGACTCTGAGGCCGACCCCCGCAGTCGGAGTGGTTCTACGACACGCTCGCTGATAGCACGATCCTCAAGGGCGTGCCGGCCAGGTCATGCGTCACGGTGATCTCGGCCGGTGCGCCATGCGGCACGTGGGAATCAGGTCGACCACCAACCGCGCGCCACCGCGGTCGACACGGACGCGTCATGGGGAAAGATGGGAGCAAATTGGGAGAAGTCAAGGCGTGGCAACAGGATCAAGCTGCACTCAAGTGCGTCCAACTGTGCCGCCATGACCTGCCGATTCAACGTATCCGCAGGTCACGACATAATCCGATCCACCCTGCGGATCAAGGGGCCGCAGGTTCAAATCCTGTCGTCCCGACGGTCTGAACCAGCCCGCTGATTCTGGATGAAAGCCCAGGTCAGTGGGCTTTTTGGGTGCGAGCAGGCCCCAGCGTCGCAGCGACCAGTGTGCTGGCGTCGATGAGTTCAAGCCCCGAGGACGAGCAGCACGCAGATCTCCGCGACCAGCACGACGACGTGGATGGCCAACGCCCAACAGGGCGGCGACGGCGCAGCACCTCGTTCCCCTGCTCCAGCAGCTTGATCGGCGCACACGCCTCACGCAGCTCAGCCGAACCAGCCCGGCTCGCACCGAGCTCGGCGCAGCCACTTGAACAACGTTGTCGGGCGCACCCCGAAATCTTCGGCGATCTGCTCGACCGTCACACCAGGCTCGCGGTCACGAGCGACCCGCACGACATGGCCGCGGAGCTCCTGGAGCGGGGTTTGGACACAGCGACATCCCGCACAACCGTTCTGTCGGTCAGAGGCCGGCGTCTCCGCGATCAACCCGGGGCTTCGGGCTGGTCAGGAACGACGCCAGCACGACCACCACCGAGATTGCTGCGGCGACCCTGAACGCTGTCTGCACTCCAGGAACGTCCGGTGTCCCGCCGGTGACCGACGACAGCGTCACCACGGTCACGAACAGCGCCGTGCCGGCCGCACCGGCGACCTGCTGGATCGTTGCCAGGATCGCGCTGCCGTGGGAGTACAGGTCGGTGGGCAGGGTGGCCAGCGAGTCGGTCATCAGGGGTGTGAACATCGCGGACAGGGCGGCCGTGACCGCGGTGTAGAGGAGCACGACCTCCCAGATCGAGGATTCGGCGTCGAGGGTCGACATCGTCCACAGCGCCGCGCTCAGCAGGACCGCACCGGACACGACCAGGTACCGGGCGCCGTAGCGGTCGTAAGCACGCCCGATGATCGGGCCGAGGACGCCCATCAGCAGGCCCCCCGGCAGGAGCATCAACCCGGCCACGAACGCACTGCGTTCCTGCACGTTCTGGATGTACAGCGGCAGCAGGATGATCATGCCGAACATCGACATGAACCCGACCATGATCAGCACCAGCGACACCGTGAAGCGCCGATCGGAGAACGGGCGCAGGTCCAGCAGCGCCCGTCCCCGGCGTTGCAGGTGCAGCTGGCGGGCAACGAACGCGACCATCGACACCGCGCCGAGGACCAGTGGCACCCATGGCGGAATCCCATTTCCCGCACCGTGCGCCCTCTCCCCGATCAGCGACAGCCCGAGCACCAGCCCGGCGAACGCCACCGCGGACAGCGGCACGGACAGCACGTCGAGGCGTACCGGGTCGGTGCGCTCGTCACGCAGGCGCAGCCAGATGGCGCCCACCGCGAGCGCTACCAGCGCGATCGGCAGCACGACCCAGAACAGCCAGCGCCAGCCCAGAGTCGAAAGGACCACGCCGGACAGCGTCGGGCCGACGGCCGGCGCCACCGCGGTCACGATCGTGAGCGTGCCCATGGTTTGACCTCGGCGCTCGGCCGGGACCAGGGTCAGGATCGTGGTCATCAGCAGCGGCGTCATCACCGCCGTCCCGCTCGCCTGCACGACCCGCGCTGCCAGCAGCACACCGAAGCCCGGTGCGAGCGCCGCCAGCAGCGTCCCGATCGAGAACAGGCTCATCGCCGTCAGGTAGACCGCCCGCGCGGGGAAGCGCCGCAGCAGGAAACCGGTGATCGGGATGACCACCGCCATCGTCAGCAGGAAACCACTGGTCAGCCATTGAGCAGTGCCCGTGGACACCTGCAGTTGGACGATCAGCACCGGCAGCGCGACGCTCATGATCGTCTCGTTCAGGATCATCACGAACACCGAGCCGGCCAGCAGCCAGATCACCAGCCTGGCATTCACCACCGGCTGCGGCGTCGCACCTGTTCCCGGGCCCGCAGGTCCGCCGCCTGGGTTCGACGTGTCAGTCGTGCCGATCTTCGACCCCATGGTCATCCCAACTCTTGTCCACCCTGCACGGCCACTTCCTCAGACCGCTGCTCACTCGGCGAGCGAGGTGCGCATGGTCCAGCGGAAGACCGAGGGCTTGTCCTCGGACACCCGCTCGAAGTGCTCGTGACCGCCGCGGCACGGCAGCTTGATCTTCCCTCGGTCGACGGTGACCTGTTCCGGGATGGTGATGTTCCCCGGACCGCCCTCCAGCACGACGTGGATGTGGTTGCCTTGGTCGAGCGCCTGAATCTGGATGTTCATCGGAACCCTCTGGTTTCTCATAGGACGATCAGTTTCTGGAGCAGGTCCTTGGCGGCGTCCGCGATGACGGTGCCGGGTGGGAAGATCGCCGCCGCTCCGGCCGCGTGCAGCTCGTCGAAGTCCTGTGGCGGGATGACGCCGCCGACGACGATCATGATGTCGGCGCGGTCGAGGTTGGCCAGCTCCTCGCGCAGTGCGGGCACGAGTGTGAGGTGCCCGGCGGCGAGGGAGGAGACGCCGACGATGTGCACGTCGGCCTCGACGGCTTGGCGGGCGACTTCGTCGGGTGTCTGGAACAGCGGGCCGACGTCGACGTCGAAGCCGAGGTCGGCGAACGCCGTGGCGATCACCTTCTGGCCGCGGTCGTGCCCGTCCTGGCCCATCTTGGCGACCAGGATGCGCGGCCGGCGGCCTTCCTGCTGCGCGAACGTGTCGACGACCTCGCGGCAGGCGTCCACGTTGGACACTGGGCCGACCTCCTGCCGGTAGACACCGGAAATGGTGCGGATCTGCGCGGAGTGCCGGCCCCACACTTTGCCCAGCGCCTCGGAGATCTCCCCGACGGTGGCTTTGGCGCGGGCGGCGTTGATCGCCAGCTCCAGCAGGTTGCCCCCGCCGCCTGCCGCGTTCGTCAGGGCGTCGAGGGCACTGTCCACGGCGGACTGGTCGCGTTCTTCGCGGAGGCGGCGCAGTTTCTCCAGTTGCTGTGCGCGTACGCCGGCGTTGTCGACCTTGAGGACCTCGATCTGCTCGTCGCCGGTCACCGGGTACTTGTTGACGCCGATCACGGGCTGGCGGCCGGAGTCGATGCGCGCCTGCGTGCGGGCGGCGGCTTCCTCGATGCGCAGCTTGGGGATGCCCTCGTCGATCGCGCGGGCCATCCCGCCGGCCTTCTCGACCTCGCTGATGTGCCCCCACGCCTTCGCCGCCAGCTCGTTGGTGAGTCGTTCGACGTAGGCGCTGCCACCCCACGGGTCGATCACGCGTGTGGTGCCCGATTCCTGCTGCAGCAGCAGCTGCGTGTTGCGGGCGATGCGGGCGGAGAAGTCGGTGGGCAGTGCGAGCGCTTCGTCGAGTGCGTTGGTGTGCAACGACTGCGTGTGCCCTTGCGTCGCCGCCATCGCCTCGACGCAGGTGCGCGCGACGTTGTTGAACACGTCCTGCGCGGTCAGCGACCAGCCGGATGTCTGGCAGTGGGTGCGGAGGCTGAGCGACTTCTGGCTCTTCGGCTGGAACTCGTTGACGAGCTTGGCCCAGAGCAGCCGTGCGGCCCGCATTTTGGCGATCTCCATGAAGAAGTTCATGCCGATGGCCCAGAAGAAGCTCAGCCGCGGTGCGAACCTGTCGACGTCGAGCCCGGCTGCCTGGCCGGCGCGCAGGTACTCCACGCCGTCGGCGAGGGTGTAGGCGAGTTCCAGGTCGGCGGTCGCGCCCGCTTCCTGCATGTGGTAGCCGGAGATCGAGATGGAGTTGAACTTCGGCATGTGCTCGGAGGTGTGGCTGAAGATGTCGGAGATGATCCGCATCGACGGCTGCGGCGGGTAGATGTAGGTGTTGCGGACCATGAACTCCTTGAGGATGTCGTTCTGGATGGTCCCCGTGAGCTGCTCCGGCCGCACCCCCTGCTCCTGCGCGGCCACCACGAACAGCGCCAGGATCGGCAGCACCGCGCCGTTCATCGTCATCGACACCGACATCCGGTCCAGCGGGATGCCGTCGAACAGGGTGCGCATGTCGTAGATCGAGTCGATCGCGACACCGGCCATGCCGACGTCACCGGCGACCCGCGGGTGGTCCGAGTCGTACCCGCGGTGTGTGGCCAGGTCGAACGCGACCGACAGGCCCTTCTGCCCGGCCGCGAGGTTGCGCCGGTAGAAGGCGTTCGACTCCTCCGCCGTCGAGAACCCCGCGTACTGGCGCACCGTCCACGGCTGGTTGACATACATCGTCGGATACGGGCCGCGCAGGAACGGCGCGACACCGGGATAGGTCCGCAGGAAGTCGAGACCGTCTACATCGGATCTGTCGTAGACCGGCTTGACCGCGATGCCCTCCGGTGTCTCCCATGCAGGCAAGTCGGTCTCGTACTTCGCCGACGGGAGCGAGCCGAGGTCGACGTCCGCGAAGCTGGGGATCATCGCTGCACTCCCAGGAGCTCGTAGGTGCTGTTCAGGATCTCCAGCGCCGGGCAGCCCGCGAAGACCAATCCGTCCACGTCCGCGTCGGTCTTCTTGCCCGCCAGGAGCACCCGCTCGGCACCGGCCGCACGCAGGGCCTCGACGGTCTGCCCGGCCTGGTCGGCGTAGCTGCTGTCGCTGCCGCACAGGACGGCGATCCTGGCACCGGAGGCTGTGAACCTGTCTGCGACCTCGTCCGGCGTGGTGGTCGGACCCGCGTCGGGGGTGGCGAAACCGCCGGCGTTGAAGAGGTTGGCGGCGAAGATGGCCCTGGCGGTGTGGGCGGCGATCGGGCCGAGGGTGGCGAGGAAGACCACGGGGCGTTCGGGCTGGGCGTCGGCGAGGTCGCGCAGCTCCTCGAAGGCCTGTGCATAACGCACCCGCGGCAACTCACCGTCCGGCAGCGGCGCCGGTTCGCGGACCACGGGCTTCTCGGCCAGGTCCGGGAACTCGCTGACGCCCGTGATCGGGTCGCACCGGTTCGCGAGCCGAGCTGACCGCGCCTCCCACGTGGCGGCGATCCGCGACGCGACCAGTTCCCCCGCCTCACCGATACCGCCGGCGCGTTCGAGCTGCTGGAACCACGCCCACGCCGCCACGGCAAGCGACTCGGTCAGCTGCTCCACGTACCAGGACCCCGCCGCCGGGTCGATCACCGCGCCGAGGTGCGACTCCTCCAGCAGCAGGTTCTGCGTGTTGCGCGCGATCCGGTGCGCGAACTCGTCCGGCAGCCCGATCGCCGCGTCGAACGGCTGCACCGTCACCGCATCGGCACCGCCCAGACCGGCAGCCAGGGTGGCGACGGTGGTGCGCAGCATGTTCACCCACGGATCGCGACGGGTCATCATCGCCGACGACGTCACCGCGTGCTGCACCTGCGGCACGTCCACGCCCGACACCTCGCCCACCCGCGCCCACAACCGGCGCGCCGCACGCAGCTTCGCGATCGTCGCGAACTGGTCCGCCGTGGCCGCGAAGCGGAACTCCAGCTGCGCGAACGCCGACTCGACCGACAGACCACCGGAAACCAGAGCACGCAGGTACGACACGGCCAAGGCCAGCGACGCACCCAGCTCCTCCGCGTCCGACCCGCCCGCGTCGTGGAACGGCAACGCGTCCACCACGACCGTCCGCAGACCGGGGAACGTGCGGGAAACCCGCGTGATCAAGTCGAGTGCGTCGCCGGTCGGCCTGAGCGCGAGGTTTCCGCGGACGGACTCCGGAGCGATCCGGCCCCACAGCCGCAGCATGGCGACGGCCACCTCCGGCGAGCCGTCCAGCACGATCGGCGCCAGGTCCAGGTGGACGTCCGCCAGCACGGTCTCGAGGGAATCGGCCGGTACGGACAGCCACAACGACGTGACGCCGCCCTCGAGGTCGTTCAGCACGGCGATCGGGTCCGGCACGGAGTGCCGCTGGCGGATGTCCCAGCCCTGCTTCACCGGTGCCAGGCAGGGAAAGCTCGCCGGTGCGTCGGTGTAGAGAGGCTGAACGTCGATGCCGTCGGGCGTGCGGGTGATCAGTGAGTCGAAGTCCGCTCCCGACTTGCGGAGCACGGCGTCGACCAGATCGCGCCACTGTCCGTACGACGCTGCTGGGAACTCTGCTGCCAGCTCCATCATGTGTCGAGTCTTTCCACGACTACGGGCTTCGACAACCCCTATCCCACAACGCTTAGGGGGTGCCGGGGCCGGTCAGCGCGAGCGGCGTGCGGTGCAGGAGAGCCGAGTCCCCACGGCTTTTGCCGAGATCACGTCCGTATGTCCATTGTGGACTTAATGAACGCACGTTCGCCGCGATGCACAAAGCCGCCGCGCCACACCTGCAGGTGAGCGGCGGCGGGGTGGTCACCGCCTCCGGTGCGGGCAGGAGCGCGGGAACCGTGCAACCGGCCGTTCGAGTGGCTGGGGCAACCACTCGAACAGCGCTCGGCCGCCAGACTTCAGACGCTCGCGGTGTTCAGGACGATCGTGCGCGCCGGACACAGGTCCGCCGCCTGGTGGACCGAGTCGTGCAGGTCCTCGGCGGGGTGGTCCTGGAGCACGACGACCAGACCGTTGTCGTCCTGGTCGAACACCTCGGGGCTGACCATGGCGCACTGACCCGCGCCCACGCAGCGGGCGCTGTCGGTGGTGACGTGCATCAGGGTGCTCCTCTTGCCGTTCATCACCAGGTGACGGGAAGTTCGTAGACGCCGTAGACCATCGCGTCGTCCTTGTAGCGCAGCTGGTCGGCGGGTACGGCCAGTTTCAGCCCGGGAATCCGCTGGAGCAGCGTTCCGTAGACGACCTCGAGCTCGACGCGGGCGAGGTTGGCGCCGATGCACTGGTGGATGCCGAAACCGAAGGCCAGGTGGCTGCGGGCCTCCTTGCGGTGGAGGTCGATCACGCCGGGGTCGGGGAACACCGACGCGTCGTGGTTCGCCGCGCCGTTCAGGGCGAGGACGCCGTCGCCGGCCGGGATGGTCACGCCGCCGACCTCGATGTCCTCCAGCGCGACCCTGGCGGTGCCGGAGTCGGAGATCGAGAACGTGCGCAGCAGCTCCTCGATCGCGCCGGGCAGCAGGGACGGGTCGGCGCGCAGCTCCTCGGACAGCCCGGGGTGCTCCAGCAGCGCCAGCACGCCCAGGGAGATCATGTTCGCCGTCGTCTCGTGCCCGCCGACGAGCATCAGCCGGGCCATCGTGACCACGTCGAGGTGGTCGGCGACCTGCTCCACCCGGTTCTTCTCCAGGAACCGGCTGATCAGGTCGTCGCCGGGCTCCTTCTCCTTGGCGGTGACCAGCCCGTCGAGGTAGGCGTCCAGCGCCTGCACGGCCGCGCCGTACTCGGCCGGGCTCAGTTCGTGGTTCATCATGGCCGCCGACCACTCCTCGAACTGCGCGTGGTCGGCGTAGGGCACGCCGAGCAGTTCGCAGATCACCAGTGACGGCACCGGCAGCGCGAGTGCCGTGACCAGGTCCGCGGGACCGCCTGCCGCGAGCATCGCGTCGATCCGCTCGTCCACGATCTGCTGGATGCGCGGGCGCATCTCGCGGACGCGCCGGGCGGTGAACTCGGGGATCAGCATCCGTCGCTGCGCGGTGTGGTCCGGCGGGTCCATCGACAGCATCATCAGCCGCACCTGTGCCAGCAGCTCCGGTGGGATGTGGAACTGGTGCGGGTAGCCGGGCAGCTTGAGGTTCGAGCTGACGCGCGGGTCGCCGAGAACCTGCTTGACGTCGGCGTGCCGGGTGACCAACCACGCGGGTCGTCCGGTGACCTTCACCGTCGCCCGTGAGACGGGTTCACGTTCCCGCAGCTCCGAGTAGGCAGCCGGCTCCTTGAACGGGCATTCGCGGCGCATCGGGAACTGCGGCAGCTCTGGCTCTGCGCCGACGGTGCCGGGGGACTGGAGCGATTCGGTCATGACTGCCTCTCGGAAGGCGTGGGCGGTCTCAGCAGTGGACGGGCAGCTCGTAGACGCCGTAGACGATGGCGTCGTCCTTGAAGCGCAGTTCTTCCAGCGGTGCGGCGAGGCGCAACCCCGGCACGCGGCGCAGCAGCGTCGAGTACACGATCTCCAGCTCCATGCGGGCGAGGTTCTGCCCGACGCACTGGTGCACCCCGTAGCCGAAGGCGACGTGGCTGCGCGCTTCGCGCCGCACGTCCAGCCTGTCGGGGTCCTCGAAGACGTTCACGTCGCGGTTCGCGGCGTGGTTGAGCGGCAGGATGCCCTCACCGGCGCGGATGGTGACCCCGCCGAGCTCGATGTCCTCCATCGCCACGCGCGCGGTACCCGCGTCGGAGATGGAGAAGTACCGCAGCAGCTCTTCCACCGCGGTCGTCATCAGCTCCGGCTCGGCGCGCAGTGCGGCGAGCTGGTCGGGGTGCTCCAGCAGGGCGAGCACGCCGAGGGCGATCATGTTGGCCGTCGTCTCGTGCCCGGTGATCAGCATGACCTTGGCCATGCTGGAGAGCTCGGAGTGCGTGACCGACGGGGTCTCCCGGTTGAACGCGATCAGCCGGCTGATCATGTCGTCGCCCGGCTCCGACTCCTTGAGCGTGACCAGCTCGTCGACGTAGCGGTCCAGCTCGTAGTGCGCGCGGCCGCGTTCCTCTTCGCTCAGCTCGTGGCTCATGATCGCCCACGCCCAGGCCTCGAAGCGACCGTGGTCGGCGTAGGGCACGCCGAGCAGTTCGCAGATCACCAGCGAGGGCACCGGCAGCGCGAGCACGGACACCAGGTCCACCGGGCCGTCACCCGCCTTGGCCAGCAGCTCGCTCACCCGTTCGTCGACGATCTCCTGCACGCGGGTGCGCAGCTGGCGCATCCTGCGCACGCTGAACTCCGGCGTGAGCATGCGCCGCTGCACGGAGTGCTCCGGCGGGTCCAGCGACAGGAAGGTGTGCGGGACCTGCTGGAGGATCTCGTCGGGCACCGGGACCTGGAGCGGGTAGCCGGGCAGCTTGAGGTTCGAGCTCACCCTCGAGTCCGACAGCAGCTTCTTGTACAGGTCGTGGCGGGTCACCAGCCAGGTGTGCTTGCCGTTGACCTTCAGCTTCGCCTTGGAGACGGGCTCGGTCTCGCGCAGTCGCGCGTACTCGGCGGGCGGGCTGAACGGACAGGCCCTGCGCATCGGGAAGTCCGGGAGATCGGAGTCGCCGACCGGTGCGGAGGGGGAGTCGGGGGTAGCCATGGGCAGTCCTCGTCGCTGGGGTAGACGGACGGGATGGCAGCGGTGCACGCCACTGTCCGCAACCTAGGGAGAGGGGGAGAGCGCTCCCACCCCTAATCGCCCCTAGAAACCGCTGTCCGTAGTGAGACGCTTTCGGTTGTGCCGTGCGGGCTTTCCGTTGTGAGCGTTCTCATTTCTGAAGCGAACCACACAGGGGACGCACCTCACGGAGCACCGGAACCCGACCCCGCCGCGTAGGGGCTTTTAGGGGTCGGGGTCGGCGATAGCTTTCGGCTGGAAGTTCGGTCCCCAACGGTCAGCGCGCCATTTTGCCGGTGCCGCGGCCGTTCCAGCGAGTGCTGCCCGAGGAGGTGGTCTTCGTGCCGTTCGGAACCCGTGTCCCCTTGGCCAGCACCAAGGGAACGGTGGCTTTCCGCGACTACCGGACCTGGTACCGCGTGACCGGTGAGCTCGGCGGCGACCGGCCGGCCGTGGTCGCGGTCCACGGTGGACCGGGCAGCACGCACGACTACCTGCTGCCGCTGGCGCGGCTCGCGGACGACGGCTGGCCGGTGGTGCACTACGACCAGCTCGGCAACGGCGGGTCGACGCACCTGCCCGACGCCGATCCGGCGTTCTGGACGGTCGAGCTCTTCCTGGAGGAGCTGGACAACCTGCTGACCGGCCTCGGGATCGCCGACAATTACGTCCTCTTCGGACAGTCGTGGGGCGGTCCGCTGTGCGCGAAGCACGCCGCGGCCGGCCCGGCAGGGCTGCGCGGGCTGGTGGTGGCCAACGCGCCGGCCTCGTACCCGATCTGGTTGCAGGAGATGGCGCGCCTGCGCGCCGACCTGCCGAGGGAGACCCAGGAAGCGTTGCTCCGCCACGAGGCGGCCGGCACCTACGACGACCGGGAGTACCTCGCCGCGATGCGGGTCTTCTACGACCGGCACGTCTGCCGCGCCCGGCCGTGGCCGCGCGACTTCGTCTCCTCGTACATGGAGATCTACAACGACCCCACCGTCTACTACGCGATGAACGGGCCGAACGAGTTCCACGTGATCGGCTCGCTCAAGGACTTCTCGGTCATCGACGACCTCCCCGCGATCGACACCCCGACGCTGCTGCTCAGCGGCCGCTACGACGAGGCGACGCCGACCGTGATGCGGCCCTACGAGGAGCACGTCAAGGGCGCGCGCTGGGAGATCTTCGAGAACTCCGCGCACCTTCCGCACCTCGAAGAGCCCGAGCTCTTCCACGAGGTGCTCGTCGACTTCCTCAAGGGGCTCTGAACGGTGGGCGCGCCCAGTGGCGGCGGTGGGTTCACCACGGCGATGGTCTTCCCCGGCATGGGACCGGTGCCGTTCCGCGACATCGGCCGGTTCATGGTGGCCAACCCGTTCGCGCGGGAACTGGTCGCCGTGGCCGACGACGTGCTCGGCTACTCGCTGGTGGACTCGCTGCGCGAGGACCCCGGCGACTACACCGAGGCCGCGCAGGTGGCGTTCTTCGTGAACTGCCTCGCCTGCGCGCGGTGGGCAGAGGCGGACCTCGGCGTGACACCGGATGTGGTGACGGGACCCAGTTTCGGCGAGAAGGCGGTGCTCGCCTACACCGGCGTGCTCGAACTGCCTGACGCGGTGCGGCTCACCGCCGACATCGCCCGGTGCCTCGACGAGTACTTCGCCGAGGAGCACACCGATGTCGTCACGCTGTCCTTCGTCCGCGCCCCCATGGCGAAGATCGAGCCGATCTTCGCCGAGCTCACCGAACGCGGCGAGTGGCACGAGATCTCCTGCTACGTCGACGACGGGTTCTTCATGGTGTCGATCGCGGAGAGCGAGGTCGAGTGGCTGGCGGCACGGGTGCGCGGGATCGGCGGGATGCCGCTGTACACGATGCGGCCGCCGATGCACGCCTCACTCTTCCGCGGGCTGCGCGACAAGGCCGAGCGCGAGGTCGTCTCGCGCTACCGGTTCGCCGACCCCTCGCTGCCCGTCGTGGCCGACCAGGACGGCTCGCTGCTGCACACCGGTGAGCAGCTGCGCACGATGCTGCTCGACGGGTTCGACCACCCGATGAACTGGCCGAGCGTGACGGACGCGCTGCGCGACTCCGGCGTGCGGCGGCTGTGCGTCGCCGGGCCGGACAGCCTGTTCGGCCGCGTTCCGTGCGCGGCGGAGCGGTTCGACGTCGTCGCCGCCCAGCCGCGGCTCGCGATGACACCCCGGCGCCGCGTGCTCGCGGCCTGAGCCAGACAGATGGAGGAAACCATGTGGAACGATGACTTCGAGGACCTGGTCCGCGGCTTTCTGCCGTTCCTTCCCGACACCGAGGACCTGGCACCGGAGGCCGACCTCAAGGAGCTCGGCCTCGACTCGCTGAACGCGGTGCACCTGCTCAGCGTTCTGGAGAACACCTACCGCGTCCGCTTCGACGACAGCGCGCTGAGCATGGAGACCTTCCGCACGGCGGGCATGCTGTGGTCGACCGTGGAGCGCACACTCGACCACGCGGCGCGCTGAGCCATGACGGCGAACCTGGTCCAGATCACCGACAGCACCCTGGCGGGACGGTTCTCCCGCGGCCTCGCCCTGTCACCGGAGCGGCCGGCCGTGCGCGCGGACGGGGGCGTGACGACCTTCCGCGAGCTGCACGAGCGGGCACTGCTGCTCGCCGGCTCCGCACTCGCCGGCCTCGCCGAGGACACCCGGACGCTCGGGGTGCTGGTGGGCAAGGGAACCTCGGCCTACGCGACCCTGCTCGCGGGGTTCTACAGTGGACTGACCGTGGTGCCGCTGCAGCCCGCGTTCCCCGCGGCGCGCACCCGGCAGATGATCGAGGCGGCCGGTGTGCAGGCACTTCTCGCCGACGACGACTCCCTGCCCGCACTGCGCGCGCTGGCGGACGAGGGGGTCGAGCTGCCGACGTTGTTCGCGCCGGGCGTCCACCCGGCGCCGGGTCTGCGGATCGACCCCGGCAGCGCGTTGACGGCCCCGATGCCGACACGTCCGCACGACGTCGCGTACGTGCTGTTCACCTCGGGGTCCACGGGACGTCCCAAGGGCGTCCCGGTCACGCACGCCAACACGGCGCACTACTTCGCCTTGCAGGACAAGCGCTACGACTTCGGTCCCGAGGACGTCTTCTCGCAGACCTTCGACCTCAACTTCGACTGCGCGATGTTCGACCTGTTCTGCGCCTGGGGTGCGGGCGCGCCGGTGGTTCCGCTGCCGCCCCAAGCCTACGCGCGGCTCCCCGAGTTCTTGAGCGAGCACGGCATCACGGTGTGGTTCTCCACGCCGAGCGCGATCTCCCTGGTGCGCAAGACCGGCGGTCTCCAGGCGGGGTCCCTCAGCACCCTGCGGTGGAGCTTCTTCGCCGGTGAGGCGCTGCACGACGTCGACGCCGCCGACTGGGCGCAGGCCGCGTCCAGGTCCACCCTGGAGAACCTCTACGGGCCCACCGAGCTGACGATCACCGTCAGCGCCTACCGCTGGTGCGACGAGGAACGGCGGCACCACGTCGTGCCCATCGGCGAGCTCCACGAAGGTCATGACCTGGTGCTGCTGGACGACAACGGCAGGCCGAGCCGGACCGGGGAGGGCGAGCTGTGCGTCGCGGGCCCGCAGCTGACCGCGGGCTACCTCGACCCGGCCGACGACGTGAACCGCTTCCTGGTGCACGAGGGAAAGCGCTTCTACCGCACCGGCGACCGCGTGCGGCTCGCCACCGACGGCGCGGGGCTGCTGTACCTGGGCCGCAGGGACTCCCAGGTGCAGGTGCACGGCATCCGCGTCGAACTGGCCGAGGTGGACGCGGCGGTCCGGGACTGCGAAGGCGTCGACCAGGCCGTCACGGTGGCGCTGGAGATGGAGGGCACGGTCGAGCTGGCCGTGTTCCACACCGGGGAACCGCTCTCGCCCGCGCGGCTCGCGCGGCACCTGCGCGACCGGCTGCCCTCCGGCGTCGTGCCGCGGGCCTACTACCACATCGACGCGTTCCCGTTGAACAGCAACCGCAAGATCGACCGCTCGAAGCTCACCTCCGAGGCGAGCGGGGCCGCGGTCAGAGGCCGGCCCCGCCCTCGCGGCGGCCGGTGACCGGGAACCAGCACGAAAGGCCCGAGCCACAAGTGAACTCCACCCAGACCACCGGGGCCCGCACCGGCGCCCTGGTCCACGACCTGCTCGACGAAGCCCTCGCCGGCCACCCCGACTCCTTCGCGATCAGCGACTCCGCCGGCCGGTGGACCTACCGGGAGCTGGCCGGCCACAGCCACGCCGTCGACGCCTGGCTGGCCCTCTCCGGCATCGGCCGCGGCGACCGCGTGCTGGTCCAGCTGCCGAGCAACCGCGAACTGGCGGCCCTGCTGTACGGCACGTCGCGCTGCGGCGCGGTGCTGGTGCCGGTCAACACCGGGATGAAGGACTTCCACCTCCGCGCGGTGGTGCAGAACGCCGAACCGGCGCTCATCATCGTGCCCGACGAGGCGGTGGACCGCGTCGCCGCGTTCTCCGGCGGCGTGGCCGTGCGCGGCTTCTCCGGTGTGTGGGCCGAGATCGAGGACCTGTACCGGATGAAGGCGCGGGGCGCCGGCACCGACGTGCACCCCGACGACGTCGCCGTGCTCGTCTACACCTCGGGCTCGACCGCGGCGCCCAAGGCGGTGATCTGCCCGCACCGGCAGATGGTGTTCGTCACCGGGGCGATCAACGCCGAGCTCGGCTACCGGCCCGACGACGTGGTCTTCTGCCGGTTCCCCATCTCCTGGGACTACGGGCTCTACAAGGTGCTGCTCACCGCAGCCGGCCACAGCGAGCTGGTGCTCGCCGACGGCGAGTCGGACCTGCTGCTGCTGAGCCGGATCGTGGACACCGGCGCGACCGTCGTGCCGATCGTGCCCTCGCTGGCCACCATGATCAGCACGCTCGCGGAGCGCGGTGTCCCGGAGGGTGCGCGGGTGCGGATGTTCACCAACACCGGTGCCGCGCTGCCGAAGCCCACCGCCGACGCGTTGCGCGCGGCCTTCCCCGGCGCCGAGGTGATCATCCAGTTCGGACAGACCGAGTGCAAGCGGGTGTCCGTGCTGCCGCCGGAGCTCGCCGGCAGCAAGCCGGACTCGGTGGGCAGGCCACTGCCCGGCACCCGCGCCTTCGTCGTGGACGAGCACGGTGAGCCGTTGCCGCCGGGAGAGATCGGGGAGATCGTGGTCGAAGGACCGCACGTGATGCCGGGCTACTGGCGCGCCCCCGAGCAGACCGCGCGTTCCTTCCGCGTCGGGTCCGATGGCGGGCTTCGGTTGCACACCGGTGATTTCGGCCGTGTGGACGAGGACGGGTTCCTCTACTACGAGGGCCGCCGCGACGACATGTTCAAGCACAAGGGCGTGCGCATGAGCACGACCGAGCTGGAGGCCGCGGCCGCCGACGTGCCCGGTGTGCGCGCGGCAGCCGCGGTGCCGCCCGAGGACGGCCGTGCGCTCGCCGTGTTCGTGGAGGGCGACATCGAACCGCACGCACTGCTGCGGGAGCTCGCGCGCCGGCTCGAACCCGCGAAGGTGCCCTCGGTGGCGAGGATCGTCGAAGAACTGCCGCTGACCCAGCACGGCAAGTACGACAGGGCCCGCCTCACCAAGCTCCTGGAAGGAGTCGCACCGTGACCGGCTACCGGGAGATCGCGGACCGCTTCGGCACGCCTGCCTTCGTCTACGACCTCGACCGCGTCGTGGCGGCCAGGGACGACCTGCTCGCGGCGTTGCCCGAGCAGGTGGTGCTGTACTACGCGGCGAAGGCCAACCCCCACCCCGAGCTGCTGCGCGAGCTGCGTTCCGGCGAACGCGGCGTCCGCGCGGAGATCAGCTCGACCGGCGAGCTGGACGCGGTGCTGCGCGCCGGTTTCCGCGGTGACGAGGTGCTCTACACCGGCCCCGGCAAGACGGCGGGCGAACTCGCCACGGCCATCGCGCACGGCGTACGGCTGTTCTCGGTCGAGTCGATCGGAGACCTGCGCCGCGTCGGCGCCGTGGCGCTGGAGGCGGGCACGACTGCGGACTGCCTCCTGCGCGTCAACAACGCCACGGGGGCCGCGGCGACGAGCATCCGGATGACCGGTGTGCCGTCGCAGTTCGGGTTCGACAGCGAGACGCTGGCCGACCTCGCCCCGGCTCTGCGCGAGGTGCCGGGGACGACCATCGCCGGGCTGCACTTCTTCCCGTTGAGCAACACCCAGGACGAGGACAGCCTCATCGCGGAGTTCCAGCACACCATCACCAGCGCCGCACGGCTGCAGGACGTTCTCGGCGTCCGGTTCCGCTTGGTCGACATCGGCGGTGGTTTCGCCGCGCCGTACGCCGTGCAGGGCCACCGCCCTGTCTACGAGTACCTGGGCAAGGCCATGTCGGAGGCGCTCGACGAGCACTTCCCCGGCTGGCGGGACGGCGCGCCGCGGATCGCCTGCGAGTCGGGCCGGTACCTCGTCGCGGACAGCGGCACGCTGCTGACCTCGGTCGTCAACGTCAAGCACAGCAGGGGACAGCGCTACCTGGTCCTCGACGCGGGGATCAACACCTTCGGCGGCATGTCCGGGCTCGGGCGGATCATGCCGATCTCCGTCGAGCCGCACGAGGCCGTCGCCGAGGGCGCCGGCGCGCACCTCGCCGGCCCGCTGTGCACCCCCGGCGACCTGCTCGGCAGGGGGGTCCGGCTGCCCGACCTGGAGCCCGGTGAACTGCTGACCGTGCCCAACGCCGGGTCCTACGGCCCGACCGCGAGCCTGCTGATGTTCCTCGGCAGGCCCGCGCCCACCGAAGTCGTCGTCCGCGGTGCCGATGTCGTCTCCGCCTCCCGCATCGAGCACTCACGAGCATATGAACACGGAGAGGCACTCTGATGACCATTTCTTCGCCGCAGCGCGACAACGTCGATCTCCTTCCCGGCGACGCGGGCGACCAGCCCGTGCTCGTGGCGGGCGGTACGTCGGACTCGCACACCTGGAACCTCGTCTACCTGCAGCTGCTGATCGAGGAGCACGGCAGGCGGGTGGTCAACCTCGGCCCGTGCGTGCCGGAGGACCTGCTCGTCGAAGAGGCGGTGGCGGAGCAGCCCGCGCTCGTGGTCGTGAGCAGCGTCAACGGCCACGGCTTCCACGACGGCATCCGGATGGTCACCCGACTGCGCGCGCGGCAGGAGCTCGCCGACGTCCCCGCGGTGATCGGGGGCAAGCTCGGCATCACCGGCAGCTCGTCCGCCGAACAGGTCGCCGAGCTGAAGGCGGCGGGCTACGACGCGGTGTTCGCCGACGGCGTGGACAGCGGGGGCATCGACGAGTTCAGCCGCCTGCTGTTCGAACTGCCCCAGCGGCTGCGGGTATGACCCGCGCGAGAACCGGTTTCGGCGCCTTCGTCCGCGAGGCGCACGAGCGCGGCAGGCTCGTCGTGCAACCGCGCATGGGGATGAGCGATCCCGAGCGGATGCGCGCGGGCCTGCGGGCCACCAGGAAGGCCGACGCGACCACGGTCGGCACCCTGACCATCGACAGCTACACGCGCGTCGGTGATCTGGAGTCGGCCCGCCTGGCCCTGCTCGAAGGGGCCGCGCTCAACGGCTACCCGATCGTGAGCCACGAACGCCGTACCACCGAGGCGGTGCTCGACGGCGTCTGCGGACCGGACTTCCCGGTCCAGGTGCGGCACGGTTCGGCGGCACCGGAGGACATCATCCGCGCTCTGCTCGAGGTCGGGCTGGACGCTTCGGAGGGCGGGCCGATCTCCTACTGCCTGCCCTACGGGCGGGTGTCGCTGCGGGAGTCCGTGGCGCACTGGACGGCGGCCTCCGAGCTGATGGCGGCCGCGCGCGGGCCGGGCGTGGAACCGCACCTCGAGACGTTCGGCGGGTGCATGCTCGGGCAGCTGTGCCCGCCGAGCCTGCTCGTCGCGATCAGCGTGCTGGAAGCGGTGTTCTTCCGGCGACTGGGCATACGCAGCATCTCGGTCAGCTATGCGCAGCAGACGAACGAGGCGCAGGACGCCGAAGCCGTCGCCGCGTTGCGCGCGCTGTGCTCGATGCTCCTGCCGGACGTCGACTGGCACGTCGTCATCTACGCCTACATGGGAGTGTTCCCGGAGACCGAGGACGGCGCGCGTGCGTTGCTCGGCGCGGCGGCAGGGCTGGCGTCGCGCACGGGGTCGGAGCGGATCATCGTCAAGACGGTCGCGGAGTCGCAACGCATCCCGTCGATCGAGGAGAACGTGGCCGCCCTGGAGCTGGCCTCCGACGTCGCCGCCCGCACGCCGTACGCGCCGGCCCCGCTGGAGGGCAACGCCGTCCACGCCGAAGCCCGCGCACTGGTGGAGGCCGTGCTGGCGTTGAACGACGACCTCGGCCAGGCGTTCCTGACGGCGTTCGCGACGGGCCTGCTCGACGTGCCGTACTGCCTGCACCCGGACAACGCGGGGGAGAGCAGGAGCTACATCGACACCGATGGCAGCCTGCGCTGGTCGCGGATCGGGCGGATGCCGTTGCGCGGTATCGCCGAGAGCCGCGCGGCGCGCGGACTCACGTCGTCGGAACTGCTGCGGTCGCTGTCCTTCGTGCGCCGCAGCTACGACGGCATGGCCGCCGCCGGTGTGTCTTAGGGGCTTTTAAGGGTGGGGTCCCTCCTCCTGCTCTCGTTACGTTCCAAGCAAGGACCAGAGATCGCGCCGGTCAGTCGGGAGATGCGCGGATGAACGGGCTCGTAGCCGAATCAGCACTGGCGACACGGCTGGCGCAGGCCGCGCCGGGCGGACGCCGCCGGGTGGTCACCGAGTTGGTGCGCGCCGCCGTGGCGGAGGCCATCGCGCAGGCGCGGCCGGACGAAGCAGCCGCCGGTGGCGCGCTCGACGCCGAGCAGTCCTTCGCGGCGCAGGGGCTCGACTCGCTGGCCGCCGTCCACCTGCACCACGTCCTCACCGAGCGCACCGGGATTCCCCTGCCGGTGAGCCTCGCCTACGACTGCCCGACGCTGCCGGAGCTGGTGGACCGGCTGCTGCGCGCGGCCGACGGAACCGACGACGCCGCGGACGTGCCCGCCGCACCCACCACCCCCGCCGCCGTCGACGACGAGCCGGTCGCGATCGTGGGCATCGGCTGCCGCTTCCCCGGCGGCATCGACGATCCGGCGGCGTTGTGGCAGCTGCTCGCCGAGGGCGGCACCGTGCTGTCCGACTTCCCCTCCGACCGCGGTTGGGACCTCGGCGCCCTGTTCGACGACGATCCCGAGACGCCGGGCAGCGCCTACGTGCGCAAGGGCGGGTTCCTCGGCACCGCGACCGACTTCGACGCCGAGTTCTTCGGCATCAGCCCGCGCGAGGCGCTGGGCATGGACCCGCAGCAGCGGCTCGTGCTCGAGACCACCTGGCACGCGCTCGAGAACGCCGGGATCGACCCCACCGCGTTGCGCGGCACGGCGACCGGTGTCTTCGTCGGTGCGGAGATGCTGGACTACGGCCCGCACCTGCACGAGGCACCCGACGGCATGGACGCGTACCTGTTGGCGGGCAACGCCTCCAGCGTCGTGTCCGGCCGGGTCGCGTACGTGCTCGGTGTGGAAGGTCCCGCGCTCACCGTGGACACGGCGTGCTCCGCGGGACTCGTCTCGCTGCACCTGGCGTGCCGCTCGTTGCGCGCGGGGGAAACGACGCTCGCGCTCGCCGGTGGTGTGGCCGTGCTCGGTGGACCGGGTGTCTTCACCGCGTTCAGCAGGCAGCGCGGCCTCGCACCGGACGGGGTCTGCAAACCCTTCGCCGCGGCCGCGGACGGCACCGGTTTCGCCGAAGGCGTGGGCGTCCTGGTCCTGGAGCGGCTGTCGGACGCGCGGAAGAACGGCCACCGGGTGCTCGCCGTGGTGCGCGGCTCCGCGGTGAACTCCGACGGCGCGTCCAACGGCCTCACCGCGCCCAACGGCACCGCGCAGCAGCGGGTCATCCGCAGTGCGCTCGCGTCAGCGGGACTCACGCCGGCGGACGTCGACGTCGTCGAGGCGCACGGCACCGGTACCCGGCTCGGCGACCCGATCGAGGCGACGGCGCTGCTGGCCACCTACGGACGCGACCGCGCGAGGCCCCTGCTGCTCGGGTCGGTGAAGTCCAACCTCGGGCACACCCAGGCCGCCGCCGGCGTTGCCGGGGTGATCAAGGCCGTGCTCGCGATGCAGCACGGCGAGGTTCCCGCGACGCTGCACGTCGACGAACCGACGCCGCACGTCGACTGGTCCTCCGGCCAGGTCGAGCTGACCGTCGAGTCCCGTCCGTGGCCGGAGACGGGCCGCCCGCGCCGCGCCGCCGTGTCGTCCTTCGGCGTCAGCGGCACCAACGCGCACGTCATCCTCGAACGCCCCGAGCAGGAACCGGACACCTCCGCGCCGAGCCCGGCCGGCGCCCGCCCGCTGGCGTTCCCGCTGTCCGCGCGCGGCGAGGACGCGCTCCGCGCGCGTGCCCGTGACCTGCTGCCCCTCGTCGACACCGTCGAACCGGTGGAGCTGGCACAGGCGCTCGGCACCACGCGTGCCGCGCTGCGCGACTCGGCGGTGCTCGTCGCGACCGGCCGGGACGAGCTGCGCGCTGCCCTGGAGGGACTCGCGAACGGTGCCACCGCGGTGCCGCAGCGGGTGCCGGGCGAGATCGCGTTCCTGTTCGCCGGGCAGGGCAGCCAGCGCGCGGGGATGGGCCGCGAGCTGGCGGCCACCTACCCCGTCTTCGCGGACTCGCTCGCCGCGACCTGTGCCCACTTCGACCTCCAGCTGCCGCGCCGGCTCGACGAGCTGATGTTCGCCGAGCCGGGCAGTGCCGACGCCGCCCTGCTGGACACGACGGAGTACGCGCAGCCCGCGCTGTTCGCCGTCGAGGTCGCGCTGTACCGGCTGTTCGAGAGCTGGGGCCTCACGCCGGACCACCTCGCGGGCCACTCCGTCGGCGAGATCGCGGCCGCGCACGTCGCGGGCGTGCTGACGCTGCAGGACGCGACGATCCTCGTCGCCGCGCGCGGCCGGCTCATGCAGCGGCTGCCCGCCGGGGGCGCGATGCTCGCCGTTCGCGCGTCCGAGGCCGAAGTGACCCCTCTGCTGACCGCGGCAACCGGGATCGCCGCCGTCAACGGCCCCGAGTCGGTGGTGGTGTCGGGCGAGCTCGGCGACGTCGAGCGGATCGCCGCCGAGCTGTCGTCACGTGATCGCGACACCCGGCGTCTGCGCGTGAGCCACGCCTTCCACTCGCCGCTCATGGAGCCGGTGCTCGACGAGTTCCGCCGCGTCGTGCGCGTGCTCGACTTCCGCGAGCCGCGCCTGCCGATCGTGTCGACCGTGACCGGGCAGCCGGTGTCGGTCGAGATGTGCGATCCGGAGTACTGGGTCGGCCACGTCCGCGCACAGGTGCGTTTCCACGACGCGCTGCGGCTGCTCGCCGACACGGGCGTGCGCACGTTCCTCGAGCTCGGACCGGGTGCCACGCTGTCGGCGATGGGACCGGAGTGCGTGGACGCCGGCGGAGTGGCCTTCATCGCGGCGCTGCGCCGGGACCGGCCCGAAGCGCACGAGGCCATGTCGGGGCTCGCGGCCGTGCACTCGCGCGGCGTCCCCGTCGACTGGCGGCGGCACTTCGCCGGGTCCGGCGGCACTCCGGTCCAGTTGCCCCAGTACCCGTTCCAGCGGCGGCGCTTCTGGCTCGACCAGGGCACGTCCGCCGGCGCCGGCGCGCTCGGACAGCTGCCCGCCGATCACCCGCTGCTCGCCGCTGTCGCCGGCGTGGGCGCGGACGCCGCGGTGCTGACCGGACGGATCTCCACGCGCACCCAGCCGTGGCTCGCCGATCACGTCATCGGCGGCAGGGTGCTGTTCCCCGGCACGGCGTTCGTGGAGCTCGCTCTGCGCGCCGCCGACCACGTACCCGCCGGCCCGCCGCTGCAGCTGGAGGAACTGACCCTGAGCGCACCGCTCGTCCTCGGTGGCGACGAGGAGGTCTCCGTCCAGGTGGCGGTCGGCGTGGCGGACGAGGACGGTCGTCGTCAGGTCACCGTCCACAGCCGCGCCGACCAGGCGGGCCCGTGGACCGAGCACGCCGCGGGTGTCCTCGCCCCGGCCGACGCCGCCGATCCCGCGCCGTTCGGCGAGTGGCCGCCGCCGGGTGCCGACCCGGTCGACACGAACGACCTCTACGAGCGCCTGGCCGACGAGGGGTACGGCTACGGGCCGGCGTTCCGGGGTCTTCGCGCCGCGTGGCGGCAGGGCGGGACCGTGTACGCCGAGGTCGCGTTGCCGGAAGGGATCGCGGAGAGCGCGGGTGCGTTCGGCCTGCACCCCGCGTTGCTCGACGCGGCGTTGCACGCGGCGGACCTGGACGCGCCTCCGTCGGAGGTGAGCGTGCCGTTCGCCTGGACCGGCGTCACGCTGCACGCCACCGGCGCGACCGCTGTGCGCGTCGCGATCACGCGCGGCGACGGAGGCGGCATCTCGCTCCGGCTCGCCGACGTCACCGGTGCACCGGTGGCCGACATCGGCGGACTGGTTTCCCGGCTCGTGCAGGACCAGGAGGTCCTGCACGCTGTGCGGTGGGTGCCACACCGTGCCCCGGCACCCACCGCAGTTCCACAGGGCGCTGTCGTGCACCGCTTCGGCGATGCCGCGAGCGCGGACGCGCGGGACGCCCGCGAGCACGCCGGCACGGCACTGCGCCTGGTGCGCACGTGGCTGGAAGACGACAGCACGACCGCACCGCTCGTCGTGGTGACGCCGCCCGCGAGCCCCGCGCACGCCGCGGTCCGCGGGCTCGTCCGCGCGGCGCAGGCCGAGAACCCCGGTCGTTTCGTGCTCGTCGAGCACGACGCCGAGCCTTCCGAGGCCGAACTGGCCCAGGCCCTCGCCAGCGGTGAGCCGGAGCTGTCGCTGACCGGCGGGCAGTTCCTCGTCCCGCGCCTGGTCTCCGCTCCGGTCTCCGCTCCGGTCTCGGTTCCGGCCACCGCCGCCGCCGACGACTGGGGCACCGTGCTGGTGACCGGTGGCACCGGCGGGATCGGGTCGCTCGTGGCGCGGCACCTGGTCGAGGCGCACGGCGTCCGCCGCCTGGTGCTGGCCGGCAGGCGCGGGGAGGTGCCCGGCTTCGTCGGGGACCTGGACGCCGAGGTGACCGTGGTGGCCTGCGACATCGGCGACCGCGACGCCGTCATGCGGTTGCTGGCGGAGCACCCCGCCGACTCGGTGGTGCACGCGGCGGGAGTCGTCCGCGATGGTCTGCTCGGCTCGCTCACCGACGAGATGGTCGACGAGGTCTTCCACGCCAAGGCCCACGGCGCCTGGCTGTTGCACGAGCTGACGCTCGACCGCCCGCTGAAGCGGTTCGTGCTGTTCTCCTCGCTCGCCGCGGTGCTCGACGCGCCGGGCCAGGCCAACTACGCCGCCGCCAACGCCTACCTGGACGCGCTCGCCGAGCACCGCGCGTCACTCGGCCTGCCCGCCACGGCGCTGTCCTGGGGCCTGTGGGCGACGGGCACCGGCATGGGTGCCGCACTCGACGCCGCCGCGCTGCGCCGCATCGCCGCCGCCGGGCTGCCGGGACTCCCGGCGGAACGGTCGCTGCGGCTGTTCGACCTCGCCGTCCGATCAGGACGGTCCACCGCGGTGCCGGTCGAGGTGGACGCGGCCGCCGTGCGACGCCGTCCCGACGGCGTGCCGCACCTGTTGCGCGAGCTCGTGCGTCCCGCCGTGCGCCGTGCTGCCGCGGGCGGTGCGCGGCCCTCCGAGGAGGGCCGGTTCGCCACCGTTCCGGTCGCCGAGCGCGAACGCGTGGTGCTGGACCTCGTGCGCACCGAGGTGGCCGACGTGCTGCGCCACGACGGAGCCTCCGCCATCGACCCGGCGCGCGCGTTCACCGAGCTCGGGTTCGACTCCCTCGCCGCCGTCGAGCTGCGCAACCGGCTCAACGCGGTGACCGGGCTGCGGCTGACCGCCACCCTCGTGTTCGACCACCCGACGCCGCGCGCGCTCGCCAAGCACGTTGAGGAGGGCCTGTTCGGCAGCGCCGAGCCCGTGGCTCCCGTCGTTGTGCGCGACCCCGGCACCACCACCGATCCGATCGTCATCGTCGGCACGGCCTGCCGCTATCCCGGCGGCGTCACCTCGCCCGAGGACCTGTGGCGGCTGGTCGCCGACGGCGTCGACGCGGTGGGCGGGTTCCCCGCCGACCGCGGCTGGGACGCCGACGCGCTCTACGACCCCGAGCCGGGCACGCCCGGCCGCACGTACACGCGGGAAGGCGCGTTCCTCCACGACGCCGCGCGGTTCGACGCCGGCTTCTTCGGCATCAGCCCCCGGGAGGCCACCGCGATGGACCCGCAGCAGCGGTTGCTGCTGGAGGTGTCCTGGGAGGCGCTGGAACGGGCGTCGATCGACCCCGCCACCGTGCGCGGCAGCCGCACCGGCGTCTACGCGGGCGTGATGTACCACGACTACGGCGCCTGGCTCCCCGAGCTGCCGGAGGACCTCGCGGCCTACGCGGGCAACGGAAACCTGGGCAGTGTGGTCTCCGGCCGCGTCGCGTACGCGCTCGGTCTCGAGGGCCCCGCGGTCACCGTCGACACGGCGTGCTCCTCGTCCCTGGTCACGTTGCACCTCGCCGCTCAGGCGCTGCGGCAGGGCGAATGCGACCTCGCTCTCGCCGGCGGCGTCACGGTGATGTCCACACCGGACACGTTCATCGACTTCTCCCGCCAGCGCGGGCTCGCCGCCGACGGCCGCTGCAAGTCGTTCGCCGACGGCGCGGACGGCACGGGCTGGGGCGAGGGCGTCGGGGTGCTCGTCGTCGAACGGCTCTCCGACGCTCGGCGCAACGGGCACCGGGTGCTGGCCGTGGTGAGCGGTTCCGCGATCAACCAGGACGGCGCGTCGAACGGGCTGACGGCGCCGAACGGCCCGTCGCAGCAACGGGTCATCCGCGCGGCCCTCGCCGCAGCGGGCCTGGCACCGTCCGATGTGGACGCCGTGGAGGCGCACGGCACCGGCACGACCCTCGGTGACCCGATCGAGGCGCAGGCGCTGCTGGCGACCTACGGTCAGGACCGCGGTGAACCGCTGTGGCTCGGTTCGATCAAGTCGAACATCGGGCACACGCAGGCCGCGGCGGGTGTCGCGGGTGTCATCAAGATGGTCGAGGCCCTGCGGCACGGCGTCCTCCCGAAGACGTTGCACGTCGACGCGCCGTCCTCGAAGGTCGACTGGGAGGCGGGCTCCGTCGAGCTGCTCACCGAGGCCCGTCCGTGGGAACCCGGAGCCCGGCCGCGCCGTGCCGCCGTGTCGTCCTTCGGCATCAGCGGCACGAACGCCCACGTCATCATCGAGGAGCCCGGCGCGCAGGAGGCGGTGGCCGGGGGAGAAGCGCCCCCGGTCGTCGCCCTGCCGGTCTCGGCGCGGACGACCGCGGCGCTGCGCGACCAGGCACGCAACCTGGTCACCGCGGCGTCCACCACCGCCCCCGCCGACCTCGGCTTCGCCCTCGCCACCACGCGCGCGGCGCACGACGAGCGCGCCGTCGTCCTCGCCGGCGCGGACTCCTCCGACGACGTCACGGCGGGCCTCGACGCGCTCGCCCTGGCCGCCGACGCGCCGGGGCTCGTCGTGACCGGTTCGGTCACCGACGGCACGCTGGCGTTCCTGTTCTCCGGTCAGGGTGCCCAGCGACCGGGCATGGGACGCGACTGGTACCGCACCCACCCCGTCTTCGCGGAGCACTTCGACCGCATCGCCGCGCAGTTCGCCGGTCACCTCGGCCACCCGCTCGCCGACGTGCTGTTCGGCGACGGCGAGGCGGCCGCGCTGCTCGACCAGACCGCCTACACGCAGGCCGCGCTGTTCACCACGCAGGTGGCCCTCTACCGGGTGCTCGAGTCGGCGGGGCTGCGTCCGGCGTGGCTCGCGGGGCACTCCATCGGCGAGTTCGCCGCCGCGCACGTGGCGGGTGTCTGGTCGCTGTCCGACGCGGTGACCGCGGTCGCCGCGCGGGGCGAGCTGATGCAGGCCCTGCCCGCCGGCGGGGCCATGATCGCCGTGCAGGCCACCGAGGAGGAGGTCACCCCGCTCCTCGGCGAGCGGTGCGGCATCGCCGCGGTCAACGGGCCCCGCGCGGTCGTGGTGTCCGGTGACGAGGACGCCGTGGAGGCGGTCGCCGCGCGGTTCGCCACGACCCGGCGGCTGCGGGTCTCGCACGCCTTCCACTCGCCGCGCATGGAACCGATGCTGGCCGGCTTCCGCGAGGTCATGGCCGGGCTCACCGCGCACGAGCCCGCGGTGCCGATCATGTCCACGCTCACCGGCGAGCCCGCGACCGCCGCCCAGCTCGGCTCGGCCGGCTACTGGGTGGACCACGTGCGCGGGACCGTGCGCTTCGCCGACGCCGTGCGCGCGCTCGCCGACCGCGGCGTCGACACGTTCCTGGAGCTCGGCGCCGCCCCCGTGCTGACCGCGATGGGACCCGACTGCCTCGTCGAGGCCCAGGGCGATGCCGAACCGGCCTTCGCGTGCACCGCGCGCAAGGACACCGGGGAGGTGCGCGCGCTGCTGACCTCGCTCGCCGAGGTGCACGTGCGGGGCTTCGACGTCGACTGGCGTCAGCTCTACGGCGACTTCACCGGCGCGCACGTGGACCTGCCGACCTACCCGTTCCAGCACCGGCACCACTGGCTGCCGCTGGCCGCGACCGGTGGCGACGTCACCGCGCACGGACTGTCCTCAGTGGACCACCCGCTGGTCAGCGCGGCCGTGGACCTGCCAGGTGACGGCGGCCTGCTGCTCACCGGACGCGTCTCGCTCGCCACGCACCCGCTGCTCGCCGAGCACGCCGTCCTCGGCACCGTGCTGGTACCCGGTGCCGCGCTGGTCGGCCTCGCCCTGCACGCCGGCCGCCTCACCGGCCGCCCCGCGCTCACCGAGCTGACCCTGCAGTCGCCGCTCGTCGTGCCGGGGGAGTCGGCCGTGCGGCTGCACGTCTCGGCCGCCGCCGACGGCACCGTCGAGATCCACTCGCGGCCCGACGACGCGACCGGCGAGTGGACCTGCCACGCCACGGGCGTTCTCGACGTGGTCGGGGACGCGTCCGGTCAGGCGCCGGTCGCCGAGTGGCCCGCGCCGGGCGCGACCGGGCTCGACGTCAGCGGCCTGTACGAGCGGATGCACGCCGAGGGCTACGACTACGGGCCCGTCTTCCGCGCCGTGCGCGCCGCGTGGCGGGCCGGCGAGGACACCGTGCTCGCGGAGCTGGAACTGCCCGCGGAGGCCAGGCACGACGCCGCCCGCTACGGCCTGCACCCGGCGTTGCTCGACGCGGCGCTGCACGTCACCGGTCTGCTCGACCCGCGAGACGAGTCCGCCGGTGCCGGCGCGGGCGTGGTCGAGCTGCCGTTCGCGTGGACCGGGGTCACCCAGCACGGCTCCGGCGCGCTCGCCGCCAGGGTGCGCGTGACTCGCGCAGGCACCGGCGGCGGCCTGCGGATCGAACTCTCCACAGAGGACGGAGCACCGCTGGCGACCGTGGCGTCGTACGTGACGCGGCCCGTCGCCGCCGACCGGCTGGGTGTCCCGGCCCGGGAGCTGTACGTCGTGGCCGGCGAGCCGGTGCCGAAGCCCGTCGTGCGGGCACACCGGAACTGGGCGGTGCTCGGTGACGACGACCTCGGACTCGGCGTCCCGGTCGCACCGGAGCCCGCCGCGCTGGGCACCGCCGACGCGGTCCTGTACGCCGCACCGGTGCCGGACGGCACCGCTGTGCCGGACGCCGTGCGGTCAGCCCTCGCCGAGACCCTGCGGGTCGTGCAGGCGTGGCTCGCCGACGAACGGCAGGCGGTGCTCGTCGTGCTGACCCGCGACGATCTCGCCGGCGCGGCGGTGCGCGGTCTCGTCCGTGCCGCGTACGCGGAGGAACCCGGACGCGTGGTGCTCGTGGACCTCGGAGACGCCCGGCCGGACCTCGCGTCCCTCGGCGCGGCACTCGACACCGGTGAGCCGGAGGTGCGCCTCAAGGACGGCGACGTGCACGCACCGCGACTCGTCCGCGCACCGGACGCGGTGGACCGCACGGCGCAGCGCCCGTGGGGCACCGTGCTCATCACCGGAGGGACGGGCGGGCTCGGCGCGCTCGTCGCGAAGCACCTCGCACGGCGCAACGACGTCGAAAGGCTCGTTCTCACGAGCAGGCGCGGGCCGGACGCGCCGGGTGCCGCCGACCTGCTCGGCGAGCTGAGCGCGCTGGGCGCCAAGGCCGAGGTCGTCGCCTGCGACGTCGCCGACCGCGCGGCCGTCGCCGCGTTGCTCGCGCTCACACCGGTCGACAGCGTCGTGCACACGGCCGGTGTGCTGGACGACGGCGTCATCACGGCGCTGACACCGTCGCGTGTGGACACCGTGCTGCGCCCGAAGGCCGAGGCCGCCTGGCACCTGCACGAGCTGACCCTCGGCCGCGAGCTGGCGCACTTCGTGCTGTTCTCGTCGGCCGCGGGCACCATCGACGCCTCCGGCCAGGGCAACTACGCGGCGGCCAACGCGTTCCTCGACGCGCTCGCCGCGCACCGGGCGGACCTCGGGCTCGCCGCGACGTCGATGGCGTGGGGCCTGTGGGCGGGCGGCGGCATGGGCGCGTCGCTGGACGAGGGCGAGCTCGCCCGGATCGAGCGTTCCGGCGTCGGCGTGCTCGAACCGGACGACGCGCTCGCCCTCTTCGACGCCGCCGTGACGACCGGCCTGCCCGCCGTGCTGCCGGTCCGGCTCGACCTCCGGGCGCTGCGGCGGCGAGGCGAGGAGGTGCCCGCGCCGCTGCGGACGCTCGCCGGCGTCGCCGTGGCACCCGCCCAGCACGCCCGCACCCTCGGCGACCGGCTCGCCGGGCTGCCGAAGGCCGACCACGAGCACGTCGTGCTCACCGCCGTCCGCACCGAGGTGGCCGGGGTGCTCGGCCACGCAGGGCCCGCCGACGTGGAACCACGGCGCGCGTTCACCGAGCTGGGGTTCGACTCGCTCGCCGCGGTGGAGCTGCGCAACCGGCTCAACGCCGTCAGCGGGCTGCGGCTGCCGTCCACGATGATCTTCGACTACGCGACGCCCGCCGCACTCGCCGGCTACCTCCTCGGCCGCCTGGCCCCGGAACCGCCGGCCGAACCGCAGGTGCCGCGGACAGCGGACGGCGAACCCGGCACCGACATCAAGTCCATGGACGTGGCCGACCTCGTGCGCGCCGCGTTGAACCGCAGCGGCACCTGAGCCGCCCGCCCGGCCACCCGGGGAAGCAGGGCCAAGCCGAGCGAGCAGGGGAGCGACACCGAGCATGGAAACTTCCGTCGAACAGATCGTCGAAGCGCTGCGCCAGTCGTTGATCGAGAACGAGCGGCTGCGCGCGCAGAACGCCCAAGCGGCTCGTGAACCGGTCGCGATCGTCGGGATGAGCTGCCGGTATCCCGGTGGCGCCGACACCCCGGAGAAGCTCTGGGAGCTGGTCGCCGGGGGCACCGACGCGATCGGGGACTTCCCGGCCGACCGCGACTGGGACGTCGAGAACATCTACGACCCCGATCCCGACGCACCGGGCAGGACCCACGTGCGCGAAGGCGGGTTCCTGCACGAGGCCGCGTGGTTCGACCCCGCCTTCTTCGGCATCAGCCCGCGGGAGGCGCTCGCCATGGACCCGCAGCAGCGGTTGCTGCTGGAGGTCTGCTGGGAGGCCCTGGAACGCGCGGGCATCGACCCCCACAGCCTGCGCGGCAGCCGGACCGGCATCTACGCGGGCGTGATGTACCACGACTACGGGACCTGGCTCACCGAGGTGCCCGAGGAGGTCGAGGGCTACCTCGGCAACGGCAACCTGGGCAGCGTCGCGTCCGGGCGGGTGTCGTACACGCTCGGGCTGGAAGGCCCCGCCGTCACGGTGGACACGGCGTGCTCGTCCTCGCTGGTCGCGCTGCACCTCGCGGTGCAGGCGCTCCGGTCAGGCGAGTGCTCGCTGGCGCTCGCGGGCGGGGTGACGGTGATGTCCACCCCGGACACGTTCATCGACTTCTCGAAGCAGCGCGGTCTCGCGCAGGACGGGCGCTGCAAGTCGTTCGCCGAGGGCGCGGACGGCACGGGCTGGGGCGAGGGCACCGGGATGGTGTTGCTCGAACGCCTCTCCGACGCGCGGCGCAACGGGCACCGGGTGCTGGCCGTGGTGAGCGGTTCCGCGATCAACCAGGACGGCGCGTCGAACGGGCTGACGGCGCCGAACGGCCCGTCGCAGCAACGCGTGATCCGGGCGGCGCTGGCCGACGCGGAACTCGAACCGTCCGATGTGGACGTCGTGGAGGCGCACGGCACCGGCACGCCGCTCGGTGACCCGATCGAGGCGCAGGCGCTGCTCGCGACCTACGGCCAGGACCGCGGTGAACCGCTGTGGCTCGGTTCGATCAAGTCGAACATCGGGCACACGCAGGCCGCGGCGGGTGTCGCCGGGATCATCAAGATGGTCGAGGCCATGCGGCACGGCAGGCTGCCCCGGACCCTCCACGCCGGCGAGCCCACCTCGAAGGTCGACTGGGAGGAGGGCGCGGTCGAGCTGCTCCGCGAGGCGCGCGACTGGCCGGCGCGCGACGGGCGGCGCAGGGCCGCCGTGTCCTCGTTCGGCATCAGCGGCACCAACGCCCACGTCATCCTCGAGTCACCGCCGGCGGAAGAGCCCGTCGTGGAACCGGCCGAGCCGTGGTCGGGCCCGGTGCCCCTGGTGCTGTCGGGAGCGAGCGGACGCGGCCTCGCGGCGCAGGCCCGCCGGATGCTCGACCACCTCGCCGCGACCCCGGACTCCCCGGCCGACATCGCGTACGGCCTCGTGGCGTCGCGTGCGGTGCTCGACGAACGCGCCGTCGTCGTCGGGAACGACCTCGCCGCGCTGACGGCGGGGCTCACCGCGCTGGCCGCGGGCGACACCGCCACCGGTGTCGTGCGCGGTGCCCGCGCCCCCGAGTCGCGGGTCGCGTTCGTCTTCCCCGGCCAGGGCTCGCAGTGGGCCGGCATGGCCGCCGACCTCCTCGACTCCTCACCGGCGTTCTCCGCCGCGCTGGCGGAGTGCGCGGCGGTGCTCGACCCCATCACGGGATGGGACCTGCTCGACACCGTCCGCGCCCGGCGTGAGCTGGGCCGCGTCGACGTCGTGCAGCCGGTGCTGTGGGCGGTCATGGTGTCGCTGGCGGCACTCTGGCGTGCGCACGGGGTCGAGCCCGCGGCGGTCATCGGCCACTCGCAGGGCGAGATCGCCGCCGCGTGCGTGGCGGGCGCGCTCAGCCTCGCCGACGGTGCGAAGGTGGTGACCCTGCGCGCGAAGGCCATCGCCGACGAGCTCTCCGGCCGCGGCGGGATGCTGTCGGTCGCGCTCCCTGCCGAGCAGGTGCGCGAACGACTCGCGGCCCACGGCGGCCTCCTCGAGATCGCCGTGGTGAACGGCCCGCTGTCGGTGGTGGTCTCCGGCGACCCCGAGGCGCTCGGCGAACTGCGCGCGGCGGTGATCGCGGACGGGCACCGGGCCAAGCTCGTGCCGGTCGACTACGCGTCGCACTGCGCGCACGTCAAGGCGATCCACGAGCGGCTGCTCACCGACCTCGCCGGCATCCGGCCGCGCACGGCGGACGTGCCGTTCTACTCGACCGTGACCGGCGGCCGGATCGACACGGTGGTCCTCGACGCCCAGTACTGGTACGAGAACCTGCGGCAGACCGTCCTCTTCGAACAGACGACCCGCGAGCTGTTCGACGCCGGGTACGGTGCCTTCATCGAGTGCAGCCCGCATCCGGTGCTGCTGCACAGCATCGCGGAGACGGCCGACGCCGCCGGCGTCGACGTCACCGGGGTCGGGTCGCTGCGCCGGCACGACGGCGGTCCCGAACGGCTGTTCACCTCGCTGGCCGAGGCGTTCGTCGCCGGGGTCCCCGTGGACTGGCGCGCGGTGTTCAGCGCTTCCGGCGCGCGCGTGACCGATCTGCCGACGTACGCGTTCCAGCGGGAACGCTACTGGCTGGGCCGGTCCGGGGCGACGGGCGACGTCACGGCGGCCGGCCTCGACACCGTCGCGCACCCGCTCGTCGGCGCCGCGGTCCCCGTGGCCCAGGACGAGGACGGTGCGGGAGCGGTGGTCTTCACCGCCCGTCTCTCGACGTCGGCGCTACCGTGGCTCGCCGATCACGCCGTGGCCGGCACGGTGCTGCTCCCCGGCACGGCGCTGGTCGAGCTCGCGCTGTCGCTGGGCCACGACCTCGGGCACGGTCACCTCGCGGAGCTCACCCTCCACGCGCCGGTCGTGCTGGCCGGGCGGGGGAGCGTCCAGCTGCAGGTGCGCGTCGACGCGCCGGACGAGACCGGACACCGCGCGCTGACCGTCCACTCGCGACCGCACGGCGATCCCGGCGAACCCTGGTCGCGCAACGCCTCCGGCCTGCTCGCTCCCCAGCCCGCGGCCGCGGCCTTCGACCTGGCGGTGTGGCCGCCGAGCGGCGCGGAACCGCTGGTCGTCGACGACGCCTACGACAGGCTCGCCGCGCTCGGCTACGACTACGGTCCCTCCTTCCAGGGGCTGCGCGCGGCCTGGCGGCGGGGTGACGAGCTGTTCGCCGAGGTGGAGCTGCCCGTCGAGGCGGCGGGCTTCGGCCTGCACCCGGCGCTGTTCGACGCCGCCCTGCACGTGGACGGCCTGGCCGCCGACGGTGCCGGCGAGACGAGCCTGCCGTTCGCCTGGACCGGTGTCTCCCTGCACGCCACCGGCGCGACCGCCCTGCGAGTGGCGATCCGGCGCGGTGAGACCCTGTCGCTGCGCATGGCCGACCCCACCGGCGCGCCGGTGGCGGAGGTGGAAGCGCTGGTAGCACGCCCGGTCGACCGGGGTGCCGTCGCCACCCGCACCGACGACCTCTACCGCCTGAGCTGGCCGGTGCTGCCGGTGCCCAGGACCGAACCCGGCTCGTTCGTCGTGTGGGACGGTGACTCCGCACTGCCCGATGGCGCACACGAGTGGGTGGTCCTGCCGATCGACGGGACCACCGGAGGCGCTCTCGACCCCGCTGCCGCGGCACGCGGCACCACGGGACTCGCGCTCGCCGCGATCCAGCGCTGGATCGCCGAGGAGCCCTCCGCGCGGCTGCTCGTGCTCACCGAGGGCGCAGTCACCGAACCCGTCCGCGACGTGGCCGCCGCCGCGGTGTGGGGCCTGGTGCGCGCGGCCCAGGACGAACACCCCGGCCGGTTCGTGCTGGTCGACTCCGGCGACGGGGTGGAGGCGGCGGTCGCGGCCGCGGGCGCGACCACCGAACCGCAGCTCGCCGTGCACGACGGCACCGTGTCCGTGCCACGCCTCGCGCGAGTGCCGGCCACCGCG
Source organism: Lentzea sp. NPDC036955 (assembly GCF_055608005.1). Taxonomy (NCBI): domain Bacteria; kingdom Bacillati; phylum Actinomycetota; class Actinomycetes; order Pseudonocardiales; family Pseudonocardiaceae; genus Lentzea; species Lentzea sp. NPDC036955. The sequence continues at coordinate 866,161 of NZ_JBVJRC010000001.1, read as the reverse complement.
CGGACCGTGACCCTCGACCCGGAGGGCACGGTGCTCCTGACGGGGGGCACCGGTGTCCTCGGTTGCCTGGTCGCCCGGCACCTGGTGCAGGAGCACGGTGTGCGGCGGCTCGTCCTCACCGGCCGCCGCGGTGTGGCGGCGGACGACCTGTCGGACCTCGGCGCCGACGTGTCGGTGGTCGCCTGCGACGCCGCAGACCGCGACCAGCTCGCCCGCGTGGTGTCCGCCGTGGACCCCGCACACCCGCTGACCGCCGTGGTGCACCTCGCGGGTGTGCTCGACGACGGCCTGGTGAGCGACCAGACCCCCGAGCGCCTCGACGCGGTGCTGCGGCCCAAGGCGGACGCGGCGTGGCACCTGCACGAGCTGACGAAGAACCTGGACCTCGCGGCGTTCGTGCTGTTCTCCTCGGCCGCCGGCACGGTCGACGGCGGGGGACAGGCCGGCTACGCGGCGGCCAACGCGTTCCTCGACGCGCTCGCCGCGCACCGCCGGTCCCTCGGCCTGCCCGCGCACTCCCTCGCCTGGGGGTTCTGGGACCAGCGCACCGGGCTCACCGAGCACCTGACCGACGCCGACGTCGAGCGCATGGCCCGCGCGGGCGTGCGCCCGATCCAGACCGCCGACGGACTCCGGTTGTTCGACGTGGCGCTGTCCGCGCCGGACGCCCGGCTGGTGCCGATCGCTCTCGACCTCCCCGCTCTGCGCAGGGCGGGAGAGGTGGCACCGCTGCTGCGGGGCCTCGTGCCCTCGGGCAAGCGCGCCGCGACCGGCCTCGCCGCCGCCGCGCGGTCGTCGCTCGTCGACCGCCTCACCGCCCTCGGTCCCGCCGAACGCGACACCGAGCTGCGCGAGCTCCTGCGCACGCTCGTCGCCGCCGTGCTCGGCTTCGGTGACGACCTCGTGCTCGACCCGCGCCGCCCGTTCCGGGAGACCGGCTTCGACTCGCTGACCGCCGTGGAACTGCGCAACCGCCTCGGCACGGCGCTGGGCCTGCGACTGCCCGCCACGCTCGTCTTCGACTACCCCGACGCCGACGCGCTGATCGCATACGTCAGCACGGAGCTGTTCGGCGCCGAGGCGGACGAGCCCGTGCCGGCCGCGCCGGTCACCGTGGACGCGCAGGACGATCCGGTGGTGATCGTCGGCATGGCCTGCCGGTTCCCCGGCGGCATCGCCACGCCGGAGGACCTGTGGCAGCTCGTCACCGACGGCCGCGACGGCATGGGCGGGTTCCCCACCGACCGCGGCTGGGACCTCGCGCACCTCTACGACCCGGAGCCGGGCAAGGCCGGGCACTGCAGCACGGCCGTGGGCGGGTTCCTCCACGACGCCGACCGGTTCGACCCCGACTTCTTCGGCATCGGCCCGCGGGAGGCGCTCGCCATGGACCCGCAGCAGCGGTTGCTGCTGGAGGTCTCCTGGGAGGCGCTGGAGCGCGCGGGCGTCGACCCGCACACCGTGCGCGGCACCCGGACCGGTGTGTACGTGGGCGTGATGTACCACGACTACGGCAGCAGGCTGCGCGCCGTGCCCGAGGAGGTGCGCGACTACCTCGGCAACGGCAGTCTCGGCAGTGTCGCCTCCGGCCGCGTCGCCTACGCGCTGGGACTGGAGGGCCCGACGCTCTCCGTGGACACCGCGTGCTCGTCGTCGCTCGTCGCGCTGCACCTCGCCGCTGAGGCCGTGCGACGGGGCGAATGCGACCGTGCTCTCGCCGGTGGCGTGAGCGTGATGTCGACCGCGGACACGTTCGTGGACTTCAGCAGGCAGCGCAACCTCGCGGCCGACGGCAAGGTCAAGGCCTTCTCCGACGACGCGGACGGCACGGCGCTGTCCGAAGGCGTCGGCGTCCTCGTGGTGGAACGGCTGTCGCAGGCCCGGCGCCACGGCCACGACGTGCTGGCCGTCGTCCGCGGCTCCGCGGTGAACTCGGACGGAGCGTCGAACGGCCTCACCGCGCCCAACGGCCCGTCGCAGCAGCGCGTGATCAGGGAGGCGTTGCGCGTCTCCGGCCTCGGACCGTCCGATGTGGACGCCGTGGAGGCGCACGGCACCGGCACGACCCTCGGCGATCCGATCGAGGCGCAGGCGCTGCTGGCGACCTACGGTCAGGACCGCGGTGAACCGCTGTGGCTCGGTTCGATCAAGTCGAACCTCGGGCACACGCAGGCCGCGGCGGGCGTCGCCGGGGTGGTGAAGATGGTGCAGGCGATGCGCCACGGCGTCCTGCCCGCGACGCTGAACGTCACCGCGCCGTCGGCGGAGGTGGACTGGGACGCCGGTGCCGTGCGGCTGGTCACCGAGCAGCGCGCCTGGCCGGAGTCCGGCCACCCGCGTCGTGCGGGCGTGTCGTCGTTCGGGATCAGCGGCACCAACGCCCACCTGATCCTGGAGCAGGCCCCGGCCGCCCCTCCCGCGCCGGAACCCGCGGCGGAGGCCCCCCTGCTGCCGTTCGTGGTCTCCGCGACCACACCGGACGCACTCGCCGCGCAGGCCGCGCGACTGCGGCAGGTCGCGGGCGCGTCGCTGCCGGACCTCGCCTACTCGCTGTTCACGACGCGCAGCACGTTCGGCCATCGTGCCGCCGTGGTGGCGCGTGACGCCGGTGAGCTGGACGCGGCGCTCGAGGCGCTCGCCGGGGGACGCACGTCGGAGGCCGTCGTCACCGGGCGTCCAGTGGCGGGCAAGGTCGCGTTCCTGTTCACCGGGCAGGGCGCCCAGCGACTCGGCATGGGGCGTGCGCTGTACGAGAGCCACCCCGTGTTCCGCGCCGCCTTCGACGAGGCCTGCGAGGCGCTGGACGAGCACCTCGACGTACCGCTGCGCGAGGTCGTGTGGGCCGATGCGGACGACACGAGCGCGTTGCTCGACCGCACCGACTACACCCAGTGCGCGTTGTTCGCCGTCGAGACCGCGCTCTTCCGGCTGCTCGCGTCCTACGGCGTGCGGCCGGACTGGGTGGCGGGCCACTCGATCGGCGAGCTGACCGCGGCCCACGTCGCGGGCGTGTGGTCGCTGCGGGACGCCGCGCGTCTCGTCGCCGCACGCGGACGGCTCATGGCCGCCCTGCCCGCCGGAGGCACGATGCTCGCCGTCGACGCGGCGGAAACCGACGTGCTGCCGTACCTGACGGCCGACGACGTGGCGATCGCCGCGGTCAACGGGCCGAGCGCCGTCGTCGTGTCCGGCTCCGAAGCCGCCGTGGCCGCGGTGGCGGACAAGCTGACCGGCCGCCGCACGAAGCGGTTGCGGGTCAGCCACGCCTTCCACTCGCCGCTGATGGAACCGATGCTCGCGGAGTTCGAGCAGGTCGCAGCCGGACTGGAGTTCGCCGCGCCGTCGATCCCCCTGGTGTCCAACGTGACCGGTGAGCGCGCGACCGACGAGGAGCTGTGCTCGCCGGCGTACTGGGTGCGGCACGTGCGCGAGGCCGTGCGCTTCGCCGATGGCGTTCGCACGCTCGCCGACGCCGGGGTGAGCACCTTCATCGAGGTCGGTCCCGACGCGGTTCTCACCGCGATGGGCCGCGAGGTCGTCGGGAACGCGGAGAACGCCACGCCGGCCTTCGCACCGGTGTGCCGACGCGGGCACGACGAGGTGCGCACCTTCGCCACGCTGCTCGGCACCGCCCACGTCCGAGGAATCGACGTCGACTGGGCGCAGGCGTTCGAGGGCACCGGCGCGCGCACGATCGACCTGCCGACCTACGCCTTCCAGCACCAGCGGCTGTGGCTGCACGACGAGCCCGGCGCGGTGGTGGACGCCCGCGGCCTCGGCCAGACCCCCGCGGCGCACCCGATGCTGGGCGCTGCCGTGACGCTCGCGGGCGACGACACCGTGGCGCTGACCGGGCGGCTGTCGATCGCGACGCACCCGTGGCTCGCCGACCACGTCGTCGCCGGGACCGTGCTCGTGCCCGGCAGCGCGTTCGTGGAGCTCGCTGTGCGCGCGGGCGACCAGGCCGGCTGCCCGCACGTGGCCGAGCTGACGCTCGAACGGCCGCTGACGCTCGCCGCCGGTGAGGCCGTGCAGCTGCAGGTGACCGCTGCCGCACCAGGATCGGACGGCAGTCGCGCACTCGCCGTGCACTCGCGTCCGGAAGGGACGGACGCGGCCTGGACGCGGCACGCCACCGGTGTCCTCGGCACGGCCTCGGCGGAGGAACCGCCCGCGCTGGGCGAGTGGCCGCCCGCGGGTGCGGAGCCGATCGACGTCAGCGGCGTCTACGACCGGCTTTCGGCACAGGGCTACGACTACGGGCCGCTGTTCCACGGGCTGCGCGCCGCGTGGCGCGACGGTGCCGACGTGTGCGCCGAAGTGCGGCTGCCGGACGGCAAGGGCACCGGTTTCGGCCTGCACCCGGCACTGCTGGACTCGGCACTGCACCTGCTCGACCTCCTCGATGGCCAGGACCCGGACGTCATGGCCCTGCCGTTCTCGTGGGAGGGCGTCGACGTGCACGCCACCGGGGCGACCGCGCTCCGGGTGCGGTTGACGCCGCTGGAGCAGGGCCGGCTCGGCGTGCGCCTGTACGACGGCGTGGGCGCTCCGGTCGCCGACGTCGCCGCGCTGAGCCTGCGCGAGATCGACCCCGGCCAGCTGCGGACGACCGAGCCCGGTGACCTGCTGCGCCTCCACTGGACGCCGAAGCCGGTCGGAACCGCGACCGCCGAACCGCGGGTGCACACCGTGGACCACGCCGGTGGCGAGGTGACGGCCGCGACGCGTGCGACGGTGGCGGCCACCCTCGCGGTGCTGCAACGCGAGGCCGGCGGCACCGCGAGCGGTCCGCTCGTGGTCCGCACCCGGCGTGCGGTGGCGGTCACCGCGGACGAGACCCCCGACCTCGCGCAGGCGGCGGTGTGGGGCATGGTGCGCGCGGCCGCCGTCGAGCACCCCGGCCTGTTCGTGCTGCTCGACTCCGACGGCACGGCCGAGTCGGACGCCGTCCTCGCGGCCGCTGTCGCGACCGGGGCTCCGGAGCTGGCGTTGCGCGCCGGGGTGGCCCACGTCCCCGAGCTGTCCGAAGTGGACGGTCCGGGCACGCCCGTGCCGCTCGACCCGGCGGGCACGGTGCTCGTCCTCGGTGGCACCGGTGGCCTCGGTCTGCTGCTGGCCCGGCACCTGGTGGCGAACCACGGGGTCCGTCACCTGGTGCTGGTGGGGCGCGGTCACCGCGAGCCGGACCTGACGGAGCTCCACGAGCTCGGTGCGCGGGTGGAGGTGGCGGTCTGTGACGTCACCGACCGCGCCGCGCTGGCCGGACTGGTCGCATCGGTGTCCGCGGACCGCCCGCTGACGGCCGTCGTGCACGCGGCGGGCGTCCTCGACGACGGACTGCTCACCGACCTCACCCCGCACCGGTTCGAGACGGTGCTGCGGCCCAAGGCGGACGCGGCGTGGCACCTGCACGAGCTGACGAAGGACCTGGACCTGGCGGCGTTCGTGCTGTTCTCGTCGGCGGCGGGCACCCTGGGAGCCGCGGGACAGGCCAACTACGCGGCGGGCAACGCCTTCCTCGACGCCCTCGCCGCGTACCGCCGTTCCCTGGGCCTGCCGGCGCACTCGCTCGGGTGGGGCCTGTGGGAGACCGCGGGCGCGGGAGGCATGGGCGCGAGCCTGGACGAGGCAGAGCGGAGCAGGCTCGCCCGCGACGGCATCCTGCCGTTGCCGGTGAGTCGCGCGCTGGAGTTGTTCGACGCCGCGCTCGGTGCCGACCACGCTGCCGTCCTGCCGGTGCGGGTGCGCGTCACCGAGGACGCTCCCGCCCTCGTCCGCGCGCTGTCCGGGCACGCCGCGGCGGCACCGGTTCGCCGGGTGGCGAACGCCGCCGGTGAGGTCGTGGCCGAGCCGCTGTCCGCACGGCTGCCGAAGCTCCCGGCGGCCGAAGGCAGGAAGCTGCTCACCGAGCTGGTGTGCGGTCACGTCGCCGGCGTGCTGGGCCACACCTCCGCGGCCGCGGTCGAACCCGACCGCTCCCTGGGTGACCTCGGCGTGGACTCACTGGCCGCGCTCGAGCTCCGCAACCGGCTCGGAGCCGACACCGGCCTGCGGTTGTCGAGCACGCTCACGTTCGACCACCCGACCGCCGACGCACTCGCCGAGCACCTGTTCACCGAGCTGGGCGGGGCGACAGCGGCCGCGGGGGCGGTGGACCTGGAGGCCGAGGTGGTCCGGCTGGAGACGCTGCTGGACTCCACCGCGGACCCGGCCTCGGTGGACGACGAGCAGCGCGCCAGGGTGGGCGCCCGGCTGCGCGCACTGAGCGCGCGCTGGGACGGTGCCGCCACCTACGGCACGGACGTACCGGTCGTGAGCGACGAGCGCGCGCTGGAGACCGCGACCGTGGAGGAACTGCTCGGCATCCTGGACGACGAGCTCGGAAGCCACATCTGACGCGCGAAGCGGCCCGCCATCCTATGGCGGGCCGCTTCGGCACGTCTGGGCTCGTCCCCCGGGCGGTTGTCAGTCCACCGCCGTCTTCTGCCGCTGCGCCTGCTCACCGACGATGATGTCCGACGGGAGCTCGGAGCGCTTGGCGACGTTGAGCTTGCGGTACACGCGGGTCAGGTGTTGTTCGACGGTGCTGATCGTGACGTGCAACCGGTCGCTGATCTCGCGGTTGGTGTAGCCGAGCACGGCGAAGTGCGCGACGCGGCGTTCGGCGTCGCTGAGCAGGACGGTCCCCCTCTGGTCGGAGTCGGAGGCCGTCGGTTCCGCGTCCTCGAGCAGGTGCTGGTCGACGGGGGAGACCATCCGGCACGCCTCCGCCTCGCGCGCGGCGTGCTTGGCGACCAGCCGTGCGCGGGCGAACTCGCCGAACTCGTAGTGCGCGGACGCCAGTTCGGCGTACGCGTGAGCGAGGGACTGCCGGTCGCCGCAAGCCTTGAGCAGGTCGATCGACTGGTGGAGCAGCGGTGCGCGCTGGTAGGGCTTGCTGGTCGCCGCCAGCACCCTCAGCGCGAGGGCCTGGGCGTTCGCGCTGCTGGTCCGCGAACGTCGCAGCTCCTCCTCGGCCAGTGTGCGGGCCGTGCGCGTCTTGCCCAGCCGCAGGTACGCCATGGCGAGGTCGGTGCGCCACGGAATGCCGCGCTGCAGCTGGGAGTTGCCCTCCCGGATCAGCCGTGCGCTGGTCTCGAAGTCGTTCAGCGCGGCGAACGGCTGCGCGGTCTCCAGGTAGTGGTGCCCTCGCGCGCGCAGGTACTGCACGCCGAACACGGTGCGGTACATCGGTTTCGGCACGGGGAGGTTGAGCAGCTGCTCGTTGTGCGCGATCGCGCCCAGTCCGGGGTTGGCGAACAACGCGGTGGACAGCGGCAGGCCGATGAGCACACCCCACCCCTGCGGGGCCAGCAGCTCCACCGCCTCCCTCGCCCCTGTCAGCGCGGCCGGCAGGTCTCCCTGTAATCGTGCGACCTCGGCCTGCACGCTGCCCAGGATCGCCTGCCACGTCTTGGCACGCCGCGCGACGGCGGACTCCAGCAGTCCCTCGCAGGCGGCGCCGGCCAGCGCCGGCTGGCCGGCGTACGCGATCGCCAGCAGCGACATCGCCACGATCTCGAGGTTGAGGTCGTCCAGCCGGTGGCCCTGCAGGCACTGCGCCAGCGCGGTGGTGGACTCCGCCGTGTCCACCCCGTTGAGCAGGGCGCTCAGCGGCGCCATGATGCCGTACATGGTGCGCCGTTTGTCGGGGTGCCCGTTCGAACGGGAGGGGCCGGCGGGTTCGCCCGCGCCGTAGAACCACTGCCGGATCATGTCGACCTCTTGCCGCACCAGCTCGTCGGCCGAGGAGACCGGCGGCGGCAGCGCTTCCGCGATCCGACCGGCCAGCTCCGTGTCGCCCTGCCACAGCACGTGCCGGAGCACCGTGGTGGCATCACGCAGGTCCAGCTCGCCCTTCTCGGCGGCCTGCCGCAGCGGGTCGAGGCGTCTGCCTGCCGCGGCCGGGTTGGTGAGCCACTCGACCCTGGCGAGCGCCGCGGTGATCTCGTGGCTTTCCGCGGTGCCGGAGCAGCCGCGCAAGGCGAGCTGGAGGCAGGCGGCACAGCGTTCGAGGTCGTCCCGCCCGAGCGCCGCCTCCGCGGCGCTGCGCAGCGTGCTCGTGCCCCAGCCCGCCGGCACGAGCTCGGCGGCGAGCAGGTGTGAGGCGACCACCTCGGCCGGTGCGCCGGAGTTGTAGAGCGCTTCGGCGATCCTGCAGTGCAGGGTCGTGCGCAGGTCCGGTCTCATGTCCTCGCGCACCGCGGCCGCGGCGGCCGGGTCGAGGAAACGGCGACCGGTGAGCAGGCCGGTCGAGTTGCCCCGGTCGACGGCGTTGCTGACCGTTTCGTCGCTCACACCCATGGTCTCGGACAGGTTGACGCTGTCGATGGTGTCGCTGAGGTGTTGGACGGACTCGCCGAACAACGCCAGCAGCCGCAGCACGTGGATCTTCTCGGACGAGTTGCGGTGCAGCAGTTGCAGGACCGCGTTGCGGTACGCGGCTCCCGCGACCGGCCGCTCGACCAGGGCGCCGCGCGTCTTGCAGTCGTCCAGGAGCGCGTGCGCGAGCAGCGGGACACCCGCGGTCATCCGGGAGAACCCGGTCGTCAGTTCCTCGGAAGGCGGTCCTCCGGCGTCCGCGGCGAGCAGCTCGGCGAGCTCCGCGGCGGACAGCGGCGCCAGCCGGATGCGCCGGTGCGGATGGCGGTTCAGCTGCCGGGAGGAGACGGTGCGCGAGGCGTCGTCCTCGATCCCGAGCGTGCACACGACGAGCAGCTTGCGGAACCGGCCGCGCTGCAGCAGGTGCACGATGCTCGTGGTGGACCAGGCGTCCATCAGGTGGGCGTCGTCCACCGCGAGCACCAGCGGGCAGTCCTCGTCCGCGCGGCCGAGCAGAGCCTCCGCAGAGGCTTCCAGCTCGGCCGTGGGGAAATCGACTTCTTCACTTTTTTCTCGCGGAGGGTGAACGCGGTCGGAAACGATGTGGTCTTGCTTTTCGCTCCACAGCTCCGGGCAGGCGGTTCCGCTGTTCTTCAGCAAATTCCGGGCGAGGCTCAGCGGTCTGTCCCGGGAGGCGGGGTCTGCCGTGGCGTGCAGTATCCGCGCACCCGATTCCCGGACGCTGATCAGAAACTCGTCGAGAACCTGGGTCTTTCCGGAACCGGGTGTGCCGCTCACCAGTACGAGCAGGCCGTTTCCTCTGGTGCTCTCGACGAATGCTTCGTGCAGACTGGCCAGTTCTCTCGTTCGACCGAATATGCGCGCCATCGCCTCGTATTCCGTCCCAGTACCCGCAGGGAGCCGGGGAACTCGCACTCGCCGTTGTGTGCGGCCGCGCCCTGGTGCGAAGCCACCGCCGGTGAGAAGGGTGATGACCGTTCGTCCGCGGTCACTCCGACCTCACGGGGAACGACTCCGCAATGACTGCTTCCGGAGTCGCTCATGTCATGCAGCGGTGTTGCCCGGCATGGGTCCAAGCTAGCACGATTCGGGATACTTTCGCCGGTGTACGAAGGGCGCATGTCTCAATTCGCGCCCGGCTGTTCAAGATCCTTTCCGGACGGTGAACCTGCCGGTAACACCGTTGTTAACTGACTCGCGGATCAACGCGGAACCGTCCTGGGAATTCTCCTAAACCACTTGGTCGCGCGTGTGTGCCGGTCTCATCCGGCCCTCTCCGGCAAGCGACCTGCGCCAGGGTGTGCCGGCCCGTCCCCACGTCTGACCCCTGCACTGCAGGACGCCCTCCTGGGGGCATTAGGGGTACCTGACGTGAATGCCGTCTCCCTAGCCTCCGATGCAGAGCGGCCAAGGGGGTCCGCGGGCGGAAGCCAACGGCCGAACAGGCACGGCGATCGTGATCGGATGGCGCGCTGGTGAACAACGAAGATCAGCTTCTCGACTACCTCAAGCGGACCACGGCGGAGCTGCGGGAGGCGCGGAAGCGGTTGCGCGAGCAGGAAGAGCGGGAACGCGGCCCGGTCGCGATCATCGGGATCGGCTGCCGGTTCCCCGGTGGCGTCACGGCGCCGGAACACCTGTGGGACCTGGTCTCCTCCGGTGTCGACGCGATCTCGGAGTTCCCGTCGAACCGGAACTGGGACATCTCGGCGCTGTACGACCCCGATCCGTCGCGCCGCGGGCACACCTACGCCCGCACGGGCGGATTCCTGCACGACGCCGCCGAGTTCGACCACGACTTCTTCGGCATCAGCCCGCGTGAAGCGCTCGCCATGGACCCGCAGCAGCGGCTGTTGCTCGAAACGTCCTTCGAGGCGTTTGAACGTGCCGGCATCGCCCCGTCGTCCCTGCGGGGCAGCCGCACCGGAGTCTTCGCGGGCGTCATGTACAACGACTACGCCACCAGGATCACCTCGGTCCCGGAAGACCTCGACGGCTACCTCTCCAACGGCAGCGCCGCGAGCATCGCCTCCGGTCGCGTCGCCTACACCTTCGGGCTCGAAGGCCCGGTCGTCACCGTCGACACCGCCTGTTCCTCCTCCCTGGTCGGGCTGCACTGGGCGGTGCGCGCGCTGCAGTCCGGCGAGTGCTCACTCGCGCTGGCCGGCGGCGTGACGGTGATGTCGACTCCCGAGACGTTCGTGGACTTCTCACGGCAGCGCGGACTTGCTCCCGACGGCCGGTGCAAGGCGTTCTCGGCCGACGCGGACGGCACGGGCTGGGGCGAAGGCGCCGGGATGGTCCTGCTGGAACGCCTGTCCGACGCTCAGCGCAACGGTCACCCCGTGCTCGCGGTGATCCGCGGTTCCGCGATCAACTCCGACGGTGCGAGCAGCAGGCTGACCGCGCCGAACGGGCCGTCGCAGCAGCGCGTCATCCGGCAGGCGCTGGCGAGTGCCGGTCTGAAGCCGTCGGACGTGGACGTCGTGGAGGCGCACGGCACCGGTACGGCGCTGGGCGACCCGATCGAGGCGCAGGCGCTGCTGGCCACCTACGGTCAGGACCGCGCGCACCCGCTGCTGCTCGGTTCGGTGAAGTCGAACATCGGTCACGCCCAGGCCGCGGCCGGGATCGCGGGCGTGATCAAGGTGGTGCTGGCCATGAAGCACGGCGAGGTTCCGCCGACGCTGCACGCCGACACCGCCACCGACCAGGTGGACTGGACCGCGGGCGCCGTCGAGCTGGCGGTGAAGCGGCAGCCGTGGCCGGAGACCGGCCGGCCGCGCAGGGCCGCCGTGTCCTCGTTCGGGCTCAGCGGGACCAACGCGCACGTGGTGCTGGAGCAGCCTCCCGCGCCGGCACCGCCCCCGGAGGCCGGGACACCGACGAGTTCCGCGGTGCCGTGGATCGTCACCGCGCGCACGCCGCGTGCGCTCGAGGACCAGCGTGCCCGCCTGCGAGCACACCTCGCCGAACACCCCGAACTGCGCAGTGCGGACGTCGCGCTGTCCCTTGCCGTCACGCGGTCCAGGTTCGAGCACGGCGTCATCGCCGTCGGCAGGGACGAGGGGGAGCTGCTCGACCGGCTCGCCCTCGCGTCCCCGTTGGCCGGCAAGAGGGGTTCGACGGCGTTCTTGTTCACCGGCCAGGGTTCGCAGCGGATCGGCATGGGCCGCGCGCTGCGTGCGGCGTTCCCCGTGTACGCCGAAACCTTCGACGCCGTGTGCGTGCTCGCGGACCGGTACCTGGACGAGCCGCTGGCCGCCGTGATCGACGGCGACGCCGAGCTGCTGAACCGCACCGACTACGCGCAGCTCGCCATCTTCGCCGTGGAGGTCGCGCTGTACCGGTTGTTCGAGTCCTGGGGGATCGTGCCCGGCCACCTGGTCGGCCACTCGGTCGGTGAGCTGGCCGCCGCTCACGTCGCCGGTGTGTTCTCGCTGGAGGACGCGGTCGCGCTGACCGGTGCGCGGGGTCGCCTGATGGCGGCACTGCCGTCCGGGGGCGCGATGGCCGCGGTGCGGGCCTCCGAGGCCGAGGTCGCGCCGTTCCTCACCGGCCAGGTGGCACTCGCGGCCGTCAACGGCGAGCGGTCGGTCGTCATCTCCGGCACGGCCGAAGCCGTCGACGAGCTCGCCGCGCGGTTCGGGAAGGTCAAGCGGCTCACCGTGTCCCACGCCTTCCACTCGCCGCTGATGCGTCCGATGCTCGCGGAGTTCGCGCAGGTGGCGGAACGGTGCTCCTACGCGGAGCCGCGGGTGCCGATCGTCTCGACGATGACGGGTGAGCTCGCGACCACCGCGCTGACCACACCGGAGTACTGGGTCGAGCACGTGGTGAAACCGGTCCGCTTCGCCCCCGCGCTGGCGGCGGCGCACGCGCTCGGCGCGCGCCGGTTCGTCGAGCTGGGGCCGGACGCCGCGCTCACCGCGCTCGCCGCCGACGCACTCGGCGGTGACAGCGTGGCGATCGCCGGGCTCCGCCGCGACGGTGACGAGGAACTGGACGTCGTCAGCGCCGCCGCGACCCTGCACGCCGCGGGGGGCACAGTCGACTGGGAGCGCTTCTTCGCCGCCCACAACGCCCAGCGGGTGGAGCTGCCGACCTATGCGTTCCAGCGCGAACGGCTGTGGCTGGAGGAGAGCACGACGCCGGCGGGCGACCCGGAGGGGCTCGGCCAGCACTCGACCGGGCACCCGCTGGTGCCCGCGGCGACCGACGTGCCCGAAAGCGGGGCCGCCGTGCTCACCGGACGGCTCTCGCCGACGGCGCAGACCTGGCTGGCCGACCACTCGGTGCACGGCGCGGTGCTGCTGCCCGGTACGGCGTTCGTCGAGCTGGCCCTGCGAGCGGGTGAGCACGTCGGGTGCGACACCGTCGAGGAGCTGACCCTCGACGCACCGCTGCTCCTCCCCGGCGACGGCGCGGTGGCCGTCCGGGTGGTCGTCGGCGGTGCGCGCGACGACGCGCCGGACCGCCGTGAACTGACGATCTGGTCCCGCCGGGGTGACGCCGCAGACGAAGGTGGCTCCTGGACGCGCCACGCGAGCGGCACCCTGGCCGCGGGTGCGGGGGAAGCGGCCGCGGCGCCGGAGGTCTGGCCGCCGGAGGGAGCGGAGCCGGTCGAGCTGGCCGACCTGTACCCGCGGCTGGCGCGCACCGGCTACGGCTACGGCGAGGTGTTCCAGGGCCTGCGGACCATGTGGCGCCGCGGCGACGAGCTGTTCGGCGAAGCCGCGCTGCCCGACTCCGCCCGGGGCACCGCCGCCGGGTTCGGCCTGCACCCCGCGCTGCTCGACGCCGTGTTGCACGTCAACCTGCTCGACCTGCCCGACGGACGTGCCGTGCTGCCGTTCGCGTGGGGCGGGGTGCGGTTGCACCGCGCCGGTGCCGACGTGCTGCGGCTGCGGCTCTCGCCGGACGGGACGGGTGCGGTGTCGCTCGAGCTGTCCGATCAGCACGGGCACCCGGTGGCCAGTGTGCGCAGCCTCGTCGCGCGCCCGGTGTCCCCTGAGGCGCTCGCGGGCTCCGCGGACCTGCCGCTGTACCGGATCGAGCTGGTCGCGGCGTCCGGTGCGGCCGACCGCTCCGACACCGACCCCGTGTTCGTCCCGCCGGTGCCCGACGCCGGTGACGAGGTGCCGGGAATGGTGCGGGAACGCGTGCACACGACGCTCGACCGGGTGCGGGGGTGGCTGGACGACCCGCTGTCCGCCGGACGCCGCCTGGCCGTGGTGCTGCGCACGGGCGACCTCGCCCACGCGGCCGTGCGCGGGCTGATCCGCGCCGCGGAGGCGGAGAACCCCGGCCGGTTCCTCGTCGTGAGCACCGATCTGGCCGCGACCGACGAGCAGGTCGCCGCCGACGACGCGGTCCGCGCGGCGCTGACCGTCGGCGAGCCGGAGGTCGTCGTCGCCGGCGGTGAGCTGTGGGTGCCGCGCCTCGCACGGGCCGAGTCGGCCGAACCGCTGTCCTGGGATTCCGACGGACTTGTGCTCATCACCGGCGGCACAGGTGGCCTCGGCGCGCAGCTCGCGCGGCACCTCGTCGCGGAACGCGGTGTGCGGCGGCTGCTCCTGGCCGGGCGCAGGGGAGCGGCCGCGCCCGGCGCCGAGGAGCTGCGCGCGGAGCTGGAGGCGGCCGGCGCGTCGGTGACGCTCGCCCGCTGCGACGTGACGGACCGCGCGGCGCTCGCCGCGCTGCTCGCCGAGCACGACGTGCGCGCCGTGGTGCACGCGGCCGGCGTGGTGGACAACGGTGTGCTGGCCGGGCTCGACCCCGAGCGCGTCGACCGGGTGCTGCGGCCGAAGGTGGACGCCGCGTGGCACCTGCACGAGCTCACGAGCGAACGGAACCTGTCGGCCTTCGTGCTGCTGTCGTCGGCCGCGGGCACGCTGGTACCGGGCGGCCAGGGCAACTACGCCGCGGCGAACACCTTCCTCGACGGGCTCGCCGAGCACCGCCGCGCGCTGGGACTTCCCGCCGTCTCACTCGCCTACGGCCTGTGGACGGGCACCGGCGGCATGAGCGACGACATGGACGAGGCGGACACCGAACGCCTGCGGCGCCTCGGGTTCCCGCCGCTGACCGCCGAGCAGGGTCTGCGCCTCTTCGACGCCGCGGTCGGTGGCGAGGAGGCGGTGCTCGTCCCCACTCGGCTCGACGCGGCCGCCGTGCGGCACCGCGCGGGCGGTGTGCCGCCGTTGCTGCGCGGTCTCGTGCGCGCACCGCGGCGGGCAGCCGAGCCGGGTGCCGGCGCCGCGAACGGCGCGGGCTGGCGCGAGCGACTCGCGTCGCTCACCGAAGCGCAGCGGGACAAGGCGTTGCTGGACCTCGTGCGCACTCACGTGGCCGGTGTGCTCGGCCACCCGTCGGCCGAGTCGATCGACCCGGGCCGCGCGTTCCAGGAGCTGGGGTTCGACTCGCTCGCCGCCGTGGAGCTGCGCAACCTGCTCGCCGCGGCGACGGGACTGACCCTCCCGGCGACGCTGGTGTTCGACCAGCCGAACCCGATCGCGCTCGCCGCGCACCTCAAGGCCGCACTCGTGCCCGGTCCCGAGGACCTCGCCCAGGCGGTGCTGACCGAGATCGACGGCCTGGAAGCGGCCCTGCGCGCGTTGCACGGCGACGGTGACGGGCAGGCCCGCGTGACGGCACGGCTGGAGGCGTTGCTGCACGCCTGGCGCGACGGCCGCACGGACGGCTCCGAACCCGCCTCGCCCGATGCCGGCGAGGCGAGCGACGACGAGCTCTTCGCGAGGATCGACAACGAACTGGGAGCCCTCTGATGGATGCCACGGCAGATTCGGCGACTGCGGACAAGCTCCGCGACTACCTCAAGCGGGCGACGACGGAGCTGGAGCGCAGCCGCCGCCGCGTCCGCGAGCTGGAGGACCGCCACCGCGAGCCCATCGCGATCATCGGCATGGGCTGCCGGTACCCCGGCGGGGTGCGCACGCCGGAGGACCTGTGGGAGGTCGTCGCCGACGGCGTCGACGTGGTGAGCGAGTTCCCGTCCGACCGGGGCTGGGACGCCGAGTCGTTCTACGTCCCCGAGCCCGGCCCGCCCGGCACCTCCTACGTCCGCGAGGGCGGCTTCCTGCACGACGCCGCCGAGTGCGACCCCGCGTTCTTCGGCATCAGTCCCAAGGACGCTCCGGGCACCGACCCGCAGCAGCGGCTGCTGCTGGAGGTCACGTGGGAGGCGTTCGAGCGCGCGGGAATCGACCCCGGGGCCTGCAAGGGCACCCCGACCGGGGTCTTCGTCGGACTGATGCACCACGACTACGTCGGCGGCACCATCTCCGGCAGCATCGTCTCCGGCCGCATCGCCTACACGCTCGGACTGGAGGGGCCCGCGGTCACGATGGACACCGCGTGCTCGTCCTCGCTGGTCGCACTGCACTCGGCGATCGGGTCGCTGCGCCGCGGGGAGTGCACGCTCGCCCTCGCCGGCGGCGCCGCGGTCATGGCGAGCCCGGAGATGTTCCTCGAGTTCAGCGAGCGCCGCGCGCTGTCCCCGGACGGGCGCTGCCACTCCTTCTCCGACGACGCGGCCGGTGCCGCCTGGTCGGAGGGAGCGGGGATGCTGCTGCTCGAACGCCTCTCGGACGCCGTGCGCAACGGGCACGAGGTGCTGGCCGTCGTGCGCGGCAGCGCGGTCAACCAGGACGGCGCCTCCAACGGCCTCACCGCGCCCAGCGGCCCGGCGCAGGTGCGCGTGATCGAGCAGGCGCTCGCCGACGCGCGGCTCGCACCGCACCACGTCGACGCGGTCGAGGCGCACGGTACCGGCACCACGCTCGGGGACCCGATCGAGGCGCAGTCCGTGATCACCGCCTACGGCCAGAACCGCCAGGCGCCGCTGTGGCTGGGCTCGATCAAGTCGAACATGGGTCACCCGCAGGCGGCGGCGGGCGTGGCCTCGATCATCAAGGCGGTCCAGGCGATCCGGCACGGCGTGCTCCCGAAGACGCTGCACGTCACCGAGCCGAGCAAGGCCGTGGACTGGTCCGCGGGCAACGTCCGGCTGCTCACCGAGACCCGCGACTGGCCGGAGCAGGACCACCCGCGCCGCATCGGCGTCTCGTCGTTCGGCATCTCCGGCACCAACTCGCACGTGATCGTCGAGCAGGCACCCGAGCCCGCCGCCGGGCAGGAGCGGGAGCGCGCCGCGCTGCCGGTGGTGCCGTGGGTGCTGTCGGGCAAGGGGTCCGACGCCGTGCGGCGTCAGGCCGACCGGCTGCGCGCGAGGTTCGGCGACGACGCCGACGCCGATCCGTTCGACATCGGGTTCTCGCTCGCCACCACGCGCGCGGCGTTCTCCCACCGCGCCGCCGTGACCGGCAGGAACCGCGCCGAACTGCTGGAGGCGCTGCGCGCGGTCGCGTCCGGGGACACCCCCGCCGTCGTCGCCGGGGCGCCCGGCGGGCTCGCGGTCCTCTTCTCGGGCCAGGGTTCCCAGCGACCCGGCATGGGCCGCACGCTGCACGCCGGGTTCGACGTGTTCGCGCAGACCTTCGACGAGCTCTGCCTGGCGTTCGGCAAGCACCTCGACGAACCGCTGCGCGACCTGATGTTCGCCGACCCCGAGGACCCGGCCGCCGTGACGGCGCTCGCGCGCACGGCCTACACGCAGGCGGCGTTGTTCACCTTCGAGACCGCGCTCTACCGCCAGCTGGAGCACTGGGGCGTGCGTCCCGACCACGTCGGCGGTCACTCGATCGGCGAGGTGGTGGCCGCGCACGTCGCGGGCGTGCTGAGCGTCGAGGACGCCGTCGCGCTGGTGGCCGCGCGCGGCAGGCTGATGCAGGCCTTGCCGTCCGGTGGTGCGATGGTGTCGCTGCTGGCCGCCGAAGCCGACGTCGTCCCGCTGCTGACCGAGGGCGTCGACATCGCGGCGGTCAACGGACCGCGCTCGGTCGTGATCTCCGGTGACGAGGACGCCGTGACCGCGGTGGCCGCGCACTTCGAGAAGACCACCCGCCTGACCGTCTCGCACGCCTTCCACTCGCACCGCATGGACCCGATGCTCGGACAGTTCCGCGAAGTCCTGTCCGGACTGACGTTCCACGAGCCCTCGCTGCCGGTGGTCTCCAACGTCACCGGCGTGCTCGCCACGGCGGAGGAGCTGACCTCACCGGAGTACTGGGTGCGGCACGTGCGCCAGGCCGTGCGCTTCGGCGACGGTGTCTCCACGCTGGTCGAGGAAGGCGCGACGCGGCTGCTCGAGGTGGGGCCGGACTCGGTGCTGACCACCATGGCACTGGCCGTGGTGGGCGAGACGGTCGCGGTCCTCCGCACGCAGCGGCGCGACCGGGCCGAGGACGAGACCCTCGTGGAAGCTCTGTGCGCACTGCACACCACCGGTGGAGGTCCTGAGTGGAGGACCGTGTTCGCCGGCGGGCGCAAGGTGGACCTGCCGACGTACCCGTTCCGGCGCGACCGCTACTGGGAGGACGCGCCGATCCTGCAGGCCGAACGGTCCGCAGGCACCCGCGGCGACGTGACCGCCGCCTTCTGGGACCTGGTGTCCGAAGGGGACCTGGCCTCTCTCACCGCGACGCTGGGCGTCGGCGAGGACTCGGTCGCGCCGGTGCTCCCCGCACTCGCCTCGTGGTACGACCGGCAGCGCGCCGACGCGGCCGCCGACGCCTGGCGCCACCGGGTCACGTGGGCTCCGCTGGCACCGCCC
This sequence comes from Lentzea sp. NPDC036955, assembly GCF_055608005.1. NCBI lineage: Bacteria > Bacillati > Actinomycetota > Actinomycetes > Pseudonocardiales > Pseudonocardiaceae > Lentzea > Lentzea sp. NPDC036955. Next base: position 848,082 of record NZ_JBVJRC010000001.1, on the reverse strand, counting down.
GCGACGCCCGGTGGAGCGGCCTCCTGGCTCGTCCTGGCACCGCGGGACCCCGACGACTGGACGCGCGCGGTGCTCGACGGTCTCGCGGCGGCCGGGTTGCGGACCGAGGTGCTCGCCGTGCCCGGTGGCACCGGTCGCACCGCGCTCGCCGAGCTGCTCGCCTCGGCCGGCCCCGGCGCCGACGGAGTGCTGTCGCTGCTCGCACCGGCCGCCGGCACCGCGGTGGAGGCGGCCGCGGTGACCGCGGCCCTCGTCCAGGCCCTCGGCGACGCCGGCCACGGCGCACCGCTCTGGTGCGTCACACGGGATGCGATGGCCCACGGTGCCTCATCCGCGGTGACCGGGGTCGACCAGGCGGCGGTCTGGGGCCTCGCCAGGGTCGCCGCGCTGGAGCACCCCGACCGGTGGGGCGGCGTCGTGGACCTGCCCGCCGAGCTGGGAACCGCCGCCGTGGCGCGGTTCGCGGCCGTGCTCGCCGACCCGGGAGACGAGGACCAGCTGCTCGTCCGCGAGTCCGTCGCCTACGGCAGGCGGCTCGAACCCGCGCCCGCGCGGATCGCGTCCCGCTGGGAGCCGGAGGGAACGGTGCTGGTCACCGGCGCCACCGGTGCGGTCGGCGCCGCCGTCACCGGCTGGCTCGTCGACCAGGGTGCGAAGCACCTGCTGCTGATCTCGCGGCGCGGCGCGGAGGCACCCGGTGCGGACGAGCTCGTCGCCGAACTGGCCGCGGCGGGTGTCGAGGCGCGCCTGGTCGCCTGCGACGTGGCCGACCGCGACGCGGTGGCCGCACTGCTCGACGGCATCCCCGCGGACCGTCCACTCTCGACGGTCGTGCACCTCGCGGGCGTGCTGGACGACGGCGTGCTCGACTCGCTCACGCCCGAGCGGTTCAGCGGCGTCTTCGCGCCGAAGGCCGACGCCGCGAGGCATCTGCACGAGCTGACGAAGGACAAGGGCCTCTCGGCGTTCGTGCTCTTCTCCTCGCTGACCGCGACGGTCGGCGGCGCGGGCCAGGCCAACTACGCGGCGGCCAACGCCTACCTCGACGCGCTCGCCGAGCACCGCCGTGGCATGGGACTCGCGGCGACGTCGGTGGCCTGGGGACCGTGGGGCGGCGAGGGCATGGCGGCACACGGCGCGGTGCGCTCCGCGACGGCCGCCATGGGCATCACGGCGCTCGACCCCGGCAAAGCGCTGGTGGCGTTGCGCCGTGCGCTCGACGGAGGCGACAGCGCGGTGACCGTCGCGGACGTCGAGTGGTCCACCTTCGCCCCCGCGTTCACCGCGACGCGGCCGAGCCCGCTGCTGGCGGAGCTTCCCGGTGCCACCGTCAGCGCGGGCGGCGGTGCCGGCACCGCCGAGCTCGCGGGCTTCGCCGACAGCCTCGCCGGCCTGACCGCCGGTGAGCGCGACCGGGCGTTGCAGGACCTCGTGTGCACCCAGGCCGCGTCGGTGCTGGGCTACGAGAGCGGTACCGCGATCGAGCCGGGCACCGCGTTCCGCGACCTCGGCTTCGACTCGCTGACCTCGGTGGACCTGCGCAACCGGATCAGCAGCGCGGCCGGCGTCCCGTTGCCCGCGACGCTGATCTTCGACTACGCCACGCCACTGGCCCTCGCCCGGCACCTGGACGAGCAGATCGGCGGCGGCGCGGCCGCGGACGCGGCGGGCACCGTGGACGGCGTGGTGGCCGAGCTGGAGGGCATGGCCGCCCGGCTGACCGCGATGAGCCCGTCCGACCTGGAGCAGGGCCGGATCACCATGCGGCTGCAGGCGCTGCTCACCGACCTGAACGAGGCCCTCGTCGGTGACGGGGCGGCTGTGCTGGCCGGACGGCTGGAGGAGGCGTCGGCGGACGACGTCTTCGCCTTCATCGACAAAGAACTCGGCTCGGCCTGATCCGGCCGCGGCCCTCGGCTTCGCACAGGAGTGGCGACACACCGATGACCAACGACGAGAAGCTGCTCGCCTACCTCAAGCGCGTCTCGGGCGAGCTGCACGCGACGCGGCAGCGGCTGCGCGAGGTCGAGACGCAGGACGCCGAACCGATCGCGATCGTCGGCATGGGCTGCCGGTTCCCCGGCGGTGTCACCACGCCGGAACAGCTGTGGCAGCTGGTGACCGGTGGGGTCGACGCGGTGGACGAGTTCCCGTCCGACCGCGGCTGGGACATCGGGCAGCTCTTCGACCCGGACCCCGACGCCGAGGGGAAGACCTACCTCACCCGCGGCGCCTTCCTCGACGACGCCGCGGGGTTCGAGCCGGACTTCTTCGGCATCAGCCCGCGCGAGGCGCTCGCGATGGACCCCCAGCAGAGGTTGCTGCTCGAAACCTCCTGGGAGGCGCTGGAGCGGTCCGGGGTGGCGCCGGGCACCCTGCGGGGCGCGCGCGTCGGTGTCTTCGCGGGCACGAACGGGCAGGACTACAAGGACCTGCTCGCCCGGATGCCGAGCGACCGGGAGGCGGCGCTCGGGACCGGTGTGCTCGCCGCGGTGCTCTCCGGCCGCATCTCCTACACCCTCGGGCTCGAAGGCCCGGCGGTCACGGTCGACACCGCGTGCTCGTCCGCGCTCGTCGCGGTGCACCTCGCCATCCAGGCGCTGCGGGCGAAGGAGTGCACGCTCGCGCTCGCGGGCGGCGCGACGGTCATGGCCACGCCGAACGCCTTCATCGCGTTCAGCCGCCAGCGCGGGCTGTCGGCGGACGGCCGGTGCAAGGCCTTCTCCGACTCCGCGGACGGCACGGGCTGGGGCGAGGGCGCCGGGATGCTCGTGCTCGAACGGCTCTCCGACGCGCGCCGCAACGGCCACGAGGTGCTGGCCGTCGTGCGCGGCAGCGCGGTGAACCAGGACGGCGCCTCGAACGGCCTCACCGCCCCGAACGGACCGTCGCAGCAGCGCGTCATCCGCGCGGCGCTGGACTCGGCCAGGCTCACCCCGGCCGATGTGGACCTGGTCGAGGCGCACGGCACCGGCACCACGCTCGGCGACCCGATCGAAGCCCAGTCCCTGCAGGCGACGTACGGCGCGGAGCACACCCGTGAGGCCCCGCTGTTCCTCGGTTCGGTCAAGACCAACATCGGGCACACCCAGGCCGCCGCGGGCGTCGCCGGGATCATCAAGGTCGTCATGGCGTTGCGGCACCGCACCCTGCCGAAGACGCTGCACGGCGAAGAGCCGACGTCCAAGGTGGACTGGAGCGGCGGCGAGATCCGGCTGCTGACCGAGAACCGGCCGTGGCCGGAGGCGGACCGTCCCCGGCGGGCCGCCGTGTCGTCGTTCGGCGCCAGCGGCACCAACGCGCACACCATCATCGAGGAAGCCCCGGTCGTGGAGCCCGCGGGCGAAGGGGAAGCACCGGTGGACCGCCTCGTGCCGGCGGTCGTGCCGTGGGTGCTGTCCGGTCGCACGCCGGCGGCGGTCCGCGCACAGGCCGCGGGACTGGCCGAGCACGCCCGCGACCTGGACCCGCTGGACGTCGCCTGGTCGCTCGCCGGGACGCGCACCGCCCAGCAGTACCGCGCGGTGGTGCTGGGCGCGGACCGCGACGCGCTGCTGGCCGCCGTCGCACGCGTCGCCGAGGGCGGACCCGCCGCCGTGGCCGGTCGTGTCCGGAAAGGACAGACCGCGTACCTGTTCACCGGACAGGGCTCGCAGCGGCCCGGCATGGGCAGGGAGCTGCACGCCGGCTTCCCGGTCTTCGCGGCGGCGTTCGACGAGCTGTGCGCGCGTTTCGCACAGGAGGACGCGGCGCTGTCCGGCTTGCGCGACATCATGTTCGGCACCGATGCCGAACCGCTGAACCGCACCGCGGTGACGCAGGCCGCGTTGTTCACCTTCGAGGTCGCGCTGTACCGGTTGATCGAGTCCTGGGGCATGGCACCGGACCACGTCGGCGGCCACTCGATCGGCGAGCTGGCCGCGGCGCACGTCGCCGGGGTGCTCGACCTGGACAACGCCGTCCGGCTGGTGGCCGCGCGCGGCAGGCTCATGCAGGCGCTGCCGGAGGGCGGCGCCATGGTGTCGCTGCGCGCCACCGAGAGCGAGGTCCTGCCGCTGCTCGACAGGACCGGCGGACGGGTGGGCATCGCGGCCGTCAACGGACCGCGGTCCGTGGTCATCTCGGGTGACACCGACGCCGTGCGGTCGGTTGCCGCGCAGTTCGAGAAGACCCGGCAGCTGCGCGTGTCCCACGCCTTCCACTCGCCGCTCATGGAGCCGATGCTGGCCGAGTTCCGCGCGGTCGCCGCCGCGCTGACCTACCGGCGCGCGACGATTCCCGTCGTCTCCAACGTCAGCGGCGCGCTCGCCGGGCACGAAGAGCTCGCCGCACCGGACTACTGGGTGCGTCACGTGCGTGAGGCGGTGCGCTTCCACGACGGCGTGCGCGCCCTCCACAACGCGGGCGTCACCCGTTTCCTGGAGATCGGCCCGGACGCGGTGCTCACCGCGATGGCGCGCGAGTGCCTGGTCGCCGAGGACGGCACCGAGGCGGACGTGGTGCTGGTCGCGACGGCGCGCCGTGAGCGCGACGAGACCGAGACGCTCCTGACCGCCGCGGCCGGGCTGCACGTCTCCGGCGCCGGTCCCGAGTGGACGGAGCTGGTGCGCGGCGCACGTCCGGTCGACCTGCCGCCGACGGCGTTCCAGCGCGACCGGTTCTGGCCGGAGACGGTCGGGGACACGGGCTCGACGGGTTCGGTCGCCGCGTTCGGTGTCGACGCGGCCGAGCACCCGCTGCTGGGCGCGGTGACGGTGGTCGCCGGTTCGGGCGGGGTGGTGCTCACGGGCAGGCTCTCCACCCGCACGCACCCGTGGCTCGCCGATCACGTCGTGGGCGGCGCGGTGGTGCTGCCCGGTACCGCGATGGTGGAGCTCGCCGTCCGCGCGGGAGACCAGGTCGGTGCGCGGAGCATCGACGAGCTGACGCTCGAGGTGCCCCTCGTGCTCCCACCCGACGGGGCCGTGCGCATCCAGGTCGTCGTCGGCGGGGGACAGGACGACCTCCGGGAGGTCGCGGTGTACGCGCGTCCCGAGCAGGCGGCGCCGGACGAGCCCTGGACGCTGCACGCGTCGGGCCTGCTCGGCTCCGGGCGGACTGAGCGGCCGGCCGGGCTGGACGTCTGGCCGCCCGAGGACGCCGAACCGCTCGACGTCACCGGCCTCTACGAGCGGCTGGCCGAGTCCGGGCTGGACTACGGCCCCGCGTTCCGCGCGCTCACGGCGGCGTGGCGCGGTGCGACCGGTGAGGTGTACGCCGAGGTCCGCCTCCCGGACGGCCCGGCGGCCGACGCCGGCCGGTTCGGTCTGCACCCGGCCGCGTTCGACGCCGCACTGCACTCCCTCGCGCTGCTCGGCGGCGACACCCCGGGAGGTGACGGCGCGCGGCTGCCGTTCCTGTTCACCGGAGTCGCGCTGCACGCCACGGGTGCGGCGGTGCTGCGCGCGCGGCTGCTGCCGCTGTCCGACGGCGAGTTCGCGGTGGAGCTCGCCGACAGCGAGGGCGCACCGGTCGCCACCGCGGCCTCGCTCGTCTCGCGGCCACTGGCGAACCTGCGCCGGGAGCACGACGCGACCGCCGACGCGCTGTACGCCCTCGGCTGGCAGCCGGTGACGCTCGGCGAGACCGGCGGCGACTCCGGCTACCGGGTGCTGATGACGACACCCGGTACCACGCCCGAGGCGGTCCGCATGGCGACGCACGCCGCGCTGGCCGCGCTCCAGGAGGACGACGCGCGGCCGCTCGCGGTCGTGACGCGCGGCGCGGTCGACCACACCGGCGCCGGAGGTGTCACCGACCTGGCCGGTGCCGCGGTGTGGGGCCTGGTGCGGTCCGCCCAGTCCGAGCAGCCGGACCGGTTCCTGCTGGTCGACCTCGAACCCGGCGCCGCCGACAACCTCGCCGAGCTCGTCCCGGCGGCTCTCGCCTCCGGCGAACCGCAGCTCGCCGTCCGCGACGGCCGGACCTACGCGGCCCGCCTCCTGCGCGCGAACCGCGCCGCGGACGACGACCGGCCCGCGTTCGACCCCGAAGGCACGGTGCTGCTCACCGGTGCCACCGGCGGTCTCGGCCCGGTGCTCGCCCGGCACCTCGTCACCGAGCACGGCGTGCGGCACCTGCTGCTGGTCAGCCGGAGCGGCGCGGGTGCGGAGCTGGTGGCGGAGCTGACCGATCTCGGCGCGGCGGTGACGAGCGCCGCCTGCGACGTGGCCGACCGCGCCGCGCTCGCCGCCGTGCTCGCCGCCATCCCGGCCGGGCACCCGCTCACCGCCGTCGTGCACGCGGCCGGCGTGCTCGACGACGGCGTCGTGGACTCCCTGACACCGCAACGGCTCGACACCGTGCTGGGGCCGAAGGCGCTCGGCGCGCTGCACCTGCACGAACTGGCCGGCGAGGTCTCGGCGTTCGTGCTGTTCTCCTCGATCGCCGGCACCGCCGGCGCACCGGGCCAGGGCAACTACGCCGCGGCGAACGCCCTCCTCGACGCCCTCGCCGCGCACCGCGCCGCGAACGGTCTGCCCGCGCTGTCGCTCGCATGGGGCCCCTGGGTGCCCACCGGTGGGATGACGAGCACGATCGAGGCGGCCGACCACGCGCGGATCGCGCGCGGCGGCATGACGCCGCTGACGGAAGAAGAAGGGACGGCGCTGTTCGACCGCGCCCTGCGCACCGCCGTGCCGGCGCTCGCACCGGTGCGGCTCGACCTCACCGCGTTGCGCGCGCAGGGTGAGTCGCTCGCCCCCGTGTTCCGCGCGCTCGCCGGACGGACCGAGCGCCGCAGGGCCGCCGCGGGCGAGACGGGTACGGCCTTCGCCGACCGCATCGCCGCCCTCGAGGACGAAGAACGCGCCGAGGCGCTGCTGCAGCTCGTGCGCACGCACGTCGCCGCGGTGCTGGGGCACACCTCACCCGAGGGGATCGAGGCCGACCGCGCGTTCAACGACCTCGGCTTCGACTCGCTCGCCGCGATCGAGCTGCGCAACGCGCTCATCCAGGAGACGGGGCTGCGCCTGCCGGCGACGCTCGTGTTCGACCACCCGTCGTCCGAGGTGCTCAGCAGCTACCTCGGCACCCTCGTCACCGGCGGAGGGCGCAAGCGTCGCGGCCGCACCTCCACCGCCCCCGCGGACGAGCCGCTCGCGATCGTCGGCATGGCCTGCCGGTACCCCGGTGGTGTCACCTCGCCCGACGAGCTGTGGCGGCTGGTGCACGACGCCTCCGACGCGATCACCCCGTTCCCGCGCAACCGCGGCTGGGACGTCGACCGCGTCCTCGACCCGACCGGCGGGCGTCCCGGCACCAGCTACGTCGGCGAAGGCGGCTTCCTGCACGAGGCAGGCGAGTTCGACGCGGCGTTCTTCGGCATCAGCCCCAACGAGGCCGCGGTGATGGACCCGCAGCAGCGGTTGCTGCTCGAAGCCTCCTGGGAGGCGCTGGAAGCGGCGGGCATCGACCCGCAGTCACTCAAGGGCAGCCGCACGGGCGTGTTCGCCGGTGTGCAGTACCACGACTACCTCGGCAGCTTCGGCACCGGCAGCATCATCTCCGGCCGGATCTCCTACACCCTCGGACTGGAGGGCCCGAGCCTGTCCGTGGACACCGCGTGCTCCTCCTCGCTGGTGGCGCTGCACCTCGCGGGGCAGGCGCTGCGGCAGGGCGAGTGCGGGCTGGCGCTCGTCGGCGGTGTCGCGGTGATGGCGACGCCGGACACGTTCGTGGAGTTCAGCCGGCAGGGCGCGCTCGCCGCCGATGCCCGCACCCACGCCTTCGCCGACTCGGCGTCCGGCACGGTGTGGGGAGAGGGCGTCGGCGTGCTGGTCGTGGAACGGCTCTCCGAAGCACGCCGCAACGGCCACGAGGTCCTCGCCCTGGTCCGCGGGACCGCGGTGAACTCGGACGGCGCCTCCAACGGCCTGACCGCGCCGAACGGGCCGTCGCAGGAGCGCGTCATCCTGGACGCGCTGGCGAACGCGCGCCTCTCACCGTCCGATGTGGACGTCGTGGAGGCGCACGGCACGGGCACCACCCTGGGCGACCCCATCGAGGCGCAGGCGCTGCTCGCCACCTACGGGCAGGAACGCGGCGAGCACGGCGAACCGCTGTGGCTCGGCTCGATCAAGTCGAACATCGGTCACACCCAGGCGGCCGCCGGTGTCGCCGGCGTCATCAAGATGGTCCAAGCGCTGCGCCACGGCATCATGCCGAAGACCCTGCACGTCGACGCCCCTTCGTCCAAGGTGGACTGGGAGGCGGGCGAGGTGCGGCTGCTGACCGAGGCGAGGGAGTGGCCCGCGCTGTCCCGTCCGCGCCGCGCCGGGATCTCCTCGTTCGGGATCAGCGGCACCAACACGCACGTGATCGTCGAGCAGGCGCCCGCCGTGCCCGCCGCGAGCGCCGCCGGGGAAGGAGCGCGGCTGCCCTGGCTGCTCTCCGCGAAGACGCCGGACGCGCTCGCGGGCCAGGCGGCCGCCCTGCGCGACCACCTGAACGCGCATCCCGGGCTCGGCACGCCGGAAGTCGGCTGGTCGCTCGCCCACGGCAGGGCACGCTTCGCGCAGCGCGCGTCCATCACCGGTACCGACGCGGAACGGCACGAGGCCCTGGCCGCGCTCGCGGCCGGCGGCACCCACACCGCGCTCACCTCCGCCACCGCGGCGGGCAGGGCCAAGCCGGTGTTCGTCTTCCCCGGCCAGGGGTCGCAGTGGCGGGGCATGGCCACCGAGCTGATCGACTCCTCACCGGTGTTCGCCGCGCGCATGGCCGACTGCGCGGCCGCGCTGAAGCCGTACACCGACTGGGACTTCGACTCCGAGCTCTCCGGCGCGCTGGACCGCGTGGACGTGGTGCAACCACTGCTGTGGGCGGTGATGGTGTCGCTGGCGCACACCTGGCAGGCGGCCGGTGTCACCCCCGCGGCCTTCATCGGCCACTCGCAGGGGGAGATCGCCGCCGCGTGCGCCGCGGGCGCGCTGTCGCTGGCCGATGGCGCCCGTGTCGTGGCGTTGCGGTCGCGCGCCATCGCGGAGGTGCTCGCGGGCACCGGCGGCATGATGTCGGTCGGTGCCGGGGTGGACGACGTCCGGGAACGCCTCGGCGCGTGGGAGGGGAGGCTGTCGGTCGCCGCCGTCAACGGTGCCGCCTCGACCGTGGTCTCCGGTGACGGTGACGCGCTCGACGAGCTGTACGAGCAGCTGGTGGCCGGCGGCGTCCGGGCGAAGCGGCTCCCGGTGGACTACGCCTCGCACAGCGCGCACGTCGAGTCGTTGCGCGAACGCCTCGCCGAGGTGCTCGACGGCCTGCGGCCGAGCTCGACCGGCGTGCCGTTCTACTCGACGGTGACCGGTGAGCCGATCGACACCGCCACGATGGACGCCGGCTACTGGTACACGAACCTGCGCGGCACCGTCCTGTTCGAACAGGCCGTGCGCGCGGCGGTCGACGCCGGGCACACGCTCTTCGTGGAGGCGAGCCCGCACCCGGTTCTCACCGTGGGAATCCAGGAGACCGACGCCGCGGTGGCCGCTGTCGGCTCGCTGCGCCGCGACGACGGAGGCCTCGACCGGGTCCTCGCCTCGTTCGGCGAGGCGTTCGCGCACGGTGCCGCCGTGGACTGGGCCGCCGTCGCCGACGGTCACGGCGGGCGTCCGAAGCGGGTGGCGCTGCCCGGCTACGCGTTCCAGCGCGAGTGGTACTGGCTCGACAGCACCGCCGCCGGCGCCGACGTGACCTCGCTCGGCCTCGCGCCCACGGAGCACGCCGTGCTCGGTGCGGCGGTCCTGCGCGCGGACGAGGACAGCGCCGTGTTCACGGGACGGCTCTCGCCCGCGTTGCAGCCGTGGCTGAACGACCACCGCGTGGCCGGCCGGCTGCTGTTCCCCGGCACCGGGCACCTGGAGATCGCCCTGCGCGCGGGAGAGCAGGTCGGCGCCGGTGACGTCGCCGAGCTGACCCTCGGCGCCCCGCTGGTGGTGCCCGACGAGGGCGCGGTCCAGCTGCAGGTGGTGGTCGGCGCCGCGGACCCGGGCAACGGCACGCGCGAGGTCGGTGTCTACTCGCGGCCGGCCGACCGCGACGACGAGGTGAGCTGGACCCGGCACGCCGAAGGTGTCCTCGCCCCGACCGGCACGCTGCCCGCCGTCCCCGGTGCGGACCTGGCCGCCTGGCCACCGGCGAACGCGGAACCGCTGCCGCTCGAAGGGTTCTACGACGAGCTCGCCGAGATCGGGCTGGGTTACGGACCGCTGTTCCGCGGCCTGCGCGCCGCGTGGCGCACGGCGGACGGCCTCTGCGCGGACCTGGTGCTCGACGGTCGCGGCGCCACCGCCGACGGGTTCGGCCTGCATCCCGCGCTGTCCGACGCGGCACTGCACACCGTGGCGCTCGCCGGCGAGGTGCTCGGCGGCTCCGGGTCCGGCCCGATGCTGCCGTTCGCGTGGTCCGGTGTGCGCCTGCACGCCACCGGTGCGACGGCCCTGCGCGCGCTGATCCGCCCGCTGGGCGAAGGCGCGGTCTCACTGGTGCTCGCCGATCCCGCGGGCGGCGTCGTGGCGACGGCCGAGTCGCTGACGCTGCGGCCGTTGCGCACCGACGCACTCGCCGCCGCCGAGCAGGCCGGTGCGAACGGCGCCCTGTACGGCGTCGGCTGGACACCCGTTGCCGTGCCGGACGCCACCGGCGAACCCGTCGCGGTCCTGCGGGCGGCGGCGGGCAGCAGTGCGGACGAAGCGCGCGCCGCGGTGAACCAGGTGTGCGCCCAGCTGCGGGACGCCCTCGCCGCGGACGGTCTGCTGGCGGTCGTGACCGGGTCCGATCCCGTGGGCGCCGCGGTCGCCGGGTTCGTGCGCTCGGCGCAGTCGGAGAACCCCGGCCGCGTGCTGCTCGTGGAGAGCGACGGCGCGGACGTGACGGAAGACCGGATCAGCCAGGCCGTCGCGATCGGTGAACCGCACGTGCTGCTGCGGGACGGCGCGTGGTTCGTGCCGCGGCTCACCAGGAGCACGATCGAGGACACCGAACCGGCGTCCCTCGCGGAAGGGACCGTGCTGCTCACCGGCGCCACCGGTGCACTCGGCACGGCGATCGCGCGCCACCTGGTCACCGCGCGGGGCGTCCGCAACCTCCTGCTGCTCAGCCGGCGCGGCGCCGCGCCGGAGTTCGTCGACGAGCTGACCGCGCTCGGTGCCGAGGTGACGTCGGTTGCCTGCGACGTCGCCGACCGCGCCGCGCTCGCCGCCGTGCTGGCGGGCCTGCCCCCGGAGCGCCCGCTGGCCGCGGTGATCCACGCCGCGGGCGTGCTCGCGGACGGCGTGCTGGAGTCGATGACGCCGGAGCGCGTGGACGCGGTGTTCCGGCCCAAGGTCGACGCCGCGTGGAACCTCCACGAGTTGACGGCGGGCAGTGCGCTGGCGGAGTTCGTCGTGTTCTCCTCGTCGGCCGCCACCCTCGGATCGCCGGGACAGGCCAACTACGCGGCGGCGAACAGCTACCTCGACGCGCTCGCGCGGCACCGGCACGGACTCGGACTGCCCGCGCGCTCCCTCGCGTGGGGCCTGTGGGACCAGTCGGGCGGCATGACCGGCACGCTCGACGAGACCGACCGCTCGCGCATCGCGCGCGGGGGTGTCGCGCCTCTGTCCACAGCGGACGGTCTGGCGCTGTTCGACGCCGCGCTGCGCGGCAGCGAGCCCGTCGTGCTCCCGGTCCGGTTGGAGCTGGCCGCGTTGCGCGCTCAGGGCGAGGACCTGGCGCCGTTGTTCCGCGGCCTCGTGCCGGTCCGCCGCGTCGCGGCGGGCAGGGCGAGCACGACCGGCGCCGGCGGGCTGCGCGAACGGCTCGCCGCCGTGGCCGAGCCGGACCGCGAACCACTGCTGGTCGACCTGGTCCGCGAGCACGTGGCGGCCATCCTCGGCTACCGGTCGGCGCAGGAGGTCGACCGCACGCTGGCGTTCCGCGAGCTCGGGTTCGACTCCCTGGCCGCGGTGGAACTGCGCAACGGCCTGTCCAGGGCGACGGGCCTGCGGCTGCCCGCGACGCTCGTGTTCGACCACCCGACGTCCGCCGCGCTCGGGCGGCACCTGCTGGACGAGTTCGCGGGCACGATCGCCACGGCGGTCAGCGCGCCGCGCCCGAAGGCGGGCGGGGCCTCGGACGAGCCGATCGCCGTCATCGGCATCGGCTGCCGGCTTCCCGGCGGGATCGGCTCTCCCGAGGACCTGTGGCGGGTCGTCGCCGAAGGCCGTGACGTGGTGGGCGAGTTCCCGCAGGACCGCGGCTGGGACGTCGCGAACCTGTACGACCCCACCCTCGACCGGCCGGGCACGAGCTACACGAAGCACGGCTCGTTCCTCGACGGCGCCGCCGACTTCGACCCCGGCTTCTTCGGCATGGACGACGAGGAGGCGCTCACCACCGACCCCCAGCAGCGGTTGCTGCTGGAGACCTCGTGGGAGGCGCTCGAACGCGCGTCGATCGACCCCGTGACCCTGCGCGGCTCCGACACCGGTGTGTTCGCGGGCGTGATGTACCACGACTACGTCGGCAGTGCCGGTTCCGGCAGCGTGGTGTCCGGCCGCGTGGCGTACGAGCTGGGACTCGAAGGGCCGACGCTGTCGATCGACACCGCGTGCTCGTCGTCGCTCGTCGCGCTGCACCTCGCCGTGCAGTCGCTGCGGCAGGGCGACTGCGCGCTGGCGCTGGCCGGTGGCGTGACCGTCATGGCGACGCCGGGAACCTTCGTGGAGTTCAGCAAGCACCGCGGGCTCTCGCGGGACGGCCGGTGCAGGCCGTTCGCCGACGGTGCCGACGGCACCGGTTTCGGCGAGGGCTCCGGCGTGCTCGTCCTCGAACGGCTCTCCGACGCCCGGCGCAACGGCAGGCGCGTGCTGGCCGTCGTGCGGGGCAGCGCCGTGAACTCCGACGGCGCGTCCAACGGCATCACCGCTCCGAACGGGCCCGCGCAGCAGCGCGTGATCCGCAGGGCGCTCGACGCCGCAGGACTTGCACCGTCCGATGTGGACGTGGTGGAGGCGCACGGCACGGGCACGACGCTGGGCGACCCGATCGAGGCGCAGGCCCTGCAGGCCACCTACGGCGCCGGCCGGTCCGCGGACACGCCGCTGTGGCTGGGATCGGTGAAGTCCAACCTCGGTCACACGCAGGCCGCGGCGGGCGTCGCCGGGGTGATCAAGATGATCGAGGCGATGCGTGCCGGGACGATGCCGGCGAGCCTCGGCGTCGACGCCCCCTCCCGGCACGTGGAGTGGGAGGGCGGCAACGTCCAGCTGCTCACCGAGTCGCGCCCGTGGCCCGCGTCCGGCCGTCCCCGCCGCGCCGGTGTGTCCTCGTTCGGCATCTCGGGCACCAACGCGCACGTGATCATCGAAGCCGCGCCGGAAGACGAGGTACCGGCGAGCGAACCGGCCGCGCCGGACACCGGTGTCGTCCCGTGGCTGCTGTCCGGCCACACACCGGAGGCGTTGCGCGCGCAGGCCGCCCGGCTGCTGGACCACGTCACCCGGGGTACCGGGGAGCCGATCGCGGTGCTCGCGGGTGGACTGGCGAGCGCCCGCACCAGGCTGCGGCACCGTGCCGCCGTGCTCGGCGGCACCGTCGAGGAACTGACCGGCGGGCTGCGCGAGGTCGCCGAAGGCCGGTCGCCGCGCACCGGCGCGTCGGGCGCCGCCACCGAGGGCAAGCTCGCCTTCCTGTTCTCCGGGCAGGGGTCGCAGCGAGCGGGCATGGGCAAGCGGCTCCGCGAGGTGTTCCCCGTCTACGCCGAAGCCTTCGCCGAGGTCCGCGCGCACCTCGACCCGCTGCTCGAACGGCCGCTGGACGACGTGCTCGACGACGCCGCCGCGCTGGACCGCACCGGGTACACGCAGCCCGCGCTCTTCGCGCACCAGGTGGCGTTGTTCCGGCTGCTCACCGCGCTCGGCGTCCGGCCGGACGCCGTCGCGGGGCACTCGGTCGGGGAGTTCGCGGCCGCGCACGTCGCGGGTGTGCTCGACTTGCCCGACGCGTGCCGCCTCGTCGCCGCGCGCGGCAGGCTCATGCAGGAGCTGCCCGCGGGCGGCGTGATGATCGCGATCAAGGCCACCGAGGCCGAGGTGGCGCCACTGCTGACCCGGGACGTGAGCATCGCCGCGGTCAACGGCCCGTCGTCGATGGTCGTGGCGGGCCCCGCGGAACCGGTGCGGGCGATCGCGGCGCGGTTCGGCCGCACACGGGAGCTGAAGGTCAGCCACGCCTTCCACTCGTCCCTGATGGACCCGATGCTCGCCGAGTTCCGCGAGATCGCCGAGTCGGTGAGCTTCGGAACGCCGCGCATCGCGTTCGTCTCCAGCCTGACCGGGACGGCGGTCACCGGCGCCGACCTGGCCTCACCCGGGTACTGGGTGCGCCACGCGCGCGAAGCGGTGCGGTTCGCCGACGCGGTCGGCGCGCTGCACGACGCGGGGGTGCGCCGGTTCGCCGAGGTCGGCACCGGCAACGCCCTCACCGCGGCCGCGGTCGAATGCCTGCCGGAGGACGGCAGCGCGGTCGTTCCCCTGCTGCGCAAGGACTCCGACGAGGCCGCGTCGCTGGTGTCCGCGCTCGCCGCTCTGCACGTGCACGGTGCCGCCGTCGACTGGACGGCGCTGCTGCCGCACCGCGACGGCGCGAGCCTGCCGACGTACGCCTTCCAGCACCGGCGGTTCTGGCTCACCAGCGGCGCCGCGGCCTCGTCCGGGGGCGGGCACCCGCTGCTGGGCACCGCCGTCGACCTCGCGGGCAGCGAGGGCGTGGTCCACACGGCACGGCTGTCGCTGGCCGAGCAGCCGTGGCTCGCCGAGCACGCCGTGGGCGGCGTGCCGCTGCTCGCGGGCGCGGCGTTCGTGGAGCTGGCGCTGGCCGCCGGTGCCGGGCTCGGCTGTGCGCGGATCGACGAGCTGCTGGTCACCGAGCCGCTGGTCCTGCCGGACCACGCGGCGGTGCGGGTGCAGTGCACCGTGGGGGAGCCCGACGACGCCGGACGTCGTGAGTTCCGCTGCTACGCGGCGGTCGGGAGCGAGCCGTGGACGCTGCACGCGTCCGGCCTGCTGCGGCCCGCGCATGGGCAGACGGCCGACCTCGGTGCGTGGCCTCCGCCGGCCGCGGAACCCGTCGCGCTCGACGGCGTGTACGAACGCTTCGCCGAGCTGGGCGCGGACTACGGTCCCCGCTTCCAGGGCCTGCGCTCGGCCTGGCGGCGCGGCGAGGACGTCTACGCCGAGGTGGAGGTGCCGCGCGAGCCGGTCGCCCCGGAGCCGTTCCTGCTGTACCCGGCGTTGCTGGACGCGGTGCTGCACGGCATCGGCCTGCGCTCCGGCGAGGAGCCGGAGCGGATCCGGCTGCCGTTCGCGTGGAACGGCGTGGAGCTGGCGACGCGGGGAGCGACCGCGCTGCGCGTCAGGATCAGCCCGAGCGGTGGCGACGCCGTGCGGGTCGTGGCCACCGACGCGACCGGCCGCCTGGTGTTCACCGTGGACTCCCTCGCCCTGCGCGAGATCCGGCCCGAGCAGCTCTCCGCGGCCGCGTCCGGCGGGCACGAGCACCTGTTCCAGCTCGCGTGGACGCCGCTCGCCGTGCCGTCCGCTCCGAGCGCGGGACGGTGGACCGTGCTCGGCCAGGGCGACGTGCCGGACTCGCGGTGCAAGGAGGTCGCGAGCGTGCTCGAAGAGGCCGTCGCCGAGGTGGTCCTCGCCAGGGACCTCCGCGAGCTGGACAGCACGACCGACACGCTCGTCGTGCTCGCCGAGCCCGGCGGCGACGGTCCTGACTCCGCGCGTGCCGCCCTCGAACGGCTGCTCGCCCTGGTGCGGGACTGGCTCACGGACGGCCGGTTCGCCGACATGACGCTCGTGGTGGTCACGCACGGCGCGGCGGGGCCGGACCCGACCCGTCCCGGTCAGGCGGCCGCGTGGGGGCTGCTCCGCTCGGCACAGACGGAGAACCCCGGCCGCGTGGTGCTCGCGGACCTCGAAGCCCCCGACACCGCGGGGAGCTCCTGGCGAGCGCTGCCCGGTGCCGTGGCGTCCGGCGAACCGCAGTTCGTCGTGCGCGAGGGCCACGTCGCCATCCCCCGGCTCGTGCGTGCCCCGAAGCGGGCCGCGGACCCGGCCGACTGGTCCGGGGGTGTGCTGGTGACCGGTGGCACGGGTGCGCTCGGCGCCGCCGTCGCACGGCACCTGGTCACCGCGCACGGTGCCGACCGGCTCGTGCTGGTGAGCCGCAGTGGTCCCGACGCCCCCGGAGCGCTGGCGCTGCGGGACGAGCTGGCCGGGGCAGGTGCCGAGGTGACCGTCGTCGCCTGCGACACCGCGGACCGCGCGGAGCTGGCCAGGGTGCTCGACGAACACCCGGTGTCCTCCGTCGTGCACACCGCGGGTGTGCTGGCCGACGCCGTGCTGACCTCCCTGACCGCCGAACGGCTGAGCGAGGTCCTGCGCCCGAAGCTGGACGCGGCCTGGCACCTGCACGAGCTGACCCGTGACCGGGGCCTGAGGCGGTTCGTGCTGTTCTCCTCGGCGGCGGGTCTGCTCGGCAGCCCGGGACAGGCCGGGTACGCGGCGGGCAACGCGTTCCTCGACGCGCTCGCCGAACACCGCCGTGCGCTCGGACTCCCCGCCGTGTCGCTCGCCTGGGGACCGTGGGAGGGGGCCGGCATGGCCGCCTCGCTGGACGACGGCGACGCCGGCCGGATGAGCAGGGGTGGTGTGCTCCCGCTCGCCCGGGAGGCCGCGCTCGCGTTGTTCGACACCGCGACGGCCGGGGAGGCGGGGGAGTCCGCGCTGCTGCTCGCCGCCGTGCTCGACACCTCGGCTCCGCGCGATGCCGCTCACGTGGCCCCGTTGCTGCGCGGGCTCGTCAGGGTGCCGAAGCAGCAGGCGGCGGCGTCCGGCTCCGGTGCGGCGGCGGCGTTGCGGCGCGAGCTGGCGGCGCTGGACGAGGAGGGCCGCGCGGAACGGCTGGTGCGGCTCGTCGAGGAGGAGGTGCGGTACGCGCTCGGCGTCGAGCGGATCGAGGAGGGCCTGTCGTTCAAGGACCTCGGTTTCGACTCGCTCAGCGCCGTCGAGTTCCGCAACCGCCTCAACGAGGCCACCGGTCTGCGGCTGCCGGCGACGCTCGTCTTCGACTACCCGAACCCGGACGCGTTGACCGCGCACCTCGCGGCACAGCTCGAGCCCGTGACGCCCGCTCCGCGTGGCGGCGACGGCGCCGAAGCGGACGTCCGGGCGGTGCTCGCGTCGATCCCGGTGGGCAGGCTCCGCGAGGCCGGTCTGCTCGACACCCTGCTCGCGCTCGCCGAGCCCCGTCCCGCCGCCACCGGGACGAACGCCCCGGTGGCCGACGCGCTGGACGATCTCGACACCGAAGCCCTCATCAGTCTCGCCCTCGGCGAGACCGGCGACGAGTTCGCCGGCGAAGGGCTGTGACATGGAGGCACGGATGGCTGACAACGCCGGCAAACCGGACGCCAGACTCGTCGAGGCCCTGCGTGCCTCGCTGAAGGAGAACGAGCGGCTGCGCGAGCTCAACCGCTCCCTCACCGAGGTGGCCGACGACCCGGTGGTGCTCGTCGGCATGGCGTGCCGGTACCCCGGCGGGGTCACGACACCGGACGAGCTGTGGCAGCTGGTCGTGGAGGGCCGGGAGGGCATCACCGCCTTCCCCGCCGACCGCGACTGGGACCCCGCGCTGTACGACCCGGAACCGGGGAAGGCAGGGCACACCTACACCTGGGAAGGCGGTTTCCTGCACGACGCGGGGGAGTTCGACGCCGCGTTCTTCGGCATCAGCCCGAACGAGGCCGCCGTGCTCGACCCCCAGCAACGGCTGCTGCTGGAGGCCTCCTGGGAGGCCCTGGAGGACGCGGGAATCGACCCGCACTCGCTCAAGGGCAGCCGCACCGGCGTCTACGCGGGCGTGATGTACCACGACTACTTCGGCAGCTTCGGCACCGGCAACATGGTCTCCGGCCGCGTGTCGTACGTGCTGGGCCTGGAAGGCCCGACGATGTCGGTGGACACCGCCTGCTCCTCGTCGCTCGTCGCGCTGCACCTCGCCGCCGAGGCCATCCGCGGCGGCCAGTGCGACCGGGCGCTGGCAGGCGGTGTGACGGTGATGGGCACCCCCGGCACCTTCGTGGAGTTCAGCAGGCAGGGAGGACTGTCCCCGGACGGCCGCTGCCGGTCGTTCTCCGACGACGCCAACGGAACCGGCTTCGCCGAGGGCGTCGGGGTCGTCGTGCTGGAGCGGCTGTCGGAAGCGCGGCGGTGCGGTCACGAGGTGCTCGCCGTCCTGCGCGGCTCCGCCGTGAACTCCGACGGCGCGTCGAACGGCATCACCGCGCCCAACGGGCCGTCACAGCAGCGCGTCATCGCGCAGGCCCTCGCCGCGGCGGAGCTGACACCGTCCGATGTGGACGTGGTGGAGGCGCACGGCACCGGAACGACCCTCGGTGACCCGATCGAGGCGCAGGCGCTGCTGGCCACCTACGGCCAGGGCCGTGAGGGCGGCGAACCGCTGTGGCTCGGCTCGGTCAAGTCGAACATCGGGCACACCCAGGCCGCCGCCGGTGCGGCGGCCGTGATCAAGATGGTGCTCGCCATGCGGCACGGGGTCCTGCCGCGGACGCTGCACGTCGGCACCCCGTCCACCAGGGTGGACTGGTCGGCGGGAGCCGTGCGGCCGCTGACCCGGCAACGGGCGTGGCCGGAGACCGGCCGTCCGCGCCGCGCGGGGATCTCCTCGTTCGGCATCAGCGGCACGAACGCCCACGTGGTGCTCGAAGCACCTCCCTCGGCACCCGAGCCGGGAGACGAGCCCCCGGCACCCGTCGTGGTGTGGCCGTTGTCCGCACGGTCGCCCTGCGCGCTCGCCGCGCAGGCCGGCAAGCTGCACGCCTTCCTGGCGGAGCGGGAGGCGGAGCCGATCACCGCCGTCGCGCGGACGCTCGGCACGGCGCGGTCGGCGTTCGAGCACCGCGCGGCCGTCTTCGGTTCCACCGGGGAACAGCTGCTCGACGCGTTGCGCGCGTTCGAGGCGGGCGAACCGAGCGCGGCAGCCGTCAGCGGCCGTGCGCAGAACCGCGGCCGCACGGCGTTCCTCTTCACCGGCCAGGGCGCCCAGCGCCCCGGCATGGGGCTGGCCCTGCGCGCGCACCACCCGGTGTTCGCGGAAGCGTTCGACGAGATCGACGCCGTGTCCGGCCTCGGCCTCGCGGAGGTGCTGGCCTCGGAGGACCCCGAGCTGGTGCGCAGGACCGAGTACGCGCAACCGGCGTTGTTCGCCTTCGAGGTCGCGATGTTCCGGCTGGTCACCTCGCTCGGGGTGAAACCGGCCGCCCTGACGGGACATTCGATCGGCGAGCTCGCCGCCGCGCACGTGGCGGGGGTGCTCGACCTGCCCGACGCGTGCGCGCTCGTCGTGGCGCGCGGCAAGCTGATGCAGGCGCTGCCGGAAGGCGGCGTGATGGTCGCGGTGGCCGCGAGCGAGGACGACGTCCTCCCGCTGCTGGCGGACGCTCCCGGCCGCGTGGCGGTCGCGGCGGTCAACGGACCCGGTTCGGTGGTGCTCTCCGGCGACGAGGCGGCCGTGCTGGCGGTCGCGGGACGGTTCGCGAAGACCCGCCGGCTCACCGTCTCGCACGCCTTCCACTCCCCGCTGATGGACGACATGCTCGCCGACTTCCGCGTGGTGGCGGAAAAGCTCACGTACTACGAGCCGCGCATCCCGATCGTCTCGGCGCTCACCGGCCGCGCGGCCGCGGCCGAGCTGACCGACCCCGGCTACTGGGTGCGCCACGTGCGCGAGACCGTGCGGTTCGCGGACGCGGTGGCGACCCTGCGCGCCTCCGGTGTCACCCGCTACGTCGAGCTCGGCCCCGACGCCGTGCTGACCGGCATGACCGGCGAGTGTCTGGACGAGGACGGCAAGACCGGGCTCATCGCCCTCGGACGTCGCCAGGTCGAGGAACCCCTGGCACTGGCCGCCGGTCTCGCGCGGCTGCACGTCAGCGGAGTGGCGCTCGACTGGCGGAGGCTGTTCCCCGGCACGCGCCGCGCGGCGCTGCCCACGTACGCCTTCCAGCGCGAGCGCTACTGGCTGGCCTCGCAGGCGCAGCTCACCTTCGACACGTTGCCCGGTCACGTCGACGACGCCCCGCCCGAGAAGGCGTTGTGGGCGAGGATCTCCGGACTGCCCCGCGAGGAACAGCTGGCGCGGCTGACCGACGCGGTGCGCGCGCACACCGCCGCCGTGCTCGGTCACGCGGGTCCCGGCGACGTCGACGAGGACGCGGTGTTCCTGGAGATCGGCATGGACTCGGTCTCGGCCGCCGAGCTCCGCAACTCCCTCGCCGGCGCTCTCGGCACGACGCTGCCCGCCGGCACCGTGTTCGACCACGGCACCCCGTACGCGCTCGCCGCGCACCTGCAGGAGCAGCTGGTCGCGGGGGAGCAGCCTGCTTCCGGCGGTCTCACCGAGGACGAGTCGGTCGCCGGGTTGGTGCGCAGGGCCGCGGCGGACGGCCGGATGTCCGCGGCGATCGACCTGCTGCGCTGCGTCGCGGACGTCCTGCCCGCGTTCGACGGCGTCGAGGAGTTCGGCGTGGTGCCGCCGCCGGTCCGGCTCTCCACCGGGGACGCCCCCGTCCGGCTGGTGTGCGTGCCCTCGCCGATGGCCCTCGGCGGCGCGCACCAGTACGCGCGGTTCGCCCGGCACTTCCACGGCGTGCGCGACGTCCTCGTGCCCGCCGTGCCCGGTTTCGGTGCCGGTGAGCCGCTGCCGGCTTCGGTGGCCGCGGTGGTGGACGTGGTGGTCGAGGGCGTTCGCGCCGCCTGTGAGGACGGCCGGCCCTACGTGCTCGTGGGCTACTCCTCCGGCGGGCAGTTCGCGCACGCCGCCGCCGAAGCCCTGGAGAGGGCCGGTCTGCCTGCCGGCGGTGTGGTGCTGGTGGACACGTACCTGCCCGGCGGCGAGGGCAGGGACGACCTGTGGCAGCAGATGTTCGGCGGGATGCTGGACCGCGAGTCGGCGTTCGGCGGGTTCGGCACCTCCCGGCTCGCGGCGATGAGCCGCTACAGCGACCTGATCCAGCACTGCCCCCCTGGCGCGCTGACCGCGCCCGTCCTGTTCGTGCGGCCTTCCGAGTCCTTCGCCGAGGGGGATTCCGAGTGGCGGGCGACCTGGCCCGGCGACCACGAGCTGACCGAGGTTCCCGGAACGCATTTCACCGTGCTGGAGGATTTCGCCACGTCGACGGCCGAAGCCGTCGACCGCTGGGTGCGCACGTCCCGTGAAGTCAGCCGGTGAGAGCAGCGGCCGGAAGTGACGGGAAACGGCGACGGGGTTGCTCAGTTCGTCTTCATGCGAAAATGTGCCAGCCAGGCTTCCGCGTCACACCGCACGGAGTCGGCGTCCACATTCAACTGCCACGCAATTTCGTGTGCTGCCAGATCCGGCCGCCAGTCGCTGCGCCGCAGTGCGATCCACATCGCGGTACCGCGCCGGCTGCACTTGTGCCAGGTCTGCTCGCTCTGGCAGAAGAGTTCGAGACATCCGTCGGGCAGCACACGTGCGATGAATTCCTCATCATGCGCCGTCATGGCGTGAACCTCCGAGTCCGCGGCCGTCGCCGCGGATTCCGCACTGATCTTGACATCTGGAGGTTACCGGACCTGAAGTGCGAATGCATTGGTGCTGAGGTCAATTCATGCGGTGGTACGAACCGGAGCGGAAACAGTGGAGAAAACTGGAGGTTCGACGGGGAGGTTCCTCCCCGCGCGGCTACTGAGCGTGTCGAGGTGGAGAAAAGTCTACCTTCAATCGGCGGGTTAGAGCCAATGTGGCCTCCCGGCCCGATCACTAATCTCGAATCCAGACGCCGTGCTAGGAGCGCGGGAATCCAGTCAGGAGACCGCAGTGACCACAACTGCCATCCGCGGCCGCACGAAGGCGGTCCGGCTCGAGTCCGTGTCGAAGACCTATGGCAAGGGCAACAGCCAGGTCGCCGCGTTGCGCGGTCTGAGCCTCGACTTCGGCGACGGCACCTTCACCGCCGTGATGGGACCCTCCGGTTCCGGCAAGAGCACCTTCCTGCACTGCGCGGCGGGGCTCGTGACGCCGACCTCGGGCCGGGTGACCGTCGGCGGCATCGACCTGTCCGGTCTGGACAGCACCCAGCTCACCGAGCTGCGGCGCGACCGGATCGGCTTCATCTTCCAGTCCTTCAACCTGATGCCCGCGCTGACGGTGATGGAGAACATCACCCTGCCGCTGCAGCTGGCGGGCAAGCGCGCGGACAAGGCGCTCATCAGCGAGGTCGTCCACCGCGTCGGTCTGGCCGACCGGCTCAAGCACCGGCCGTCGGAGCTCTCCGGCGGTCAGCAGCAGCGCGTCGCCATCGCGCGGGCGTTGGTGACCCGGCCCGCCGTGGTGTTCGCCGACGAGCCGACCGGCGCCCTCGACACCCGTACCGCCTCCTCGGTGCTCGCCCTGCTGCGCCAGTCGGTCAACCAGGCCGGCCAGACGCTCGTCATGGTCACCCACGACCCGGTCGCCGCGTCCTACGCGGACCGCGTGGTGTTCCTGGCCGACGGCGCCATCGCGGGTGAGCTGGTGTCGCCGACGGCCGACGCGGTCGCGGCGCGGATGACCCGGCTCGGCGCCTGGCAGGACGACACGGCGGCCGCGCCCATGAGGGGTGGGTTCTGATGTTCCGGCTGGCACTGAGCACGCTCAAGTTCCGCAGGGCGAGCTTCGTCGCGACGTTCCTCGCGATGTTCCTCGGCGCCGCGATCGTGATCGCCTGCGGCGCGCTGATGGAGACCGGCATCCGGATGTCCGCCGAGCCCCAGCGGCTCGGCGGTGCGCCGATCGTCGTCACCGGGCAGCAGTCCGGCGACGCGGGGGCGCTCACCGAGCGCCGCCACCTCGATCCGAAGCTGGCCGCCACCGTGGCGTCGGTGCCCGGTGTCGAAGGCGTGGTTCCCGACGTCTCGGTCCAGTCGGCCGTGCTGCGCGACGGCAAGGCCGTGGGCGGCACCTCCTACGGCCACGGCTGGGGGAGTGCGGGCCTGACGCCCTACTCCCTCTCCGACGGCAAGGCGCCCGCCGGTCGTGACGACGTCGTGCTCGACTCCGGTCTGGCAGCGGCCGCGGGGGTCAAGCCGGGTGCGTCGGTGCGGGTCGCCGTCCGCGGCGTCACCCAGACCTTCCGCGTCACCGGTGTCGCCGGGCAGAACGGCGACGCGAACCCCGCGGGCGCACTGTTCTTCACCGACGACACCGCACGCCGGCTCGCGGGCGGCAGCATCGACTCCGTGGCCGTCGTGCTCGCTCCGGGCGCCGACGTGACCGCGGTCGCCGCCGCGATCAGCGCCAAGGTCGGCACCGGCGCCGAAGTCCTCACCGGGGACACCCGCGGGCTCGCCGAGCTGCCGGGCACGCTCGCGAGCCGGGAGACGATCGTCATCCTCGCCGCGGTCTTCGGCACGGCGGTCGTGCTCATCGTGATGTTCGGTGTCGCCTCGACGTTCGGGCTGTCCCTGCAGCAGCGGGTGCGCGAGATGGCACTGCTGCGCGGCGTCGGCGCCACGCCGGGGCAGCTGCGGCGGATGATCGGGTCCGAGACGGCCGTGCTGTCGGTGCTGGCCGTGCTCCTGGCGCTCTTCCCCGGGTACTGGCTCGGCAACGCGCTCTTCGCCGTGCTGTCCTCGAGCGGCGTGGTGTCCTCCTCGGTGGTCTACCACGCGGGCTGGGCGCCCATGGCCGTCGGCGCGCTGGTCACCGTCCTGGCCGCGGCGCTCGCGACCCGCTTCGCCGGGCGGAAGTCCGCGCGCACCGAACCGGTGGTGGCCGCCGCGGAGAGCGCGTCGGAAGCCAAGTGGTTCAGCAAGTGGCGGCTGATCTTCGCGTTGTTCTTCCTCGCCAACGGCATCGGGCTCGCCGTGGCCACCGCGACGCTGATGGAGAACGGTCCCACGCTGGCCAGCACGGCGGGACCCGCCTCGGTGCTGTTCTGCATCGGCATCGCGCTGCTCGCCCCCGGCATCACCAAGGCGCTGATCGCCGTGCTGTGGTGGCCGGTCCGGCTGCTCAGCGGGCTGTCGGGCAGGCTCGCGGTGCGGAACGCGATGACCTCGTCGGTGCGGACGGCCGGTGCCATCGCGCCGATCATCCTGCTCGTCGGCATCGCCACGGGCACGCTGTACATGCAGGCCACCGAGGACACCGTGTCGCAGGCCTCGTACGACCGGAACGTGCTCGCGGACCACCTGCTCGTCTCCTCCTCCGGCGGCTTCGCCCCCGAGGTGCTCGACCGGGTGCGGACCACACCGGGTGTGGCGGCGGCCACGGACTTCGTCACCAGCACGGGCTACCTGGGGGGCGGCGGCGACTCGGTCGAGCTGCGCGGTGTCTCCGCGGACGGCGTGGCGCGGAACCTCGACCTGCCGCTGGTCGCGGGTTCGCTGGACAGGCTCACCGGTGACGCGGTGGCGCTCTCGGACAAGACCGCGGAGAAGCAGGGCGTCAAGGTCGGCGACCGGCTGCCGCTGCAGCTCGGCGACGGCACCGGCGTCCGGCCCACCGTGGTCGCCCTGTACGCCGACAACCCCGACCAGAACTACCTGACGCTGCCCGCGGACACCCTCGCGCGGCACACCACCGAAGGCGTGGTCAGCCAGATCCTGGTTCGCTCCAACGAGGGCCAGGTGGGCGCGGTGCGCGACCGGCTCTCGACCCTCGCCGCCGGCGTGCCCGGCACCGAGCTGGTCGACAGCTCCGCGCTGGCCGCTCGCAACAACCAGATCCAGCAGATCCTCGCCTCGGCCAACTACACGATCGTCGCGATGATCGTGAGCTACGCGGCGATCACCGTGCTCAACACGCTGATCGCGGTGACCCGCAAGCGGAAGGCCGAGTTCGGGCTGCAGCAGCTGGTCGGCGCGACCAAGCGGCAGGTGCTCGGGATGCTGACGGCCGAGGGCGTGCTGGTCGGTGTGGTGGCGATCCTGCTCGGCACGATCGCGTCGGCCACCACGATCGTGCCCTACAGCCTGGTGAAGACCGGCGACTGGCTGCCGTCCGGCTCCATCGGCATCTACCTGGCGATCGTCGCCGGCTCGCTGCTGCTGGTGTTCGGCGCGACGCTGACGTCCTCCTGGCGGGGCATGCGCTCGCCGGCGGTGGAGGCGGTCAAGGAAGGATGACCGCGACCACCGGTCACGGATCGCCCCCGTTCCAGAACTGGGGCGATCCGCCTGCCGCACTCGGGGAATGGGATCATGTTCGGGTGCACACGATCGCGGCCTCCTGGCGCCCCTGGCTCCGCCGTGCCGTCCTGCACACCGCGATCGGTGCGGCCGCCGGAGCCGGCGCGCTGCTCTCGATCGTCCTGTTCATCTCGACGACGTACTTCACCATCCTGTGCCTGATCGGCATCGGCTTCGTCGTGCTGCCGCACCTGACCGCGGCCGTGCGGTGGTTGTGCGACCTCAACCGCCGCGCGGCCACCCGGCTCGGAGTGCCGGTCGAGCGCCCGTACCGCCCGCAGCCGGAGCAGGTGGAGCGCGACATCGTCGGCTGGACGCGCCGCTGCAAGTGGATCCTCGCCGACCCGGCGACCTGGCGCGACCTGCTGTGGCTGCTGCTGAACTGCGTGGCCGGCCTCGTGGCCGTGCTGCCCGCGGCGCTGCTCTACTACGTCGGTCACGGGCTCGTGCTCGCGAGCGGCCTCTGGATTCCCTTGGCCGAGGACGGTTCTCCGACCTGGTACGCCTTCTTCCAGGTCGGCAGCTGGGGCTCCGCGGCGGCCGTGGCGGGCCTCGCGGTCGTGGGGTTCGTGGTGTGGCTGACGCTGTCGCCGTGGATCGTCACGGGCTATGCGCACTTCGTCCGCTTGCTGCTCGGCCCCACCGAGCGGAGCCGGCTCGCCTCCCGCGTGCGGCACCTCGCCGAGACGCGTTCCGGCGCGCTGGACACCCAGGCGGCGGAGCTGCGGCGGATCGAGCGCGATCTGCACGACGGCGTGCAGGCCCGGCTGGTGAGCCTCGGCCTGCAGCTCGGCGTGGCCGACCGCCACGTCGGCAACAACGACGCCGAGAAAGCGCGGCAGGTGCTGCGCGAGGCCCGTGCGTCGTCCGTGCAGGCGCTGCGGGAGCTCCGCGACCTGGTGCGCGGTATCCACCCCCCGGTGCTCGCCGAACGTGGCCTCGCCGACGCCGTGCGCGCGCTCGGGCTGGCCAGTCCGCTGGCCGTCGAGGTGACGTTCGACCTGCCGGGGAAGCTGCCCGACCCGGTGGAGTCGGCGGTGTACTTCTCGATCTCGGAGCTGCTGGCGAACGTGCTCAAGCACTCCGATGCGCGCCACGTGGACATCGTCGGCGGGTACGACGAGGGCACGTTCCACGTCACGGTCACCGATGACGGCCGTGGCGGCGCGGTCCTCACCGAGGAGGGCGGACTCGGTGGGATCCGGCGCAGACTTGCCGCGTTCGACGGAAGTTTCGACCTGGACAGCCCGCCCGGCGGTCCCACGAGAACAAAGATGGAGGTGCCGTGCGCGTTGTTCTCGCCGAGGACCTCTTCCTCCTGAGACAAGGCATTGTTCAACTGCTGGAGGTGCACGGGTGCACGGTGCTGGAGGCGGTCGACAACGGCGCCGACTTCGTGACCGCCGTCGCCCGGCACCGGCCGGACGTGGCGATCGTGGACGTGCGCCTGCCCCCCACCTTCACCACTGAGGGCCTGCAGGCCGCGCTGAGGGTGCGGCGTGAACACTCCGGGCTGCCGATCCTCGTGCTGTCGCAGCACGTGGAGCAGATGTACGCACGGGAGCTGCTCAGCGACGGCAAGGGAGGGATCGGCTATCTGCTCAAGGACAGTGTCCTCGACGACGTGCAGTTCATCGACGCGGTGCGCAGGGTCGCCGGCGGCGGAACCGCCATGGACCCCACAGTGGTGGCGCAGCTGATGGTCAGCCACTCCAAGGACGAACCGCTGGCCGCGCTCACCGCCCGCGAGCGCGAGATCCTCGAGCTGATGGCGGAGGGCCGCTCGAACACCTCGATCGCCCAGCACCTCGCGGTCACCGAAGGCGCCGTGGCGAAGCACATCTCCAGCATCTTCACGAAGCTGGTGCTCCCGGCGACCGGGGACACCAATCGCCGGGTGCTCGCGGTGCTGGCCTACCTCAACACCTGAGCTCGTTCAGCCGAGCAGCCGCCGCTTGATCATGTCGATCACCGCGGTGGCGTGCTCGTCGAGGAAGAAGTGCCCGCCGGGGTACACGTGGAAGTCGAACTCCCCGCTCGTGTGCCGATCCCACGCGCGCGCCTCGTCCACGGTCACCTTGGAGTCGGCGTCTCCGACCAGGCTGACGACGGGTGCCCGCAGAGGCTCTCCCGGCTCGTACCGGTAGGTCTCCGCCGCCTCGTAGTCGGCGCGCAGCGCGGGCAGCACCATCCGCATGATCTCCTCGTCGCCGAAGAGCCGTGCGTCGGTGCCGCTGAGCGCGCGCACATCGGCCAGCAGCTGCTCGTCGTCCTCCTGGTGGACGCGCTCGTCGCGGAAGCACGAGGGCGCCCGCCTGCCCGAGACGAACAACGCCACCGGAACCGTGCCCGCCCGCTCCAGCCTGCGCGCGACCTCGAAGCCGAGCGTCGCGCCCATGCTGTGCCCGAACAACGCCAGCGGGCGGTCCGTCCAGCCGCTCAACTGCTCGGTGACGAGCTCGGCGAGCTCGTCGATGGTGCGCACGAACGGCTCGGTACGCCGGTCCTGGCGGCCGGGGTACTGGACCGCCAGGACGTCCACCGAGGGATCCAGCGCCGCTGCCACGGGCAGGAAGTAGGTCGCCGAACCTCCGGCGTGCGGAAGGCAGACCAGGCGCACGGGGGCGCTGTCCCGCGGCCGGAACCGCCGCAACCAAGCATTTGAGGTGATAGCTGAGCTCATGCCACGAATCTCGCAACGTGTCTCGGCAGGGGCTACCCCTGGCACCCCCTGCCGAGGCCTGCTCAACCGCTGCGCGCTCCGGTTCGTGCGGACCAGCCGGACGACGCACTCCTGACCGGGCGTTCGAGCCTGGGTCGGGGGAGCGCCGAAGCGTGCGCGCAATTGGTTCTCAGGATCTCCGTCGGCCGCATCACCGCGGCCACGAACCGGTCCGGCTTGACCAACGCGATGCGCCCCAGGCGGAGGCCGGTGACTTCTCCAAGCGGCCGTTGACGCCGGCGATGACCAAGCGACCGTCCACGGCTTGTGGAAGCCGGTCACCGAGCACCACCGCCACCAGCCGGACGTCCGACAGCGATTTGGCCATCCGGCGGCGCCGAGCACATCATCGAGCCGACACGCCCTCATGGACGATGCCGGCAGCACCCAGGGCTGTGGCAGCAGCGTTCCGGTGAGCCGACTCCTGCCGCGAACATATCCATCACGACAGCGGGCGGTCGGACGAAACCGCATCTCAGCCAAATGGCGGCGACTCGGCGCCACCATCGTCGCCAGACGCAGCGCGACGTCGCGCATGATCGCGCGGGGTCGGCTGGTGGTCATCACCATTCGCCCGAGACACTCAGAGTGGCGGCTGTCGGCGTAGCCGATCTCGTAGTTGACGACCCGAACCAGTCGCCCTCAACGTTGGGGAAGTGGCAGTGAAGCCGTCCGCGCACCTCGCCGATCATGTCCAGACCGGTCGCGATCACGTGCCGCGACGCAGCAGGCACGCGCGCGAACAAGCGGCCCAGTTGAACTCCGACGATGGTGAGCACAAGCTGTCGGCCGTGGACGTCGTCGCCCTCCCAGGTGGTGTAAGGACTGTTAAGCGTCATGTCGACCTGCCGTGGTCAAAGCCCGGTTCATGCGGTGGAGAACAAGTTCGGAGTAGCGCTCCTCGGACAGCTCGACGCGGTCGGGAACGGGCGCGGTTGCGGCCACGCGCCAGGAGACGTCGGTGCCGTTGGTCATGCAGGCGATGCAGCCGATGTGGGCCTCACCGTCGTGCATGACCGCACGGAACTGGGAGTGGCCGAGGGTATGCTGGCTGAGCTCACACCTCGCAGGCAAGAGGGCGACCAGCTGACCGATGGAGTCGTACCTGTACGCGAGCTTCCCATCCATTTGGGACGGTTTAAGAGGTCCTAACGCAATGACTGTTGTCGTTGCAAGCGTCGCCAGTAGATGATCGAGCAGGCGAGGCTAAGGAAGGCTTCGTGGATGTCGTCGCGGATCTCCCAGCGGATGCGCAGGCGGCGGAACCATTGCAGCAAGGCAAGGGTCTGCTCCGACAACCCATCGGTGCACGCCGAGCCCGGAACCATGTTCGACGCCGCGGTGGGCGATGAGCGGCCGGATGTCCTTAGCGCGGACCCGTTTGCGGTACTTGTCGTGGTCGTAGGCGCGGTCGGCGTAGACCCGGTCAGGTCTGCGCCGGGGACGGCCACGTCGGCCGCGTATCGACGGGACCGCGTCGAGCAGCGGTATCAGCTGGATGACGTCGTTGCGGTTGGCGCCGGTCAGCCTCACGGCCAAAGGCACGCCGCCGCCGTCGATGATCAGGTGATGCTTGGAGCCCGTCCGGGCGCGGTCGACCGGACTCGGACCGGTTTTGGGCCACTCTTCACCGCCCTGATCGACGAGGAACCACCGCCGTCCGCGACCGGTCCAACGCTCCCGCGGACTGCAGCTTCGCCAGCAGCAACTCGTGCAGCCGCGGCCACACACCGGCCTCGGTCAAGTTCCGCAGCCGTCGCCAGCACGTCATGCCCGAGCCATAGCCCAGCTCCTGCGGCAAGAACTCCCACTGGATGCCTGTGTAGAGCACGAACAGGATGCCGCACAACGCCTTGTGGTCACCGAGCCGCTTACGTCCTGGATACCGGAAGCGCCGCTCAACCTTCGGTAGCAGCGGTTCGATCAACTCCCACAGCTCGTCTTCGACCTCCCAAGGCCGACGCCGGCCACACCAACCTCCCGTCCGGACACGAACCAACCCGACAAGATCAAAGTATAGGCAAGATCATTCTGTTAGGACCTCTAAGGACATCCGGCCGCTCATCGCCCGCCGCGGCGTCGAACATGGTTCCGGGCTCGGCGTGCACCGATGGGTTGTCGGAGCAGACCCTTGCCTTGCTGCAATGGTTCCGCCGCCTGCGCATCCGCTGGGAGATCCGCGACGACATCCACGAAGCCTTCCTTAGCCTCGCCTGCTCGATCATCTACTGGCGACGCTTGCAACGACAACAGTCATTGCATTAGGACCTCCTAGGCAGGCCGAAGACCGACGGGTGCGTCAGCCGCGTGAAGCCCCTGCCGTAGCCTTCTCGTCATGGCAAGCCCGCATCCGAATGCTCCCACGACGTCGTTTCCCGAGAAGGGTCTCCATCAATACGGAGACCTGGTGTGGTTGCCGCTTCGCTCGGACTGGGTCGACGTGAGGCGCAAGCCTGAGGAGCTCGTGCGGCAACGTTGGGTACGGCGCCTGCACAGCGACGGAGGGTTCGCGCTCGATCAGATGGCCCAAGAGCGTCGCACTCAGTCAGGTCGGCGCTCCCCACGTGCCGACATCGTCGTGTGGCGCAGCGCGGCAGAGAAGCACGAGGGACGTGAACCTGTTCTCGTCGTGGAAACGAAGGCTGACGAGGGAGCGCTGCGTCCAGCTGACTTCTGGCAGGGCGAGTCCTACGCGCGAGCCGCTGGCGCTCGGTTCCTCGTGCTAGCCAACGCAACGAGCCACGTCGTATTCGAACTAACCAGGGGACTGCCTGGGCGCGCACGCCAGATCAACGACTGGCCTACGGCTGCAGACGTCGCAGATCCGCAACGCCTCAATGAGTTGGTCAACCGGCTCGAAGTCTTCGATCGTGAGCAATTCCAGCGAGTGCTCTTCGACTGCCACAGCCTGCTGCGCGATAACCACGCGATGACCCCTGACCGTGCCTTCGACACTATCTCGAAGGTGCTATTCATCAAACTGCACGTCGAGCGGTCCCGGACGCACGAGACCTTCACGACAAAGTACCTAGAAGATGCATCTCGATATCTGACCAATCCAACGTTCTCGATTCATGAGCAAATGTTCGAGAACACGAAAGCAGCTTACGCCACTGACGATCTCTTCCCCGAGGATGACCGGCTCGACATCTCCCGAGATACCTTCCGCGACTTGGTCGCTAAGCTCGAACGGTTCAACTTGTCGAAGACAGGCGAGGACATCAAAGGAATTGCATTCGAAAAGTTTCTCGGTACTACCTTCCGTGGTAACCTCGGACAGTACTTCACGCCGCGCCCCGTGGTCGATTTTATGGTCAATGTTCTCGCCCCGCGGGAAGGGGAGCTCATCTGTGACCCTGCTGCTGGCTCAGGCGGATTCCTAATTCGAGTATTCGACTACGTACGCGACCAGATCACCGAGGACATCGCTGCCCAGCGTCAGCGCGTGATCGCCTCCATCACCGCTGAGTACCCAGAAAATGCTAGTGAAACCGCACTCGACGAGCGCGATGACCGGATCGAAGCCGCGATCGAAGACCTAAACAAGCAACTAGATCCGAGCCGACCGGACGGCGGCCCAACCGATACTCGCGTGGGCCGGCTTGCATGGAAGTGCATCTATGGCACGGACAAAGAGCCTCGTGCAGCCCGCACGGCGAAGATGAACATGATCATGCATGGCGACGGTCACGGTGGAATCCACTGGCACGACGGGCTCGTCAATACCAACGGCATCTTCGAGGGCCGCTTCAACGTTGTGATCACCAATCCGCCGTTCGGAGCGATGGTTAACTCTTCCCAACGCATCGGGACCGCACCCGAAGTAGATGTCCCAGATAACCGTGACTATTTCCGGCGTCAGAGGCAAGAGCACGGGGAAGAATGGGTAGCAGCGCACCACCGGCTCGTTAACGCGCGGGGCACCAAAATACTCGACATGTTCGAGATCGGTAAGGACGCAAACTCTCGCAAGACCGAACAAATGTTCCTGGAACGGTGCATGAATCTCTTGCGTCCAGGTGGGCGTCTCGGCATCGTCCTACCCAATGGCAACCTTAACGCCTATTCGCAAGCGTGGCTGCGCCGCTGGGCTGAAGGCAAAGCGTTTCTCCGTGCGGTTGTTGCGTTGCCTCCCGAAACTTTTAAGTTCTCCGGCGCATCGGTGACTGCGTCCGTTGTATTCATGCAGAAGTTCACCGACGAGGACGCCCGGCGCTGGGAGCAGTGCTGGACTGATGCCTTCGAAGTAACCGAGTCCGAGTTTGAACCCCAACGCACGACCACCATCCGGAACGCAACGCCAGAGCTGCTCCACGGCGGCGACGAAGAATTGCGAGACCTTTGTAATAAACTCGAAGCGCTCGGGGTCACTCGTGTAGTGCCCGCTCCCACACGGGTACCCAGGAAAGGTTTGGTACGGGTCGCGCCCGCCACAGTACTTGGGCCGATCGCCTGGTCTGGTACCGCCAACTCAACAGCACGCGACCTGAAAAAAAAGTACAAAGAACGTGCCGCTCAAATTCCTGGGCTTAAGCGGGCGATGGCATTGCTCAAGGCTGAGCTAAAGCGCCTTGATGAGAAACAGTCGGTCGCGATGTGGAAGTATGTTCGCGAAGCTTTCGACTACCATGTATTTATGGCTACGCCAAGGGGTGTTGGCATCACCGCGACGGGTGAGACTGGAAAGCACGTACCCAACGACTTGCCCGCCATTCTTGAGGCGTGGAACGAATTCAAGACCGCCACGCTTGAGACGGCGGCATGGTGACTCCCGCGATGACCAGTGTCGTGCAGTTCTCCGCCCTTGATCGCTGGGATCCTCCACAGAGCTCAACGGCCGAACCAATGGCATGGCCGGTTGTGACTCTAGGGGATGTTGCAGAGGTTCGGCTTGGTGTCCAGGTTCCCCGAAAGGACGCCCGGGCCGTCGGGGTCGCGCGTAAGTATCTTCGCGCCGTCAACGTGCGTCGCGGCCGGCTTGACCTATCCGACGTCAGGATAATGCACCTATCAGAGAACCAGGCATCGGACCTTGAGCTTCAAGCAGGAGATCTCCTATTCGTCGAGGGCTCCGGATCAGTGACCGAGGTGGGGCGTACCGCGATCTGGGATGACAGCCTCCCCAAGGTTGTGCATCAGAACAGTGTGGTGCGCGCACGGCTGCAAGACGAGCGACTTGACCCTGCCTTTGTTGTCATATGGTTCAATTCTCGTGGTGGAAAGGCTTACATCCGCGAACAAGCCACTACAACGAGTGGGCTTTACCACATCGGCGTCGGCAAGTTGGTTGGTGCACCGATTCCCATTCCGCCACTCGACGTTCAACGGCACCTCGTCGTGTCTTATCTGCAGGCGCGGCAGCGCGCTGCTGAGGCCGAACTCAGGTATGCCGCCCTCGGCGCTGAAGTTTGGGACCGCTTCGGCTCTCAATTGGTGGACGTCTCGGAAATAGTCGATTCTGCGGACGTGGTCGCAGTAACCAGGTTCTCCGCGCTCGATCGTTGGGATACCGACGTCACTCCTATTGGCATCACCAGTCCGCACCCTTTGGTACGTCTTGATGCAGTCGCCGATGTGAAGCTCGGCGTGCAGCTACAGCGCTCGAATAGGGGAGGGCAGGACGTGCCCTACCTTCGGGTCGCCAATGTTCAACGCGGCTATATCGACCTTGCCGATGTAAAGACGATGAACATTAGCTCCGATACTGTCGCTCGACTTGCCCTGAAGCGCCATGACCTGCTGTTCCTTGAAGCTAACTCACTCGAGGAAGTTGGACGTTGCGCACGCTGGGATGGGCAGATTTCCACCTGTATCCATCAGAACCATGTAATTCGGGCTCGCCTAAACACGTCGGATCTTATCCCTGAGTACGTGGAAGCCTGGTTCAATTCTCAGCCGGGCGGATCCCATGTTCGCTCCCACGCCCGCACGACTAGCGGGACTCTTTACACAATCCCTGTCAGCGTCCTCGCGACGGCGCCTATCCCGGTTCCGCCGGTTGATGACCAACGTCGACTAGTCACAGAACTGCAGGAGGGCATTGCAGAGGCTCGTTCGGTCCTTGCTGATGCCGCTCGACTGCGAGAGCAGGCCGAGACCGACCTCATGTCAGCATTGATCTCGCCTCTATGACGGCTCGAGCGACTGACGGCTTGCTGTAAGTTATGATCGCGACGACAACAGCCTCGGCGACACGAACGGCCGAGTCCGTTGATAGATGTGCTCCTAGTCTGTCATCCAGGGGTAGAATTTACTTCATTCAACCATTCTTTTTTAAAGATTCTTTGCCAGAGTTTATCGTCGATTTCTACTAACGAACCTTCGCCTGGAACGTTCCATTGCTTTGGTCTCCAGACGGTGCTCCACGCTTCTCTCCAGTCCGCTTGCCGCCAGATCTGCGTGACCAAGCCACTCGGTGAGTAGTGTTGACCGTCTGCTCTCCATTGGTGCTGAAGCCCGGAGCTAGTCAGTGATTGCTGTAGGCTGCAGACCCAGAGCGGGTGCGATGCCGTGTGCGCGTCTTCCAGCCGCTGGAGCCTAACTCCGCAGCATTCCGTTTGGTCGTAATCGACTCATGATGGGCCGAACGGATGATGCGCGAACTCGTACGACGCTGTGGGCAAAGATCTCAGTAACGGCGAGCGGCACGATCGCGACAACAGATCCGCACGCAGTGCATCGTCGGCGGGGCTGGAGATGATCGGCACAACACTTCACTCGTCAGGCTCGGAAGCCGGCGGTGGAGATCACAGGGCGGGAGCAAGACGATGTACGAGTTATGCGGGCCGACGTGTAGGCACGCCATGGTGGGGGAGTAGGCATGCCTTTTGAGAGTCCGGACTGGCGTCTGGACGAGAGGTCTGCTGCATCGTCAGGTGACATCTGAGTTGGCGCGTCGTGATGGTGAGCTGGGGGGATGTCCATGTGCCTAAGCCCTACCCTCAGGAGTTCCGCGACGATGTCGTGTGTCGCGCGTGACCGTGGGCCTAGTGTGACGGTCGAGCAGATTGCGAAGGACTTCGGGGTGTACCCGATGACGTTGTTCACGTGGCTGCGCCAGGACGGGATCGAGGAAGGCATCAAGTCCGGTGCGAGCCGGGCGGAGTCGGCTGAGCTGCGTGAGGCGCGTAAGCGGATCAAGCTGCTGGAGCAGGAGAACGAAGTCTTGCGACGGGCGATGGCATATCTATTGCAGGCGAACCTGCTGGGAGAGGCTCTGCTCGCTCGTGAACGAGCTCGCCGCGGACGGTGTTCCGGTCGCGGCGACGTGCCGGGTCTTGAACATCGCTCGGCAGCCGTACTGCGGTGGCGTTCCCGGTCTGTCACCGACTCGGAACCGAGCGGGCTCATCGGGCGAACGCGTTGTTCGACGCGCACCGCGACGATCTGGAGTTCGGCAACCGGTTCCTGGCCGATGAAGCCCGCGACGCAGGCTGGTCGATGACGGATCGGATCGCTTGGCGGATCTGCTCAGCCATGGGCTGGTGGAGCGGGTTCGGCAAGAAACGCGGCTGCAACGGTAAGAAAACCGGCCCGCCGGTCTACGACGGACCTGGTCCGCCGCGACTTCGCCGCCATCGCGCCGAACCGGCTCTGTCTGGCCGACATTACCGAACACCGCACCACAGAGGGAGAACTGTATCTGTGCGCGGTCAAGGACGCCTACTCCAACCGGTTCCTCGGCCACTCCATCGACTCCCGGATGAAGTCCCGCCTCACTGTCACAGCGCTCACCAACGCCATCGTCCACCGCGGTGAGGTCGCCAGCTGCGTGGTCCACACTGACCCCGGCTCGCAATTTCGTTCCAGGAAACTCGTCCGTGCGCTCGCTCGTCACGGCCTGTCCGGGTCGATGGGCCGGGTCGGTGCCGCGGCCACGAAAAGCTCCTTCGCGTCGCTGCAGAATAATGTTCTCGACCGGCGCACCTGGTTCACTCGCAAAAACTGCGGATCGCGATCGTCACCTGGATCGAACGCACCTGCCACCGCCGCAGGCGCTGGGCTGCCGTCGGCGGGCTGGTCCCTATCGAATACGAAGTAATCATGGCCACGCTAGCCAGTCGAGTTGCGTGACTACCACTGTCACCTGCTCGTGCATCAGACCTGAGACCACCCGGACACGGGCCACCATAGGGGCGGCGTCGTATGGGCTTGTACGTCGGATACGCGTACTTGTCCCTACACGGAGATCAGCCTGCTTCACGATATGGCAGCATCTCACGAACCACCGACAGTCCGCCTCCCGCCTCGACAGCCGGTGTAGATCGTGTTGGCGCTGACATGGCAGCGCGCCACTGGCATGCTGGCTGGCGACAAGGAGGTCATGGGTGGCGGTCGATCGGGATTCCGCGCGTTTCGTCGGGCCGTTGCTGGCCGCTAGGCGTGTGCAGGATGCTTTGCGTGTAGTGAGGTCGGATGTCGATCTTGGGTGCCGCGATGTCCGTCCGTGTAGGCGGACCTTCATACTCAACGGGTTCAAGATGTGGTGGCACATCTGTTGCAATCAATGCGGACACGCTGACGTGGCGGTCGGATCGCAGACGTCGACGAGCGGCTCCGTTGCGTGTGAGCACTCGTTTACCATATCTAGAAGGAGATCGCGTGACTATTGCGGACCTGGTTGCACCACCCGACCGCCAGCAAGCTCCACTGAGAACGCTGGCGTTCGTGGAGTTCCAGCTTCGCGTGCTGGGCTTGCTTTGTGCGGCTGCGGCAGAACAGCCGACGGGACTGAACACGCCGGGGTCGCTCGAATCATGGTCCCGCTACATCCTGACCTCTCGGCATGTTCTGCGGTGTGCGTCGTGTGAGTCCGTCGCGGAGAAGATTGCCGAGTGCATCAATGCCGAGGTGGCATCGGACACCTCAATTCGGCAAATGCGCAATCAGATCTTCCACGGTGGTCCTGATCCCGATGTAGTCGATCTCGAAACGCTGTACTCCGTCGTGGAAGAGAACGCGGCGGGTATCGAGGAGGTTTACAAGCACGGGCACGTGGGGCAGTTGGAGCCGTTCTTCGTGCAAGTCGATAATGAGCTCGCGGCTCTCAACGATTATTCCAGTGGATTCGCCACTTATTGGCCGCGTCGTCGGACTGCCACGGATATCACCACTCCGAAGATCCTGGACGCGCTCAAGCGTCTGGGGCCGCAGGGAGGTGACCGGGTGCTGGAAGGGTTTGCTCTCGACATTCAGAAAGATCTTGCCGGCTTCGCGGAGAAGAACTCGATCCACACCCTCGTGGATCCGCCAGAACCAATCGTCGTTCGCTGGGACATGCGGACGCGGGACGGTGTCAAGCGGCGGGTCGATCGTTTCCGCGTAGGTGTGGACCACGCGCGGATGTGGGAGAGCGAGGACGGCCTCAAGCCTTACCAGGCGTTCCTCGCAGATGTGTGCAACTGGGCGTTGCTTAAGGAAAGGCTTCTCGAGCAGCTTGAGGAGCAGGTGGAGCTAGAGAGCCAGATCAGCGAGGAGCTGTTCCCGGACCTGAAGCGGCACATTCCCAATGTGCCGGCCTTAGTGCAGGTGGATGAGGGTCGGTTCGGCGACGGTGGAGTTGCTCCTCTGGTCGAAACGTGCGAGCTGATCAACCAGCAGAGTGGAATTTACAGCGCATACACCAGCCTTCTCACGTTGACAGGTGAGGCTGGGTCGGGGAAGACACACAGCCTGCTGCAGTTCGCCCGGCAGTCGTTGTCCGCCGGACAGGGACTCGCGCCCCTCGTCTTCTACTTGGCATCGAACAGTTCCAGTGCGAAGAGCCTTGAGTCGTTCCTCGGCGACAAGATGTCTAGGACTTTGATCTTGGATAAAACCTCCGCGTTGGCGCTGTGTCGTGCGGGATTGGCGATTCTGGTGATCGACGGGTTCGACGAACTGCTCGGCTTCCGTACCTACGACACCCCGCTAGCCGGGCTGGCGCCAATCCTCAACGAGCTGCGCGGCCGCGGAACCATCATCCTCTCGGCGCGATCCAGCTACGCTGAGACCCGGCTGCGCGGGAACCTCGAACAGCACGACACACTCGCTTGGCGTCCTCATGTCACCAATCTCGAACTGCAACCGTGGAAACCTGAGCAGCTGCGCGAGCTGACGAGTCAGTTGTCCGTAGAAGCAGCGGAGGCCGGCATTCCGCCTGAGGTTCGTCAGCTGCTGACAACGCCGTTTTTCTGCTTGGCGTTCGCTGCCTGGATCCGGTCCGAGCGGAAGACGGATTTTCTTCCCTCTGTCGTTGACACCTATCTGCAACGCGAACGGCGCAAACTGGTGGGCGACGGAGGCAGACTCGTCTTCGACTCGGCAACGTTGGAGGACATCTTCTCCGAGGTCGCGGAGATGATTGCGCGAGGCAGCCTGCAGGAGGTTTCAGCGGAGGATCTAGAGACGGCAGCGTCGCAAGCGTTGGGGCGTGAACTCACCCCCGAGGAGAGGCGCCGGACGGAATCGTTGTGCGGGATGAGTGCTGAATGGGCTGAAGGAGAATACGCGTTTAAGTTCACCCACCTCGCGATCGCGGAGCAGTTCCTCGCGAGGCAGATCGTGAGGCTTTCTCTGGACCAAGCAGTTTCCCTGCTGTCCAGGGTCGCGATCTCTAAGCTCTGCGCGCGGCTCGTCGTGTCGATGTGGATGACGACGCGTGGCGGTCCGCCATCACAGCTGTTGGAGGCACTGAGGAGGGTCGTGGAGGCGTCGGAACACCCGTGCCTCGACATACCGGCGGCTGCGAGCTTGGGTGAGCTCTGGGCAGCAGCGAACGCAAACAAGGACGGGCCTCGTGTCGCACGGCGAATCAAGGTCTCAAACCTCGTGCTCGGTGGGGTCGGACGGGTGACACTTCGGGAGTCTCATGTCGACCACCTGACGTTGGAGCCCGGCGTCGAACTTGTCCTCTACTCCTGCCGCGTCGTGCTGCTTGACCTGTCCCAGTCGTCCGGCGCCGCCCTAATCGACGACTCCTACAAGCAGGTACGTGAGCTACTGAAGCAGACCGAACTGGTGGTCGGGCCGTCCCAAATCAGGAAGGCGCTCGATATACCGGGGGACGACGTGGTCGACACCAGTGAGAGCGACGAGTTTTTTATATCCAATATTTCTGCTGATCGTCGAGGGATTTACGTCAATCAGCGCGACCTTTCTCCGCCGGAAGACGACAGGCGACTGAAATGGGTCGAGTCTTTCGGCTTGGATGTCTGGCGTGAATTCATCAAGAGGATGGAGTCGGAGGGCAGAATCGTGCTCGACGGGGTAGTGACCGGCGGAAGCCAAAAGCTGAAGGTGCGCCCAACCAGGACTCTTGAGGGATCCTAGGGTTCCAGGGCTGGCGTGCGGTCAAAACAGTAGGAGGTCCGTCCCTTGAATCAGCTGGTGGTGCGCGGCATCATGCGCTGCCGCGTGAGGGAGGAAGGGGATCTTGGTTGGCGGCGCAACAATCCTAATGAACTTGATTGCAGTCAAGTGCGTCAAATTGGGTCTAGTGTATCTTTTTCGCAGGTCAGTGGCGTGTGAATCCGTATCCGGAGTAAAGGGGTCGCAGGTTTAAACCCTGTCGTCCCGACGGTCGTGAAAGGCCCTCTGGTCGTGGCATAACTACTGATCAGAGGACCTTTCGCATGTCGCCGGGTTGATCGTAGATGCGATCTTTCTGTGTATCATTCGGGGACCTGAATGACTAACTGAGTGACAATGATTTAATCCGCCAGTGGAAAATTTTGTCCATCGTGATGGCGGCGTGCTGCATCACAGGCACGATCTGGTGGCGGTACACCGTCTCCGTGACCGTCGTGCTGTTGTGGCCGACCGAACGCGCGATGTCCTCCAACTTCACAGCGGATGCGGAGAGCTCCAACACGAAGCTGTGGCGCATCGCTTGCGGCGCGGCTCCTTGATAGACCGCCTAGCGAGTGCGTAAAACGTGTAGAGCTCGGTACAACGGGCCCTGGGCTCGCCCGACACTGCCGCCGTGTTTGGGCACGCTGTGGAGCTGGTACAGCGGATCGAGTCGGCGCACGCGCTGCACGCGCTGGGCCGCGGTGACGAAGCCGTTGCGCACCACCGCGAAACGGGTGTGCGGTTGCCGGGCTGATGTTCCAGCGCCGGCAACCGCACCACGCGTCAGCTGAGCGTGACCGCCGTGTCGTCGATGACGAACGAGGTCTGCTGGGAGGCGTCTTCAGTGCCGTTGAACTTCACCGACACGGTCTGACCCGCGAACGAGGACAGGTTGAACGTCTTCAGCACGTAGCCGGAGGCCGCGTTGGCGTTCGAGAACGTGCCGAGGGTGGTGCTCCCGGCCGTGACCGTCAGCTTGTCGTACACGGTGCTGCCGGTCTCGTTGGTGTCGATGTGCAGGTAGAACGTGAGGGTCGCCTTGCAGCCGGCCGGGATCGTCACCGACTGGGTCAGCGAGTCGGTGTGCGACGAGCCGTAGCCGTTCAGCCACGACGACCAGGTGCCGGACCGCGCGGGCTCACCGTTGCTGCCGTGCTGGCCGATGACACCGGAGGTCGCCGTCCAGGAGGTGTTGCCGGACTCGAAGCCCGGGTTGGCGAGCTTCTGGCCGGAGCAGTTGCCGCCGCCCGTGCCGACGGTCCAGCTGAACGACGCGGTGCCGCTCTTGTTCGCGCTGTCCGTGGCGGTCACCGTGACGTTCGACGTGGCCGCGGTGGTCGGCGTGCCGGAGATGGCGCCGGTGCTGGAGTTGATGGACAGGCCGGCGGGCAGGCCGGTGGCCGACCACGTGTACGGCGCGGTGCCGCCGCTCGCCGACAGCGGCAGGCTCACCGCGGTGCCGACGGTGCTGGACTGGTTGCCGGGGTTGCTGACGGTGACCGTGCCGGTCGCGCTGCACGTCGGGTCGGCCGTCTGCGCGGGCACGCTGATCGCGTCCCAGGCGGCCTTGACGGTGTTGAACTCCGCGCAGCTGCCGGGGTAGAGGTTCTTCGCCGCGGTCAGCGTCCACGTGCGGTACCTGGGGTACGAGCTGCCGGAGGTCTTGAGCAGCATGGCGTTGTAGAAGATCTTGACGGCCTTCTCGACGCCGAGACCCGTGATCGAGGTGTTGTTGCACGTCGAGCTGGTCGGCTGGCCGTTGGTCGGGTTCGTGCCCTGCGACAGCAGGTAGAACCAGTGGTTGCCGGGCCCGGCCGCCGCGTGCACCTCGGTGTTCGGGATCGAGCTGCTGTAGCAGTTCGCGTGGCCGATGGCGCTCGGGTTGTACATGTTGCGGATCGGGCCGCTGCCGACGAGGTTGATCGTCTCGCCGACCAGGAAGTCAGGCGTGTCGTAGGGCGACGGCTCGTTGGCGAACCACTCGGTGGTGGCGCCGAAGACGTCCGCGACGAACTCCTGCGTGCCCGCACCGGAGATGCCACCCGGCGTGTGGTCGTCGATGCCGTGACCGAGCTCGTGCGCCACGACGTCGAGCGAGCCGATCCACTGCCCGTTGGTGTTCTTGCCGATCTGGACCTGGCTGCCGTCGTAGTAGGCGTTCTGGTCGTTCAGGCCGACGCGCATCGGCCAGCCACCGCCGTTGCCGTCGAAACCGTTGCGGCCCAGCCACTGCGTGAGCATCTTCGACTCGGTCTGCGCTGCGAACAGCACGTCGGTGCAGCCGGTCTCGCGGTTGGTCGCGTTGCCGTTGCCCCACGAGTCGGAGGACTTGGTGAACGTGGTGTTGGTCGCCGCGTCCTGGCAGCTGACGTTGGTGAGGTTCGGGTCCTTCAGGGAGTACGTCGACCCGGACTGCGTGGTGGCGAGGGGGACGGAGGGACCGTTCCACCCGCTGTTGCCGGTGCCGTGCAGGACGTGCTCCTGCGTGTGCAGCACCTGGCCGGTCGTCGCGTCCACGACCACGTCGAGCTTGCTCGGGCCCTCGGAGCCCCGGCCGGTGACCGAGACCTTCCAAGCGAGCTTCGGCGTGGAGTCGAGCGCGTAGACGACCTGCTCGGGCGCGCCGACACCATCCACAGTGGACAGGGCGGTCCGCGCGGTCTTCTCGGCCTGCGCCTTGGTGACGGACGGGGTCGTGTTCGCCAGGTCGATCGTGGAGCTCTGGCCGACCGAGGTGTGCAGCACCTGCCCGGTCGAGTTGGTGACGACGACGAAGTCACCACCGACCACCGGCATGCCCTTGTAGGTCCGGTCGTAGGGGACGTACTTGAGGCCGTTGGTGGACGAGATGACGTCGTGCCGCACGAACTGGTCGCTCGCGCTGGCGTGCAGCTGGCTGGGCCGGCTGTCGACGAGGCTCGCGGCCGCGTCCACCGCCAGCGCCTCAGCGGTCTGGCCGGGTTGGGGCTGCGGGGCCGCGTGCGCACCTGTCTGGGTGAGCACGGCGACGGCCAGTGATCCGGCCGCGGCCAGCACAAAACTACGTCTCGCTTGCATCGTTCTCCTCGTTGCAGGGCGAACGGCCCGGCTCTGCGGTTGCAGGGAGAGCCGGATGTTCGTCGAGGTGAATGTGTTTACGGAGCACGGCAAGGATCTGTTGAGAACCGACCGTTAACAAGGACTAACTTATTCACACCCACTTGTTTGTGCGCATTTGCAGGGCTTGCTGCCGAACATTCCTTTGTCGTCGTGCTTGTTCGGTTTGCCCCAGCTTGTGCCGCATGTCGGGCGTGCGTGTCCGCTGTTTTTGCCGGTCGGCGCAGATCGTCCTGAGGGCGAGGGGCCGCAGGTTCAAATCCTGGCGTCCGACGGTCTGAGCCAGCCCGCTGGTTCCTTTTTTGGCCCACGTCGAGCGAGATCGTCCGCGAATGGGCGATTTTGCTTCGTCAGGTCGGCAACGACCGCAGGTTGGAGTCGACCGCGATGATCACCCGGTCCAGTGTTTGCTGGGCGGGGGAGTTCGGCGGGTGCTCCTGCCTGGACCTGTGGGCCGCCTTCCGGATCGAGATCAGCTCGCTCCGGACGTTCTGGAGCTCGTAGCGGCTCGTGATGCTCTGATGTTCATAGCGCGACATCAGGTCGTTGAACCGGGACACGCAGGTGATGAACCTCTTGAGCCGGGCCACTTCGGCGAGCTCGCTGTCGATCCTGGCCGTCAGTTTGTCGCGCTGGGCGGTCAGCTCGGGGTCGAAGGCCATCTTCGGCGCGATCCGCGCGGCTGCGGACAGGTGTCGTTCGGCGATCGTCAGCGTGCGCGGGTTGATCGTCCTGAGTGCCTTGTCGGCCGCGAGGGCCTCGGCTGTGGCGTGCAGGTAGGCGATGGTGCCGTAGCGCCCGTCGATGGCCTCGGCGCGTTCGCAGTGTTCGCCGGCGGCCTCGAAGTCGCCGCGCTCGAAGGCCTTCATCACCTCGGTGAACTCCTCGGTCAGCAGCCGCCCGAGCACCTCCTGGAGGCTGTCCGCGTCCAGCGGCACGACGTTCGCGCGGCGTGCGCGGCGCCAGCCGATGATCGGCACCTTCTTCGCGTACCGCTCGTGCGCGTAGGACCACAGCCACTCGTGCATGGGCTCGCTGTGCAGTGCGTCGCCGCAGACTTCGAGGTGTTCGATGGCGGCCTTGGGCTGACCGGCCCGCAACGACCGGCAGGCGCGGTCCACCTGGGGTTTGCACAGCCTGGACAGGATCACCCGGTGCAGCTCGGCGAACA
Source organism: Lentzea sp. NPDC036955 (assembly GCF_055608005.1). NCBI lineage: Bacteria > Bacillati > Actinomycetota > Actinomycetes > Pseudonocardiales > Pseudonocardiaceae > Lentzea > Lentzea sp. NPDC036955. The sequence continues at coordinate 804,467 of NZ_JBVJRC010000001.1, read as the reverse complement.
TCTCGCTGTCCGGTGCGGTGGCCAGCGCCGCCTCGACCACCTCGCGTGCCTGTGCGGGCCGGTCGGCGATGAGCAGCACCGAACCGTGGACGTAGTGCAGTCCGAGCACCTCCGGGTGCTTGGCCCGTCGCTGCCCGGTGTACTCGACCGCCTCCGGCGTGCGGCCCTCCCGCAGGAGCTCGTCCGCGCGGACGGTGACGTGTTTGGTCAGCCTGAGCCGGCAGCCGTCCCGCAGGCGCAGCAGGACGGTCACCTCGTCGGCGTCGGTGGCGTGCTGCCGTGCCGTCGCCAGCAGGTCGAGCGCGCTGTCGAACGCTTCGAGCGCGTCGTGGCAGCGGGCACCGAGCAGGAGTGCGGCCACGTTGGCGGGCGCGATCCGCAACGCCGCCTCGACGTGCTCCCACGCCTCGCCGGCACGGCCGGCCCGCAGCGCGCGGTCCGCGTTGGTCAGCAGGGCGCGCAGCCTCAGGTCGGCCTGGTGCTCCTCGAGCTTTGCCAGGTCGTCGCGCAACCGGTCGTCGTCCGCGTCGATCCACAGGCCGTCGCCGGCCGGCTCGAACCGGTCGCCGATCTCACCGAGACGGGTCTTCCGGCCGATCTCGGGCTCCGGTGCGAACGCGCCTCGGCGGCCGAGATCGAGTGGCTCGAACGCTTCGGCCGTCTTCCTGACGAAGGTCAGGTCCGAGTCCTCGCCTGGCTGGAAGGCGAGACCGGCGTCTTCACCGTGGTCCACGCCGTTGTCATCCACGTCGCTTCGCCTTGCCTTCCTTGCGGTTCTTCGCCACCGCGGTCACGAGCGCCGTCTCCGCGGGGTGGTCCAGCTCGGCGATCGCGAGGATCGAGCGGCGCAGCTCGATCCGCCGCATCGAGTCGCCCATGGCCTCGTCGGTGAACTCCAGCTCCGGCTCCGGCAGCTCGTCCAGGCAGTCGGCGGGGGAGATGTGCTTTCTCGCCATCAGGTCACCTCTCGTCGTCGCCGAGCAGCCAGTCCCCGATGAGCACCAGCAGGTCCGCTTCCTTCGCCTCCACGGAATGCGCCTGCTCCGCCAGCACCCGGCTGTCGTCCTCCAGGTTGTGCACCAGCTGCTGGGCAGCGGTCAGGTTCTCGTTGCCGCTCTGGGCGCTCATCAGCTGGCTCACCCGTTCCCGCAGCAGCTCGGTGCGGCTGTTCATCTCGTCCACCGTCGGCGCCACGGTGCGCGCCTTGGCCAGTTCCGGCCGGCGGTCCAGCGAACGCACCTTGCTGAACCGCGACAACCGTTCGAGCAGGCTGACCCGGACCTCGTGGCGGACCGACGGGTCCTCGATGAACTGGTCGAGCACCTGCAGGTACCGGTCGGCCGCGTCCCTGCGGGCCTGGCCCCGGCGGGCCTCCTCGTTGAGGATGCGCACGACCTCCGGTTCCCGCACGCCCAGTCGCTGGGCGTGCCGCAGCAGGGCGACCCCGTCGTCGCGTTCCCGCGCCGTCGTCGCCAGGTAGCACTTGAGCAGACCGGCGACCAGGTACGGGTCACCGAGCTCCGGGTCGTACTCGCGGGCGCACGCCAGCCGCCCGAGCACCTCGGCCAGCCGCTTGGCGTCCCCCTCGCGCGTGCGTTTGCCCGCCGCCCAGAGGCGCAGCACGGCCGCGGCGCGCAGCAGGTGGACGGCGCGCAACGTGATGTCGCGTTCGGTGATCTCGGCCGCCCTGCCCTGGCGGGCGACCAGTGCGGCCAGTCGCTCCGTGACGCTCTCGTCGTCGGGAACGCAACTCCACTCCCGCTCGGTCTCCGCGTCCGGGTCGAGGTGCTTCGCCGCGCTCTCCAGCAACTCGTCCACCTGGCCCGTCGACGCCACCGTGTGCTCCAGCCACGCCGCCAGCGCCAGGCCGATCTTCGCCGACGCCAGCATCGACTCCCGCCGGTCGGGGTCCGCGTCCGCTGCCGCCCGCGCCAGGTCCTCGAACTGGCCGCGAGCCACGACCAGGTCCCGGTCGAACAACGCCTGCGCGCCCAGCACGGCGTGCTGGTTGCGCAGGTCGGCAGGCACCCGGTCGGCGAAGTCGCCGAGCCTCTCCACCTTCTGGAACAACATGGCCGCGGCATCGACCCGGCCGTCGCGCAACGCCGCCAGCGCACGGTGGAACTCCACGATGCCGTAGAGCCGGCGCGCCCGCGGTTCGCCCATCCCGCCCGCCGCCTCGATCGCCTCCAGCAACGGCTCCGCGCCGTCGTGATCTTGGCGTTGCACCCGCAGGTAGGCCAGCAGGTACGCGACGTCGACGTCACGGGGGTTCTCCCGGTGCAGCGCGGCCAGCCGGTACTCCGCCTCCTCCGGAAGGCCGGCCTTGACCAGTGCGAAGGCGGCGAAGAACCCGGCCTCGGCCCGGTGCTTCTCCGGCAGCCGGTGTTCGAGCCGTTCGAGCGCGGGCAACGCCTTCACGTGGTCGCCGCGCTTGACCATGCCCACCGCGTCGCGGTACTCGCGGACCTGGCGGCGCGGCGCGACCAGCCTGCGGTAGCCGACCAGGACACCGATCAGCAGCAGGACGACGGCGAGAACCGCGAGCAATGTCGTCCAGAACCCCGATGACGATTCGGACGACGACGACCCGGATGACGACGCGGCCGGTTGGCCGGTGGTGGCCGACGAAGGCGCGGCCGAACCGTTCGTCGTCGGCTGTCCACTGGGGACAGCGGGCTGGGTCGTGCCGACCGCGGGAGCACCGGGCACGACGACCTCGGCCGTCACGACCCCTGATCCCGTGTCGATCCTGGCCTGGTGGCGGCCGGGCGGCAGCACGGTGCCGCTGGGCAGGACGATCACGGGGTCCTGTGGAGCGCCGTGGGCCGGTGCCGCGACCAGCACGGCCACGACCGCGATGATCAGGACAACAGCCGGGCGAACCGCTCGTACCACTGCTGTGCCTCCCCTGACGTGAGCAGCTGTGTGTCGACCATGCGCTCGATGCGCCGCCGTGCCTCGGCCCCGGTCCGCCTGGCGTTCTGGACATCGCCCAGTTCGAGCCAGCAGCGGCAGTACGCCACCAGCGCGTCGAGGTCACCCGGGTCACGGGCGAGCACGGTGAAGAGCTCCCGTGCGGCCGCGCCCGGATCGCCGAGCAGCAGGTGCACCTCGGCGGCCCGCTGGTGCAGCGCGGAGTCGTCGTCCTCGGGGTTCGTCTGCTTGAGCAGGGCGATGTCGTCCAGGAGCACCTCGCCCAGCGCGCGATCCGCCGGTCGTGCCGCGAACACCCGCCACGCGGCCTCGTACCGGCGGCGGCGCAGGTCGAACCGGTACGGCGCGGACCGGACCACCCCGTTCAGGTGGCGCAGGGCCGTCTCGTCGTCACCGCGGCCGGCGGCGATCTCCGCCCCGAGCAGGCCCGCGCGGACGTGCGCGGCTCCGCCGTCCTCCCGCACCCACCGCAGGACGTCCAGCGCGAGCAGCGGATCGGTGTCGCGGAGCCGGGTCGCGATCGACACCGGATCCGCCAGCGCCGCCAGCGCCGACCGCAGCTCCTCCGCGTCCGCGGGCCGGGCACTCGGCACGGCGTGGCGGTAGTGCTCGACCGCGCGGAACAGGTCCTCGCCCTCCTGAACGGCGGCCAGCGCGCTCGGTATCCGCGTCCGGGACCGCAGCGCGGGCCACAGCATGCCGCGCGCCTGTGCCTCGACCTGGTCCTCGGCGGCGACGGACGACGGCACGTCGTCGTCGCACAAAGCCTGCGCCACCACCGTGCCGAGGGCGTAGCAGTCCACCGCCCGGTGGTCCGGCCGCAGCCCGCGCACGATCTCCGGGGCCAGCGCCGCGACCGCAGGGGTGTCCACTCCGAACAGGTCGCACGGCGTGGCCGGGGTGATCTCCGGGCAGGGCAACAACCACGGCAGCCAGCGGTCGTCCTCCGCCACCACCACGATGTCGTGCAGGCTCAGCCCGAGCGGGTGCACCGGGCTGCGCTGCCAGCGGGAGAACAGCGAGCAGACCCGTTCCAGCAGCACCACCCGGTCCTGCCAGTCCGCGAGCCCGGCCAGCCGCTCGGCCAGCGTCAGCCAGGCGTCACCGGTGGCGTACTCGAGGTAGTAGCAGCCGTCGGGGGTCCAGTCGTGCCCGATGATCGCGACCATCCCGGCCGGCTGCCGCCTGGCGAGCGCGGCGACGGCCTGCCGGAAGACGCCGTCGGCGAACCGCGGCTCGACGATGCGCACGATCCGGTCGTCCGGCTGCCGCCTGCTCGCGCGCCACAGGGTGCCGCGGCCGGTGCTGCCGACCGCGGCCACCATCTCGACCCCCGGTGGTCCCTGCACGGTTACCTGTACCGGTAGAAGACGTCGCTGAGCTGGTCGCCGAGGTCCTCCAGCTCAGCGGAGCCGTTGCGCACGGCGATCACGAACGCCAGGTACGCCGACGTGAGCTCCGCCCGCCGCGCCTCCGGCAGCTGCGGGATCAGCTTGTACGACCGCCTCACCACGCTCTTGAACTCGGCCGGGGTGTCGTCCGGCGGCGGGGGCAGCGCCGCGGCGTCGCTCTGGTCCCCTGGTGCCCCAGGGGGTTTCGGCAGCCCGTCCGGCACGACCTCGGTGCCACCGGGCGGTTCCGGCAGCCCGGCGCCCTGATGACCGGCCATCGCTTCCTTCAGGTGCGCCGCGCTCTTCTCGATCTGCTCGCGGGTGGCCCGCACGTCGCACTGCAGCTTGGTTTCCCACAACCGGTTGTCGTTCAGGTTCCGCACGCCGACGGCCAGCAGCCCGCTCTCGTCGATCGAGAACGTCACGGCGAACCTGTAGTAGCCCTGTTCCCGCGACTCGGGCAGTTCGATGGGCAGCTTGCCGATCAGGTCGTTCTCGTAGGCGACCGGGTTCTCGCCCTGGAAGATGCGGACCATCAGCAGCTTGCCGGGACCGGAGTTGGTGAAGTGGTCCTTCGTCTCGCTGCCGGGAATCCGGCTGTCCTTGGGCAGGATCGGCACGAAGTCCGTCTTGTTCGCCAGGATGCCCAGGGTGTGGCTGGTGACGTCCTGCAGGACGATCATCCCGCCCTCGGGCGAGGCCCCGCCGATCACCAGGCCGTTCTCGTCCTCCACCGGGGCCATCTCGATGTCGGCGCCCTCGTAACCGTCGGCGGCGGGGTAGTCCCGCGCGACCATGCCCGCGCCGCGGGCGACCACCTCGTCAGGGCTGATGTCGGATCGGATGTCCTTGAGCTCCAGGCCCAGGTGCTCGGCGAGCATCCCGCGGATGCACGCGATCCTGGTGGACCCGCCGACCAGCAGCACCTGCTCGATCTCGTCGCGCTCGATGCCGTTGCTCTCCCGCGCCGACTCGATCGCCTCGTCGAGGCAGGTGAGCGAGCGGTCGAGCAGGTCCTTGATCAGCGACTCGAACACGGTCCTGGTCAGCGGCACGTTCACCGACAGGTCCTTGGTGAGGAACGGCAGGTTGAGCGTCGCGGCGTTGGCGACCGACAGCTCGCGCTTGCGCATCTCCGCCTCCCGCTTCACCCGCTGCCAGATCGCGCGGTCGCCGGAGAGGTCGGTGCCGTGCTTCTCCTTGATGTGGTTGAGCACGTAGCCGGTGATGAGGTCGTCGAAGTCGCCGCCGCCCAGCCGGGGGTCGCCGCCGGTGCCGACGACGCTGATGTTGCCGGGGCTGACCTGGATGATCGACACGTCGAACGTGCCGCCGCCGAGGTCGTACACCGCGTAGGTGTGGGTCTGGTCGTCCTCGATCTTGTCCGCGCCGAAGCACACCGCGGCGGAGGTCGGCTCGTTCACCAGCCGGCGCACGTTCAGCCTGGCCATCCTGGCCGCGTCCTCGGTCGCGCCGCGCTGGGGTTCGCGGAAGTACGCGGGCACCGTGATCACGGCGTCGTGGATCGGCTCGCCGACGAACTCCTCGGCCTGCCGCTTGAGCTCCATCAGGATGAACGCGGAGATCTCCTGCGGCAGGTAGTCCCTGCCGCGGAACCGGACCCGCTTGGGCTCGCCGGAGTCCTCCGGCCCGGTCGGCTCCCTGAGGTACGCGCCCATGTCGCGCTTGACCTCGATGACGGTGTTCTCCGGGTCGCTGGCCAGGTTGTTCTGCGCGGGTGCCCCGACGATCACCTGACCCTCCGGGTCGAGCCCCACGACGCTCGGCACCGTCTTCGTGCCGAGCGCGCTCTCGATGACGACGGTGTCCTTGCCGTCGTAGATGGACACCGCGGAGTAGGTGGTGCCCAGGTCGATCCCGATGACCTTGTGGAATGGCATGACTCTCCTATGCCTCTGCGGTGTCGGTGTCCGTGGTCGTGCCGGTTTCCGGCTCGGTACCGGCGGCGGGACGGTCGGCCTGCACCTCCACCGCGACGGGCGTGAGCAGGCGTTGATCGAGCAGATAGCCGTCTTCGAGCACGCGCACGACGGTGCGGGGCGGGGCGTCCGGGAACGGCGACTCGTCCGGCGCCACCAGGCTGACGCAGCGGTGCCGGTTGGGGTTGAACGCCTCCTCGCCGAGCGAGACGGCGATGCGCTCCGCACCCATCCGGCTCAGCACCCCGTGCAACGTGATCACGAGACTGCGCACGTGCCCGGACACGGCCTCGGTGTCGGTGAAGTCGGCCTTGTCCAGCATCGCCTCCATCGCGCCCAGCGGGCCGATCAGCTCGACGCACAGGTCCTTGAGGGTGCGGTAGGCGAGGCCGGCCGCGAGGTCCCGGCGCAGCTCGCCGAGCTCCCGCCGCACGTCGGCGCCCAGCGCGCGCTGTGCGTGGCCGAGCTGGTTCATCGACGTCGTGACGGCGGTGTTGTCGTCGACGACCTCCTCCAGCAACGCCCCGATCCGGTCCAGCCGCTCGACAGCGGGGTCGGTGCCGGCCGGCGGGTCAGCGGTGTGGTCCGTCGTGTGCTCCGGGGCCGTCGTGAGCTCTGGGGCCGTCGTGGGTTCCGGGTCGGTCTTGAGCTCCGGTTCGGTCGTGCGGTCGGTGTCCGGCGCCGTGTCCATCAGCACTGTCCGATCAGGTCGTCGAGGAGGGTGTTCGGGGTCACGTCGGCCGCGAAGTCGCTGCGGTCCACATCGGACAGCGGACGGAGCTCGACTCCGGCCGCTCGCAGATGAGCGCTGATAACCCGGTGCAGCACGTCGATCCGGTCCGCCTGGCTGGTGAACACCGGCGCGGCCGCGGAGCGGATCGTGAAGAACCGCAGGTGCTCGTGCCCCCTGTCGTACTGCTGCCGCTTCGCCGGACGGACCAGCACGTCCGCGACACCGTTGATCTGCTGCTGCCGTTCGGTGAGCTCGTCCTTGCGCCCCGGTTCGCGGCGCACCCGTTCCCGCAGCTCGCGGATCAACCGGTCCCTGGCCTGCCGGATCTCTTCTGCGGAGGCGTCCGGTGACACCCCCAGCCGCGAGTAGTGGGAGTCACCCCCGAGGTCGATCATGAACATCGTCATCTCCCAGCGTCTTCCGGCTCGCCTGCCAGCCGGGCCGCCATCTCCCGCAGCCTGGCGAGGGCCTTGTCCAGTGACGCGCGTTCCGCGTCGAGCCCCGCCTGCTCCGCGATCCGCAGCCCTTCGGTCACCTTGTCGACGGCCACGCGCACGGCCGTCAGCGCCGACTTCCTCGTCTTGTCGCCGGTGTCGCGCACGTACTCGGCGATCGCGGCACTGGCCGCCTCCTGGGCGGGCTCCACCAGCTGCCGGAGCGACGCGCGGACCGGCGCGGCCGCCGCCACCGGCTCCAGCGCCACGAGCCGCTCGGTGAAGTCGGCCCGTTGCCCCGCGCTCAGCGCCAGCTCGATGCCCTCGCTCAGCAGGGCGATCGCCTCGTTCGTCTCCGCCACGCGGCCCGTCGCCGACAGCTGCTTCACCAGCTCCCGCCGCAGCTGCCCGCAGCGCGGGAACCGTTCCAGCTCCCGCCGGGCCGCCGCGATCGCCGCCTCCCGGCTCGGCAGGCTCCGCGGGATGCCCTCCATGCCGATGAGGTCGACCAGGGCGACCAGCTCGTCGACCGTCGCCTGCCGGTTGTCGTCCTCGTCCTGCGGTGGCGGGAGCTCCAGTGCTGCCACCGCGGCCGCGTACGCGTCGTCATGCCGGTTCACGGCGCGCAGCGCCAGGCACCGCATCAACCGCAGCGTCAGGTCGTGCGGCACCACCTCGACGCAACCGTCCAAGAGGGACAACCGATCGGCCGACTCCTCGTCGGTGCGCGGCTTCGGGGTGTCCCAGTAGGTCGCCAGCGCGACGAGGTCCTGTTCGAACATCCGGACGAGGTCGAAGTCGTCGGCGATCGCACCGATCGCGACGCAGATCGGCCGCAGCGCCCGCCAGGGCAGCACCAGCTGCCGGCGTGCCAGCTCGTAGCCCATCCGGAGCTGCGCACCGGACGGTCTCCTGTGCAGCTCCTTCATCATCTCCCGCAGGATCAGCCCGCGGCGCAACGCCAGCTCGGCCAGCGACCGTGCCTCCTGGCGCTCCGGCTCGTAGTAGGCGTCCCTGGTCTCGCCGATCGACAGGCGGGCGCGCCGGGCCTGCCCGGCGGCCAGGGTCGCGAAAACGCCGACACCGGCCCAGTCCCGCCCGCTCAAGGCCAGCCGCAGGTGCTTGACGAACGCCTCCTCGGCCGCCACGTGGTCCTCCTGGCCGGCGTCGGCGGGAACCCCGAGCAGGTGGGCCGGTGACCGGAAACCGAGGCGTGCGTTGACGTAGTGGAGGTCCCACTGGTGCAGCCATTCGGTCAGCGCGTCCGGATCGGCCAGCCACGCCGTGATCTCCTCGGCACTCGGTGTGTCCCTGAGTCCGGTGCGCTCGCAGTGCCGCTGGTGGGCCTGCTGGGTCAGGGCGGAGTGCAACGACCGGCGCTCCTCCAGCAGCAGCTGGACGTCGCCGGCGCCGGCCGCGTGCAGGTAGAGCAGCTCGCTCGCCCGGTCCCAGGCCGGGCCGTAGTCCTGCTCCGACTTCGTCTTGGCGGCCAGCAACGCGAGGTTGAGCGCCACCGGGACGCGGAACCTGTCGATCGAGCCTGCCTCCTGCCACAACAACCTGGCCTCGTCGAACCGTTCGGCCGCCCACGCCTTGCGCGCGTGCCCGTCCAGCACGGCCAGCCTCAGCTCGTCGAAGCCGTCGGAGTCCCGAAGCGCCCGCGGGTAGGTGTCCAGCAGTGCGAGCGCCTCGACGGCAGAGCTGTGGTGGTCCGGTCCGTACCGGTCCAGATGCAGGCAGCACACCAGTTCCAGTGGCAGCGTGCCGTTCTCGACGTGCTCGGCCGCCGTCGTGACGAACGCCGCCGGACCGCCCGCCTCGGCGAGGTCCAGTGCCGCGGCGAGCATCCTGACCGCCGGGTGGTCCGAGTGCCCGGCCATGACGGGCTTGGCGAACTCCCGGACCGAACGCGGTTTCTGGCCGTTCGCCAGCAGCAACGCGCACGCGGTGGCGTACTCGCCGACCTCACCGGCTTCGCCCACGCGCAGCAGTCCCGCCTGCAGGAGGGCGGAAAGCTGGCTCGCCTGCGTCTTGCCACGGGTGATCTGCTCGTGCAGCGCGACCCGCCAGGCGGCCGGCGCGCCCTGCACGCCGCGGTTGGGGGCGGGACGGCGGGACTTCCGGTCACCGCCGGGGGTGCCCTGGTCCTCCAGCCACGAGTCCACCTCGGCGACGGCGGCCTTCAGGTCCTGCGGGCTGCCGCTGTTCAGGCCCGCGAGCACCCGGTCGCCGAGCTCACGGGTGTGCTTCCCGATGTCCAGCAGTGCCAGCGCGAGCAGCAGGTGCGCCCGGCGGCTGTTCGGTGCCAGGCGGATGGCGTGGCGGTACTCGGGCACTGCGGCCACCGCGCCGCCGGACCTGTGCAACAACCGCCCGAGGTGCAGGAACAGCTTGGGGCAGAACGGGTCCTGCTCGATGGCGGCGCGCAGCCGGTCGATCGCCTCCGCCGGTTCGGTGTCCTCCGCGACGGCCAGCCGGAACTCGGCCTCTGCCAGCGCGATCCGCACGGCCGGTGTGGCGTCGCGGGCGCGCAGCTCCTCGATCGCCGCCAGCAGCGATGTCCTCGTGTTGCCGCCGGTGGCCGTGACCGTCACGTGAAGTCCTCGTACAGCTCGACGACACCGGGCCGGCAGACGGCGAGCAACCGGCCGTTCGCCGAGATGGTGGCGGTGGTCGCGTTGGGCCACAGTGCCTGCGGCTCCCCGTCGCGCCAGTAGGCGTACCCACCGTCCGGATCGGACACGATGAACCGGCCGGGCACCCCGCAGGTGCCGATCAGCGCGTGGCCCGCGGGGAAGACGTGGTCGCGCACCTGCCGGTCCGCCGCGTCGACCAGCCACGTCTCGGTTCCGGCCGCCGTCTCGACCAGCAGCGTGCACTGGCCGGCTGCCGAACCGGGCAACAGCCCGCGCGCACCGGGTCGCGGTTCGCCCACGCCGATCGAGCCGTCCAGCCGCAGACTCGTCAGCGCCTCACCGGTGAGCAGGACCAGCCGGGTGCCCGCGTAGGCGAGATCGGTCACGAAGCCGACCGCCGGCATGTTGGCGACGCGGCGGTTGTCGGAGTAGATGGCGAGCCCGCCGGACAGGTCGGCGACGGCGAACCGGTCACGGGCGTCGGCCGCCGCGATGCGGTGCACCCCGGCCTTGACCTCAAGCAGCTCGTGGCGCCGGCCGTCCGGCGCGAACAGCCACAGGTGCTGCTTCCACGACCCCGCGACCAGGTTGTCACCGACGAAGCACAGGTCGCCGACCGCGCCGTCCATCCGCGCGGTGACCACGGGAGCCCCGTCGGCGAAGCAGCGCACCGCTCCGTCCCAGCCGCCGACGGCCAGCCGTCCATCCGGTCCGCGGGCCACCCGGCGCACCACGACCGCACAGCTGTCCCGCCAGACCGTGTGCTCGCCCTCCCGGACGACCAGGGTGTCGGTGCCGCGTTCCCACACCACCAGCCGGCCGTCGCCGAGGGGCCAGGCCGCCCGGCTCTCGATCCGGCACGTCTCCACCAGCTGCGTGGCCCGGCCGTCCCGCCGCGGGGCCGTTCGCGTCGAGCCGCGGAAACGCCGGTACACCGAACCGAGGCTGTCCTCGGACGGCAGGTCGCGGCACGCGTCGCGGAGGATCCGGCAGGCCCGCACCGCGGTCGTGCAGGACGCCAGCCGCTCGGCGAGCGGACCGTCCACCAGTGCGGCGAGCGCGCTCAGGTCCTCGGCCCTGGTCGTGGTCCTCGGCCGGCCCGGACACAGCGCCACGGTGCCCAGCGCACCGACGACCACGTTGGCGAGCACGACATCACCGTGCACGACCGGCGGATCCGCCTCGTGCAGTCCGCGCAGCACCTCCGCGACGCCCAGCGCCAGCTCGCAGGCGGCGCGGGGTGGCAGCTCCCGCACGTGCTCGACCAGGTTCTCGGCCCAGACACCGTCGATCGCGGGCATCGCGAGGTAGTGCAGCCGGCGACCGGCGATCACGAGGTCGCCGCCGTCGTCGGGCGCCAGGACGCCGCCCCGCCGCCCGTTCGCGAACCGGGCGACGTGCTGGCGGAAGGCGCGTTCGTCGGCCGGTGGCGGTTCGACGAGGACGACCGTCATCGGCTTGTCGCGGCTCGTGTCGTGCGCGCCGTAGAGCGGTCCGAGCGTGGTGCGCCCCAGTGCGGGGCCGCGCAGCAGGTAGTCGGTGCCGGGCAACCGCCGGGTTCCGTCCTCACCGGCGGGCAGGACGTCCCAGGCCGCCACCTGTTCGTCCGGCCGGTGCCAGTCGGGGAACACCCACTGCGTCAGCATCGCCAGGGTCTTGAGCGGGGACTCGATCGTCTCCGCCGTCACGGCCGGCCCGTCGACGTAGCCGGGTACGACCTGCCGTCCGTAGCCCTCCATGGTCGCCAGCGCGTCCCGGATCTCGGTCGGCAGGCTCCGCCGCATCATCAGCCGGTCGGTGATCCAGCCGAACTCCGCGTGCCCTGGAATTTCGCCGACTTCCTGGCGGTACAAATACTGGCACAGTTCACGATAGGCCCGGTACGCCTCGAACAACGCTCGTTCCGGTTGGTCGACGTGACCAAACGGGGTGGCGCAGATCTGTCCGAGCGCGTCTTTCCCCGGACTCGTCGGCTCCACCCTCCGGCGAATTCTTCTGGTGACGAGCAGGTACTGCTGGTCGTAGTCGTGGCGCCGGTTGGTCAGGTCGCAGATGGTCAGCTGGCTCAGGTACGACGGCACCTTCATCGTCAGCGGCCGGAAGATCGCCGGAATCGTTCGCACCTCCCGCGCGCCGGGATCTCGCGCGAGGCTGATGTGCAGCTCAGCCTTGGTCCAGTCGCGTCCGAGGTAGGCGTCGGACAGGCAGACGATCATGTGCGCCGACTGCGCGATCCCGTCCGCCAGCTGTTCCATGACGGGAACGCCGCCCGCCATCTGCTCGTAGTCGATCCAGACCTGGAACCCATCCCTTTTGAGAGCCGTGACAAAAGGTTTGACCAAGTCCTCGTCGGCGATCGCGTAACTGATGAACACGTCGAAAACGGGGGACAGGTCGTCCCGGTCAGCCAACTCGAAATCCTCCGTCCGCGACCTTGTCGGTCACCCCCCGGATTCCGGCAGGTTATCAGCGCGGGGCGCGGCGTCAGTGGCCAAAAAGAGGACAAATAGAGGCCAGAACGCGCAGTCGAAACCCGTGTTCGGCCTTGCCGGACAACCGGGACACCGACGCGTGTGCACGCTCTCGGCAGTTTCGGTGCGGCGAGAAGCGTTCGCGATCTTCGCCGCGGCCTGCTGGCTCACTCGAACGGCGCATCCCCACCGGCAAAGGCTCACTGCGGGCGTCGAGACCGCGCAGATCATGCACCGAAAGGGTGAGGGGAACGGCTCCAGCTGATCTCTTTAGTGTGAAGCAGCGCCCCTATATAGAGTACAAGAAACCCAGGTCACGGTACTGTCCCGCCATGTTCTGGCGACGGCGGCGTCACGCCGGTCGCGTGCTGCGGGCCCTGACAGCACGACCCGACCTCGAGCTCGACACGGCAGCACTTGCGGAGGCGGCTGCCCTCAGTCCAGCGCGGTTGTACCCCGTCCTGGTGCGCCTGCGCCGGCTGAACCAGGTCGCCACCCGCTGGGCCGCGACCCCCGGGCGCTCGGGGCGCCAGCTGCACCGGGCAACGGTCTACGGGCGGTGGGTCTCCGCCGAGCACCGTCCGCGGTTCGTCCCCTCGTGGCCCGCCGATGGGAAGACCGCCGAGTGAACACCGTCTGGCTGCCGATCGCTGATGGCGGCTATGACAGAGCGGCTGCGCTCTACGCGGTGCTGATCGAAGGCGGCGACCACACGTCGCAGGTTCCCGCCGGCGCCGGCGCTGTGGCCGGCGTGGTCGCCGTGCTCTACGCGGTGCGCTACTGCCTTGTCGTCCGGTCGCTGTCGGTGCAGCCGCGTGAGGTGGCCTGGCTCCTCCTGATCGCACCGCTGCTGCCGCTCGGCGAGGCCCGCGCGTGGATCGCGGACTTCGAAGGACAGCTCGCTGATCTCCCGCCGCGGCAACGTGATGCGGTGCGTTCGCACATCGGGATGTCGTTCCTGGTGTTGCTGCGCGCAACATGGGCGGCATGGGTGGCGAAGAAGCTCGACGTCCTGCGCGAGCTGTCCAGCTGGCTCACCGCCGTGTGGATGTTGCCCCGCATCGGCCGGGTGAACGCGCTGCTGCGCTCCAGGATGCCGGTCTGGCCGAAGCACGAGGAGCAGCTCCACCAGCTCCAGAGGCAGCTGAGGAAGCTCCGGCTGTGGGGGTGGTTGCTGGCGCGCGGCGTGAGCGAGCGGCACCACCCGAAGATCGTCACCAACGCCGCGTGGCTGGCGAGGAGCTGCACCGGTCTGCTCGCGGAGCAGGAGCGGCCTGACCGGGCTCGCCCGCAGGACCGCCTGCCGTCCCCGCTGGAGGTCGCCTACCTGCTGGAGATCAACCACACGACGCTGGTGATCACGCAGCTCGTCGAGCGGCTGGCAACGTCACGGCGTGGCTGGAAGCGTGAGGTGGGCGGGGCGACCTAGGGCCTGTGTCGAGGTCCCGTTCGATGAGAGTCGCGCCTGAGGTGGTTCCTGGCGGTGCGGGCGGACAGCCCGCATACCGGTGTTCTATGTGGGCTGTCCGCCCGTGCCGCCGGGGGCCGCCTCAGGCCCGGCTGTCGCGAACACGGACTTCGACACAGGCCCTAGCTCAGGCCGTTCGCGAGGCGTCCCTGCTGGAAGGACTGCGCGAAACCCTTCGTGGCCGCGGTGCGGAGCGCTTCACGGGCTTTCTCGGCGCCGTCCTCGGTGAGCTTGAAGTAGCGCCGCCGCGGCCGTTCTTCTTCGTGCGGGTCGACGTCCTCCCAGCGATCGGTGATCCAGCCTGCCGTGAGCAGGCGAACCAGGATCGGGTAGGTCGTGCCGGGCATCAGGTGGGTGCGGTCGGCGATCTCCAGGCCGTACAGCTCGGCGGTCGGATCAGCCAGAAGAGCGTGCAAAACGGCCTGCGTCTGGACGGTCATCCGCAGTGCTCCCACAACGAGGCACCCTATATCGAGTTGTGGAGCCGCCGCAGGGCCATGTGCGTGGAAACACCCTTACGTGCACTCGGACGGCGCGATCGGGCCATCAGACGTAGACGTCCATTCCCAGCGCGTCGTTGAGTGGTTACGCCGACCAGTACACGATCGGGTGGTTGAGGCGCTGACCCTATATAGAGATCATTATAGGGGTGTAGGTTCTGCCCATGACGCAGCTGTGGCGAGTCCGCACCGCCATCGCCGACCTGGCCGACAGGTCCATGCCCGCGTGCCCCCGTTCGTCCCGCGCGTTGTCCCGCTCAAGGCTTACCGCACACCCCTGACAATTGTGAGCGCCTTGCTGCGGCGGGCGCCCTGCGCATGCCCTGATCCGTTCTCCCCGGTCGGCTTTCACGTGAGGTACTTCGTTCAATGTCCCCGCAGCACCGTCCTCGGCGCACGTCTGTCCAGCGGGCCGGCCGCCGCAGGCGCGTCACCCCTGTGGCTGCAGTACTGGGTGGCGGAGGCTCTCTCGCGAGCGTCTTCCTCGCCTCCTGGATGTCCTGGTTAGTGGCCGGGCTCCTGTTCATCGCGCTGGTCGCGGTCAGCGGGGTGTTCTTGGCCGTGTTCTCCAAGAGGCACGAGCCCTTCGCCCGCGTGACCGAGCTGGCACGCCTGGCCAAGGGCGACGAGGAGTCGGGAGGCCTGCCGTCGGCGGTGCGGCGCTGTGAGGGGAAGCCCTGATGGAGTGGTGTCGCCTGATAACGAGAGCATCACGGGATGATCTCGGTGAGAATACCGGGGTGAGCTGGAGGGTGCGCCGCACTCCCGACAAACGGAGGAGTGCTTGAAAGAGCCGGGCGAGCGCTGCTTCTGGCTGGCGCTTCTCGCAGCGCTTCCACTCGGGACCACCCTGAGCCAGGTTCTCGAACTCTCGCTCCTGACCTCGCTGGTCGTGGGGTTGGGCGCCATGGTGATGTGGGGCGGCGCCGCGCTGGCCCTGTGGTCATGGCTCTACGTGCGCGACCTCCACGCCGAGACGCGTCACTGGGTGCTGACCTTCGTCGCGATCGGCATGCCGGAGCACTACGTGCCCGTGTGGCTCGAACAGATGCAGGCGCAGCTCAACGAGCTGAGCGGGCAGCGTCGCAAGACGTTCCTCACCGACCTGTTCCTCACGGCGCCGAAGAACTGGGTCGAGCTGAGCTGGACGCGCTTCCGGTACCTCCGCGCCAGTCGCTTCAGGGGCAACGAGCTGCGGTTGGCGCAGCACCTGGTCATGGTGCTGGCGCCCGACGGGAGGCGCAGCACGACCTTCGACCTCCTCCACGCCGTGGGGATCTCACGCCTGCAGAACCGCCGTGCCGCGCACAACGTGCCCGCCCTGGTGATGGCGCAGCGGCTGCTCGCGACGGAGAGCAAGCACTTCAGGGCCGCTCGTGAGCTCGCTGCCGAACTGCTCGACACCAGGGAACGGGTGTACCTGCTGAACCGTGACGTGCTTCGGATGCACCGCCGGGTGTGGCCGCGGCACGAACAGCCTCCGCACTCGCTCAGGTTCGAGGAGCTCGACCGGCTCCGGTCCCACGCGCTCGACCTGAGCCGGCGCCTGCGTGCCGCGCTCATGACGGGCATGGCCCGGGAGCTGGACGGCTAGCGCATGAAGATCACCCGGCAGCCGTAGGAGGTCAGCCGCCGGTGCACCTCGTCGGCCTCGGCCTCGTCCTGGGAGAGGTGCCAGGTGCTCGGCGTGATCACGGTGGTGATGTGCAGCTCCCACACGACGTCGAGCAGGACCCTGAACGCGTTGCGTTCCAGCGGGCTTCCGGGGCGCAGGTCGACGAAGATCGGGTGGTAGAGCGCGAAGCCGAGCTCCCTGGCGTGCGTCATGATCCGTTCTTGCAGCTGCGGCACGGAGACCCGCTTGCCTTCTCCCCTCCGCAGGTAGCCGCAGGCGATCGGGAGGTCGCCGACGGCCAACGGGTGGGGAGGACGTTCGGGCGACTCCGCGCGTTCGGTCATCTTCGTCCCACCGTGCTCTTGCTCCTGCGCAACGTGCTCACCGCTCGCTCTACGTCCTCTGTGTGGTTGTACGGCGTCGCCGGGGTGTGCGGTTCGATGTCCGCCATTCGGCCGGACGCGGAGCCACTCCTTCGGCTGAGTTGATCAACAGGATTTCAGTGCGGACGCAACGGCGTCATCCCGCCGGGGTGAGGACGTCACTCGTTCGGCCGCCTGCCGTTCGGTGCACGTCGGCTGCGCCGTTGAGCGGTGGGGTGTGGAGGTTCGGCGAGCGGCGGCCGCTTCAGCCGAGCGGCCGCGAAGACCCCGCCTTGGCCAGCGCCGGCCGCGCGGCGAGCACACCGGTCTCGGTGAGCCGGTAGAACCGGCGCCTGGGTCGGCCCGCCGCGCGGGGATCGACGTTCTCCCAGCGGGTCTCGAGCCAGCCCAGCCGCACCAGGCGAGCCAGGATCGGATAAGCGGTGCCGGGCATCATGCCGGCCGACTTGGCGATCTCCAGCCCGAAGTGCTCCGCGGCCGGGTCGGACAGCAGCAGTCGCAACACGGCCTGGACGTGGACGGTCATCCTCGGCCGGGCGGTCATGAGGTTGCTCGGCAGCGTGCGGTGCGCCTGCCATTCGGGACTGCGAGACATGTTCGATCGCTTTCGCAGATGGGAACGCGAGTGGCATATCTTGGTGGTGATCCACGGTGATCGAAGATCAGGCTATTGCGGGTGCGGAAATCCGTCGCCGATCTGGCGTGAACCTATCATCCAGGCGTTCCACCTGCGTCAACGTTCAGCGAACCGAATGGGTGAACTGGAGGTTCTTCACCTCATGTGGTTGTATTGCGGCCATTCCAATCAAGGGGGGCCCTGACCGTCTCCGGGGTTTGACGGGGGGAGGCGTGGCGATTCTGAAATTCGGTTCACGGCCTGGCGGCAGGCTCTGGACGGTGAGCGCTGCGGCGGCATCAATGCGCACGGCCATGGGGGCGTGCAGCTCAAGCACGAGCCGGTCGCGGTCATCGCCACAAAGGCTTCGAGGTCGTCGAAGTTGCCCGCGAGCCCGTTGCCGACACCCGCGCGGTCTCTGTGGGAGGTGGAGGTCTCTCACCTGCACCGGCGAGGTCGAGGGCGAGACGTGCTCCCATGCGCACTGTGATGGGGAACGTGCCCGGCCATTGAGATGTCTGATGCCGCAGGCGGTTTCAGGGGATGGGGTTCGGTATTGCGCGACTGCTCCAGACGGGCTATCCGGTTGCGGAGTGCGCAGAACGCTCATCGCTCGGTTCCCGAGCAATTCGGCCCAATGCTGAAGAAACTCGCCCTTTGGGCTGTTCGGGTGTATTCCACGGGACCACTATTTTTGTGAAGAAAACGCTCCCACGCCTGGGGTAGCCTCGGCGAAGATCCAACGTCGCCCGCGGCGTGCGGCGTCGTGCACGTCGGCGTGCCGTGGCGATCGAGCCACCGTGACGGGGGAACGGGAGCTTGACATGGGGCTTGGGCTGCTCGGGCCGGTCGAGTTGGTCCTGGACGGCCGGTCGGTGGAGCTGGGGGGTCCGCGGCAGCGGGTCGTGCTGGCGGTCCTCGGCCTCAACGCCAACCGGGTGGTGCCGGTCGAGCAGCTGATCGACGCCGTGTGGGGCACGGCTCCGCCGTCGACGGCGCGGGGACAGGTCCAGATCTCCATCTCGTTGCTGCGCAAGCTGTTCGCCGACGCCGGCCGGTCGGATGTGATCGTGACCCGCCCACCGGGGTACGTGCTGCGGCTCGGTGCCGGGGAGGTGGACAGCCTCCGGTTCGGTGAGCTCGTGGCGGCGTCGCGGGAGCTGGCCGAGAGCGGGAAACCCGTGGACGCGGCGGCGACGTTGCGCGAGGCACTGGGGTTGTGGCGGGGGCCCGCGCTGGCGGACCTGCCCAGTGACCTGGTGCAGCGCAGCGCCACCGTGCTGGAGGAGCAGCGGCTGGCCGCGATCGAGGCCCGCATCCGGCTCGACCTGGGGCTCGGGCGGCACCGCGAGGTGGTCGTCGAGCTGCGGGCGCTGGTGGACGGGCACCCGCTGCGGGAGGGGCTGTACGGGCTGCTGATGCTCGCGTTGTACCGGACCGGGCGCCAGGCCGAGGCGCTGGAGGTGGGACGGCGCGCCCGCGCGCTCCTCATCGAGGAGGTGGGGCTGGAACCCGGTCAGGAGCTGCGGGACCTGGAGCAGGCGATCCTGCGCGGGGACGCGGCACTCGGTGTGCCGGAGTCACCGCTGCCGCTCGGTCCGCCGGCCCCGCCCGCGCCCGCCGCCGGTGAACGGCCGGCCCTGGGCGTGGTGCCGCGGCAGCTGCCGGCCAGCATCGCGGACTTCACCGGCCGCGAGGAGCAGCTGGACGAGATCATGCGGTTGCTGGACGTGGACGAGGACAAGCGCTGGAGCATGCCGATCATCGCCATCTCCGGCAAGGGGGGCGTCGGGAAGTCCACGCTCGCGGCCCGCGCGGCCCACCAGCTGAGCAGCCGCTACCCGGACGGCCAGCTGTACGCCGACATGGGGGCGGCCGGCGACAACGACCACACGGCCAAGCTGCTCGCGCGGTTCCTGCGGGCGCTGGGCGTGGCCGGCTCGGCGGTGCCGGAGGACGTGGAGGAACGGACCGAGCTGTACCGCAGCAAGCTGTCCGGCAAGCGGGTGCTGCTCGTGCTGGACGGTGTGTCCGACGAGTCGCAGGTGCGGCCGCTGCTGCCGGGCAGCCCGTCGTGTGCGGTGATCGTGACGAGCCGGGTCCGCCTGAGCGGGCTGCCGGGGGTCCGGCAGCTCGACGTCGGCGTGTTCGGCGTGGCGAAGTCGCTGGAACTGCTGAACCGGATCATCGGCCCGGCGCGGGCCGGGGCCGAGCCGGACGCCGCGGTGGAGCTGGTCCGGTTGTGCGGCGGACTGCCGCTCGCCCTGCGCATCGCGGGCGCGCGGCTGGTGTCCCGGCCGCACTGGCGGTTGAGCGGGCTGGTCCGGCGGCTGCACGACGAGGCGCGGCGGCTGGACGAGTTCGCCCACCACGGGTTGGAGCTGCGGTCGACGTTCGAGATCACCCACCGGGTGCTGGGCGAGCAGGCCCGGCGGCTGTTCCGGCTGTGCTCGCTGGTCACGGCGCCCGACTTCCCGGGGTGGACGGCCGCCGCGCTGCTGGACACCACCGCGGCGGAGGCCGAGGAGGTGCTGGAGAGCCTGGTCGACGCCCAGTTGGTGGACATCGTCCAGTACGGGGAGGCGTCACCGCGTTACCGGCTGCACGACCTGATCCGGGTCTACGCCGCCGAACGGTTGCAGCAGGACACCACGGAGGAGGAGCGGACCGACGCGCTCGGGCGGGTGCTGGGCGGCTGGCTGGCGCTGGCCGAGGAGGCGCACCGGCGCGAGTACGGCGGCGACTACACCGTCCTGCACGGCACCGCGCGCCGGTGGCACCCCGGCGCCGCCGAGCTCGACGACCACCTCGGCGAACCCGCGCACTGGTGGGAGGCGGAGCGCAGGGCCCTGGTGGCGGCGGTCCGGCAGGCCGCAGAGGCCGGGTTGGACGAGCTGTGCTGGGACCTCGCCCTGACCTCCGTCACGCTGTTCGAGGCCAAGGGGTACTTCGACGACTGGCTGGAGTGCTCCGGGCTCGCCCACGAGGCGGCTCGGCAGGCGGGCAACCGGCTCGGGATGGCCGCGACGCAGTACTCCCTCGGAACGCTCCACGTGTTCCAGGCCCGGCTCGACGACGCGGAGAGGTGCTTCACGGTCGCGCTGGAGCTGTTCGACGCGGTGGGGAACGAGCACGGCAGGGCGCTGGTGCTGCGGAACTACGCGCACGTCCACGGACTCCGCGGCGACACCGCCGCGATGATGGCCAAGTACCTCGAAGCGCTGGCGGTGCTGCGGGCGGTGGGCGACCGGATCGGCGAGGCGCACGTCCTGCGCAGCATCGCCAAGCACCGGGTCGACGAGGGGGACACCGAGAGCGCGGCCCGCCTGCTGGACCAGGCGCTGACGATCACCAGGGAGACCGGCTGCCTGCGGGTCGAGGCGCAGGTGGAGCACAGGTTCGCCGAGCTCCACCTGGCCACCGGTCAGCTCGACGCCGCCAGGGACGCGTTGCACCGCGTGCTGCGCATCGTGCGCGACAACGGTGACCGGATCGGCGAGGTCTACGCCGTGCACGGCCTGGGACTGCTCCGGCAGCGCGAGGGGCGGCTGGACAACGCCGACACGACGCTGGTGAACGCGCTGCAGCTGGCCCGGCGGGTGGGGGAGCGGTTGATCGAAGCCAGGTCCCGGTACTCGCTCGGCGAGATCGCGCTCGCCCGTGGCGACGTGGACGGGGGCGCGGCGCACCTGGAGGAGGCCCTGCGGCTCTTCGACGAACTCGGATCGGCGCTGTGGCAGGCCAAGGCGCTCGCGTTGCTGGCGGAGCACTTCGACGGCGCGGAGTCGCGGGAGCGGGTCGAGCAGGCCCTCGTGCTCCTGTACGGCATCGAGTCCGCCGAGGCGGTCGAGCTCGTGGCGCGGTTGCGCGAGCGGTCGGCGTGCGGGTCCGTCGTGGGGTGAGCGGGCTTTCCGCGTGACGGCCCGGCGGCGGGTGCTGCCGGCCGGGCCGTTGCGTCGATCGATCCGCTCACCAGTGCGTGTCGTCCACGCACATCTGCAGCTTGTCACTCCAGTGGGTGTCCGGCGGGCACTGCACGGCCGCCGTGGCCGTCGAGTCCGCGAGGACGGCCGCCGCAGGGCCCGCGATGACGGACACACCGACCACGACCGCGGTGAGCAGGGACTTCAGCACCGGATTCTCCTTCCGTCCGTGCCGTTCTGGCTCGGTGCGACCAGCAGACCCGCTCGCGCCTTCGACGCGCCTTCCCCGCGCTCACAGCACCTGGCCCGCAACCGATAGCGGGCGGAAAGCGCATCGACAGCGCCGCCCCGCACCGTTGTCCCCGTACCTGCTGCGGCGACCACGGAGGGCAGCGCACGTGAACTGTTCCCAGGTGGGCTCCAGGCGACACCTGGCGCCCGATCTCGTGGACGTCGTGGTCGAGCGGCTCATGACCGGTGCGGCCGTGACGGGTGCGCTGCGGTCGGCGGTAGCGCAGGAGCACCACACCGCGGTGCTCACCGCGCTGGCCGCCCGGTACCTGCTCGCACCCGGCGTGGTCACCGCGTCGGTCGTGGGCACGGGCCAGGCGGTGCGGGCTCAGCTGGAGTCGCTGACCCGCTCCGTGCCGGACCTGACCCACGTCGCGGTCCGCGTGCTCGACGGCGCGCCGCTGGACCGCGACCTGGTGGACAGGCTCCACCGGACCGGCATCGGGCTGCACGTGGCCGCCACGGCGGCTGAGGCGGTGTTCGGGGCGAACCTCGTGGTCGTCACCTCCGGCGCCGGCCTCGACACGTGGCCCACGCACCTGCCCCGCGGGGCGTTGCTGGTCAACGCCAGCGGCGGCGAGCTGCCCGCGGCGCTGACCGGCGCGGTGGACGGCCGGTTCGTCGACGACCTGGCGCTGCTGAGCGCGGCGTGCCCGCAGGGCCGTCCCGTCGAGGCGGACCTGCGGCAGGTCGTCACCGGCGAGCGCGCCGGCCGCACCGGTGCGGACCACGTGCTGCTCGTCGACCTGCTGACCGAACAACGGCAGCACGGACAAACCCAGGAGGAGGACCACGAGTGTCGATCGAGAACGAGGTCAAGCGGTTCATCGTGACCACCTTCGCCCCGGACGTCACACCCGACCAGCTCCCGTCCGACTACGACCTGCTGGACAACGGGGTGGTGGACAGCCTGGGCCTGCTCCGCCTCATCGCCTGGGTGGGCGAGCGCTACGAGATCCCGGTCGAGGAGCGCGACGTCTCCCCGGCCCAGTTCAGCTCGGTGGAGGCCATCACGGCCTTCATCGCGGACGCACACACCTACGTCTGAAAGACCGAGGAGAGGGAGGGCTCACGCACATGATCGTGCGCGACAAGGCCGGCATCGACGGCATCGACTGGGGGAACGGGCTCAGCTACCGGCTCTTGGTCCAGAAGGACAACATGGGCTTCACGATCGCTCACACCGTCGTGAAGGCGGGGTCGAAGTCCCCGCTGGAGTACCGCAACCACCTGGAGGCGTGCTACTGCATCGCGGGGCGCGGACAGGTGATCGACGAGGACGGCACGACGCACGAGATCGAGCCGGGCGTGATGTACGCGCTGGACCGGCACGACCGGCACTTCCTGATCGCCTCCCCCGAACAGGACCTGGAGCTGATCAGCGTCTTCAACCCGCCGCTGCGCGGAGACGAGCGGCACAACTTCGACACGGACGAGTTCTCCCAGTACTGACCGGCGACCGGTGGCGTGGGAGCGCTCCCGCTTCCACGCCACCGGCCGACCCCAAGACACGACGCGAAGGAGTTCACGGTGTCCGCACGCGACGAGTTCTTCTCGGTGTCCGAGGAGGTCGCCGACGCGCTGGCCGAGGGCCGGCCGGTGGTGGCGCTGGAGTCTTCCGGTGTGGTGCAGGGCCTGCCGCACCCGCTGAACCTCCAGACCGCGCTCGACATGGACAAGGCCATCCGCGCCGAAGGCGCCGTGCCCGCCCGCACCGGCATCGTGTCCGGCCGGCTCGTGGTGGGCATGTCCGACGAGCAGGTGGAGCTGTTCGCCACCACGCCGACCGTGCCGAAGGTCGGGGCCCGCGACCTCGGTCCCGTGCTGGCCGGCGGTGGGCACGGCGGCACGACGGTCTCCGCGGCCCTGGTCGCCGCCGCCAGGGCCGGCATCGAGGTGTTCGCGGTCGCCGGCATCGGCGGTGTCCACTTCGGAGCGCAGCGCAGCTTCGACATCTCAGCGGACCTGGTGGAGTTCACCCGGCACCGGGTGGCCGTGGTCTGCGCGGGTGCCAAGTCGCTGCTGGACCCGGCGCTCACCCTGGAGTACCTGGAAACCCAGGGCGTTCCGGTGGTGGGCTACCGCTGCGACGACTTCCCGGCCTACTACAGCGTCTCCAGCGGCGAGCGCAACCCGCGCCGCGTGGACGACCTCGACGAGCTGGCGGCCGCGGTGCGCCTGCACTGGGCGGTGGGCAACACCGGTGGCTTCCTCGTCACCCACCCGATCCACGCCGAGGACGCCCTGCCCGCGGACGAGGTCTACGCGCTGGTGCGGGAGAAGCAGGCCGAGACCGAGGCGGCGGGCGTGCAGGGCAAGGACGTGACGCCGGCCATCCTCAGCGCGGTCGGCAAGGCCACCAGCGGCCGCACCGGCGAGGCCAACCGGTCGGTCCTGCTGTCCACCAGCGCCTTGGCCGCCGGGTTCGCCTCGGCGCTCAAGCGCAGCCGCCCGGAGGAGCAGGCGTGAGCACCGCCGTTCTGTTCGACGTCGACGGCACGCTGGTCGACACGCCGGCCGGGATGACGGCGGTGCTGCGCCAGGTGGTGGCCGAGAACGGCGGCTCTGCGGACGAGGCGCGGCTGCGTGCCACCGTCGGCCGCCCGCTGGTCGCCTCCCTGGCGCTGCTGCTCGGCCTCCCGCCCGAACACCCCGGTGCCGAGCGCGCCGCCGACCGGGCCCGTGAGCTGTTCACCGAGGTGGTCATCCCGTCGGCGCGCGAGCTGGTCCTGCCCGGCGTGCCCGAGCTGCTCGACGGCCTGCGCGCGGACGGCCGGCCTGTCGCCGCGGTCACCAGCAAGGTGCACCGCAGCGCGGTGGAGCTGCTGGCGGCCACCGGTTTGCTGGTCCACTTCGACGTTCTCGTCTGCCACGGCATGGCCGACCGCGGCAAACCGCACCCCGACCTGGCCCTGCTGGCGGCCGACCGGCTCGGCGTCATCCCGGCCGACTGCGTCGTCGTCGGTGACGCGGTCGACGACATGGCCATGGCCCGTGCCGCGGGCATGACCGCCCTGGGCGTGGCCACCGGCGTCGCCACCGCCGACGAGCTGCTGGCCGCGGGGGCGAGTGCCGTGCACGCCGACGCGCTCGGGCTCGGCACCGTCCTCCTCCCGATCAGCACCCCTTCGAGGTGATCACCATGACCAGTACGGAAGACGCCACGGCACGCGGGCGCACCGCGAACGCGGCACTCGCGATCCTCGCCGTGGCGCAGTTCCTCATCGCACTCGACTACTCCATCGTCTACATCGCACTGCCCAGCGTCGGCGCGGACCTGGCGCTGACCGAGAGCTCCCTGCAGTGGGTGGTCAGCGGCTACGCGGTGTTCTTCGCCGGGTTCCTCGTCGTCGGCGGCCGGGTGTCGGACCGGTTCGGCCCGCGCCGCCTGTTCATCGCAGGCACCCTGCTGTTCGGCGTGGCCTCGCTGCTGGGCGGCCTCGCGCCGAGCGCACCGCTGCTCCTGGTGGCCCGCGCCGCCCAGGGCGTCGCGGCCGCGGTGCTCCAGCCCGCGGTCATCGCCCTGATCAACACCTCGTTCCCCGCCGGACCCGCCCGCAACCGTGCCCTGGGCGTGTGGGGAACGGTCGGCGCGTCCGGGCTGGCCGCGGGCGTGGTCATCGGTGGCCTGCTGACCACGGTGTCCTGGCGGTGGGTGTTCCTGATCAACCTGCCACTGGCGGCGATCTGCGCGTTCGCCGCCCCGAAGCTCCTGCCCCGCAACGAGATCACCACCGCTGACCGCGGCGGTCTCAACGTGCCCAGCGCCGTGCTGTGCACCGGTGCCGTGCTGTCCGCGGCGCTGGCGCTGACGCTGACGGCGGGCGGCAGCTGGACGGACCCCGGTGCCCTGGCGGCGTTCGGCGCGGCCGCGGTGCTCCTCGCCTGGTTCGTGGTCCAGGAGCGGCGCAGCGAACGCCCGCTGGTCGACCCCGTGCTGCGGCGCACCCGTTCGCTGCTGGTCGGCTGCGGCACCACGGCGCTCTACATGGCCAGCGTCGGCAACCAGTTCTTCGTGGTGACGCTGCTGGTGCAGCAGCTGCGCGGCTACGACCCTCTGGCCGCGGGGCTGGCGTTCCTGCCGATGGCGGTGGCGATCGCGGTGGCGAACTCCGTGGCGGCGCGCATCGTGGCCGCGATCGGGGTGCGGGCCACGCTCGCGCTGGCGTTCGTCGCGGACGCGGCCGGCCTGCTGCTGCTCGCGTTCCAGGCGCACGGCGACAGCTACGTCGTGCACCTGTTGCCGGGTCTGCTGATCACCGGCTTCGCCCACGGCGTGACCTACGTGTCGATGTTCATCGCCGGCACGGCCGACGTCGAGGACCGCAACCAGGGCACCGGAAGCGCGCTGATGACGACCTCGCAGTACATGGCGGGCGCCCTCGGCGTGGCCGTGCTGGTGCTGGTGCTCGGTCGTGAGCCCGACGCCGGTGCGTTCGCCGCGGCGTTCGTGACCACCGCCGTGGCGGCTGCGGCAGGCGCGCTGCTGGCCTGGTTCGGGCCGGTCCGGCGTGAGGGGAGCCGGTCGTGAGGGCGCAGGCCTGGACCGCGCGGCTGGGGGTGCTGGTCGTGCACAACGACCCGGTGGTCGAGGCGGAGCTGTGGGCCATGGCGCCGCCGGGCGTCACCGTCCACACGGCCCGCTTCGAGAGCCCGACCAGCACCGGCGCCGAGTACACCAGCGAGTCCTGGGAACGCGTGGTGTCCAGCCCGGACGTGCGGCGCGGCCTGGTGCAGCTCGGCGAGCTGGGCGTCTCGGCGATCTGCCTGTGCTTCGGGTCGGCCAGCTTCTTCGGCGGCCTGGAGTTCGACACCGGGTTCACCGCCGCGGCCGCCGAGCTGACCGGCGGGACCCCGGTCTACACCGCCGGGCAGGCCATCCGCGCCGCGCTGACCACGCTCGGCGTGCGCCGTCCCATGGTGCTCGCGCCGCCGTGGTTCACCGCGCCGACGTTCGCCGCCGCGGAGTCCTACCTGACGGCCGCCGGGTTCGAACCCGCCGCGCTGGTGCCCTTCCGACTGGGTGAGCGGTGGGACGGCGTCGAGCGCCACCGGCTCTTCGACCGCGGCGGGCGCTGGGACGTGCACCCCGCCGAGGTGTGCCGCCAGGCCGCGGCGGCCTTCCCCGCGCACGCCGACGGGCTGCTGCTGCCCGGCAGCGGCTTCCGCTCCTGGGAGGCCGTCGAGGAGCTGGAGCGCCGGCTCGGCGTGCCGGTCGTGACCTCCAACCAGGCGTGCCTGTGGCGACTGCTCGACCTCACCGGCCTGGACGCGCGGGTGCCCGGTGGCGGACTGCTGACCGCCGGCCGCTGAGCCGGCCCGACCTCGACTGGGGAACCACCATGCCCACCACATCGTTCGTGACCGCGTTCGCCGCGCAGGTGGACGCACGACCGCACGCCCCGGCGTTGTCCTGGGCCGGGGCCGCGGTGGACTACGCCTCACTGGACCGGCTGGCGCGGGAGTCCGCGTCGCTGCTGCACGATGTCCCGGCCGACGCGCCGGTGTGCGTGCCCGCGCACAAGTCGCCGGAGACCATCGCACTGCTCATCGCGTGCTTCCGCGAGAACAGGCGGGTGCTGCTGCCCTCCGCGACGCTGGGCCACGACGCCCTGCTGCGGCTGTGCGAGCAGGTCGGCTGCTCGCACGTGCTCACCCCGCAGGGCGTGCGGACGACCGGCGCCGACGCCGCCGTGCTGCCCGGACCCGGTCTGCTGCTGACCACCTCCGGCTCCACCGGCACGCCCAAGGTCGTCGTGCTCGCCGAACGGGGCGTGGACGAGTTCCTCGCCTGGTCGGCCCGCACGTTCGGCATCGGCCCCGGCGTCGGGGTGCTCAACTACGCGCCGCTCAACTTCGACCTGTGCCTGCTGGACCTGTGGGCGGCACTGGCCGTCGGCGCCCGCACGGACCTGGTCGACCCCGAACGCGCGACCGACGGCGACCACCTGGCCGATCTGTGCGCCGAGTGGGCGCCCGCGGTGGTGCAGGCGGTGCCGCTGTTCTTCCGGCTGGTCACCGCGACCGGGCGGGTCCTCCCGGCCGTGCGGGAGGTCCTGCTCACCGGGGACGCCGCTCCGCCCGCACTGCTCACCGGCGTCGCGGCCGCCTTCCCGCAGGCCCGGCTGTGGAACGTCTACGGCTGCACCGAGACCAACGACAGCTTCGTGCACCGCATCGACCCGACCCGCACGCCGACGCCGATCGGCACCCCGATCGACGGTGTCGAGTTCCGCATCGTCGACGACGAGGACCGCGACGCCGACAGCGGCGAGCTGGTGGTGCGCACCCCGTTCCGCGCCGAGGGCTACCTCGACCCCGAGCTCACCCGCGACCGGTGGCACGACGGCTGGTTCCGCACCGGCGACCTGGTCCGCCGCGACGGGACCGGGCTCGTGCACCTCACCGGCCGCACCGACCACCAGGTGAAGGTGCGCGGCGTGCGCACCAACGTCCAAGAGGTCGAGAACGTCGTGCTCGCCCACCCCGAGGTGGTCGAGGCCGCCGTGGTCCCGCTCCCCGACGAGGAGGCCGGGACCGTGCTGCGCGCGGTGGTCCGCCGCGCGCCGGGCTCGCGGCTCAACGGACTGCACCTGCGGGCGCACTGCGCCGCCGCGCTGCCCAGGACCGCCATCCCCGGCGCGTTCGAGATCGGCGACGAGGCGCTGCCCCGCACCTCCACCGGCAAGGTCGACCGCACCGCGCTGCGCACGCGGCGGACAGCGGTCGCGGAAGGGGTGTGACGTGATGATCGAGTGGAACGAGGACCAGCGCTCGTTGCGCGCGGCGGTCGAGGAGCTCGGCCCGGTGCTCGGCGAGGGCCACGTCGAGCGCGACGCCGGCGGCGAGTTCGCCGAGGGCGCCTGGAAGGTGCTGTGCGAGACGGGGTTGCTCGGCCTGCCGTTCGGCGAGCGGTGGGGCGGTCTCGGCCAGGACCTGCTGACCACCATGTACGTGCTGGAGGGCCTCGGCCACACCTGCCGCGACGGCGGGTTCAGCTTCTCGGTGTCCACGCACATGGTCAGCACCGGCGTGCCGCTGCAGCGCTTCGGCTCAGCGGAGCTGAAGGACCGCTACCTCACCGGGGTGTGCGACGGCTCGGTCATCGGCGCGCACGCCATCACCGAACCCGAGGGCGGGTCGGACGTCATGGCCATGCGCACCTCCGCGGTGCGCGACGGCGACCACTACGTCCTCAACGGCAGCAAGACGTTCATCAGCAACGGGCCGCTGGCCGACGTGGTCGTCGTCTACGCCCGCACCGGCAAGCGCGGCAGCCCCGCCGCCATCACCGCGTTCCTCGTCGACCGCGACACACCCGGTCTGACCGTGGGCAAACCGGTGGCCAAGATGGGGCTGCGCACCTCGCCCCTGAGCGAGCTGTACTTCGACGACTGCCGGGTGCCTGCGGCGAACGTCGTCGGCTCGCCCGGTGCGGGGTTCCTCATCCTCGACCACGTGATGAAGTGGGAGATCCTGTGCTCCTTCATCATCAACGTCGGCGAGATGCAGCACCGGCTGGAGCGCTGTGTGGACTACGCCCGCACGCGGGTCCAGTTCGGACAGAAGATCGGGTCGTTCCAGTCGGTGTCGAACCGGGTCGTGGAGATGCGCATCGCGGTGGAGACCGCGCGCAAGTGGCTCTACGACACCGCGGTGAAGCTCCAGAACGGCAAGAACGTCACCGCGGACCTGGCCATCGCCAAGCTCCAGGCCAGCGAGGCCAACGTCAGCACGGCCCTGTCCGCGGTGCAGCTCTTCGGAGGGTACGGCTACACCGCGGAGTACGGGCTGGAGAAGGACCTGCGCAACGCCGTCGCCGGGACGATCTACTCCGGAACCTCGGACATCCAGCGGCAGCGCATCGCTTCCATGATGGGTTTATGAGGAGAGTGACCGAAGATGTCTGTGCAAGCGGCCAACACCGGCCTGCTCCACCCGAACCTGGCCGTCACCGAGTTCCTCGACCACGACAGCGACGTCGTCCGCGACTTCGTGCACGGGGTGCTGCCCGGCGGTGGCGAGGGCATGACCGACGTCGAACGGGCCTGCGCCCTCTACTACGCGGTGCGCGACGGCATCCACTACGAGGTCTACGGCGCCGACCTGACCCGTGACGGCCTCAAGGCGAGCGCGATCATCCAGCGCGGCACGGGTTTCTGCGTCCACAAGTCCATCGTGTACGCCGCTGCCGTGCGGTCCGTGGGCATCCCGAGCCGCCTCTACTACGGCGACGTGCGCAACCACCTCGCGTCACCGCAGCTGGAAGAGCTGATGGGCGGCAACGTCTTCACCTACCACAGCCTCGCCACCGTCTTCCTCGACGGCAGGTGGGTGCGTGCCACCCCGGTGTTCAACAAGATGCTGTGCAAGCTGTACCGGATCAAGCCGCTGGAGTTCGACGGCCGCACCGACAGCATGTACCACCCGTACGACGAGAACGGCCGCCGGCACATGGAGTTCCTGCGCGAGCACGGCGAGTTCGACGACTTCCCGTACGACGTGGTGGTCGACGGCATCCGGGCCAACCACCCGAAGCTGTTCGCCTCCCGGCACACGACCGCGCGCGGCTCGCTGGTCGCCGACGCGGCCGCTCAAGGGGACCGGTCATGACAGCGCCCCCGGTGGTCCTGCCCCGGCAGCGCGCCGCCCACGACCCCCGGCTGCGCTCCACAGTGGACCTGGAGCTGGTGGTGCCCGCGTTCAACGAGGCAGGCCGGTTGCCCGCTACGCTCGCCGTGCTGACCGAGTTCCTGGCGGACCGGCCGTGGCGGTCGCGGGTCGTGGTGGTGGACAACGGCAGCACCGACGGCACCGCCACCGCCGTCGCCGGTCATCCCGACGTGGTGGTCATCGGCTGTGCCCGCCCCGGCAAGGGCGCGGCCGTGCGCCGCGGCCTGGAGAGCAGCACGTCCCGGTTCGTCGGTTTCCTCGACGCGGACCTGTCCACCCCGGTGCGGACGCTGACCCGCGCGGTGGCGGAGCTGGAAGCGGGCGCGGCGGCGGCGATCGGGTCCCGGCACGCTCCCGGTGCCGAGCTGGTGATCCCGCAGCCGTTGAGCCGCAGGGTCGGCGGCGCGGTGTTCCGCGCGCTGGCCCGCCGCCTGGTGCCCGAGGTGCACGACACCCAGTGCGGGTTCAAGCTCTTCGAACGGGTGGCCGTGCAGCGGGCGCTGGCGGGGTGCCAGGTCGACGGGTTCGCGTTCGACGTGGAGCTGCTGCGGCGCATCCGGCTGGCCGGGGGGCGCATCGCCGAGGTGCCCGTGGCCTGGACCGACGACCAGCGGTCCACCTTCCGCCCCCTGCACGACGGCCGTGCGGCGTTCGCGGACCTGGTGCGCCTGTACCGGGCGAAGGCGGCGCTATGAGCACCCGGCGACAGGTGCTCGTGGTGTCCGGCTACGACCCGGCGGCGGAGGGCGAGCGGTACGTGCGCGAGGTCGTGCGGCGCTGGGCCGCCGGCGGAACGCGGGTCACGCTGGCGGTGACCGGCACGCCCGCCCACGAGGCCGTCACGGGGGTGGCGGTCCGGCGCTTCGCGCGGCCGGCCTCGCTGGTGGTGTGGGTGCTGCGGCACGCACACCGCTTCGACGCGGTGGTGGACGCGACCGACGGCGCGGTGGCCACGGCGTGGCTGGCCGGGCGCGGGCGCATCCCCGTCGTGCGGCTGGAGCCGGGGTCGCACCGCGGTGGGCGCAAGCGGCTGCCGGTGCCGGTGCGCCTGGCGCGGTGGGCCGGCGACCGTCGCACAACGGTCGTGCTGTCCCCGTCGGCGCGCCACGAACTGCGGTGCCGCGTGGGTCTGCGCGGCCCCGTGCTCGTCGCACCGCCCGGTGCCGCGCCCGCGACCGGCAGCGGTGAGCGCGCCGACCACCCCGTGGTGGTGGCGCCCGCGCCCGAACGTCACCTGGACGCGCTGCTGCGGGGTCTTCCGCTCGTGCTGGCGCAGCACCCGCGGCTGCGGGTGGAGGTCCTCGGCGACGGGCCGGAACTGCCCAGGTTGGTGCGCATCGCGCACGACTTCGACGTCGCGCACGCGGTCGAGTTCCGCGGCCGGGTGTCCGCCGACGAGCGGGTGGCGGCGCTGCGCCGGGCGTGGCTGTTCGTCTCCGCGGCGGCCGGCGAACTGCCCGCGCAGGCGGTTCTGCAGGCCGCCGCCCACGGCGTGCCGTGCGTGGCACTCGACGCCGTCGGCGCCCGTGACTTCGTGCGGGTCGGCGAGGTCGTCGGCTCGCCGGACGACCTCGCCCCCGCCGTCGCACGTCACCTCGCCCCGCAGGCGGACCCGCGGCACGCGCAGGAGCTCGCCCGGCGCTGCCGCGACTGGGCCGGCGGCTTCCGGTGGGACCGCACCGCCGGGCTGCTGGCCGCCGCGGTGGAGCACGAGGTGCGCGCGACCCGCCGCGACGGTCCACGCCGCCGTGCCCGGTTCGACATCGCCACCGTGGTGCGGCTGCCGGCGGGTGCCCGCGTGCCCGCGGGCGCGCTGCGCGTGACCGACGAGGTCGTCGAGGCCGGTGGGTCGGTCAGCCTCCTGCTCAACGGCTGCGACGAGTTCGACGCGGTCGGCGTCCTGGACCGCCTCGGGATCGAGGGAGCGCGCGTGCGGCTGGCCACCCACGACGACCTGATGCTCGGCCCCCGCCCAGATGCTCCGCCCCCGGCCACCGAACCCACGAGGAAGGTCGACGACCGTGTCCACTCGCGCTGACACCAGGACCAGGGTGCTCACCTGGTCCGCGGTTGCCATCACAGCGTTCGCCCTGGCGTTGACCGCCCAGGTCCTCTACACCCGTGACGCGCACTGGGGTGTGCGCTACATGGCCGACCTGTGGGTCTACATCGCCAGCGGGCAGGCGGTGCGCGACGGCCAGTCCCTGTACGACGTGGTGATCATGTCACCCCTGTACGGGCCGATGCCGTACCTGTACCCGCCGCTGACCGCCGTGCTGTTCTTCGTCCCCTTGACCTTCCTGTCGTTCGGCACCGCCGGGCTGCTGTGGAACGCCGCGACGCTGATCGCGCTGGGCGCGATCGTGTGGATCACCCTCGGTGTCGCCGACGTCCGCGCCCCCAGGACGCGCCTGGTGCTGACCGTCGTCGGCCTCGCCCTGGTGTTCTGCCTGCTGCCGACCCGCATCCACCTGATCTTCGGCCAGATCAACGCGTTCCTGGTGCTGCTGGTGCTGCTGGACTTCCGCCGCGACGCGGGCCGGTGGCGCGGCGTGGGCATCGGCGTGGCGGCCGGGCTGAAGGTGACGCCGCTGATCTTCATCGCCTACCTGCTGGTCACCGGCCAGTGGAAGGCGGCGCGGACGGCGGTGCTGGCGTTCGCGGGCACGGTCGCGGCGGGTTTCGCGGTGGCACCGGCCGACTCCCTGGAGTACTGGGGCGGCCTGGTGTTCCAGTCGTCGCGGGCGGGCGCCGTGTTCAGCACCCCCAACCAGTCCCTGGCCGCGGCCATGGCCAGGGTGTCGCACAGCGAGGTGTTCGCCGGCTGGTGGATCGTCGTGCTGGCCCTGGTCGGTGTGCTGGGACTCGCGGTGGCCAGGTACGTCCACCACCGGGGCTCCGACTTCCTGGGCTTCTGCGCCGCGGCGCTCACCGGGCTGCTGGTGTCGCCGGTGAGCTGGGAGCACCACTGGGTGTACGTGGTCCCCCTGCTGGTGTGGCTGGTGGTGCGGGCCTGGCAACGGCGCTCGGCCGGCCTGTCCGCCGTGGCCGTGCTGCTCGTGGCGGTGTTCACGCTGCGGGTGTTCTGGTGGGTGGGCGTGCCGGAGTTCCCGGCGAAGCCGATGGACATGACCGCGGGCCAGCAGCTGGCCTCCTCGATGATGCCGGTCGCCGCACTGCTGCTGCTCCTGCTCGGACCGCTGTGGGTCCGCCGGGAGTTCCGCGCTGCCTCGCGGGTGCGGTTGGGCAGCGGGGCCGGGGAACGCCGCGCGGGACGGCCGGCACCGGTCGGTGTTGGGGCCGGCCCGGTCAGCGAACCGGAGGTGCGGTCGTCCTGATCTCGCGCCGGTGGCCGGGGCCGTTGCGGCCAGGAGGCGCGACGGTTCGCAGGGTGATTTTGCCGTCGTGACGATCAAGAGGGTTCTCGCAGGTCAGATACTGCGAGGACCCTCTTTCGATCCAGCTGCGCGCCCCGGCGTGGTCCGTTACCCTCTGCTCGCGTTGAGCAAGAGGTGACCCCGGGGGAAACATGATCGATCCTGAGCAGCTGCTCAGCCAGGGTGTCGCCGGCGCCATGCTGACGGACGCGGGAGCCGGCGCGAAGATCGTCGACAACCGGGGCTGGAAGGACTGGCGCGAGCTGAAAGCTGACCAGGAGGAAGAGGAGCGGGGCGGGTGAACACCCTTCGGCGCGTTCTCGTCGCCCTGGTCGTTCCGCTGCTGGGCTACCTGCTCGGTGCCACGATCTTCAACCACTTCTGGAACCAGGTGGAACCAGGCGATCTGGCGAAAGCCGATCTGGTGGCCACGGCGAAGTCCTGCGAACGCCGCGGCCCGGTGGCGTTGCGGGGGTTCGGCTTCTACTACGAGTGCCGGGCCGACGTCCGAGTCAGGTCCAGTGGGGAGATGTACACGTCAACCGTGACGGGGTGGCTCACGCCCGAGGACATCGGCGAGCAGTACGCCGTCCACACCGTGCGGCACGGCAGGCCTCTGCAGCCGGACGTGCGGTCGGAGGGGCAGGTCTTCCTGGGCTGGCTGTGCACCTTCGGCTTCGCGATCGCGTTCCTCTTCTTGAACGTCTGGATCGCACGTCACGTGTGGCCCGATGCTCCTCGGCGCAAGCGCCGCATGCCGATCAGGTACGAGCCGCCTCAGCCGTGAGCAGTCACGTCGGGTCAATCAGGACCCGACGTGACTGAGCAGCTGCCGGGGTGACCGGCCAGACCCGGCCGGTGCTGGAACCGCTCCCACCACCGGCCCGCACGGACGGTCGCCGAGGTGCGGCGGCACGGTCGGTGGAGGTGCGGATGCCGCCAAGCCTTACCCTGATCAGCTTGAACAGGTCCGAGGGAGAAGCGATGGACATCCGTCACCGGAACAACGTCACGGTCACCGGCGCGACCGGCGGCCCGACCGTGGTGCTGGCGCACGGCTTCGGCTGCGACCAGAACATGTGGCGGCTGATCGTCCCCGCGCTGTCGCAGCGGTACCGGGTGGTGTTGTTCGACTACGTGGGGTCGGGCGGCTCGGACCTGTCGGCGTGGAGCACCGAGCGGTATTCGAGCCTGGAGGGGTACGCCCAGGACGTCGTGGACGTCTGCGACGAGCTCGAGATCGAGCAGGCGGTGCTGGTGGGGCATTCGGTCAGCGCCATGGTCGGGGTGCTGGCCGCGCGGATGGCGCCGCGGCGGATCGGGTCGCTGGTGATGGTGGCGCCCTCGCCCTGCTACATCGACGACGCCGGCTACCGCGGTGGGTTCACCGCCGAGGACATCGACGAGCTGCTGGTCTCGCTGGAGTCGAACTACCTGGGCTGGTCCTCGGCGATGGCGCCGGTGATCATGGGCAACCCGGAGCGGCCGGAGCTCGGGCAGGAGCTCACCAACAGCTTCTGCGCCACCGACCCCGACATCGCCAGGGTGTTCGCCCGCACCACGTTCCTGACCGACAGCCGTGCCGACCTGGCCGGTGTCGCGGTGCCCACGCTGGTGCTGGAGTGCGCTGAGGACGTCATCGCGCCCCGTGAGGTCGGTGCGTTCGTCCACGCCGCCATCCCGTCCTCGCGCCTGGTCACCCTCGACGCCACCGGGCACTGCCCGCAGCTGAGCGCGCCCGAGGCCACCGCAGAGGCGATCCTGGACTTCCTCGGGACCCGCCCGTGATGTGCCGCGCGGACGGCGCGTCCGCCGAGGACGCGCCGGAGCCCGCCCACACCGGGAGCGGTGTGGACCCGGGTCAGACCGGCAGCACGGACGCGGCGTTCACCGCTCTGCTGGAGGACAGCGCGGAGGACCTGTACGACGCGGCGCCCTGCGGCTACCTGTCCACGATGATGGACGGCACCATCGCGAAGATCAACGCCACGTTGCTGGACTGGCTGGGCCTGACCCGTGAGGACGTGGTCGGCCGGAAGCGGTTCGCCGACCTGCTCACCGTCGGCGGCAAGCTGTACCACGAGACGCACTTCGCGCCGTTGCTGCGCATGCAGGGCGAGCTGCGGGGCATCGCCCTGGAGATGAAGGCGTCCGGTGGCAGGCGGTTGCCGGTGCTGGTCTCGTCGACGCTCAAGCGCGGTGACGGGGGAGAGCCGCTGCTGATCCGCACCACGGTGTTCGACGCCTCCGACCGCCGGGCCTACGAAGAGGAGCTCCTGCGTCGCCGGCAGGAAGCCGAACGGGCCTACGCTGCGGCCGAGCAGGCCCGGCTGCAGGCCGAGGCCGACCGGGAACGACTGGCCGCGACGCTGGCGGTGCTGCAGCAGACCCTGCTGCCGCCGTCACTGCCGGCGGTGCCCGGCGTGGAGCTGGCCGGGCACTACCACACCGCTTCTCCCGACCAGCTCGGCGGAGACTTCTACGACGTCTTCCCGCTGACGGACGACACGTGGGGTTTCTTCCTGGGCGACGTGTGCGGCAAGGGTGTCGAGGCCGCGGCGCTGACCTCGCTGAGCCGCTACACCCTGCGGGCCGCCGCGCACCACGACCCCGACGACCCCGTCGCGGTGCTCAGCGCCCTCAACACGGCCCTGCTGCACGACCCGAGCGTGGGCATCCGGTTCTGCACCGTCCTGTACGGCACCCTCCGCCCGGCCCACGACGGTGGCGTGACCGTGCGGCTGGCAGGCGGCGGGCATCCTCCGGCGTTCCACCTCTCGGCAGGTGACGACGGCGGTGGCGACAGGGGGGTGCGGCCGGTCGAGCTGCCGGGAGCGATGCTGGTCGGCGCGCTGTCCGGTGCGCGTTTCGTCACGACCACCGTCGACCTCGAACCGGGTCAGGCCCTGCTGCTCTACACCGACGGCCTGACCGAGGCCCGGGACGCCGACGACCAGTTGCTCGACACCGAGGGTGTCGCCGCGATGCTGGCGGCGCGCACCG
Source organism: Lentzea sp. NPDC036955 (assembly GCF_055608005.1). Classification (NCBI taxonomy): domain Bacteria; kingdom Bacillati; phylum Actinomycetota; class Actinomycetes; order Pseudonocardiales; family Pseudonocardiaceae; genus Lentzea; species Lentzea sp. NPDC036955. Next base: position 768,076 of record NZ_JBVJRC010000001.1, on the reverse strand, counting down.
GCCCCTGCACCGCGGCTGCTGTCGTGGCCGACACCGTCGCCTTCCTCGCCGGACTGCCCAACGGCACCGATGACGACGTCGCTCTGCTCGCCCTCGGTGCCCCCGGTGCCGGCGCGGCGACCGCCGGGTCGTCCACCGCCGCCGTGCCGGTCACCGCGTCCGAGCCGAACCAGGTGCCGATCGGGAGCACCGACCGTCCATGACCAGAGCTTTCCGCCTCGAAGTGCGGCACGCCGGTGCCGGCCACGCCCTGATCGCCGTCAGCGGCGAACTCGACCCGCTCACCGCACCCCGCCTCCGCGAGCGAGGTCTGTCCCTGCTCGCTGAGGGAACTCCGCACCTGCTGCTCGACATGTCGGAAGTCGACTTCTGCGACTCGTCGGGCCTGAGCGTCGTCATCGCGCTGTGGGCACAGGCGAACGCCAGTGGCGGCAGCCTGGCGCTGGCCGCCGTTCCGGACCGCCTCAGCCGCCTGCTGCGCATGACGGCAACCGACACCCTCATCCCCGTCCGGCACGCCGACGACTTCGGCAGGTCTGAGCCGGAACCGAGCTGACGCCTCAGTTCTGCGCCGCGCGGCAGCTCAGCTCCGCCCACACGACCTTGCTCGTCGTGGTCACGACGCATCCCCACCCGCGGGACAGCTGCGTCACCAGGAGCAAGCCGCGGCCCCGGTCCTCGCCCAGCCGGGAGGAGCCAAGCCGGGGGAGGGTCGTCAGGTCGCCGTCCTCGACGTCGATGTGCAGTGTGGAGTCCGGCAGCTGGCACACGCGCAAGCCGATCGGCGGCCGACCGTGGTCGTAGGCGTTGCTGACCAGCTCCGTGACGAGCAGCTCGGCGTCCTCCACGCAGTCGGTTTCCAGGTGCGACAGTGCCTTCCGCAACGAGCGCCGCAGCTCGCCCAGCGGCGGTGTCGCGACTCCCGGCAGGTCCACGTCCAAGATCAGCTCTGGATGCCCGTCGGAAGCGCCTGTCATGGGTTCTCCCGGGAGGTGCGGTGTGCACGGGCGTCCCTCCGGTGTACCCGATCGGGGCACGTCAAAATCACCGCTGTCAGGTCGCCGGGAGACCGGGGCGCGACACCCGGCGACGGCTGCGACGCCGCACGCCTCGGTGCACGCCCGGCCGGCTCAGGTGCCGTGGCGCACCGCCACCACCGCGATGTCGTCGGTCGCCGGCTGGTCGCCGACCATCGTGGCCATGGCCTGTGCGCACGCCGCTTCCGGGTCGACCGCGGAGATGACGCGGCACAGCCGCTCCAGGCCGTCGTCGAGGTCCTCACCCCGGCGTTCGACGAGACCGTCGGTGTAGAAGATCATCAAGGCTCCCGGCGGCACCTCGACGTCGATGCTGCGCCGGCCTGTGCTCCCGAGGTCGAACCCGATGGGCGGGCCGATGTGGGCGGGCAGGAAGCAGGTCTCGTGACCGGGCGTCGCGAGGAGCGGAGGCAGGTGGCCGGCCACGGCGATGCGCATGTGGTCGGTCGCCGTGTCGATGACGGCGTAGGCGACGGTGGCCATGGTGCCGGTCTCGAAGTGGCTGGCTTTGCGGTCGAGCTTGCCGAGCACGTCCGCGGGGTCGGGGTAGTCCATCGCATAGGCGCGCAACGCGCTCCTGAGCCGCCCCATCACGACGGCGGCCCGCAGCCCGTTGCCGGCGACGTCGCCGATCACCACGCCGATGCGCGCGCCGGACAGCTCGAACACGTCGTACCAGTCGCCGCTGACACCGCTGTCCGTGCCGGGGACGTAGCGGGCCGCCAGCTCCCAGCCCTCGGTGCTCGGCAGCCTCGACGGCAGCAGGCTCTCCTGCAGCATCGCGGCCGCGGCGCGTTCGGAGCGGGTCCGGTCCACGTAGACCCCGACGGCGAGCCGGTCGGCCACCAGCTGCAGCGCCTCGACCTCCTCGCCGGTGAACCGGCGGGGCGTGGTGCTGCCGACGTGCACGACCCCGGTCAGCTCGCCCTCGGCGATCATCGGCACGCCCAGCAGCGCCCGCAGCCCGTGCTCCCACAGCAGCGGGTTGACCACCGTCGACTCGTCGACGCGGTGGAGCTGAACAGGTTCCCGGCGCTGCGCCACGGTGCCGGCGAAACCCTTGCCGACCGGCACGCGCACCCCCTGGAACACTTCCTCCTCGAAGCCGGACGTGGCCCTGGCGACCAGCTGCGTGCCGCTGCGGTCCACCAGCAGGACGGTGACGGTGTCGACGGCGAGCAGCTCACGGGTGCGCTCCAGCAGGACCTCCATGAGCTTGCCGAGGTCGAGCTGCTTGAGAGGCGGGTCCGTGACCGCGTTGAGCGCCCGCAGCCGGATCAGCGGAACTCCGACCTCTGCCATCGTGCCTCCCATCGAGGCGGGTGCCTGCGCGACATTATGTCGTGCGGTCACCGCCTTTTCACGGCCGGCCGCGCCTGTGACCAGCCGAACGGTCCACGAGCACGGCCCGCGGGCGTCACCGCCGGGCTCACGGTGACCGCTTGAGCTGCGGTCGTCCGGTTCGTTGGGCAGCATGGCTGCATGACCCAGCGCAGTTCCACGCCAGCGCAAGGCGCTTCTCCGCTGACCGCCGACGCGAACGCGACAGCTCACCGCTTCGTCGACGTCGGGGGAATGCAGGTCTTCTACCGCGAAGCAGGCCCGAGTGACGCGCCTGTGCTGTTGCTCCCGCACGGCTATCCGTGTTCGTCGTACCAGTACCGGCGGCTCATGCCGGCACTGGCGGACCGGTGGCGCCTGGTGGCCCCGGACTACCCCGGCTTCGGCCTGAGCGACACGCCACCGGCTGATTCCTTCGGCTTCGACTTCGACGCTTACGCGGGCTTCCTCGAAGCCTTCTGCGATGAGCTGGGCCTTGACCGGTATGCCCTGTACCTGCACGACTACGGTTCGCAGATCGGCCTGCGGCTGGCCATCCGGCGTCCTGACCGCGTGACCGCCCTCATCATCCAGAACGGCGACATCTACGAGGACACGCTCGGACCCAAGTACGAGCAACTCCGGGAGTACTGGCGCGATCCGTCGGACAGCAACCGCGCGGCGCTCGAAGAAGCGGTGTGCGAAGAGGGTTTCCGCGACGAGTTCGTCGGCGAGGTTCCTGCTGACCAGGCCGCGCGGATACCACCGGAACTGTGGAAGCTCCACTGGCCGTTGATGAACACGCCGCAGCGGCGGGACATCATGCGGAAGCTGATGGAGGGCTTGAAGGACAACCTTGAATGGTTTCCGCGTTATCAGGCCTATTTGCGCGAACACCAGCCGCGGACGCTCATCGTCTGGGGGCCGAAGGACGGCTACATGCCCGAGGAATCCGCACGCGCCTACCTGCGCGACATCCCGGAGGCGGAGCTGGTGCTCACGGACGGCGGCCATTGGCTGCTCGAGACGCATTTCGAGCAGGCCGTCCCGGTGATCCGCCGCTTCCTGTGCCGTCTCGACGCGGTGTGACGGGGGACCGTTTCCGCGCGTGCGGGTCGGTGTCCGGTCACAGCTCGGCGCGGTGCCGCACCTCGTCGATCGTGGTCACCACCAGGCTGGTGGGCGCGACGGTGCGGATACGGCGCCGCGGTTGGTGAGAAAGGTACTCGTCGTGAGCAAATCACACGTACTGGATCAGGGGGTATCGCTGTCCGTGACCACCGCTCTCACTGTGTGGTGCATGATCAGGACTGCCGTCGGGCACCACGGCGCGTGAAGGCGGTGGTGATGACGGCCGGTCGCGTGGTGATCAGCTCGCTGACCACCACGCGACCGGGAGGATCAGATGCCGCAGCTCGGTGCGGACCAGAAGCGGCTCGACTTGTGCGCGACGTGCACGTGGTCGTTGTGGCCGGTGTAGCCGGGGCCGAGGATCTCGTTGAAGCCGTGGTTGCGGGCCTGCTTGGCGAGGGCGCAGAAGCCCTGCGGGCCGGCGCCGAGGTCCACGGCGTCGCCGTAGAGGTGGCGGCTGCCCGAGGCGCCGCCGACGGCGTTGTTGCAGGAGACGCTGCGGAAGCCGCCGTTCACGTCGATGGGGCGGTCGCCCATGGCGTGGCGCATGGCCTGCAGCTTCCACATGGAGACCAGGGCGTTGGCCTTGGCGGTGGCCGCGGAGACGTTGCCGCCGGCCCAGGTGGAGTTGCAGTTGTTGAGCTCGTCGTAGGTGAAGTTGACCGGCGTGCAGTCGTTGTCCTGCAGGGCGTAGATCTTCGAGAAGGTGGCCGCGCCGGCGATGCCGTCGGCGCCGAGGCCGTAGGCCTGCTGGAAGCGGGTGACGGCGGCCTTGGTGGCGGGACCGAACTGGCCGTCGATGCCGAGCACGGCGCCGTAGCCGGGGTAGCCGGCGACCCTGATCTGCAGCTGGCGGACGTCCTCGCCCGACGCGCCCTGCGACAGGGTGCGGTTCCAGGTGTAGCAGGCGTCGGCCGCCTCCACGGGGGCCGCGGCCGCGACGGCGGGGGTGACGGCGCCGAGGAGCAGTGCGAGCAGCGGTAAGACCAAACGGAGTTTCATGGCAAGCGCTACCTTTCGATCACAGGGAGTGCAGCCTGTCGAGGGCCTGTCCGGTTTGTCAACGACCAACGAAGTGAACTCTTAGTTGGGTCAGGAGGAACCGCCGGACGGGCGGCAGCGCGTGCCGACGGGTGGGGGCGCTGTGCCGGGACCGCGCAAAGGCTCCACTGTGGAGGGCTGTCCCCCGTGCGAGCTACCTGCGGATGTCCACTGCGTGGTGACGATTTGCGGGGCTCGGGTCCCTAGCGTTCCCGGTAGTCGCGGCACGACGGCCGCGGACGGCTGGTGAGGGACGGGACATGCGACTGTTGGTGCAGTTCGGGGCGGTGGCGCTGGTCGCTTTCGCCGGGAGCGCGGTGGTCGGGCTGGCGGGGTGGAACACGCCGTTGACGCTGGTGCTCGGGCTGGTGGCGGCCGGGGTGGCGCTGTGGGTGTACGCGCTGGTGGTGCGGCGGACCGAACACCGGGTGGCGGACGAGGTCGCGCTCGCCGGGTCGGCGGGGGCGCTGGGCAGGGGAGTGGCGATCGGGCTCGGGATGTTCGGGGCGGTCATCCTGAACATCGCCCTGCTCGGCGGGTACGAGGTGCGCGGGTTCGGGTCCGCGTCGGGTGCGGTGGCGCTGCTGGGGTTCACGGCGGTCGCGGTGGTCGTGGAGGAGCTGCTGTTCCGCGGGGTGCTGTTCCGCATCGTCGAGCAGCGGCTCGGGACGTGGCTCTCGCTGGTGCTGACCGGGGTGGTGTTCGGGGCGGCGCACCTGTTCAACGAGCACGCCACCGTGTGGGGTGCGGTGGCCATCGCCGTGGAGGCCGGGTTCATGCTGGCCGCGGTCTACGCCGCCACGCGCACCCTGTGGGTGCCGATCGGGGTGCACTTCGGCTGGAACTACGCGCAGGGCGGCATCTTCAGCACCAGCGTCTCCGGCACGGACGCGCCGAAGGGGCTGCTGGACGGCGTCACGTCCGGGCCGTACCTGCTCAGCGGCGGTGACTTCGGGCCGGAGGCGAGTGCGTACTCGGTGCTGGGCGGGGTCGTGGTGACCGTCGTGTTCCTGTGGCTCGCGAAGCGGCGCGGGAACCTCGTGCCCCGTCGCCAGCGCGCGGTCACCGCGACTACGCTCGCCGCGTGATCAGCCTCCGCCGGGTCCCGGACCTGTGGCGCCGCTGGGACGTCACGGTCAGGGACGCCCCGCTGGCACTGGCGCTGGTGCTCGCCTCCTTCGTGCCCGCGCTGCACAACCGCGGCACGCACCTGGGTGACCTGCCGACCCGGCCGATGGACGCGCTGGCGCTGGTCGTGATCGCGGTGGAGTGCCTGCCGCTGGTCGTGCGCAGGCGGTGGCCGGTCATCTGCCTCGCGCTGGTGTGCGTGGGATTCGCCGCCGACCAGCTCCTCGGCTACCACGCCGTCGCCGGCACGGCGCTGCCGATCGCGCTGCTGAGCACCGGGCTGCACCTGCGCCGGTTCCGGCGCACCACAGCGGTTCTGGTGTCGGTGGCGTACGTGCCGCTGGCGGTCGCGCTCGACCGGGACGGGTCGCAGGAGGGCGTCGCCGGATTCGTCACGTTCTACCTGGCGCTCGCCCTGGCGTGGGGGATCGGGGCGTGGCTGCGGCTGGCGCAGGACGCGGAGGAGGAACGGCGGCGGCACGTCGCCGCCGAGACGCGGGTCGCGGAACGCACGCGGATCGCGCGCGAGCTGCACGACGTGGTGACCCACCACGTGACGGCGATGGTGGTGCAGGCGGAGGCGGCGCGGTACCTGACCGCCGCCCCCGAGCGGCTGGAGCAGGCGCTGACCGCGATCACGGACACCGGCCGCCGGTCGATCGCGGACCTGCGGCAGCTGCTGGAGCTGCTGAACCCGGACCACGGCGGGGACGTGCGGGCGCCGTCGGTGGGCGACCTGGGCGCGCTCGTCGAGCAGACCCGGCAGGCCGGGCAGCCGGTGGAGTTCGTCGAGGAGGGCGCACCGGTGGCGGGCAGCGCGAAGGTGGTGGCGTACCGGGTGGTGCAGGAGGCGTTGACCAACGCCCTGAAGCACGCGCACGGCAACCGGACGACGGTGCACGTGCGGCACGGTGAGAGCGAGGTCGTGGTGGAGGTCGGAACGGACGGCGCGGGGCCGGCCGCCGCGGCACCGGGTGGCAGCGGGCGGGGGCTCGCCGGGCTGCGGGACCGGGTCGGCGTGCTCGGCGGCGAGTTCAGCGCGGGCCGCAGGGACGGCGGTTTCGTGGTGACCGCACGGATTCCGGCGGTGGTCCGCCCGTGACGCGCGTGCTGGTCTGCGACGACCAGGCGTTGATCCGCACCGGGTTCGCGACGATCATCGACGCGCAGCCCGACCTCGAGGTGGTCGGCGAGTGCGGGGACGGGCGGGCCGCGGTCGACCTGACCGCGCGGCTGAACCCGGACGTGGTCGTGATGGACGTCCGGATGCCCGTGCTCGACGGCATCGAGGCGACCCGGCTGCTCGCGGGCGCCGGCGTGGCCAGCCCGGCCAGGGTGCTGGTGGTGACGACGTTCAACCTCGACGAGTACGTCTACGAGGCGCTGCGGGCCGGCGCCAGCGGGTTCCTGCTCAAGGACGCCCCGCCGGCGCAGCTGCTGCACGGCATCCGCACGGTCGCGGCCGGTGCGGCGCTGCTCGCGCCCGAGGTGACCCGCCAGCTCGTCGGCCGCTACGCCGAACGGATCCGGCCGGTCGGCGGGCCCCGGGAGGTCCCGCTGACCGCGCGTGAGCTCGAGGTGCTGCGGCTGATCGCGGACGGCCTGTCGAACAGCGAGATCGCCGGCGCGCTGGTGATCAGCCACGAGACGGTCAAGACGTACGTGTCGCGCATCCTCACCAAGCTCGACCTCCGCGACCGGGTGCAGGCCGTGGTCTACGCGTTCCGGCACGGCCTGGTGGCGTAGCGCCTTTCCCGGGTGACTTTTCCACCGCCATGACCTGCACCGAGTCCGCTAATCACTGATCATCACGTAGTGTTTCCTTGTGATTTCGCAGAGTCATCGGTACGGTAAATGCTCTGGGAGCGCTCCCAATCCGCCGCCGCTGTTGATCGACCACCGGTTAATGGAGGCTCATACATGCGTACGCGCAGCACCTCCGGTTCCGTCACCCGACGGCGGGGCGCCATCGTGCTCATCGGCGTGCTGATCAGCACGTTCCTGTGGGCCCCGTCGGCTCAGGCGCACGGAACCATCATCAGTCCGGCCACTCGCGCCTACCAGTGCTGGCAGGCGTGGGGCAGCCAGCACACCAACCCCGCGATGCAGCAGCAGGACCCCATGTGCTGGCAGGCCTTCCAGGCCAACGCCGACACCATGTGGAACTGGATGAGCGCGCTGCGGGACGGGCTCGGAGGCAACTTCCAGGGCGCCACCCCGAACGGGCAACTGTGCAGCAACGGGTTGGCACGCAACAACTCGCTGAACGTGCCCGGCCGCTGGCGGACCACCAACGTGAGCAGCAACTTCACGATGCACCTGTACGACCAGGCGAGCCACGGCGCCGACTACTTCCGCGTCTACGTGAGCAAGAACGGGTTCGACCCGACCACGCAGAGCCTGGGTTGGGGCAACCTCGACTTCATCACGCAGACCGGCCGGTTCGCCCCGGCGAAGGACATCAAGTTCAACGTCTCGACCTCCGGCTACCGGGGTCACCACGTCGTCTTCACCATCTGGCAGGCGTCCCACCTCGACCAGGCCTACATGTGGTGCAGTGACGTGAACTTCGGCTAGTCCGCAGCAGCGGGAGTGGAGGGGCCCGGCCCGGCGCGCGGTGCACGCCGGGGCCGCATCCGGGCCTTCCTCCGCCACCGCGCCGCTCAGCCGTTCGAGCAGCTGGAACCGTTGAGGGAGAACGAGGACGCCGCGGCGGCGTCACCGCTGTGGGTGGCCTGGAATCCGATCTCGACGGACCCGTTCGGTGCGATCACGGCGTTGTGGCTCACGTTGCGCGCCGTGACCTGGCCGCTCGTCGGCGAGTAGCCGGCGTTCCAGCCGCCGGCGATGTTCTGACCACCGGGCAGCGTGAAGGCGAGCGACCAGCCGTTGACCGCGGTGGTCCCGGTGTTGGTGATGGTGATCCGCTCGGTCAGGCCGTTGTTCCAGGCGGTGACGCTCGCCTTGACGGCACACGGTCCCGGCACCGGCGGGTTCGGGTCGCTGCCACCGGTGATGCCGAAGAACTCCAGCGCGACCGCGGCCATGCCGGCCGACGGCAGGCTGTGTCCCGCGCCCTGGATGCTGTACGCCTCGACCTTGTCCGAGAACCTGCTGCGGTTCCAGCCCGGTCGCGGCGTGTCGGTGGACGTCGGCGTCTGGCTCAGGCCGAACACGTTGGTCCACTGGTCGACCTCCTCCTGCAGCAACGAGTACGGCACGAGGTTGTCGGCGGTTCCGTGCCACAGCTGCATCTTCGGCCGCGGGCCGGTGTAGCCGGGGTAGGCCTGGCGGACGGCGTCACCCCACTGCTGCGGCGTGCGGTTCATGGTGCCGTTGGTGCACTTGCCGCCGGGCGGGTAGTCCGCGGCGTTGGCGAAGCAGTTGAACGGGACGCCCATGAACGCCGCGCCCGCCTTGAAGACGTCCGGGTACACCGCGAGCATGTGGTTGGTCATCATGCCGCCCGACGACGAACCGGTCGCGAACACCCGGTTCGGGTCCCCGCCGTAGCGCTGCTGGACGTAGGTCACCATCGACACGATCGACACCGGGTCGCTGCCGCCGCCGCGCCGCTTCGCCGCGTCCGACCAGGTGTCGAAGCACTTGCCGAACCCGGCTTCCTGCTGCGCGCTCGGGTAGATCACGACGTAGCCGTACCGGTCGGCGAGCGAGGCGAACTCGCTGCCGGAGTAGAAACCGGGACCCGAGCCGCCACAGCCGTGCATCGCGACGACGATCGCCGGTTTGGCCGGCCGGTTGTCCGGCACGTAGACGTGCATGCGCATCCCGCCGGGGTTGGCGCCGAAACCGGTCACCTCCACCAGCGACGCGGCGGACGCCGGGGACGCGAGCAGGAGCGCGGCTGTGGCGATCAGGGCGCTGACGAGCGCTGTGAACGTGGTGGCACGTGTGGTCATCGTCGACCTCCGGTCAGAGATTCGGGATCTCCCAGGAGGTTCCCGAAGGTATTCAGATCGGTGACGGTCGTCAAGATTGTGACCAACGAATGCGGTACGTCGTTCGACGAACAAGTCCGATGTGGACGGTGTGGTGCTCAAGGGGTCGGACCGCTCCAGGAGTCGTGCCCCGGATCACGCGTGCCGGCGCGGCACCCACACGACCAGGTTCGCGAACAGCGCCCCGAGGACCACGACCCCGAGCATGCCGCCCACCACCCAGTGCGCCTGGTCGTTGTCGGCCAGCGCGGCGCTGACGACCCGGCCGTCGCGCAGGTCGTAACGGACCGTCACGCGGTCGCCGGGGTTGCGGGCCGGGCCGTTCTCCGACAGCGTCGCGACCTGCCTCGTGCCGTCGGGCAACGGGTACTCGACCTTGACCGAGACGCTCTTGCCCGACTTCAGCCGTTCCTGGACGGTGCCCTCCGAGCCGGCCCACGACCGCTGCTCGGTCGCGGACTGGACGAGCAGCACCAGGCCCAGGACCGCACCGGCCAGCACGAGCCCGGACACCGCCCGGGCCGTGATCGACTTCTTCGCCACGACGCCTCCTTCCTCCACAAGATCGCCGGAGCGGCCCCGGACGTGACAGGCGGTCAGCGGTGCTCGCGGAACGGGTCGAGGCCTACCGCCCCGCGCTGACCGGCGAGCAGGCCGGGGTCGTCATCGACGTGCTCACCCGGACCGTGCTCAGCCACGCCGTGCAGCCCACCGGCGGCCCGGCGGCCACGGTCGACGGCCTGGCCTGGATGGCGTCGCGGGTGCTCGCCGAGCCCGCGCGCAAGCCGTTGCGCCACGGCTGACCGAACCGGACGGGCCCCGCGCACCGAACCACCACGGGACGGCAGCGGAGGAGGAACCGGTGAGCGGACTGCCCGGCGTGCTCGACAGCGCGATGGACCGGCTCGTGGTCCCCGGCTACTCGCGGTGGGGTTACCGGCTGCGCCGCGCCGGCTGGCCCGCGACCGACCCCGAACCCGGTGCGCTGCGCGGCGGGCTCGCCGTCGTGACCGGTGCGGGGACGGGACTGGGCAAGGCCACCGCGCTCGGGCTCGCCCGCCTCGGCGCCGCGGTCGTGCTCGTGGTGCGCGACGAGGTCAAGGGCAGGGCCGCGCGGGACGAGATCATCGCCGCCGTTCCCGGCGCCGTGGTCTTCGTGCGGCTGTGCGACGTGTCGAGCCTGGCCTCGGTGCGCCGGTTCGCGAGCGACCTGCTGGGCGAGTTCGACCGCGTGGACGTGCTGGTGCACAACGCCGGGACCATGCCGGCGAAGCGCGCCACCAGCGTCGACGGCCACGAGCTGACGCTCGCCACGCACGTCCTCGGGCCGTTGCTGCTGACCGAGCTGCTCCGCTCGCTGCTGGTGTCCTCACCGGACGCGCGGGTCGTGTTCGTGTCCTCCGGCGGCATGTACACCCAGCGGCTGCGCGCGGGTGACCCCGAGTACCGCGACGGCGAGTACCGCGGCGCCACCGCGTACGCCCGGACCAAGCGGATGCAGGTCGCGCTCGTCCCCGTGCTGGCCGAGCGGTACCGGGCCGGCGGCATCGGCGTGCACGGCATGCACCCCGGCTGGGCCGACACACCGGGGGTTGCGAGCTCGCTGCCCGGTTTCCACCGGCTGACCCGGCCGTTGCTGCGCACCGCGGAGGAGGGTGCGGACACCGTCGTGTGGCTGGCCGCGACCAGCCCGGTCCCGCGCACCGGCCGGTTCTGGCACGACCGGCGCGAGCGGACCACGCACTACCTGCCGACCACGGCCGAACGGCGTGCCGACATCGCCGCGTTCTGGGCCTACTGCACGAACGCCGCCGGCCTCGTGCCGTGACGGCTCACCGGACCCCGGCCGGGCCGTTGCTCCCGCCGAGGTCGTCGCGCCGGCGTGGCACCGGACCCCGGCGCGGTCACGACCTGACCGCGCCTCGGGTGCGTCGGCGACAGTTCCAGCACGACCTGCGCGCGTCGGCCCCCTTGCGTGCGAGCCTGTCCACGACCTCGTCGAAGTACCGCGTGATCGCAGCCCGGAAGCCGGGGTGTGCCGCCGGGCGCTCTCAGCCCCGCGCCCGTGCGACGAAGTCGCGGTACCAGTGGAAGCTGGCGCGCGGGGTCCGCTGCTGGGTCGCGTAGTCGACGTGGACCAGGCCGAACCGGTGCTTGTAGCCGTGCGCCCACTCGAAGTTGTCGAGCAGCGACCAGCAGAAGTAGCCGCGCAGGTCCACGCCGGCGGCCAGTGCCGCGGCGATGTGGCCCTCCAGGAACGCGATCCGGTCGGTGTCCTGGAGGTCCTCGGTGTCCGGGTAGACGCAGCCGTTCTCCGTCACGTAGATCGGCGGCAGCTGCGGGTGCCGGGCGCTGAGGTCGCTCAGCGCGGTCGTGATCCCGACCGGTTCGACCGGCCAGCCCATGCCGGTGCGCGGCACGTCCGGCAGCCGGGTCGTGTCGACGCCGATGTCGTGCGCGGTGCGCTTGGCCGGGTCGGGCTCGCGGTGCGGTGCGTCGGCGACGTGCAGCCGGTAGTAGTAGTTCAGGCCCACGTAGTCCAGCGGCTGCCCGATGACCGCCAGGTCGCCGTCGTGGCGGAACGAGAAGTCCGTGAGCTCGCCGTACATCGACGTCATCTCCTCGGGATAGGTGCCGCCGAAGAGCGGGTCGGTGAACTGGCGGCGCAGCAGCACGTCCTGCCGGGTGGCCGCGGCCACGTCGGCGGGCGAGTCGCTCACCGGCACGGTCGGCGACTGGTTGAGGACGATGCCGAACTCCTGGCCGGGCACGCCGTTGGTGCGCATGGCCTCCACCGCCAGACCGTGCCCCACCAGCAGGTGGTGGGCGGCGGCGAGGGCGCCGTGGCCCTCGCGGGCACCAGGTGCGTGCCGGCCCTCCGCGTAGCCCACGACCGACGAGCAGTACGGCTCGTTCAGCGTGGTCCACTTGCTGACGACGTCCGCGAGCGCGTCGTGCACGATCGCCGAGTAGTCGGCGAACCGCAGGGCCGTGTCGCGGACCCGCCAGCCGCCGCGGTCCTCCAGCGCCTGCGGCAGGTCCCAGTGGTAGAGCGTGACGAACGGCTCGATGCCATTGTCCCGCAACGTGTCCACGAGCCTGCGGTAGAAGTCGAGGCCGCGCTGCTCGACGCGGCCGCGGCCCTCGGGCAGGATTCGCGACCACGACACCGAGAAGCGGTACGCGTCGACGCCGAGGTCGACGAGCAGGCGGACGTCCTCTGCCCACCGGTGGTAGTGGTCGGCGGCCACGTCACCGGTGTCACCGTTCGCGACGGCACCGGGTACCGCGGCGAAGGTGTCCCAGATGGACGGACCACGGCCGTCGAGGGCCGCCGCTCCCTCGATCTGGTAGGCCGAGGTCGCCACGCCCCAGCGGAAGCCGGCCGGAAAGTTCACTGCTTGTCTCCTCTGCGAGGGGTCAGCCCTTGACGGCGCCCGACATGATGCCGCCGACGATCTGGCGGCCGAACAACAGGAACACGGCCAGCACGGGGACCGTGCCGATCGTGGCGGCGGTCAGCACGAGCGTGTAGTCCGTGGTGTAGCCACTGGCCAAGGTGGACAGCGCGGTCTGCACCGTCGGGTTCTCCGGCACCAGCACCACCAGCGGCCAGAAGAAGTCGTTCCACGCCTGCATGAACGTGAACAGCCCCAGCACCGCCGCCGCCGGGCGGGCCGCGGGCAGCGCGACGTGCCAGAACAGCCGCAGCGAGTGGCAGCCGTCCATCCGGCCGGCCTCCAGCAGCTCGTTCGGGATCGCGCGCTCGAAGTACTGGCGCATGAAGAACACGCCGAACGCGGTCACCAGGCCCGGCACGATCACCGCGTGGATCTCGCCCGCCCAGCCGAACTCGGCCATCATCATGTAGAGCGGGATGATGCCGAGCTCGGTCGGGATCGCCTGGGTGGCGATGATGAGCAGCAGCAACACGTTGCGGCCGCGGAACTTCAGCTTGGCGAACGCGAACCCGGCCAGCGTGGAGAACAGCACCACCGACACCGTGACCGTGCCGGCGACGATGATCGAGTTCATCAGCGCCAGCGCGAAGTCGGTGGTGTCGAAGACGCGGGCGATGTTCTCGAAGAGGTGGCCGCCGGGCACCAGGACCGGGGGCACGCTGTCGATCGCGTCCGGTGTCTGCGAGGACACCACGAACGACCAGTACACGGGGAAGGCCGACCCGGCGAGCACGGCGATCAGCGCGGCGTAGGTCCAGGGACCGGCCACGCGCCGGGCCAGCCGGCGGGCCCGCGCCGACGGCCCGGTGGGGCGCGCCGGTGCGGGACGCTCCAGCACAGCGGTCATGGGGTCACTCCGTCCGGATCCGCTTGGTCACCAGGTAACCGATCCCGGCGACGATGATCGTGGCGATGGCCAGCACGACCGCGATCGCCGAGCTGTAGCCGAAGTCGTAGTTCGTGAAACCCTGCTCGTACAGGTACAGCGCCGCGGTCTGGAACTGCCGGTCCGAGCCGCCGGTCGCGGCCGCCGCACCGGGGTTGAACAGCAGCGGCTCGGCGAGCAGGCGCATGTTGCCGGTGGTCGCGATGATCGTCGAGAAGATGATCTGCGGCCGCAGCAGCGGCACCGTGATCCGCCAGAACTGCTGCCGGCCGCTCGCGCCGTCCAGCGTGGCCGCCTCGTACAGCGACGACGGGATCGCCTGCATCGACGCCAGGAAGATCAGCGCGTGGTAGCCGGTCCACCGCCACACCACCATCACCGCGATCGCGATGTGCGAGGTGGCGGTGCCCGCCTGCCAGTCGACCTGACCGGCGCCCAGCAGCCCCAGCACCCAGTTGACCAGGCCGAAGTCCCGGCCGAACAGCTGCGCGAAGATGATCGTCACCGCCGCCACCGAGGTGATGTTCGGCAGGATCACGCCCATCCGGAACAGCGTGCGGGTGCGGACCTTGCGGTTGAGCAGCTGGGCGATGAACAACGCGAACAGGATCTGCGGCACGGTCGTGAGCAGCCACAGGCTGAGCGTGTTGCCCATGGAGTTCCAGAAGTACGGGTCGGCGAGCAGCTTGCCGTAGTTGTCGAACCAGACGACGTACGCGCCGCCCTCGTCGAGCAGGTTGCGGTGCTGCATCGACACCCAGACGGTGTAGAGCAGGGGGAACAGCCCGAAGACACCGAAGATCAGGAAGTACGGCGCCACGTACCCGTAGGGCGCGAACTTCGTGTCCCACCGGTGCCTTCTGGCCGTCCGGTCCATCGAGGTCATGGGTCAGCCCGTCACTTCTGGACGTCGCCGACGAACTGGCGCCAGGACTCCTCGCCGTTCTGCTTGCCCTGCTCGACGCGTTGCATCGCGTTGCCGATGGCGGTCTGGATGTCACCGGCCTTCGGGCCCTGGTACTGCGGGTTCAGCTTCTTCGCGGCGTCGGTGAAGAGCTTGCCGATCGGCGCGTCGTTGAAGTACGGGTTCTTGAAGTCGACGATCGACGGGTCGTCGTAGAGCTTCGGGATCGACGGCAGCAGCCCGGCGCTCTTGAACACCTTCGCCTGCTGCTCGGGCGCGGTCAGCCACGCGGCCAGCTCGACGGCCTTGTCGACGTTCTTGCCCGACTTCGGCACCGTGAGGTACGAGCCGCCCCAGTTGCCGCCACCGCCGGGAACGGACGTGACGTCCCACTTGCCCGCGGCCTCGGGACCGGCCTGGTCCTTGATCTTGGCCATCTGCCACGCGGGGCAGGTCACGGTCGCGAACTGGCCCTGCTTGAACCCGGTGTTCCAGACGGGGGTGGAGAAGAGCAGCTTCGAGGACAGACCCGAGTTCACGCCGTCGACGACGAGGTCCCAGGCGTCCTTGATTTCTTTGTTCTCACCCACGACGATCTTGTCGGACTTGTCGTAGTAGCCCACCGACGCCTGGCCGACGATCGCGTTGAGCACGGTCGGCCCGCCGTCGAACCACTTCACGCCCTCAGGCGCCTTCTCCTGGAACCTCTTGCCCGCGGCCATGAAGTCCTGCCAGGTCGGCCACAGCGCGGCGACCTGGTCGCGGTCGGCGGGAAGCCCGGCGTTCTGCAGCAGGTCGCGGCGGTAGCAGATCGCGAGGCCGCCGACGTCGGTGCCGTAGCCGATCTGCTTGCCGTCCTTGGACAGCGAGCCCTCCCACTTCCACGGCAGCCAGCGGTCCTTCAGCTGGTCACCGCCCTTGGTGTTGAGGTCGACGAACTTGTCCGGCGTGGCCTTGAACTGGTTGATGTAACCCGTGTCCACGGCCTCGATGTCCGCGGTGCCACTGCTGGTGGCGAGGTGCGCGGCGAGGTTCTTGTGGTGGTCGGAGTAGGACGCCGTCCGGTCGGTGATCTCCACGTCCGGGTGCGCTGCCGCGTACTCCTTGAGCAGCTCGGCGTAACCGAAGTTGCCGAACAACCCGATGGACAGCTTGGTCTTGCCACCGCCCGCGGTGCTGCTGCCGCAACCGCTGAGCACCACGGCGGTCGCCAGCACGGCACAGCCGAGGGCGAGTGCTTTGGGGCGCATGTACAGGCCTCCGTCGAATTTTGGGCGCGCTGAAGAGAAAAGTGGTTCCGGTGCGGATGGGCCGACGATTGAGCGGAACTGCCGGCCGAAGAGGTGTGGCGCCTATGACAACGGGGTTACGCGGTGTACGTCAAGTAACGAGATGATAAACAGATCAACTCCCGCACCCGTTTGACTAGGAGAAGTGCTGCTCGTACGGTGATGTAACCGCTTACGGTGAAACGGAGGCCGACGATGCCGACCGGGCGTGAGATCGCCCAGCTCTGCGGTGTGTCCGTGGCGACGGTGTCGCGCGTCTTCAACCAGCCGGGAACGGTCAACGAGGACACGCGTGAACGCGTGCTGCGGGTCGCGAAGGAGCTCGGGTACCAGCCCAACGAGTCCGCGCGGGCGTTGTCGACGAAGCAGTCCACGATGATCGGGCTGGTCTGGGACACCGACCACCGCAGGCCCGGCTGGCGGCACCCGTACCTGCAGGACCTGCTGATCGGGCTGAAGTCGGCGCTCAGCGCGCACGGCTACCACCTGCTGATGCTCGCGACCAGCGGTGACGCCCGCGAGGTCGGCGCGTCGCTCGCGGACCCGGTGGGCTACGTGAACATGACCCGCCGCCACCACCTCGGCGGGCTGGTCCTGATCGACAGCGGGTCCGACGCCGAGGCGTTCGCCGCCTTCGCGCAGTCGGGTGTTCCGTGCGTGGCGCTGGACGTGGCCGTCGACGGTCCCAGGGCGACCTACGTGACGTCGGACAACGCGGGTGGCGCGCGGATGGCGACCGGTCACCTCGCCGGGCTCGGCCACACCCGGATCGCCACGATCACCGGTCCGCCCGGCAACCAGCCCTCGCGGGACCGGGTCGCGGGCTACCGCACGGCGTTGCAGGACGCCGGTCTGCCGGCGCGCGACGAGTACGTGGTCGCCGGCGACTTCTACCGCACCAGCGGAACGGTTGCGATGCAACGACTTCTGGCGCTCGACGACCCGCCGACGGCGGTGTTCGCGGCCAGTGACGAGATGGCGGTCGGCGCTCTGCTCGCCGCCCGCGCCGCCGGTCTGCGGGTGCCGCACGACCTGGCGATCGTCGGGTTCGACGACATCGAGGTCGCCGCGCTGGTCGAACCGGCGCTGACGACGGTCGCCCAGGACAAGCCGGGGTTCGGCGTCGCGGCGGCCAAGGCGATCCTCGCGATGATCACCGGCTCCGGCCGGGAGGACCCCGTGGTGCTGCCGACCCGCCTGGTGGTCAGGGAGTCCTGCGGTTCCTGAGGTCGTGCCCGCCGCGGCTCCCGCGGCGGGCACCACCCCGGCCTACCTCGCGCCGACGTGCAGCGCGAGCGCCGTGCCCGCACCGAGGGTGTGGGTGAACCGGCCGTTCGAGTCGACCGTCACGCGCACGCAGCCGGTCTCCTGCACGTTGCAGTAGCTCCCGGCGGGCAGGGCGGTCTGGAACGTCCTGGTGACCGCGAAGGTCTCCCGGTTGATCGCGACGAAGCCCTTGCTGCCGCGCCCGAACGCGATCAGGTCGTACCCGTTGTCCTGCCAGTTGTTCACGTCGGTGCCGGCCACGGTGTTGCGGAACGCCACCATGTTCGCGATCTGCGTCCACGCGTGCTGGCACTTCCAGCCGCCGTTGTAGCAGGCCCAGTCACCGGGCGGGCCCGCGTCCTTGTCGCTGAACTCGTAGCCGGAGTAGACCTGCGGGGCGCCGTAGTTCCACGCCAGCATGAACACGTTCGCCAGTGTGTAGGTCGAGTTGTCCTTGTAGGTCAACGTCGACCCGTTGCGCTCGGTGTCCCAGTTGTCCACGAACGGCCGGGCCTGGCCGCTGGGCAGGAAGCCCCACGACTGGCCGAACGTGCGCAGGTAGGCCAGGTTCTCGTTGGTGAAGATCCGCTTCAGGTCGTAGGCGTAGCGGAACTCGTCCACGTCACCGGACCCGGTGTACTCGCCCGGCTGCACCGCCTCACCGGCGCCGTAGATGACCTCGTGCACCCAGAACACGTTCGGGTTGGTCAGCTTCGACTTGATCGCGGACAGGTCGGCGGCCGCGATGTGCTTGGCCGCGTCGATGCGGAACCCGTCCACGCCCATCGCGATGAGCCGGTTGAGGTACCCGGCGATGGCGCCGCGCACGTAGTCGCTGCCGGTGTTCAGGTCGGACAGTCCGACCAGCTCGCAGTTCTGGACGTTGGAGCGGTCCTGGTAGTTGCTGATCGGCGAGCGGCACGAGTGGAAGTCCCAGTCGCTGTACACGCCGGGGTAGTTGTACTTCGAGTAGCCGGTGCCGCCGGTGCCGGTGCCGGAGCCCGCGCTCATGTGGTTGACCACCGCGTCGGCGATGACCTTGACGCCCGCGCTGTGGCAGGCCGAGATCATGTTCCTGAACGCGTTCTCGTCGCCGAGTCGTCCGGCGATGCGGTAGCTGACCGGCTGGTAGGTGGTCCACCACTGGGGACCCTGGACGTGCTCGGTGGCGGGGGACACCTCCACGTACCCGTAGCCCTTGGGGCCCAGCACGGTCGTGCACTCCGAGGCCACGCGGGCGAACGGCCACTGGAACAGGGTGACGGTGACGTCCCTGTTGCCCGGCGGTGCCGCAAAACTTTGCACCGGTGCGAACAGCGTCACGGCCAGCACGGCCGTGACCAGGACGCGAAGAGCCGAGGAAACCACGTTGTCTCCTAGGTTGCAGGGGTTCCCCATGGTCGTACCAGGCCGACCCGTGCACCGGGAAGCGTTGCAAGAACTTTCTCCGCGAATTCGTCCGCGAAGCGCACGGACTAGTCCTGTGTGGTCGAAGTGGCCGCCGCGATCAGGGCGATCAGCTGGCGGCGGAAGTGCTCGTAGTCGTCGACCGCGCCGAGCAGCGCGTCGGACTCGCGTTCCTCCCGGCGGGCGGCGGCCAGCGCGCGGCGACCGGCGGGGGTGATCTTCACCGACGTGCGCCTGCGGTCGGTGGGGTCCTGGCTGCGCACGACGTGGCCGCCGCGGCCGAGGTGCTCGATCGTGCGGCTCATCGTCTGGTCGGTGACCCGGCACAGCACGGCCAGCTCGCGCTGCGAGCGCGGCCCGTCGGCGAGGTGGTGCAGCGTGATCATCCCGGCGTGGGTGAGGCCGCGGCCGGCGAGGAAGTCGTCGAACCGCTTCTCGACGACGCGGGCCGCGACCGAGAGGAGCCTGCCGGTCGGCCAGGAGGCGACGTCCGCGCCCACCTGGTCCGGGCGGTGCGCCACCGCCAGCTCGTCTCCCTCGGCCACGACCCCATCATCCCAGACCCGCCCGATCACCCCACGTCGGTCCCGAACGGCATGCCGGCGACCGGGTCACCGGCCGCGAGCGCCGCGGAGACGGCCGCGGCCGCCGGCGGGTAGGCCAGCTCGCCCAGACCGCCCAGCGGGGCGTTCGACTGCACGATCGTGACGTCGACGTCGGGTGTCTGCCCGATGCGCGCCCACCGGTAGTCGCCGAACGACGACTCCACGACGCGTCCTTCCCGGACGGTGATCTGCGCACCGAGCACAGTGGACACCGCGTCGACCACGCACCCCTCGACCTGCGCCCGCACACCGGACGGGTGCAGGACCACGCCGACGTCGACCGCGGCGTGCACGCGCAGCACCCGGCGCGACCCCGGTTCGGCCACGGCGACCACCGCGATCGCCGAGCCGTAGTCCTCGTGGCAGGCGACACCGCGGGCCGTGCCCGGTGCGGGCGGCTTCGCCCAGCGGGACCTCTCGGCGACGGTGTCGAGCAGCCGGTGCAACCGAGACCCCGCCGGCAGCAACGCCCTGCGCAGGGCGATCTGGTCGAGACCGGCCCGCGCGCCGAGCTCGCTGAGGAAGTTCTCCTCGGCGTAGAGGAACTGCCCGGCGTAGACCGCGCGCCAGAACCCGGTCCGCAGCGGCGCCGGCCGCACGCCGACCGCGATGTCACCGGGCACGGTGTACGGGAAGTGGTCGCCGCTCGCCTTGATCAGCGCCGGGTTGGCGAACATCGGCAGGACGGTCAACGGCCAGGTCACGACCTCGTGCGACCGCCGGGTGGGCAGGCCGTCGGGTCCGACGAGCGCGGTCATCCGGTGCACCGACATCGGCCGGTAGGAGTCGTTGCGCATGTCGTCGGCGCGGGTCCACAGCACCTGCACGGCCGCACCCACCTTCCGCGAGCAGGCCACGGCCTCCAGCACGGGGTCGGGTTCGATGCGCCGCCCGAACGCGCCGCCGGACGCCGTCGCCTCCACCCGCACGGACGTCGCGGGGATCGCGAGCTGGCGGGCCAGCTGCGTGCGGAGGCCGCCGGGGTCCTGCGTCGGTGCCCACACCGTCAGCCCGTCCGGGCGGACGTGCGCGGTGGCGTTCATCGGTTCCATCGGCGCGTGCGCGAGCAACGGCATCCGGTAGACGCGCTGCACGCCGTCGATCGGGCTTTGCGCGGGGAGGGCGGCCTCCAGGTCGGCGAGCCACGCGCGGCTGTCCGCCGCGGGGGTGCCGCCGCGCCACGTGACCCGCAGCGCGTCCCGGCCGCGCAACGCCTGGTGGGTCGACTTCGCCACGACCGCCACACCGCCCTGGCCCTCGGCGGGTGCGGTCAGCGTCAGCACGTCGACCACGCCCGGCAGCGCGCGGGCCGCGGTGTCGTCGACCGCGTCCGGCACCGCGCCGAGCCACGGCGGGCGCAGCACGACCGCGACGAACCCGCCGGCCGGCCGGGCGTCGATGCCGTACCGGGTGCGACCGGTGACGATGTCGCGGGCGTCCACGCGGCCACCGCGGGTCTTGCCCAGCAGCCGCCACTCCTCCGGCGGCGTGAGCTCGACCGGCACCGTGGCGGGGTCGAGTGCGGCGGCGGCGCGGACGAGGGCCCGGTAGGCGAGCCGGCCCCGGCGTGGATGGCGCACGGTGCCGTCCTTCGCCGTGCACTCGGCGACCGGCACCTTCCAGCGCTGCGCCGCGGCCGTGACCAGCAGGCAGCGCGCGGTCGCGGCGGCCGTGCGGATCGGCGTGGCGAGCTGGCGCACCGACGACGAGTTCGCCACGGCCTGCGAGCCGAACCGTTCCGTGTCGCCGTGCGCCTGCTCCAACGTGATGTCGTCGGCGTCGACCGCGAGCTCTTCGGCGACCATCAGCGCGACGACCGTGCGTACGCCTTGGCCCGTGTCCGGCCGTGGCACCGTGGCCGTGATCCGGCCTTTGTCGTCCAGTCGCACGAAGACGGTGGGCACCAGGCCCGTGGCGCCTTCGGAGCTCTCCTGCGCGAGTGCCGGCACCGGCACCGCCACGACGAGTGCTCCCGCTCCCGCACCGCGCAGGAGGGTCCGCCTGCTGATCACCGGTCCTCCTCGCGGATGAGCCGGCTCGCCCGGCGCACCGCCGCGCGGATGCGCGGGTAGCTGCCGCAGCGGCAGACGTTGTCGCGCAAGGCCTCCTCGATCGCCGCGTCGTCCGGGTCGGGGTTCTTCGCGAGCAGTGCCGCCGCGGCCATCACCTGACCCGGCTGGCAGTAGCCGCACTGGGCGACGTCGAGCTCGCGCCACGCCCGTTGCACGGGGTGGTCGCCGTCGCGGGAGAGCCCTTCGATGGTGGTGATCCGCGTTCTCGTGCTGTCGGCGGTCGTGCGCACGCACGGCCGTGCCGCCTCACCGTCCACATGGGACGTGCAGGCGCCGCACAGACCGACCCCGCACCCGTACTTGACCCCTGTCAACCCCAGTTCGTCACGCAACACCCACAGCAGGGGAGTGTCACCCTCGACGTCGACCTCGTGCCGTTCACCGTTGACGCGCAACAGATATCGGGCCACCGCGCTGCCTCCCGAGTTGCTCAGTGCGCTGAACATATCACGACGAACCGTGCATAATGCTCAGCATGCTGAACGATGTGCGGCGCTCCTCCCGAGGGGTGCTGGTGTGGGGTGTGGCGGCGAGTGCGCTGCTCACGGGCCTGGTGTGGCTGCTGGGTC
Organism: Lentzea sp. NPDC036955; assembly: GCF_055608005.1. Classification (NCBI taxonomy): domain Bacteria; kingdom Bacillati; phylum Actinomycetota; class Actinomycetes; order Pseudonocardiales; family Pseudonocardiaceae; genus Lentzea; species Lentzea sp. NPDC036955. The sequence continues at coordinate 746,001 of NZ_JBVJRC010000001.1, read as the reverse complement.
AGCGGCTGCACGGGGTCGAGCTGCTGCCCGACCGGGGTGCGTCCTGGTACTACTGGAAGCTGCCCGACCCCACCTCCTGGACCAGGGCGTCCGCCTGGCTGGGCTACGCGGCGCACCAGCTGGTGTCGTGGTGGCTCATCCACTTCGCGCAGACCAGGGTGCGGCGCTACACCGACGGCCTGCACCGGATCAACGTGATCGCGCTGGCCGCGAACGGCGGGTTCATCGCGCTGCACGCGGTGCAGACGCAGCTGTTCTACGACGGCCTGGCGCAGGACGTGTCGATCTTCAGCTCGCAGGGTTCCGTCGTGCTGCTGCTGGTCTGGGTGCTGCTGATGGAGAACCGCCGCCGCGGCCTGGCGCTCACCTGGTCGGCGCCGATCTCCGCGCAGGTGGTGTCGTTCGCCCGCCGCTACCACGGCTACCTGTTCAGCTGGGCCGCGATCTACACCTTCTGGTACCACCCGATGGAGTCGACCAGCGGGCACCTCATCGGCTTCTTCTACATGTTCCTGCTGCTGGTGCAGAGCAGCCTGATGTTCAGCCGCGCTCACACGAACCGGTGGTGGACGCTCACCCTCGAACTGATGGTCGCGATCCACGGCACACTGGTCGCGGTGATGAACTCGGGGCCGGACGGGGTGTGGCCGATGTTCCTGTTCGGGTTCGTGGCGATCTTCGTGCTCACCCAGATGCACGGCGTAGGGTTGAGCGCCCGCACCCGCTGGTGGATCGGCGGGACGTTCGTGGTGGCGGCGCTCGCGGTGTACTCGTGGCGCGGGCTCGACCGGATCGACGAGGTGGTGCGGATTCCGTTGATCGAGTACCTGCTGGTGGGGGTGCTGGCGCTGCTGATCTGGGCCGGCGTCCGCGCGGCCGCGCTGGTCCGGTCGTGACCTGGGCGCGGCGGCTGGCCGGGACCGCCTGCCTGGTGGTGCCGCTGGTGCTCCTGGTCGCGGGCTGGGGTCCGCTGACGGCGGGGCACCCGGCGCAGCCGGTGCTGCTCGGCGCGGTGGCCGTGGTGGGCGGCGGGCTCGCGCTGTGGCGGAAGGTGCCGTCGTGGCTCGTGGTGGTGCTCGCCGTGGTGCTGGTCGCGCCCGCCGTGTACCTGCAGCCGTTCGCGGCCACGCGGGTGGAGGACGACGCCGCGGTGCTGCGGCCGGACGGTGCCGTGCGCGCCGGGCTGGTGTTCCACCCCGGTGCCCGCGTCGACTACCGCGCCTACCTGCCGTTGCTCAAACGCGTTGCGGCACAGGGGTTCCTCGTGGTGGTCGTGCGCGAGCCGCTGAACATGGCGTTGCTGGCCGGTGACACGGCACCGGTGCGCGCCGCCCACCCCGAGGTGCCGGTGTGGGCGGTCGGCGGGCACTCGCTGGGCGGTGTGGCCGCCGGACGGGACGTGCTCGCCGACAGCTCGGTGCGCGGCCTGGTGCTGTGGGCGTCGTACCCGGTCGGCGACCTGTCCGGGCGGACAGGGCTGACGGCGTGGTCGATCTCGGGGGAGCGGGACGGGTTCACCACCCCGCAGGACGTCGCCGACTCGCGGCGGCGGCTGCCGGCGGACACCCGGTTCGAGGTCGTGCCGGGCGCCGTGCACGCGTTCTTCGGCGACTACGGCGACCAGCCCGGCGACGGGACGCCGACGGTGCCGAGGGACCAGGCGCAGGACCGGATCGTCGCGGCCACGGTGGCTGCGCTCGCCGCCATGTGAGCTCCGGCCGGCCGGGGCAATGGTGCGGGTCCACGGCGGACGGCGGCACGAGGTGGTGGCCGCGCACGTGGTGCGCTCGTCCTGCCGGGTCTTCACTGGGGTCGTCATGTCCCTGCCTGCACCGACGGAGGCGAACACATGCGACTCGGGAACGTGTTCCTGGCACTCGCGGCGGCCACCGGCCTGGCCGCCGCGTCCCTGTCGATCTCGCTGGCGGCGGTCCCCGCGCCGCAACCGGGCACCCTCGCCCGCTACGACGTCACCGGCACGTACGTCAGCGGGTTGTCGTCCGGCGGTTTCATGGCCAACCAGCTGCACGTGGCCTACTCCGGGGTGTTCCAGGGCGCGGGCATCTTCTCCGCGGGCCCCTACGACTGCGCCCAGAACAACCTCACCACCGCGCTGAACGCGTGCATGGACACCTACCAGCCGCGCAAGACGCCCGCCGAGCTGGAACAGCTGACCAGGACCCGTGCGTCGGCGGGCACGGTCGACCCGCCCGCGAACCTGTCCGGCGACCCGGTGTGGCTGTTCCACGGCAGCGCCGACCAGACCGTCGCCCGCGCGGTGAACGACGACCTGGCCACCTACTACCGCGATTTCGGTGCGAGGGTGGCGTACGACAACACCTCCGCCGCCGGGCACGCGTGGGTCAGCCCGATCGGACCGAACAGCTGCGGCTCGACGGCCTCGCCGTACGTCAACAACTGCGGCACCGCGGACCCGGTGCGCGAGATGCTCGGACACCTGTTCGGGTCGGTGGCCGCGCCCGCGTCGTCGCTGACCGGCAAGCTCGTGCAGTTCGACCAGGGCCGGTACGCGCCCGGCGGGAACGCGGCGGCGATCAGCCTGGGCCGTGACGGGTTCGCGTACGTGCCGCGGGCGTGTGAAACGGGGCCGTGCAAGCTGATGGTCACCCTGCACGGCTGCTACCAGTACCACGGGCTCGTCGGGAACGCGTTGATGGACAAGGGCTACCTCAACGAGTACGCCGACACCAACCGCATGATCGTGCTGTACCCGCAGGCCACCACGATGACCGGCAACCCGCGGGGGTGCTGGGACTGGTGGGGCTACCAGTCCGCGTCGTACCCGCTGAAGTCCGGTCCGCAGATGGCCGCCGTCGTGGCGATGGTGAAGGCGCTGACCAGCGGGCAGACGCCGACCACGACCACCACCACGTCACCCGGGTCGGAGTGCGTCACCGCGAGCAACTACGCGCACACCACCGCCGGCCGCGCTTACGCGAACCTGGGACAGACCTACGCGCTGGGCTCCAACCAGGCGCTCGGGCTGTGGAACACGTTCGTCACCAGCAGCGTCCGGCAGAGCGCGCCGAACTACTGGGTGAAGTGCTGACACGTCGCCGTGAAGGGTGGAAAGCGCTTACCGAAAGAAGCCGTTCGCGCGGTGCGTTGGCCCGTTTCCGCCCTTGACCCCTCTCCGGTCCGGTGCTGTCATGAAGCACGGCAGGTTTCTGGGAGCGCTCCCAGAAAACGGACTTCGAGGGAGAAGACGTGCTCAGCAGCGTTGGTGTGCGCGTGGGTGCCGTGGCGGCGGCTCTCGGTGTGGTGGCAGGGGGTGTCGCGGCGGCGGGACTGGCCGTGGCGGCCCCCGGCTGCAAAGTCGACTACGTGGTGCAGAACCGGTGGCAGGGCGGGTTCTCGGCGAACGTGACGATCACGAACCTGGGCGACCCGGTGACCGGGTGGAGCCTGGCGTGGACGTTCCCCGGTTCCGAGCGCTACGGCGAGGGCTGGAACGCGCGGTTCACGGCGTCCGGCGCGAGCGTAACGGCGTCCGATGTGGACTGGAACGGCGCTGTGCCCACCGGTGGCACGGCGTCGTTCGGGTTCAACGGCACGGTGTCCGGCTCGGAGGTGGGCACGCCGGAGTCGTTCTCCTTGAACGGCGTGGTGTGCACGGGCGGCGTGGGGCCGACGACGACCACGACGACGACCACGACCACCACTCCCGCACCCGAGCCCGGTGACCCCACCGGCCGCAAGCAGGTCGAGCGGCTGGACCGCGGTGTCGTGAGCGTCCGTTCGGGCAGCGGCAACCTGGTCAGCTGGCGGCTGCTCGCCGGCGACGCGCGCGACACCGGGTTCCACGTGTACCGCGGTGGCACCAGGCTCACCTCGGCACCGGTCACGGCGTCCACGAACTACCTCGACGCCGGTGGCCCGGCGGGCGCGTCCTACACCGTGCGCGCGGTCGCCGGCGGCGTGGAGCAACCCGCGTCCCCGGCGTCGCTGTCGTTCGCCCAAGGCTACCTCGACGTGCCGATCTCCGCGCCGGCCGGCGGGTACAGCGCGAACGACGCCAGCGTGGGCGACGCCGACGGCGACGGCCGGTACGAGATCTTCCTGAAGTGGTACCCGGACAACGCGAAGGACAACTCGCAGGCCGGCGTCACCGGGAACACGTTCATCGACGCCTACCGCCTCGACGGCACCCGGTTGTGGCGCATCGACCTGGGCCGCAACATCCGTTCCGGCGCGCACTACACCCAGTTCCAGGTGTACGACTACGACGGCGACGGCCGTGCCGAGATCGCGATGAAGACCGCGGACGGCACCCGTGACGGCCGCGGCACGGTCATCGGCAACGCCTCCGCCGACTACCGCAACAGCGACGGCTACGTGCTGAGCGGCCCCGAGTTCCTGACGATGTTCAACGGCCTCACCGGTGCCGCGGTGTCCACCGTGAGCTACGACCCGCCGCGCGGCACCGTGTCCTCGTGGGGCGACAGCTACGGCAACCGCGTCGACCGCTTCCTCGCGGGCACCGCCTACCTCGACGGTGCCCGCCCGTCACTCATCATGGCCCGCGGCTACTACACCCGTTCGGTGATCGCCGCCTGGGACTTCCGCGGCGGCCAGCTCGTGAAGCGCTGGACGTTCGACTCGAACAGCAACACCGCCTACGCGGGCCAGGGCAACCACTCGCTGACCATCGGCGACGTGGACGCCGACGGCCGCGACGAGATCGTCTACGGCGCGGCGGTCGTGGACGACACCGGCCGCGGCCTCTGGAACACCCGCTTCGGCCACGGCGACGCCGCCCACCTCGGCGACCTCGACCCGTCCCGCCCCGGCCTCGAGTACTACAAGGTCTCCGAGGACGCCAGCAAACCCGCGTCCTGGTTCGCCGACGCCCGCACCGGCCAGGTCCTCTGGCAGACCCCGGCCGCCGGCGACAACGGCCGCGGCGTCTCCGGCGACATCCACCCCGGCAGCCCCGGTGCCGAGTCCTGGTCCAGCGCCGACAGCCAGCTCCGCGACACCAGGGGCCAGGCCGTCGGCCGCAAACCGTCCTCGGCGAACTTCCTGCTGTGGTGGGACGGTGACCCCACCCGCGAGCTCCTCGACGGCACGCACGTCGACAAGTACGGCACCTCCGCCGACACCCGCCTGCTCACCGCGGCCGACGTGCACTCCAACAACGGCACCAAGTCCACCCCGTCGCTCTCCGGCGACATCCTCGGTGACTGGCGCGAAGAGGTCATCTGGCCCACGACCGACAACCGCGCGCTCCGCATCTACAGCACGCCGGCGCAAACCGACCGCCGCATCCCGACGCTGATGCACGACCCGATGTACCGCGTCGCCATCGCGTGGCAGAACACGGCTTACAACCAGCCCCCGCACCCGAGCTTCCACATCGGTGCCGGCATGGCCACCCCGCCGTGGCCGGACGTGCACTACGCGGGCTGAAGGGGTTTGAGCACAAGGCATTCCCACGACGTCGCACCCTGAGTGGTGCGCGTGGAGTCCACGACCCGGCGCTCCCGCCGGACCGCACCGAGGATGGCGCGGGACCGGCGGGAGCCCAGGAACATGGACACGATCACCACACCGTCGGGCGTGAGCGCCCGCTCGTACCGTTCGAGCGCCGCCAGCGGATCGGTGAGGTAGTACAGGCTCTCGTTGAACACGATCACGTCGAACTTCCCGTCCGGCGTGTGCGTGTCCGCGTCGGCGGCCCGGAACTCCGTGCGCTCGTCCACCCGCTGCGCCAGCCTCCGCACGGCCACCTCGGAGATGTCGAGCCCGACGTACCGCTCGTACCCGTGCGGCAGCCACCGGCTGTGCAGCACCCCTTCACCGCACCCGACGTCGAGCACACTGCCACCCGGCGCGAAGAACGTCCCATACCCGACGATCACCGCGTAGTGCGCCTGCTCGCCCAGCCCCGCCAGGTGGTCCCACTCGCCCCTGGCGTACTGCGCGTCCCACGCGGCCCGCTCCCGGGGCGTGTCCCCCTTGGCCTCCCGCGCCTCGAAGTCGCGGACGAACCGCTCGACGCGGTCGTGGCCGGGGAACCGCCGCCCGTAACCGGCGGTGTAGTAGCCCGTGCGCAGCAGCCGACCAACACGACTCATCGGGCAAAGCTAGCAAACCGGACACGACGCCGGGAGTGTCGATTTCCGCGCCCGTGCCTTGGTCGGTCGAACTCCATCGCTTCCCGCGGCCGGAACGTTTCGCCTTCCGCTGACCACTTTTTGTCCCCAAATTTCAGCTAACGCCGAGCGTGCGCCGAACGACGAGAGGTCCGAACGGGTGAGCGGAGGAAATGCGGGTGTGCGCGGTGATCGGGTCCGATCCGGACCGGCTCGACCGGTTGGCGTCGACGCTGCTCGCGTGCGCCGACCGGGTGGACGACGTCCGCTCCGAGCTCGCGGTCGTGCTCCTCGGTTCGCCTTGGCGCGGCCACGACGCCGCAGGGGACTGGTACCCCTCGGACTCCGAGGACGACCCCGGCAGGAGCACCCCGGTCAGTCCCGGCGAGGCGTGCGCCCGCGTCGGCGAGCTGTTCCCGGACGTGGTGGGAGCACGGTGATCCGGACGGGGCTGACCACGCACCCCGGCGTGGTGCGGACGGTCAACGAGGACGACGCCGTCGCGGGCAGGCAGGTGTTCGCCGTGGCCGACGGGGTCGGCGGGCACGCGGCCGGCGAGGTCGCGAGCGGGCTCGTGGTCGCGCGGCTGCGGGAGCTCGACGGGCTGGAGCTGCCGGGGGTGGAGGACGTGCGGGCGACGCTGGCCGCCGCCGGCCGGTCGCTGGTGGAGGCCGAGCACGGCGGGATGACGACGGTCGCGGGGCTCGCGCTGGTCGCGTTCTCCGGGCAGCCGCACTGGGTCGTGTTCAACGTCGGCGACTCGCGGGTCTACCGCCTCGACGGCGCGGGGCTGACGCAGCTCACCGTCGACCACTCCGAGGCGCAGGAGCTCGTGGCGGCCGGGGTGCTGACCGCGGACGAGGTCAGGACCTACCCCCGTCGGCACGTCGTCACCAGGGTGCTCGGCAGCACCGGCGCCGGTGACCCGGACCTGTGGGTGTTCCCGCCGCGGGCCGGTGAGCGGTTCCTGATCTGCACGGACGGGCTGACCGGCGAGCTCGCGGACGACGAGCTGGACGAGGTGCTGCGGCTGCACGCCGACGCGGCCGGTGCCGCGGCGGACCTCGTCGACCGCGCCGTCGCCGCCGGGGCCCGCGACAACGTCACCGCGCTGGTGGTCGACTACACCGAGGCGGTCGCGTCCAGCTGCGACACGGCACCGCGGGGTCCGCGATGACCGCTGTCGAGTACGTGCCGGGCACGTGGACCGCCGTGGCGGGGGAGCGGACGTGGCTCCTGCTGTCCGTGGCACCCGGCTCCGACCTGGTCCGCCGCTGCTGGGAGCTGGTGCGCGCGGACGAGCCGCTGGACGAGGTGCTCGCCGCGATCGTGCACGAGGGGTTCCGCGCGGTGAGCGGGTTCGCGCTCGTCCGCGTGACCGCGACCGAACAGCGCGCCGTGGTGCGCGGCGAGGTCCAGCTGCAGGCCGTCACCGGGTCCGGTGCCGTCGAGGAGATCACCGCGACCGGTGTCGCGACGTGGGTGGACCGCGGCCTGGACGACGTGGCCCTGCTGCGGGTCACCGCCGGTCCGGGAGGCACCGCGCTGCCGTTGCGCGGGGGCGTGGTCCTCGCGGGTGAGCTCGTCGTGACGCTGTCCGACGCCGCCGCAGCTCTGCCGCCGCAACCGGCCCCGCAGACCGAGGTCGTCGAGCACACCGTTGTGCGCCAGGAAGAACCGGTCGACCTGCCCGTCGTCCGCGACCACGTCGCACCACCGCCGGTGCCCGCGCTCGCCCGGACCGGTGGCGTGATCCAGTCGTTCGACTGGGCGCCCCGGGTCGCCGCGGCGCCACCCGCCGAGCCGGTGACGCACACGGTGCTGCGCACGAACGCCACGTCCCCCGGCGACACCCGGATGCTGCACGCGGGGAACCACCGGGTGCGGGCGCGGCGGTGCCCGTCGGGACACCTCAGCTCGGACTACGCGGTGCACTGCCGGGTGTGCGAGGTCCTGCTGCCCGACCAGGTCGCCATCGTGCTGGACAGGCCCGTGCTGGGCCTGCTGCGGATGTCCACCGGCGACACGATCGCGCTCGACCGGGACGTGGTGGTGGGCCGCGACCCCGGTGGTGACCGCAGGCACGCGAACCTCGTGCAGGTCGGCAGCGAGACCGACGCGGAGATCTCGCGGACCCACGTCGAGGTGCGGCTGGAGGGCTGGGACGTGCTGGTGCGCGACCTCGGTTCCACCAACGGCACCACGATCTCCCGCCCCGGCTGCCCGCCGGAGCAGCTGGCCCCGCACATCGAGCAGTTCCTCACCCCCGGGACCAGGGTGTCGCTGAGCGAGCAGGTCTTCTTCACGTTCGAGGTGGGCGGATGACGCTGGGACCACCGGCGATCCCGGACTTCGAGTACCGCGGTGACATCGGTGCGGGCGGCTTCGCGACGGTGCACCGCTACTACGACGGCAAGCTCAAGGACGACGTCGCGGTCAAGGTGCCGCAGACGACCGGCCTGTCCGACGAGGTGCGCGAGCGGTTCCTCGCCGAGGGCGAGTCGATGGCGAAGCTGCGCAAGCACCGCAACGTCGTCACGGTGTACGGCACCGGCACCGCGGTGGACGGGCGCCCGTACCTGGTGATGGAGTACTGCCCCGGCGGCGACCTGGCGAAGATGGCGAGCCGGATGCCGTTGTCGGTCAAGCAGGTCCTCGACATCGGGGTGCAGATCGCGGGCGCGCTGGAGACGGCGCACGGGCGCGGGATGCTGCACCGCGACATCAAGCCGGCCAACGTGCTCATGAACGAGTCCGGCGACGCGTGCCTGACCGACTTCGGCATCGCGGGCCGGCTCGCGGACCGCGGCCGGGAGACGCAGGTGGCGCTGTCGCCGCCGTGGTCGGCGCCCGAGCTGTTCGGCGTGGACGCCGTGGCGAGGTACGGCGTGCGCACCGAGGTGTTCTCTTTCGCCGCGACGCTGTGGCACCTCCTCGTGGGACGGTCGCCGTTCATGCCGCTCGGCACCGACCACTCGGTCGAGGCGGTCCAGCACCGGATCGTGAGCGGGTGGCGGCCGGACCAGCTGGCCGCACCCGACGAGCTCCGGCGGTTGTTGTTGCGCGCCATGGACCAGGACCCGGCGGCACGGCCGGGTTCCCTGCTCGACTTCGCCGCCGAGCTGCAGCGGATCCAGGTGACGTACCGGTTCGGCCGGACCGAACTGGTGCTGATGCCCGGCACCGTGCCGGAGCGGCACCCGGTGCGCACGGCCGGCGTCCCGTCGTTCGCGCCGCCTGCTCCGCGCACCGCGCCGCCGACCCGGCAACGGGTGCCGCCGACGGCGCCCCGCGCCCCGCACACCCTGGTGCGGCAGGGAAACCCGCAGCTGGCGACGATCGTCCGCGAGCCCGCCTCCGCACCGCGGCTGACACCGGCGGAGCACGTGGAACGGGTGCGCTGGCCGCTGTACGCCGCCGGTGCCGCCGCGGCGGTCGCGATCATCGGTGTGGGCGTGTTCCTGTTGTCCGGCGGGGAGGAACCCGCGACCGGACCGGCGCCGGCCACCGTCGTCGACGACGTCCCCGACCAGAACGCGGGCGCGGGCAGCGCCCCGCCGGGCCGTCCGGTGATCACCGCGACGCGCGTGGACGCGGGAACAGTCCGGTTCGAGTGGAGCTACTCGGCCCAGCAGGCCACGGACACGTTCTCCTGGCGCACGTCCGACGGTGCCCGCACCGGTGTGGAGAAGGCGCCGAAGGTGGTCGTCGAGGGCGCGAACCCCGTGTGCCTCCAGGTGAAAGTAGTGCGCGCGGACGGCAGCAACGCGACCGCCGACTGGTCGCAGGAGAGCTGCGGATAATTCTCCGCCCGCATTCGGGTGAAAGCTGCAACGGATTCAGGGATCGGCCCGACAGGCGGTTGACGGAACCGCCGGGGAGCGCCGCGACCGCAAACGAGGGGAACAGTGGGATTCTTCCGAAAGCACCGGACCACGCTCGCGTCCGGAACGGTGCTCGTTCTCGCGGCCGCCTCACTCGTCGCCTACGCGTTCACGTCCACCGGAAATCCGGTCCGCCAGGTCGACCTCGACGACGGCGGTGTCTGGGTCACCAGTGACCGCGACGGTTTGTTCGGCCGGCTCAACAAACCGGTCGGAGCGCTCGACGCCGCGTTCAACCCGCCCGGCGGGGCACGGCAGAGCTATCAGCTAGACGTCGTCCAGGACGCCTCCGCGGTGGTCGCGCGGGACCGGGCAGGCGGCAAGCTGTACCCGGTCGACGTCGCCCGCTCGGTGACGCTCGGTGACCACGGGCTGGCGTTGCCCAGCGGCGGCCAGGTGGCGCTCGCGGGGGGCACGCTCGCCGTGCTCGACCCCGCCGCGGGCAAGGTCTGGGCGACCCGAGTCGACGTCGCCGCCGGCGTGAGCGCGCTCGACCAGGTGAGCCAGGAGACCCCGCCGCTCGCCGGCCTGGACGCCGCCGGCACCGCCGCGCTGGCGGTCGGGCTGGACGGTGCGGTGCACGCCGTGTCCGCCAACGGCCGCACGGTGCGGGTGACCCCGGCCGGGACCGGTTTCGGCGAACCCGAGTACGGCAAGCTCCCCACCGCCCTCAAGGCACCGGCGATCACCGCCGTCGGCGACGACGCCGTCGTGCTCGACGCGGAGTCCGGCACCCTCTTCCTGCCCGGCGGCCGCACCGCGCGGGCCGGGCGCGAGTCCGTGCTGCAGCACGCCGGGCCGGAGGCGGCCGCGGTCGTCGTGGCCGGCCGGACCGAGCTGAAGGCGTTCGACCTGGACGGCGACGGCGCGGTGGTGCTGCACGAGGGCGTGGACGGTGCCCCGGCCGAACCGGTGCGGCTCGGCGACTGCGTGCACGCCGCGTGGGCCGGCGCGTCCGGCGGCTACTTCCGCTCGTGCGGCGGCCAGAAGGCCGCACCGGGCAACATCCGGGACGCGAAGGCGCTGGTGCAGCCGGTGTTCCGGGTGAACCGCAAGGCGATCGTGCTGAACGACGTCGCGACCGGCGCGGTGTGGGACCTGAGCACGCAGCGCAAGGTCGACGACTGGCAGTCGGTGAAGCCGCCGCCCCAGCAGAACCCCAGCGACAAGGACAAGAACGAGAACACCACCGAGTCCGCCAAGGACAAGCCGCCGAAGGCCTCCGACGACACGCTCGGCGCACGACCCGGCCGCACCACGGTGCTGCACGTGCTCGACAACGACTCCGACCCCGCGGGCAACATCCTGTCCGTCACGGCCGTGAGCGACCTCGACCGCAAGGACGTGGCGCTCGCGATCGCCCCGGACGGGCAGACCGTCGAGGTGACGCTGCCGGAGCAGGCCCAGGACGCGCACTTCAAGTACACCGTCGACGACGGCAAGGGCCTCAACGCCACGGCCGCCGTCACCGTGCAGGTGCGCACCGCGACGCAGAACGAGGCACCCGCCGTGCGCAAGGGCGCCGTGCCGCACGAGTGGTCGGTCGCCTCCGGTGGCCGGTTGACGCTGCCGGTGCTCGCGGACTGGCGCGACTTCGACGGCGACCCGGTCGTGCTGACCGAGGCCGCGGCCAAGGCGGGTGTCGCGACCACGACCAACACCGGGTTCGTCGAGTACGCGGCACCGGTCCAGGCCGGTCAGCAGGCGGTCGACTACCGGGTCACCGACGGCATCGCGAACGCCGTCGCGGGAGCGGAACGCGTGCGGGTGCTCGACGCCGCCGCACCGGCCGCCCTGCCCCCGGTCGCGCGCCCGGACGTCGCACGGGGCCAGGTCGGCACACCGGTCCTGGTGCGCCCGCTGGAGAACGACCTGCCCGGCGCCGACCCGGTCGACCCCGCCGCCGAACTGCGGCTCGCCGCCGACGTGGCACCGATCGCGGGCGCGACGGTCACCACCGACACGAAGACCGGCCTGGTCACGCTGACCGCGACGAAGCCGGGCACCTTCCCGCTGGACTACACCGCGGCGTTCGGCAACGCGCCGTTCGCCAAGGGCGCCATCCGCATCGACGTCGCCGCCGCACCCGCCTCCCCGCTGCCGCCGGTCGCCATGCCGGACAACGCGGTGGTGCGCGGTCAGGAACCCGTCGTCGCCGACGTGCTGGCCAACGACTTCAGCCCGGCGGGGTCGCTGCTGGGCGTGCAGCACGCCGAGAGCACCTCCGGTCAGCTCGAGGTCGCCGTCGTCAAGGGCCGCTGGCTGCGGATCAACGCGACCGCGCCCACCCTCGACCGCAACCCGCAGGTCGTGCGCTACACCGTGACCGACGGCGTGACCGGCCCGGTGACCGGCGAGGTCACCGTCACCCAGCTGCCGCCGCCCGCGGACGACACCCCGGTGCCCAAGGACGACCGGGCGGCGGCCCGCGCCGGTGACTCGGCGACGATCCCGGTGCTGGACAACGACATCTCACCGGCCGGTGCCCCGCTGACGCTGCAGTCCAACGTGCAGGGCGCGCCGGGCACCGGGCGCCTGACCGTCACCACGCGGGACGGCCGCCAGGACGCGGGCACCGCTTACGTCGCGGGCGACGTGGTCCGCTACGTGGCACCGGACCGGCTCGACACCCCGTTCGTCGCCGACGTCTCCTACGTGGTGCAGAACCCGGACGGCGACCAGGCCGTCGGCCACGCGCACGTGACCGTGAACCCGGCGCCGACGCCCGCCAACCCGAACCAGCCGCCGGCACCGGAACCCGTCGAGGTGCGGGTCGTCGCCGGCGACCGGGTGACGGTCACCGTGCCGTCGAGCGGCGCTGACCCCGACGGCGACTCGGTCGCGGTCACCGGCATCGCGTCCGCACCGGCGATCGGCCGCGTCGTCGGGATCGCCGGCACCTCGCTGACCTACGAGGCGTTCCCGACCTCGAACGGGACCGACACGTTCGGGTTCGTCGTCACCGACTCCTACGGCCGCACCGGCGAGTCGCTGGTCCGCGTCGCCGTGGTGCCGCCGGGAGACCCGCAGCCACCGGTCGCGGTGGACGACGTCGTGACCGCCGCACCCGGTGCGCGCCTGGCCGTCGACGTGCTCGCCAACGACGTGCGGGCACTCGGCGACACGGTGACCGTCGAACCGCTGGAGGCGCGCAACCCGTCGCTGCCCGGTGACGTGAAGGCCACCGACGGCCGCATCGAGCTGACCGCGCCGGACCTCACCGGCAAGCCGCTGGTGATCGCCTACGCCGTCACCAACGGACTCGGCCAGCCCTCGGTCGCCACGCTCACCGTCCGCAGCCGGGAGGGCTTCCAGGTCCCGCCGGTCGCCGGCGAGCTGTTCCCACTGGTGAGCAAGGGCGACAGCACGGTCGAGGTGGACCTCGCCGGCGCGGTCGCCGACCCCGACGGGCCGGCCGGCGAGCTGGAGGTCACCAAGGTCTTCCACGAGCGGGCCGAGGTCTCCGGGCTCAAGGCGACCGTGCCGGTCGGCGACCACCCGCGCACCCTCGTCTACGAGGTCAGGGACGCTTCCGGAGCCACGGCGGCGGGGCTGGTGCACGTGCCGTCGAAGGGCACCGGCGCCCCGCGCGCCATCCCGGACAAGCTGATCTCCGTGCCCGCGGACGGTTCCGTGACCGTGCAGGTCGAGGACTACGTCGAGGTCCCGTCGGGCAAGCAGCCCAAGCTCACGACGGTCGACCGGGTCACCGCCGCGCCCTCGACCGGGCTGGCGGTGCGCAACGAGGGCGACACCGGGCTCGTCCTCACCGCGCGCGACGGCTACACCGGACCGGCCGCGGTCACGTTCCAGGTCACCGACGGCAGCTCGCTCACCGACCCCGAGGGCAAGTTCGCCCTGATCACGGTGCCGGTGCAGGTCGGCCCCGACACGCCGGTGCTGCGGTGCCCGTCCTCGGCGCTCGCGGTCGTCGAGGGAGGCCTTCCGGTGAAGGTCGACGTCACGTCCGTGTGCCACGTGTGGGTCGCCGACCGGTCGAGGCTCGGGGACGTCCGGTACCGGGCGAGCTGGCTCGAACAGCCGGACGGCGTGTCGCTGGAGGGTTCCGGCGAACGCACGCTGACCGTCACCGCGGCCGGCGGCGCGAAGCCGGGCTCGACCGGCACGATCGAGGTCGGCGCGGGCGACGGGCCGAAGGGCAAGCTCGTGGTGGAGGTCGCCGCCGCACTGCCGCCCGCCATCGCACCGGTGACGGTGGACGGCGTGAAGGCGGGCGACACGGCGACCGTCGACCTCGTCTCCTACGTGCGCTCGCAGCTGCGCGACCCGAAGATCTCCGTCGTCGCGGTCACCCAGGTCAACGGTGCCGGGGCGAACGTGAGCAACGAGGGCTCGACCGTGCGCATCACCCCGAACGGCGACGCGCACGGCGCCATGGAGTTCAACGTCGTCGTGACCGACGTGGCCGACACCGGCCGGGAGGACCGCAGGGTCACCGGCCGGATCAGGCTGAACGTGCTCGGCGTGCCCGACGCCCCCGGCACCCCGGTGACCGGTCGCACGGTGCTGAGCAAGGTCGTCGAACTGTCCTGGAGCACGCCCTCGGGCAACGGCGCGCCGATCGACTCCTACGAGGTCGACCACGGCCGCGGCAAGCAGGTGTGCCCGGCGTCGCCGTGCACGATCACCGGGCTGTCCAACGGCACGGAGTACACGTTCACCGTCCGGGCGCACAACCTCGTCGGGTGGGGCAAGCCGAGCGGCTCGTCCGCGCCGGCCCAGCCGAACACGGTGCCCGGCGCCGTCACCGGGCTCAGCACGTCCGAGCCGCGGGACGGCACGCTGAAGCTGAGCTGGGCCGCGGCCGCCAACGAGGGCACGCCCGTGCTGCGGCACGAGATCAGCTGGTCCGGCGGTGGCCGCACGACGGCACCCGGCGGTGCGACGAGCGTGACGGCCACCGGCCTCGACAACGACGCGCAGACCGTGTTCACGGTGATCGCGGTCAACTCGCAGGGCCCCGGCCCCGCGGTCACCGTCGAGGGCCAGTCGGCCGGTGCCCCGGACGCCCCGGCGGCGCCGGCGTTCACCGCGACGAACGCCGCGAACGCCCAGACCCGCGCGGTCACCGTGTCGTGGGGTGCGGTCGGTGCGAACGGCCCCGGCCCCACGACCTACACGCTGACCCGCACCGGCGGCGGCACCAAGACGGTGTGCTCGAAGGTCACCGCCACCACGTGCCTGGACGACGGCCTGCAGAACGACGGCACGATCTACAGCTACACCGTCGTCGCCGCGAACGCCGCCGCCGAGGCCGAACCGGCCGGGCACACCTCGCCGGCCAGCGCGCCCGCGCAGATGGAGGCGACCGCGACCCCGGACCCGATCACCGGGTTCACCGCGGCACCCACCGGCGTGGACGGGCAGGCGGCGCTGCGGTTCGACGTCGGCGCCTCGCACGGCAGGTCGAACACCGTGAGCTGCACCTGGTCCGGCGGCTCGTGCGGCACCTGGACCTACCCGGTCGGCGGGCAGGCCGGCGCGACGCAGACGATCAACGGACTGCCGAACGGGCAGCCGGTCACGATCAGCCTCCAGGCGTGCAACGGCAGTGGTGGCGGTGCGTACGCGGGCAACCCGTGCAACAGCGCGGCCACCGCGGGCGTGACCACCTACGGGCCGATGCGCGACCTCGCGCTCAACACCTCGAACAACAACACGGTCATCAACTTCTCCGTCTCGGTGAACCCGAACGGCAAGCCCGCGACCGTGCGCGTGACGACGAGCCGCGGCTTCGACCAGACCTTCACCACCGGTGTCGGCGGGTGGAGCTGGTCGGGCAGCCAGGACGTCGGCTACTCGCAGAACGTGACCGTGACGGCGACGGTGTCCGACGCGGGCCGGCCGACGCTGAGCCAGTCCCGGCAGCAGGCCACCCCACCGCCTCCGCCGCCACCCACCGTGACGGTGTCGAAGGGAGCCGCCTGCGGTGCGGGCGGGTGCAACGGATCAGGTGTCTGCACTTCTTCGGCGTGTGCGTACGTCGTCGTGCAGACCGCGAATTTCAGCAGCAGCGTGACGTGCACGTTCAACAGCGACCACGGCCCGGTCGGATTCGTGAACGAGAACTTCGGCCCCAACGAGCGCCGGCAGACGAGGAACTACTACGGATATCCGGGCGAACAGGTCTACGTGACCTGTGGTGGCGTCCAGGGATCATTCCGTTGGTGAACAGTGAAGGAAATACCATGACCGTGACCCCTGAACAGGCTCGGCTGTTCGCGCAGACCTTCGAGCAAATGGTGCTGAACATCTCGCGGGCCATTTCCGGCAAGGAGCACGTGATCCGCCTGGCGCTCACCGCGTTGCTCTCCGACGGCCACCTGCTGCTGGAGGACTACCCCGGCACGGGCAAGACATCGCTGGCGAAGGCGCTGGCGAACACGGTGCAGGGCACCAGCGCCCGCATCCAGTTCACGCCGGACCTGCTGCCGTCGGACGTCACCGGTGTGCAGATCTACGACCAGCAGCGCGGTGTGTTCCGGTTCCACCCCGGGCCGATCTTCGGCTCGATCGTGCTCGCCGACGAGATCAACCGGGCCTCGCCGAAGACGCAGTCGGCGCTGCTGGAGGTGATGGAGGAGGGCCGGATCACCGTCGACGGCGAGACGCACCCGGTGGGGTCGCCGTTCATGGTGATCGCCACGCAGAACCCGATCGAGCAGGCCGGCACCTACCGGTTGCCGGAGGCGCAGCTCGACCGGTTCCTGATGAAGACCAGCATCGGCTACCCGGACCACAACGCCACCGTGGCGCTGCTGGCCGACGCGGCGACGCGGGACCGGTCGGCGACCGTGCCGCCGGCCATCGCGGCGAGCGCGGTGGCGCAGCTGACCGCGCTGGCCGACCAGGTGCACGTCGACCCGGCGGTGCTCGGGTACGTCAGCCGGATCGCCGAGGCGTCGCGGTCGCACCCCGCGGTGCGGCTCGGCGTGTCGGTGCGCGGGTGTCTCGCGTACGTGCGGTGCGCCAAGACGTGGGCGCTCGCCCAGGGGCGCGGTCACGTCGTGCCGGACGACGTCCAGCAGCTCGCGCACCCCGTGCTGGGCCACCGGATCCTGCTGCACCCGGAGGCGCAGTTCGACGGCGCCACCGTGGAGAAGGTGGTCGACTCGCTGTTCGCGGACGTCGAGCCGCCCGTGCGCCGGGGGGCCTGAGGTGGTGCGGCTGCTGGAGGTGGTCTCGCCGGCGGGCCGGTTGCTCGCGGTCGCGTCGGCGGTGGGGTGGGTGCTCGGCGCCGTGCTCGGCTGGGACGAGCTCGTGCTGCTCGGCGCCACCGGGCTGGTGCTGCTGGCGCTGGCGTGCGGGCTGACGCTGGGCCGCGGCGCGGTGCGGATCGACGTGTCCGTCGCCAAGCGCCGCCTGCGGCCCGACGAGTCGACGCGCTGCGCGGTCGAGGTCGAGCACCACGGCCGCAGGACGCTGTTCGCGCCCGAGGTGGAGCTGCCGATCGGCCGGGACCGGGTCGAGGTCTTCGACAGCGGCCGCGAGGTGGAGGTCGCCGGGCTGCGGCGCGGGGTGATCGCGGTCGGACCGGCCACCACGGTCAGGGGCGACCCGCTCGGCCTGGTGCGGCGGACGGTCGCGATGACCGAGGTCGTCGAGCTGTTCGTGCACCCGCTGACCGTGCCGCTGGCGCCGCTGGGCACCGGGTTGCTGCGCGACCTGGAGGGCTGCACCACCAACGACGTCTCGATGAGCGACCTCGCGTTCCACGCGCTGCGCGAGTACGCGCCGGGCGACGACCGGCGGCACATCCACTGGCGCTCCACGGCGAAGCTCGCCGCGTCCACTCAGGACGGACGGTTCCTGGTGCGGCAGTACCTCGACTCCCGGCGCGCGCACGTCGTGGTGGTCGTCGACGGCGCCGAACAGTCCTATCCGGACCCTTCGGTGTTCGAGACGGCCCTGTCCGCCGGTGCGTCGGTGGTGCAGCGCGCGGTGGCGGACGGGATCGACACCAGCGTGGTCGCCTCCGGGCACCTCTCCGGCCGGGCCCAGCACGTGCTGGACGTGTTCGCCCGCGCAGAGCTGGGCGGCCCGTCGCTCGCCGAGGTGACCGCCCGTGCGGCGGCCGCGGCTCCCGACGCCACGCTGCTCGTGCTCGTCACCGGCGCGCGGCACGGCTACGGCGACCTGCGCGCCGTCGCGACCGCGTTCCCGGCCGAGGTGCGCAAGGTCGTGCTGCGGGTGGATCCGCGGCAGCGCACCGCGCGGTCGGCGAGCACCGCGTTCACCGTGCTCACCCTGCGCCGGCTGGGCGACCTGCCGGTGCTGCTGGCGGGAGGGACCCTGCAGTGACCGGACTCGTGCCCCGCCGCGACGACCTCGTCGACGCCGCCTTCCTGTGCGCGTTGTTCGTCGTCGCGCTGCTGGGGTTCCGCACCACCTACACCGGCTGGGGCTTCCTGCTCGCCGGCGGCACCGGCCTCCTGCTCGGCGTCCTGGCCGGGCACGTCGCGTCGGTGCTGCGCCGGCCGATGATCGCCGTCGCCGCCATGACGGTCGCGGTGTTCTTCCTCCTCGGCGGTGTCGTGGCGCTGCGCGAGGACGGGGGACTGCCGACACCCGACGTCCTCGCCGGTCTGCTCGACCTCGGCGTGCACGGCTGGAAGCAGCTGCTCACCACGCTGCCGCCGGTCGACGGCGCAGGTCCGCTGCTGGTGATCCCGTACATCCTCGGCCTGCTGTGCGGGTCGGGAGGCTTCACGCTGGCCCGCCGCGTGCCGCTCAGCGGGGCACCGATCGGCGCGCCGCTCGCCGTGCTCGCCGCGGTGGTCCTGCTCGGCACCGGTGAGGCGGCCGGGGTGCTCGGCGCGGTGTTCGCCGCGGTCGCGGCAGGCTGGCTCGCGGTGCGCGCGGCCCGGCACCGCACCGGTGTGCGTGCCGGTGGGATGCGCCGGGTGCGCGCGGTGACCGCCGTGGCGCTCGTCGGCGTCGCGGCCGGGTTCGCGCTGGTGGTGTCGCCGGTGCTGCCCGGCACCGGCAGCGCCCACCGGGTGGTGCTGCGCAAGTACGTGGAGCCGCCGTTCGAGATCGGCGCCTACGCGAGCCCGCTGGTCGGCTACCGCAAGCACACGAAGGACGCCAACCAGCTCTGGGACCAGACGCTGTTCACCGTGCGGGGGCTGCCGGAGGGCGAACGCGTCCGGATCGCCACCCTCGACGGGTACGACGGCCGGGTGTGGGGCGCGACGAACGACCCGGCCGGTGCGGTGGACCCGGTGCAGCGCAACAACTTCCAACGCATCGGTGTGCGCATCTCGGCCACCGGGACCGGAACCGAGTCCGACGTGACCATCCGGATCGAGGCCGCCTACGCGACGGCGGACGAGCTGAGCGCGTGGCTGCCGACGGCCGGACGCGCACGGGAGATCGCCTTCAGCGGTGAGCGCAGGGCCGGTCACACCGAGAACCTGCGCTACAACCTCGCCACGGCGTCCGGCATCGTCGCCGACCGGTTGCGCGAGGGGGACACCTACTCGCTGCGCACGGTCCTGACCACAGCGGGCATCCCGGACGACGCCCAACCGTTCGGACGGCCGTCGGTGCGCACCTCCGAGCTGGCTTTCGTGCGCGGCAAGGTCGCCAAGTGGACCGGTGGCGCGACGACGACCGCCGAACGGCTGAAGGCGGCCGCCGCGTACCTGCGCGACAACGGCGCCTACACCGACGGCGGTCCCGGCGAGACCGAGTACCTGCCGGGGCACAGCGCGGGCCGGCTCACGGCGTTCTTCAACGCCAAGCGCCCGGCGGGCAACGATGAGCAGTACGCCGCCGCGTACGCGTTGGTGGCGAACGAGATCGGCATGCCCGCACGGGTCGTGCTGGGCGCGGTGCCGGGCAGCGGCGGTGTGGTGCGCGGCGAGAACGTGCAGGCGTGGGTGGAGCTGCACCTCGCGGACGGCACGTGGGCGGTCGTCCCGAACACCGAGTTCATGCCGGACCGCTCGAAGAAGCCGGACCACCAGCCGCCGCAGGAGATCGAGAACACCGACGCCGCGGTGGTGCCGCCGCCGAACACGGTGAAGATGCCCAGCTCGCTGGTCGACGCGAGCCGCACCGACGCGAGCGGCGTCGGCATCGGCGACCCCGGCGGGTCCTGGCTGCCGGGCTGGCTCGCCGGCCTGCTGGCCGACGCCGCCTCCGTGCTGCTGCCGATCGCCGCGGTGGTCGGTCTCGTCGTCGGGGGCAAGGCCGTGCGCCGCCACCGCCGCCAGACGCGCGGCAGCACCGCGAACCGGTTCGCCACGGGCTGGCACGAGCTCGTGGACCACGCCCGCGACCTCGGGGCACGGGTGCCGCGCGGCCTGACCCGGCGCCAGGAGGCCACCCTGCTGGCCGGGTTCGACCTGGGCGGCCTGGCGGTGCGGGCCGACGCCCACGTGTTCGGGCCGGGACAGCCGGACCAGGCGGCCGTGGACGCGTACTGGGCGGACGTGCGCGAGGCCAGGAAGCGGATGCGCACCGGCGTGCCGCGCTGGCGGCGGTGGCTCGCACCGCTCGACGTCCGCACGTTCCTGCCGGCCAGGGCCAGGTGAGGGCGTGCAGATCACGTTCACGCTCGCGCGCTCCGATGCCGTTGAACCCGCAATCACCCGGAGCGGTGGAACAACTCCACCCGGCTGGGCGACCTGCGTTGCGCGCCAGGGGGTCGCGTGAACACAGTGCCGGACATGAAGCAGGTGTTGCAGCACAGGATCGACGCGACGTTCGCCCACTACGACGTGAACGGCAACGGTGTCATCGAGCTCGCCGACGTCTACGCGCTGGCGGAGCGGTTGTTGCGGGCGTTCGGGGAGCCGGCGGGGTCGGAGCGCGGGCGGGAGCTGGTGGAGGCGCACGACCGGTTCTGGGAGATGCTGGCCGTGCACTGCGACGCCGACCGGGACGGGCAGGTCTCGCCGGAGGAGTACCGGGAGGCGATGATCGAGATGTTCGTGACCGGAGGGCCGATCGAGGCGGACTTCCTGGAGGTGGTGCAGGAGCTGCTGGCCCTCGCGGACACCGATGGTGACGGGCGGGTCGACGTGGACGAGTTCACCGTGCTGCTCAAGGCGCGCGGGCTCGGTGACGACGAGTGCGGGGTGGCGTTCGCGCACCTCGACACCGACGGCGACGGGGCGATCAGCGTGCCGGAGTACATCGCGGCGGTGCGCGACTACTACACGAACCCGGCCGAGGACACGCCCGGCAGCTGGCTGTACCCGAAGGCGTTGCAGCGCACCTGACGGAACGGGTCCCCGCTCCGCGTTGTCCCGCGGATTCCCCAAAGCCCACCGGTTGCCGCCCTCACCTCCTGCCTCTGCCCGCATCTGCAAATACCAACAACTCAACCTCAACAGGCACTTCTCTACTGCCAACTGCACCTCCGGCCCTCTGCGCGTGCAGGGCCTGGTTCGGTGCATGGCGACCATGTGGGTGGTAGTCAGCGGCGATTCGATCAAGAGTTGGCGGTACTCGCAGATGCGGCGGGCAAACGAGGGGCGGGCAGGTGCTAGCGGGTGCAGCGGTAGCTCGACGCCGCCTTCGGGTCGCCGTGGACGTACCGCGACACCCGCGGGTACGGGCAGAGGTCGCGGGTCGCGCCGTCGGGGGCTGTGGCGGCGAGCGTCGCCGGGGCCTTGTCGTGCTCCACCCAGTCGACGAGTGCGCCGAGCTGGTTCGTGGGCGCGGCGCCGAGGCCGCCGGCGCAGTGGTCGACGCCAGGGGCCAGGAACAGGCGGTAGAAGTCGTCGACACGGGCCGTCGTGCGCTCCACCTGCTCGCGGTACGCGAGCGTGCCGCCGGGTGGGATCAGCTGGTCGTTGGTGCCCACGAGCGTCAGCAGCTTGCCGCCGGAGCGCCGGAACGCCGACAGGTCCGGGTCCGAGGTGCCGATGACGGCGTCGTACTCGCGCACCGACTGGCGGAACAGGTCGCGATACTGCTGGTAGGTCAGCTTCGAGGTGTCGGAACTGGGCTGCTTGAGCAGGAAGCTCTGCACCCACAGCACCGCCACCGGGAACCCGGGACCGGACGCGCCGGGCAGCGTGCCGGCGAGCCACAGCGGGTCGGCGCCCTTGGGCAGACCGGCCCACAGGCTGCGGCCGCGTTCGTCGGTCGGGCCGTCCCACACCTTCCGCATCACGTCGGCGTCGGCCCTGGTGACCGTGACCTCCCGGCCGTCGCACAGGACCGTCCTGCCCACCAGGCGCCGCGGGTCGTAGCCGCAGCGGTCGGGCCGGTCGACGATGCCGTCGGTGACGCGGTCGTTCGCGTCGCACGCCTCGATCGCGGCCTTGCGGAACTCGTTCAGCACGCAGTTGCCGACGACGTGGCCGTCCTGGTTCTGCACGACCTGCGGCCACAGCGTCGCGACGGCGAACTGCGCCCAGTTGACGGCCGGTGCGTTGGCGACGATGCCGTCGAAGTCGCCGGGGTGGCGCTGCGCCTCGGCGTAGCCCTGGCGGCCGCCGGTCGAGCAGCCGTTCCAGTACGAGTAGCTGACCGGGCGCCGGTAGTGCTCGCGCACCACGGACTTCCCGACGACCGCGGACTCGTGCACCGAGCGCGACGCGAAGTTGGTCAGCAGCGTCCGGTCGACCTGGCCGTTCCTGAGCGCCCAGCCGGTGTCGAGCCCGTCGCGCACGCCCGCGTCGGTGGACACGGCGGCATAGCCGTCCTTCACGGCCTGCACGAACGGCGCGCCGAAGTCACCGGCGGCGTAGGCGCCACCGCCCACGCCCTGCAACCGGCCCGTCCAGCCGGTCTCGGGCAGTGCCACGACGACCTTCACGTGGTCGGTGCCGTCGTGCGTGAGCGTCACGGTGACCTCGCAGTACGCGGGCACGTCGTGGACGGGCGGCGGCGCCGACAGCGGCGTCTGCGGGAACTCGACGGTCCCACCGGGCCTGCGGGTCGCGGCAACGCCCTCGACCGCCGCACCGCCGGGAGCGGTGACCTGGACGGTCGTGCACCCGGTCTGGCCCGCTGATGCCGGCGGTGCGAGGGGCACCAGTGCGGTCAGCAGCACGCTCGTGGCGAACAGCTTCGTCAGTCGTCTCACGTCGGGCGACGCTACGCGCGAAGGGCGCCGGTCGCGCCCGTCGGACAACGCCATCGGTGTACGTCATCGTGCCCCCCGTTCACCGGACCGGGTGATCGGCTTGCGAGACTTCCCGCATGCGTGAGGTGGGCAACGGGCGCTACCGGCTGATCCGCGAGCTGGGGCGGGGCGGCATGGGCGCCGTGTGGCTCGGCGAGGACTCGGTCCTGGGCCGGGAGGTCGCGGTCAAGGAGCTGCTGCTGCCCGGCACCGTGCCCGCCCACGAGCGAGCCGTCTACCAGGAACGGGTGCTGCGCGAGGCGCGCATCGCGAGCCGGCTGTCCGAACCCGCCGTGGTGACCGTCTTCGACCTGATCTCCGAGGACGACCAGACGTTCATCGTGATGGAGCTGATCAACGCCCCCACCCTGGACGCGTGCGTCGACCGCGACGGCCCGCTCGGCGTGAGGGAGGCCGCCACGCTCGCCGGCCAGCTGCTGGACGCGCTGGAGGCCGCGCACGAGCAGGGCATCGTGCACCGCGACGTCAAGCCGGGCAACGTCATGGTGCCCGGCAGGGGCACGGCGAAGCTCACCGACTTCGGCATCGCGCAGTCGCTCGACGACCCGCGGCTCACCGCCACCGGGACGCTGATCGGCTCGCCCGCCTACATGTCACCGGAACGCCTGGCGGGCGGGGAGGCCTCACCGGCGTGGGACCTGTGGGCGCTGGGCGCCACGCTGTTCTACGCGGTCGAGGGCCGCGGCGCGTTCGACCGCCCGACGACCTCGGCGACGATCCTCGCGGTGATGAGCGAACGTCCGGTGCCGCGGGTCAGCGGACCGCTGGGCGAGCTGATCACCGGCCTGATGGAGCCCGACCCGCAGCGCCGCCTCGGCACCGGGCAGGCCCGCCGGCTGATCACCCGCGCGCTCGTGCAGCCGGACCTGACGGAACGCTTCGAACCGGTGTCGGGGCCGATGCCAGCGCCCAGGCCTCCCGCGTTCCACAGCGGCCCGGTCGCCACGCCGCCACCGTTCACCACGCCACCACCGTTCACCGCGGCCCCACCGGTCGAGGTCCTCGTGCCGCCGCGCAAGCGCCGCTCGGTCGGCATGTACCTGTCGGCGACGCTGACGCCGTTGTTCATCGTCGGAGTGTTCGTCCTGCTGTACTTCACCGTCTTCAAGCCGATGCTCGGCAACACGGGGTTCGGCAACACGGGCCTGGGCAACACGGGGCTGGGCAACACGAGCCTGGGCAACACGGGTGCCGGCAACACGGGCGACGGCCCCGCCAGCTCAGCGGCGATGCAACCGGTGCTGACCCTGGGCATCGACGGCGACATCAAGGACGACAGCCTGCTGGCGTTCAGGAAGGACTGCCTGGCCTGGACGCCCGCGAAGGACGCCGCGCCGATCAAGCCGCAGCAGCGCGGTGGCTGTTACAAGGAGCACGCGACCGAGGTCCTCGACACCGTGCTCGCCAACTCCGAGATGGAGAAGGACGTGGCGTACCCAGGCGTGGAGGAGCTGACGAAGATCGGCGGCACCGCCTGCACCAAAACGTTCCTGTCGAACAAGGTCACCGGGCAGGACAAGGAGAAGACGCTGCGGTACTGGGTGGTGGTCCCGACCGCCGAGTCGTGGAAGGTGAAGACCCAGAACGGCTACCGGCACTCCAGCCGCGTCATCCACTGCTTCGTGGGCAGGGCGGACGGCACGCCGCTGACCGAGCCGCTGATGGCGCAGTGAGGCGCGGCGCGGTGCGTCGAGAGCACCGCGCCGCACCCGTTCTCAGTCCTCCACGCTGATCGCGGACGCCGGGCACACCTCGGCCGCGTGCCGCACGTCGGCCCGGCGTTCCTCCGCGGGGCTCGGGTTCAGCAGGTCCACCAGCCCGTCCTCGTCGCGCTGGTCGAACACGTCGTCGGCGGCGAGCACGCACTGCCCGGCCCCGACGCACCTGCCCTGGTCGACGCTGACCCTCATTCCGACCTCCACGTCACCGGCAGTTCGGACACGCCACCCGTGAGCGTGGCCCTGATTTCAAGCTCTGACACGTCCTTGGCCAGCCGCATCCGCGGCAACCGCTTGGCCAGCGCGGCGAACACGACCCGCAGCTCGGTCCTGGCCAGCGACGCGCCGATGCAGAAGTGCGCGCCGTGCCCGAACCCGAGGTGCGTCCTCTCCGGACGGTCGGGGTTGAACACCTCCGCGTCGGAGTACACCCCGTCGTCCCGGTTCGCGGCGTTGATCGACAGGATCAGCGCGTCACCGCGCTCGATCGTCACGCCGGCGATGTCGACGTCCTCGTGCGCGTACCGCAGCAGCCCCAGGTCACCGGGCGCGCCGAGCCGCATGATCTCCTCGACCACCGCGTCGACGTGCCCGTCCGGGTCGGCGACCAGCGCGTCCCAGTGCTCGCGGTTGGTCATGAGGAACAGCACGCCGAGCCCGATCCGGTTGACCGTGGTCTCGTGGCCCGCGAACAGCAGCCCGACGCACAGCCGCACCATCTGCTCGTAGTCGAACGCCGAGTCGGCGCCCTGCGCGCGGACCAGGTCGGAGATCACGTCCTCACCGAGGTCCGGTCGCTTGGTCTCGATCAGCCCGATCATGTAGCGGAAGAACTCCTCGCGCGCCCGGTGCGCCTCCTCGCCGATCGCCGTGCCCGCCATGCGCTCGGACAACGACGCGAACAGCTCGCTGTCGGCCTCCGGGACGCCGAGCAGGCGGCAGATCATGGCCACCGGCAACGGGAACGCCAGCCCGCGGTGCAGGTCGACGACCCCGGCGGTCTCGTGCTCCGCCTCCAGCCGGTCGAGGTACCCCTCGATCAACCGTTCCATGTGGTCGGACAGCATCCGCATGCGCTTGGCGGAGAACGCGGGCGTGAGCAGGCGCCGCATCCGCGCGTGGTCGGCCTCCTCGGTCTCGTACTCGCCGGTCGGCCCGTCCAGCACGGCCGCGGTCGTGATCCGCGAGGCCTGCTCGGGGTGCGGGTGGGAACGGCCGAAGCGCTTGTCACCGAGCAGGAGGCGCACCTCCTCGAACCGGGTCACGAGCCACGCGGGGTCGCCGGTCGGTGTGGTGACCGGGGCGATGGGGGCCTCTCTGCGCAGCAGCGAGTAGAGCGGGGCGAGTTCGAGCACGTTCGGCCTGGGCAAAGGCAGCTGAATGCGTTCGGGAGCAAGGCTCATGACCCCGACCGTACCGTTTATTGGCACTAGCTGCCATTAAACTTTCGAGCCTCTGACGTGCTTGAATCACCCGATGGCGGACGTTGTGGCGGAAAACGGGGCACCCCGCAGGGGCCGGCCGCCGGTGAGCGGCGAGCAACGCCGCCGCCAGCGCCTGGAGATCTCCCGCCACGCCGTGCGCCTGTTCGCCGAGCAGGGCGTCGCCGCCACCTCCGGCGAGCAGATCGCCCGGGCCGCCGGCGTTTCCGAACGCACCTTCTGGCGCCACTTCCCGCACAAGGAGAGCTGCGTCGAGCCCCTCCTCACCCGCAGCGTGGACGCCTTCTGCGCCGTGCTGCGCGCCTGGCCGGCCGAGCTCGACCTGATCGACCACCTCCGCACCGCCTACCAGCCCGTCCTCGACGCGGGCTCCGACGACGACGTGGCCGCGGTCTTGGCGGTCGTCCGCCTCACCCACCACGAACCCGCCCTGCGCGCCGCGTACCTGATGCTCCGCGAACGCGACGAGGACGCCCTCGCCGAGGTCCTCGCCCACCGCATGGCCCTCCCCGCGGACTCGATCGCCGTCCGCGTCCAGGCCGCCGCCATGAGCGCGGTGCTGAAGGCCGCGACCGACGACGTGGCGGCCGCCACCGCCGGCGGCATCACACCGGAGGCACTCGAGGACCACAGGGAGCACCTCGCCCGCGCCCTCAGCCTCGTGCTGCGCGGCCTTTCGGACGCGAGCTCGCTGATGCGCGAACGCTGACCGCTCCGGCGTGCCCGAACGGGCGCGGAACCTACTCGCGGGTTGTGACCAGTGCCAGGGCCGCCTCCCGAACATCCGGGTCGGGGTGGGCGCGCAGCTCACGCAGCAGGGTGCGCCAGAACTCCGGCCAGCCCTCGGTTTCGCCGGCCACGTCGGCGAAACCGAGGGCCACCAAGGGCGCCGGGGCGAGCAGGGCGGTGGCCAGGGTGCGGAGCTGTGCGGGGGTGGTCTTGGCGGCGTTGTGGCGCAGCCAGCGCTGAAGTTCGGTGCGGGCGTCCAGTGCGAGCGTCGGGCGAGTGGCCAGGGAGGCGGTGAACAGCACCTGGTCGAGGACGTCGTCGGCCTGCCAGTCGACGGCGCTCGCGGCCAGGCGGATCGCTTCGCGCGGCATGGGGGTGGCCAGGTCCTGGGCCAGCAGGCGTTCGAAGGCGCGGTGGGTGGGGGAGGTGCGGTCGTCGGCTAGGAGGCGGACGACCGCGCGGATGCGTTGGCGTGCGGGGAGGTCGCGGTCCGGTTTGGCGTTGTGGGTGTCCAGTGTGGACAGCAGGCGGGTCACTGCCGTGCGCAACGGGGTGAGGTCGTCCTCGCAGGCGGCGACCAGGGCGGTGAGGGCCTGCTGCCAGGTCGCGGTGCGGGTGAGGTCGGTGGTGAGGTCGGCGGGCAGGTCCGTGCCGCCGGTGTCCCAGCGCGACCACAGCGGCAGGGTGGCCAGTGCCCGCCGGGCGGCTTCCGGTTCGGGGCGCACGGCGATCGCGCGGACCAGTGACGCGTAACGCGTGCGGTGGCGGTCGGCGACGTCCTGCGGTGGCAGGTCCAGCACCGACAGCGCCACGGGGGCCTCGCCTTCGGCCGCTGCCGACAGCAGGTCCCAGGCGGCCTCGTCGTCGAGGAAGTAGCGGCACGCCGAGACGATGGCGCGCTTGATGTCGCGGTGGGTGTCCGGCCAGATCGCCGCCAGTTCGGGGAGTGTGCCGGGCACCTGGTGTTCGGCGAGCAGGCGGACGGCCTCCTTGCGCGACGTCACCTTCTTGCCGCGCAACACCGGTGCGAGCAGCGCGCGCAAGCGGGTGGGTGGGGTGAAGCGTGCGCAACGGGTTGCGGCGTACACGGCGACGCGGGCGCGGTCGGTGTCGGCCAGCGCCAGCAGGTCCGGGAGCACGTCGGCCGGTTCGTCGGTCCACGCCAGGGCGCTCAGCGCCGCCTCGGCCACCCGGACCTCGTTGTCGCGCAACAGGGTGCGCAGGGTCGCTGCGGTGCCGGGGACCTGGCCGAGCGCGGTGGTGGCGTTCACCCGCGCGAGGACCGCGTGGCCGGTCGACCGCGCGATCGACGCGAGCTGGGCCGCGTGCTCCGCGATCTGCCGGGGCATCCACAGGTGGAAGCACCGGGTGTAGTGCGGGACGAAGGTGACGTCGGAGTTCCAGAACCGGCCGCGCACGCGCCGGCCGACCACCAGGTCGAGGAGGTCCGTGCGCCGCGTCGACACGGCCCGCTGGACCTCGCCGAGCACGATCGACGAGATGTCGTCGGACAGCACCTGCCCGACCCGGTCGTCACGGGTGGCCGTCGGTGCCAGCCACAGGACGATCGCCTGGCGCGCAACGTTTTCCTGCGCCGCGAACCGCGCCCGTCCGACGAGGTCCTGCAGTTCGGGCAGGTGCCACGCCCTGCGCTCGAGGCCCGCCGCCAGCGCGAGCACGAGCGAGTACTGGTCGCGTCCCGCGTCGGCGGTCATCCTGGGCCGCAGGGCCGCGAACACCTGGTGCTCGGCGCCGCGCGGCAGCGACCGGTGCAGGCCCGGCAGGTGGACGTGGGAGTTGTGCTCTCCCACCAGGTTCAGGCCGTCGAGGCCGGTCTCCACGAGCACCGGCTCGCTCGTCACGGCGCCCTGCCGGACCAGTGCGGTCGCGAGCTCCTGCACCGCGTGCCAGGTGCTCCACGAGCTGTCCCGCGCACGGGTCGCGTCGAGGAGCAGCTTGGCCAGCAACGGTGCCTCGGACGCGCGGAACAGCCACGCCGGCACCTTCGCCAGCGCCATGAGCGCCGGGGCGCGCACCGGGTCCTGCTCGTTCGGCAGCCGGGTGAGGGTCGCGAGCATCGCGGCGAACGCCTCGGGGTCCTTGCTCGCCGCCGCGGCCTGGACGTAGAGCGGGTAGGCCTCGGCGCGTTCGTCCGCCGTGGCGCGCTTCGTGGCCGCCAGCAACGGTTCCCGCGCCTCCTCCCACGGCAGCCGCGCGGTCACCGCCAGCCGCTGGGACGGCGAGTCCGCGACCCGCCGCAGCCCGAGCAACCGTCGTGCCTGCACCGCGCGGTCGGCCACCGGCAGCTCGTCCAGCACCGCGAACGGCACGTCCGGCCGCTCGCCCACGGCTCCCTCGTAGACGGACGCCCGGCGCGACGGCGGCAGCGCGTGCAGCAGGTGCCGCAGCCCGGAGGGGTGCAGCCGGCGTGCGACGGCGACCAGCGCCCGCTCGTCGACACCGGCGAGGCGCCGCCAGAAACGGCCGCTGGCGGGCTGGTGCGCGGAGTCCTGGGCGAGCAGACCGGCGACCCGCTCCGGCGCGACGCGGGCCAGCACCGACGGCAGCCGCACCGACCACACGTGCGGCGCCACCCGTTCGACCAGGTCCAGCACGCGCATGGGCAGCTTTTCCGCCGCACTGCGCACGGCGACCTCGCGGTGGGACCAGATCTGCTTCCACGCCGACACCGGTGCCGCGGCCAGCTCCGCCTCGACCAGGTCGAGCAACGCCGCCGGGTGCCGCTTGCCGATCGCCGACCAGTTCGCCGCCGCGTGCTCCAGCTCCCGCAACGGCGGCGCCGAGCAGGCAACGAGCAGCGCCGCGGCCTCGTCGTCGCCGTGCCGCTCCCACACGACCGGCAGCAGCGCGTCGGCCAGCGCCGTCGCCTGCTCCCGGCGCACCAGCCGGTAGAGCCGCCGCCGGGTCGCGGCCGCCATCTCCGGCAGGCGTTCGAGGAACACCTCCGCGGGCAGGCCCAGCCGGACCGCCGCCCGCAGCGCCGTCCACTGCACCGCCGTCTGCGGTGCCGCGAGCTCCCGCCGGACGTGCTCGCGGTGCCCCGCGATGGCCGCCAGCTGCACCGCCAGCCGCCGCTCGAACGTGCCCCGCCCCGCCAGGTCCCGCAGCACGGCGTCGAGCTCGGCGGTGCCGGCCAGCGAGAGCGCGGTCGTGGCGATGTGCCGTTGCCGCGCGGGTGCGGGCAGCGGGTCGATCGCGGTGAGCAGGGCGGCGGCGGTAGTGGTCACAGCGGGTGATTCTCCGGTCGCCACCGACCCGGCGCGACCGGATTTGCCCAGGGCGTGCGCACGCGTGCTGCCACAGCGGCTACCCTCGGACCGGGGGAGCGTGGCACCGCCTGACCGCGCCGGGAGCCTGGGAACTCCTGTGACGGTGCGGTCGGTGTACCTGGGGTTGGCCCGTTCTCTTCCTTCTGGGGGAAGCGCTGCACAGCGCTCAGGCGAGGAAGTGACGTGGGGGATGTTGTCTCTTGAGCTAGTGCCGTCCGCGGTGCCCGACCTGGTCGACGCCGACCCGGTCCGGACGTGGAGACGGCGGAGGTGGTCGCTGATCGGCGGCGAGGTGCTCACCTCGCTCGGTGCGGCCGGGGTGCTGCTGCTGTGGGCGCGCGGGGTGGAGGTCGACCCGGTGGACCGGGTGGGCCAGGTCAGCGGTCTGGCGGGTCTGCAGCTGGGGTTCGCGGTGATCGCGCTGGCCGTGCTCGTCGCGGTGGTCGTCGCCGCGCGGAAGCGGTACGCGCACGTCGTCGAACGGCTCGCTGCCGCCGCCGCGGCGGGGTTGTTCAGCGCGCTGGTGGCGGGTGCGGTGGTGGTCGCGTTGCGCGGCACCACCTTCGGCCTGTTCGCGGTCTACGGCGACGCGGGCGTGGTGGTCGGGTGGGCGCGGTCGCTGATCGAGACCGGTGGGATGCCGTACAGCTACCCGCCGGGCTTCATCCACGCGATGGCGTGGTTCAGCGAACTCACCGGCAGCACGCCCGAGCACGCGCTCAAGGTGCTGCAGATCACCGGGACCGCGCTGTTCGGCCCGGTCGCGTACCTGGCCTGGCGGCTGGTGCTGCGGCCGATGTGGGCGCTGGTGCTGGGCGTGGTGCCGGGCATGGTGCTCATCGAGCCGTACAAGGTCTACGCGAACCTGATGCTCGTCGTGCTGGTGCCGGTGATGTTGTTCCTGCTGCACCGCCTGCGCAGGGCCGACCAGTTCACGTACCGCGCGCTCGTGGTGCGCGGCATCGGGGTCGGCGCCGTGGTCGGTGTGGTGTTCCTCGTCTACTCGGGCTGGTTCGTGTGGTCGGCACCCGGTGCGGTCGTGGCGGCACTGGTGGTGTTCCCGTGGCGCACGGGCCTGTGGCGCGGTCTCACGCTGCTGGCGGTGACGACGGTGACGTTCGTCGCGGTGTCATACCTCCACCTGTCCACCATCCTGTCCTCGTCGAGCGGCATGACGGACCGCTACTTCTACTTCGACGTCCACACCGAACCGACCTACATCGCGATGACCCGCGGCGACATGCCCGGCGCGGAACCGGGTCCGTGGCCGCCGCCCGGTGAGCTGGGCGGCGTGGGCGTGTTCACGATCATCGCGCTCGTCGGTGTGGCCGCGGCGATCGCGGTGGGGCGCAACCGGACCGCCGTGATCCTGCTGACGAGCCTCTTCGCCGGCGCGTGGCTGGTCCGGTTCTACTACGCCTCGACGATGTACGAACGCGACGCCGTGCAGCTCTACCCACGCAGCACCGCCGAGCTGCTCTACACGATGTTGCTGCTGTGCGGTTTCGCGCTGTACTTCGGCGTGCAACGGCTGGAGGGCCTGCCGAAGCTGCGGCCGTGGCTCGGTGCGCGTTCGCTGCGGATCGCCGCGCTGGCGGGGATGTTCGTGCTGATCGCGATGGCCGGGTCGTCGATCGGCGACCGCTACATGCCGCGTTCGGACCACTCTCTGGGCATGCTCGCGCTGGCCTCACACCTGACACGGCAACCGGACGGGACGTGTCCGGCGTACACGCGGACGCTCCGCGTGGACTGCGCCGACAACGACGACGAGTACTGGAGCCTGTTGCCGGGCTTGGCGCGGGACGCGCCACGGCCGGGCCTGCTGCCGCACCGGACCGGCGGATGAGCAGGGTCGTCGCGGTGGTGGCCGCGGTGCTCGCGGTCGCCATCGGCCTGGCCGACCGGTTCGCCGAACCGGTCGCCGTGCCGTTCGGGCAGGACCCGGGGTGGCTGCTGCCGCTGCTCGACGAGCTGCGGCTCTGCACCCGGTACGAGCTGGTCGCCGTGGTGGTCGTCGCGGCGGTGGTGGCCGGGTGGCGGCGGGACGCCGTCGTGCTGGCCGGGTGCGCGGGGCTGCTCGTGTTCCTGTGGCTGGACCACCCCGCGGAGCAGGGGACGGCGTTCCTCACCCAGGACGACTACGACTCCCTGCGCGTGTACAACTACAACGGGTTCATCGCGGCCGGTGTGCTGGTGGCGGCCGCGGTGGTCAGCGGTTGCCGACGAGCGAGTCCAAGGTAGCCGTGCCGTTCTGCTCGCAGCGGTGCCCGGACTCGCGCAGCACCTCGGGGTTCTTCGCGTCGTCCTCCTTGCCCGCGTCCTTGAACAGCTTCGTCAGGATCGCGAGCTGCTGGTCGGCACCGGCGAACAGGAACTCGTTGCACGTCGACCGCGCGTTCAGCGGCCCGTCGGACGGCCCGGAGGCACCGCCCGCGAAGTACAGGCCGCCGACGACCAGGGTCATGATCAGCAGACCGAGCGCGAGTCCGCCCTTGCCCGGCGGTTTCTCCTGCACCAGCCACGCCTCGACCGCCTCGATGAACGGCGCGGACGCGGTGAGCTGCTTGTCGATCCAGAACTCCCAGTCGACCTCCACCTGGTCGTCGGCCACCTCGAACTGGGCGTGGTCGGCCGCGAACAGCGCGCTCACCACCAGCTCGCGCGGGTACGACCACGACTGGAACGGGTCTGGCCGCACCACCACCAGGCGGTCGGGCAGCAGCAGGACGACGTCACGCGCGCCGCGCGCGAGACGTTGGGTGTGTCCTGATCCGATGACGGCGCCCGCGAGCCAGGCCAGCACCTGGCCGCGTTCGGGTTCGTCAAGGGCGTCAACGGCGATCTCGAACAGGCCGTCGAGGTCCGGCTCCATGGGCACCACTTTCGGCAGCGGGGGACGCCTGGCTATCGTTCGGCGACCGAGCCGGAGTTACCCGTGAAGGCTCAAGTTCGTCCGAATGGCGCTGTCGTGACGATGGCCACGTGACGCTGCGGTCACGGCCGTTCGCAGCCGGTCCACCGCACAACATCGGCCGCTGATCATTTTCACCCGAATGAGCCGGTACGTGCTCTTCGAGCAACCCCTAGCGTCAGCCTATGGCCACCACCACACCATCCACGGCGTACAGCCGCGACCTGGGCGACGAGCTGCGCCGGTTGCGGGAGACCTCCACGAACCTGAGCGGCGCCGCGCTCGCCGTCCGGCTCGGCTGGGACCCCAGCAAGGTGTCCACCATCGAGCACGGCAAGTACCGCGCCAGCGAGATCGACCTCGTGCAGTACCTGACGATGTGCGGCAAGGACGTCGACTTCTTCGAGGACTTCAAACGGCGCTACCGAACCGCGTTCGACGAGTACGTCGTGCAGGTCTCCGACAACATGCGCACGCTCGCGCTGGCGGAAACGACAGCCACGACGATCACCAGCTACGACATGCGGTCAGTGCCCGGACTCGTCCAGACGCCGGAGTACGCCGACGGGCTGTACCGGATGACCGGGTTCGTCCCGGAGGAGCGGATTCCGGCCCTGGTGCAGGTGCGGACGGACCGCCAGTCGTTGCTGCGGCGACACGATCGGCCGACTTGCTTGTTCTACATCCATGAGCATGCGCTGGAATTGCAGGTGGGGAACGGTCAGGTCATGGAGGAGCAGTACCTCCAGCTGCTGTTCGCCGTGCGAATGATCAGGATCGTGCCGGCCGGTGCGGCGGTGACGTCGTCGGGGTGCGTGCTGTGGGAGTACGACAAGGCCATGCCGGTCGCGTTCACCGAGACGGATCTGGCGAAGGTGTTCGTGCAGGACCCGGCGGCGATCGTGCGCACCCGGTTGCTGTTCGACCGTTTGGCTGAGGTCGCCTTGGATGAGGAACAATCGCGGAGCAAGCTGGCGGAGTACGTCGGCCGACCGCGAGGGGACTTCGATGACCGAGGAACGCCGTTGGCGTAAGAGCAGCTACAGCGACGGTACCGAGGATGGCAACTGCGTCGAGGTCGCGCTGTCCGGCGACGCCCTCGTGCGCGACTCGAAGAACCCGGGGGGCGCCGTCCTGACGTTCGCTCCCGGCGCGTGGAAGAACTTTCTCGAAACTCGTTGAACCGTTCCCCGTCTCACCACGTGTCATCGCCGTCACCAGGTGAGCAGGGGGAGCGGTTCGATGGCACGCGACGACGAGAAGACGGTCCTGTTCGGCCAGGCGGCCGGCCCGACGGTGATGCTGCCGCGTCAGGGCGCACAGCTCGTGCGCCTGCCGCGGCGCAGCACCCCGATGCGCGTCGACGTCGCGGGCGGCGGCCCGGTCGGGCTGGCGTTCGCGTGCTCGCTGAAGACGATGCTCGGCGACCAGGTCTCGCTGCGCGTGCACGACCGCCGCTGGAAGCGCCACGCGGGCCGCGTCGTGTGGAAGGACGCCTCCGACGGCAACAACCGCCGCGAGCAGGTCGTGACGCTGCAGAGCAACGTCTGGGCCGCCCTGCCCGCCGAGGTGCGGCAGCGGTTGTTCGCCGACGGCCGCTTCTCCGAGATGTGGCCGCTCGGCCCCGACTCACCCGCGTCGAAGGGCCGTCCGCGCAACATCAAGATCCGCTGGATCGAGGACGCGCTGCTGGACCTGGCCCAGGACCTCGGCATCGAGCTGCTGCCGCAGGCCTACACCGTTCCGTCGAAGTGGGACGGCCTGCACGTGCTCGCCATCGCCGACGGCGCCCGTTCCGCGACCCGCGAGGCCCTGAAGCCGCACTTCGGCACGCCGTCACGCGAACTGTTCAGTGTGGACGGTTCGCCGCTGGACGAGCGCGTGCTGGGCATCCGCGTGGTGTCGTCGAAGGTGCCCGACGAGCACACCGTGCCGTTGACGGTGGCGCAGAACCGGTTCCTGTTCAACTCGATGGGCGGCGGCTTCATCAACATGCGCCTCACCGCGGAGGAGGCCTCGGAGATCGTCGCGCTGGGCGCCAACGGCCCCATCGCGTGCATCGGCAGGTTCGGCTGCACGATGCGCCCCGAGGGCGGTCGCTTCGTGTGCGACCGGCACCGCTCGGTGTTCAAGCCGTCCGTGGACAAGCTCTCCTACCTGTGGCCCCGGATTCTCGACGGTCTGCGGTTCTTCGGCGCCGGCGTGGCCGACGTCGTGGGCATCACGTCGTTCACCCTGGGCATGCAGCAGATGTCGAAGTTCACCGCGCAGCTCTCGCCGTCCACGTACGGCTTCCTGCTCGGCGACGCCGCCAACTCCCTGCACTTCTGGCCTGGGCGCGGCCTCAACACGGGCCTGAAGAGCGCCCAGTCGCTCGCGGTGAACCTGTTCCAGCGCTGGAAGGGCCGCGGTTTCCGCGCCGCCGACTTCGCCCAGCACGAGGGGATCATGCAGCAGCTCCAGTACCGCGAGAAGTCCCGCGCCTGGACCACGATGCTGATGCCCGACGCCGACGGCGTGCCGCGCGGCATCGAGGACCGCATCCGCGACGGCCTGACCGGCCCGTTCGACCGCGAGCCGCTGGTCGCCGAACTGTTCCAGCGCGTCAAGGACGTCAAGGCGCGCATGGGAGACCGGATGGGCTCGCTGGCCTCCGACGAGTGGTACCTGGGGCGCATCCAGGCGCTCGACGTGCGGACGTTGAAGGTGATGGTCGAGTCGGGGGCGTGGATCACGCGGGAGATCGGCGGGGACGAGGTCGTGGTGCCGGCCGCGGTGCCCGCCGAGCCGGTGGCCGGGGTGCGCCCCGGTCTGTCCCTGGTCTCGTGACGCTCAGCCCAGGCTGACCGGCAGCCGTTCGAACCCGCGCAGGATGCGCGTCGGCCGCCGACCGGCGCCCTGCTCCAGCCGCAGCCCCGGGAACCGCCGGAACATCGCCCGCAGCCCGATCTCGCCCTCCATCCGCGCGAGCGCCGCCCCGAGGCAGTAGTGGCGGCCCGCTCCGAACGACACGTGGTCGCGCGCGTTGGTGCGGGTCACGTCGAAGGTGTGCGGGTCGGTGAACACGTCCGGGTCGCGGTTCGCACCGGCCAGCACGGTCGCGACGAGCTGCCCGCGGCGGACCGGCACGCCGAGGACCTCGGTGTCCTTCACGCAGGTCCGGCCGGTCAGCAGCACCGGCGGGTCGTGGCGCAGCACCTCGTCGACGGTGTTCGCCCACAGCTCCGGCCGCGCGCGCAGCACCTCCAGCTGCCCGGGGTGGCCGGCCAGCAGCGAGATGCCGTTGCCGAGCAGGTTCACCGTCGTCTCGAACCCCGCCGCCAGCACCAGGCCCGCCGTGGACTTGAGCTCGCGTTCGGTGAGGCCCACGCCGTCGTCGCTCGCGGTGACCAGGCGGCTGAGCAGGTCGGTGCCGGGCCTGGCGCGCAGGGCGTCGATGTGGCGGCTGAGCCAGGCGTCGAACTCGGCCAGCGTCGTCTCGACGTCGCGGAACACCCGCCACGACAGGCCCAGGTCGAGGCTCGGTGCCGCGGAGGCGCCGAACGCCAGCACCCTCGCGCGGTCTTCCTGCGGCACGCCGAGGATCTCGGAGATCACCGTGACCGGCAGCAGGCCGCAGTAGGTCTGGATCAGGTCCACCGGGTCACTCGGGTCGAGGCCGTCGAGGAGCTGGTCCGCGATCTCCTGCGTGCGGTGCCGCAGCTGCTCGACCGCGCGCACGGTGAACACGCGCGTGACGAGCTTGCGGTAGCGGGTGTGCGCGGGCGGCTCGGTGACCAGCAACGACGGCGGCTGCACCGGGTGCAGCACGTCGGTGGCCGCCCAGTCCGCGATCCTGCCCAGCACACCGTTGCCGTAACGGGGGCGGCTGGCCTGGAAGGCGTCACTGCCCAGCACCTCGCGCACGGCGGCGTGGCTGGTCGTGACGTGTCCGATGCCGGTGGGCGCCAAGGGGCCGTGTGCCCTGATCTCGTCGAACAACCCCGTGAGGTCGTTGCCGTTGTTCGCCTCGACCGTGATGCGGCCCTGGAGGTCGCCCTTGCGCGCGGCCAGGCGCAACGCCACCCTCGGCACGCCGTGGTTCAAGCCCCAGCGGATGACCGTTTTGATGGTCGCCTCCTTCGCACGGGAACGACGCCCAGGGTAGGCGCTGGTTCACGAGGTTGAGGAGACCTTCCAGGTCGTGAGCGCGCAAGCGACCGCGGTGACCACCAGCGCGCCCGCCGAGAGCACGCCGAACAACCCCCACGGCACGGCCACGACGCCACCCGTCCCACCGGCCACCCCGATCAACGCCCCCGCCGCCACCAGGGCACCGAGCAGCAGGCCGACCACGGTCACCACGGTCGACTCGATCAACGCGGCCGTGGTGACCTGCCGGCGGGTGAGGCCGGACAGGCGCAGGACCGCGAACTCGGCGCGGCGTTCGGCGCCGGCGATGACCACGGCGTTGACGGCGGCGATGGCCGCGTACAGACCGGACAGTCCCATGAGGACGGCCATGATGACGAGGTTGCCGCCCTGCTGGGCCTTCGCGGCGGCACCGGCCCACTCGGCGACGGTGCGGACGGTGCCGAGGTCCCCGGCGGCGATGGCGGAGCGGACGGTGGCGGGGTCGGTGCCGGGGGTGAGGCGCAGGAACGTCTGCGTGGGGGAGGTGGCGAGCAGGTCCGCCGGGATTGCGTCGCGGGAGACCAGGAACTCCTCGCCCAGCGCCAGCGTCTCCGGCAGGCGGGCGACGAAGCGGAGGGTGGTCTCCTGGCCGTTGTGCCGCAGGGTGACCGTCTCACCGACCAGGCGGTCGCCCCACACCGCGGAACCGCCGGCGACCGTCAGGCCGGTCAGTGCGGCGAGGTCGCCGGAGCGGGGCTGGGTCACGTGGGTCTCCAGGTAGGTCACCGGGTCGACGGCGAACACGAGCTGGTCGTAGGTCTGCGGGCGGGGCGGGTCGTCGGGGGACTCGGCGCTCAGGGCCGTGATCGACACCGGGAGGAGGGTCTGCGGGGCGGCCACGGCGACGCCGGGGAGTGCGGCGAGGCGGGCGGACTGGGCGCCGGTCGAGTCGACGACCAGGTCGGCGCGGACGGACCGCTCCTGTTCGACGCCGGTGAGCTTCGCCAGCGACCCGAGGGAGCCGTCGATGCCCAGGACCAGCGCGACGAGGACGATCAGCGGTGCGGCGGTCGAGGCGCTGCGGCGGACGCCGTCGCGCAGGTTCGCCCGTGCCAGCTCGGCGAGAGTGCTTCCGGGAAGGACGAACAGCCGGCCCACCAGGGGCACCAGCAGCGGGCTCAGCCTGCTCAGGGCGACTGAGCCGGTCATCGAGATCAGCAACGACATTCCGAGCGCCACCAGCAGGTCGCCGGAGCGGGTCAGCGCGATGAACCCGGCCGTGGCGGCAGCGCACAGCAGGCCGGTGACCCACCTTCCCGGCGTCATCACCCGTGCTGCGGAACCGGTGTC
Organism: Lentzea sp. NPDC036955; assembly: GCF_055608005.1. NCBI lineage: Bacteria > Bacillati > Actinomycetota > Actinomycetes > Pseudonocardiales > Pseudonocardiaceae > Lentzea > Lentzea sp. NPDC036955. The sequence continues at coordinate 707,316 of NZ_JBVJRC010000001.1, read as the reverse complement.
GCGCAAGGCGTCGAGCGGCTGGACCCGCGCGGCGCTGCGGGACGCCGACAGCACGCCGAGGACCGCCACGCCCACGCCGATCGGCACCGACGCGCCCAGCACCCACGGGCCGAACGGCGCCTCGAAGCCGTCGGGCAGGAAGCCGAAGCCGTGCAGCACGGCCGACTGCGCCAGCGTGGCGGGGAACGCGAGGACGACGCCGACCAGCGTGCCGAAGACGCCGAGGAACAACGCCTCGCACAGCAGCAGGCGGCGCAGCTGACGCCGGTTCGCGCCCAGCACGCCCAGCAGGGCGAGGTCGCGGCTGCGCTGGGCGACGGTGAACGCGAACGTCGACCCGACGATGAACACCGCGAGGAACGCGGCGAGCGGCACGGTCATCCCGAGCAGCGTGGCGGCGCCGACGTAACCCTCGTTGATCCGCAGCGCCTCCTCCTCGGTGACGCCCGGCGGCACCCAGCCGCGCCCGGTGGCGGCCATGACCAGCAGGGCCGCCTGCACGAGCGCGACGCCCAGCGCCACGGTCAGCACGGCGCCGACGAACAACGGCCAGCGTTCGCGCAACGTGCTCAGCGACAGGGTCAGCACGACTCCTCCAGGCGTGCCAGGCGTTCCGCCACCGCGTGGGTGGTGGGCCGGTCGAGCCGGTCGACCACCCGGCCGTCGGAGAGGAAGACCACCGAGTCGGCCGAGGCCGCGGCGGCGGGGTCGTGGGTGACCATGATGATCGTCTGACCGGCGGTGACGAGGTCCTTCAGCAGGCCCAGCACCGTGCGCGCGGACCGCGAGTCCAGTGCGCCGGTGGGTTCGTCGGCGAACAGCACGGCCGGCCGGGTGATCATCGCGCGGGCGATGGCGACGCGCTGCTGCTGGCCGCCGGACAGCTCGCGCGGGCGGTGGTGCTGCCGGTCGGCGAGACCGACCCGGCCCAGCGCCTCCGCGACGTCCTGTGTGGACGCACGGGAGCCGGCGAGCTTCAACGGCAGCGCCACGTTCTGCGCGGCCGTCAGCGAGGCGACCAGGTTGAAGTGCTGGAAGACGAAGCCGATCGACCGGCGCCGCAACGTCGTCAGGTACGCCTCCGGTGCCCTGGTGATGTCGGCGCCGGTCAGCAGCACCTGGCCGGTCGTCACGCGGTCCAGGCCGGTGGCGCAGTGCAGCAGCGTCGACTTGCCCGACCCGGACGGCCCCATGACCGCCGTCCAGGTGCCGGACGGGAAGCCGAGGCTGACCCCGTCGAGTGCGCGCACCGTGGCGGACTTGGCCCCGTACTGCTTGGTCACCGCGCGCAGCTCGACCGCGAACGGTGTGGTTCCCCCGTAGCTCACGGTGACAGAGCCAACCGTGCGGGGCCGGGTCCCTGCACTACGTCCAGCGCCCGGATCGAGGTGGGGCTGGGCCTACCCTGGGCGCATGGGGGAGGGCGCGCCGGTGACGGTGCTCGACGCGGTGACCGGCCGCGGGTTCCTGCTGGGCGGCTGGCCGTGGCGGTCGCTGTGGTACCTGGTCACGAACCTGCCGGTGGCGTTGGTCGCGGGGGCACCGCTCGCGCTCGTCGTGCTGCTGTGGCAACCGATCGCGACCAAGGGGCCGAGTCCCGCCGCGGTGTTGTCGGCGGCGCTCGGCGTGCTGGCCGCGACCGTTGTCCCGGTGCTGGCGACGCAGCTCGCGAAGGTGGAACGGGCGCGGGTGCGGCTCGTCGACACCAGGCCGATCACGACCGGCGACCGCGCGGCGGGCCTGCACCGCTACGGCGAGGCGGCGATGTGGCGGGAGGTCGCCCACACGTGCCTGCTGGCGACGGTCGTGCCGGTGGTGTCCTCGGCCTTCTTCGTGCTGTTCCTGCTGGTGGTGGCGTTCGCGCTGATGCCGGCCCTGGTCGTGGACGGGCCGGTGGCCGTGCTGTTCTGGGAGGTCGGCACGGCCGCGGAGGCGTGGGCGTGCACCGCGGTCGGGCTGGCCGGGCTGGTGGCGCTCACCTACCTCGCGGCCGGGATCACCGGTGTGCAGGCCCAGCTGGCGCGGGAGCTGCTCGGCGGTCGCGGCGACCTGCGTGCCGAGCTGGTCGAGGTGTCGGCCTCGCGGGCACGGCTGGTCGACGCGTTCGAGGCCGAGCGGCGCCGCATCGAACGCGACCTGCACGACGGCGCGCAGCAGCGGCTGGTCAGCCTCACGATCCAGCTCGGGCTGGCCCGCGTCGACCTGCCGGGCAACGAGAACGTCGCGGCGGCGCACGAGCAGGCCAAGGAGCTGATGGCGGAGCTGCGCGAGCTCATCCGCGACATCCACCCGCAGGTGCTCACCGACCACGGCCTGGCAGCCGCGCTGGACGACCTCGCCGACCGGATGCCGCTGCCCGTCACCGTCAGCGCGGACCTCACCCGCCTGCCCGCAGCCGTCGAGTCGGCGGCGTACTTCGTGGTGTCCGAAGCGCTCACGAACGTGGCCAAGCACGCGCAGGCGACCGAGGCGCAAGTCCAGGCACGGCAGGAGGGGCCCGCGCTCGTCGTCGAGGTCGTCGACAACGGGCACGGCGGTGCCGACCCGGCCGGCGGCACCGGTCTGACCGGGCTGGCCGACCGGGTCGCGGTGGTGGGCGGGAGAATGCTGCTGTCCAGCCCGACCGGTGGCCCGACCCGACTGCGCGTGGAGATCCCGTGCCGATCCGAGTAGTCCTCGCCGAGGACGGCGTGCTGCTGCGCGAAGGGCTCACCGGTCTGCTGGGCCGGTTCGGGTTCGAGGTGGTGGCGGCGGTCGGGGACGCGGAGGCGCTGCGGGCCGCCGTGACCGAGCACGGCCCGGACCTGGTGCTGACCGACATCCGCATGCCGCCGGACTTCACCGACGAGGGACTGCGGGCCGCGCTCGCGTTGCGCCGCGACCACCCCGGGCTGCCGGTCGTGGTGCTCAGCCAGTACGTCGAGCACCGGCACGCCGCCGACCTCATCGACAGCGGCGACCGCGTCGGCTACCTGCTCAAGGACCGGGTGGCCGACGTCGAGGAGTTCGTCGCGAAGCTGCGGCACGTCGTCGCGGGCGGCACGGTCATCGACCCCGAGGTGGTGCGCGGACTCGTCCGGCGCTCCCCGCTCGCGACGCTGTCCGCCCGCGAGACCGAGGTGCTCGGGCTGCTCGCCGAAGGGCACTCCAACGCCGCCATCGCCCGCCGGCTCACGTTGTCGGACGCCGGGGTGGGCAAGCACGTCGGCAACATCCTCGCGAAGCTCGGCCTGCCGCCGGACGACGACGTCAACCGGCGGGTCATGGCCGTGCTGACCTACCTGCGCACCGTCAGGAGCGGATGACCGGCACGGGCAGGGCGCGCACGACGTCGTCGTCCGCGTCGGTGACGACCCCGGCGACCTCCTCCAGCGGCAGCACCGAGAACCGCGACGCCGCACCGATCTTCTCCGCGCTCGCCAGCACGTAGGTGTCCGCCGCCCGGTGGGCCAGCGCGCGTTTCATCGCCGCCTCGTCCGCGTCCCCGGTCGTCAGCCCTGCCTCCGGGTGCACACCGGTGACGCCCAGCAGGAACAGGTCGGCGTGCACGCCCTGGGCGGCCTCCACCGCCGCGGCGCCGCACGCGACCATCGAATGCTTGAACAGCCGGCCACCGATCACGTAGACGTCCACGTTCTCGTGGTGCTCCAACGCACTTGCGACCGTCGGGCTGTGCGTGACGACCGTGGCGCGCAAGTCCGACGGCAACGCCCGCACGACGGCCAGTGCGGTCGTGCCACCGTCGATGATCACGGTGCTGCCCGGTTCGACCAGCGCCGCTGCCGCCGCGGCGACCCGCTGCTTGCCGGGCACCGACACCTCCTGCCGCGTGGTGTAGTCGGCGACCGCGGGCGAGGCGGGCAACGCGCCGCCGTAGACGCGCTGGCACAGCCCGGCCGCCGCGAGGTCGCGCAGGTCGCGGCGGATCGTGTCCTCGGACAGGCCGACCTCCGCGGCGAGTTCCTTGGCGACGATCCGGCCGTCGGTGCGCAGGCGTTCGAGCAGCAGGTCACGGCGTTGAGCGGCAAGCATGCACGTTTCTCCTTGTTTTTGCCGAGTCTTGCACATTATGGTCGGGGCATGCTGATCCTGATCGCCGGCCCCTACCGCTCCGGCACCGGGGACGACCCGGACCTGATGGCGCGCAACCTCGAACGCCTGGAGGAGGCCGCGTGGCCGATCTTCCGCAGCGGCCACGTGCCGATGATCGGTGAATGGGTGGCGCTGCCGGTGCTGCGCGGCGCGGGCGGCAGCTCCCCGGCCGATCCGGTGGCCGAGGGGATCATGTACCCGACGGCGCAGCGCCTGCTCGAGAAGTGCGACGCGGTGCTGCGGCTGCCCGGTGCGTCGACCGGCGCCGACCAGGACGTGCGGATCGCCTGGGAACGCGGTCTGCCGGTCTACCACCGGGTCGAGGACATCCCCGGCTACCGCGCGGCCTGACGCGCCGCGTTCAGGCGCGGGCGGCGGCGACGAACTCGCGCATGCGGCCGTGGTCCTTGACCCCGCGGCTGGACTCGATGCCGCTGGACACGTCCACGCCCCACGGCCGTGCCACCGCGACCGCGTCGGCGACGGTCTCCGGCGACAGGCCGCCCGCCAGCACCCAGGTGCCCTCCGGGCGGCGGTCCGCGAGGCGGGTGACGTCCCACTGCTCGCCGGAGCCCGCGACCGGGGAGTCGATCAGCAGCAGCTGCTCGCCGAACGCGCCGGTGCGCACGTCCGTGTCCGGGCCCAGTGCGGTCGCCCGCACGAGCGTGAACGGGTGGCCGCTCAGCTCGTCGAACGACTCCTTCGGGTAGTCGCCGTGCAGCTGCAACGCGCGCACGCCGGTCCGCAGAGCCAGCTCACCCGCCTCGCCGGCGGGGATGCCGCGCACGACGGCCACGGTCAGCACGTGGTCCGGCACCGCGGCCACCAGACGGCGGGCCAGGTCCACGTCGATGCGGCGGGGGCTGGCGGTCAGCACGAACCCGACCGCGTCGGCCCCCGTCGCGACCGCGACGTCGACATCGGCTTCGGTGCGCAGACCGCAGAGCTTCACGAACACACCCCAATCCTATGCTCTCGCCCCCTGTTGCTCAGGCATCTGCAAGTACCACCAACTCACCCCGCCACCGGCCGGACCACGGACGGCCGGCGGCGCTGTTGGCAGTGGAGAAGTGCCTGTTGATGTTGAGTTGGCGAGCTGCTCAGGGCGGCACACGTGACGCGGCTCGCGGTGTCGCGCGGCTAACAGTCACAAGCGCATGCGCTGTCCGGTCCTGGTTAATGGAACCAACGGGCAACGGAGGCCGTGATGACAGAAAAGCAAGTCGCCACATCGGTGTTGGTGATCGGAACCGGGGGCGCGGGGCTGCGCGCCGCCATCGAGCTCGCCGAACGCGGCGTGGACGTGACGGTCGTCGGGAAGCGGCCGAAGTCCGACGCGCACACCGCGCTCGCCGCGGGCGGCATCAACGCGGCGCTCGGCACGATGGACGAGGCCGACACCTGGCAGCAGCACGCAGCGGACACCGTCAAGGAGAGCTACCTGCTCGCGAACCCGGAGATCGTCCGGGTCGTCGCCGAGCAGGCCCCGCGCGGCATCGCCGACCTGGAACGCTGGGGCATGCCGTTCGCGCGCGAGGACGACGGGCGCATCTCGCAGCGGTTCTTCGGCGCGCACACGTTCCGGCGCACGTCGTTCGCCGGCGACTACACCGGGCTGGAGATCCAGCGCACGCTCGTCAACCGGGCCGCGCAGCTGGGCGTCCCCGTCCTCGACTCGTGTTATGTCACCCGCATCCTGGTGCGGGACAACGTGGTCTTCGGCGCCTACGGGTTCGACCTGACCGACGGCACGCGGTACGTCTTCCACGCCGACGTCGTGATCCTCGCCGCCGGTGGCCACACCCGCATCTGGCGGCGCACGTCGTCGCGCCGTGACGAGAACACCGGCGACTCGTTCCGGCTGGCCGTGCTCGCCGGCGGCCGCATCCGCGACCCCGAGCTCGTGCAGTTCCACCCGTCCGGCCTGCTGGAACCGGAGAACGCGGCCGGCACGCTGGTGTCCGAGGCGGCGCGCGGCGAGGGCGGAATCCTCACGAACGCGCTGGGCGAGCGGTTCATGGACCGCTACGACCCGGCCCGGAGGGAACTGTCCACCCGCGACCGGGTGGCGCTCGCCGCGTACACGGAGATCAAGGAGGGCCGCGGCACCCCGAACGGCGGTGTGTGGCTCGACGTGTCCCACCTGCCGCGCGAGCAGATCATGCGGCGCCTCCCGCGCGTCTACCAGACGTTGCTGGAGCTGCAGATGAAGGACATCACCCGCGAACCGGTCGAGATCGCGCCGACCGCCCACTACTCCATGGGCGGGGTGTGGGTGTCGCCGTCGGACCACTCGACCGGTGTGGACGGCCTGTTCGCCATCGGTGAGGCGTCGAGCGGTCTGCACGGCGCGAACCGGCTGGGTGGCAACTCGCTCATCGAGCTGCTGGTCTACGGCCGGATCGTCGGCGAGGCCGCCGCCGAGTACTCGGCTTCCCTGACGGCACAACACCGTTCGCACGCCGCACTGGCCGAGGCACGGGCCGAGGTGGACGCGCTGCTGGCCGCCGACGGCCCGGAGAACGTCCGCGCGTTGCAACGGTCGCTGCGCAACACGATGACCGAGCACGCGGGCGTGGTGCGCGACGAAGCCGGGCTGCGCAAGGGGTTGGCGGAGCTCGACGAGCTGGAGGCGCGCATCGAGCAGGTCGGCGTGCACCCGGACCTCGCCGGCCACCAGGACCTGGCGCACGCGTTCGACCTCAAGGCCTCGGCGCTGGCGGCCCGCGCGACCCTGGAGTGCGCGCTGGAACGCCGGGAGACCCGCGGCTGCCACAACCGGTCCGACCACCCGGAGCTCGACCCCGCGTTGCAGGTCAACCTGGTGTGGTCGGGGCCGGGACGGGTGGAGCGGGAGGAGATCCCGCCGGTGCCCGAGGAGATCGCGGCGCTGATGCGCGAGGTCGACACGGCGGGCAAGCTGGTGGAGTGACCGCCGCCGGGCGGGAGCGCGGGCTCCCGCCCGGTCCGGGCACGACCACCTCGACGGCGAAAAGTGCGAAGAGGACGAAGAGGACTCGTTCCAGCGAGCACGGAACCGGTGGAGGGCCTGAGACCCGCTCCACCGCGAGGGGCGCGACGGCCCTGGCGGGACACCGCCCCTGGCGCTCACGGCGGTGCGCGTGATCTTCTGCGTTCACCTGGTCGCTGAGCACAGGTGACCGGGAAAGGCGCCGGACGTGGTGGCAACACACTCCTGGCGGTGCGTACGTTGGGCGGCATTGCGACACTCGCGGTACCGGCATCCACCACTGGAGCACGCATTCGTAGCAGAGTGTGATCGCACCATCGGGCGGTACTTCCGGGCGCGGCGTACCGCTAGCCTGTACTGCGGTACACACTTAGACGGGGGTTCACGTATGGCGGGGACGCGACGCGTGGCCGAGCCCGCGGAGCCGACTCAGGCCGTCGGGAGGCGTGAGCGGCACAAGCGGGCCATGTACGAGCGGCTGTACACGGCGGCGCTCGACCTGTTCACCGAGCAGGGCTACGACGAGACCTCGATCGAGGACATCACCGAACGGGCCGATGTCGCGCGGGGCACCTTCTTCAACTACTTCGAGAAGAAGGAGGAGGTCATCGCCGCGTGGGGCACGCGGCGCAGGGAGACGCTGCGGGCGGAGCTCGGTGCCATCGCGGGCGGCGGCAACGACGTGCTGTCCTCGCTGGAGAACTGCATGCGCGCGCTCGCGCGGATCAACAAGCTGGAGTGGCGCACCACGCAGGTCATGCTCGCGGCCTGGGTGCGGTGCGGCCACCCCATCTTCGAGGAGCCGTACGCGACGCCGTTGTTCGCCGAGATCGTCAGCGCCGGCAAGGACGCGGGTGACGTGGGGGACCACGTCGACCCGATCCTCGTCGGCAACATGCTGCGGGACGTCTACCTGGGCACGCTCTACCGGTACGTCGGCCGCGGCAAGCAGCCGACGACGCTGGCGAACGAGCTCGTCACGACCCTGCGGGTGCTGATGCACGGCGTTCTGGTCAGGCCGGACCGCTAGCCAGCAGGCGGTCGGCGAGCGCGCCCACCTCCTCCGGCCCCAGCAGCAGGGCGGCGGGCACGGTCCGCCCGAACGCCTTCTTCAGGCGTGCGGCGAGCTGCGCGGCCATCAGGGAGTCGAGGCCCAGGTCGCGCAACGCCCGCCGGGTGTCCACCCGGTCCGGTGTCGTGCCCAGCACCGCCGCCACGTGCTCCAGCACCGCGTCCACCGTCTGCCCGGCCGGTTCGTCCGCGAGGGCCGGGACGGCGGGGACGGCCGGGACGACGGGGACGGTGGCGGCGACCGGGACCGGTTCCCGGGCCGGCTCGGGTCGCGGCCGCCGGGTGCGGGCCGTGCGCAGCAGACCTGCCACACCGTTGACCAGTCCCGCGAACGGCCCGGCGGTGCCGGTGCGCACGGTGACGCCGCTCAGCTCGGCGAAGCACTCGTGCTCGGCGTCGAACAACCGCACGTCGACGACCGGCTTGCCACGCCGCTTGCGGGCGACCGCCCAGAACTCGCCGCTCGCCCTGCCGGTGACCCGCACCCGTTCGACGCCCAGCGGCACGACCGCGGTGCCCAGTGCCAGCAGCACGGCCTGCATGCCGGTCTCCAGCACCACCGGCCCCGCCGCCGTTCCCGGCGTGAACCTGGCGACCGCCGCGTCCTGCCCGCGCCACGCCTGCCGCAGCGCGCGGAACGGCCCCTCGAACTCGTACCCCTGCCGGGCGGCGAGGTCGCGGAAGTCGCTGTCGCGCACGTACTCCCGGCACCGCGCCAGCGCCCAGTCCAGCCCGGACGAGGCGACCGCGCCCCCGCGTTCCACCTCACCGCTCACGCACCGCACGCCCTCGTCGGTGTGCACGGTGAACGCCCGCACGCCACCGCGTTCCGGCCGCACCGTGACCGTCAGGGACGGCAGCGCGTCGGGATCGACCGTGCACAGCTCGTGGAAGCGGATGTTGCGCAACGTGTGCGTGGTGCCGGTGCCGCGCACGACCGATAGCACGGCCTCGAACAGCACGGCCGCCGGCAGCGGTGTGAGACCGCGGAACCGCAGGCCCCGCAACGCCTCTGCCACGCCGAGGGAGGCCACGTCGACCTCGCGGACGACCTCGGTGTCGGCGGTGAACGACTCGAACCAGTAGTCCTGGTGCTGCCACGGGTAGGCGGGCAGCGGCACGCACCGGCCGTCGCCCTGGCGGCTCGCCCAGTCGACCGGCACGCCCGCGACGTGCAGCGCGCCCAGCGCCGCCGTGACCGCGCGCAGCTCGGGCTCGTCGCGCAGCAGCGTCGGCACGCCCGTGCCGGTCCAGCCCGCCGCCTCCCCGATCTCCGCGACGGCGGTCAGCAGCACCGGGTGCGGGCTGACCTCCAGCACCACGGCGGTGCGGGCGTCGGCGAGCACCCGGCGCACGGTGTCGTTGAGCCGCACCGTGCGCCGCACGTTGTCCGCCCAGTACGCGGCGTCGAGCTCGCGCCTGCCGTGCTCCACGGTGGACCGGAAGTCGACCTGCGGTGCGTTCGGGCGCAGGTCCTCCAGTTGCTCGCGCAGCGCCGTCGCGACCTTGTCCATCAACGGCGAATGCGACGCCACGTCGACGTCGCGCACCGGCCGGCAGGCGATGCCGAACGCGTCCAGGTCCTCCGCCACACCCGCCATCAGCTCCGCGGGCCCGGCCAGCACGCACGTGCCGGGCGAGTTGTCCGCCGCCACGCACACCTCGCCGCGGTACCGGTCGACCAGGCCCTCCGCGCGTTCGGCTGACAGCTCGGCCCACAGCATCGCGCCGCTGCCCGCGGTCTCCTGCATCGCCGCGCTGCGCCGGCAGATCACCGCCGCCGCGGCGCGCACCGTGAGCGCGCCGGACACCTGGGCCGCGGCCACCTCGCCCATGCTGTGCCCCACCACGACGTCCGGTTCGACGCCCCACGACCGCCAGTGCGCTGCCAGCGCCACCTGCACCGCCCACAGCACGGGTTGCAGCACCGACAGCGCCTCCGGCCACGGCGCGTCGCCGAGCAGCACGTCCACGACCGACCAGCCGGCCTCCTCGCGCACGGCCGCGTCGCACTCCAGCAGCGCCTCCCGGAACGCGGGGGAGACCGCGTGCAGCTCCCGGCCCATGCCGCGCCACTGCGACCCCTGGCCGGGGAACAGGAACACGACCTTCGGCCGGTCGGCCGCCCGGCCCGCCACCGCGCCCTTCGCCTCGGCGCCCGCGAGGAACGCCCGCAGCCCGGCCAGCAGCTCGGCGGTGCTCACGCCGGAGACCGCGAGCCGGTGCTCGTGGTGGTCGCGCCGCACGGACGCGGTGTGGCAGACGTCCCGCACCGCGTCGGTCTCCCGCAGGTGCGCCAGGTGCGCCTGCGCGGACTCGCGCAACGCGGCCCCGCTCTTCGCGGACAGCGTGAGCACGCGGGGACGGCCGTCGGGTTCCGCCGCGGGCTCCCCCGGCGGTGGCGAGGTCAGCACCGCGTGCACGTTGGTGCCGGAGATGCCGAAGGAGCTGACGCCGACCACCGGGTGCTCGGCGGTCAGCGGCTGGTTGCGGGTGACGACCCGCATCGGGGCACCGGTGAGCTGCTCGGCCTGCACCTGCGCGTGCAGCGAGGCGGGCACGGTCCGGTGCTCGGCGACCAGCACGGCCTTGATCAGCCCGGCGATGCCCGCGGTGGCCTCGGTGTGGCCGATGTTGCTCTTCACCGACCCCAGCAGCAGCGGGTGCTCCCTGCCGGTGCCCGCGACCTCGGCCAGCGCCGTCAGCTCGACCCGGTCGCCGACGCTCGTGCCGGTGCCGTGCGCCTCGATGTAGTCCACAGTGGACGGATCGAGGCCGGCGTCGCGGTACGCCGCCTGGAGCATCTCGACCTGACCGCGCACCGCCGGTTGCAGCAGCAGGCCGCTGCCCCTGCCGTCGTTGCTGATCGCGCTCCCGAGCAGCAGGGCACGCACCCGGTCGCCGTGCTCGACGGCGTCGGCGTGGCGTTCCAGCACGACCGCGCCGACGCCCTCGCTGCGCACGAAGCCGTTCGCGTTCACCGACCCGAACTTGCACCGGCCGTCGGGTGCGAGCATCGCGGCCTGCGAGTAGGCGATCGCGTCGTCGGGCAGCAGGATCACGTTGACCCCGGCCGCGACCGCGAGGTCGCACTCGCCCGCGAGCAGCGCCTGCCGGGCGTTGTGCACGGCCACCAGCGAGGACGAGCAGGCCGTGTCGACCGTGATCGACGGCCCGCGCAGGTCCAGCGCGTAGGACAGCCGGCCGGACGTCACCGCGCGCAGCTCACCGCCGGCCGCGTGGCGCACGTCGTGGTTGCCGGCACTGCGGCTGGCCTTGCCGTACTCGGCGGTCGCCTGCCCGACGAAGACGCCGACCCGGCGCCCGGCGAGCCCGGACGGCCGGATTCCGGCGTCCTCCAGGGCCTCCCAGGCGACCTCCAGCAGCAGGCGTTGCTGCGGGTCCATGGCGCGGGCCTCGCGCGGGGAGATGCCGAAGAACTCCGCGTCGAAACCGCGGACATCTGCGAGGAACCCGCCGTGGCGCGAGATCGTCCTACCCGGAGCGGGTTCCGGTGAGTAGTGGTCGTCGACGTCGAACCGGTCGCGCGGGATCTCGGTGATCGCGTCGGTGTTGCCGAGCAGCAGGTCCCAGAAGGCACCGACCGACCCGGCGCCGGGTAAGCGGCAGGCCATCCCGGCGACGGCGACCGCGCGGTCCCGTGCAGGGGCACCCGCCGATCCGGTCCGAGCACCGGGTCCGGTAGTGGTTCCCGAGGTGCTGGAGGCGTTGCGGCGTGTCAAGTTTCCCCCGAGTTGGGTTCAAAGTGGTTCCCAGTACAACTATGTACCCGGAGTCAAGTTTAGCCGCTGCGTCGCGCCTCCTGGTAGTGAAAGTACGCAATTGCCGGTGTACTCGGGCAATGCGGTGAAGCTCGGTCTCGCAGGATGGAACCGGGGCACCTACACTCAAACTAGGTCTTGCGTTCAAGTTTGTACTGACGTACTCACTGGTGCGGTCAACGCTTCGGCAGGGGGGATCGGCATGGCGCGCTTTGTCGTCGAGATGGTGTTCGGGCCGGAACACGAGCGGTTAGCCGGCGTTCGGCCCGCTCACCGGCGGTACTGGGAAGAGCTGGCGGGGCGCGGGGTCCTGCTGGGGGGTGGCCCGTACGCCGACGAGTCCGGTGGGTTGCTGCTGTGCGAGGCCGAGGACGACGTCACTGTCCGCCGTTTGGTGGCCGCCGATCCGTACGTTCGCGGAAAGTTGTTGCGCGGTATCAGGATTCGTGAATGGCGCGGGTTCCTCGACGGCCTTCCCGGTCCGTCCGGAAAGGAGGCGGAGCCGCAGCAATCGGGAATTCCTATGGCTTCCCGCCCATCCGGATCCTCGATGGGGAGCCGCGCGCTGACAGCGCACGAGCAGCGCATCGCCACGCTCATCGTGGACGGCCGGACCAACCGTGAGATCGCTTCCAGGTTCCGGGTGTCGGTCCGCGCGGTGGAGCTGCACATCACGAGCATCTACCGCAAGCTCGGGATCCACCGCAGGGCCCAGCTAGCCGGCGCGCTGGCCGCGTGATGGCAGACCTGGACGTCCGCAAGCTGCGGATGCTGCGCGAACTCGACGAGCGGGGCACCGTCGCCGCGGTGGCCCAGGCGTTGCACCTCACGCCGTCGGCCGTGTCCCAGCAGCTCGTGTCGCTGTCGAAGGAGGCGGGGGTCCGGCTGGTCGAGCCCGCGGGCCGCCGGGTGCGCCTCACCGACGCCGCCCGCGTGCTGCTCAGGCGCGCCAACGAGATCTTCGCCGAGCTGGAACGGGTGCAGGCCGACCTCGCGGCCTACTCGGAGGGCTCGGTGGCCGAGGTGCGGGTCGCGGGGTTCGCGGCCACGTTGTCCGGGCTCGTGCTGCCCGCGGTGCGCGAGCTGCGCGACACCCTGCCCGGGGTGGTGGTGCGGCTGGTGGAGTCCGATCCGCCGCACTCGTTCGACCAGCTGGTGCGCGGGGACGTCGACGTCGTGCTGAGCGTGGAGTCCAAGGAGAGCCCGGCGGCGACCGACCGGCGGTTCCACCGGCTCGCGCTGTTCGCCGAGCGGTTCGACGTGGCGCTGCCGGTGGGCCACCCGCTGGCGGACGCGCCGGTGGTGCGGCTGGCGGACCTGTCCGGCGAGGCGTGGATCTTCCCCACCCCCGGCACGTGCCGCGACATCTCGTTCGCCGCGTGCGTCACCGCCGGGTTCACGCCGGAGATCGTGCACGAGATCGCCGACTGGGACACGACGCTGGGCGCGGTGGGACTCGGGCTGGGCCTCGCTCTGGTGCCCCGGCTGATCACCGCTGCACCGCCCGAGGACGTGGTGATCAGGGTGCTCGACGCGGAACAACCCACCCGGCACGTGTTCGCGGCCGTGCGACGGGGAAGTGAAGAAGCACCGCACCTCGCGGCGGTGCTCAGGGCACTCGGTGCGGCGGCGGCGCTCGCGACCGTGCAGCGCTGCTGATCGTTCGTTCGAGAACAGGAGGAACGGTGGTCGTATGACCGTGCGATCGAGGAACAGGGATTTCTGATCGGGTGACCGGCGGGCCCGGCGGTGACACGTGCGCTCACCGCTGGGCCGGCGGTGGTGGGACGGTAGGACGTCTGTGCGCGCAGCCGTTGTCGCGTGACTGACGGTCTCGGCGCGGTCCTGCTCCGGCTCAGCCGCGCGGCACCAGCGCCGAGGCCTCCGGCCGGAACGGGAAGAACTCCTCCACCCCGGCCCGGACGACGACGCACGTCGACTCCGGCACCTCCAGCCACGCCCCGCGCAGGTCGCCCAGCGGTTCGGACACGATCAGCCGCGACCCGTCCGCGAGGTCGTGCAACGCCGGGTTGTCCGGGTACTGGTCGCGCAACGTCGACAGGTCCGCGCTGTGGAAGAGGCTGCGCGACCTGCCGCGGCTGGAGTAGCGGAACGCCCACGTGGTCGTGCCGTCCGTGGTCGCGACCGTCATCTGGACCGGGAACTCGACCCCGTTGCGGTGGCCGACGTCCTCGACGAACGCCACCATCCGCGCCACCGCGCCCGTCGGGTCCTGCTCCAGGCCGAACCCGACGGCCAGGTAGAACATGACCTCCGAGTCCGTGGACCCCTCGATCAGCGGGTACAGCTCCGGCGTCACGGCCAGCGCGAGCTCGCGGCGCACCAGCGGGAACTTCGCGATGAGCCCGTTGTGCATCCACAGCCAGTTCTTGTACCGGAACGGGTGACAGTTCGTGCGCTGCACCGCGGCCCCCGTCGACGCCCGGACGTGCGCGAACACCCGGTCCGCGGTGATCTGCGCCGCCAGCTCGCGCAGGTTGCGGTCGTTCCACGCCGGCTCGGTGCTGAGGAACAGCCCCGGCGTGCCGGTGACCGCGCCGTACCAGCCGATGCCGAACCCGTCGCCGTTCACCGCCGTCGCGCCGAGCCGGGCGTGCTTGCTCTGCATGACGAGCGAGTTCTCCGGCCGGTAGAGGATGTCCTCCAGCAACACCGGTGAACCGGAGTAGGCGAGCCACCGGCACATGTCGACCTCCTGTCGTTCCGCCGCACATGGGACCACGGCGCCGGGTGCCGGTGCGAGGTTTGCCCCGGCGTGCCCGCGTCGGGCACGATGGTTTTCGGCCCCCGACCAAAGGTGCGTACGTGACGCCTCCTCACCTGCCCTCCCGCGGGCACTTCGAGACGGTCGAGACGATGGCGCCCTTCGAGCCCGTCGCCCAGCTCCCGCCGCTCGCCCCGCTGGACCAGCGCGAGGACCGCACCGAGCCCGCCGGCCACATCGCCGTCATCGGCCCGATCGCCGCCGTGGTGCTGGCGTTGACGATCTGCACGCTGGTCCTCGACCACCCCGGTGCCCGCGCCGTGGCCGCCGTGCTGGCCACGCTCGGGCTCATCACCGCCGTCGTGGTGCTGCTGATGGCGAAGCGGCCGGAACCGGGGCGGCACGTGGCCCGCCACGCACGGGAACACCAGGACTGACCGGGCCGCTCGGCACGGCACGCGCCGGGACTGGCGGCCCCGCCAGCACCCCTGACGCCCCCTGTCAGCGCAGCGTCGCAAGTCCCGCCCGTGCGAACTTCTCGTCCAGGTCACCGCTGGGCGCCCCGCCGACCCCGATGCCCGCGACCGGCGTGCCGTCCACGGCCACCGGCACCCCGCCGCCCAGGAACAGCGTCCCCGGGATGTCCCGCAGCGTCGCGCCCTGCCCGGTCACGCGACCGGCGAGCTCCGAGGTCGGCGCGCCGAACGACACCGCGGTGAACGCCTTGCGCCGCGCTGACTCCTCGGTCTGCGGGCCGGCGCCGTCGCCCGCGAGCAGCACGACCAGGTCGCCGCCGCGGTCGACGACGGCGACCGTGACCCGCTGGTTCTCCTTCTCGGCCGCGTCGAGGGTGGCCTGGGCGGCGCGGACGGCGGCGTCGATGGTCAGCACCTTCTCGGTGCGGGTCGTGGTGCGCTGGTCGGCGGCCGCGTAGCCGCCGCCGACGGTCAGCACGACGAGGGTGGCGACTGCGATCTTCTTGATGTCCATGTGCTCCACGATCGCGAACGGGAGCAGCGGGAACCTGGTGGTGACGGTTGAACCGGCGTTCAACCCATCGGTTGACCCGCGCACCGGCACCGCTCGCCTACAGTCGCCGACGTGTGGCTGCACCGGGCGATGCACGCGGGCTTCTACGTGCTGTTGACGGCGTCGGCGGCG
Organism: Lentzea sp. NPDC036955; assembly: GCF_055608005.1. Taxonomy (NCBI): domain Bacteria; kingdom Bacillati; phylum Actinomycetota; class Actinomycetes; order Pseudonocardiales; family Pseudonocardiaceae; genus Lentzea; species Lentzea sp. NPDC036955. The sequence goes on along the minus strand of NZ_JBVJRC010000001.1, from coordinate 691,514 downwards.
CGGTACGCGACGTACCACGGCGCCGGCGTGCTGGTGCTCGGCCTGACCGCGGCGCTGGGGCTCGCGTACCCGGCGGGGGTGCGGTGGACGCGGGCGTTGCCGGTCGTGCTCGCGGTGTGGCTGGTGCTCGTGTGGGTCGCGCCGAGCTTCGGGTGGTGCGCGATCCCGCTGTTCTTCCAGTGCCTGCGGCAGCTGCGGCCGCGGGTCGCGCTGCCGATCGCGGGCGTGCTGACGTGCGCGGTGGTGCTGGCGCAGATCCGGCTGGCGGCGGCGTTCGACCTCAGCCTCGTGCTCGGGCCGATCGGGGTGGCGGTGCTGACGGCGGCGGTGTTCTTCGACCGGGCGCGGCTGCTGCGCGAGGCGGGGGCGCTGCAGGAACGCCAGCGGGTCGCCCGCGAGATCCACGACACGCTGGCGCAGGGGTTCTCCAGCATCACCCTGCTGCTGGAGCTGGGAGAGCACGACCGCGCGGCCACCGTCGCCAGGGACAGCCTCGCCGAGGCGCGCCGGTTCGTCCGCGACCTCGCGCCGATCCGCGGCACGCTGGTCGACGCGCTGCACCGGCTGTGCCCGCACGTCGAGGTCGACGGCGAGCCGTACCCGTTGAGCGTGCAGACCGAGGTGGCGCTGCTGCGGGTCGCGCAGGGCGCCGTGGCCAACGCCGCCGAGCACGCCCGTGCCGCGCGGGTGGCGATCACGCTGTCGTACCTGGGGGACGCGGTGACGCTGGACGTGGTGGACGACGGCCGCGGGTTCGACCCGGCCGCGGTCGTGCCGGTGGAGGGCCGCGGCTACGGCCTGGCCTCGATCCGCGGGCGCATCACCGAACTGGGTGGCACGGTGTCCGTGGAGAGCGCGCCGGGGGAGGGAACCGCCGTGGCCGTGACGGTGCCGACGCCGTGAGGGTGCTGGTGGTCGACGACCACCCGGTGGTCCGGTTCGGACTGGTCGGACTGCTGTCGCGCGACTTCGAGGTGGTGGAGGCACCGACCGGTGAACGTGCCGTCGAGCTCGCGTCCACTGTGGAGGTCGTGCTGATGGACCTCCAGCTGGGCAAGGGCATCGACGGTGTCGAGGCCACCACGAGGATTCGCGCGCTGCCGTCGCCGCCGCAGGTCGTGGTGCTCACGACGTACGACTCGGACGCCGACATCGTGCGCGCTGTTGAGGCCGGCGCGATCGGCTACCTGCTCAAGGACTGCGCGCCAGAGGACCTCGCCGCCGCCGTGCGCACCGCGGCGAGCGGCCAGACCGTGCTGTCGCCCGACATCGCGCAACGGCTGCTGAGCCAGGTCCGCCGTCCGGCGCCGAAGCTCAGCCGCCGTGAGGTGCAGATCCTGGAGCACCTGGCCAAGGGCCTGTCGAACCGGGAGATCGCCAGGGCGTTGTTCATCAGCGAGGCCACCGTGAAGACCCACCTGGTGCGGATCTTCGACAAGCTCGGCGTGGAGACGCGCACGGCGGCCGTGACGACCGCCGTGGAACGCAAACTGATCCGCCTCTAACCCCTCCACCCCTACTTGCCCAGGCATCTGCCAGAAGCAGGGGGTCAGAGTGCGGGTGGGGTGGTGGCGGTGAGGCGCGGGTCGGGTTTGCCGCCGGACATCGCGAGCATGCCCCTCACCACCTTGAGCAGCTTCGCGAGCCCGCGCGGTGAGCGCCGGTCGATGCCGCTGATCACCTGCTTGAGGACGGTCAGCTGGTCGAAGTAGACGCGTTCGGTGACCAGGTTCTCGTCCTCGTCGAACACGAAGTACGCCGTCATGCGCGTGCGGTGCCTCCCGCCCGTCGGCGGGATCTTGCCCAGCGGCCCGAGGTGCGTGCCCAGCAGCCAGAACTCGACGATCACCGCGTCGTGGCTGTGCCGCAACGCGATCAGCTCGTGGTCCTGGTCGGGGAACGCCGTGCGCGTGTCGGCGTAGTACCGCCGCACGTCCTCGTCGCCGTCGTGCACGACCATCTGCGCGATGAGCTCGTAGTGCGGGTGCGGGAACGTCGAGAGGGTCGCGTCCCAGTCGTGCACCACCTCGTCGTGGAAGTGGTCGAGCACGAGCTTCTCGCGCGCCTTCAGGACCTCTTCACCGGGCATGTCGAACCGCGATCGCATGTCTCTCCTCCATTTACCCACGGTGTGGGTTAAAGTAGGTCCACGGCGTGGGTTCGAGCAAGGGGTGGTGGGCATGACCCGTCGGGGCAGGCCGCCCAAGGGCGCCGCCGTGCTGTCGCGCGCGGCGGTCGTGGCGGCGACGTTGCAGGTCCTGGACGCGGAGGGGACGGCGGCCGTGGGCATGCGGTCGGTCGCGCGCGTCCTCGGGGTCGACCCGAAGAGCCTCTACAACCACGTGGCCGGCAAGGACGACCTCCTCGACGCGGTCGCCGAGCACCTGCTGGCCGGTCTCGCACTGCCCGCACGCACCGGCGACCCCCGCCACGACCTGCACGCCATCGCCGACAGCTTCCGCACGCGGGCCCTGGAGCACCCGCAGGCCGCGCCCCTCGTGCTGACCCGGCAGCTCGGCTCGCTGGAGGGCCTCGCCCCGGTGGACGCGGTGCTGACCGTGCTGCTCGACGCAGGCGCACCGGCCGCGGAGGCCGTCCACCTGCTGCGGATGCTGCTCGCGACGCTGGTCGGCACCCTGCTGCGCGAGGTGGCAGCGGCCCCCGCGTTCGGCGACCCGGACGGCTCCCGCGCGGAGGTGCTCGCCGGCTCCGGTCTGCCCGCCGTGGCGGCGCTCGCCCCGCAGCTCGCGCGGTTCGACCGGCGCGCCGAGTTCGACTACGGCGTGATGCTCGCCGTCACGGCCGTGCTCGACCGCATCGCCGATCTTCGACAGGCGAGTTGATCAGAACAGCAGCAGACTCCTGCGCGTGAACTCTCGACGCTGGCCGGTGGTGGCGGTCTCAGGTTTCGTGGTGGCGGCGGTCGTCTACGTGCTCGCCGTGCTGACCAGAGCCGGTCAGACCATCGAGAACGCCGCCCTGCGCGGCGCCGACCAGGACGACGTGTCCGAAACGGACGCCGCCTGGCAGGCGCTGGGGGACATCACCGTCTACTCGCTCGCGGCGGCCGTCGTGGCCGTGGCGCTCGTCGGGGTCCTGCGCAAGCGCTGGGACCTGGCCGTCGCCGCCGTCGGGGTGATCGTCGCCGGGCAGGCCGTGGTGCAGGTGCTCAAGCGGTTCGTGCTGCCGCGGCCGGCGCTGGTGCAGGTCACCGGCGACTACGCGCACAACAGCCTGCCCAGCGGGCACACGACGATCGCCATGACGGTGCTGTTCGCGGCGGTGATCGTGGTGCCGTACCGGTGGCGGGGCGTGATGCTGTTCTTCGTCCTGCCGTGGGCGGTCGGCATCGGGCAGTACACGCTGGTCGCGAAGTGGCACCGGCTCAGCGACACGCTGGCCGCGGACGCGATCGCGCTGGCGGTCGCGGCGCTGGCGTCCTGGTGGCTCGCCCGCAGGGGAGCACTCGAACGGTATGAGGGGCCCAGCAAGAAACCACGTGTGGTGCTGATCGTGTTCTGGGCGCTGGGCGGCCTGGTGTCGCTCGTGCTCGGCGTGTTCCTGTGGGTGGTGCCGCTGGCCAGGGAGGGGCTCGGCGCGGACGAGTGGGTGATCTACCTGGGCGCGGGGTCGCTCGCGTCGGCCGGGTCGGTCGCGGCGGCGCTCGCGTTCCTGGCCTGCTGGCGGCGCGTCTGCTGACCGCCGGGCAACCAGTTGATCTCCAGCGCGTCCTGGTGGGCGAGGGGTTACGTGGAAAGGGGACAATGCGTTGGGAGTCAACCGTCGGGTAGCGCTGGCGTTGGGGGCGGGGGCCGCACTGGCCGTCGCGGTGCCCGCGCAGGCGCAGGCCTCACCGATCACCGGCCGGCTGCGGGACCTGGAACGGCAGCACGGTGCCCGGCTGGGCGTCTTCGCGAGCGACACGGGAACCGGCAGGACGGTCCTGCACCGGTCGAACGAGCGCTTCCCGATCTGCTCGGTGTTCAAGACGCTCGTCGCGGGGGCGGTGCTGCGGCGCGACCAGGACGGCGCGCTGCTCGGGAAGGTCGTCCGCTACACCTCCGCGGAGGTCGAGAAGTCCGGCTACGGGCCCATCACCGGCAAGCCGGAGAACCTCGCGAACGGCATGACCGTCAGGGCCCTGTGCGAGGCCACCATCACCTACAGCGACAACGCCGCGGCCAACCTCCTGCTGCGCGAGCTGGGCGGCCCGAGCGCCGTCACCCGGTTCTGCCGTTCGATCGGCGACCCGGTCACGCGCCTGGACCGCTGGGAGCCCGAGCTCAACTCCGCCGAACCGTGGCAGGAGCTCGACACGACCTCGCCGCGGGCGATCGGCCAGTCCTACGCCCGCCTGACCGTCGGCCACGCGCTCGAACGGCCGGACGCCCGCCAGCTGACCGACTGGCTGCTCGCCAACACCACCGGCGCCAACCGCATCCGCGCCGGCCTGCCCGGTGAGTGGCGGCTCGGCGACAAGACCGGCACCGGCAGCTACGGCACCACCAACGACGTCGGCATCGCCTGGCCGCCCGGCCGCGCGCCGATCGTGATCGCCGTGCTGGTCACCAAGCCGGAGGACCCGAAGGCCGGGGCGGACGAGCCGCTGGTGGCCCAGGTGGCGGGACTGGTCGCGGACGCGTTCAGCTGACCGGCCGCGGTTCGGTGAACCCAGGGTGGCGCGGAGCCGTTCGTTCCGCGCCACCCCGCTGCTCGGGCAGCTGTCAGAGGGCTGATCGGCCGCTGGTCCGGTCCGACCGCATCCGCTACGGTCCAACATGAACCTCGTTCATGTTCGGCAAAGGCGGCGGCGATGCGGCGATCGGTTCTCCTGGCTGTGCTGTTCCTGTTCTCCTCCCTGGTCACGCCCGTGCGCGCGGAGTCGTTCGACGGCACCGAGCTGCGCGTCTCCGGCGGGGTCCTGCGCGACGAGCACGGCCGCGAGGTGGTGTTGCGCGGCTTCAACGTCTCCGGCACGGCCAAGCTCGCCGAGCACCGCGGCCTGCCGTTCGCCACCACCGCGGACGCGCGCCGGTCCGCCGAGCTGATGAAGCGGCTGACCGGGGCGAACGCCGTGCGGTTCCTGCTCACCTGGGCGTGGGTCGAACCGCAGCGCGGCCGGATCGACCACGGCTACCTGCAGCGGATGACCGAGCAGCTGCGCGCGTTCACCGGCCAGGGCCTCCGGGTCTACCTCGACTTCCACCAGGACCTGTACTCGCGGTACCTGTTCAACCCCGGCAGCTGGTACACCGGCGACGGCGCACCGGCGTGGGCCGCGAGCGGGTACCCGCAGGAGTCGTGCGGCCTCTGCTTCCACTGGGGGCAGAACATGAAGAACAACACCGCGGTCACCGCAGCCACCCACGACTTCTGGCACAACCGCAACGGTGTGCAGGACTCGTTCATCGCAGCCGCGGGCGAGGCGTTGCGACACGTGCGGGAAGCGTTGCCCGCCGCCGAGTTCAAGCTCGTCGCCGGCGTCGACCCGCTCAACGAGCCGTACGCCGGCCGGTACGACCAGGGCCAGACCTCGCAGACGTGGGAGCGCGACCTCCTGATGCCGTTCTACCGCCGGTTCCGCGCGGAGATGGACGCCGAGGGCTGGGCGCACAAGGCGGCGTTCGTCGAACCGCTCGTGTTCTGGAACCAGAACGTCGACTTCTTCGCCGAACCCGGCGGTCTCACGCTCGTGCCCGCCCTCGGTGAGCGGTTCGTGTTCAACTCGCACTTCTACGACGGCAAAGCGCAGTCCGGCGTCCTCATGCCCGGCAAGGCGTCGGACGGCCAGTACGTCGCGGCGTTCAACACCATCCGCTCCCGCGCGCACGCGCTCGGCACCACGGCCATCGTGTCGGAGTTCGGGCACCCGGTCGCCGGCTTCACCTCCGACAAGAACGCCTCGGTGCTCAAGGCGATGTACCAGGCCCTCGACTCGACCGCGGCGGGCGCGCAGTGGTGGTCGGCGCCGCGCGGCACCGTGGTCTCGGGCAGCCAGTGGCACTGGGACATCAACTACGACCGCCACCACGAGCTGATGAACGACAACCCGGACAAGGTCAAGACCGAGGGCGACGCCATGAACGACGAGCACTTCTCGGCGATCAGGCTCGACGCGGCCGGCACCCCGGTGTTCACCGTCGACCGCGCGGTCGTGGACCGCGTCTACCCGCAGGCCGTCGCGGGCACCACGCTCGCGTTCACCTACGAGGACCGCGTGCACCAGACGTGGCAGCAGATCCCGTTGCCCGCCGTGCGCGCGCTGGTCGGCTCGGCGCCGTTCGCGGTCCTGGTCTGGGACTCGACCGGCGGCCCCGCACCGACGGAGGTGCACCTGCCGGAGTCGCTGCGCTCGCCGCTCGTGGTCAGCTCCGCGAACGCCGCGGTGAACGGGGACGAGCTGCTCCTCACCGGCGGCCCCGGACGGCAGTTCGCACTGGTCACGGCCCCGTCGGCGGGCAACGCGGCCGCAGCGGAGGCCGAGCTCCGCCAGTGGCACGTAAGCTGGTGACGTGCGGACACGGCCCACGCTGACCTGGTCGCCTTCGGGCCCTCCGTTGCCGCGCACCTTCGACCTCACCGAGGTCGTGGGTCTCGTCGAACGCGGCGGGGTCCTGGTGCTCAGCGGCGCGGGCCTGTCGACCGAGTCCGGCATCCCCGACTACCGCGGCGAGGGCGGCTCCCTGCGCCGGCACACCCCGATGACCTACGAGGAGTTCACCACCAGCGCCGCGGGCCGCCAGCGCTACTGGGCGCGCAGCCACGTCGGCTGGCGCACCATCGCCCGCGCCCACCCCAACGCGGGCCACCACGCCGTGACCCGGCTGGACGAGCGGCTGTCCGGCGTGATCACCCAGAACGTCGACGGCCTGCACCAGGCGGCGGGCACCCGCGACGTCGTCGAGCTGCACGGCGGCCTGGACCGGGTGGTCTGCCTGGGCTGCGGCCTGCTGTCGCCGCGCGCCGAGCTCGACCGGCGGCTGCGCGAGGCGAACCCGGACTTCGCCGCCACCACGACCGAGATCAACCCCGACGGCGACGTGTTCCTGCCCGAGGAGCAGGTGCGCGGCTTCGCGGTCGTCGACTGCTCGGCGTGCGGCGGTGTGCTCAAGCCGGACGTCGTGTTCTTCGGCGAGAACGTCCCGCGCCCGCGCGTCGAGCAGTGCTACGACCTCGTCGCCGGCGCGAAGTCGCTGCTGGTGCTGGGTTCCTCGCTGACCGTGATGTCGGGCCTGCGGTTCGTCCGCCGCGCAGCCGAAACCGGGCTGCCGGTCGCGATCATCAACCGCGGCGAGACCCGCGGCGACCGGTACGCCACCGTGCGGGTAGACCTGCCGCTGGGCGCAGCGCTCACCGAGCTCGCCGACGCGGTGGGGCGCCTAGCCCTGTGACCGGAAGCGGTCGAGCACCCGGCGTTCGCGCTTCGTCGGCCGCCCGGCACCGCGTTCGCGCTGTGCCACCACCGGCACGTCCTTCGGCGGAGGCGGTGTGCGGTCGATGAAGCACGTCGAGGCATCCGCGGCACCGACCCGTTTCTGGATCACCCGCACGACCTCGACGATCTTCGTCCGGTCGCCCACGCGGGCCCGCACCTCGTCACCGGGCACGACGATCGTGGAGGGCTTGGCCGGCTTGTCGTTGATGCGCACGTGCCCGCCACGGCACGCGGCGGCGGCGTCGGGACGGGTCTTCGTCAGCCGGACCGCCCACAGCCAGCGGTCGATGCGCGTGGACTCCACCCCGCCATCATGGCATCCCGGCCGATCCGATGTGCGCGGTCCGCTCCCCGCCCGCCGGCCGGGAGGTCAGGACCGGACGGCCGCCGCCTGTGAGTCCACAGTGGACTGAAGTCCGAACATCCGTGCCAGACCGGAGATCTCCAGCACCTTCAGCACCTGCGGCGAGGCCTCCGAGATCCGCAGCCCGCCGGCCGCCGAGGACGCCCGCGCGTGCCCGCGGACGAGGGCGCTCACCCCGCTGGAGTCGCAGAACTCGACGCCGCCGAGGTCCAGCACCAGCCGCCGGTGACCCTGGTCGAGGAGCCGGTCGAGCCGGGACAGCAGGCGTTCCGCGCCGTTCTTGTCGAGCACTCCGGCCACCGTGAGCAGCGTGGAGACGCCGGACGACGCCGTGGTCGTGACAGAGAGCATTCTTGTGGGTACCCCGTACCGCGGGCTCCGAATCCCCATTCACCGGAAAGATTCCAGGCCGCCCGGCGTGGCTGTCGGAAGATCCTTTCGAAAAAATCATTCCGACCGCCTCGTATCCGCTGCGTGACGACGTTTTGGGTTTCCTCGAAAGCTTCGACGGTGTTTTCCACCGTCTGGAGACTGGCGTTGGGGCAGGTGCTTGTTGGGGAGAACAGGTCGCCTGGATCAGGGGAACACAGGGGGACACATGAAAAGGCATTCGCGCGACAGTTTCTTCGTCGTGGGCGAAGGTGTGCTGGAATTCGGCGAGAACGGCGAGGCCGCCACCCGCCGGCCCTCCACGACGGAGGAGCTGCGGCGGTTCCGGTTCTCGCGCCTGGGGCCCAAGGGCACCGGGACGAGCGAGGAGCTGCGGGTGGCGCTCGCGACCGCGATGGCGCCCGGCCCGGCCGTGGCGCAGCCCGACTCGGAGGACCCGGCCGTGCCGGCGGGGTTCACCTACCTCGGGCAGTTCGTGGACCACGACCTCACGATGGACCGCACCGAGGCGCAACTGGGCAGCGAGGTCAACCTCGACGAGCTGCTGCAGGGCCGCTCGCCGGCGCTCGACCTCGACTCGGTCTACGGGCGGGGGCCGCGTGACCGCGACGACCGGGTGTTCTACGCCGAGGACGGGGTGAAGCTCAAGGTCGGCACCACGACGCCGGTGCCGTTCCCGGACGAGGGCACCAACGTGCCGTTCGAGGGCTTCGACCTGCCGCGCCGCGGCGGGGACGCGGGCACGGCGGCGGACCGGCGGCTGCCGCTGATCCCGGACGCGCGCAACGACGAGAACCTGGTGGTGGCGCAGACGCACCTGGCGTTCATCCGCTTCCACAACCGGGTGGTCGACGAGCTCGCGCTCACCGGCCTGACCGGGGAGCGGTTGTTCCGCGCGGCCAAGGAGCTGGTGGTGCGGCACTACCAGTACATGCTGAAGACGGACTTCCTGCCGCGCATCGTCGACCCGGCGATCGTGGACGACGTCTTCACCAACGGCCGCCGGTTCTTCGAGGTGCCCGGCCGCTGCCACGGCCGCGACAACACGCCGACGATGCCGATCGAGTTCTCGGTCGCGTCGTACCGGCTGGGGCACAGCATGATCCGCGGCGCCTACCAGTGGAACCGGGTGTTCAACTCGACCGGTCCCGGCGGGATCGCGACGCTGTTCGCGCTGTTCACGTTCACCGGCGTGGCGGGCAACTTCGACCCGAGCTCGCAGACGCCCGCCGACCTCGACGACGTCGACCGGGGCCCGATCTTCACGTTGCCCAGCAACTGGATCGCGGACTTCCGGCGGCTCTACGACTTCGCCGAGGCCGGACGCGACGACCTGGTGCCGCCCGCGGAGATCGGTGGCGGCAACGTCGCGAAGGAGATCGACACGCTGCTGGTCAACCCGCTCACCGCACTGCCGGCGGGCACGTTCGGCGGCCGCGGCACGCAGTTCCGGGACGTCGAGCGCAACCTCGCGTTCCGGAACCTGACCCGCGCCGGCATGATGGACCTCGCGAGCGGCCAGCAGATGGCCGGGCTCATGGGCGTCGAACCGCTCACCGCCGAGCAGCTCCTGACCGGCGGACCGGGAGGCGTGTCGCTCGACGCGCTGACCGACGAGCAGAAGGCGGAGCTCGTCGAGGCGACGCCGCTGTGGTTCTACGTGCTGCGCGAGGCGGAGCTGAACAGCGGGCGGCTGGGACCCGTCGGCGGCCGCATCACCGCCGAGGTGTTCCACCGGGCCATCGAGGGCAGCCGGATCTCGATCGTGCGCTCGCCGTACTGGCGGCCCACGCTCGGACCGGACAGCTCGACGTTCCGGATGGTCGACCTGCTGCTGTTCGCGTTCGAGGGCAAGGCGGACCTGCTGAACCCGCTGGGCGACCCGGTCGCCGGGCCGGCCGGCGCCTGATCCCCCTCGTTCCTCCTGTCTGGCCGGGTGGTGGCAGCCAGACAGGAGAGGGAGATCGATGTTGCGTCCAGGAATGACCCGCCGGCACAGCGCGGAGGAAAGGCTCACCCGGTTCGCGGGTGAGGCCGGCACACCGCTGCTGCGCATCGGACTGGGGATCGTGTACCTCTGGTTCGGCGTGCTGAAGCTCTTCCCCGGTGGCAGTCCCGCACAGGACCTCGTCGAACGCACGGTGTCCGCACTGACGTTCGGGATCGTCCACGGGGACCTCGCGAGGGTGACGGCCGCCCTCACGGAGATCGCGATCGCGCTGGTGCTGCTGAGCTTCCGCGTTCCCCTCGTGAGCGCGGCACTGCTCGTCGGTCACGTCGTCGTGGTGTCGACACCGCTGGTGCTCTTCCCCGCGGAGATGTGGGCGGGACCGGTGCAGCCGACGTTCGAGGCCCAGTACGTCCTCAAGAACCTGGTGACCGTCGCCGCCGCGGTGGTCATCGCCTCATCGCACTCGCGGGTGCGGTGACGCGGAGCCGCTCGGCCGCAGGGGCCGGGCGGCTCCGCGCGTTGCGGGCCGGGGACTGCTTTGCGGCGATCGGACGCGCGCGCCGGCGTTTTGTGCAAGAGTCTGCGGTCATGGGCAAAGTGCTGGGGGCACTGGTCGGACTGCTGTTCTGCGCCGCGTGCGCGCCGACGGTGGAGGTCGTGCCGACACCACCGCCGGACCCGCCCGGCCTGACCGTGGCGGTGACCGGGCCGTGCAAGGTCGAGGAGCAGATCCCGGAACCGGTCGTCGAGCAGCCGCCCGCCGCGCCCCTCGACGGGCCGACCGCGGGTGTCGGCCCCGACGTCGCACCGCACAACGCGGAGAACAACAGGTGGAAGCAGCGCAAGTCGCTGCCCGCCGACGGGGTGCAGGCCGGCCGCGACCTGATCAAACGGGTCCTCCCGGTACTCGAACCGATCTGCGCAGCCGGAGACCTGTCCGCCGCCCCCGTCCGCAAGGCGCTCGCCGAGCACCGGCCCCACGTCGAACAGCGGCCGACGCTGGTGTTCTTCTCGATGGAGACCAGGGCGGGACAACGGGTCACGTGCCTGAACGGCGACCTGTCGGCGGGCGTGATCCGGTTGTTCGTGCAGGGCACCACCGGTGAGGGCAGCTGCGTCGAGCCCGTGTCGCACTAGAGCGGACTTCAGACGGCTGCGGTGCCGATCAGGCCGTTGCGCGTGACCAGCGCCCGCAGTTCGTCCTCGCCGAGGTGCTCGGTGTCCGCAGGGCGCCGAGGCAGCACGAGGTACCGCGTCTCGGCGGTCGCGTCCCACACCCGGATCTCGACGTCGTCGGGCGGGACGAACCCGAACTGCGCGAGCACCTCACGCGGGTGCGTGACGACTCGCGAGCGGTAGGCCGGGCTCTTGTACCAGGTGGGCGACGGCCCGAGCAGCGCGATCGGGTAGCACGAGCACAGCGTGCAGACGACCACGTTGTGCACGTCCGGCGTGTTCTCGACGACCTTGAGCGCCTGCACCTGAAGACCACTGCTCATGGACAGGCCGATCGCCGGCAGGGCGGCGTTGGCGTCGTCGAGCAGCCTCGCCTTGAAGTCCTCGTCGACCCACGCCCTGGCGACCACCCGGAACCCGTTGGCCGGCGAGGCGTTCGCCGTGAACGCCTCCAACGCGCGGTCGAGCTCCCGCGCGTCCAGCAACCCCTTCTCCTCCAGCAGCGCTTCGAGCTCGCGCACCTGCGCCGCGATCGGGGCGTCGTCGTGATGGTCAGTCATCGCTGAGGTAGTCCTCCCACAAGGACAGCGTCACCGTGTGATCGCCGTGCCCGAACAACTCCCGCGCCGTGAACCGCACCGCGTACACCGGCTGCGGCGGCACGTCCAACCCCCGCGCCCGGTCATCGGCCAACGGGTGCGCACCCTCACTGCCGACCACCGTCCCCCGCTTGCCGCGCGCGTAGTGCGGCAGCCGCGTGTGGTGGTCCGGGTCCACTGTGGACGTGCGGACGCGCGCGCCCATCCCGTACCGCTCAGCCCCGTGCCGCTCAGACATGGCCCTTCTCCCGCAGCAACGTCCCGATCGCCCGGAACCAGTTCTCGTAGTAGGACGACTCGTGCGACATCGTCCGCTCGACCGCGTCCCGGAACTCGTCGAGGTTGTAGATGCCGCGCCCGATCAGCGACCGGTTCATGGCGAGCACGTGGGCCTCCCAGTCGTGGTGGAACGGCGGTTCGTCCAGTTCCTCCTCGACGGGGCCGAACGTGGTCTGGCCGCCGACGTCGTTGAGCCTCGGCATCTGTGCTCCCTCCTGGGCTTGGGGGCGATTCTGCGCTGTTGGAGTCGTGTTGGGGAAGTGGGAGCTGTGTCGAGCGAGGTGACACCCGCTCACGCCGGATGGCGCGCAATCAGCACCAGCGCATCCAGCACCCGCCACCAGTCCTGCTCACCGCCGTCCACCACCCGCGCAAGCCCCGCCAACGCCGTGATCACGTCGCCCGGATCGGCGTCGAGCTCGGCCACCGCCCGCCGGAACCGCTCGGTGCGCCGCAACCGGACCAGTGACGGCGGCAGGGCGGCCGGCCCCGGAACTGCCGGGTCCGGGGCGCCGAACTCGATCCGCAGCGTGGTGCCCAGTGCCGTGGCCAGCCGGGTCAGCGCGCCGGCTGTGGGGTTGCCGCGGTCGTTCTCCAGGTTCGCGATGTAGGGCACCGAGAGGCCGGCGTCGGCGGCCACCGACGCGACCGTGCGGCCGGTGGCCTGGCGAAGGGCGCGCAGGGTTGAGCCCAACGACTCCGGCGAGTCCGCGGAAGAAGCGTTCACACTGCCTATCTTGACAGAACACTCCAAGACTGTCTCTATCTTGTGAGTATGAGCGCCTGGGGGCTTCGGGATTTCCGGCTGTTGTGGGGTGGGCGTGCGGTGAGCCTGCTCGGGTCGTGGCTGTTGGTGGTGGCGGTGCCGGCGCACGTGTACGCGGTGACCGGGTCGGTGGTCGCGACCGGGCTGGCGTTGGCGGCGGAGCACCTGCCGGCATTGCTGCTCGGCGTGTGGGCCGGGGTGGTGGTCGACCGGTGGGATCGGCGGCGGGTCATGGTCGTGGCCGATCTTGTGCGGGCCGGTGCGGTTGCGGGGATGGTGGTGGGCACGCCGGCCGCGATCTACGTGGCGGTGGTCGTGGAAAGTGCCGGGGCGGTGGCCTTTCGGCCTGCGGCGCAGGCCTTCGTGCCGGCGGTGGTCGGGGTGGGGGAGCGGCTGACGAGTGCCAACTCGTGGAACGCCGCCACCGACGGCGTCGTGCGGTTGGTGGGGCCGCCGTTGGGTGGGGTGTTGCTGGTGTGGGCCGGGTTCGAGGCGTTGGTGGTCGTCGACGTCGCCAGTTACCTGGTGTCGGCGGGTGCGATCGCGTTGACGAGGGCGCGGTCGGTGGCAGGGGTGGCGAAGCCTGGGCTGCGGGAGGGGATCAGGGTGCTCGCCGGGGTGCCGGTGGCGCGGGTGCTGTTGCCGTTGAGCGGGGTGTTCCTCGCGGCGAACGCGTCGTTGTCGGCGGTGCTGGTGCCGTTCGGGGTGCGGGAGCTGGGAGGTGCGGCGCAGGTCGGGGTGGTGTTGTCGGCGCTGGGGATCGGGTTCCTCGCCGGAGCGGTGGTCAACCGGTGGGTGGGCCGGGTGCAGCCGCGGACGGTGCTGGCGGTGGCGCAGCTCGGGGTTGCGGCGGGGTTCGTCGGGTTGTTCACGGCGGGCGGGACGGTGGGCGCGGCCGGGGCGGCGGTGGTGGTCGGGGTGTGCGGGTCGGTGGCGCTGGTCGTGCCGCAGACGGTGCTGCAACGGGTCGTGCCCAACGGGTTCCTCGGGCGGATCGGCGCCGTTTTCCTGGTGGTGGAAGCGTTTGCGACGGTCGTGGGTGCGGTCGCGGGGCCGTTGATCGCCGAGGGCACGTCCGTGCGGACGGCGGCGTTCGTGGCGGCCGGGGTCACGGCGGCCGGCGCGGTTGCCGGTGCGGTCGCGACACCGCGGGTTATGCTCCCGGCAAACGGTCAAACGATCAGAGAAGTGGCGCGGTAGGAGGCCCATGCGCGAGGTCGGCGAAGTGCGCAGGCAGCGAATCCTGGCCGTGGTCGCCTCACGCGGTGCGGTGCGGGTGAGCGACCTCGCGACCGAACTGGACGTCTCGGTCGTCACCGTGCGGCGCGACGTCGAGGAGCTCGCGCAGAGCGGGCGGCTGCGACGCGGGCACGGCGTGGTGCGGTCACTGGTGCCGGTCGCGCAGCCGGTGGTGCACCAGCAGGTCAACGGCGCGGTCGCGCTGGTCGTCCCGGAACGGCACACCTACCTGTACGAGACGATGAACGGTGCCCGCAAAGCCCTCGAAGAGGCCGGCCTGCGGGTGGTGCTGCACATCGCGCCGCAGGTCAGGGGCGCGGAGCGGCCGATCGTCGAACGGGCGCTGCAGGAACCCGTGCAGGGCCTGCTGATCGCTCCGCGGTGGCGGACGCACGAGGAGGAGCTCGCTGACTCGTGGCTGGCCGGCACCGGCGTGCCGACCGTCCTCATGGAACGGCGGCCGGGCGGGGCGCTGCGGGCCATGAGCTCGGTGTGCTCGGACCACTGGTACGGCATGCAGCTCGCCGTCGAGCACCTCAGGGCGCTCGGGCACCGGCGGGTCGTCTTGGCGGCGCGGGACGACAGCCCGACGGCGCGGGCGTTGCGGAAAGCGTTTGCCGAGATCACCCGCGAGGGGCTCGACCTGGCGGTCGCGATGGGCAGCGACCCCGGGCTCGGCCTGGTGGAGGTCGTGAAGGCCCGCAAGGCGACCGCGATGGTCCTGCACGGTGACGTGGACGCGCTGATCCTGGTTCAACAGCTGGTCGACGCCGGGGTGAGCGTGCCGGGCGGGGTCTCCGTCGTCGCCTACGACGACGTGGTCGCGGCGCTCGGCAGCATCCCGCTCACCGCCGTCGCGCCACCGAAGACCGAGGTCGGGCGGGTGGCCGCCGAGCTGCTGCTGAGGAAGCTGCGCGGGGAGAGCACGACCGGCGAACGGATCGAGCTGCTGCCCGAGTTGAAGGTCCGGTCATCGACTGAGCGTTTGACCGTTTCTTGACGCAAAAGCGATCAGGCGATCAGGATGCGTCGTATGCGCCTGAGTCGTCGCACGCTCCTCGCGGCGGGTCTCGCGGCACCACTGGCGGCCTGCTCCACTCCGCAACGCCGCGGTGCCGGAGGTCCGGTAGAGATCACTTTCTGGTCGGCACTGCGCGGTAGTCAGCAGGTCGTCGACGCGTTCAACTCCTCGCAGAACCGCATCAGGGTGGTCTTCCAGCAGATCCCCTCCGGCGGTCAGGGCGGCTACGCGAAGCTCAGCAACGCCGCCCGCGCCGGCAACGCGCCCGACGTCGCGACCATCGAGTACCCGCAGGTCCCCGGCTACGCCATCGACGGCGTGGCCCGCGACATCACCGACCTCGTCACCGACCGCGTCAAGCGGAAGCTGCTGCCCCAGGCCCTCAAGCTCACCACGTTCGACGGCCGCGTGTTCAGCGTTCCCCTCGACGTCGAGCCGATGGTCCTGCACTACCGCGCCGACCTGTTCGCGGAAAGCGGTTACCAGCCGCCGCGGGACTGGGACGAGTTCACCGCACTGGCGCGGAAGGTCAGGGCCGGCCACCCGCACCGCCGGCTCGCGCTCTTCCCCACCGACGGCGCGACGCAGTTCGCCTGCTTCGCCTGGCAGGCCGGTGCGAAGTGGTTCGACACCAGCGCGGGCAGGTGGCAGGTCAGCCTCGCCGACGGCCCCACCCGCAAGGTCGCCGGCTACTGGCAGGGCCTCATCGACGAGGACCTCGTCTTCCGCAACGCCGCCGACAGCAAGCAGCACGACGCCCAGCTCGGCCAGGACCTCGTGCTGACGCGGCTCAGCGGCGCCTGGGACGCCGGCGCCCAGATGCGCGCCCGCCCCGGGCAGAAGGGCAAGTGGCGCATCGCCCCCATGCCGGTCTGGGACCGGCCGCACGTCGGCACCCACGGCGGCTCCACGTTCGCGGTCACCAGGGACTGCCGGGAACCCGAGGCCGCCATGGAGTTCATTGAGTGGCAGACCACCCACCCCGACGCGCTCACCGCCCGCCTCAAGAGCGGCACCAGCAGCCAGTACCCGGTGGCACCCGGCCTGGTCGAGGCGGGCGCCAAGGCGTTCCCGAGCGACTACTACGGCGGCCAGGACGTCTACCGGCTCTTCAAGCAGGAAGCCGACAAGATCCTCGACGGCTGGGTGTGGGGCCCGCGGATGACCGCCACCCAGAAGGTCATGCAGGACGGCTTCGCCAGGGCCGGCGCCGGCGAGGGCACCCTGCTCGACGCCGTCAGGGAAGCGCAGAGCGGCACCATGCCCGACCTCAAGGCGCTCGGACTGTCCACAGAGGAGGTCGACCGGTGAGGAGCAAGCTCGCCTGCGCCGTCCTGATGGCGCCGTTCTTCCTGCTGCTGACCACCGTCTTCCTCATCCCCACCGGCACCGCGGTCTGGCTGAGCTTCTTCGCCCAGGACCAGCCCGGCCTCGGCTTCGGCCCCGAGAGCACCGTGTTCGTCGGCCTGCGCAGCTACGCCGCCGTGCTCAGCGACCCCACCTTCCGCTCCGGTCTGCTCACCGTCGTCCTCTACTGCCTGATCTACCTCCCGGTCATGGTCGTCGGCGCGCTCACCCTCGCGCTCCTGCTCGACTCCGGCGTCGCGAAGCTGCGCGGCTGGGCGCAGATGGGCCTCTACCTGCCGCACGCGGTGCCCGGCATCATCGCCGCGCTGATCTGGCTCTACCTCTACACCCCCGGCCTCAGCCCGATCATCGACCTGTTCGCCCACGCCGACGTCCGGATCAACTTCCTCGGCATCCACACCGTCCTGCCGTCCATCGTGAACATCGCCCTGTGGTCGAACCTCGGCTACAACATGGTGATCTTCTACGCCGCGCTCCAGGCCGTGCCGCGCGAGGTGCTCGAAGCCTCCGTCGTGGACGGCGCCGGACCGGTCAAGCAGGCCATCCGGATCAAGACACCGCTGGTCAAGGCCGCGATCGTGACCGTCTCGATGTTCACGCTCATCTGGGCGTTGCAGCTGTTCACCGAACCGGTGCTGCTCAGCCAGTCCACCCCGGTGATCAGCGCCCGCTTCTCGCCCAGCATGTACATCTACGACGCCGCCTTCACCCGCAACAACTACGGCCTCGCCGCCGCCGCGTCCGTGGTGCTGCTGGCGTTCACGGTCGCGCTGTCCTACGCCATCACCCGCTGGACCAACAGGAAGGCGGCCCGATGACCCTCCTCGGCCGCACCGCGGTCAACGCCGTCGTCGGCATCTCGGTCCTCTACACCCTGCTGCCGGTGCTGTGGCTCGTCCTCGCCGCCACGAAGAACGTCGACGCGCTGTTCCAGAGCGACCTGCTCTCGCTCAGCGACTTCTCCTTCGCCGACAACGTGAAGGAGCTCTTCGCGATGGACAGGGGCCTCTACAGCCGCTGGTACCTGAACAGCGTCCTGTACGCGGTCGTCGGTGCCGCCGTCAGCGCGTTCGTCTCCATCGCCGCCGGCTACGCGTTCGACAAGTACGCGTTCCGGCACAAGGAGAAGCTGTTCGCCCTCGTCCTCGCCGCCGTCATGGTGCCGCAGACCGTGCTCGCGCTGCCGCTCTACCTGATGGCGTCCGAGGCCGGGCTGGTCAACACGTTCTGGGCGGTGTTCATCCCGGTGCTGTTCAACCCCTTCGGCGTCTACCTCGGCCGCATCTTCAGCCAGGGCTACGTTCCCGACGAGGTCTTGGAGGCCGCCCGCATCGACGGCGCCGGCGACCTCGGCACCTACTTCAAGGTCGCGCTGCGCATGCTCGGCCCCGGCGCGGTCACGATCTTCCTGTTCCAGCTCACCGCGATCTGGAACAACTTCTTCCTCCCCATGGTCATGCTGTCCGACCAGAAGCTCTACCCGGTCAGCCTCGGCCTCTACCAGTGGAACAGCTCCGCCACCGTCAGCCCCGAGTACTTCCCGGTGGTGATCATGGGATCGCTGCTCGCCGTCCTGCCGCTGATCATCGCCTTCCTGCTGCTGCAACGGTTCTGGCGGGCCGGCCTGACTGCGGGAGCCGTCAAGTGAGGGCCGCGGCCGCGATGTCGGCGCAGGCGCAGGCCGCCGTCCTCGCGCCCGTGCTCGACCGGCTCCGGCAGCTCTGCGACTTCGGGCCGGTCACCGGGGACCTCGACGAGCTGCCCGACGTCGACCTGCTCGTCACCGGCTGGGGCTGCCCGCCGATCACCGAACAGGTGCTGCGCCGGTTGCCGAGCCTGAAGGCGATCGTGCACACCGCCGGGTCCGTCAAGGGCTTCGTCACCGACGCCTGCTGGGACCGCGGCATCGCCGTGTCCAGCGCCGCGCCCGCCAACGCCGTGCCGGTCGCCGAGTACGCGCTCGCCATGATCCTGCTGAGCGGCAAACGCGTGCTCGAACGCGCCCGCGACTACCGCGAGACCGGGCAGATGGGGCTCTACGACGTCCCGGGCACCGTCGGCAACTTCCGCACCACCGTCGGCGTCCTGTCCGCCTCGCTGGTCGGCAGGCGGGTGGTCGAACTGCTGCGCCCGCACGACTTCCACGTCCTGGTGCACGACCCGTTCGTGTCCTGCGTGGACGGTGCCGAGTCCGTGTCGCTCAAGGACCTGTTCCGCCGCAGCGACGTCGTCACCGTGCACACCCCGCTGCTGCCCGAGACCAGGGGACTGGTGAGCCGCGAGCTGCTCGGCCTCCTGCGCGACGACGCAGTGCTCATCAACACCGCCCGCGGCGCCGTGGTCGACCAGGACGCGCTCGCCGACGAGGCCGGCCGCATCCGGGCCGTGCTCGACGTGACCGACCCCGAGGTCCTGCCGCCGGAGCACCCGCTGTGGCGCAACGAGAACGTGCTGATCACCCCGCACCTCGCCGGGTCGCAGGGCAACGAGTGGGGCCGCCTCGCCGAGCACGCCGTCGCCGAGGTCCGCAGGTGGGCGGGCGGCGAACCCTTCGCCACACCGGTACCGGCCGAACGACGGGAGCACATCGCGTGAGCCTCAGCCGCGAGCACTGGGTCCGCACCGCCGACGACCTGCTGGCCGCCGCCTGGCGGCACGCCTCACCCGACAACGCCTTCCTCGACCTGCCCGGACGGCCCTCGCGCAGCGGTGTCCGCTCCGACGGCCTGGAGGGCTACGCGCGGACGTTCCTCGCCGCCGCCTTCCGCACCGCCCACGGCGAGGACCCGGACAACCTGCTGGAGCGCTACGCGGCCGGCCTCACCGCGGGAACGGCGGGGGAGTGGCCCGCGATCACCGACGTCGGTCAGCCGATGGTCGAGTCGGCGTCGGTCGCGCTCGGCCTGCGCCTCACCAAGCCGTGGCTGTGGGACGGGCTGAGCGAAGCCCAGCAGGACCGCGCCGAGGCGTGGCTGCGGGAAGCGCTCCGGCACGTGCCCGCCGCCAACAACTGGTACTTCTTCCCGTACACCGTCGCGTCGTTCCTCGACGCCGTGGGCAGGGGAGACGCCGAGACCCGCCAGGCGCGGCACCGCGCGATGGAGCTGCTCGAAGGCTGGTACGTCGGCGACGGCTGGTACTCCGACGGCGACGGCCGCGCGTTCGACCACTACAACGGCTGGGCGCTGCACCTCTACCCGGCGCTGGACGCGCACCTCGGCGGCACACCGGTCACCACCCACCTCGGGGAGCACCTGGAGAGCTTCGCCCTGCTGTTCGGCGCGGACGGCGCCCCTGTCTACTTCGGACGGTCGCTCACCTACCGCTTCGCCGCCTCGGCCGCGATCGCCCTCGGCGCGGTCACCGGCGAGACGCCGCTGAGCCCAGGCCGGTCCCGCGACCTGATCGGCCGGAACCTCCGCTACTTCCTCGACCGCGGCGCCCTCACCGACGGCCTGCTCAGCCTCGGCTGGCACGGCCCGCACGAGGCGTCGCTGCAGCCCTACTCCGGTCCCGCCTCCCCGTACTGGGCCAGCAAGGCGTTCGTCTGCCTGCTCGCCGGACCGGACCACCCGCTGTGGACCGCACCGGAGGAGCAGGCCGACGAGGAGGACCGCGTGCTCGCACTCCCGGGACCGGGGCTGCTCGTCCAGCGGCACAACGGCATCACCCGGCTGCACAACCACGGCAGCGACCACGTCCGCCCGTTCGAGGGCGAGCACGCGACCGACGACGACCCGCTCTACGGCCGCTTCGCCTACTCGACCGCCACGGGCCCGACCGCGCGGCACAACACCGCCGACAACCACCTCTGCCTCACGGTCAACGGCGACCGCAGCGTCCGCCGCCGCATCCAGCCGCTCGGCGCACGGGACAACTGGGCCGCCTCCGCGCACCGCCCGGTGTTCGACGCGCACCAGCCGATGGTGCCCGGCCTGCGGGTCGAGAGCGTCACCGCCGTGTGGGACGACCAGGAGCTGCGCATCCACCGGGTGGTCGGCGCCCCGCCCGGCACCCGCGCCGAGCTCACCGGCTGGGCCACCGACCTGCCGTCCGCGCTCGTCCCGGTCGCCGGATGGACCGGCACCGCACGGCACAAAGCACCGCAGGGCACCGCGTTCACCGCCGCCCCGGTGGTCCCGGCGCTGACCGCGGACGTCCAGGGCACCGTCACGCTGGTGGCCGTCGCCGTGCTCAACGGCGCGGTCGACGAGACCGCGGACTGGCGGGCCAGGGCCGAGGAGGTCCTGCGGCAGAGCCTCGACGCGCCGCGCGGCCCGTCAGGGGAGCCGCGCTGAGGCGACACCGGGCTCGTCGAAGAACGACAGCACGCGCGCGTCCGGTGCCAGCCAGGGCCGCACCAGCTCGTGCGCACGGCCGGGGTCGCGGTGGAACAACCCGACCCTGACCGCGAAGACCAGGTCGAACCGGCGGTCGCCGAGGTCCGCGTCCTCCAGCGAGGCGATCAGGAACTCGGCCCTGCCGGACGCGACGTGCGCCGCGTTGCGCCGGGTCGCGGCCTCCACCATCTTCACCGACCGGTCGATCGCCGTGAGCGTCCCGGTGGACAGCAGCTCGCACACCAGCCCGGCGGCCACGCCCTGGCCGCAGCCGACCTCCAGCACCCGGTCGCGGGGCCGGACGCCGAGCCGGCCGACCACCCGGCGCAGACGCTCGCTCATGGTCCACATGATGCGGCAGCGCGGCGGGCGGGGCCACCGCCGCGACCCGGCGGGAGGACCTCGCCGGACCGGTCAGCCGAGGTTGACCATCCACCGCACGCCGAAGCGGTCGGTGAGGTCGCCGTACTCGTCACCCCACATCTGCTTCTCCAGCGGCGTCCCGACCTCGCCGCCCTCGGACAGCCTCTCGAAGTAGGTGCGCAGCACCTCCTCGTCACCCGACAGGGACACGGTGATGGTGTCGCCGGGCCGGTGGTCCATTCCGGGCGGCGTGTCCGAGGCCATGATCGTGTAACCGGCCTCGGTCTCCAGCTGGGCGTGCATGACCTGATCGGCCTGCGGCGTGTCCCGCATGCCGAACTCGCCGAAGGTGCTCACCTTCAGCTCGCCGCCGAAGACCGAGTGGTAGAACTCCATGGCCTCGCGGGCCGAGCCGTCGAAGCGCAGGTACGGGTTGAGGCGAGTGGCCACCGGAATCGCTCCTCACGAAGAGACGGACCCGCATACTCGCAAAGCCCTGCCAGGCCGACAACCTGACGCACGCCGCACCGTGCCAGCCGTGCGAACGTGGCCACGAGGTGCCGCGCCCGAGGTGACAACGTTGGCAGGACCGTGGAGACGACGTGGTCCTCGTGCTCGGGCCGGCGACAGAACTCTTTCAAGATTTTTCGCGGCGCGTGTCGATCCGGTGCCGGTGCCGTTCGACGCATCAGTGGAAGGACACGACATCCTGGAGGGAATCACCATGAGCGCCACGACCGCCACCGCCACCCGCAAGTTCGCCGTCGGCCGCTACGCCACCGCCGTGACGCGGGTGCTGACCGGGTTGCTGTTCGCGACGACCGGCCTGAACGGCTTCCTGATGTTCCTGCCCGCACCGGACCCGAGCACCATGGCGCCGGGTGGTGTCGCGTTCACCGGGGCGTTGTACGCCACCGGGTACATGCTGCAGCTGACCGCCGGTGTCGAGCTCGTCGCCGGCGTGCTGCTGATGGTCGGCCGGTTCGTGCCGCTGGCCCTCGCACTGCTGGCGCCGGTGGTGGTGAACATCTTCCTGTTCCACGTCTTCCTGGAGACCGGCGGCCTGGTGACGGCGCTGCTCGTCGTGGCCGCCGAGATCGGTCTGGCATGGGCGTACCGCGACCGGTTCCGCCCGATGCTGCAGGCCCGCTAGGGCTCACCGCAGAACGGGTTCCCGCGCCGCCGGTGTCCACACAGGACACCGGCTACCGTGCGACGAAAGCGGCCAGCAGGGCCTGCACCTCGTACACGTCCACGCCCTTGCCGAACTGCTTGGCGATCGGCGCGTCCGCGCCGGAGACCCAGATCTTCAGCTCCGCGTCGAGGTCGAAGTGGCCCGCGGTCTCCACGCTGAACTGCGTGACCGCCCGGTAGGGGATCGAGTGGTACTCGACCTTCTTGCCGGTCATGCCCTGCTTGTCGACCAGGATCAGGCGCCGGTCGGTGAACACGAACGCGTCGCGCAGCAGCTGGTACGCCGCGTGCACCTGCTCGCCCTGGGCCAGCAGCCGGCCGAACTCCTGCGCGGCCGCCCTGGGGTCGAGCTTGGAAGCGTTGCCCATCATCCCGCTGAGAAGTCCCATGCGTCCACGTTTACCAGGCTTCCCGGGAACTCGTCCGCACGCCGGTCACCCCACCGGCCGGGCGTTGCGCAACCGGATGCCGCTCCACCCGAGGGTGCTCCCGCGCACCGCGGCCCAGAACGGCTGCAGCGCCGGCAGCACCCGCAACGAGATCTCCGCTTCCTCGTGCAGCTCGAACAGGTCGCCCACGCGTTCGGGCGGCCCGAGCGGCTCGACCGGGACCGTCGCCACCACCGCGTGCCCCGGCCCCTCGCCCTGCTCGCCGAACGGGCGGAACGGCCCGGCGTCGAACCGGTAGGCGTAGAGCACCACCGTCCGCATCCGCTCCAGCCAGCCGTACTCGACGGCGTGCACCCGGTCGCCGCAGCCGGGCCCGATGACCCGGTCGCGGTCCCCGGCGGTCGTCCCGTCCACCACCCAGGCCAGCACCCGCGGGCACTGGCGCGGGAACCAGTGGTCCGGCGACCGCTCCGCGTCCACCGCCCACACGTACTCGCCGGACTGCCGCGCGGTCGCCGCCAGGTGCGGCACGAACCGCGTGATCGCCGGGTCCTCGGAGAAGTGCAGAACCTGTCCGCGTTCAGGGCGCATGTGGTCATACTGACGCCCATGCGCAGGTTGGTGCTCGTGGTTCTGCTGGTGCTCACCGGGTGCTCCGGCACCGCGGCGAACGGGGTCGAGCTGGTCCGCGTGGACCTGACCGCGACCCCGGAAGCCCTGGCGCCGCACGGGGACGCGCTGCTCGTCGGCACGCGGCCCAGCGACCACCCCGAGCTGGTGCTGCGCGCGAAGGACGGCACCCAGAGCGCCGTCCGCCTCACGCCGGCCACCCCGTACGGCAAGGAGGCGCACTGGTACGGGCTCACGTCCGACGGCCGGGACGTCTTCGGCGTCGGCGGTGAACGCGGCGGCGCGCACGGCAACGTCCGGTGGAGCGCGTGGACCGGTGACGGCCGCCAGATCGCCGAGCAGCCGCAGGGCTTCAGCACGTTCGGCGGGTACGGGGCGGGGGAGCTGCTCACCGTCGTCGGCACCGCGACCGGCCCGCGGATCATCGGCAGCTGGCAGAGCGCGAAGGCCGGTCTCGACATCGCCACCTGGACCTACGGCGCCGGTACGTGGACCCGCGAACCCAGCGCGGGCACGGTCCTGGAGAGCTCGCAGGAGCTGCTGAAGTTCCCGATGGCGGCAACCTCGACGGACGACGGCGGCGCGCTCGTCGTCGGCTGGCAGACCGGCGGCGGCAGCACCGGTGCCGCGGTCTGGCGGTTCGACGGCCGCACCTGGACCACCGCGACCCTCCCCGACGGCGACGCCGCGCTCGCCGCGCGCTGCTGGGACGGCACCTGCCACGTCGTCGGCCGCAGCGGCGGGAAGCTCGCGTGGTGGCAGGGGTCGCAGGCCGAGCCCGCGGGGTGGCGGAAGGTCTCCACGCCCGACGTCCCGGTGGGCGACCGCGACGACCTCGCGCCACCGGTGCCGGTCAACGGCGTCCCGACGCTGTTCGTCGACCACGGCGGCGTCAAGCTCGTGTCCGAACGGGACGAGCGGCCCGCCGACGGGCCCACCGGGAAGGTCAGCGCCGCCGCCGTGGCGGGCGGGCAGGTGTTCGTGATCGCGGGCGACCGCCTGTGGCGGCTGGCTTGACCCGCGCGCCACACCGCGCGTCACGCCTCACCGCTGGCCCGCCTGGAGGCGGTGCGGTTGCGGCCACGGGACGACCGGCTCGCGGGCGGAGTGGCGGAGCCACCGGTGGGCCGCCCGGCGGCACCCGCTGGGCCTGATCGATCCAGTCACTCCGGACACCCGAATAGCTCCGCTGTGTGATGCCGGGTTTGCGATGACATTGCGCTGCTTGTCCCACGTCTTCCGGTCAATGCATTCACCCGGATGCGGCATGTCGATCCGTGCCGAGACAGAACAAGCCCGGGAATACAGCGATCTGGACGCACAATGGTCACGCTTGGACACACAATTGCTGAGAGTCAACTGTTGATGTGGCTGATCGGCCGTCCTTTGCCGCTGACGTGGGCGACTATGGCCCGGTCAGTGGACCCCCGCGAATGGTGGGGGTGGGCGGCGGTCCGCCAGAACGGCGGTTAATCTCGTGCAACTCGTCCACTGCAATCCAGTGCGCCGACGTCGCAACCACCGGGGAGAGGACTGAACACGGGTGGCCGGATTTCTGTTGCGGCGGTTGGTCAACTACGTGGTGCTCGCCCTCGTGGCGACGTTCCTCGCGTTCACGTTGGCCTCCGTCACGTTCGACCCGATCGGGGTGCTGCAGCAGCGCAACCCCCCGCCGCCGGCAGCCACGATCGAGGCGAAGAAGAGAGACCTCCACCTGGACCAGCCGATCCCGCAGCGGTTCGTGACGTGGATGAGCGGGGTCGTGCAGGGTGACTTCGGCAAGACGGTCACCGACCGGCCGATCACGGAGGAGCTGGGCCGGCGCGTCGGCGTGAGCCTGCGGCTGTTCCTGCTGGGCATCACGATCGGCATCCTGTTCGGCGTGCTGCTGGGCGTCGTGAGCGCCATCCGGCAGTACAAGTTCAGCGACTACTTCGCGACCCTCTTCAGCTTCATACTGCTGTCCACGCCGGTGTTCGTGCTGGGCAACCTGCTCAAGATCGGCGCACAGGACCTCAACGAGGCGGTCGGCAGCAACGTGCTGCTGTTCGTCGGCGAGACGACGCCGAACTTCGAGGGCAGCTGGTTCGAGCACTTCTGGGACCGGATGCAGCACCTGATCCTGCCGACGCTGACGATCGCGCTCGGCCAGATCGCCTACTACAGCCGCTACCAGCGCTCGTCGATGCTCGACGTGCTGGGCAGCGACTTCCTGCGCACCGCGCAGGCCAAGGGGCTCACCCGCAGGCGGGCGCTGTTCAAGCACGGCCTGCGCACGGCACTCATCCCGATGGCGACGCTGTTCGCGTTCGGGTTCGGCCTGCTCGTCGTCGGCGGCACGTTCACGGAGACGATCTTCAACTGGTTCGGCATGGGCCACTGGCTGGTCGAGGGGATCTCGAAGCAGGACACGAACGTCACCGCGACGGTCACCCTGTTCGTGGCGGTCTGCGTGCTGTTCTCCGGCTGGCTGGCCGACGTCCTGTACGCCGCACTCGACCCCCGCATCCGGGTCAACTAGAAGAGGACGACGACGTGACCGTGATCCTCAACGAGGGCGACTCCGCGGGAACCTCCGGCGCCGCCTCCGGCAGCCCGGTGGACGCCGCTCCGGACCCCGGCAAGGCGATGACCCGCGGCAAGCTGGTGTTCATCCGCTTCAAGCGCAACAAGCTGGCGCTGGTCGGGCTCGGCATCATCGTGGTGCTGTACCTGATGGCGTTCGTCAGCCCGTTCTTCTCGCAGTGGAGCTACACCGACCGCGACTACACCGCGTTCCTGCAGCCGCCCTACAACGAGCACATCTTCGGCACCGACAACATCGGCACCGACATGTTCGCGCAGGTGATGCGCGGGCTGCAGAAGTCGTTGATCATCGGCATGCTGGTGGCGCTCATCTCCACCACCGTCGCCGCGATCATCGGCGCGACCGCCGGGTACTTCCTCGGCGTCGCCGACCGCGCGCTCATGTGGGTCGTCGACCTGCTGCTGGTGCTGCCGTCGTTCCTGATCATCGCGATCCTCAGCCCGCTGTTCCGCGGCGAGTCGTGGTGGCTGCTGGTGTTCATGCTGGCGGCGTTCCAGTGGATGATCACCGCGCGCATCGTGCGCGGCATGACGCTGACGCTCAAGGAACGCGAGTTCGTCAAGGCGGCCAAGTTCATGGGCCAGCCGGCGCGCACGATCATCGCCAAGCACATCGTGCCGAACATGGCGTCGCTGCTGATCATCGACGCGACCATCAACGTCGGGTCGGCCGTGCTCGCCGAGACGGGCCTGAGCTACTTCGGGTTCGGCGTCCAGTCGCCCGACGTCTCGCTCGGCACCCTGATCGGTTCCGCGTCGCAGTCCGCGACCACCTTCCCGTGGCTGTTCCTGTTCCCGGCGGGCTTCCTCGTCGTGTTCGTGCTGGCGGTCAACTGGGTCGGCGACGGTCTGCGCGACGCGCTCGACCCGACCTCCACGCGCGTGCGCAAGCGCGAGAAGAAGGACAGCAAGGAGAAGGCGTCCCGATGACCACCTCGGAGATCCAGTTCGACTCGCCGGCCGGCCCGGCGGCCGTCGGGCCGGTGCTGCAGGTCGAGGACCTGCACGTGTCCTTCCCCAGCGAGGCCGGTCGCGTGCAGGCCGTGCGCAGCCTGAGCTACCAGGTCTCGCCCGGTGAGGTGCTCGGCATCGTCGGCGAGTCCGGCTCCGGCAAGTCCGTGTCGTCGCTCGCCGTGATGGGCCTGCTGCCGTCCTCGGCGCGCATCACCGGTTCCATCAGGTTCCAGGGCCGCGAGCTCATCGGCCGCACCGACACCGAGCTGTCGAAGATCCGCGGCCGGCGCGTCTCGATGGTGTTCCAGGACCCGCTGTCGGCGCTGACGCCCGTCTACACCGTCGGCGACCAGATCGCCGAGGCGATCCTGGTGCACCGCAGGGGCGCCGTGTCGAAGCAGGCCGCGGCCAAGCGCGCGGTCGAGCTGCTCGACCTGGTCGGCATCCCGAACGCCGCGGAGCGCGCCAAGGCGTTCCCGCACGAGTTCTCCGGCGGCATGCGGCAGCGCGCGGTGATCGCCATGGCGATCGCCAACGACCCCGATCTGATCATCGCCGACGAGCCGACCACCGCGCTCGACGTGACGGTGCAGGCGCAGGTGCTGCAACTGCTCAAGACCGCGCAGGAGGTCACCGGCGCTGGCATCGTGCTCATCACCCACGACCTCGGCGTGGTCGCCGGGTTCGCGGACCGGCTGATGGTCATGTACGCGGGCCGCGCCGTCGAGACCGGCCTGGTCGACGAGATCTACCAGCGGCCGCGCATGCCGTACACGCTCGGCCTGCTCGGCTCGATCCCGCGCCTGGACGTCGGCGAGAAGCAGGCGCTGGTGCCGATCGTGGGCCAGCCGCCCGCGCTCACGGACCTCCCCCCGGGGTGCCCGTTCGCGCCGCGCTGTCCGATGGTCGTTGACGCCTGCCACACCGCCGAGCCGCCGCTGATCGACGTGGACGGCTCGCCAGAGCACCAGGCCGCGTGCATCCGCACCGGCGAGATCGCGGCGACCGACGCCGAGGGCGCGGAGGCCGCGGCGGAGATCTACGGCGCCGAGGTCGTCGAAGAGGCCGAGATCGCCAAGGTGCCGCGCGAGCAGCGCGACGTCGTGCTGGGCCTCGACGAGCTGGTCAAGGAGTACGCGGTCACCAAGGGCGTGGTGTTCAAGCGCCGCGTCGGCACCGTGCACGCCGTCGACGGCATCACGTTCGACATCCGCGAGGGCGAGACCCTGGGCCTCGTCGGCGAGTCGGGCTGCGGCAAGACCACGACGCTGATGGAGATCCTCGGCCTCGAGAAGCCCATGAGCGGCGGCATCTCCGTGCTCGGGCGGGACGTGGCGTCCCTGGACGCCAAGCGTCGCTTCGAGATCCGCAGGGACATGTCCGTCGTGTTCCAGGACCCGATGGCCTCGCTCGACCCGCGCTTGCCGATCTACGACATCATCGCCGAGCCGATGCAGGTGCACGGCTACGGCAAGTCCGACATCGCCCGCCGGGTGCCGGAGCTGATGTCGCTCGTCGGGCTGCGGCCCGAGGTGGTGTCGCGCTACCCCGGCGAGTTCTCCGGCGGCCAGCGCCAGCGCATCGGCATCGCGCGCGCCCTCGCTCTGGAGCCCAAGCTCGTCGTGCTCGACGAGCCGGTCTCCGCGCTCGACGTCTCCATCCAGGCCGGTGTCATCAACCTGCTGGAGGAGCTGAAGTCCAAGCTCGGACTGGCCTACCTGTTCGTGGCGCACGACCTGTCGGTGGTGCGCCACATCGCGGACCGGGTGGCCGTGATGTACCTGGGGAAGATCGTCGAGATCGGCGAGGTGGACTCGGTGTTCGACGCACCGCGCCACCCGTACACGCAGGCGCTGCTGTCGGCGATCCCGATCCCGGACCCCGTCAAGGAACGCCAGCGCGAGCGCATCATCCTCACCGGCGACCTGCCGAGCCCGGCGAACCCGCCGTCCGGCTGCCGGTTCCGCACCCGGTGCTTCCTGCACGCCTCGCTGCCTCCCGAGAAGCAGCGCACGTGCATCGAGCTGGAACCGCCGCGCGAGGTCCAGGCAGCCGACCACGAGGCCGCCTGCCACTTCGCCCAGATTCGACAGGTCCTCTGATGGCTCAGGTGACCTGCGTGCACGAAGGAACAGTGTCCCCGGCAACTGGTGTCCGGGCACGAGGGAGGTTCACGACAGTGAGTCGACGTACCAAGGTGGGAGCGGCCGCACTGGTCGCGGTCGCCCTCACGCTTACGGCGTGTGGGGGGCCCGCTAAGAACGACACCGGGCTCAAGGGAACGGACCAGGCCGTCGGTCAGGCGGACATCAACCCGCAGGACGCGTCCAAGGTGAAGGACGGCGGCAACTTCAACTGGCCGATCACCTCGCTGGCGGACAACTGGAACAACTGGCAGCTCGACGGCACGAACGCCGACACGGACGTCATGCTCCGCACGTTCATGCCGAGCCTGTTCACGCAGAAGGCCGACTCGACCATCGAGGTCAACAAGGACTACCTGGAGGACGCGAAGCTCGCCTCCTCCGACCCGCAGGTCCTCGAGTTCAAGATCAACCCGAAGGCCAAGTGGTCGGACGGCACCGCGATCTCGTGGCAGGACTTCGAGTCCATGTGGAAGGCCCTCAACGGCACCAACAAGGCCTACGAGGTGTCGACCACCACGGGCTACGAGGACATCGAGAAGGTCGAGAAGGGCGCGACCGACCAGGACGTCAAGGTGACGTTCAAGAAGAAGTTCGCCGAGTGGAAGGGCATCTTCTCGCCCCTCTACCCGAAGGCGATGTTCGACTCGCCCGAGGTCTTCAACAAGGGCTGGGCCGACCAGCCGCAGACGACCGCCGGCCCGTTCAAGCTGGGCTCGATCGACCGCACCGCGAAGATCGTGACCGTCGTCCGCGACGCCAACTGGTGGGGCGAGAAGCCGAAGCTCGACTCGATCACGTTCCGCCAGGTCGACCGCACCGCCGGCCCTGACGCGTTCGCGAACGGCCAGATCGACTTCTACGACATCGGCTCGAACATCGACTACTTCCAGCGTGCCAAGACCACGCCGGGCGCCGTCATCCGCCAGGCCGTGTCGCCGGACTACTCGCACATCACGTTCAACGGTGCGGACACCTCGATCCTCAAGGACGCCAAGCTCCGCGTCGCGCTGATGAAGGCCATCGACACCAAGACGATCGCCAAGGCGCTGCTCGGCCAGATGCTCAAGGGCGAGCCGCAGGTCGTCGGCAACCACTTCTTCCTGATCGGCTCGAAGGAGTACAAGGACAACTCGGCCGTCGCCGCGTTCGACAAGGAAGCCGCGAAGAAGCAGCTCGACGAGCTGGGCTGGAAGCTCGAGGGTGAGACCCGGAAGAAGGACGGCAAGGAGCTCGTCATCCGGTACATCATCCCGACCCCGAACCCGGTGTCGGACAACATCTCGAAGCTGGTCCAGACGCAGCTGAAGGACGTCGGCGCCAAGGTCGACATCCAGGCCGTGCCGAGCGCCGACTACTTCAAGCAGTACGTGAACGTCGGCAACTTCGACATGACCGGCTTCCGCTGGCTGTCCTCCGCCTCGCCGATCTCGGACAGCAAGGGCATCTACTTCCTCGACCAGGCCAGCACCAACCAGAACTACGGCCGCATCGGTTCCGAGGAGATCAACAAGCTGCTCGAGCAGGCCAACGGTGAGCTCGACGACGCCAAGCGCTTCGAGATCGCCAACGAGGCGGACAAGAAGATCTGGGAGGCGGGCCACCAGCTGCCCCTCTACCAGTCGCCCGGCGCCGTCGCGGTCCGCGACACCGTGGCGAACTTCGGTGCCGTCGCGTACGCGAACCGCCCGTACGACTACATCCACATGGGCTTCATCCAGAAGTGACCCGGCTGTAGGTACTCGGTTGCAGTAAGGCCCGAACGGCCCGGTGGGTCTCCCCGCCGGGCCGTTCGCTTTGCCCGTAGGAGTTTCCTGTGCGCGTCCGCGCTTTGCGTCATGGTCTCGTCGCCACCGGTGTGGTGCTGCTCGTGTGCGGCGTGGTCGCCCTGTTCTCGTGGCTGTCCTACACGGACAAACGCGCGGAGCTGGCGTCGCTGACCTCCCGTGCCATCGCTGACGTGGTGTCCTATTCGGACGGTTACGTGGACGTCCGCTGGCCGTCCGGTTCGGCGCGGGTGGCTTACTCCTCGGGGGACAAGCTGGTCGGCCGGCAGGCGCAGGTCGCCTACGACCCGGCCGACCCGTCGCGGGCGGTGCTGCCGGGGTCGGACCTGCTGGTGGACACGGACCGCGCGCTGGGCGGCGTGACGTTCCCCGCCGCGGTGGCGGTGCTGGTCGTGCTGGCCGGGGCGGTGCGGGTGCTGCTGGCCTCCCGCCGCGGTGCGCCGGAAGCGGTGACCGTGCGGCGGATCCGGGTGCAGTCAGGGCTGATGGTGCGGTCGTGGCTGGAGCTCGACGGGCCCACCGAGCGGTGGGTGCCCGTGTACTACGACCCGGTGCTCGTGACGCTGCCGTCGCCGTCGGCCGGGGAGCGGCGCGGACGGGTGTTCCTCCTGGACGGGGTGGCGGTGTACCCGTCGGGGCGGGTGGTGACGCGGCACCCGCGGGGACGGCGCGTGGACAACCCGGTGCGGCCGGACGCCGAGACCGTCGGGGTGCGCGGGGTGTGGGCGCAGCTGCGGGTCGACTCGGTGTTCTTCGCCCCGGCACCGTTCGTCGGGCTGTTCTGGGCCTACCTGGACGACAGCGGGTTCTTCGGGTGGGTCACGGCCACGGTGGTCGCCGGGGCCCTCGGGCTGTGGTGGGGCGCCTTCCGCGGGTCCGACCCGTCGTAGCGCGGCTACTCGCCCGCCTGCTCCGCCGCCCGCTTCCGCCGCTTCCCCTCGTGCATCGCCACGACCCTGGCCACCGGAATCTCGTGCCCCTCGGCCACGAGGTCCGCGGGCAGCTGCTGCGGTGCGGGCATGAGCGACGTCCACGGATCGCCCTCGAACCGGCTGCGGACGGTGAAGTCGGCCGGGGTCACGTCGGCCAGCGACTCCCAGGGCACCGGGAACGAGATCGGCAGGCCCTCGCGCAACCGCGGGCTGTAGGCGGCGACCACCGTGGCGCCCCACGCGCGGGTCGAGTCGAGGAAGACCTTGCCGCCGCGTTCCGCGCGGATGTACGCCGTGGTCGCGAGAGCGGGGTCGAGCTTCTCGGCGCGGGCGGCGAGGGCGCGGGTGGCGGCGGCGACGTCGTCGGGGTCGTGGGGGAGCAGGGGGACGAAGACGTGGACGCCCTTGGCACCGCTCGTCTTCACCAGGCCGGAGAGACCGGCCGCCGCCAGTGCCTCGCGGATCAGGAACGCCGACCGCACGACCACGTCGAAGCCCGCGTCCTCCGGCGGGTCGACGTCGAGGACCAGGTGCGTCTGGTGCTCACCGGCGGACAGCGGGACGTGGTACTCGACGGCCCGCTGGTTGGCGAACCACATCAGCGTCCGCTCGTCGTCGCACAGCGCGTACCGGATCGAGCGGTGGGAGGCCTCCGCCCAGACCGAGGTGGTCTTGACGAACGACGGCGTGTACTTCGGGACGTTCTTCTGCATGAAGGGGTCCTGGCCGCGCAGGACCCGCCACACCGACAGCGGGCGGCCGGCGAGGACCGGGACGAAGCGGTCGGCGACGAAGCCCAGGTAGTCGACGAGGTCGGCCTTGACGGTGCCGCCGAAGAGCGGTTGGTCGAGGCTCGTGAACTTCACGGCGTCACTGCTCATCGGGGACCTCGAGCTCGTCACGGGCTGCCCACTCCAGCAGGGGTTCGATGGACCACACCGCGTCGTCGATGCCGGCGTGCAGGTCACCCAGCTCCGCGAACCGGGCGGGGACGGTGGCGATGGTGAACTCGCGCGGGTCCACGTCCGGGATCTCGTCCCAGCGGACCGGGGTCGAGACCGTGGCCTCCGGGTGGCCGCGGACCGAGTAGGCGCTGGCGATCGTGCGGTCACGGGTGTTCTGGTTGTAGTCGACGAACACCAGGGACGGATCGCGGTCCTTGCGCCACCAGGTGGTCTCGACGTCGTCGGGCGCCCGGCGCTCCACCTCGTGCGCGAACGCCAGCGCGGCCTTGCGGACGTCCTGGAAGCCGAAGGACGGCTTGATGCGCACGTAGACGTGCAAGCCCTTCGAACCCGACGTCTTCGGGAAACCCACCGCGCCCAGCTCGGCGAGCACCTCCTGCACCACCAGGGCGACGCGGCGCACGCGGTCGAACGGGCACGTTGGCCCGGGGTCGAGGTCGATGCGCCACTCGTCGGGCTTCTCCGTGTCGGCCGCGCGGGAGTTCCACGGGTGGAACTCCACTGTGGACATCTGCACCGCCCAGATGACGTCGGCGAGGTGGGAGACGCACAGCTCGTCCGCGTGCCGGTTGTAGCGCGGGAAGTGCACCCGCACCGTGCGGACCCACGGCGGCGCACCGTGCGGAAGGCGTTTCTGGTGCACCTTCTCGCCGGTGACGCCCTCGGGGAAGCGGTGCAGCATGCACGGGCGTTCCCGCAGGGCGCGGACGATGCCGTCGCCGACGGACAGGTAGTACCGCGCGAGGTCCAGCTTCGTCTCCCCGCGTGCGGGGAAGTAGACGCGGTCGGGGTTGGAGATCCGCACGACGCGGTCCTCCACCTCGAGCTCCACAGCCGGGGACTTGCCCATGCCGTTCAACCTAACCGCTCGGAGCGGTTTCTTCAGCGGGAACGGCGGGGCGGCTCCTAGGCCTCGGCGTCCGCCTCCAGACGGGCCTTCTCCGCCAGCCGCGCCTCCTCGGCCTTGAACTCGGCGTAGGTGGCGCGCTCGCGCACCAGCCAGTCCGGGTTCTCCTCCTTGATCGCGGTGATCTGCTCGGTGGTCAGCGCCTCGGTGATGCCCGCGCGCACGAGGCCCGACGTCGAGATGCCGAGCTTCTGCGCGATCAGCTGCTTGGGGTGCGGGCCGTTGCGGCGCAGGTCTCGCAGCCACTCCGGCGGGTTCGCCTGCATCTCGTCCAGCTGGTCGCGCGAGACGACGCCGGCCCGGAACTCCTCGGGCGTCGCCTCCAAGTACACGCCGAGCTTCTTGGCGGCGGTGGCGGGCTTCATCGTCTGCTGCGACTTCATGCGCAAAGGGTAACCGGGTCGTTCGGCCACCCGGCGGACCAGGCTACTCTCGGGAGGTGACCGGCTCTTTCACGCTCGCGTACGTCCCAGGTGTGACGCCGGGCAAGTGGGCGCGGGTCTGGCAGGAACGCCTGCCGGAGACCCCGCTGCACCTCGTCCAGGTCCCCGTCGCCGAGGCCGCGGCCAAGGCGCGCGCGAAGGAGGCCGACGCCGTGCTGCTGCGGCTGCCCGGCGACCGCGAGGACCTGCACGCGATCCCGCTCTACACCGAGACCACGGTCGTCGTCGTCCCGAAGGACCACGAGCTCGCGGCCGCCGAGGAGCTGTCCCTGGCCGACCTGCGCGAGCACGTGCTGTGGCAGCCCGCCGACGACACCCTCCGCTGGGACGAGCAGCCGGGACAGGCGCCCGTCGAACGGCCGGAGACCACCGCGGCCGCCGTCGAGCTCGTGGCCGCGGGGGTGGGTCTGCTGGTCGTGCCGCAGTCGCTGGCCCGCCTGCACCACCGCAAGGACCTCAAGCACGTGCCGGTGCACGACGCACCGCAGTCGCGGGTCGCGCTGGCGTGGTTGATCGAGGACGAGAACCCCGAGCTGGTCGAGCACCTGATCGGCATCGTGCGCGGCCGCACGGTCAACAGCACCCGCGGTCCCGCCGCGGAACCGGCCGAGAAGCCGCGCAAGGCGGCGGCCCAGTCGAAGTCGCAGTCCCAGGCGCGGCAGTCCTCCGGGCAGCGCCAGTCCTCCGGGCAGCGGCAGCCGAAGAAGCCGGCCCAGAAGGGCGCGAAGACCCGGCGCCGCTAGGCCCGCGGCGTCCACACCGGACGGTGCGGCGGGCCGGGTGGGCCCGCCACGCGCCGCCGCTACTGGTTCTGCGCCGTGATCTGCTCGCGCAGCCGGTCCTCCTGCTCCCTGAGCTCCTGCGTCATGACCTCCTCGAACGCCTCCGCGCCGTGGATCTGCCGGATCTCGACCGAACCGCCGCGGAACGGCGCCTTCTTCAGCCACTCGACGGCGTCGGTGAGCGTGGGCAGCTCCCAGATCCAGAAGCCGGCGATCAGCTCCTTGGTCTCGGCGAAGGGGCCGTCGACCACGGTCGTCGCGCCCTTCTCGTCGAAGTGGACGCGGACGCCCTTCGCGCTGTCGTAGAGTCCCTCGCCCGCGAGCATCACGCCCGCCTTCACCAGCTCCTCGTTGAAGGCCCCCATCTCGGCGAGCTCGCCGGCGGTGGGCAGGACGCCGCTCTCGGACTCCTCGGACGCCTTGACGATGACCATGAAGCGCATGTCGGTCTCCTCGTGAACTCGGGTGTGCGTGCGTTTCTACCCACGCGTCGATCGGGCGGCGGTGGCTTTCGACAGCACGGACTCCATTGTGACCGGCGTCACAAATTGCGATGCGGGGCTAGGCTGGGCGCATGCGTGACGACGTCGAGTGGATTCTCGAGAACTGCCAGGTCTGGGCGATCGTCGGCCTGTCCGACAACCCGTCCCGCGCCGCCCACGGCGTTGCCCGCTTCCTGCAGCAGCGCGGCAAGAAGATCGTGCCCGTGCACCCGTCGGCCGAGACCGTCCACGGCGAACAGGGCTACGCCTCGCTGAAGGACGTCCCGTTCGAGGTGGACGTCGTGGACGTGTTCCGGCGCTCCGAGGACGCGGGGCAGTTCGCCGACGAAGCCGTCGAGATCGGTGCCAAAGCCGTGTGGTTCCAGCTCGGCGTGGTCGACGACCAGGCGTTCCGGCGCACCAAGGACGCGGGGCTGCGGATGGTCATGGACGTCTGCCCGGCGATCGAGTGGCGCTCGCGCTGACGCCTTGGCTACCCTGCGTTGTAGTCGTCTCCGGCACCTGGGGGTTCGGGGACACTGAGCCTGGGGGGCTTGTTCTGCCATGCGCGTTGACATCGACGTGCTGCAGCCCGCGGATTCTCCGCGCGTTGGCGGCTGCAGTGACGAGTTCGTCCGCCACCTGGCGTCCTCGGACGCCTCGATCCCACCGGTCGTCGTGCACCGGCCCTCGATGAGGGTCGTCGACGGCGTGCACCGGGTCAGGGCGGCGGCACTGCGCGGCTGGAGTTCGGTCGACGTCGAGTACGTCGACGGGACGGTCGAGGACGTGTTCGTCCTGTCCGTCGAGCTGAACCAGGCCACGCTCTCCACCGCCGACCGCGAGGCGGCGGCCCGGCGGGTGCTGCGGTCGCACCCGCAGTGGTCCGACCGCTCGATCGCCGCCGTCACCGGTCTCGCGGCCAAGTCCGTCGGCGTCCTGCGCAGGGCCGTGGGCGGCCAGTCACCGAGCAGGGTCGGTCGCGACGGCAAGGTCCGCCCGGTCAACAGCGCCGCCGGCCGCCGGCTCGCGGGCCAGCTGATCCAGGACCGGCCGGGGGCGTCGTTGCGCGACGTCGCCCGCGCCGCCGGGGTGTCACCGGGGACGGTGCGGGACGTGCGGCGGCGGCTGAGCCAGGGCCTGGACCCGGTGCCCGAACGCATGCGCGCCGCCGAACGGGCCGACGCCGTGGTGCCGCAGGTGCGCACCGAGGTGCGGGCACCGGGCGTGACGCTGCCGATCCTGCGCCGTGACCCGTCGCTGCGGTTCACCGAGCACGGCCGGCTGGTGCTGCGCTGGCTGGAGGCGCACGCCGTGTCGTCGGGGGAGTGGGCCGTGGTGGTGAACGGGGTGCCGTCGCACTGCCGTGAGCTGGTCGCGGACATGGCGCGCAGCTGCGCCGAGGCGTGGACCGAGATGGCCGACGCCCTGGAACGCGAAAACCGCGCCGCTGTGTGACCCCGCGCCGGACGGCTAGCCGGCGAAGAGGAGCTCCGCGATCTCCGCCGCCAGCTCCCGGCCCACCGCGGGACAGGAGCGGGTGAGCAGGTTGCTGAACGCCGTCAGGTCGATGTGCACGGTCGCCGACTGCACCTGCCGCACGTCGTCCAGCAACGCGGTCACGAGCTCGCACGCGTGCTCCAGGTCGCCCGCCGCCGCGTGGGCCAGCGCCCGCCGCAGCCCGAACCGGGTGCGGGCGCGCAACGCCGCCGGGGCGATCAGCGGCAGCTGCAGGTCGAGGATCGCGGCGGCCTCCGCGTGGCGGCCCAGGTCGTGGAACGCCCACGCCGTCGTGATCGCCACCTGGTCGACCAGGCTCGTCGAGCCGTACCGGATCTCGCCGCCCTGCTGCTGCAGCAGCAACGCGCGTTCCAGCGTCTCCTCACACCGCCGGGCGGCCCCGGCCAGCGCGTAGCCCTGCGCCTCCCGCAGCGCCGCCGCCCGCTGCACCGCCGGTGACCGCGACCGCCCGGCCCGGCGCGCGCGTTCGACCGTGGCGCGCGCGTCACCGCGGTACAGGGCGAACTCGGCGGACCGGACCAGCGCGAAGGCCTCCAGCTCCCGGTCACCGCCCTTGATCGCGTACTGCACCGCCTGGCGGGTCAGCTCCGCGGCCGCCGCCTCGTCGCCGTTCTCCTGCTCCATCCACCCCGCGTACTCGGCGTACCGCGCGGCCAGCAGCCACAGGCCCTGGCCCAGACCGGGGTCTCCGGCGGAGCGCGCCATCGTGCCCAGCGTGTCGACCTGCGGCCGCAGCCACTGCAGCACCGCCTCGGGGCTGGAGCGGTGACCGAGCATGCGGATGTTGCCGAACATCGCGTCGAACGTCAGCAGCACCGTGTCGTCAGTCGGGATCGGGCGGGCCGGCGCGTCGGCGAGCGCCGTCAACCGGCCGCCGGCGTGCAGGGCGTCCTCGAACACCCGCGCCATCTCCGGCGTCGGGCGGACCTGGCCGTTCTCTATCTTGCTCAGGTAGCTCTTGCTGTAGCGGACCTGTTCGGCGAGTCTGGTCAGCGACAGCCCGCGCTCGGTGCGCAGGCGGCGCACCTCCTGGGCGAACGTGGGCGACACCGGGCTCACCCCCTCCCCGCGCCAGTGTGTCGCGCCGCGCGCCCCACCGAGCCGAATGTCCACGATTTGGCCATTCATTGACGATCAACTGGGCGTATCTGGGACGGTTGGCGATGGTTCCATGTGAGGCATGGCTACGACGTGTCCCGACTCCTCCTCGGCTGGTGTGGTGATGGTCTGGCAGCGCTTGGCGACCAACGTGGTGCACCGTTCGCCGTGGTTCGAAGTCCGCAGCGACGACGTCGTCAGACCTGACGGCGGCCACGGCGTGTACACGCACGTGGTGGCGCCCGCGTCGGTGACGGTGCTGGCGATCCGCGACGACGACCAGGTCGTGCTGACCAGGCAGTGGATCTACACGCACAACGGCACGCAGTGGCGACTACCCGGCGGTGCCGTGGACGAGACCGACGCGGGTCCCGCCGAGGCGGCCGCCCGCGAGCTCGCCGAGGAGACCGGGCTGCACGCCGAGCGGTGGGAACGGCTCGGCCAGATCCACGGCGCGGACAGCCTGAGCAACCACGTCGACCACATCTTCCTGGCCACCGGCCTCACCCAGGGCCAGGCGTCCCTCGAACCCGGCGAGTCCGACCTGCGGGTGCGCACGATCCCGTTCCGGCACGCGCTCGAACTGGTCCAGCAGGGCATGCTCCCGCACGCCGGCAGCTCCCACGCGGTGCTCGTGATGGCACTGCGCCGCGCCACCGCGCACTAGGTGTTTCCTGATCCACCAGGAAACAGGAAACCCGTTCTCATCCGATCGGCCCGGTCGCATTCTTGTGGCACGCGAGAACAACAGACCGAAGTCAGTCGAAATGAGAAGGTGAATTAGCGATGAGAGTTCTGTGCTCACTCGCCACCGTGGTGAAGGTGGCCGCGATCTGCCTGCTGGTGGGATTCGTGGCCGGTAGTTTCCTCATCGTCTCGGTGATCTGACCCGACTTCGATCTGCGGTTCTCCCTTGCCGAAACAGGGAGGTGGAAACCGTGGAACCGCATTTCTTCGTTGAGCTCCTGTCCGCTCTGCTGGGCGTCTTCGCCTAGACCGGCGGACGTGGTGCCCACTGCACGCCGTAACCGCGGCCCTGACGGGGGTGTGAGAACTCCACGTCGATCTCACCGATCTCGTCGACGGGCAGCCTCGCGGGCCAGGGCGTCAGGTCGTCGGTGTCGCGGGCCAAGGCCTCGTCGACGCGCCACACCGACTCGGGCAGGTCGTTCCGGTCGAACCGCACCCGCAACCGGAACGACTCGCACATCCGCTCCGGCCAGAACACGTAGGTCGGACGCATCGACTGTCCCCGCGGCACCCTCACCTCCAGTGCGAACTGGTGCGTTTGCCCCGTGTTGAGGGGTCGGGGCAACCGCAGCTTCATGAGGAAGCGCCGCGGGGACGGTCGTTCGTGGCCGATGAGCTCGACCCCGTGCAACACCTCGATGTCCAGGTCGCCCGGCGCGCCCTCGGGGGTCGGGGAGGGGATCGTGATGGACCAGGCGATCTCGTTCACGCCGTCGGTGTCGGCCACGACGGTCCGGCGCTCCGTGCAGGCCGGCGTCGGGCCGTCCAGCTTCAACAGCGCCTCGAACTCCTTGACGTGCCACGACTCGGACGGTGCCGGGGGCGCCGTCGCCGGAGCCGGTTGCAGCGCCACCTCCACGAGGCGCTGCAAACCGGACTCCATCCTCCTGCGCACCGTGCGCGCGCCGCGGTCCTGCTGCCGCGCGAGCCAGTCGATGCGTTCGTTGAGGAACCGGTACTGCGCCTCGTCGTGCAGTCCGAGCGGCGCGAGAACGGCGTTGCGGACCTCCACCGGGAATCCGCGCACCGCGTTCGTCACCCACTCGCGCAGTTTCGTGCGCACGGTCTCCGCGCCGTCCGCCTCCGCGATGCCGCACACCTGGCGCAGCGCAGGACCGACGTGCACGTCGATTCCGGGAGTCTGCACACCGCGCCCGCGGCACAACGTGCGCAGTTCTTCCATCAACTGCTCAGGTGAGACAGACATCCATCCTCCGCGCGGATTTCAGTTCGCCGGACATGTCGGGCCCACCTGCTCCGGCGTTACTGCGGACGCACCCGTCCGGGTGAATGTGGATATCGACGGGCAAAGTGGCCGACCTACACCCTATGACAGATCATCTCCCGCCGAACGACTGATGCCCTGATCTCGTCGATCACGGTAACGTGCTGGTCACGGGCCTGGACTGCACCTCCTGTCCGGGCATCCCTGCCGATGTGGAGGTTCCTTTAGTGCTGCGCACAATTCTCTCCGCCGTATCAGTGTTCGCGCTGATCAGCGGTGCCACGCCCGCGGTCGCCGCACCGGTCGAGGGCGCATATCTGCTCCAGTTCCGCGACACGTTGTCCGACGCGCAACGCGTCCAGCTCAAGGGCCTCGGGGTCCGGCTCGGCGCGTTCGTGCAGGACGGCACCTACGTGGCGCGGATGACGAACACGGCGCGGATCGCCCGGTTGAGCTACGTGCGGGACCTGCGCCCGTTCGAGGCCCGGCCGCAGGTGGCCGCGCTGTCCGGGTCCGCCGCGTACCTGGTGACGCTCGTCGAGCAGAACGCCGACGACCAGAGGGCCGTCGCCGACAAGATCAAGGCGATCGGCGCGCGCGTCGACTCGATCTCGGCGAGCCGCGAGCACATCCTGGCCCACCTGGACGCGGGGCAGGCGGCGCAGGTCGCGAAGCTGCCGGCCGTGCTCGCCGTCGACCCGGTGTCCGCGCCGGAGACCGACATGGCGATCTCCCGAGAGTCGTCCGGTGCCAACTACGTCGAGGCCGCCGGCGGCTACCGCGGCCAGGGCGTGCGCGGCGAGGTGATGGACGGCGGGCTGCGCACCACGCACCAGGAGTTCAAGGCCCGCCCGCCGCTGATGCACACCGGCAACTCGTCGAGCACCTCGCACGGCACGTCGACCTACGGGCAGATCTTCGCCTCCGGCGTCTCGGCCGCGCAGCGCGGCGTGCTGCCGGAGGGCCAGGGCATCTTCGCCGTCTACAACTCCGGTGACCGCTACGCCCACACCGCGCAGCTCGTCGACCCGGCGGGGCAGTACCGGGCGGTGTTCCAGAGCAACAGCTGGGGCGACTCGCTCACCACCGCGTACACGTCGGTCTCGCAGCAGATGGACCGGATCGTGTTCGACCACGACATCCTGATCTGCCAGTCGCAGAGCAACGCCGGCACCCGCAGCTCACGCCCGCAGGCGTGGGCGAAGAACGTGCTGTCGGTCGGCGGCCACTACCACTACAACACCGCCTCGCGCGCCGACGACAAGTGGAACGGCGGCGCGTCGATCGGACCGGCCGCCGACGGCCGCATCAAGCCGGAGCTGTCGAACTTCTACGACCGCATCGACACCACGTCGTCCACCTCGGACACCTCCTACACCACGTCGTTCGGCGGCACGTCCGGCGCCACGCCGATCACCTGCGGCAACGCCGGCCTGCTGTTCCAGATGTGGGCCGACGGCGTGTTCGACGGCGGTCCCGGCAAGGGCCGTGACGTGTTCACCGCGCGCCCGCACGCGGCCACGGCCAAGGCGCTGCTGATCAACACCGCCGACCAGCACGCGTTCTCCGGCACCACGCACGACCAGACCCGCACCCACCAGGGCTGGGGCACCGCGTCCGTGCGCAACCTCTACGACCGCGCGAAGGCCGGCGGCTGGAAGCTGCCGGTGCTGGTCAACGAGACCGACCTGCTCACGACCGGCCAGTCGCGCAAGTACACCGTGACGTCGAACGGCCAGACGCCGCTGCGGGCCACCCTGGCCTACACCGACCCGGCCGGCTCGCCGACCGCGGCCAAGGCCACCGTCAACGACCTCACGCTCAAGGTGACCGCGCCCGACGGCACCGTCTACTACGGCAACAACGGCCTGCTGGCCGGCAACTGGTCGACGCCCGGCGGGTCCGCGAACACCGTCGACACCGTCGAGAACGTGCTCGTCCAGACGCCCGCCGCGGGCACCTGGACGGTCGAGGTGATCGCGACGGCGGTCAACGTCGACGGCCACCGCGAAACGGCCTCAACGGACGCCGACTACGCCCTCGTCGTCTCCTAGAAAGTGCACGCGGGGAGCTTTCGTACTCTCCTAGCGCACGAAAGGCCCCCGCGTGCGACATCACGCAAGCTCCGCGTGCGGCATCACGCAAGGTGCACGCGGGGAGCTTTCGTACTCTCCTAGCGCACGGAAGGCCCCCGCGTGCGACGGCACGCGGGGGCCCCGCGTTCCCTTTTCGGGGAACGCGGGAGTCCCGCGTTCCCCTGGGGGGCACGCGGGGGCCCCGCGTGACACGTCACTCGAAGCGGGACGGGTCGCCGGCGCCGTAGCGGGTGATCTCGGGCTCGCCGTCGGAGAAGTCCACCACCGTGGTGGGCGTGGTGCCGCACTCGCCGGAGTCGATCACCGCGTCCACCACGTGGTCGAGCCGTTCCTTGATCTCCCAGCCCTGCACCAGCGGCTCCGCCTCGTCGGGCAGCAGCAGGGTGGACGTCAGCAGCGGCTCACCCATCGCCTGCAGCAGCGCCTGCGTCACGATGTGGTCCGGGATGCGCGCACCCACCGTCTTCTTCTTCGGGTGCATCATCCGGCGCGGCACCTCCTTCGTGGCGGGCAGGATGAACGTGTAGCCGCCCGGCGTCGCCGCCTTGACCGCGCGGAACACCGCGTTGTCGACCTGCACGAACTGCCCGAGCTGCGCGAAGTTCTCGCACATCAGGGTGAAGTGGTGCTTGTCGTCGAGCTTGCGGATCGACCGGATCCGGTCGATGCCGTCCTTGTTGCCCAGACGGCAGCCCAGCGCGTAGCAGGAGTCGGTCGGGTACGCGATCAGGCCGTCCTCCTGCAAGATCCGCACGGCCTGGTCGATCGCGCGCTTCTGCGGGTTGTCCGGGTGGACGTCCAGGTACTTCGCCATGGCCGCGCAGTCTAGGCCGATCAAGGTTTGAGCAGCACTTTGACCATGCCGTCGGCCTTCTTCTGGAACGTCTCGTACGCCCGGGGCGCCTCGGCCAGCGGCAGCCGGTGCGTGGCGAAGTCGTCCACGCCCAGCGGGTCGCCGTCGGTCAGCAGTGGCAGGATCTCCGGCACCCAGCGCCACACGTTCGCCTGGCCCATGCGCAGCTGGACCTGCTTGTCGAACATGGTGAGCATGGGCATCGGGTCGGCCATGCCGCCGTAGACGCCGGAGATCGAGATGGTGCCACCGCGCCGCACGATCTCGATGGCGGTGTGCAGCGCCTTGAGCCGGTCCAGGCCCGCCTCGCGCATGAACTTCTGCGCGACCACGTCCGGCAGCAGGCCGGTGAACTGCTGCGCGGCCTTCGCGACCGGTGCGCCGTGCGCCTCCATGCCGACCGCGTCGATCACCGCGTCCGGCCCGCGACCGCCGGTGAGGTCCCTGACCACCTCGGCGATGCGCTTGCCGGCACCCCGCAGGTCGATCGTCTCGACGCCCCTGGCCTTGGCGCGGGCCAGCCGTTCGGGCACCAGGTCGATGCCGATCGCCCGCACGCCCCGGTGCATCGCGACCCGGCACGCCATGTCGCCGATCGGGCCGAGGCCCAGCACCGCGACCGTGCCGCCGTCCCGCACGCCCGCGTACTCGACCGCCTGCCACGCCGTGGGCAGCACGTCCGACAGGTACACGAACCGGTCGTCCGACGGGCCCTCCGGCACCTTGATCGGCAGGCTGTTGCCGAACGGAACCCGCAGGTACTCGGCCTGACCGCCGGGCACCTGGCCGTAGAGCTTCGTGTAGCCGAACAGGGCGGCACCGGACCCGTACTCGCGGACCTGCGTCGTCTCGCACTGCGACTGCAGCCCCTGGTCGCACATGAAGCAGTGGTTGCAGGAGACGTTGAACGGGATCACCACCCGGTCGCCGGGCTTGAGCTCGGTGACCTGGGCGCCCACCTCCTCGACGACGCCCATCGGCTCGTGCCCGAGGATGTCGCCCTCGGTGAGGAACGGCCCCAGCACCTCGTACAGGTGCAGGTCCGACCCGCAGATGCCGCTGGACGTGACCCTGACGATGACGTCCTCTGGTTCCTTGAGCGCCGGGTCGGGAACGTTGTCGACCCGGACGTCGCGTTTGCCGTGCCAAGTGACTGCCTTCATGCCCAGGGCGTTCCCCGGTCGTTCGCATTGATAACCTGGGACGACTCTCTTTCCCCGGTTTTGGAGACCCTCAGCGATGCTCGACCGTGCCGTCGTCGACGCCCTGTTCCCCTCGGACCTGCCCGAGCCGTCCCACTGGGAGGAGCAGTACCCGCCCCGCGGGCTGGCCGAAGGCGCCAAGGTCACCCGGCTGGGGCCGTCGCCGACCGGTTTCCTGCACATCGGCGGCCTGTACGTCGGCATGATCGACCGCGACATCGCCACCCACTCCGGTGGCTCCTACATCGTGCGCGTCGAGGACACCGACCAGGCCCGTGAGGTCGAGGGCGCCGTCGACCAGTTCAACCGGGCGTTCGCCTACTTCGGCGTCCAGCCCGACGAGGCGGACTCCGTCGGCGCCTACGGCCCGTACCACCAGTCGCAGCGCGAGCAGGTCTACCTGACCTACGTGCGCGAACTGCTGCGCCAGGACAAGGCGTACCTCTGCTTCGCCACGAAGGAGGAGCTCGCCGACATCACCGCCCGCCAGCAGGCGACGAAGCTCCCGACCGGCTACTACGGCCGCTGGGCGCTGT
Organism: Lentzea sp. NPDC036955; assembly: GCF_055608005.1. NCBI lineage: Bacteria > Bacillati > Actinomycetota > Actinomycetes > Pseudonocardiales > Pseudonocardiaceae > Lentzea > Lentzea sp. NPDC036955. The sequence continues at coordinate 646,747 of NZ_JBVJRC010000001.1, read as the reverse complement.
GGCGCGACAAGACCGCCGAGGAGGTCCAGGAGGCCCTGGACGCCGGCCGCCCGTACGTCGTCCGCTTCCGCTCGCCGGGCAAGGCGGGGGAGCGCACCTCGTTCGTGGACGCGATCCGCGGTCAGCTGGAGCACGACGCCAACCGCAACGACGTGGTGGTCCTCAAGGCCTCCGACCAGTCGCCGCGCCTGCCCACCTACCACTTCGCGCACGCCGTCGACGACCACCTGATGCGCGTGAACCTGGTGATCCGCGGCGAGGAGTGGATCTCCTCGGTCCCCACCCACCTGCAGCTGTTCGACGCACTGGGCTTCGAGCGCGTCGAGTACGCCCACATCGCGCCGCTGATGAAGCAGCAGGGCGGCTCCCGCCGCAAGCTCTCCAAGCGCAAGGACCCCGAGGCCTCCGTCGAGTACTTCATCGAGGCGGGCTTCCCGGCGCAGGCCGTCCAGTACTACCTGCGCGGACTGGTCAACGCCCGCCTGGCCGAGCTGCCCCTGGCCGAGGCCCTCGAGTCGCCCCTGATGCTGGCCGAGTGCGGCGTCGCCGGCCCGCTGGTCGACCTCGTGAAGCTCGACGACATCTGCGCCGACTACGTCGCGACCCTGTCCGGCGAGGAGATCGTCGAGCGCATCTCGGTGTGGGCGGCCACGTACGACCCCGAGCTGGTCGAGGTGCTGTCGTCGTCGCGCGAGGAGGCACTGGCGGCCCTCCAGGTCGAGCGCGGCCCGGAGGTCTCGAACCCGCGCAAGGACCTCCGCAAGTGGTCCGACTTCCGCTCCGCCTACGGGTTCTTCTTCCCGTCGCTGTTCGAGCTGGTCACCGACCGCACCGACGAGCGCCTCGGCGGCCTGTCCCCGGAGCTGATCTCGGCCTTCGCCGCGGACTTCGCGGACGGCTACGCCGACCTCGAGGACGGGCAGGAGTGGTTCGGCCAGATCCGCGAGCTGGCCGGCAAGCACGGCTTCGCGCCGAACCCCAAGGAGTTCAAGAAGAACCCGGACGCCTACCCCGGCTCCATCAAGGAGGCGGCGCAGCTGGTCCGCGTCGCCCTGACCGGGTCGACCCGCAGCCCCGACCTGCACTCCGTCGCCCGCACGCTGGGCAAGGACGAGTTGCTGCGGCGGGTGCGCGCGCTCGCCGGCTGATCTTCGGCTGACAACGGCCCCCTGTTCCGGAAGGAGCCGGGGGCCGTTCGCTGTCCGGGCGCGCACGTGCACACCCGCCCCACCTCAAAATCCTCGACCAAAATCCCACACGAACGCACAGCCCGGACAGTGGAACCTCGTCCAGGCCCGTTCCGGAACAAAGTCATGAGAGCGTTCCCATTGACGTGGGTGTAACACGGAGTTGAGGATCGGCGGCATGCATTGGAGAAGCACTCTCGCCGCAGTGCTGGGGTTGACGCTCGCCGCCAGCGCGACGTCGGCGGCCACCGCGCAGGAAGCGCAGCACCGGCCGCCGAAGCAGACGGTCATCGGGCAGCCCAAGACCGAGCACGGGTGCGCCCGCATCGAGAAGTCCCTGCCGACGTTGAAGGACTGGCCGAAGGTCGACAGCCAGCTCGACGGTGACCGCAGGGACGAGGCGCGCGTCAAGGCGATCCTCAAGGACATGACGCTGGCCGAGAAGGTCGGCCAGATGACGCAGCCGGAGATCGCCGCGATCACCCCGGCCGACGTCACGACCTACGGGTTCGGCTCTGTCCTGAACGGCGGCGGCAGCTTCCCCGGCGGCAACAAGCGGGCCACGCCGCAGGACTGGCTGAAGCTGGCCGACGCCTACTGGGAGGCGTCGAAGCAGACGCGCACCAAGATCCCCGTCATCTGGGGCATCGACGCGGTGCACGGCAACAACAACGTCTTCGGCACCACGGTCTTCCCGCACAACATCGGTCTCGGTGCCGCACAGGACCCGTGCCTGGTCCGCGACATCAGCGCGGCCACCGCGGAGCAGATCCGCGCCACCGGCCAGGACTGGGCGTTCGCGCCGACCCTCGCCGTCGTCGAGGACGACCGCTGGGGCCGCACCTACGAGGGCTTCTCCGAGGACCCGCGGATCACCCGCGCCTACGGCTACGAGGCCGTCAAGGGCTTGCAGGACAACGCGAAGAAGCGCATCGGCGAGGACGGCGTGATCGCCACCGCGAAGCACTTCATCGGTGACGGCGGCACGACCGGCGGCAAGGACCAGGGCGTCAACCCGTCCACCGAGCAGAAGATGATCAACGTGCACGGGCAGGGCTACTACGGTGCCCTCGCCGCCGGTGCGCAGACGGTGATGATCTCGTTCAACAGCTGGACGAACGACGTCATCAACGAGGGCAAGGTGCACGGCAGCAAGTACGTGCAGACCGGCATCCTCAAGGAGAAGATGGGCTTCGACGGCCTGCTCGTCTCCGACTGGAACGGCATCGGCCAGGTCACCGGCTGCACCAACGCGAGCTGCGCGCAGGCGATCAACGCCGGCATGGACATCATCATGGTGCCCAACGACTGGCAGGCGTTCATCACCAACACGATCGCGCAGGTCCAGGCCGGCGAGATCCCGATGGCGCGCATCGACGACGCCGTCACCCGCATCCTGCGCGTCAAGCTGCGCGCCGGCACGTTCGACGCCCCCAAGCCCTCGCAGCGCGAGCACGCGGGTGAGCAGAAGGCGTTGCTGCACAAGGAGCTCGCCCGCGAGGCCGTGCGCGAGTCCGCGGTGCTGCTGAAGAACGACAAGCGCGTGCTGCCGTTGTCCAAGCGCAGCAAGGTGCTCGTGGTCGGCAAGAGCGCGGACAACATCTCGAACCAGACGGGCGGCTGGACGCTGTCCTGGCAGGGCACCGGCAACACCAACGCCGACTTCCCCAACGCCACCAGCATCCTCAAGGGCATCCAGGACACCCTGGGCACCGCCAACGTCACGTTCGCCGAGACCGCGGAGGGCGTGGACGCGAGCCAGTTCGACGCCGTCATCGCCGTCATCGGCGAGACCCCGTACGCGGAGGGCGTGGGCGACCTCGGCAAGCGCTCGTTCGAGGCCGCGCGCCTGCACCCGCAGGACATCGCCGTGCTGGACAAGGTCTCCGGCAAGGGCAAGCCGGTCATCACCGTCTACGTCGGCGGCCGAGCGCTGCACATGAACAAGGAGATCAACCGCTCCGACGCGTTCGTGGCCGCCTGGCTGCCGGGCACCGAGGGTCAGGGCATCGCGGACCTGCTGATCCGCGGCAAGCACAACGGGTTCAGCGGCAAGCTGTCCTACTCGTGGCCGGCCGAGGCCTGCCCGGCGCTGCCCGGTGAGCCCGCGAAGACGCCGCTGTTCAAGCTCGGCTACGGCCTGCGCGACTGGCAGACCGGCAACGTCGGCAAGCTCGACGAGACCAGCCCCGGCGCCCTGTGCTCCGGCGGTGGCGGCGGCACGGCCACCGAGGACCTGGAGGTCTTCAACCGCACCGACGTCGCGCCCTACCAGTCGATGATCGGGTCGGCGGAGAACTGGGGCGGCACGGTCATCGGCCCCGACGGCCAGGCCGCGCACGCCGAGATCAACGTCGTGCAGTCCGACGTGAACGTCCAGCAGGACGCGCTCAAGACGACGTGGACCGGCACCGGCCCCGCGCAGGTGTACCTGCAGAGCCCGGCCGCAGCCGACCTGCGCGGCTACGGCAACGCCAACGCGGCCGTCCAGTTCGACGTGATCGTGCACCAGGCCCCGGCCAACCGCACGGTCCTCAGCGCGCACTGCGTGTATCCGTGCCTGGCGGAGTTCGACGCCACGCAGGCGTTCCGCAGCCTCCCGATCGGGCAGAAGGCGACCGTCAAGATCCCGGTCTCCTGCTTCTCCGACAAGGGGCTCGACCTGGAGACCGTGAACACGCCGTTCCTCGTCTACACCGACGGCACGTTCCAGGCCTCGTTCGCGAACGTGCGGTGGGTGCCCAAGGCGGGGGCTGATCCGGACGCCTTGCCCTGCACGTAGCTCGTCAGCAGACCGCGGCGCGGCCCTCCCGGGAGCGGGGGAGCCGCGCCGCTGCTGTTCTCAGCGGCGGGCCTCGACCTTCAGCCCACCGGTGGTCACCGCGCGGATGTGCTCACCGGCCAGCAGGTCGTGCGGGTGGCCGAGGTCGATCGCGCTCACGGCGTCCAGCCGGGCCAGCTGGTCGTCGGAGAGGTCGACCGCCAGCGCGTCCAGGTTCGCGAGCAGCTGCTCGGGGGTGCGGGCCCCGACGACGGGTGCGGTCACGCCCGGCTGCCGCAGGTTCCACGCCAGCGCGACCTGCGCGGGCGTGCGGTCCAGCTCCGCGGCGACCTCCCGCATGACGCCGGCGATGCCCAGCGCGCGTTCGGTGACCATGCCCAGGGCCGCGTTGAAGCTCCTGCGGGTGCTCTCGGTCGTGTCCGGCGCGGTCAGGTCGGCGCGGCGGTACTTGCCGGTCAGCACCCCGCCGCCCAGCGGCGAGTACGGCGTCACGCCCAGTCCCAGCGCCCGCGCCATCGGGACCAGGTCGCGCTCCGCGGTCCTGTTGAGCAGGCTGTACTCGACCTGCACCGCCACCAGCGGCGACCACCCGCGCAGGTCAGCGACCGCCTGCATGCGCGAGATCTCCCACGCGGGGGTGTTCGACACCGCCACGTACAGCACCTTGCCCTGGCGCACCAGGTCGTCGAGGCCGCGCAGCACCTCCTCGGCCGGTGTCGCGAAGTCCCACACGTGCACGTGCAGCAGGTCGAGGTAGCCGGTCCGCAGCTGCCGCAGGCTGTTCTCCACCGACGCGACCAGGTTCTTGCGGTGCGCGCCACCGGAGTTCGGGTCGCCGGGCCGGCGCAGCGTCGCGTACTTCGTCGCCAGCACCAGGCTCTCGCGGCGGTCCCCGGCGAACTCGCCCAGCAGGCGCTCGGAACCGCCGTAGCCGCTCGCGGTGTCGATGAAGTTGCCGCCGCGCTCGACGTAGGTGTCGAACAGCTTCCGCGCGTCGGCGCGGTCGGCGCCCCAGCCCAGCTCGCTGCCGAACGTGGCCGTGCCCAGCGCCAGCGGGGAGACCCGCAACCCCGAGCGGCCCAGCAGCCGGTAGGTGTCGAGGGTGGTTGCCATCAGGTCCTCCTGTGCTCGTCGTGCGACCAGGGTCGGCCGGCGGCGAGCGGCGGGTAAGGGACGGCGCTTCCTGGGAACAGCCGTCCCACCCGGCGGGTTGGACCAGGGGTGATCAGCACCACCGCGGAGCTGGCCGCGTTCCTGCGGACCCGGCGCGAACGCCTCGACCCCCGCGCCGTCGGCCTGCCCGAACGCCGTTCCCGCCGCACACCCGGTCTGCGCCGCGAGGAGGTCGCCGAGCTGGCCGGGATCAGCGTCGACTACGTCGTGCGCCTGGAACAGGCCCGCGGGCTGCGGCCGTCGGCGGACGTGGTGGAGGCGCTGGCCGGGGCGTTGCGGCTGGCACCGGACGAGCGCGCCTACCTCTACGGCCTGACCCGGCAGCGCCCGCGCGGTACCGCCGAGCCCGCCACCACCGCGGACCCGGCGCTCGCCGCGCTGGTCGCCGACCTCGCACCGCGCCCGGCCATGGTCCTCAACCACCGCTACGACGTCCTGGCCTGGAACGACGCGATGGCGCGGCTGTTCCTCGACTTCGGCACGCTGCCGCCAGCCAGGCGGAACGCGATCCTGGTGTGCCTGGTGGACCCGCGGATGCGCACGCTCTACGCCGACCGCGACCAGGTCGTGCGGGACGGGGTCGCGCACCTGCGCACGGCGTGGGCCGCGCACCCTGACGACCGGGTGCTGGGCGCGCTCATCGCCGAGTGCGTGGCCGGGGACGAGCAGTTCGCCCGGCTCTGGGCGTCGGGCGAGGTCAGGGTCAACGCTCGCGGACACAAGGTGCTGCACCACCCGGACGCCGGCGTCATCACCACCCGGTTCGAGACGCTGCGGCCGGTGCAGGACCCCGGCCCAGCTGGTGGTGGTGCACCGCGCCGCGGACGCCACGAGCCAGTCCGCTCTGGACGCCCTGACGGCCTAGCTGTCGAGGTCGACCGGCTCGCCCCTGATCGCGGTGACCGCACCGCCGGTCTGCGCGGCGAGCCAGACCTCGAAGCCGTCCGGGTCCTTCGTCAGCACGGTGAAGGTGACGTCGTGGCCGTACTCGGTGTCGGCGACGTGGTACCCGGCCGCGCGCAACGCGTTCTCCAGCTTCCCGGCCTGGTCGTGCGGGACGGCCAGAAGCACGCTCTCGTGCCGTTCGCGGGTCAGCGTGCCCAGTGCGTCGACCGCCTCGGATACGGCTCGTCCGTACGCACGGACCAAACCACCCGCGCCCAGCTTGATGCCGCCGTAGTAGCGGGTGACGACGACGGCGGTGTCGACCAGGTCGCGCCGGGTCAGCACCTCCAGCATCGGCACACCGGCCGTGCCCGCGGGTTCGCCGTCGTCGGAGGACCGCTGGGTGTCGGCGGTGCGGAACGCCGTGCAGTTGTGCGTGGCCTGCCAGTGCTCCTTGCGGACGCGGGCGAAGAACTCGGACGCCTCCTGGTCGGAGGTGACGCGGGCGATGTGGCACAGGAACCGCGACCGCCCGATCTCGATCTCGTGCGTGCCGTTCCGCCTGATCACCTTCACGGCTCGATCATCCGCCGCCGCTCCGCCTCCCCGAACAGCGCGTCCAGCTCCGCGGGCGGCACCTCCTCCAGCTGCTCGAACGTGCAGTCCCGCGGCTCCTTGTCGGGGCGGAACCGCACCAGCCGCGCCGTGTGCCGGAACCGGCCGCCCTGCACGTGCTCGTAGCGCACCTCGGCCACCCGCACCGGGTCGAGCAGCACGACCTGGAGCTGCTTGTCGGGGTTCCAGCGGCTGTTCATGCCGGGACCCTCGTACGTCGCCCACGCGCTCCACGGGTGCTCCGCGGGGTCGAGCAGGGGCGCCAGCTCCTCGACCAGCTCCCGCCGCCGGGCCGCGGTGAAGCTGCTGGCCACGCCCACGTTGTGCAGCTCGCCGTCCCGGTAGAGGCCGAGGACCAGCGACCCGACGGTCTCGCCGTCCTTGTGCAGCCGGTAGCCCGCGACCACGCAGTCGGCCGTGCGCTCGTGCTTGACCTTGAACATCACCCGCTTGTCGGGTTCGTAGACCCCGTCCAGCGCCTTCACCACCACACCGTCGAAGCCCGCGCCCTCGAAACGGGTGAACCAGTCCTGCGCCACCTCCGGGTCCGTTGTGGACGGTGTCAGGTAGGCACCGGGCACCTCGCGGACGGCGTCCTCCAGCATCGCGCGGCGCTCGGCCAGCGGAAGACCGGTCACGTCGGTGTCGCCGAGGGCCAGCAGGTCGAACGCCACGAAGCTCGCCGGCGTCTCCGCGGCGAGCTTGCGGACGCGGGACGCGGCGGGGTGCAGGCGCAGCTGCAGCGTGTCGAAGCTCAGGCCGTCCGGGGTGACCAGCACGATCTCGCCGTCGACCACGCACCGCGGCGGCAGCGCGTCCCGCAGCAGCTCCACGACCTCGGGGAAGTAGCGGGTCAGCGGCTTGTCGTTGCGCGAGCCCAGCTCGACCTCGTCGCCGTCGCGGAACACGATGCAGCGGAAGCCGTCCCACTTCGGCTCGTAGTGCAGGCCGTCCCCGCGCGGCAGCTCGGGCACGGACTTCGCGAGCATCGGCTTCACCGGAGGCATCACGGGCAGGTCCACCTCCGGACCATAAGCTCAGCGCAACGCCACCGCGAGCTTTTCCAGCTCCCCGACGTCGGCGTCCATCCCGTCGTGCTCGGGCACGGCCAGCGCGATCGGCCTGCGCTGCGCCACCCCGCCCGCCCTGCGCGTCTCCAGGCCGGCCCGCAGCCGTTCGGCCAACGGCAGGTCCTCCGGCGTCTGCGCGACGTACGGGCTGATCCGCACCAGGCCGTCCCGGCACTCGATCACCCGCCGGTAGTAGCGCCGGTGCACGCCGCGCAACGAGAACGCGTCCCGCCCCGACGGCACCCGGTGCAGCGCGTCCTCCGGGAACGACTGGTGCAGCAGCGTCCACAGCGGACCGAGCCGGTGGTAGGCGCGCAGGTGCCGCAACCACAGCCTCGTCGCCGCGAACCGCATCGCCGCGACCGGGTAGAGCACGCCGACCACGCACAGCAGCACCCCGGGCAGCAGGAACCACACGGCCGCGGTCAGCAGCCAGCGGGGGAGCGGCTCGCCGAAGTAGCGCGAGACGTTCGACGACACGAAGATCGCGTCGGCGGGCACCAGCAGCGCGAGGCCGGTCGAGGTGATCAGCAGGCCCCTGCGCAGCCGCGGTTCGGCACCGCGCGCGTACCGGCGGGCCCACCCGAACATCGTCGCGAACCCGTAGAGCAGGTAGCCGTTGCCCAGCGCGTAGAACACCGTGATCGCGAGGACACCGGTCGGCCCGCCGCCCAGCGAGTTCGGCACGCGCGCCGCCGCCACCCGCAGCTCGTCCGGGATCGACAGCACCGCCCACGTCATGACCGCGATGCACCCGGCGAGCGGCACCAGGTGCTGCACCGCCTTCCGGCGCGCACCCTCGTCGTCCAGCGCGGAGAAGAGGAAGAAGCAGATCAGGCAGAACACCCCGACCTGCAGCATCGAGTGCTGGACCAGCTGGCACACCATCGGGTCGAGCCCGAGGAACCACCGCCCGTTCGCCGCCGCCCGCCCGAACGGGTAGCCGACCGCCCAGCCGGCCACCAGACCGGTCACCGAGCGCAGCCGCGGGTCGTGCGGGCGGCGCACCAGCAGGTACAGCACCACGGCGAGCGCGGAGAACGCGACGATGCCCTGCGTCTCCTTCAGGTACTCCACTACAGCCACCCGATCCGGTCGGCGAGCGAGGAGGCCATCCGCCGCGCGGGGCCCTCCGAGCTGCGCGGCGCGACCTGGTCCAGCACCGACGCCCATTCGAGGATGATCGTCGCGACCGTCTCGGCCTCGCGTTCGTGCGCGGAGTCGTAGGAGGTGCGCCGCAGCGCGCGCCGCACCGCCTCCGGTTCGAGGTCCGGGTACAGGCCGGCGAGCAGACCGTCGTCCTGCTCGGAGGTCGTGTGACCGGCCAGCAGGTGCCCGAGCTCGTGCAGGATGATGTGGTTCTGGTGCGCCTTCGACGTCTCCCGCTGGTACAGGATGTAGTCGGCCTGCGCGGTCGCGATCCAGACGCCGAACGGCCCCGGCACCGGGATCGGGTGCGCGAGCAGCCGGATCGGCCTGCCGCGCTGCTTGCCGACGCGGCGGCACAGCTCGGCGACGTCCAGCGGCGGCTGGATGTCGAGCTCGTTCAGCAGCCGGCGGCAGCGCCTGCGCAGCTCTCGTTCGGCCACGGGTCAGCCCTCGCCGCGCTCGGCCTGTTCCTGCCGGTAGACGACGTCCAGCAGCTCCATGACGAGCCGGCGCCGGTCCGGTGACAACGCATCCGCGCGCATGGCCATCAGCTGCGCGTCGCTGGAGGCGGTCAGCTCGTTCAACCTGGACTGCTCCTCCTTGAGCAGCTGCAGCTGCTCGTTGACCCGGTCGGTGACCTCGTCGTCGAAGAAGTAGCTCACCGGCACGCCGAAGAACCCCGCCAGCGCCTGGAGGTGCTTGAAGGTCGGGTTGTCCTTGCGGCCCTTGCGCAGCTGCCAGATGTAGCTCTGCGAGATGGTCACCCCGGTGTCGGCGATCGCCGCCGCGACGTGCTCGTTGCTGTACTCCTGCCCGGACCGCGCGGTGTGAGCGGCGAACAGGTGGTTGAGCTTGTCAGCCAGGGACCGTTCCCCCGCCATTGCCGACTCCTCCCGTTGCGCGCGGTGAGCATTTCCACCCACGGAAAGAGCTGTGCGGGTGACTGGATTTTCACCAGTTGAAAGCCGCCGTGGGCCAACATAGACTCCCACCGTGGGAGTCTCAACCGCGACCGGGGTACCCGCGACCTGGGAGGCAGCAGGTCATGGCGCTCGCTGAACGGCAGGGACCGTTCCACCGGGCGGTGATCGACGTCGTCTACCGCACCATGGGCCGGCTCGCGCGGGCGGACTCGCCGCACGAGGTCGTCGAGCTGCGCGAACAGCTGCGCTCGGCGCTGCCGTGGTGGCGCGGACTGCTGCGGATGCACGAGCCCGACGAGAAGCACCGGTGCAAGTCGTGCCACACCTGGTACGGGCGCCACCGCGCCTGGCCGTGCCCGGTGTGGAGGGACGCGGTGTCGGCGTTGCACCAGCTCAACGACATGTACGGCTTCCTCCCCGCGCCCGGCCCGGCCTCCGCGGCGCGGAGACCGGCCGAACGCGTCACCGTGACGGCCAGGCCGCAGCCGGGCACCGCCGACTGACGACCCGGCCGGTCAGCCGATCCGGAAGCTCTGCGCGGCCGAGCCGGTGCACGTCGCCTGCACCAGCTGCACCCCGTCGGCGTTGTTCCCGGTCGGCGCCGACAGGCACTTGCCCGAGTGCCGCGCGACGATCGTCGAGTAGCCGTCGGAGCCGGTGGTCACCCGCCACTGCTGGTTGGCGCCGCCGACGTAGTCCCACAGGTGCAGGCCGGCGCCGTCCGCGGTGGACATGTCGCTCACGTCGACCACCTTCGCGGGGTTGTTGCGGTACTCCAGCCGGGAGAAGCCGTCGGTGGTGGCCACCGCGCGGAAGTTCTGAGCGGTGGTGGAGTTGCAGGTGTACTGCTGCACGACGGTGCCGTTGCCGGTACCGGCGGCGCGGGCGTCGACGCACTTGCCGTTGCCGCGGTTGACGAGGGTCTTCCACTCCGGCTGCGGCTGCCGGGTGCCGCCGCCCAGCCACAGCAGGCTGTCGACCAGGAAGTCGTTCTGCGTGGCGGAGGCGAACGTCGAGGACCTCGGGACGTTGTTCACGTAGTCCATGGCGTTGTGGCCGAAGTTCGCGTAGACCATCTTGAAGTTCTTGTTGGTCCACATGATCGGGTAGTAGCCGCTGCGCCACTGCTGGTTCGGGTCGGTGCCGAGCGGGAAGCTCGACGGGTCGACGCTCGCCAGCACCTGGACGTCCGGGTTGGTGCGCAGGTCGCGCGACCAGCTGTACCACTCGCTGACCGACGTCGTGAAGCGCTCCGGCAGGCGCAGGGTCGCCGGGTGGGTGCGGGTCTCGACCTTCAGCACCGCCGTGGTGGGCTCCCAGGTGTTGCTCACGAAGTTGCCCTTGCCCAGGAACGTGTTGTGGTACCAGGACCACTCGTTCGCGTTCTGGGTGAACGCGCTGACGTGGAAGCCGAAGAACCCGCCGCCGGCCTCCACGTACCGCTGGAACCCGGCACGGGCCGCGGCACCGGTGGGCGCGTCGTCGAGGAACACCACGACCTGCGCCTGGGCGGGCGTGAGGGTGGCCAGGCGGTTCCAGTCCCGCGTCGCCTCGTAGGTGAAGCCGTTCTCCTGGCCCGCGCGGGTCAGCCACGGGTTCGCCTCGTTGACGAAGGCGACGTGCGCCGCGTCGAACGTGCCGTTGTAGAACGCCAGCACCTTGAACGGGGCGGCCTGGGCCGGTGCCGGGACGGCGACCGGGACGAGTGCCGCGGCGAGCATCGCCAGCAACGCCAGCAGTTTTCGGGCCATGGGGGCACACACTCCATCTCACAGGGGTTGCGCGCCCGAAGATCATCGTAAGGGTGGTCCAGACCTGTTGGGTACCGGGACGTTCACAGAATTCTTCTGCGCCACAACAGGAAGCCGCCCAGGACACCGAGCCCGCCGACCGCTCCGATCACCGCCGACAGCCCGATCCTCGTTGCGGCGGAAGGAGGTTGTTCGGTGCTCGACGCAACGGGAACGGGCTTCCGCGCCGGAGCGGTCGCGGGTGCTGCCGCGAGCTCGACGTCCGTGCACGAGTAGTAGGTGTCGGGCGTGTCGGTGTTCTGCCAGACCGTGTAGACGACGTGCCGGCCCGTTCGCTTCGGCAGCTGCACCGTGAACCGGTACGCGCCGTTCACCAGCGGAGGAGTGGGCACGGTCAGGAACTGCTCCAGGTCGGCCCACCGCAGCGGCCGGGCCGGGGAGTAGCCGTCGCGGGTGACGTAGAACCGGAACGAGCCCTGGTGCGGGATCGTCGCCCGGTAGGTGAACGCCGTGCTCGTCAGCCGGGTGGCCGGCCAGTCGGCGCGCGGCTGGTCCAGGCCCGCGTACCTCGGCAGCCCGGCGCTGCACAGCTTGCCGTCGGGCACGCGCGCGGTGTCCTGCCCGGCGACGTTCGCCAGCCGGACGTCATCCCACTCCGTGGACGGCAACCCCGCTGCGATGGCGGTCCGGCACGGCGAGGATGATGCTGTCTGCCGGCCCGGTGAGCAGAGAAAAGCCCTGCTCGGTGGGTCGGTGGGCGCGCCATGGGCGTGCGCGGGAACCGCGGAGAGCATCATGAGCAGCGCTGACACGCCCACAAGGCGAAACAATTCGGCACCTCCCTGTCTTCCAGGGGTACGCGTGCCAGACCCGAGTCGTTCACGGAAGATGTAGTGTCATGTCCTTCGCTGATGAGGTGTCCGCGGCCGCAGCCCGGCTCGGTGGAGTCGCTCGCACGACCCCGCTGGAGGTGAACCAGCGGCTGTCCGAGCGCACCGGCGCCCGCGTCTGGTTCAAGCGCGAGGATCTCCAGGTCGGCCGCTCGTACAAGCTGCGCGGCGCCTTCAACCTGCTCTGCCAGACCGAGTTCGCCTTCGGCGGCGCGGTCTGCGCGTCGGCGGGCAACCACGGCCAAGGCATGGCGTACGCGTGCCGCCGCCTGGGCATCGAGGGCCGCGTGCACGTGCCGCGCACCACGCCCCGCCAGAAGCGCGACCGCATCGCCGCGCTCGGCCAGGGCATGGTGCAGCTCATCGTCGACGGCGACACCTACGACGACGCGGCGGCGTTGGCCAAGGAGTACGCCCAGCACACCGGCGCCACCCTCGTGCCGGCGTTCGACGACGCGCGCACGGTCGCGGGCCAGGGCACGGTGGGCCTGGAGATCGTGCAGCAGCTCGGTGGCGCCCCGGACGTGGTCATCGCCCCGGTCGGCGGCGGCGGCCTGCTCTCCGGCGTCGGCACCTGGTTCAAGGAGCGCTTCCCGCGCACCCGCGTCATCGGCGTGGAACCCGCGGGCGCGGCCAGCATGATCGCCGCGATGCAGGCGGGCCACCCGGTCACGCTGCCCGAGGTGGACACGTTCGTCGACGGTGCGGCCGTGCGGCGCGCGGGCGACGTCACGTTCCCGATGGTGCGCGACTCCGGTGCCGAGCTGCTCACCGTCGCCGAGGGCGCGGTCTGCACGGAGATGCTGGAGCTGTACCAGATCGACGGCATCATCGCCGAGCCCGCGGGCGCGCTCGCCTCGGCGGCGCTGCTGGAGGAGATCTCGGTCGCGCCGGACGCGACGGTCGTCTGCCTGCTCTCCGGCGGCAACAACGACGTGTCGCGCTACGCCGAGATCGTCGAGCGGTCGATGATCCACCGCGGCCTCAAGCACTGGTTCCTGGTGGAGTTCCCGCAGGAGCCGGGTGCGCTGCGGCGGTTCCTCGACGACGTGCTCGGCAAGGACGACGACATCGTGCAGTTCGAGTACGTGAAGCGGGACAACCGGGAGACCGGTGCCGCGCTCGTGTGCATCGAGCTGGGCCGGCGCGAGGACTACGACCTGCTGTGGGGGCGGATGAAGGAGTCCCCGCTCAAGATCCAGCACGTGGAGCCGGGGTCGACCGCGTACCGCTTCCTGATCTGAGAACGGAAACCCCGGGCCGCGTCGGTGCGCGACCCGGAGCTCCCTGACCGGGTGTCACGTCCTGGGGGTGCAGAGCTTCCACGCGAAGTGGTACGTCGTCTCGATCGACCCGTCGGTCGAGTCCATCGCGATGAAGCTGGTGGTCTTCTTCGGGTCGGACGTGCCCGCGCTGACCCGCAGCTCCGTGTTGATGTTGAAGTTCCGCTTCTCACCGCACGGGTGGTAGACGATCGCGGCCACGTCGGTCGTGTCGGTCGCCTGCCAGTCGTCGCTGAACGGGCCCTTGTAGTTGTGCTGCCTGTACTCGGTCTGCGACATGCCCTGGAAGTAGTAGTTGGCCCGCTCCAGGGCGGTGGCGCCGCGTTCGAGGTGCGCGAACCCGCGGTAGTCGGTCGAGGAGATGCCGTAGGTGAAGCCGGACGGCACGTTGACGCGCAGGTTGAGCTGGCAGTTCTTGCGGAAGTCGGTCGGCAGGGCCTGCGGGCCGACCTGGGCCATGAACTCGCTGTAGGTGACGGTGAAGGCCTTGTTGTCGGGGGACACGGCGACGGCGGCCGTGCCGGCCCGGCAGCCCGACCCGTTGATGGTCACGACGTCGATGGTGATGTGGTCCGGCGGAGGCGTGGTGCCGGGTGCGCCTCCCGGCGGGATGATGATGGTCGACGTCGCGAGCACGGCCGCGGCCACTGCGTTGAGCATGGGGCACCTTTCCGACTGGAGTCCGACAAAGACCGGCGGCGGCGGTGGACGCAGCTGTCAGCAGCGCTTCCAGGAGAACTGGTACTTGGTGCTGACGCTGCTGTCGGTGGAATCCATCGTCATGAAGCTGTTCGCCTTCGACGCGGTTCCCGCGTTCACGCGCAGTTCGGTGTTGATGTTGAGGTGCCGGACCTCACCGCAGGGCGCGTAAATGATTTCCGCCACCTGCGCACGGTCGGTCGCCTGCCAGTTGTCGCTCTTCGGGCCGGTGAACGTGTGGGTGCGGCTGGCGGTCTGGGACATGCCCTGGAAGTAGTAGTTCCCCTTCTCCGTCCCGGTGGCTCCCGCCTGCAGGTGGGCGAAGCCGCGGTAGTCGGCCTGGGCGATGCCGAACGTGAAGCCCTGCGGGTAGGTGACGCGCAGGTTGAGCTGGCAGTTCTTGCGGAAGTCGGTGGGCGCGGAGCCCTGCCCCGCCTGCGCGAGGTACTGGCTGTAGGTCACCGTGAACGCCGTGCGGTCGTCGGCGGAGGCGACGGCGGCGGTACCGGCGGGGCAGCCGGAACCGTTCACGGTGACCACGTCGATCGTGACGAAGTCGGGGACGTCGGGAACCGCCTGGGCGGCGGGCGCGGCAACGACGACCGCGGACAGCGCGAGGGCGGCAGCCGCCAGCGTTTTCAGCATGGCCAGCCTTTCTTTCCTGGGGTGCGGAACCGGCGGCGGAATGGGAACCGATCGCGTTTCCGGATGATTTCGGGGGGTGCGCGAACCATGCTCGCCGACCGCGGGCGGAATTGACCTGACGGTTGTCTGACGATCGCCGCGGCTGCTCTGAACGAGCGAAAGCCGCCTCGCCGGAGCAGCGCGGCGGCCCACGCCGGAGTGATCTGGCGCTCATCCCGGCATCAGGCGCTCCCGCCGCACGTTGACAACGGTGACGTCCGACGACTCGACGAGGAGTGCCTGATGGCTCCGGACCAGCTGACCGTCTACTCCACCTCGTGGTGCGGGTACTGCCGCATCCTGAAGAGCTCGCTCGACCGCGAGGGCATCGAGTACGCGGAGATCAACATCGAGGAGACGCCCGGCGCGGCCGACTTCGTGATGAGCGTGAACGGCGGCAACCGCACGGTGCCCACCGTCCACTTCCCGAACGGCACGGCGCTCACGAACCCGTCGCTGGCGCAGGTGAAGGAACAGCTCGCGAGCTAGTCCCCTTCCGGGGCTGAGCAGACGCCTGGGCAGCAACGGCGGGCGAGGCTTCTGGCCAGGTGCTCAGTCCTCGTACAGGAACGCCGTGGTCGACTGGCCGTCCAGCGACTCGCGCAGGATGTCCGCGTGGCCCGCGTGCTGCGCGGTCTCCCTGATCAGGTGCAGCACGATCCGGCGGATCGACATCGGGCGCGGGTCCGGGTCCCAGGGCGCGGACGGCAACGGCACCGGGTGGTCGAGCGAAGCGGTGCGCACGGCCTCGTCGGTCGCGCGCACCGCTTCGTCGTAAGACGTGAGCAGCGCGTCGAAGTCGCCGCCCGTCCAGGTGTACTGGTCGAAGTCCAGCATCCCGGGCGGGGGCAGGGGCTGCTCGGTGAGGATGTGCGTCCAGCCGCGCTCACACCGGGTGAGGTGCTTGAGCAACCCACCCAGCGTGAGCTCGCTGGCGGTCGTGCGCTTCGCGGCCTCCGCAGCGGTCAGACCCCGCACGGTGACGCGGAAGGTCTTGCGTTGGTCGTTCAGCTCGTGCAGCAGTTCGTCCAGCTCCATGGTCATGCAGTGAAGCTGACAGCGAACCAGGACAGCTCAAGTCCTAGCAGTACAGGTTGCCGCCCGGCGTCACACCGATGATGCCGGTGATCGACTGGTACTTCGAGACGCGGCTCTGGACCTGCGCCGGGTTGCGGCCGTCGCACTCCAGTGACCCGTTGATGCTGCGGATCGTCTGACCGAAGCCGGCGCTGTTGACCATCGCGTCGTGCGGGGTCATGGTGCCGGGGCCGCGCTGCGTCATCCAGTACCAGATCGCCGTCCGCCACGCGGTCGTGGAGTTCTGCGCCACCTGGTACGGGTTCTGCAGCAGGTTCAGGCCGAGGTAGTCGCCCGCGGCCTTGTAGTTGAAGTTCCACGACAGCTGGATCGGACCGCGGCCGTAGTAGGCGTAGGTACCGGCCGGGCAGCCGTAGGGCTGGCTCTCGTCGCAGAGGTCGTTGTTCTTGTTGATCTCTTCGATGTAGACCAGGCCACCGGTCTCGTGCGACGCGTTCGCGAGGAACGCCGCGACCTCCTGCTTCTTCACCGTGTCACTGCCGGTCGTGGCGAACGCGGGGATGGTGCGGGCCGCGTCGACGAAACCCTGGTAGGTGTAGAAGCTGTTGCGGCCGGGGAACATCTGGTTGAACTGGGCCTCGGTGACGGGGAAGCCACCGGGGTTGCCGCCGCCACCGCAGTTGTGCGGCTCCCAGAACCACGTGGAGACCGTCGGGTCGTAGCCGGGGTTGTCGTGCTCGGCGATGTAGTAGGAACCGTTGTAGCGCACGATGTTGCCGGTGTAGTACTGCCGGCCGGCCACCCAGTCGGTCGCACTGCTGCAGGTGGTGCCGCCGCCACCGCCGCCACCACCGTCACAGCCCGTCGGCTCCCAGTACCAGGTGGAGACCGTCGGGCTGTAGCCCGGGTTGTCGTGCTCGGCGACGTAGTAGTTGCCTTCGAACCTCACGATCGAGCCGGTGGTGTACCACTTGCCCTGGACCCAGTCCGTGAAGGTGCAGGCCTGCGCGGACACTTCTGCCTGAGAGGACGCGGTCGGCGCGATGACGGCGAGGGAAGCCGCCACCACACCCGCCGCGAGAGACGCCAAGATGCGTTTTTTCAGCAAGGTCACCCACCTCTGGAGTCTTTAGCGCATCCGAGGGATCAAGGATGTGAACAGTGCTGCTGAGCCTGGCATCAATGGTCCAGACCAGTCAAGGGTCTAGACCTCTTCTGCCCTCAGCAGTACAGGTTCGAACCCGGTGTGACGCCGATGATCCCGGTGAATGAGCGGTACTTCGAGACGCGGCTCTCGACGGTTCCCGGGTTGCGGCCGTCGCACTCCAGCGACCCGTTGATGCTGCGGATGGTCTGACCGAAACCGCGCGAGTTGACCATGGCATTGTGCGGGGTCATCGTGCCGGGACCGCTCTGCGTCATCCAGTACCAGATCGCGGTCTTCCACGACGTGGTGGCGTTGGTGGCGACCTGGTCGGGGTTGCTCAGCAGGTTGATGCCCAGGTAGTCGCCCGCGGCCTTGTAGTTGAAGTTCCACGACAGCTGGATGGGGCCGCGGCCGTAGTACGCCCTGGTGCCCGCCGGACAACCGTAGGGCTTGGTCTCGTCGCAGTAGTCACCGCTCTGGTTGATCTCGCGGATGTAGACGAGCCCGCCGGTCTCGTGCGAGACGTTCGCGAGGAACGCCGCGAGCTCCTGCTTCTTGACCGTGTCACTGCCCTGGTTCGCGAACGAGCCGAACGCGCCCATCGCGTTCCGCAGGCCGCTGTAGGTGTAGAAACCGTTGCGGGACGGGAACATCCGGTTGAACTGCGCCTCGCTGACGATGAACGGCGCCGCCGTCGCCGGCTGCACGAGCGTGAAGACGCCCAGCAGCGCGACGAGCAGGGCGGCGGCGCGTGTGGAGAACATGCGGACCAACTCCTCCGAGCATCTGCGCGCCCACTGTGTTACCGCTCTCACGGTGGCAGGCAGGCACTCCGAGCACAAGAGGTGGTCTATACCTTTTGGGCCTGATCCGTCAGGAGCCGGACCCGTAGGGCCGGGTGATGATCTCCAGGGTGTGGCCGTCCGGATCGCTCCAGTAGACGCCCCGGCCGCCGTCGTTGCGGTTGATCTCGCCGGGGCGGCTGCGGAACGGGTCGGCCCAGTGCTCGAGCCCCTGCTCCCGGATGCGGCCGAAGACCTCGTCGAACTCGTCCTCGGTCACGAGGAACGCGTAGTGCTGCTCGGCGATCGGGCCGGGCGCGGTCACGTAGTCGAGCGAGACGCCGTTCGCGACCTCGACGACGAGGAACGGGCCGAAGCGCACGGGGGCGGGCAGGCCCAGCAGGTCGGTGAGGAAGCGGGCGGAGCGCTCCTGGTCGGTGGCGTGGACGATGGTGTGGTTGAGCTGTACGGGCATGCCTCCTGCTTACCCCGGTGCCGGGGAGTTGTCAGCGATCGTGTCGGTGGAAGCGGTTCGCCGGCTGCGCACCGGCTGACAAAACACGACAGAAGCTGCCGGGGTGGCGGTGATCGGGCAATACTGACTGACCATGCGGACACTGGTTGTAGCCGGGCTGTTGCTGGGTCTGACAGTTCCTGCGCAGGCGGCACCGGCGCAGGAGGACCCGTCGTCATTGGTGAACCCCTTCGTGGGGACGCAGAACTTCGGCAACACGTTCCCCGGAGCGTCGGTGCCCTTCGGAATGGTGCAGGTCAGCCCGGACACAGGAGGTCAGGGCGGCTACGACTACAAGGCCACGTCGATCTACGGCTTCTCCCAGACGCACCTCTCGGGCGTGGGGTGCGGCGTCATGGGCGAGCTGCCCGTGATGCCGACGGTCGGGTCCGTTGACAACGTTGACATCAATGCCTACAAGTCCGAGTTCAGCCACTCGGACGAGCAAGCGCAGCCCGGCTACTACCGCGTCGGGCTGTCCCGGTACGGCGTGAACGCCGAGGTCACGGCGACCCAGCGGACCGGCTGGCAGAGGTACACCTTCCCGTCCAACGGCGCCGCGAACGTCCTGTTCAACACCGGCAAGTCCAACCAGACCGTGCTCGACTCCGAGATCCACGTCGTCGGCGACCGGACCATCGAGGGCCGCGTGCGCAACGGGCGGTTCTGCGCGGGCAAGGACGAGCACACCGTGTACTTCACGGCGACGTTCGACCGGCCGTTCGCGTCCTTCGGCTCGTGGCGGGGGAACGTGCCCACGCCGGGGTCGCGGGACGCGGCCGGCACGGGTGGCAACGGCGCGTGGGTCACGTTCGACGCCACGGCCGACCGCGACGTCGTGCTGAAGGTCGGCCTGTCCTACACCGGGCTGGAGGGCGCGCGGAAGAACCTCGCCGCCGAGGCGCCCGCGTTCGACTTCGACGCCGCGGTGGCCGCGGCGAAGGCGGTGTGGAGGAAGCAGCTCGACGCCGTGCGGATCACCGGCGGCACGCGCGAGCGGCAGGTCGCGTTCTACACGGCGCTCTACCACTCCGTGCTGCACCCGAACGTCGCCGGAGACGTCGACGGGAGGTACACCGGGTTCGACGGGAAGGTGCGCACCGCCGAGGGCTACACGCCGTACCAGAACTTCTCGCTGTGGGACACCTACCGGCCGCAGAACCAGCTGCTGCAGGTCCTCGAACCACGGGTGGCCAGGGACGTGGCGCTGTCCGTGGTGGCCGGCGGGCGCGACGGCGGGTGGTTGCCGCGGTGGGCGCTGGCCTCCTCCGAGACCAACATCATGACCGGTGACCCCGTCACGCCGTTCCTGGTCGAGGCGTGGGAGAAGGGGCTGCTGAAGGGCTTCGAGGAGGAGACCTACCAGCTGCTGCGCAAGAACGCGCTGACGTTGCCGCCGGCCGACTCGCCCTACAACGGGCGTTCAGGCGTCGAGCACTACAACGAGCGCGGCTACATCCCGTCCGGTTTGAAGCTCGGCACGGACTGCGCGCACAAGGGCGGCGACAACGACTGCGTGCACCCGGCCTCGGCCACGCTGGAGTACTCGGCGGCGGACGCGTCGCTGGCGTTGATGGCGAAGGGGCTCGGCCACCGCTCGGACGCGCGGATGTTCGCCGACCGCGGCCAGTGGTACCGCAACCTGTGGGACGCCTCGACCGGTCACTTCCGGCCGCGCACCGCCGCCGGCACCTGGCTGTCGCCGTACAACCCGGTCGACGCCGCGCACCAGTTCCACGAGGGCGGCGCCTACCAGTACCAGTGGCTGGTGCCGCAGGACCCGGCCGGGCTGATCTCGCTGATGGGCGGGCGCAGGGAGGCCGAGAAGCGGCTCGACGCGTTCTTCGCCTACGACAAGCTGCTCGTCGACCCGGCGGGCACGGCACGGCAGGACTGGATCACCGAGCCGTACGACTACTACGGCAAGCCGACCTACAACCCGAACAACGAGCCCGACCTGCTGGCGCCGTACGTGTACCTGTGGACGGGCACGCCGTCGAAGGCGGCGACCGTCGTGCGGGCCGCGATGACGTTGTTCACCACCGGCCCGGACGGCATGACCGGCAACGACGACCTGGGCACGATGTCGGCCTGGTACGTGTTCTCGTCGCTGGGCCTGTACCCGACGTTCAGCGGCTCCGGTTTCCTGGCCCTGTCGTCACCGCAGTTCCCGTCCGCGACCGTCCGGATCGGACAGCACGGCTCCCAGGGCGGCACGCTGACGGTGACCGCGCCCGGTGTCTCCGACTCGGTGCGGTACGTGAAGTCGGCGTCGTTCAACGGCCGCGACGTGCGCAAGACATGGGTCGACTGGTCCACGGTGCAGCGCGGCGGGAAGCTGTCCTACGAGGTGTCGGCGAAGCCGTCGTCGTGGGGCACGAGCCGCGGTGACGAGCCGCCGTCGCTCAACGACGGCAAGGTGGACTCGCGGCGGTCGCTGAACGCCTCGCTGCGCGGCACCGAGGTCGTCATGCCCACCTCCGAGTCGGCGCAGTCGCTGACGCTGCAGCTCGACGTGCTGGCGCAGTCACCGTCGGCCACGACGGTGCGGCCGGAGGTGACCGCGCCCGCGGGCTGGGCGGTGACCGGCGCACGGCCGTTCGCGATCGTCTCGCGCGGCCTGCCGACGCAGAAGACGGTGCCGCTGACGGTCTCCGTGCCCGCGGGCACGCCGGTGGGCACCTACGAGGTGGCGGTGAAGGTCGAGGCGGTGCAGCTCAAGGCCACCGTGGAGGTCAAGCAGGCCGCGCTGTGCGCGTTCTCGGCGTGCTCGGTGGACATCGCACCGGAGCGCAACCACGACGGCACCGCGTCCGTCACCGCGTCCTCGTCGGGCAACTTCGACGGCGGCGGCTGGAGCTACGACGAGGCGCTGCTGCCGCCCGCCGGACCCGTGACCTGGGGCGGCATCACCTACCAGGCACCGGACCCGACGGGCACTGCGGCGAACTTCGTCGAGGCCCGCGGCCAGGGCCTGCTGCTGCCGTCCGGTCAGTTCTCGTGGCTGCACGTCGTCGGCTCCTCGCACAACGGGCCGGTGTCGGCGGGCTTCACCGTCTGGTACACCGACGGCACCTCCGCCGAGGTCGCCGCCACCGTGCCGGACTGGGCCGGCGGTGGGCTCGCGGTGCTGGAGATGCCGCACCGGATCAAGGCGGGCCAGGGCGTGGACGGGCCGCCGGTGCGGTTGTTCGGGCAGTCGCTGCGGCTGGACCCGGCCAAGACCGTGCGGTCGGTGACGCTGCCGGACGACCCGCGGGTGGAGCTGTACGCGCTCACGCTCGCCTGAGGATGATGGGACCGTGGAGCTGCTGAACGACAACCCGCGGTCCAGCGTGTGGGCTGACGGCGACCGGATCGTCAAACGCGTCATCGGCGATCCGGCCGCTTTCACCCGCGAGGTCACCGCGCTGCGGCTGGCCGCGCACACCGGCGTGGTGCCGCGCGTCCTCGACGTCGACGAGGCCGCACAGACCGTGGTGCTCGAACGGTTGCAGTCCGAGCCGCCGCGAGAGGACTGGGTGGTCGACTACGCGCGGGCGTTGGCCCGCCTGCACATGTCCACCGGTCCGCGGCACGCCGGTCTGCTGCCACGCCAGCGGGTACCGGACCCGGAGCCGTTCCTGCGGCTGGTCCACGCCCTTGGAGTCGAGACCGGTGGCGCCGAGGACGAGCTGGTGTTCACCGACACCGGCGGGTTCGACCTGCTGCACGGCGATCCCTGTCCCGGCAACGACCTGTACACCGACCGGGGCGCACGGTTCGTGGACCTCGAAGGAGCGGCGCTCGGCGACGGCCTCAGCGAGCTCGTCTACCTCCGCATCGGCTTTCCGACGTGCGCGCTCGTCAGCGAGACACCGGCACCGTTGTGGGAGGCCGCCGAACAGGCCTACTTCGCCGAACGCGGGTTCACCGCGCCGTTGGAGGACGCGTGCGTGCGCTGGTTGGTGCAGGGGGACGCTCTCGTGCGGCGGCTGCACCGCGACGGCACCGACCACCTCGCCAGGGTGGTGGAGGAGGACTGGGCGTGGACGACCACGACCGCGCGTGACCGGTTGATGTTCCGCACGCGGGTGGTGGCGGCGTTCACCGAGACGCACCCGAAGACGAGCGCGCTCGCACGGCGGCTGCACGAGCGGATGTGCGAGATCTGGCCGGAGCACAGCATTCCAGCCGTGCGCACGCACGTCTCATGACCAGGCGGACAACGACAGCCGCGAGGTGAACGAGCGCTCGACGCCCGAGACCGGGTCTGTGAAGGACAACGTGCGGGCCAGCAGCTGCAACGGCGAGGAGAAGTCGTCGAGCGGGCGTTCCCGCAGCACCGGGTAGAAGTCGTCGTTCAGGATCGGCACGCCGAGACCGGACATGTGCAGCCGCAGCTGGTGCGTGCGCCCGGTCAGCGGCCGCAACCGGTAGCGCCCCAGCGCACCGCGCTGCTCCACCAGCGACACGTGCGTCTCCGCGTTCGGCTCGCCGGGCTCCTCGAACGCGGTGATGATGCCGCGCTCCTTGACGATCCGCGACCGCACCACGCACGGCAGCTCCAGGTCGGGCCGCACCGGCGCGACCGCCTCGTACTCCTTGCGCACCACCCGGTCGCGGAACATGGTCTGGTACCGGCCGCGCAGCTCCCGGCGGGCCACGAACAGCACGAGCCCGGCCGTGACGCGGTCCAGGCGGTGCGCGGGGGAGAGGTCGGGCAGGCCCAGCTCGTCGCGCAGCCTCACCAGCGCCGTCTGCATGATGTGCTGACCGCGCGGGATCGTGGCGAGGAAGTGCGGTTTGTCGGCGACCACGATGTCGTCGTCCCGGTGCACGACACCGATGGAGAACGGCACCGGCACCTCGACCGGCAGGTCGCGGTGGAACCAGATGTAGCTGTCCGGCACGAACGGCGCGTCGACGCCCAGCGGGCCCGTGACACCCCAGATCCGCTCCTCGCGCAGCATCTCCTCGATGCGTTCGGGAGCCACCCGCGGCAGGCGCTCGACCAGGTGCGCGCGCAGCGACGGCCACGTGCCGTCCGGCGGCAGCTTCAGGCGCGCCGCGTCCAGGCCGTTGCGCTGGGGGAGTGGGGAGGAGGGTTTGCGTCTCATCGCACCCGCCAGTCTAAACGTTCGGAAAAACCGAACGACATCGCTCGAAAACTTGAGCTGTACCGAAGAGACCTGGTCAACGAGGCTGTGCCCATGGCGGTCTTCCTGGTCCTCGGTTCGGTCATCTCCCTGCAGTTCGGAGCGGCGTTCGCAAGTCAGCTCTTCGGCCAGATCGGCGCGCCGGGGGCCACGGCGCTGCGGCTGGGCATCGCGGCGTTGCTGCTGGCAGTGGTGGTGCGGCCGAAGTTCCGCCAGGAGACGCTCGTGCTCGGCATGACCATGGCCGGCATGAACGGCACGTTCTACCTCGCGCTCGAACGCATCCCGCTCGGCGTCGCGGTCACGATCGAGTTCCTCGGGCCGCTGGGGCTCGCGGCCGTCCTGAGCCGCAGGCCCAGGGACTTCGTGTGGGTCGGGCTCGCGTTCGCCGGGGTCGTGGTGCTGGGGCTGCGCGAGCACAGCGGTGCCGGCCTCGACCTGGTCGGCGTCGTGCTGGCGCTGGTCGCCGCTGCTTTTTGGGCCTGCTACGTCCTCGCCGGCCGCACCATCGCCACGCTGGGCCTCGGCACCGGCGGGCTCGCGGGCGCGAGTGCCGTCGCGGCGGCGCTGACCCTGCCGTACGGGCTGTCGACGGCGGGCACGGCGTTGTTCGAGCCGCGGATCTTGCTGCTGGGCACGCTCGTGGCGGTGCTGGCCTCCGCGATCCCCTACACGCTGGAGATCAGGGCGCTGAAGACGTTGCAGGCCAGCACGTTCGGCGTGGTGCTCGCGCTGGAACCGGCGGCGGCCGCGCTCGCCGGCGCGGTGCTGCTCGGCCAGCACCTGGACCTGGTCTCGCTGTGCGCCGTCGGGCTCGTCATCACCGCGGGGGTCGGAGCGGCGCTGTGGACAGCGCCAGCGCCTCCCGGAACGCCCGCACCGCGGGATGCTGACCTCGCCCTGCCCGTGCCGCGGTGAACAGCAGCCGCGACTGCGGCACCGGCAGCTCGTGCAGGTCCACGGTGACGTCGCGGTCGTACCAGACCAGGTCCGGCAGCAGCGCGACCGCGAGTCCCCGTTCCACGAACCGCAGCTTCACCAGCACGTCGGTCGAGGAGAACCGCACGTCCGGCTCGTAACCGTTGTGACGGCACCAGTTCACGCCGAAGACCCGCTGCGGCATCCCGGCCGGCTCCATGATCCACGGGAACGCGGCGACCTCGGCGGCGGGCAGTCCACGCGGGACCGCGAGCCGGATCGGGTCACGGCACACCTCCCGGTACTCCAGGCCGGAGAACCTCGCCTCCGGCTGGTCCGGCCACTCCTCCACGAACACCAGGTCGAAGTCCCTGGCGTTCAAGGCGGACAGCGCTTCCGCCGGGTCGAGCACCTGGAACTCGACCCGCAGCGCCGGGTGCTCGTCGCGCATCCGCGCCAGGGTCGCCGGGATCAGCGCGAGCGCCGCGGTCTGGAACGTCGCGACCCGCAGCGTGCCGGTCACCTCGTGCAGCGACGCGGCGACCTCGGACTCGGCCTGCTCCAGCCGGGTGAGGACCTCCTCGGTGTGCCGCACCAGGATCTCCGCCTGCGGGGTCAGGCGCACCCGGCGGCCGACCGGCTCCAGCAACGGCACGCCGACCTCGTTCTCCAGCAACGACAACTGCTGCGAGACCGAGGACGGGCTGTAGTTCAGCGCCTGCGCGACCGCCGCGAGCGTTCCCCTTCTGGAGAGCTCGCGCAGCAGCCGCAGCCGGTGGAGGTCGAACATCCGATCATTATCGGCTACGCTGCCGCTACCGCCCCCTGAGAAAACGTGCTGTCCTCAGCACGTCTTGAGGAGGAATCGGTATGTCCACACGACTCCGCACCGTCGCGGGGATCGCAGCGGCAACCGGTCTGCTCGTGGCGGGTTCGCCCGCGCAGGCCCAGGTGGAAACCGGTCCGTGGACCGGTTACTCACCATCGTTCACCGTCCAGGAACGCGGTTGCGGCACGGTCGACGACCTGACGTTCCGGCTGACCTGCTCCACCGCGAGTGGAGACCAGCGCGCCGAACGCCGGTACGCCACCTACTCCGGCGGCACGCGGCAGTTCGAGGGGAGCTTCCGGATCACCAGTCTCGGCGGCACCCGCGTCAGTCTCAAGCAGACGTTCCGGGAAGGGCCCACCGCGGGACCGTTCTGGATGCTCGCCGTGGAACGCGGCGGCCGGCTCTACGCCGTGCACGGAGGCGACACCATCGCGACCGGCGCGACCGTGGGCACGACCGTGCGGGTGAACACCGTGCACAACACGGCGACCGAGCACCGCACGTACATCAACGGCTCGCGCAAGCACACCTATGCGAGCTCGGGTACGAGCTTCTACGACAAGTTCGGCGCTTATCGGACCTCCAGCGGCCAAGGACCTGCCACGGTCGTCTGGAGCAACATCCGGTTCTGGCGCAAGTGACCCGACGGCACACGTGGTTGGCGGTCCTGCTGCTCCTGGCTGCCTGTGGCCAGGAGCAGCAGGCCCCCGCGCTGACGTCCGAGCTGACCTCGCCGGTCGACGTGACGCTGCACTGGCGTCCGGAGGCGGGGGCGGCCGGGCAGGTCATCGAGTACGCGAACGCGGCCGACGGCGAGTATGCGGTGCTGGAGTTCGCGCCGCCGGGCAAGAACACCTACGAGCACCCGGACCTGATCCCGGAGACGCAGTTCTACTACCGGGTCCGGCCGTTCACCGGACCGGCCACGGACACCGTGGACGTCGCGCTGCCACCGGGGGAGGAGGTGCCGGAGACCGATGGCCACGAGTGGGCGGAACCGCGCAGGACCGGCGGGGGCACGCACCCGGTGTCGTCACCGGAGGCGGCGCCGGGCGTGCTGAAGGCGGAGGTCAAGCACGCGAACGGAATCCTGTTCACGTGGGAGGACCACGCGTCCGACGAGGAGGGGTACCTGATCGAGCTCAGGCCCGCGGGTGCGGCGGACTACCGCGTCGCGGCGCAGCTCGACCCGGACGTCACCTCGTTCGGGCTGATCACACTCCCAGACGAGAAAAACGCGACGTATCGGGTGCGGGCGTTCCGATTCGGGGTCGCGTCGAACCTGACGCACCAGAAGACGGGAAGGGCCTGAACGCCTGCCGGGCGCTCCACGCGCTCGCGGCGAGCAGCACGGTCGCGAGCGCGTAGGGCCAGGTCGCGCTCTCGGTGACGGCGAGGCCGACGTTCACCGCGGCCAGCAGGGCGAAGATGCCGCTCAGCAGCCACCACGTGAGCTGATCTTCATGTCTCAGACCGGTCATGTCGAAGCGGCTACCCGTTCTCGCCGTCCTTCACACCCTCTTCCTCCTCTTTCTTCTCGCCGCGCCGGCGCATGAACCCGAAACCGGGGATGCCGAGGATGGCCTGGCGGACGTCGCTCGTGACCTCCAGCAGCTGGTGCACCTCCGGTCCGACCCGGTCGAGCGTGGCCAGGATCGGCAAGATGTCGCTGGTCAGGTGCTCGGTGAGGGCGGGCAGCTCGTCGACCAGCCTGATCGCGGCCTCGATCTCCTGCGGCGACAGCTCGTCGACGAACCGCTTCGCGAGCGGCTGGGCCTGCTTCGCGATCGGCTCGTAGATGTGGATCAGCTCGTCGGCGGTGTCCGCCGTCCTCCCGGCCGTCGCGACGACGCCACCCGCGCGCTCGGCGACGTCCGCGGCGCTCGCGGTGATCGCGCGCACCTGGTCGACCGCCTTCTCCGCGTCGGCTATGACGTTGCCGGTGCGCTCCACCAGGCCGTCCGCCCGCGCGACGACGGCGTCGACCGCGTCGATCGTGCCGTTGACCTTGCGGACGAGCTGTTCCACCTCGCCGATCAGGTCGAGCACGCGGCCGGGGACCGCGGCCACCGCGGTCGTCGTCGTGACGGCGGTGCCCAGCACCTGCCTGGCCAGTCCCATGCCGGGGATCTCCATGGGTCCACTGTATTCAGGAGAGCGCTCCGCGGCAGGGCGTCCGCCGTGTGTCCGCGTTGATCCGTTCGGTCTTCCGCGCTGCGCGGTTCGGTCCAGTGCCATTCGGAATCCGGAATTGTCAGACCCCGTCATTACCGTTGTCCATGTCGGCCGTGTGGCTGACCGGGCGATCCGGGAACCGAGCACCGTCCGAAGCTGTCAGAGCAGGGGGTTAGCATCCCCGGCGGGCGAGGGAGGGTGCGCGATGGCTTGGTGGCACCGGATCAGACGGATCATCTCCGGTGGAGGGCGGGAGTCGGCGAGCTTCGTCGCGGCACTGCTCGGCGTGCTGGTGCTCGCGGGCGCCGCGCTCGGGCAGGGCATCTCGCGCACCTCGGTGGACGTCTCCGACGGTCTCACCTGGCTGGGCGACGACCAGCGCGGTGAGGTCGTGCAGGTCAACCCGGTGTCGGGCAAGCCGCAGACCCGCCTGCAGATCAGCGGGCCGGACTCGCAGCTGGAGATCGCCCAGGAGGACGGGCGCCTGATCGTGCTGGACCGGCGCACGGGCGAGATCACCGTCATCGACCTCGCGACGCTGCTCGCCTCCGGGCGCAGGCAGGCCCCGCCGGGAGCGACGAGCAAGGTGCTGGTGGCGAACGGGCTGGTGTTCGTCGTCGACCGCGCGGCGGGCACCGTGCACACCGCCGACCCGCTGACGCTGGACGACGTCGGCCAGACGTGGCAGGCGGGGCAGCCGCTCGCGGACGCCGTGGTGGACGAGCGCGGCGTGCTGTGGGTCGTGGACCACGGCGGCACCCTGCGCGCGCTCGACTGGTCGGTGGACGAGGAGAAGTTCGAGGAGCGGTCGCACCGCCAGGTCACCGGTGCCGGGCCGCGCACCGTGCTCGTGCCGCACGACCAGGGCGTGACGCTGCTCGGCCTGGACGGAGGCGTCGTGGTGCGCGACGGCACCGGCGAGGACGTCTCCGCCTCGACCGGCCGACTGGACGCCGAGGTGATCGCCGCGCAGCTCGCGCCGCTCGACCTCGTGCCCGCCTCGGTCCCGTCGTCGTCGGTCGTCGTGCTGGTCGTGGGCCGCGACGTGCTGCGCGTCGACGTCGGCTCGCTGGGCTGCCCGAAGCCCGGTCGTCCCGCGGTGTTCCGCGACAAGGTCTACGTGCCCTGCAAGGGCTCCGGCAAGGTCATCGTGCTCGACCGCGGCGGCAAGCGCGGCGGTGACGACGTGCGCACCGCCGGCGGGTCCGACCCGGAGCTGGTGTTCGACGACGGCCGGCTGTTCGTGAACGTGCCGGGCTCTTCGACCGGTGTGCTGGTCGACGCCGACGGCGCGACCCGCTCGCTGACGATCCGCTCGCCCGAGCTGCCGGTGAAGGACCCGGACCGCTCGCCGCCGCCGTCGGTGCCGCCGCCCCCGCCGCCGAACCCGAACGAGCCGACGAAGCCGCCGCGCAACCCCGGCGGCACCCCGAACGGCAGCGGCCCGACGACCGAGGTGTCGCCGCCGCCGGTGACCACCACCACGACGCCTTCCGCGGGTGGTGCCGCTCCCGGTGCGCCCGCCGGTGTGTCCGTGCGGGAGAAGTCGCGCAGCTCCTCGGCGCTCGTCGTGACGGTGAGCTGGACCGCGCCGGCGTCGGCCGAGCCGATCGCGGGCTACACGGTGTCGGGCTCCGGCTCGTTCACCGGCGGGTCGAAGTCGGCCCAGGTGGCGGGCACGACGGCCGAGCTGTCGCTGCCGTGCGCGGGTTCGACGTTCTGCACGAACGGCAGGCTGGACGTGACGGTGCGCGCGTCGACGGCGACCGCCGCCGGTGCCGCGGGCATGGCCGCGTTCACGGTGACGCCGCCGAACACCCCGCCCCCGCCTCCACCGCCCACCACGACGACGACCACGCCCCCTCCACCGCCTCCGCCGCCGGTCGTGACGACGACAACGACCACGCCTCCTCCGCCTCCGCCGCCCCCGCCGCCGCCGTCGTTGCCGAGCGCGGGTGCCACGGTGATCACCGGCCTCACCGGTGCGCGGACGATCCCGACGCGCCGCGTGACCATGGCCCCGCCCCCGGACTGGGCGAGCCACAACGGGCGCTGCGAGGTCGTCAACGTGACGTACGGCTTCGCGGTCGGCATCCCGTGCAACGCCACGTCGGCGACGATCGACGTGGACGAGGGCAGCAACCGGATCGTCGTGCGCGCCTACGCGGCCTCCGGCGGCGGCCAGGTCGACTCGGCCGCGCGGACCACGCTGTTCACCTACGACGAGTGCGCCGGCAAGCCGTCGTGCATCCCGCGCATGGCACCGGCCGGCGTGGAGACGGCCCCGATGGGCGCCGGTGGCCTGGGCCTGCTCGCGGCGGCGTTCCTGCTGCGGATCAAGCCGCGAAGGGAAGAGGAACAGTGATCGACACGGGCGAGGTCTCGGCCTTCCGCGACCTGCACACCCGCCTCGGTGACGCGGTCGAGGCCGCGGTGCGCGGCAAGCGGGACGTGGTCGACCTGGTGCTGGTGGCCATGTTCGCGGGCGGTCACGTGCTGCTGGAGGACGTGCCGGGCACCGGCAAGACGACGCTGGCGCGCGCCGTGGCGGGCGCGCTGGGCGGGGTGTCGCGGCGCGTGCAGTTCACGCCGGACCTGCTGCCCTCCGACGTGACCGGCACGTCGGTCTACGACCCGCAGACCGGCCAGATCCGCTTCCGCCCCGGCCCGGTGTTCGCGAACATCGTGCTGGCCGACGAGATCAACCGCGCCGCGGCCAAGACCCAGTCGGCGCTGCTCGAGGTGATGGAGGAGCGGACCGTCACGATCGACGGCGTCGGCCACACCGTGCCCGACCCGTTCCTCGTGGTGGCCACGCAGAACCCGATCGACCTCGACGGCACCTACCGCCTGCCAGAGGCCCAGCTCGACCGCTTCATGCTGCGCACCTCCATCGGCTACCCCGCGGTCGCCGACGAGCTGGACGTGCTGCGCCCCGGCAGCGGCGCCGGCCGCATCACCGACGTCCGCACCGTGACCTCACCGCGCGAGGTGAGCGCGTTCAGCGGCCGCCTGCAGCTGCTGCACGTGGCCGACCCGATCCTGCAGTACATCTCGGCCCTGGGCACCGGCACCCGCTCCGACGACCGCCTGCGCCTCGGCACGTCCACCCGCGGCCTGCGGACCCTGGTGCGCTGCGCCCAGGTGTACGCGGCCTCGAAGGGCCGGCACTTCGTGGTGCCGCAGGACGTCCAGGACATCGCGGACCCGGTGCTGGCGCACCGCCTGGTGCTGACGAGGGAGAGCGTGCTGGCGGGCGTGACGACGTCCGAGGTGCTGGCCGACGTGCTGTCCCGCGTGCCGGTCCCCAAGCCCGCGACGCAATGAGACCGCTCGCACCCCGCGCCGCGCTCACCCGCGCGGCACGGCGCCGCTCTCCGTCGGTCACGGCTCACCTCGCCCTGGTCCGGTTCGCCGGACCAGGTGCTGTCTCGGACCGCGCACCGCACGGACTCCGCCTTGCCGGACTGCGCTCCAGCGGGCTTCGCCCCTGCGGGCTTCGCACCACTGACCTCCGCCGCACCGGGCTTCGCGGCACCGGGCTCGGGCTTGCCGGGCTTCGTCCCGCCGGGCTCCGGCTTGCCGGGCTCCACCCCACCGGGCTCCACCCCACCGGACTCCACCCCGCCGGGCTCCGCCCCACCGGCCTCCACCCCACCGCCTCCCAAACGGTGGCGCGCAACTCCCACCCCCCGGCATCGCCCGCATCCCGCCCCGCCCGGCGGTGGGCGGCGTGAAGGCGCTCCGGCTCACCCTGCGCGGCACCGGCGTGCTGGTCCTCGGCCTCGCCATGACCGGCGTGGGCCTGTGGTGGCGGTACGCGGGCATGACCGGGTTCGGCCTGGCGCTGACGGCGCTGGTCGTGGCCTCGACGGTGTCCGTGCTGGTCGCCAGCCCGCTGACGACGGCCCGCACGGTCCGGCCGCGCACCGTGCCGCGGCTCGCGCGGTGCAGCGGGCGGCTGGAGCTGTCGACTACCGGACGGTGGCCCGTCGCGCTCGACGCCGTGGACCTGGTGGCGGGGGAGCCGATGGCGGTCGACGTGCCGTTGTTGAAGCCCGGTGTCACCGAGGCGGTGGACTACGCGATCCCGACACAGCGGCGCGGTGTGTTCGACGTGGGGCCGTTGACGTTGCGGCGCAAGGGGGTGGCGGGGCTCGCGCAGGCGCGGACCGTGCTCGGTGAGGTCGTGCAGGTGCGGGTCGTGCCGCGGGTGCTGCCCGTGCGCGGGTTGCCGTCCGGGGCCCGGCGGGGGCAGGTCGGCGCGGACGAACGGGTCGAGCGCGGCGGCACGGACCTGGTCGGGCTGCGGGAGTACGTGCCCGGTGACGACCTGCGGCGGCTGCACTGGGCCACGTCGGCGCGCACCGGCACGTTGATGATCCGCGAGGACGCCGATCCGGCCCGGCCGCACCTCGCCGTGCTGCTCGACGACAGCTCTGCCGCCTACGGCGACCCGGCGCTGTTCGAGGAGGCGGTGGAGGTCGCGGCCTCGCTCGTCACCTCGGCGCTGGAGCAGGGGCACCCGGTGCGGCTCATGACCACCTCCGGCAGCGCGGACCTGGAGGAGGCGCAGGACTCGGCGCCGCTCCTCGCGACGCTGGCCGACCTGGAGCTGACCGCGCTCGACGGCGCGCTGACCGTGCCCGTGCGCGACCTCGACGTGGTGGCGGTGGTCAGCGGGCACACCAGTCCCGCGCTCGTGCTGGAGGCCGGGCGGGCCGCGTTCGGCACCGTGCTCGTGGTCGGCGAGGAGAAACCCGCGGGTGCCGCCGGGTCGGTGCTCGTCGTCAGCGGGCCCAAGGCCGAAGACCTGGTCGGCCAGTGGAACGCGGTGGTGGCGCGATGAGGTACGGGTGGGTCGCCGCCGTCCTGCTGGTCGCCGCGGTGCAGCTGGCCCAGGCCTGGGACGGCGCGGTCGTCTACTTCGGACTCGCCGCCGCGCTGGGGTTCCTCGCGGTTCCGCTGCGGCGCCTCGTTCCCGCCGGGCTGGCGGGGATAGCGCTGATGACCGTGGCGATGGCCGGCGGCTACTTCGCGGCCCGTGGCGCGGTGCCCGGCCGCGACCCGATGCACGTGCTGCTCGACACCGTGCCCCGGCTGCTCACCGCCGCGCGTCCCGCACCGGCCACACCGGAGCTGCTGGTGCCGGGGCTGCTGCTGGTGTTCGGCGTGTCCGTCGCGACCGTCCTGTCGATCGGCAGGCAGCGCACCGCGTTGTTCGTGCCCGCGCTCGGTGCCGCCGTCCTCTACGTGTCCGCCGCACTGCTCACCGCGGGCAAGGCCGACCGCTACGGCATCACCGCGCTCGTCCTCGTCGTGCTGCTGGCGCTGGGCTGGCTGGTCATCGACCGGCGCGGCCCCGTCGTGCCGCCCGCGGTGCTCGCCACGGTGCTGGCCGCGCTCACGCTGTTGACGATCGTGCTGCCCACCAACGGTTTCGAGCCGCGCAAGCTCGTCACGCCACCCATCACGAACGTCGCGATCTCCAACCCGATGCCGCGGCTCGCCGCGTGGGCGGCGCAGGGCGACGCGGAGCTGTTCCGGATGCGCGGCCCCGAGGTGCCGGTCCGCCTGGTGACCCTGAGCCGGTTCTCCGGCGCCTCCTGGGAAGCGGCCTCCACCTACGGGCCGCTCGGCGTGGTCGACGCCCCGGACCTCCCGACCGGCGGCAAGTTCCAGGACACGAGCGTCGACCTGACGATCACCGGCCTCGACGGCGAGTGGTTGCCGGGCATCGGAAAACCGCGGTCCGTGTCGCTCAGCAACGCCATGGTCGACCCCGACACCGGCTCGCTGGTGCTGGCCGACGGCCTGCGCACCGGCCTCAGCTACACCGTCCGCGGCATCCTCGACACCCCCGCGGACACCGACCTGGCCGAGGCGGCCGTCCCCGGCGACACCCGCTACACCGCCGTGCCGCGGCTGCCGTTCACCCTCGCCGAGTACGCGCGGCAGGCCACCCAGAACGCGCGCACCCCGTACGAGAAGGCCGTTGCGCTGGAACAGGTCGTGCGCCTCAACCGCCGCCCCGACGCCGAGGCACCGGTCGGGTCCTCCTACGCCCGCCTGGAGACGTTCCTCTTCGGCAACCCCGGCGAGGCCGGGGCCGGAGCGGGCACCGCGGAGCAGTTCGCCTCCGCCTACGCCGTCCTGGCCCGCGCCGTCGGCCTCCCGACCCGTGTGGTCGTGGGCTTCCAGCCGGTGCCGGAGCAGTCCGGCGAACGCATCGTGCGCGCCGCCGACGCCACCGCCTGGCCCGAGGTCTACTTCACCGGCTGGGGCTGGGTGGCGTTCGACCCGGTGTCCGGCAACGGCAGCGGCCCCAGCGCCGCCTCCAAGCGCGAGGTCCTCAACCGCCTCGCCTCCAGCACCGCCAAGCCGACCCCGACCTCGCTCGCGTCGGTGCCGCCGCTCGTCCAGCCGTCCGCCGTCGGCCAGGAGAACGTCGCCGCACCCGAGCTCCGGCAGGGCTTCCCCTTCTGGGCGCTCACCCCGGTGGTGCTGCTGCTGGCGCTGTACGCCGCCCGCACCACCCGCCGCGTCCGCCTGCGCGCGGCCGGCCCGGTGGGCGCGTGGAACGCGGTGCTGGACTCGTTGCTGCTGGCCGGTCTGCGCCCGCACCCGAGCCGCACCGCACCCGACGTGGGCCGCGAGTGGGGCGAGGCGGGCGCGCGGCTGGCCACGATGGTCGACGAGGCGGCGTTCGCACCGCGACCCGCCCGCGCCGAGCACGGCTGGCGGCTCGCGCGGCAGGTGGAGAAAGCGGTGCGGCGCAAGGCTTCCTGGTGGCGCCGGCTGCTGTGGGCGGTCGACCCGCGCCCGCTGTTCCGCCGCCGCTGAGGCTCAGGCCACCCCGACCGGGCTGCAGTTCTTCCAGAGCACCTTGTGGAGGTCGTCGCACAGCGCGCGGGCGCGGTCTGACGGCACGGGGCCCATCCAGACGAACCGGCTGTACCGCTCGTCCGTGTCCCTGTCCGGGGTGGAACCCCGGAGAACCCCGGGGCAGGTGTCCTGCCTGGTGCTGAGCTGGACCTTGGCGCCGGTGGGCAGCTTGTCGCCGGGAAGGCGCTGCCCGAGCCACATCGTCTCGTAGTCGAGCAGCAGCTTGACGTCGGCCGCCGCGGCCGACTCCTCCAGCGAGTGGAGCACCAGCACGGACTTCCCCTGTTCGCAGGGCATCCGGGAGTAGGGGAGTTGCGCGTCCGCGGGTGGCGACGCGGCCGTGTTCGGCTGCGCGGACGGGGTCGTGGCGCCGTCGGAGGGGCCACCGAGCTGCGCGCCGAGGGTGATCCCGAGGACCAGCAGGGAGAGCGCGCCCACGACGATCGTGCGCCGCTTCCAGGCGTCCGGGGTTCTTCCCCACTCCCTGAGTGCGTCCAGCTCACCGCTCTGGGTGAGCGTGAACTCGCGGTCCACCGGTGGCAGGTCGTCGCAGTCGACGTGCACGGCCAGCGGCACCCGCCAGGTGCGTTCGAGGAGGGGTGGGTCCGACAGCACGACCGCGACCCGCAGTTCCGTGGGCGGCGCGCCGGGACGGAGGTCGAACCGCGGTCCGTCGATGATCGTGACCCTGCCGGAGTTGACCCAGTCCGGGTGCTCCGCGCCGTCGAACTCGGTTCTCAGGTGCAGTCGGCCGTCCAGGCTCGTGTTGCCCGTGTTGGTGAGCGTCACGACCGTCTCGTAGGTGCCGGAGCCGTGCACGTCGTCCGGCTGCTCCAGCACGGCGTCCAGACCGGGTGCGCGGCCGATCTGGACGGGCAGCGGGTCGCTCGACCACCAGACCGGCTCACCGGTTCGCGCGTCGAGCTCACTGGCGAACACCTTCAGCACGTCGGGTCCCGCGGAGGCCGCGGCGGTGCAGGTGGCCCGCACCCTCAGCGGGAGCGACTGGTTCGCGGGGACCGTGAGCACCTCGGGGATCGCGGCGTCCTCGTGGTGCCAGAGCAGGCTCGTGGTGCTCGCGCTTTCGAACCGCAGCGAGAGCTGCCGGTCGCGCGGTGTGCGGTTGGTGATCGTGAGCTGGAACCACTCGGTGGTGCCGACCCTGAAGTGGATCTCGGCTCGATCGGGTCTGAGGTAGACGCCGATCTCGTTGACGTTCGGCGCGGGCTTGGCGTCGGTGAAGTGCACGCCGCCGTTGATGGTCCTGGCCTGGACGACGTGGCCCCCGGCGTCCGACACCTCGTTCCTGCTCGACAAGGACGCCTCCGCTCACTCGGGTTCGATCGGACATCGGGCGCGTCGTCGCCGACGGCGCTGCGGTCAGTTCTTCGCCGCGCACACCTTCGAGGAGCTGCCGCGCTCACCCTGGTAGCCGAACGCCGCGATCTGGAAGCACCGCCGCACCCCGCCGCCGTCCTCGATCACGTACGTGGTGCCGCCGCCGGTCACCCGCGTCACGGCCTGCGGCTTCGCCCCGGTCACGTCGATCACCACGAACTCGGCCTGCCCGCCGCTCGGGTCGCTCCACTCCAGCTCGATCGCCCTGCCCTCGTACTCGGCGCGCTTGAGCACCGGCACGAACCTCGGGTCGGCGTTCGGGGGCGGCCCGGCGTCGAGGGACTCCGAGGTGGGCACGGGCAACGTGGTCGTGGTCGTCGGCTGGGCCGCGGTGGTGGTTTGGCCGCGGTTGAGCAGTACCCCTGCGGTGACGCCGCCCGCCACCGCGACCACGGCGAGGACCGCGAGCACGCCACCGCGGTTGCGGCGGCGGACCGGGGCGGTCATCGGCTCGACCGGCGGCTCGTACGGCGGCAGGTCGACGGTGGGCAGCACGACCGGCGGTGCCGTGACGACCGGCGGTGGGGGAGGCGGGAGGTCGGTGCGGCGGTAGGTGAGGTCAGCGAGCCTGCCCTGCCAGGAGTCGTCGGGTTCCTCCTGCGGCTCCTCGGGTTCCGGCTCTTCCTCCTTCACCCCGCGCGGCCCGAAACCCGGTGCCTCGGTGGGGCCCTCGGGGTAGAAGACGGGGCGCTCGCCCATCATCTGCGTCGAGTCGGGGTCCACAACGGACAGCGGTGCCAGGGTGGCGCCGGAGGCCACGTTCACCAGGGCGTCGCGCAGCTCCAGCGCGGAGGAGAAGCGTTCGGCGCGGTCCTTGCGCAGGCAGCGGGAGATCACCGCGGCCAGCGACGCCGGCACGTCGAACCGGGTCAGCGAGCGCGGTTCCGCCGTGCTCACCCGGCCGACGTAGGACAGCAGCGTGTCCTCGTCGGGGTTGTCGGAGGCGAACGGCGGCTTGCCCTCCAGCAGCGTGAAGAGCGTCGAGCCGAGCGACCAGACGTCGTCGGCGAACGACGGCGCGCCGCCCTCCAGCATCTGCGGTGCGGCGTGGCGGTAGCTGACCATCTGCAGCGACGCGGAGTGGCCCGCGTCGGCACCGCGGGCGATGCCGAAGTCGGCCAGCACGTAGGAGGTGGGCAGCACGAGCACGTTTTGCGGCTTCACGTCGCGGTGCAGGATGCCTTGGCCGTGCGCGAACGCCAGCGCGTCGGCCACGGCGATGCCCGCGGCCACCACGTCCGGCACCGGCAACGGGCCCATGGCGCGCAAACGGTCGTGCAGCGAGCCGCGTTCGTAGTACTCCATGACGATGCACGGACGACCGTCGGGCAACGTGCCGGTGTCGAGCACGGTGACGATGTGCGGGTGCTGGCGGCCCAGCTCCACGGTGATGGCGAGCTCGCGGCGGAAGCGGGTCACCGTGGCCGGGTCCGTGACCTGGAGGACCTTCACGGCGACGTCGCGGCCCAGACCGTCCTGGCGGGCGCGGTAGATCGTGCCCTCGCCGCCCTGGGCGATCACGCGGAAACCGCTGTAGCCCGGCAACGCGATCCCCGGTGCCTGCGCGGCACCGCTCGCCGGAGCCCAGGCCATCAGGTCGTCGTCCACGAGCGGATCCTAACCCGGTGGGGCCGGGTGCCCGGCGGGGTCGGCGAAACCGTTGAGCTGCACGTACGACGTTCGCAGCAGAGCGCGTTCCGGTTCTCAGCCGGGCTGCACCCTGACCTGGAAACCCAGGCCCTGCAGCATTCCGGTGAGCATCGTGCGCGTGTTGTCCTCGGCGCGCTTGGTCAGCTCCGACTCCTTCGCCGCGTCGGCGAGCTTCGCCTCGGCGGCGACGTAGAACCGTTGCTGGTCGGGCACTTCCACGAGCGCGTTCAACCGGTTGACCAGGCCGCGCTCCTGGCTGAAGACGTACGAACGGTCGTGGTGCAGGTTCGGCCTGTCCAGCCGCGCGGACGGCAGCCGCAGCTCGACCGACTTCCCGTCCGGCGACACGACGAGGCCGTCCTCCGCGAGCGTGCCGAGGTCGACGTAGGCGTTGACCGACCCGGCCGCCACGAACAGCGTGCGCTCACCGGCCAGCACCGCGGGCACCCACTTCACGTCCTGCTCGATGTCGAGCACGACCTGGAACTCGCCGGAGGCGGCGTGGTACTGGCTGAGGTCGCGCACCGCCTTGAGGACAGCGGGCTGGCTGCGGTCCACCGTCTGCTCGCCGAGCACGTCCCCGAACGGCCGGAACTGGCCCAGGAGCCCGATCGTCGCGCCGATCGCGAGAACGACGACCGCCACCAGTGCTCCCCGCGTCACCCAGCGCCTCTCCACCGCGTTGGAGTACCCGTGGGGTGATGCGCTCAGTCGGGCCGTATGGGGTAATCGACCCGTGCGGAATCAGTCCGGTGTCCACATGGTTGGCTTGATGGACACGGGAACGATGTTGGGAGGCGTGCGGTGCTGGACCCGGACAACCTGTACGAGGTGGACTCGGAGGTGCCGGACCTGACCGGTGCGGTGCTGCTGCACCACTTCGAGGGCTTCATGGACGCGGGCGCCGCAGGACGGCTGCTCGCCGAACACCTGCTGGAGACCCTCGAAAGCCGCGTCATCGCCCGATTCGACGTCGACGGCCTGATCGACTACCGCTCCCGGCGGCCGCTGATGACCTACGCGACCGACCACTGGGAGGACTACGCCACGCCCGAGCTGGTCGTGCACCTGCTGCACGACAGCGCCGGCCACCCGTTCCTGCTGCTCAACGGCCCGGAGCCGGACCGCGGCTGGGAGGCGTTCGTGCAGGCCGTGCGCGACCTGGTCGACCGCTGGGGCGTGCGCCTGACGCTGGGCTTCCACGGCATCCCGATGGGCGTGCCGCACACCCGGCCGTTGAACGTCATCGGTCACGCGACCCGCCCCGAGCTGGTCTCGGAGTACCAGCCGTTCTTCAACCGGGTGCAGGTGCCGGGCAACGTCTCCGGCCTGCTGGAGCTCCGCCTCGGCCAGGCCGGCCACGACGCCATGGGCTTCGCCGCCCAGGTGCCGCACTACCTGGCCCAGTCGACGTACCCGACCGCCGCGGTCACCCTTCTCGACGCCGTCGCCCGCGCGACCGGTCTCGCGCTGCCCATCGGCGCGCTGATCGACGCCGCCCAGGCCGCCGACGCCGAGATCCACCGGCAGGTCGCGGAGTCGGAGGAGGTCGCCCAGGTGGTGGAAGCGCTCGAGCGGCAGTACGACGCCTTCATCCAGACTGTCGGGAACACCGATCTGCCCTCCGCGGACGAACTGGGCGCCGAGTTCGAGCGGTTCCTGGCCGAGCAGCAGCGTCCGCCGGACCACCTGTAGGAGCTCCCATGGCCACCTGGAACGACGTGCGCAGGATCGCCACCTCCATGCCGGACGTGACGGAACGGGTGCGGGAGGGCGTCGTCGACTGGCGGGTCAGCGACAAGCTCTTCGTCTGGGAACGGCCGCTGCGCAAGACCGACCTCGCGGCACTGGGCCCGTCGGCACCCGACGGGCCCATCCTGGCCGCGCGGGTGCCGGACCTGGGCGTCAAGGAAGCGCTGCTGGCCGCGGACGAGTCGGTGTACTTCACGACCCCGCACTTCCAGGGCTACCCGGCGATCCTGGTGCGGCTGGAGCACATCCCGGTGGACGAGCTGGAGGAGCTCATCGTCGAGGCGTGGCACGCACGTGCCCGCCGCCGCTGATGCCGGAGCAGCAGGGGGTCAGAAGCTCAGGAAACGGAAGTGCAGGCCGGACGTGGAGAGCTGCCACTCGCCGACGGTCTTCGGCTCACGGCCGACCGCCGGCGCGTAGGTGTCGCCCTCGAAGGTCTCCCGGATCTCGGTGACCTCGACCCGGTCTGCGAACGGCAGCGCGGCCGCGTAGACCGCCGACCCGCCGATCACCCAGAGGTCACCGTCGACCGCGCCGAGCGCTTCACCGAGGTCGGCGAACGTCTCCACGCCGTCCTGGGGCGTGCGGGAGAGCACGATGTTGCGGCGGCCGGGCAGCGGGCGGAACCGGGGCGGCAACGACTCCCACGTGCGGCGGCCCATCAGCACCGCCGCGCCAGTGGTGAGCTCGCGGAAGCGCTTCATGTCCTCCGGGACGTGCCACGGGATGGCGTTGTCCCGGCCGATCACACCACCGGCGGCCTGGGCCCAGATCAGGCCGATCACACCGCCACCGGTGCCTTGATGCCGGGGTGCGGGTCGTAGCCCTCGACCGTGAAGTCCTCGTAGCGGTAGTCGAAGAGGCTGTCCGCGTGCGCCATCCGCAACGTCGGGAACTCCCGCGCCTCCCGGCTGAGCTGCAGCTCGACCTGCTCGACGTGGTTGTCGTAGATGTGGCAGTCGCCGCCGGTCCAGATGAAGTCGCCGACACCGAGGCCGGTCTGCGCGGCGATCATGTGCGTGAGCAGCGCGTACGAGGCGATGTTGAACGGCACGCCCAGGAACAGGTCGGCGCTGCGCTGGTAGAGCTGGCACGACAGCTTGCCGTCGGCGACGTAGAACTGGAAGAACGCGTGGCACGGCGGCAGCGCCATCTGCGCGATCTCGCCGACGTTCCACGCGGACACGATGATCCGCCGCGAGTCCGGGTTCGTCCGCAGCGTCTTGAGGACCTCGGCGATCTGGTCGACGTGACCGCCGCCGGGC
This sequence comes from Lentzea sp. NPDC036955, assembly GCF_055608005.1. NCBI lineage: Bacteria > Bacillati > Actinomycetota > Actinomycetes > Pseudonocardiales > Pseudonocardiaceae > Lentzea > Lentzea sp. NPDC036955. The sequence continues at coordinate 606,162 of NZ_JBVJRC010000001.1, read as the reverse complement.
GTGGGCCACGACCGCCACTGCACGCCGTAGACGGGCCCGAGCTCACCATCGGGAGCGGCCCACTCGTCCCAGATCGTCACGCCGTGGTCGCGCAGCCACTGCACGTTGCTGTCGCCGCGCAGGAACCACAGCAGCTCGTACGCGATCGACCTGAAGTGGACCTTCTTGGTCGTGACCAGCGGGAAGCCCGCGGCGAGCGGGTAGCGCAGCTGGTGACCGAAGATCGACCGGGTGCCGGTGCCGGTGCGGTCCTCCTTGCGCACGCCCTCCTTCAGGACGTGGCGGAGGAGGTCTTCGTACTGCGTGTCGGCCATACGGGTGAGCCTACCCAGCCCTGGACCTAGAACCGCGCCATGTCCGGCTCCAGGCCGAGCCGGTGCATCGAGTACGTCTCCAGCAGCCGCTTCGACACCACGGTGTGCTGGGCGGCCGTGTGCGCGTCACGGAAGCAACGTTGCAGCGCCGACGACTCGAACACCGAGCTGCCGCCACCCGCGGCGAACGCTTTCTGCGTCACCTCGGCGGACTCCGACGCCGCGAACGTGCACGCGAGCCGCATACGCGCCTTGGCGTCGTCGGGCACGTACGTGCGTTGCACGGCCATGTCCCAGACGGCGCTCAACGTCTCGTGCAGGAACGCGGCGGCGGAGGACAACCGTGCCTCCATGAGGCCCAGGTCGATCTGCAGGCCGGTCTGCTCGGCGAGGCGGGTGGTGGTGTGCTGCGGGGTCTTCTCCACGGCCAGCGCCTCGACCTCGTCGATGGCGCGGCGGGCGATGCCCAGGCACACGGAGGCGACGCCGACGGCCAGGAAGCTGAAGAACGGGAAGGCGGTGACCGGGCCCTCGATGCCGGGGGTCGTGCCGACCGGCCAGATGGCGCGGCGGGACGGGAGGAAGGCGTTGAACAGCGAGAACTCATGCGAGCCGGTGGCGCGCAGGCCGGCGGAGTGCCACGTGTCGTGGACGGTCACGTCGGCGCGGGGGTACACGGCCAGGCGGGGGCCCTTGGGCGTGAGGGTGCCGCCGATGACCCACGAGCACCACGGCACGGCGCTGCCCCAGCCCCAGCGGCCCGAGACGCGGTAGCCGCCGCTGACCGCCTCCGCGCGGCCGTGCGGGGCCGCGGTGCCCGCGATCAGGGCACGCGGGTCGGTGAAGACCTCGTCGGCGGCGTCGGCCGGGAGGTACCAGGCCAGCGACGACGAGGAGGTGGTCGTCATGGCGGTCCAGCCGGTGGAGGCGTCCGCACGGGACAGCTCGCCGATCTCCCGGCTCCACTCCGGCAGCCCGAGCTCGGCGCCCGCGTAGCGCCGGGGCGCGATCATGCGGTGCACGCCGGCGTCGAGGAGCGCGGTCAGCACGGGCTCGGTGAGCGCGCGTTGCTGCTCGGCCAGGTGGGCTTCGGAGCGGATCAACGCGTGCAGGTCCGGTGCGGGCATGCGCTGATCTTGCTGGAGCGGCTACAGCTTGGCGAGCGCCTCAACGAGTGGCTTCAGCTCCGGCGTGGCGCCCGCCTCGTCCAGCGACTCGCTCAGCGCGCGGTCGTGGGTGGGGCGGGCGAGGGCGAGCAGCTCGTGACCCTTCTCGGTTACCTCGGTGTAGATGCCGCGGCGGTCGGTGGGGCACAGGTAGCGCTGCAACAGGCCGCGGTCCTCCAGCCGGGTGACCAGGCGGGTCGTGGCGGACTGGCTCAGCACGACGGCGTTGGAGAGCTGGTTCATCCGAAGGTGGAAGCCGTCCTGGCGGTTGAGGACGTCCAGAACGGTGTACTCGCTGACGGAAAGTTCGTGTGCTTTCTGCAACGCTCGTTCGAGGCGGTCTTCGATGCGCGCGTGCAGCGCCGCGAGCGTGCGCCAGCCCTGCGCGCGCGCCTGGACGGCGTCGTCGTCCAGTGACATGAAGTACATCCCCTCCGAATAGACAGCGTCTGCAACTATTGCGTACGCTTGTAATCGTCATCAACAAGTCTACCGGGGAGAGACATGGACCTGTCGGGACGCACGGCACTTGTGACCGGCTCCACCGCGGGCATCGGCTACGCCACGGCGGAGGCGCTGCTCAAGGCGGGCGCGTCCGTCGTCGTCAGCGGCCGCAGCGAGGAGCGGGTCGCCGAGGCGGTCGGCAAGCTCAGCGGCAACGGCTCCGGCGACGTCTGCGGTGTCGCGGCCGACATCTCGACCGCAGAGGGCGCTGCGGACCTCGTCGCGCAGGTGCCCGACGTCGACGTGCTCGTGAACAACCTGGGCATCTACGGCGCCAAGCCGGTCTTCGAGATCGACGACGCCGAGTGGCAGCGCTTCTTCGACACCAACGTCATGTCCGGCGTGCGGCTCTCGCGGCACTACACGCCGCGCATGGTCGAGCGCGGCTGGGGCCGGGTGATCTTCGTGAGCAGCGAGTCGTCCGTCTTCACCCCGACCGAGATGGTCCACTACGGCATGACGAAGACCGCGCAGCTCGCCATCGCGCGCGGCATGGCCCAGGCGGTGAAGGGCACCGGCGTCACCGTGAACTCGGTGCTGCCCGGCCCGACCCTGACGCCCGGCGTCGAGGAGTTCATCCGCGACCGGGTCGGCGACGGCGGCGAGGCGGAGTTCGTCCGCACCGAACGCCCGACCCTGTTGCTGGGCCGCCTGATCCGGCCGCACGAGGTCGCGAACCTCATCACCTACGTCGCGTCGGACCTGTCCTCGGCCACGACCGGCGCCGCACTGCGCGTCGACGGCGGCACCGCCCCGACGCTCATCCCCTGACACCACCGTGAGGAAACCGCTTTGACCACCGTGAAGCTCAACAACGGCGTGACCATGCCCCAGCTCGGCTTCGGCGTCTGGCAGGTGCCCGACGAGGAGGCCATCCCCACCGTCACCGAGGCGCTGAACGCCGGATACCGCAGCATCGACACCGCGGCCGCGTACGGCAACGAGGCCGGCGTCGGCGCGGCGATCACCAAGTCCGATGTGGACCGCGCGGACGTGTTCGTCACCACCAAGCTGTGGAACGCCGACCACGGCCACGACGCCGCCCTGCGCGCGTTCGACGCCTCGCAGTCCAAGCTCGGCCTCGACGTCGTCGACCTGTACCTGATCCACTGGCCGACGCCCGAGCGCGACCTCTACGTCGACACCTGGAAGGCGTTCGTCGAGCTGCGGGAGAGCGGCCGCGTCCGCGCCATCGGCGTGTCCAACTTCCAGCCCGCGCACCTGCGGCGCCTGATCGACGAGACCGGCTTCGTGCCCGCGGTCAACCAGATCGAGCTGCACCCGTACCTGCAGCAGGCCGAGGTGCGGGCGTTCCACGCCGAGCACGGCATCGTCACCGAGGCGTGGTCGCCGCTCGGCCAGGGCGGCGAGCTGCTGAAGGACCCCGTGGTCACCGAGATCGCGGCCCGCCACGACAAGTCCGCCGCCCAGGTCGTGCTGCGCTGGCACCTGCAGCTCGGCAACGTCGTGATCCCGAAGTCGGTCACGCCGGCGCGGATCAGGGAGAACATCGACGTGTTCGGCTTCGAGCTGGCCGAGGAGGAGCTGGCCGCGCTGTCCACCCTGGACCGCGGCGGGCGGATCGGGCCGAACCCGGACGAGTTCAACCAGGCCTGACCGACTGCAACGCGCACTCGGAAGTACGAAGCCCCGGCCCGCCTTGGTGCGGACCGGGGCTTCGCCGGCAACGGACCTGCCTCTATCGGGCCCGCACGTCTGTCACCACCACGGGCTCACGCCCGCATCACCGTGGCGATCGGAATCCGCGCCGCCCGGATCGCGGGGATCAGCCCGCCGAGCACACCCGCCACCAGCCCGGCGACCACGCCCGCGACGCCCGCCTCCCACGGGAACGCGACGTCCGCCAGCGACGGGAACCTCGAACCGAACAGCATCAGGCCCACCTGGAGGCCCGCCGCGCCGGTGCCGATGGCCAGTGCGGCGGTCAGCAGGCCGGTCAAGAGGGTCTCGGCGAGCACGATCCCGGCCAGCAGCATGCGGGACATGCCGACCGCGCGGCGCAGCGCGAACTCCTCGACGCGTTCACCGACGGTCGCAAGGCCGACGTTGAGGATGCCGGCGACGCCGATCAGCAGCACGAGGCCCGCCATGCCCAGGAAGATCAGGCGCATGATCAGCAGCTCCTTCTCCATGCGCTTCTTCGACTGGATCTCGTTGAAGCGGACGTCGTCGGAGCGCATGCCCGCGCCGACCAGGCGTGCGGTCAGCAGCTGCTGGAGGTCCTGGGTGCCCGGTGCGAGCATGACCTGCAGGCCGGGGCCGCCGCGGAAGCGGTCGACCTGGACGTTGTCCGACGAGGGCAGCCAGTTGCGCACCTCGTCGAGTCGCATGTAGACGGTGGGCTGGTACATGCCGTCGGACACCACGCCGATGATCTGCGGCGAGACGTGGTGCGTCGCGCCGGTCAGCATCATCTCGCCGGGGACCTTGTAGCGGTCGAAGCCCTTGGCGGCCTCCTCGTTCAGCACGATCTTCGGTGCCAGCGACGGGGCGGTGCCGAAGTCCAGCCAGGAGCCGGAGACCGGGCGGAACGGCCGGAACTGGCGGAGGTCACCGGTCAGCGCGCTCACCTGGACCTCGATGGCCTGGCCGTCGGGCTTCTTCTCCTGCTTCTTCTGCTCGGTGCAGATGCCGTTCTGGTCGCAGTACACCGACGGGCCGCCGTAGAAGTCGCCGCGGCCGACGTGCTCGAACGGTGTCGCGCCCTCGTTGATCGGGCGCACGCCAGGCTCGCCGATCACCGCGTTCATGCCGACGATGCCGACGGCCTGGGAGTTGCCCTTCAGCGTGGTCTCGACGACCGAGGTGGACTTGCCCTCGCCGGAGACGTAGAGCTGGAACGTGCCGTCCCTGCCCTGCTGCAGCTCCACGTCGGTGAGCATGGCGCGTTCGGCGAGCGCGGCGCCGGCCTGCACGGCCACGACCGCGAGGACGCCGAGGAACAGCGACACCATCGAGAGGAACGTGCGCAGTTTGCGGGCGCGGATGCCCTGTCCGCCGATGATCAGGGCGGACCGCAGCTTGCCGGAGAACATCAGTTGAACCGCCCGTCGCGCAGCTCCAGCACGCGGCCCATCTTGCGCGCGTGGTCGTGGTCGTGCGTGACCAGCACGAGGCCGCAGCCCTGCCTGGTCGTGTTGAGCAACACCTCGACCACCAGGTTGCCGGTCTCGGTGTCGAGCGCGCCGGTCGGCTCGTCGGCGAGGATCACCCGCGGCTTGCGGACCAGGGCCCGCGCGATCGCCACGCGCTGCTGCTCACCGCCGGAGAGCCGGGAGGGCTTGCTCTTGGCCAGGTGGGCGATGCCGACCTGCTCCAGCGCCTCCATCACCTGCTGCCTGCGCTTGCGGCGCGCGGCCCAGCCCTGGCCGTTCACCAGCGCCATGGCCACGTTCTGCGCCGCGGTGAGGTGCTTGAGCAGGAAGAAGCGCTGGAACACGAACCCGAACTCGGCGCTGCGCAACGCGGCCGCCCTGCGTTCGGGGAGCTTCGTGATGTCGTTGCCGTGCAGCAGGTACTGCCCCTCGTCGGCGCGGTCGAAGAGCCCGATCAGGCTCAGCAGCGTCGACTTGCCGGAACCGGACCGGCCCAGGATCGCCACGCTCTGCCCCGGGTGGACGGTGAGGTCCACACCGGACAGGATCGTCCGCGGTTCCTCCTGGCCCTTCAGGACTTTCGTGATGCCGTTCAGCTGGAGCAGCGGCGGTACGGCCGCCATCGTCGTGGTCGTCTCGGACTCGGTCATCACGGACCCGTCGGCTTGCTCTGGTCGCCGCCGCCCTGCTGCGGTTCCGGCAGGTTCGGGCCCGGCACCGCGAGCTCCTCCTCGCCGGTGAGACCGGACTTGACCTCGATCACCTTGCCGTCGGTGAGACCGAGCTCCACCTCGACGGTCTTGCGCGAGCCGTCCGGCTGGAGCACGTCGACCCTGCCCTTGCCCTGCTGGCCCGCGACTGCCTCGACCGGCACGACCAGTGCCTGCGCCGACTTGCCGGTGATGACCTCGATCGACGCGGCCGCGCCGTTGATCATCTTGGTGTCTGCGGGCGCGGTGCAGACGATCCGCAGGCCGGTGGACGCGCTCGGCTGCTGCTGTGGTTGTTGCTGCTGGTCGGGGTTCTTGGGGGCGTTCGCGTCGGGCGTCGACTTCGGGTCCGGCGTCTGCACCGGCTTCTCCGGGATGGTGCCCTGCGGCAGTGCGGCGATCGTGCCGAGCACCGCGCACGGGAACGGGCCCGGCCCGTTCTTGATCTGCGCCTTGACCTCGCCGAGCGCGCCGCTGACCTTGTACGCCTGCTGCCCGTCGATGTCACCGACCAGCGCGTACCCCACGTGCTTGGCCGAGGCGAGCGGCATGCCGGCGGTGACGGTCGACTTGTCGTCCACCAGGCGGCCGGCGAACACCGCTCCCGCCGGGATCTCGACGTAGTTGGGCGCGCCGTCCTTCCACACCGTCGCGACCCGCGTGGCCTTCGTCGGCGTGGCGCCCGACGGCTGCAGGTCGAAGAACCGCACCTGGCCCGCGACCGGCGCGACCAGCCCGAACGTCGGGTTCATCTCGACCTTGCCGGTGATGCTGATCGTGGTGGTCAGGTCCTGCTTGCCCGGCTTGACCTTGGTCATCGTCGTGCCGCGCGGCGCCAGCTCCGGATTGGCCTGTTCCGAACCTGACGGACTGCACGCCGCCACGGCAACCGTGACCAGCGCGCACAGCGGCGCGAGAAGAATGTTGCGCACGAATGTCCCCCATGTCGTTTCGACCAACCTACCGATAAGGACACCGCATCCCCGCCCGAGGTTGCATCGGACTTTCGGCCGATGCCGCATCGACCGCGCGGTCACGGGTACACGGGGTGTTGACGACGCATTTCAACGCGTTTCGACGACCTGGAGGAAACTGTGAATGCGCTTGCCGTGGTGACCGGTGCGTCGAGTGGAATAGGCTACGAGCTCGCGAAGGTGCTCGCGGACAACGGCTTCGACGTCGTGGTCGCCGCCGAGGACGAGCGGATCACCGACACGGCCGCACAGCTCGCCCTGCGCAGTGGCGGTGTGCACGTCGAACCGGTGCGGGCCGACCTCGCGACTTTCGAGGGCGTGGAGTCGCTCGTGTCGCGCGTGCGCGCACTGGGCCGGCCGGTCGAGGTGCTCGCCGTGAACGCCGGTGTGGGCGTCGGCGGCGACTTCGTGCGCGACACCTCCCTGGACGACAACCTGGAGGTCGTGGACCTCAACGTCCGCTCGGCCGTGCACCTCTCGCACCGGCTGGTCGGCGACATGGCCGCACGCGGGCAGGGCAAGGTCCTGTACACGTCCTCGATCGCGGCGACCGCCCCCGGCCCGTTCCACTCGGTCTACGCGGCGTCGAAGGCCTTCCTGGCCTCGTTCGCCCAGGGGCTGCGCGAGGAGCTGCGCGACACCGGCGTGACCGTCACGACGCTGATGCCGGGACCGACCGACACCGAGTTCTTCGACCGCGCCGGGATGCAGGACACGAAGGTCGCGACGGGGGACAAGGACGACCCGGCCGAGGTCGCCCAGCAGGGCTTCGACGCGCTCATGAAGGGCGACGACCACGTCGTGGCCGGGTCGGTGAGGAACAAGGTGCAGGCGGTCGCCGGACGCGTCGCGCCGGACCCGGTCAAGGCCAAGGTGATGCGGTCGATGACCGAACCCGGTTCAGCGGACTCCTGAGGGGTACACGCGCCTCATGAGTCGACCGGATCTGTCCGAACACCGCCGCAGCGGGAGCTCCGAGGACGTGGGTGGGATCAGGCAGCAGTACGGGGCGAGCCGGCCACTGCCCGGCTACCTCCTCGCCATGGGCACCTATGCCGCCGTCGTCGGTGCCGTCTCCGCCGCGGGACACCGCGCCGGGGTCCGCCTGCCGGAGCGGTTCTCCCTCGCGGACACGGCGCTGGTGTCCATCGCGACGCACAAGCTGAGCAGGCTGCTGACCAAGGAGGCCGTGACGAGCCCGCTGCGGGCGCCTTTCACGCGCTACGAGGAACCTGCTGGGCACGCGGAGCTCAAGGAGTCCGTGCGGGCGCACAACGCCGCGCAGCACGCGATCGGCGAGCTGCTCACGTGCCCGTTCTGCATCGGCGTCTGGGCGGCCAGCGGGCTGACCGCGGGCCTGGTCTTCGCACCGCGGCTCACCCGGCTGGTGTCGACCGCGCTCACCGCCGTGGCGGCGTCGGACGTGCTGAACGTGCTCTACGACAAGCTCAAGTCATGACACCCGGCGGCCGCGCCGGCTCCCCGCGTACGCCTGTTCGCGCAGCGCGGCGAGCCAGCGCGGCGCCAGCTCCAGCTCCCGCGGCCGGTTGAGCACCGGGTCGAACGGCACCGGCTCGTCGTGGCGCAGGTCGCGCAACCGCACCTCGCCCACCCGCCGCCAGTCCGCGGTCGTTCCGCTCGCGTGCAGGCTGAACCGCGTCGGCGGCCGTCCCGGTGCGCTCGCGGTGGGGTCGAGGGGAACGGCCATGAGCCACAGCAGCGCGCCCCGGTGGCGGTACGGCAGGATCGTACCGAGCCGGGCGCGCTGCCAGCCGGTCGCCGGCGTCGGCAGCAACCGGGAGAACCGGCCGGTGCCCGTGGTGGACAGCAGCAGGTCCCAGTCACCCGATCCGGTGGGAATCCGCAGCGCGAGGCCGAGCACGTCCGGCAGGCCGCGCCCGGTTCCGGCCCCCTTGGACAGCCGGGCGATCACGGTGGCGGAGGCCGGGAACGGCGCGGAACCGGTGAGCTCACCGGTCATCAGCACGCCGCGCGGGTGGACCGCACGAGCGCGCCGCGCACGGGCGAGCAGGCGGAATGCAGTCGTCAGCACACCCTGGTCTACCCGCGAAAACCGCGGGAAAACACGGTGTTTCAAGCTATTCCTCATGGCAACTCCACCCGCGTGAGGCTGCTCAGAGCACCGGGCGTGTACGCGCCGCAGGACGACACCGAGCTGTTGGTCGACGCGATGAACGCGGCGGCGATACCCACGGGCGCGCGCGTCCTGGACATCGGTACCGGCACGGGAGCGCTGGCACTGGCCGCTCTGCGCGCCGGTGCCGCCGAGGTGACCGGTGTGGACGTTTCCCGCCGTGCGGTGTGGACGGCACGGATGAACGCTGCCCTGCAACGGCTTCCGCTGCGGGTGCGGCTGGGCAACGCGCTGGAGGTCGTCGCCGGTGAGCGGTTCGACCTGGTGCTCGCCAACCCGCCGTACGTGCCGGCCGAGCGGGACGGCGCGGCCAGGGGCCCCGCACGGGCGTGGGACGCGGGCCTCGACGGGCGGCAGCTGCTGGACCCGTTGTGCGCGCGCATGTTCGACCTGCTCGTGCCCGGCGGCATGACGCTGATGGTCCACTCCGCGCTGTGCGGCGTGGAGACCACGTTGCAGCAGTTGCGCGACAACGGGTTGAAGGCGTCGGTCGTGCAGCGCCGCTGGGTGCCGTTCGGACCGGTGATGCGCGGGCGCGTCGGCTTCCTGGAAGAGCACGGCCTGATCGAACCCGGTCAGCAGGACGAGGAACTGGTGGTGATCCGAGGTGACCGACCCGAACGTGCGCAGGGTGACGGTGGTGCCGAACGGCCCGGTGCTCGTTGAGGGGCCGGTGAGCCTGGAGGTGGACGGGCAGACGCACACCAGCGACCGGTTCGTGGTCGCGGTGTGCGCCTGCCGGCGCAGCAAGCGCTACCCGTTCTGCGACACCAGCCACCGCAAGCGCGTGCGCAGCGACGACTCGCCCGCGCCCCAGGCCGACAGCAGGTGATCGGCCAGCCGGCCCTCCAGGAGCTCCGTGGCCTGGATGCCGAACGCGACGTCATCGGTCAGGCCGGGGTCCTGCTCCAGCAATGACCCGATGACGTCGCGGCGCATGATCTGCTCGTGCACGGCGTCGGCCTCGATGTGCTCGGTGAAGAACTCCACGCACCTCGGGTCGGCGCCGAGCCGCTGCAACGCCTGCGCCATGCGCTGGGCGCTCGGGGCCGTGGTGATCTCCGCGGCGGCGAAGTGGCCGACCAGCGCGCCGCGCAGCGACCGGTGCAGCCCGAACAGCGACATCATGTTGACGATCGCGATCGCCGGCGCGGGCACGTCGTCGAGGTAGTGCAGGTACTCCGCGGACATCCCGGCGCCTTCGAGCAGGTCCGCGTACAGCTGCGAGTGCATCCGGTCGGCCCGCCCGCCGCCGAACTCGTCGAACTCCACGGCCACCAGCGCCGCCTTCGCCCGCCCGCGCAGCCGCGGGATCACCCACGCGTGCGGGTCGGCCTCCTTGTGGTGGTACACCGAGCGGTGCGCGAAGTACTCGCACATCTGCTCCCAGGTCCCGTCGTCGCGCAGGAAGTGCGACACACCGCTGCCGGGGACCTGCTCGACCAGCAACGCGCCGAGCGCCGTGTCGAGGTCGGTCATGTCCACATCGGACCGCAACGCGTCCAGGAACACCCGTTCGACCTGCGCCCGCAGCCTCAGCAGCTCCGGGTCCCACTCCCAGGCGGGGTCCACGCCGTCGAAACCGCAGTAGTGCAGCTCGTACAACGTGTACAGCGCGATCGTGAGGTCCTCGCCGTACGGGTCGGCGTCGGTGAACGGGATCGGGCCGCCGCCCGGAGCACCGCGCAGCGCGGCGACGACGGTCTCGGACAGCGGTCCGCGGGCAGAGGGGAGCAGCATCACGTCTCATTCCGTCGAGCGATCAGGTCTTGCACGAGCGCGAACTCACCGCGCTCCTCCAACGCCGGCGCCACGTGCTTCACGAGGTCGTCCAGCACCGCCGTCGCGGGCACCCGGCAGGCCCGCCACGGGTCCACCGCGGGACCGTCCAGCCCGTACCGGGAGGCCGTCCACACCGCCGCGGCGCAGACGTCGTCGCGCACCGGCGGTGTCTCCACCACCGCGGCCGTCTGCACGAGCGCGCGGCAGAGCGCGGCCTGCAGCACCGCGTCGGGCACGGTCGCCGCCGCGTCGGCCGCGCGGAACTCGATGGTCGGCAGCTTCGGCGACAGCCGGGCCAGCCAGAACGTCTGGGCCGCGTCGACGAGCGTCCCGCAGGCGACCAGCCGGGCCACCTGCGCGTCGTAGTCGGCCGTACCGGTGAACACCGGCGGCACGCCGGAGCCGGGGAACCGCGACTGGAGCACCATCCGCCAGCTCGCGTAGCCGTGGTCCGCCGAGTTCGCCGCCAGCGCGAGCAGCGTCGGCAGCCAGGGCCGCACCCGGTTGAGGACCACGACCGCGGTCTCCCGGTCCGGCACGCCCACGTGCACGTGGCAGCCGGAGGCCTCGTACGTGTCCACGACCCCCGCGTACAGGTCGAGCACCTGCCGGAACCGCGGCCCGTCGGCCACGACCGGGTGAATCGACGCCTTGACCGGGGTGCCGCGCGACACCACGTCCACGCCCACCTCGCGCGCCGCGGCGGTGACGGCGTCACGGGCCTGCTGAAGCGCCGCACCGAGCGCGGTCATGTCCGTGCACGGCCCGGTCGCCGCCTCCACCTGCGTGCCGGCGAGCTCGGCGTGGAACTTCGTCAGCTCCGTGTCCCGCAGGCGCGCCAACACGGCGTCGGCACGCACCGAGGTGCGTCCGGACGCCGCGTCGACGAGCAGGAACTCTTCTTCTACGCCAACTGTGTCAGCGCACTGCGGCACGCCGGCCAAGCGCCACTCCCAGTCCGATCATGCCAACGCCGAGGACGAAGTGCAGCCAGTCGTCCGCGGTGTTCAGCGGGACGAAGTTCGCCTGGCTCGTCTTGTCGATGACGAGCCCGTACAGCCACAGCACCAGGTACACGGCACCGCCGCCGATGAGGTACGCCTTCGCGCCACTCGCCGTGCGCGCGGCCAGGAAGCCCGCCACGCCGAACAGCAGGTGGACGATGTTGTGCAGCACCGAGACGGCGAAGACGCCGAGCAGCATCGCCTCCGAGTGGTGCCCGGCGAACGTCATCGTGTCGTAGTTCGTGGTGATGCCGGGGATGAAGCCCAGCACACCGACCAGCGCGAACACCGCTGCGACCGCTAATGCGGCCTGCTGCACGGTCGTTCGTGTCCTTACGTCGACCATCGGGGTCACCTCGCTCTGTGTGGACACGGTCAGTGAGCGACTACCCGGCGAAGGTAGAGGCAAACGCGTGCGGGGTATCCGGTGCGGCATGGACGACCAGACGGTTGAGGCGCTCGGCAAGCTCAGCGCCGCGTTGGAGACCACCGAACGCGCCCGCGGCCACCTCTACTCCTTCCACCAGCTCACCGGCACCGCCGACTTCATGCTCGACGAGGCGATCGAGCTGCTGCGCAAGGCGGGCCACCACGAGCACGCCGACCGGGTGCAGCGCGAGCTCGTCGGGCGCAACGTCCTGCCGGGACGGTGGACGTTCCAGGTCGTCGAGGAGTACGACGACATGTACTACGACGTGTTCCGCGACGTCGAACGCGCCGCCCGCACCGACCTGGCCGGCGGCAAGCGGCACGAGCTGGAGGCCCGGCTCAAGCGCGACCGTCAGCGGTTCAGCGCCGCCGCGTACGCCGACAAGGACTCCCGGTCGGGCTGACCGGTCTTCGCGATCAGCGACGCCACGTGCTTCTCCACGGTGCGCGGTGAGATGTGCAGGCGCGTCGCGATGGCCTTGTTGCCCATCCGGTCGGCCAGCAGCACGAACACCTCGAACTCGCGCACCGTCACCCCGTACCCGCGCAGCTGTTTGGGCACCTGGTCGGTGCCGTTGCGGCGTTGCTGCACGGGCGCACCGGCCTGGCGCAGCAGCCCGCGGCACGCCGAGGCGACGGCGGTGTTGCCCGCCTGGTGGAAGTGCTCCTCCGCGGAGCGCAGCCACGTCACCGGGTCGCCCCACCGCCGCGCCTCGGCCGCGACCAGCCGCAACCCCAGGTGCCGCGCCATCGGGTACGGCGCGGCGGCGTCCTGGGCCTCGTCGAACGCCACGGCCGCGTCGGCGCACCTGCCGTCGCGGCCGAGCAGGACGGCGTGAGCGAGGTCGGCGAACTGCTTGTTCCACCGCATGCGCGCGGGGGAGGCGCCGGCCAGCGCGTGGTACTCCGGCCAGCCGAACCGGCCGTCGAGCACGCCCAGCAGCACGCGCATGCCGTGCGTGCCGGAGAGGTGGAACGTGGTGGGGTTCTGCGACTCCTGCGCGGCCGCCCGGTCGAGCTCCCGCACCGCCAGCGCGCGGTCCTCCTCCAGCAGCGCGCAGAACGCCTTGGCGAGCCCCGAGCACAGCGGCACCTCCTGGGCACCGCCCTTGGCGCTCTGCTCGAACGCCTGCACCGCGAGGTCGGTCGCCGGCCGGTTGCCCTGGTGCGCGTGCAGCGTCGCCCGCACCATGAGCAGGTAGCGGGTGAGGGCGCTGAGCTGCAACCGGGCCGTGGCCAGCAGGCAGCGGTCGACCTGCTCGCTCGCCTCGGTGTACCGGCCGGTCAGCACCGACTGCAGCGCCACGATGGCGTCGACGTTGTAGGCCACCGTGATCGCACCGGCCCGGCACGCCTCGTCGTGCGCGCTGTCGAGGGAGGCGGTGCTGCCGGTGGCGAGCCAGTCGTTGCCCGCCATGCGCACGAGCGCGTAGATGTGCTGGATCGGCAGCCGGTGGGCGTCCGCAAGCGCTCGCGCCTTGTCGAAGCACGCGTTGGCCTCGTCGAGGTCCTGCTCGCGCGCGATGATCCCGAGCAGCTGCCACGCCTCGCACCCGACCATCGGCAGCCGCGCCCGTGCCGCCGCGTCCGCCGCCCGGTGCGCGAGCCGGGCCGCGGAGGAGATCCGGTCGGGGCTCGGGATGTTCAGCGTGAGGAAGGCGGAGTTCACGTCCAGCGGCGCCGTCAGCTCGTCCGGTGCGCCCGGCCCCAGCAGCGTGCGCGCGGCCCGCACCTGCTCCGCGCCGTCGGTGAAGCGCCCCGCGAGGTAGGCGACGCGCGCGAGGCGGGTGTGCAGCTTGGCCCGCCGCGGCCCGTCCAGCCCGCGCAGCTCGCTGAGCGCACCGCCGAGCTGGAACGCCCTCTCGAACTCCCCGGCCTCGGCCAGCGCGGGCAGCAGCACGTCCAGCACGTCGGCCCGCGCGGCCGACTCGGTGAGCAGCCGGTGCGCCCGGTCGAGCAGCTTGACCGCGGAGCTCGTGGCGCCGTTGCCCAGCGCGCGCCGGCCGGCCTCGGCGAACAGCAGCCCCGCGTCCGCCGGTTCACCCGCGTCGAACCGCAGCTTGGCCACCAGCGGGCACCAGTCGCCGGGCAGCCCGGGGTGCAGCTCCTCGACCGCGTCCGCGGTCCGCTCCGACAACGTCCCGCGCTCCGCCGGCGTCAGCTGCGCCAGCAACGCGTCCGCCGTCAGCGGGTGCCGGAACGCGTACCAGTCCGGTGCCGGCTCGTCCGGCGTGACCAGCTGCGCCGCGACCCCCGCGTGCAGGTGGCTCAGCAGCGCCCGGTCGTCGTGCCCGGTCACCTTCTGCACCACTGACAGCGGGAACCGGTGCCCCAGCACCGCCGCCACCGACAGCACCTCGCGCCCCTGCGGCCCCAGCCGGTCCGTGCGGTGCGCGACGCTGCGCACGAACGCCGCCGGCACCGGCAGCTTCAGCTCCCCGAGCACCTGCCACCCGCGCGCGCCGGCCACGAGCAACCCGCCGCTCACCATGCCGTGCAACAGCTCCTCGACCACGAACGGGTTCCCGGCGCTGTCCGTCCACAGACGATCGCAGAGCTCGTCCGGTACCTGCTCGCTCTCCAGGCACGCCGCCGTCATCGCCCGCACCTGCCGCCGGTCGAGCCGCTTGAGCTCCAGCTGCGACCCGGCCCCGCGCTGCACGATCTGGTGCACGAGCTCCAGCGCGTTGCCGGGGTCGTTGCGGATGGTGGCGAGCAGCAGCACCGGCTGCTCCTCCAGGTTGTCCGCCAGGTACTCGACGACCGCCAGCGTCTCCGCGTCCGCGTCGTGCAGGTCCTCCAGCACCAGCAGGCAGGGCGTCTTGCGCGCCACCGACGTCAGCAGCCGCAGCACCGCCTCCGCCAGCACGACGACGGACTCCGTGGTCGACTGCCGGTCGTGCCACTCGGGGATCAGCGTCCCCAGCACCGGCTTGTAGGGGCCCAGCGCGCTGTCGTCGGGCGGCTCGTGCCGGAACAACCCCAGCAACGCCTCCGCGATGGGCCGGAACGGCACCATCGGCCCGATCGTCGTCCCCCGCCCCTTGAGCACCCGCATGCTCTCGTCGAACGCCTGCCCCGCGGCCAGCCGGGCGAGCCGCGACTTGCCGATCCCCGCCTCTCCGGTGAGGAACACAGCGCCACCCTGCCCGCGGCGGGTGCGTTCGAGTGCCGTGGAGACGGCCTCGACCTCCCGGTCGCGGCCGACCACCTGGGGCGCTCGGGTCTGCATGGCTGGACCCTAACGTCCGCGTGGTGTGGTCCGTAACGGCTGCTCAGGCGTATTCGGCCTGGGGGAGTGGAGCAATTCCCGGTGATCAGGAAAGGACCTTTCCGCGATCACTCGCGGCCAGGCGCGGCAGGCGTCGCGTGAGCGGGTGGGCGAGGGGGTGCGGCCCTCGGAAGTTCGGCCGGAACCGGCCGTGCCCGGCCCCGGGAACGGCGCGGGGGCCGGACCCCGGACAGGGCCCGGCCCCCGCGACCCCCGGCTCAGACCACGCTCACCGTCGTGTCCGACAGCGCCGGCGTGATCGCGGCGAACGCGCCCACCGCCAGCGTCACGCCGGCCAGCGCACGCGCTCGCGCACCCGCCCGCGACCGCGGCGAGAGCTCCATCTCCCCGATCACGTGCTCGACCGGCACGGGCTGGTCGGCCGGGCGGTGCAGGGACTCGTTCATCTGGTGGACTCCTCGTTGTCGGTCGATCCGGTGTGGTGATGCGGTTCGAGCAGCAGGACGGAGGGCACCGGGAAACCCTGCCGCAGCAGACCGTGGCCGATGCCGGCGAGACCGGTCAGCAGCCCCGGCGACGGGACGCCACCGGGGGTGGCGCACTGCGGGCCGTGTTCGTCGAGCCTGCCGAGCAGCAGCGCGGTGCGCCGGGTCGCGAGGTTCGGGTGGTGGGGCGTCAGCGCCTCGACCACGCCCAGCTCGCCGTGGCACAGGCTCATGTCCCGCAACGGTTCCCGCGTGGCCAGCGCACCGGCCACGCGTTCGTCGTGCCGTGCCAGCGCCACGCCGGCCACGCCCGAGCACCAGCCGGTGTCGGCCGGGTCGGTCGTGTCGCTCTCCAGGAAGGTCCGTCCTGCCACATCAGATAACTCGTCGCCCACCGCTGCCGCGTAACGCCGCAGAGCCCATCCGATTCCCGCATGGCCGCGGGCGAACCCATTGGCGGGGCAAATCGCGGCACGTAGGACGGTCGCGTAGTGATCGGCGAGCACGAGGGAGTCAGGCGTGCCGACCGCGAGCATCGCCGCGAGGGAGCCGGCAACGCCGTCGGCGACCGTGAACGACGTGTCGGTCAGCGGCATCAGCGACACGGCCAGGGAGAGCAGCGCCGGGTCGAGCCCGAGCAGCGGCACCAGCCGGGACAGGCCGTAGCAGACACCGCCCAGGCCGTGCAGCCCGCCGCCCGCCGCCAGCACCAGCTCCGGGGACGCGGCGAACGACTCCAGCAGCGCCGGCAACGGGCGCAGCGCGGCCGAGGCGAAGTCGACGTACCGCGCGGCACCGGTCAGCGCGCCCAGCTCCGCCAGGAACAGCGCCACCCCCGTGTAGCCGTTGGTCAGGCCCGCTCCCATCGGCAGCACGGTCCAGTGCCGGTCGTCAACCAGCTCCAGGCCCAGCCAGTTCACCCGGTCCGGCCCGGTCGCCGCCTGCGCCAGGATCTGGTCGGCGATGCCGCACGCCGCCACCAGCAGCCGCGCCGGGTCCGGGTCGACCGGTGCGACGTGGCCGGAGACGGTGGCGCCGCTGCGGTGCGACACCGGGCGCGGGCGTGAGGCCAGCGAGGCGGAGATGACCCACTGCTGGTCGTGCCGGTCGACCTCGCTGAGCCCGGCGATCTTGCGTTCCACGGCGTGCAGTCCGGGCTCCGGCAGCATCCCCGGCAGCCGGAGCCCGGACCCGGTCCACAGGTCCCGCGAACCCGGCCTGCAGACGAACAACGGCACGTCGCCGCGCCAGAGTTCCACGACCTCGTGCGGCACCAGCGCGTCCAGCAGCGGGTCGTCGACCACCAGCACGCCGAACGCCATGTCCCGGTCCAGCGCGTCGCGCAGCACCGCCGGGTGCGTGGACTCGTCCAGCAGCGTCCCGTACAGACGCGTCGGGCGGGCCACGAACCGCACCTCGTCCTCGGCGCACTCCCGCACCAGCCGCAGCAGCTCGTCGCGATGGGCGGCAATCGCGTCGTAGCCCGCGCGGAAGCCCGCCAGCAGCGAGTCCTGGTAGTCGGCGGGCTCGGCGGGCACATCACCCAGCACCGGCCGGTTCAACGCCCCCGTGGACGTGCTGGGGCGCCGCACGAGGCGCATCCGGTCCGTTCCGGCGTCGGCCCAGTCCACGACGTCCAGCGGTGAGGGCACGCCCCGGTCGCCGCCCACGCCGGAGACGTCGACGATGCCGTTGTCGCCCAGCAGCATGTGCGGCAGCAGCGCGGTGCGGTGCACCGAGCGCGCCATCGCGAGCGCGGCCGGGTCACTCGCGATGGTGAGCGTCGGGTGGAACAGCGTCTCCACGTCCACCAGCACCGGCTGGTCGCCGCACGCGATCAGGTTCTCGTAGTGCATGTCCGTGCCGTCGACGGCGTAGAGCAGCGCCAGCAGCGCCCCGAGCCGCCGGTAGAACTCCGCCACCCCGGCGACGTCCGCGCACGGCTGGTGCTCGACGTGCTCCAGCCACCCGTACCCGTCGCGCACCAGCAGCCGCGGCGAGCGGAACAGGATGCCGGTGCGCCGCGCGAACCACGCCACCTGCGCGGTGAAGTGCGCGTGCAGCTCGACCGGGCGCGGGCGGTACACCAGCCGCGCGCCCGAGGCGAACGTCAGCACCGCCACCGTCCTGCCCTGCTGGTGCGGGTCGCCCTGCCCGGTCTCGATCGTCGTCAGCGCACCGGGGTCGATCCCGCCGAACACCGTCCGCACCACGTCCGCGCGGTCGCGGGTGAACCGCGAAGACAGCTCGTGGTGTGCCGCGACCGCCTGCTCGCACGCCTGCGCGAGCATCCGCGCCAGCACCGGGTAGCGGCCGAACAACGCCGTGAGGTCCAGCGTGCGGGTGAAGGACAGGAACCGCTCCTGCGGTGTCTGACCTGCCAGCGTGCCGCGGGCCTGGTTCAGCTCCAGCACGAGCGTGCGGGCCGCGATCCGGACCAGCCGCTGGCCGAGCTGCTGCGCGAAAGCGGCGTCGAACGGCGGCGCCACCTCGGTGCGCGCGGCGTCGACCAGGGGCCGCAGCGCGTGCGCGAACGCGGCGGTCCAGCTGTCGTCGGAGGGGGCGCCGGGGCGGGACGCGGCCGTGGCGCGTTCCAGGAACTCCGCCGCTGCAGGGGTCACGAGGCCGAACCTCGCACGTGCGGGTGGAGAACACATGGGGGCCGAGTACCCAGATTCGCCCGCGACGGGAAAATGGGGGACCGGCACCCATGTTCCGAGGCGCGCGAGGTCTGAAACTCACTCGGGAGAGGGAGGAACGGACCATGAAGGAGTTCGGGGAACTACTGCGCACGCACCGCATCCACGCCGGCCTCACCCAGCAGCAGCTGGCTGACTTCGCGATGCTCAGCGTGCGGGCCATCCGGGATCTGGAATGCGGCCGCACCCGGTCGCCGCGCGCCGAGACGGTGCGCCTGCTCGCGGACGGCCTGCGGCTGGACGACACCAGCCGGGCAGATCTCCAGCAGGCGGGCGGACGGCCGGCCCGCAAGGTGTCGGTGGCGCCACCCGCGCCGTCGTCGGCGATCGTCGGCCGTGAGGCGGAGGCGGGCGCGCTGGCGGACCTGCTCGTCGGGGGCACCCGGCTGGTCACCGTCACCGGTGTCAGCGGGGTGGGCAAGACCCGGCTCGCCCTGGAGGTCGCGGGCGAGCTGCACTTCCGGCTCGGCTGGTCGGTGCTGTGGCTGCCGGCCGCGCGCATGCCGGCGATCGACGCGGGCACGGACACCCTGCTCGTCACCGACCACGTGCCCGACCCGCGGCTGCTGGAGCTGCACCCGCGGCTGCGGATCGTCGTCACCGCGCTCGCGCCCACCGGGCTGCCGGGCGAGCACGTGTTCCCGCTGGCACCGCTGGCCGACGACGCCGCGGTGCAGCTGCTCGTGACGCACGTGCGCCGGGTGCGGCCCGGGTTCCGGCCGGAGCCCGCGAACCACGCCGCGCTGATGGGGCTGGTGCACGAGCTGGACGGCCTGCCGTCGGCGCTGGAGTTCGCCGCCGGGTGGTTCATGGTGTACTCGCCGCAGCACCTGCTGGAGCGGCTGCGCACCAACCCGCTCGACCCCACCTCGGCGCACCTGCGCGACTCGCTGCGCCGCTCCTTGTCCACTTTGGACGCCGGTGAGCGCGAGGTGCTGGTGCGGATGGTCGACCGGATCGGCTGGGAGGACGAGGACGCCGTGCACGCGCTGAGCGTCCGCGGGCTGGTCCGCCGCACCGGGCCCCGGTACGAGGTGCTCAACCTCGTCCGCGCGGCGGTGCTGGAACCGGTGTCAGGACCTCAGCTGACCGGCGGCGTAACCCTGACCTGGCCCTGCTGAGCACGCGTCTGCAAGTACTGCCAACTGCGAGTTGGCAGTACTTGCAGACGCCGGATCAGGACGCTGCGGTCAGGGCGCCTGGGGTCAGGGCGCCGGGGTCAGAACGCCGCGGTCAGGCACGCGAGGCGGTCGCCGGCGGTGCCCGCCTTGCCGTGCTCGGTGCTGGTGTGCGCGGCGTGGATGACGATGGCGTTCGCCTCGCCCTTGCGGAACTCCCAGTCCACCGCCGAGCTGGCCGTGGCGGCACCCTGCGCGTCGGTCGTGAAGTCGAGCCAGATCTCGTTCTGCGCGTTGGCGTACTTCGGGTCCACGCTCGGCGTGACCGGGTCCTTCTCGTTCTGGTAGTGCGGCCCGGAGTCGGCCGGCTTGGCGCCGCACGGCTTGGTGTGCACGTGCGAGCCGTACTGGGTGTCCGGCAGCAGCCCGGACACCTTCAGCTCCACGGTCGTCCGTCCATTCGCGACGGACGACGAGGTGGAGAGCTTCGCGCCCAGCGGCACCCGTGCGACGGTGTAGGTGACGCCCTTCGGCTGGTCGCCGGACTCCGCCGGCGCGGCGAGAACGGCCTCGGCGACGGGCGTCGGTGCGGGGGACGTGGTGCCGGAAGCCCCTGTCGAGCTGGTCGAGCCGGTGTCGGTGCCGCCCGAGCAGGCCGCGAGTCCGCCGGTGAGCAGAGCGGCACCCACGAGGGCCGCCACAGTCGTGCGCATGTTTCTCCTCAGATCAGCTGCGGTCCAGGTTCCCACCTCCTACCTGACCACGATCGGGTGACCGGCGCACGTCGGCCGGGACGAGCCGCTCGAACGCCGACGCGTAGGCGGCACAACGGTGGTAGCCGGAGTGGGTTTCCACCTCGCCGGGACCGCCGCCGGTCTCGTCCGCCCACTGGTCGACCGACGTGCCGTCCGGCCGCCCGTACCCGATGACGGGAAACCCGAGGTGGTCGGTGCGCCGCCACAGGTTCACCCACCGGTCCGCCAGCAGCACCCGCAGCGTGTCGGCCTCGTCGACCACGGGTTCCGCCCGCGGCTCGTCGTCGTCCTGCCGGTGCCACGGGTTCAGCGCCCACAGCGCGCCCCTGCGGCTGCGCGCGGTGCCGAGCACACCGGGGCCCAGCAGTTCCGGGAAGATCCGCCCGAAGTACGGCCGCAGCTGCACGCCGTACGTGAGCAGCTTGACGCGGGCGAGGTGCTTCTCCGGAAGCTGGTAGACGGCGGCGACGGCGAGCACCGCGCCGAGGCTGTGCGCGGAGAGCACGGCGACCGAGCGCTCCTGCGGCGGCAGGTCCTCGTCGGGGTGCCGGTCCAGCCAGTCGCGCACGCGTTCGGCGATCTCCGGCACGGCCCGCTCGGCGTAGCAGGGCGGGGCGAACGGGTGGGCGGTGCGCGGCAGGAAGCACATCAGGTCCCACAGCAGCCCCAGCGGTCTGCGGTTGGCGAGCACCCCGGCGCCGACGAACGACCCGACCAGCGCCACCCCGGCGAGCCCGGTGTACGTGACGCCCTGCTCGAACACCCACGCCGGCACCTCCCAGTCCACCCAGGACGGTCGCGCGAACGCCACGTGCACCGCCAGCACGACCGCCGCGGTGCTCACCGCGGACAGCACGCCCACCACGACCTCGGCCCGGTGCGCGTTCGCGATCACGTGCCGCCACCGCATGACGAGCTCCTCCTGCCCGGCCGGGATCGCCGGGCTGGTGTCCCGCTCGAAGTCGGCGGGCCCGCGCACCCGCAGCCCGAGCAGCACCACCAGCACCACGACCAGGCCCGCCACCACCGCGAGCGCCGCCGTGAACGCACCGCTCGCCCACCAGGAGAACCAGGGCGCCTGCGGCACCTTCCGCAGCGGCTCCGAACCGGCCAGCCAGCCGCGCACCGTCAGCACCAGCACCGTCGCGAGCAGCAGCGACGTGGTGAGCGACAACCCCAGCAGCACACCGGGTCCGGTGCCGCCCCACGCCTCCCACTCCCGGTTGTCCCGCACCGCGTACCCGACCAGCAGCGCACCGGCCACGACGGCGACGAGTCCGAGCGGCTGCCACACCGCGGTGAGGACGAGTCCCGCGGCGAACGCCAGGCCCGCCAGCCACGGCACGCGCTTCTCCCGCTTGCGCCACGACCACCCCGACAGCGCGATGCCCAGCAGGCAGGCCGTCACCGCGGGTGGCCCCCACCGCGCCAGCCACAGCGACCGGCTGAAAGCGGGTTCGGCGTAGAGGATCGCGAACCCGTGCACCGCCAGCACCACCCCGGTGGCCACCAGGAGGGCCCACGACCACAGGCCGCCCTTCTCGGTCCTGGGCGCGTCCGGGCAGTCCGCCGCCGTGTGCACGACCCGGTACGCGACGAGCGCCAGCAACACCCCGGCGAGCACCGTCGTGACCAGGAAAACCGCGGCCTGGGGCCAGAGTTCCGCGCCGGTCAGCAACACCACCACGCAGAACCCGGCGGCCAGGTGCAGCCGGGTCAGCCTGCGCAGCCGCGGGCTGCCCCGCCACATCGACCTCCTGCTGAGCAGCACGCCGGCGCGGAACGGCTGCCGGTCACCGGTGGCCGTCGACTCGTACCTGCTGCGGGACAACGAGGTCAGCAGCAGCAACCCGAACAGCAGCGCCACCGGCACCGCGGAGGCGGCGAGCACCCGGACGTGCTGCGCGGGGTCGCCGAGCAGGTCGAGCCACTCCGGCAGCCGGCGGCAGGTCGTGTCGGCGAACGAGCACTGGACCGCGTACAGGTCGACGACCGCCACGCCCACCGACAGCACCAGCAGCACCGTCAGGCCGAGCCCGAACAGCCGGGTGCTGGCGGCGCCGCGGCCGGCGTTCCACCACGTGCCCTTCGCGGCTTCCGCCGCGGTGCCCCCGGCTGCCTTCTCGAC
This sequence comes from Lentzea sp. NPDC036955, assembly GCF_055608005.1. Classification (NCBI taxonomy): domain Bacteria; kingdom Bacillati; phylum Actinomycetota; class Actinomycetes; order Pseudonocardiales; family Pseudonocardiaceae; genus Lentzea; species Lentzea sp. NPDC036955. Next base: position 583,591 of record NZ_JBVJRC010000001.1, on the reverse strand, counting down.
GTCCGTCAGCTCGTCGTCCTCCGTCCACGTCCTGGGGATCTCCCGGCTCCAGTACGCGACGTTCGCGAGCCCGAACGGCAGCAGCAACGCCCACCCGACGCGCCCGGCCACGTTCGCCACCACCGACGCCACCCCGCTGCCCGGCGCACCCGGTGTGCTGCGCGCCATGCCGCCCCACGAGTAGGCCTCGCGCTCGACGTCGGCGCGGGGCCGTCCGGGGTCGTTCGCCGGCAGGTCGGCGAGCTTCGCGGGGACCGGGCGCCAGAAGCTGCCGAAGCGGTCGCCGCGGAACTGCTCGACGGCGTGCTCGGGCAGCGCCAGCACGGCGGCCGGGGGCGTGTTGTTGACCCCGTGGATGCGCAGTTCCAAGGCACGTGGACGCATGGCAGCCTCCCTCTACTCCAGTTGTCGTCCCTGAAGCTGCTCCGATTAGCGGCCATCCGGGTGAAAAAGGTGTATCCCGGCACCTCGGGAAGCCTCTACTTGGCAAGGAGGCCCCACCATGACCGCAACCGCTCACCCGAACGTCGCAAACTCGATCGGCCTGGCCGAGTTCCTCGCCACCGCGGGCACCCTCACGCTCGCCCAGCGCAAGCTCGTCGTGGACCAGGCGCTGATCCTGCTGGAGCAGAACTACGCGCACCTGCCGTTGAAGGTCGCCATGCACGCGGTGAACCCGGTGCAACGGCTCAGGGTGCTCAGAGCCAGACTCGAACGGCAGACCGACGCCACGGCCGAGCCCGAGTGGCAGTTCCACCGCGAGCTGTCGAGCACCTTCCACTCGGTGCGCGACCTGCACACCAACTACCTGCTGCCGGCCCCGTTCGCCGGCAAGATCGCGTTCTTGCCGTTCCAGCTGGAGCGCTGCTTCGACCCGGACGGCACCGAGCGGTACCTCGTGGCCCGCACGGTCGCCGGGTTCACCGGCCTGGCCGTCGGCGACGAGGTGACGCACTGGAACGGCACCGCGATCGCGCGCGCCGTCGCGGTGAACGGCGCGATCTTCGCGGGCAGCAACACCGCCGCGAACCTCGCCCGCGGCCTGGAGTCGCTCACGCTGCGCCCCCTGGTGATCCAGCTCCCGCCGGACGAGGACTGGGTCGTCGTGACCCACCGCACCGCCGGCGGCACGAGCGAGGACGTCCGGGTGGACTGGCAGGTGACCGACAACCTGCCGCCGATGACCGACGTCGACGCGCTCTCGCCGGCCGCCGCCGCGCAGGGCGTCGACCTCGACTCCGACGAGAAGGCGCGCGCCAAGAAGTTGTTGCACGCGCCCAAGGTCGTGGCCGCCGAGGCCGCGGGCGGTGCCGTCGCGATGAGCGAGCAGGACGTGCCGACGACCCTGCCCGGCGTGTTCCGCGCCCGCCCGGTCACCACGCCGTCCGGTACGTTCGGGCACCTGCGGATCTTCACGTTCAGCGTGGACGACCCGGAGGCGTTCCTGCGGGAGTTCGTGCGGCTCGCGGCCCTGCTGCCGCAGAACGGCCTGATCGTCGACGTGCGCGACAACGGCGGCGGCCACATCTTCGCCGCGGAGTTCCTGCTGCAGACGATGACCCCGCGCCGCGTCGAGCCCGAACCCGTGCAGTTCCTCAGCACGCCGCTGAACCTGCGCATCTGCCGCCGCCACGCGGAAGACCCGACCGGGCAGATCAACCTCGGCCCGTGGTTCCCCTCGCTCGACTCCTCGACCGAGACCGGTCAGGCGTTCTCCTGCGCCCACACGATCACACCGGTCGACGGCGCGAACTCCGTGGGCCAGACCTACCACGGCCCGGTCGTGCTGGTCACCGACGCCCGCTGCTACTCCGCGACCGACATCTTCGCCGCGGGCTGGGCCGACCACGCGCTGGGCCCGATCCTCGGCGTCGACGACAACACCGGCGCGGGCGGCGCGAACGTGTGGACGCACGGCCTGCTGTCCACCCTGCTGAGCATCCCGGCGCCCGGAGACCCGGACACGCCGTACAAGCCGTTGCCCGGCAAGGCGAACATGCGCGTCTCCATCCGCCGCACCCTGCGCGTCGGCAAGCTCGCCGGCACCCCGGTGGAGGACCTGGGCGTGCGCCCGACGCACCGGCACCAGCTCACGCGCGCGGACCTGTTGCAGGGCAACGTGGACCTGCTGAACCGCGCGGCCGAGCTGCTGGCCGAGCAGCCCGTGCGCCGGCTCGGGGTGGCGGTCGCGGGCACGACCGCCTCACTGGACACCGCGAACCTCGACCGGGTGGACGTCTACGTCGACGGCCGCCCCGCCACCTCGATCGACGTGACCGACGGCGCGCACACCGTGCCGCTCACCACGTCCGGCAGCGAGGTGCGCGTCGAGGGGTTCGCGGATGGACGGCTGGTGGCCGCGCGCAAGGTCGCCAGCTGATCGAACGGGCGCTTCCGGTGACGCCATGACCGGAAGCGCCCGTTTCGGCCGCGCGGTCACCGCACCGGGGCCGTGCTGTCGTCACAACCAGCCGCGCCGCATCGCCTGCACCCCCGCCTGGAACCGCGTCTGCGCCCCGCACCGGTCCATCAGCTGCCGCACCCGCCGCTGCACGGTCCGCGGCGCCAGCCCTAGCTGCCGCGCGATCGAGGAGTCGGTGAGCCCGGCGGCCAGCAGGCCCAGCAGGTTCGGGTCCACGTCGGCCGCCGCGGCGTAGATCCCGCCGGGGCTGAACGGGATGCCCTTGTCCCAGTAGAGCTCGAACGTCGAGCGCAGCACGTCCAGCAACGCCGACGGCCGGATCAGCAGCACCTCGTCGACCACGTCGCCGTTCACGACGGGCAGCACCGCCGCGTGCGTGTCGATCACCGCGAGCTTGAACGGCAGCGTCGGGGTGACGCGGGCGCGTTCGCCGGCCGCGACCAGGTCGATGATCTCCACGACGCGGCCGGGGATGTCGACGGCGGAGCGGTCGTAGACGACGCGCCACTGCACGTCGCGTTCGCGGGTCTCGTCCTCCAGCGCCACGTGCTGGCCCAGCGGCGTCACGTACGGCGGCTGGTCGAGCACGCACACCTCCTCGCGGGCGCCGCGCAGCAGGGCGTGCCACAGCTCGCGGACGGCGTCCACCCCGGACACCACCTCGACGAACGCGCTGTCGGCCTGCTCCTCGTCGCGGTTGCGCAGGTACAGCTCCATCAACGGGCCGACGTCGGCGCGCGCCCTGCGGTTGGCCTCCTCGCGCGCGGCGATCAGCGCCTCGACGGCGAGGTCGGGCGCGACGGCCTGCCACACGTCGCCGGGCAGGTGCCTGACCAGGCCGAGCTCGCGCATCCGCTCCAGCGCGGCGGGGGAGGCGCCGGTCTCCTCCGTGGTGCGGCTGCCACCCGTGACCAGCAGCTCGTAGACCGCGGAGAGCTCCGGTGCGACGCCCAAGTGTCCGAACACGGCCACATTGTGCGCCATTCGGGGTAGCGGCCCTGTCGTGAACACGCCAGTGTCGTCATTCGGACTCCGCCAGACCTGTTCTCCCCGCTGCGACCCGACTTACGGTCCTCCCCACCTCCGCAGCCGGTTCAGAACCCTGACGCCCTCAACGGCACGCGAAGGCCCTGCGTGGAAGGACCTCACGTGAACGGATTGCGACGCACGAGCGTGTGCGCCGCGGCAGTGTCCGCCGCCGTGCTCAGCGTTGTCGCCCCGTCGGCGACCGCTGCCCCCATCCAGTCCCAGCCGGACTCGACCCGGGTGAACCGCCCCTTCGAGCGGCTGATCGTCGGCTACAAGCCGGGCACCGCCGAGGCCACGTCCGACACCGCCGCCTCGGACGACGTGCGGAAGAAGGGCAAGTCCGTGCACCGCCGCATGTCGAGCGGTGCCGTCGTCGTCAACCTGGGTGAGAAGACCGCCAACGCCGAGAACACCATCCAGGCGTTCAGGAACGACCCCGACGTCGCGTACGTCGAGCCGGACCTGCTGATGCAGCCGTTCGCCGACCCGAACGACACCGAGTACTCCCGGCAGTGGGACCTCTTCGAGGCCACCGCGGGCATGAACGTGCCCGGTGCGTGGGCCAGCAGCACCGGCGCGGGCGTCACCGTCGCCGTGATCGACACCGGCTACGTCGCGCACAGCGACCTGTCGGCACGGGTCGTCGCGGGCTACGACTTCGTGTCGGACTCGGCGCGCGCCCGTGACAACAACGGCCGCGACTCCAACCCGGCCGACGAGGGCGACTGGGTCGCCCGCGGCGAGTGCGGCACCGACGCCAACGGCAACCCGGTGCCCGCCGCGGACCAAGGTTCGTCCTGGCACGGCACGCACGTCGCCGGCACCATCGCCGCGTCCACCAACAACGGCAAGGGCGTCGCGGGCATCGCCTACGACGCGAAGATCCAGCCGTTGCGCGTGCTCGCCAAGTGCGGTGGCGCCACCTCCGACATCGCCGACGCCATCACCTGGGCGTCCGGCGGCACCGTGACCGGCGTCCCGGCGAACCAGACGCCCGCCAAGGTCATCAACATGTCGCTGGGCGGTCAGTCGTCCTGCTCGACGACCTACCAGAACGCCATCAACGGCGCGATCAACCGCGGCACCACCGTCGTCGTCGCGGCCGGCAACTCGAACATGAACGTCGCGAACTTCACCCCCGCGAACTGCACCGGCGTCATCACCGTCGCCGCCACCTCGCGCGAGGGCAACAAGGCGTTCTACTCGAACTACGGCACCCGCATCGACGTGGCGGCCCCCGGCGGCGAGACCCGCCGCGGCACCGACACCCCCGGCACCATCACCACGCCGGAGAACGGCATCTGGTCCACCCTGAACGCGGGCACCACCGTTCCCGGCGCGGAGAACTACAAGCCGTACCAGGGCACCTCGATGGCCGCCCCGCACATCGCGGGCCTCGCCGCGCTGCTGGTCGCGAAGAAGCCGTCGCTGACCCCGGCCCAGGTCAAGGACCTGATCAAGGCCAACGTCCGCCCGTTGCCCGGCACCTGCTCGGGCGGCTGCGGCGCCGGCCTCGCCGACGCCACCAAGACGGTCAATGCCATCGACTCCACTCAGCCCCCGTCGGGCGGCCTGGAGAACACCACCGACGTGGCCATCCCGGACCGCGGCACCGCCATCACGTCCTCGATCACGTCCTCGCTGACGGGCAACGCCTCCACCACCACCAAGGTCGGCGTGGACATCGTCCACACCTACCGCGGAGACCTGGTCGTCGACCTGGTCGCCCCGGACGGCACCGCCTACCGACTCAAGAACTCGTCCACTTCGGACAGCGCCGACAACGTGGTGGCGACCTACACGGTCAACGCCTCGTCCGAGGTCGCGGCGGGCACGTGGAAGCTGCGGGTCCAGGACGTGTACTCCGGTGACACCGGGTACATCAACTCCTGGAACCTGACCCTGCGATAGCTCCACGTGTTCGCCGAGGGCGGCGCCTCCCACCGGATTCCGGGAGGCGCCGCCCTTTCACGTGCCGGGAGCACCGCCGCCCGCCGCGGGTAACGTCCTACCCATGGCAACACTGGTGACGTTCCACGCCCACCCCGACGACGAGTGCATCGTCACGGGAGGTGTGATGCGGAAGGCGTCCGACGAGGGCCACCGGGTCGTGCTCGTCGTCGCCACCCGCGGTGAGAGCGGCGAGGTTCCCGACTTCCTCGACGAGGGCGAGGAGCTGTGGGAGCGCCGGGTGCGGGAGACGCACGCCGCCGCCGAGCTGCTGGGGGTGCACCGCGTCGAGTTCCTGGGCTACCGCGACTCCGGGATGATGGGGGACGAGCTCAACGACCGGCCCGGTTCGTTCTGGACCGCGGACGTCGAGGAGGCGGCGCACAAGCTGGCCGCGATCCTGCGGGAGGAGGACGCGAAGGCGTTCACCACCTACGACAGCTTCGGCGGGTACGGGCACCCCGACCACATCCAGGTGCACCGGGTGGGCATGCGGGCCGCGGAGATCGCCGGCACGCCCGCCGTGTACCAGGCGATGGTGAGCGAGACGCGGTTCCGGGAGGCGATGAAGCGGTCGGGGGCCGAGGAGCCGCCGCTCATGGAGGGAGCCGTGCCTGAGTCGGAGATCACGACCGAGGTGGACGTCGCGGAGTACCTCGGGGTGAAGCGGGCCGCCATGCGCGCGCACGCCTCGCAGATCCCCGAGCAGTCGTTCTTCCTGTCGCTGGACGACGAGACTTTCGCGCACGCGTTCGGCACGGAGTACTTCATCCGCGCGGGCCACGGCCCCGAAAAGACCCTCGCCCTCTGACCGCCCGCCCCCCTTGCTGCACAGGCGTCTGCAAGTACTGGTACTTGCAGACGCCTGGGAACGTGAAGGGGCGGCCCGCCACGTGCGGGCCGCCCCTTCAGCGGGTCACGCGCGGCGGCGGCGGACGACCAGGAGCGCGGCGGCACCGGCGCCCACGAGGCCCAGGCCGGACAGCAGCAGCCAGGTCGGGGACGCGCCGGTCGCGGCGAGCGGCGGCTCGGGGGTGCTGCCACCGGGGGCCGGGGCGGCGGAGGTCGTCGACGGCGGCACCTCGGCGGAGGACGAGGGCGCCTCCGTGGTGGTGGTCGTCACCGGCGGCGTCGTGGTCGTGGTGGTCGTCGGCGGGACGTACTTGACGCACGCCGTGCTTGACCGGTCGTAGGTCTTCGAGTAGCCGTGCTTGTTGTTGGGATCGTCGTGCGCGGCGACCTTGATCTTGAAGTCGTGCTTGACGTCGGCGGGGAACGTCCAGGTCTGCTTGAACGACTCGCGGAACGGCTGAGCGGGCTGCTCCTTGCCGTCGACGGTGATCGTCAAGAAGTTGTCGGCCTGGCCGTTGTACTTCGTGAGCTCGACGCTCAGGAAGGACTTGCCGGCCTTCTCGTTGCACCCGGCGTCCACGACGTCGGTGTGTGCGGAGGCAGGCGCGGCCAGCGCCACTGACGCCAGAGCCGCGGTGGCGGTCACCGCGAACGCGCCGAGAACTCGTCTTGCCAACGGAAACTCCTGCTCAGGGTTGATGCGTGGCGGGGAAACCATTCAAAACACAAATCACCCGACCGGGTGAACCGCGCCACGCTAGCAACCGACGGCAGTCGAAAGGTCACCGTCTGACAACGGTGAGGTGTCACCACGAACAAACCTTCATGTTTTCCGCTAGGGCGATGAACCCCGCCACCAGCCGCATCTGCTCCACCCCGCGCACGTCGGCGTCCAGCAGGCGCGGTGAGCAGACCACCACGGCCACCGCCTGCGCGCGGGACAGCGCCACGTTCAACCGGTTGCGCGACAGCAGGAAGTCCAGGCCGCGCGGCAGGTCCACGGTGGACGACGACGTCATCGACATCACCACGGCCGGTGCCTCCTGGCCCTGGAACCGGTCGACGGTGCCGACCCGCGTCCCGTCGAACCCCGCGTCGGCCAGCCGCCGGCGGATCACCCGCACCTGGAGGTTGTACGGCGCCACGACGAGGACGTCCGCGTCGGTCAGTTCGCGCGTCTCGCCGTTGTCCGTCCACGTGCGACCGACGAGCGACCGCACGGTGTCCACCACGGCGTCGGCCTCCTCCGCCGAGGACGTGATGTTGTGCCGGTGGTCGACCTCGCGCAGGTAGATGCCGGGTTCGACGCCCTCGATCCACCGCTGCGCCGCCACCGGGTGCGAGTGGAGCAGCCCGGAGTACGACAGCTCGGACACCGGGCGGCACACCGCGGGGTGCATCCTCCTGGTCTCCGCGAGGAAGTACCCGAGGTGGCCGGGGATGACGTCCGCCGAGCCGAGCAGGTGGCCCAGCGCGGACGCGTCCGACCCCGGCGGGTGCACTCCCTGGACGACCTGCGGCAGCTGCTGCGGGTCGCCGAGCAGCACGAGGTTGCGGGCCGCCGTCCCCACCGCCACCGCGTCCGCCAGCGCGAACTGGCCGGCCTCGTCGATGATCATCACGTCGAACGGCTGCGCCTTGATCACCGCGTTGGAGAACGTCCACGCCGTGCCGCCGACCAGGTGCCCGGCCGGGTGCTCCTCGCGCCAGCGGGCCAGCGCACCGTTGTCCTTCGGCTGGTCCCACGGCACGTCCTCCTCCGGCTTCCCCTTGGGCCGCTTGGCCATCGGCACGTCACCGGAACACGACCGCAGCACGTTCTCCACGGCCTTGTGCGACGTCGAGGTCACCGCGACCGTCTTGCCCTGGTCGACCAGGTGCGCCACGAGCTTCGTCGCGAGGTACGTCTTGCCCGCGCCGGGCGGGCCCTGCACCGCGAGCGTGCCGCCGTCGAGCTGGTCGACCGCCCTGATCACCGCCCGCACCGTGTCCTCGTCGCGCGGCAGCGGCTGCGCGGGCGGCGTGCGCAGCATCAGGTCGATGCCGGGGCTGCGCGGCAGCAACGGCAACAGCTCCACGGCCTGCTGCGCGAGCTCGGCGACCGCCTCGTCCTTCGGCTTCGCCGGCACCGGGCTGCCGGGCAGCACCGCCAGCGGCAGCTCGGTGTGCTCGGCCGCCGCGCTCTCGGTCAGCACCAGCTCGTGCGGGTTGTCGTCGGACACCACGGCCGGGCGCGTGACGTTGCCGGGGTAGAGCAGCCTGACCTGCTCGCCCGCGCCGAACGGGTGCGGCCGCTCCGGGTCGATCCGCGCGCGCACCTGCCGCTTCGACGTCCGCACCCGCCCGCTCGGCGGCACCCAGTCCTCGGCCCGCAGCGTGATCGGCACCGCGCAGTTCGAGTCCGTCTCCAGGTCCGAGATCGGCGCCGCGGCCTGCCGGAAGAAGTCGCCCCAGGCCGGGCTCGCCTCCCGCCGGTGGTAGCCGACGGTCGCCGCGAACAACGCGTGGCCCTCCGCGAGCAGCGGCTCGGTCAGCGCCGCCATCCTGCGGGCCCGCTCGGCGGCCTTCTCCCGTGCCGCCTCGTCCAGCTCCTCGTCGCGCACGGCGGTCTGCACGCCGTGCTCCCGCTTCACCTTCTCCAGCAGGTCCCGCACCCCGCGCGTCGGGTTGTCGTCCGCGAGCAACGGGCGCAGCGCGGGCAGCGTGTACTCCCTTGTGGACACCCGCAGCACCCGGCGGGTCAACGCACCCAGGTCGACGCAGCGCCGCACCAGCTCGTCCACCTCGGACTCCCTGGTCGCGGTGCGCGCCGCACGCCCGGCGAGGTCGTGCGGCGTGAAGTGGTAGACCCGGCCGGTCGGCGTGCGGTCGACGAACTCCGCGAACGTGCCCTCCCAGCCCGGCGTGCGGAACGTGTCGCCCTCGACCTCCAGGAACACGTCGTCCTCCGCCGGTTCCGGCAGGGTCTGCAACGCCTCGGGGGCCACGACCTCGTAGGTGGTCACGCCGGTGCGCTCCTGCCGCACCTGCAACCGGGCCTGCGCGGCCAGCGCGGCGAAGCTCGCGGGGGACAGGGCGGGTGGCCGCTCCTCGGTCGCCGCTAGCGCATCGATTGTTTCAATGCCAACCGAAACCAGCTTCCGCCGTTGGTCGGCGCGCAGTCCGGCCACGAGCGACAGGTCACGGGCCTCCTCCCGCCCGGAGGCGCAATGACGGGCGAACCGGCACCCGGTGCAGGCCGCCCGCACGTCACCCCACGAGCGCGCCGGCGCCGGTCCCGGCTTCGCCAGCCTGGTCCGCAGACGGCCCAGCAACGGTGCGAAGTCGGCCACCCGGAACGTCGTCCGCCGGCCGTTGACCAGCAGGTGCGCGCGTTCGGCACCCAACGCCAGAGCGGCCGCCGTCAGGTTCAGCACGGCCAGGGGAGTTGCCTCAGAGCCGTCGAAGCACGGCTCGTAGCCGGTGCCGACCCGCACCAGGCTCGGCACCGCGCAGTGGAAGGCGCCGTCGAAGAAGACGGCGTTCTCGACGATCTCCGCACCCGCGCGCACGTCGGCGGCCGTGCGGGAGGCCGCGCGGTGCAGCTCCTCCGGGTCACCCCGCCGCTCCGAACGCCCCAGGAAGCTGCGGTGCTCGCACTCGAGCAGGTCGACGAGGTCCGACGGACTGGCGAGCATGACCGCCGATGCTAGCCGCCGGCACCGGCGGACCCCGGCAACGCCACCCGGCGGACACGGGCGGACGGCCCGCGTCCATCCCCGGTACGCGGCCCGTCCGCCCGCTGACTAGACGGCTGCCTCGACCAGCCTGAGCAGCGCCACGTGGTGGGAGTTCGGGTAGTCGTGCGGCCGGAACGGCCGGGTCTGCGCCCGCACCAGAGCGGCCGCCGCGGCCAGCTCACCGGTGCGCACCTCGGTGTCGCGGTGCAGGAACGCGAAGTGCGGCTCGCGCACCTCGTCCGGCCACAGCAGCGTGTGCAGCACGAGCACACCCGCCTGCTGCCGGATCGCCGCCAGCGTGTCCTTGCCGCGCAGCCCGAACTTCACGATCGCGGCGGTCTTCGTGCGTTCCAGCGTCTCGCGCAGCAGCACGTACGAGCGCACCGACAGGTCGTCGGGCTCGACGTAGTAGCTGCGGTGCAACGAGATCGGGTCGACGTCCGCGACCGGCGCGAACTGCTGGACGTCGATGACCCCCTCCTCGGGTGCCGGCAGCTCCCGCGGGTCCACCTGCACGATGCGGCCGTCGTCGAGCTCGTAGCCGCGGCCGATGTCGTCGGGTGTCAGGTGCAGCGAGCACTCGCCGCACACCTGCTGGTGCCGCACGCGGCCGCTGTCCTCGCGGTGCACGAGGTGCACCCTGCCGCGGTGCTCGGACGCCGCGGACACCAGCCGCACCGCCATCGTCGTCATGCCGAACCGAAGTGCTCCCCGCCACACAGTCCTCATGACAAATGAGTACTCGAACAGGTGTTCAAATACCGCTATGACCTGACGAAACAGCTCGTTCGGGTGCGTCCGACGGGTACCTCGGACACGTGCGTCACCACGCCGAGGGCGCGTAGTCCTTCAGGAAGCACCCGTACAGGTCCTCACCGGCCTCGCCGCGCACGATCGGGTCGTACACCCTGGCCGCGCCGTCGACCAGGTCCAGCGGGGCGTGGAAGCCCTCGTCGGCCAGGCGCATCTTCATCGGGTGCGGGCGCTCGTCGGTGATCCACCCGGTGTCGACGGCGGTCATCAGGATGCCGTCGGCCTGCAGCATCTCCTCGGCGCTGGTGCGCGTCAACATGTTCAGCGCTGCCTTGGCCATGTTCGTGTGCGGGTGGCCGGAACCCTTGTACACGCGGGAGAACTGGCCCTCCATGGCCGACACGTTCACCACGTACTTGCGCCGGTACGACGACTTCGCCATCGACGCGCGCAGCCGGGAGATCAGCAGGAACGGCGCCGTGGAGTTGCACAGCTGCACCTCCAGCAGCTCCACCGGGTCGACCTCGTCGACGTTCTGGATCCACGAGTTCGTCGCCGCCGTGTCCGGCACGAGACCGCCCGCGTCGATCTCCTTGCCGCCCGCCATCAACGCGAGCGTCGTGACCGAGTGCGCCTCGGGGACTGCGGTGCCGGGCAGGGCCAGCTGGCCGTGACCGCCGAACGTGATCAGCTCGGGGCGGCGGGCGTCGCCGGTCAGCGCCTCGTGCTCGGCGGCGGCCAGCGGCGCGTAGGCGCCGGGGGAGCGGCGCACGGTCTGCGCCGCGTTGTTGATCAGGATGTCGAGCGGCCCCTGGTCGGCCACCGAGTCGGCGAGCCCGAGCACCTGGGCGGGGTCGCGCAGGTCGATGCCGACGATGCGCAGCCGGTCGATCCACTCGCCGGCGTCGGGCATCTGCGCGAACCGGCGCGCGGCGTCCTTGGGGAACCGGGTCGTGATCGTGGTGTGGGCACCGTCACGCAGCAGCCGCAGCGCGATGTACATGCCGATCTTCGCGCGGCCGCCGGTGAGCAGCGCGCGGCGGCCGGTGAGGTCCGTCCGCGCGTCGCGCTTGCCGTGGTTGAACCGGGCGCAGTCGGGGCAGAGCTGGTGGTAGAAGGCGTCGACCTCGACGAACCGCTTGCGGCAGGTGTAGCAGGACCGGGCGCGCAGCAGGGTGCCCGCGGTGGCACCGGCGGCGGTCGAGACCAGCGGCAGGCCCTGGGTCTCGTCGTCGATGCGGTCCGGTGAGCCGGTCGCGGTGAGCGAGGTCACCGCGCGGTCGTTCGCGGTGATGGCGGCCCTGCGCTCGGACTTCCGGTGCTTCTTCGCGGCCTTGAAGATCTTGGCGGTGGCCAGGCGGACGCGCACCGCGTCGTCGTGTTCCGCGGGCAGGTCCTCGACCTGTGCCAGCACGCGCAGGCAGACTTCCAGCTCTGCGGGGTCGATCGAGGTCATGAGCAGGCATTTTACGGGTGGAGAGGTGGCGGTCCGGTGACGGGTCCCGACGTGCTGGTCCTGTGGGACATCGACAACACGCTGATCTCGGCCAGGGGCTTCGGCGGGCTGATGTACCGGGAGGCGTTCCGCACCGCGTTCGGGCGGGACCTCGCCGGCCCCGTCGACCTGGGCGGACGCACCGAGCTGGACATCATCGCCGAGTGCCTGCGGCAGCACGGCATCGAGCACACGCCGGAGTCCTCCGCGCGGCTCGCGGCGGCGCTGGCCGGCTGCTTCGAGGCCCGTCGCGGCGAGCTGACCGGGCACGGCGAGGTGCTGCCGGGCGCGCGGGAGGCGCTGGAGGCGTTCGCCGCCGACCCGCGGGTGCACCAGGGCGTGCTGACGGCCAACCTGGGCAGCGTCGCGCGGGTGAAGCTGGAGGAGTTCGGGCTCGCGCACCTGGTCGACTGGGACGTCAGCGCCTATGGCGACGATCACGCCGACCGGGCCGAGCTGGTGGCGTTCGCCCGCGACCGGGCCCGGCACGTCCGCCGGTTCGCCGACGACGAGGTCGTGCTGATCGGCGACACGCCGCACGACGTGCGCGCCGCGCTGGACTCGGGGGTGCGGCTCGTCGCGGTCGCCACCGGGCGCAGCACCGCCGCGCAGCTCGCCGCGGCCGGTGCCACGACCGTGCTCGACGACCTGAGCGACCTCGACCGGGTGCGCCGGCACGTGTGGTCCGGCCTGGACGGGGGAACCCGCACCGCATGAACCCCGAAGTGCCTGAAGCCGACAGCGCCGAACAGCAGCAGGACGTGGTGCCCCAGGAGCCGGTCGAGCCGGCGCCGCTCGACGCCGAGCGCGAGGTCCCGCTCGACGAGGACGTCTGAACGGCCCTGGTCCGCGGTCGATCACGACGTTATGGTGCGCGGCATGCCCAATGCAGGCGGCCCGACGGTCACCCGGCTGTCCCAGCCGGACGCCGACATAAGGCCCCGTTCCCTCGGTCTGCCCCGAGGCCGCGCGGTGATCCCCGTGTTCGGCTCCACAGCGGACATCGAGACGGATCTCGCCGCGAAGCTGTTGCCGGTGCTCAGATCCGTGGTGGTGATCGCGGCGCGCAACGGCGCCGTGTTCGTCACCGAAGGCACCGACAGGGGTGTGGTCCACCTGCTGGGCCTGGCCCTGCAGGCCTGTGAGGGGCGCTGGCCCGTCGTGGTCGGCGTCGCACCCTCCAGCAAGGTGCACGACCGCACCGAGACCCCCACCGGTGACCAGGTCGCGCTGGAACCCAACCACGGCGTCGCCGTCGTCGTCCCCGGTTCGGAGTGGACGGACGCCACACCGGTGCTGTTCCGCGTGGTGGACGCGATCCGCGGCAAGAAGGCCACCGTCGCGCTCGTCGTCGGCGGCGAGAGCGAGCAGGAGGTCGTCGAGCACCTCAGCGGCGACCACCCGCTGCTCGTCGTCGCGGGCACCGGCGGGCTGGCCGACCGGATCGCGACCGGTGACCTGACCGGCGACCTCGCCGTGCTGGTGCGCAGCGGCAAGGTCTCCGTCGTCCACGCCGACGAGGGACCCGGCAAGGTCGTCACCGCACTGGAACGGTTGCTGGGCGAGGAGAAGCCCGTCATGCCGCCGCGGATCTGGCCGCGGGTCCGCTACCGGGCACCGGAACCGCGCCCGCTCGTCGACCCCGGTTTCGTGGTCGCCTACCCGCTGCTCGCCGACGCCATCCACGACGCGAACCAGGTCGTGGCGCCGGTGTTCCACGAGCTCGACGCGGAGGCGGAGGCGGAGCAGAACCGCTACCGGCTGCTCGCGGTCCTCGCGATCGCCGGCGGGCTCACGACCACGGTGTTCGGCGCGCTGCAGACGTGGCTGAACGAGACGCCGTGGCCCGGTGTGCTCGTGGTGGCCGGTGGCGCGTTCGCCGCGGCGATCACGATCGTGGCGCGCAAGCGGGAGTCGCTCGACAGGTACCTGACCGCCCGTGCCCGCGCGGAACGGTTGCGGGCGCTGTACTTCGCCCACCTCGCCGCTCCCGCTCCCGGCACGCAGGAGGAGCGGCAGGACCGGGTGGCGGACCTGGAGGCCGCGGTCAGCGACCGCAAGCACGAGGTGGTGCGGACATGAGCGACGAGCAGCGCCAGGCCCAGTTCGTCGAGGCGTACCTGCGGCACCGGTTCTCCGACCGCCTCGACCACTTCGAACGCGGCCGCAGGCGGTACTCCAGCGCTCGCACGTGGACGGTGGCGATCGCCGCCGCGCTGTTCATCGCGGCCGCCGCAGCGGCCGCAGCCGGGATGGCGGACGGACCGCGCCGCGCGGTGTGGGGCTTCGCGGCCACAACCCTTGCGGCACTTGCCACCGCGGTCACCGCGTACGAGGCGACGTTCGGCTTCCGCCGGCTGGCGCGGGAGAACGCCGCGGCATCCGTTGCGCTGCAACGGCTCGCCGTGGACGGTCCCACGCCCGACGACGTGGACGACGAGCGCCTCGTCGCATTCGTGACCGAAGTGGAGTCCGTGCTCAGGTACGGGCGCTGATTCCCGGTAATTGATCAAAAACAGCCGCGGAAAGCGTTTTCGCGTTTTGCACGCTCCGTGGACGATCGATTACGGAAAGCACTAGTTCTGGTGTTTCGGTGATCCCGTTGTCATGATGACCACATCCCCCGATGCGGAAGCAGGCACGACATGACTTGGGCGCGTACCCCTTTGGCTGAGCCTGACACCGGCACCTTCGCCGAGGCCAAGGCTGCGGAGAAGGAGCACAGCACGATCCAGAACAGCAAGGCCGCGCGCACCGTGGCGTGTCACGCGACCGACGCCCTGGACTGCGCCGACCTGCTCGAGATGCTCGGCCTGTCGGCCGTGGAGGGCAAGGCGCGGGTGTAGCCCCGCGACTGGATCCACCACTCGGCGACCAGCAGGTTCACCACGAACGACAGCCAGTTCGCGGTGGCGAAGACCAGCAGCCCGTCCGCCTCGGGCAGCAGGCCGCCGAGCAGCAGTCCCCACAGCCTGCCGGTCACGGCGGCGCCCGTCAGCGCGAACCCGCGGATCATCCAGATGCGGTGAGCGCCGAACTGGCGCCGCCGTGCCGTCCGCAGGCCCAGGACGGCGCTCGCGAACCACAGGACGGACAGCAGCGCCAGCGGCCCCGAGGACGCCAGCCCGTAGAACGACAGCTGCGCGCACACGACGCCCAGCACCGACGACGGCAGGACCGCGCCGAAGTACACGCGGCCCAGCACCCGGTGCACCCGCGGGTGCCTGGCCCGCAGCCGCGGCCAGAACTGCGAGACGCCCGCGAGGACCGCGACCGTTCCGGTGAAGATGTGCGCGACAAGCAGGCCGTAATGCACCGGCCCGTGCAGTTCCGGCCGCGCCTGCGCCACGTCCAGGGTGACGTAGGCACTCGCGGCGAACGCCGTGATGCCCACCGCGACCAGTCCCGACACCGCCAACCAGGCGGTGTACCCCCACGAAGTTTTCATGACCGTGAGCCTGTCAACGACGTCACCCGTTCGCCCTGGTGCGCGCCCCCGAGCGAGCAGTGGGGACGGCCCTACTGGGATGATGCGGCTCATGCGGACGGTGGAGATCTCGGAAGAGCCGATCAGGCTAGGGCAGTTCCTCAAGCTGGCCCAGCTCGCGGACGACGGCGCGCACGCGAAGGAGCTCATCGAGGACGGAGAGGTCCACGTCAACGGTGCCGTGGAGCTGCGCAGGGGTGCGCAGCTGCGCGCGGGTGACGTGGTGGTGGTCGGCCGGGAAGAGGTGCGCATTTCCGTTCGGCCGTAGGTGATTGCTCCGTTCGGCGGTAATACAACGCTCAAAACAGGTCGAAGCACCAGAGTCTGAAGACCTTTTTCCGACCATCGGCTCATACCGCGCGTGACATTTGTGTCCGTTGTGGACTTGGCCAATCGTCTTGTGGCTGCTCGGTTTCCAGATGGTGAGACGCACGTCACGTCCGCCATTCGGGCGCGGAGGAAACTTTTTTCCACAGCCTGTAACGCGGACGCCGGAGCGGGCGAATCACGGTTTGCAAGCTCCGGGATTTCCGGCACCGCCCTGTGGGAGGGGCTGTGCGGTCTGCGCGGAGCACCAAAGGTCCTCGGGGTGACCTGCGCACCTGCACGTCCGGAATCACCGCTGAGCCGGGGAGATCACAACGATGAGTGAGCAGGTCCGCTCTGCCCGTGACGCTGTGCACGGGCGGGGCTCGACGCTCAGTCCTGAACGCAGCCACGAACACAGACAGACGCACCCGCCGATCGCACGGTGGGAGACGCGCTACCGCTACGCCGTCATCACGGCCGACGTGCTGACGACGGTGCTGGTCGTCGTGGCGGTGGGCGCCGTCATGCACTCGCGGCACGCCGCCTTCGGCCCGCTTTCCCTTGCCCTGCTGGACATACTCACAGTAGTCGTCGTGGTCGGCTCGCTCACCCTCAACCGGGTCTGGACGCCGGCCGTGCTCGGTCAGGGGGCCGAGGAGTTCCGGCGGCTCGGCCGGGGCTTGTTCGGGGCGGTGGTCGCACTCGGTCTGGGTGCGCTCGCCGTCGACATCCCCGGCGCCCGCCTGTGGGTGTTCGTCGTGGTGCCCGCCATCGCCCTGGTGGCCTTCCCCCTGCGCTACCTCCTGCGCCGGCCGCTGCACAGCGGTCGCGGTGAAGGCAGGTTCATGCTCTCCGTCCTGGCCGCGGGCAACCTGGAAACGGTCGAGGACCTCATCCACCGCACCCGCCGCATGGCCCACCTGGGCTGGCGCGTGGACGCGGTCTGCACGCTCGACGGCCGCGGCCGCGTCGGTCCCGACGTCGACGGCGTGCCCGTCGTGGGCCAGCTGCGCGAGCTCGCCGACCAGGTCCGCCGCGGCGGCTACCGCATCGTCGCCGTCACCCCCGACGCCTACTGGACTCCGCGCAGGCTGCAGCAGCTCGCCTGGGCGCTGGAGGGTTCCGGCACCGAGATGGTCGTCTCGCCGGGCCTGATGGAGGTCGCCGGTCCTCGCCTGCACATGAGCGCCGTGCTCGGCATGCCGCTGCTCCGGGTGAGCGAACCGGCGCTGACCGGGTTCCGCCGCCTCGTCAAGGGCGTCGTCGACAAGGTCGGCGCGTTCCTCCTGCTGCTCCTGCTCGCACCGCTGATGTTCGCGGTCGCGGCGTTCGTGATGATCGACAGCCGCGGTCCGGTGTTCTACCGCCAGAAGCGCGTCGGCAAGGACGGCGTCCCGTTCACGATCATCAAGTTCCGCACGATGGTCACCGACGCCGACGCGTTGCGCACCAGGCTCGCCGCGGCCAACGAGGGCCACGGACTGCTGTTCAAGATGAAGAAGGACCCGCGCATCACCAAGGTTGGCTCGTTCCTGCGGCGCTACTCGATCGACGAGCTGCCGCAGCTGCTCAACGTGCTCACCGGCGCCATGTCGCTGGTCGGCCCCCGCCCGCCGTTGCCGGAGGAGAGCGCGAGGTACTCCTCCGACGTGCGGCGCCGGCTGCTCGTCAAGCCGGGGCTGACCGGGCTGTGGCAGGTGAGCGGGCGCAGCGACCTCTCCTGGGAGGAGTCGGTGCGGTTGGACCTGCGCTACGTCGAGGACTGGTCCCTCGCCCTGGACGCGGTGATCCTGTGGAAGACGTTCAGGGCCGTCTTCGGCGGCCACGGCGCGTACTGAGGTGCCCAAGGCCTCCGGGGGGAGGGGAGTGGATCGGTCTGGAACAACGACGAGCCGGAGGAGAACGATGTTTCGGCGAACGCTGGCGATCACGACGATCGCCGGACTGCTCGGCGCCGCTGCGGCGGTGCCGGCCACGGCGGCCCCGCCCGAGGTGGAACTGACCTCGAGCGCGGCCGTGGTGCGACCGGGCGAGCAGTTCACGGTGACGGTGAAGCTCACCAACATCAACGGTTTCACGGTCCTGCAGCCCTCTGCCAGGTTGTTCGGCGCCCCGCGGGCCATCGCGGAGTACACGACCCTGGTGGGCTGCACCGGTGCGGCCAGCTGCACGACGCTGACCGGACCCAGTGGCCCGACGGGCTACCGCGCGGCACTGGCCGAGGCGCTCGGCGGCTACCAGTCCGCGACCGTCACGTTCACCCTCGCGGTGAAGCAGGACGCGGTCGGCGGTACCGGCACGCTCCAGGCGCAGCTGTCCGGCAGCAACTACGCGACGTTCCCCGTGGACGGTCCACAGTTGACCGTCCACACGGAAGCGGACCTGCAGGTGGCCAAGGTCACCGGTACGCCCCGGCTCGGAATCCTGGTGCCGCGCATCGACTTCACCGTCGACGTGACCAACCACGGCCCGAACGCGTTGCTCAGCGGCGTGGTGACCACGACGTTGCCGCCGGGCATCACCGGGGTGAACGGCACGTGCACCGCCAGTGGCAACACGGTGGCCTGCCCGGTGCCGCGCCTCGAACCCGGTGCGAGCACGAAGCTCGCGTTCTCGGTCCCGGTGCGGCTGCTGAACATCGGGCTGGACTACGAGTTCCGCGCGGCCCGCACTGGTTCGGACCCGATCGACCCGAACACGGGCAATGACGCCGCGAGTACACAGTGCACAGTCGTCAGCCTGGTCCTGGTCAGCTGCCGGTAGTTGATCGCTCCCCGTCAATGCGTTGTGACACAAGTGATTCCGCTGATCGGACTAATCGCGACCGTTGGGCCGCTCAGCGGAATTCCTTGTAACGAACGCAGGTATCGTCCCGAAGTTCACTGTGGAGAGTCGCCCTGGGCTGGTGGGAGAGCCGGTTGGAGGTGCGGCGGCGGTGTGCTCGTGGCAACCATCGTCTGGGGCAGCAACCAGGAAGAAGAGGTAGACGCCCATGTCCTTGTCCGATCCCAGGAGTCGCCTGAGATCAATGGGTGCGAAAGTGACAGCCGCAGCGGTGCTGGCCACCGCTGTGGTCGTGCCGGCCGTGGTGCTCGCCCCGGCCGCGCAGGCAGCGCCGTGCGACGCACCGGTGGTGAACAAGGTCGCGTGCGAGAACACCAGGACCGGTGACGCGAACTGGTCGCTCAACTCGCTCGACGACTCGATCGTCGGCTACACGACCGACATCAGCTCGACTCCTGGCGGACAGGTCAAGTTCAAGGTCAAGACGGACGCGTTGTCCTACCGGATCGACATCTTCCGCCTCGGCTACTACGGCGGTGCCGGCGCCCGCCTGGTCAAGCAGCTCGACCGCACCACCCCGCAGAGCCAGCCGGTCGACTGCCTGCCCGACTCGGCCGTCGCGCTGGTCGACTGCGGCAACTGGGCCGTCTCCCTCACCTGGGACGTGCCCTCCGACACCGTGTCCGGCCTCTACTACGCCGTGCTGCACCGCAACGACACCGGCGGTGAGAACGAGATCGCGTTCGTCATCCGCGACGACTCCAGCCGGTCGAAGATCTTCTTCCAGACCTCCGACGCCACCTGGCACGCCTACAACCGCTACGGCGGCAACAGCCTCTACTACGGCTCCGGTCCCGGTGACGGCGGCTCGGCCTACGCGGTGAGCTACAACCGCCCGATCGCGAACACCGGTGACGAGAACTTCATCTTCAACGCCGAGGTGCCGATGCTGACCTGGCTGGAGAAGAACGGCTACGACGTCAGCTACACCACGAACGCCGACACCGCTCGCCGCGGCAACCTGATCCTCAACCACAAGGTGTTCATGGCCGTCGGCCACGACGAGTACTGGTCGAGGGAACAGCGCACCGCCGTGGAGAACGCACGGGCCGCCGGCGTGCACCTCGCGTTCATGACCGGCAACGAGGTCTTCTGGAAGCACCGCTGGGCCCCCAGCCTCGGCTCCTCGCCGACGGACTGGCGGACCGTGGTGACCTACAAGGAGACCAAGGCCAGCGCCAAGATCGACCCGAGCCCTGAGTGGACCGGCACCTGGCGCGACCCGCGGTTCACCACCTCGCCCAACGGCGCGAACCCGGAGAACGCCCTGCTGGGCCAGATCTTCACGGTCAACGGCCGCCGCGACGACTCCCTGGTCGTCCCCGCCGCCTACGGCAAGATGCGGCTGTGGCGCAACACCCCGCTCGCGTCCATGACGACCGGCGCCTACTCCTTCAAGCCGGGCACCCTGGGCTACGAGTGGGACTCCGTCGAGGACAACGGCTTCCAGCCGCCGGGCGTGGCGCAGCTGTCGCGCACGACGGTGACGATGGACGGCCAGTACGTCCTGCAGAACCACGGTGACCTCTACAGGAGCGGCACGAAGACGCACGCGTTGACGCTGTACAGGCACTCCTCCGGCGCGCTGGTCTTCGGCGCGGGCACCGTGCAGTGGGCGTGGGGCCTGGAGGACGAGCACGCGTTCCGCACCGACGAGCCGACCTCGGACATCCGGATCAAGCAGGCGACGGTGAACCTGCTGGCGGACATGGGCGTCCAGCCCACCACGCTGGAACCGAACCTCTTCGCCACGACCGCGAGCACCGACACCGCACCGCCGTCGGTCGCGTTCGGCACCACGAACTCGCCGACCGTCGGCACCGGCTACACGTTCAACGGCACGGTGATCGACTCGTCGGGCCGCGTCGCCGGCGTCGAGGTCTCGGTCGACAACGGCGCCACCTGGCACCCGGCCAACTGGACCGCGGGCACGGCGTCGTGGAACTACACGCACACCTTCTCGGCCGCCGGTCCCAAGACGCTGAAGGTCCGCGCGGTCGACGACTCCGCGAACCTCTCGGCCGCGGTGAGCCGCGACGTCACCGTGCTCGCCCGCGACTGCCCGTGCACCATCTGGACGGAGAACGCCACCCCGGCGGTGCCGTCGACCAACGACGGCGGCGCGATCGAGCTCGGCGTGAAGTTCCAGTCCAGCGTGAACGGGTACGTCCGCGGTGTCCGGTTCTACAAGGGCACCGGCAACACCGGCGTGCACACCGGCTCGCTGTGGTCGGCCGGCGGTGAGCGGCTGGCCACCGGCACGTTCGGCGCGGAGACGGCGACCGGCTGGCAGACGCTGACGTTCCCGACCGCCGTGCAGGTCTCGGCGAACACCACCTACGTCGCGTCGTACTTCGCGCCCAACGGCCGCTACGCCGGTGACGCCGACTACTTCACGAGCGCGGCGGTGGGCCTGGAACCGCTGTCGGCGGCCAAGGGCGTCTCCGGCAACCCGAACGGCGTGTTCCGCGGCGGGTCGTCCGGCTTCCCGACCGACAGCTACCGCAACGCCAACTACTGGGTCGACCCGATCTTCGCGCTCGACCCCGGTCCGGACACCCGCGCCCCCGGCACGCTGTCCACGGACCCGCTGAACCAGCAGGGCAGCGTCTCGCTGACCCCGGCGGTCAGCATCACCTTCGACGAGCCGGTGACGCCGAGCTCGGCGCAGATCCTCGTCAACGGCCCCAACGGCGGTGTGTCCGGCACGATCTCGGTGGCGGCCAACAGCATGAAGGCCACCTTCACGCCGAACAACCCGCTGTTGCCGGGCACGACCTACGACGTGTCCGGGAAGGCGACCGACCTGTCCGGCAACACGCCGAGCCCGACGCTGTGGTCCTTCACCACCGGTACCCCGCGCGGCGCCACGTGCCCGTGCACGGTGTGGGACGACTTCGCGGCGCCCGCCGTCAACGCGGTGAGCGACACGGGCGCGGTCGAGGTGGGCACCAAGATCCGCTTCGACGGCCGCGGCCAGGTGCTGGGCGTCCGGTTCTACAAGGGCTTCGGCAACTCCGGCACGCACACCGGTTCGCTGTGGTCGGCGAGCGGGCAGCGGCTCGCGACCGGCACGTTCAACGGGGAGACGGCGAGCGGCTGGCAGACGCTGACGTTCGACCAGCCCGTCGACGTGCAGGCGAACACCACCTACGTGGTGTCCTACTACGCGCCGAACGGCCGCTACTCCGCCACCAACGGCAGCTTCAACTCCAGCCACGACTACTACTCGCTGCACGCGCTGAAGTCCGGTGTGGACGGCCCGAACGGCGTGTACCGCTACGGCACCGGCGGTGGTTTCCCCACCGGCACGTACAACTCGACGAACTACTGGGTCGACGTGATCTGGCGCAACGGCGCGAACGGCGACAGCACGCCGCCGATCCTGACCGCCAGGACGCCCGCGCCGGGAGCCACCGGTGTCGCGCTGAACACCACCGTCACCGCCACCTTCAACGAGCCGGTCGACGTGGCGTCGGCGCAGCTCTCGCTCAAGGACCCCGGTGGGGCCGGCACCTCCGGCGCGTTCGCCGTCTCCGGTGACGGCAAGACGGTGACCTGGACGCCGGACGCCCCGCTCGCACCGGGTACGCAGTACGCGGCCGAGCTGCGGATCCTGGACGTCAACGGCAACGCCACGACCAGCCCGGCCACGTGGTCGTTCACGACGACCTCGGCCGCGACCTGCCCGTGCTCGTTGTTCAGCGCCGCCGCCCTGCCCGCGGTGACGTCGTCCAACGACAACAACGCCTACGAGCTGGGCGTGCGGTTCACCGCGGCGGTCAACGGCCAGGTGTCCGGCGTCAAGTTCTACAAGGGCGCGGGCAACACCGGCACGCACACCGGGTCGCTGTGGGCGTCGAACGGCACCAGCCTCGCGACGGGCACGTTCGTGAACGAGACGGCGACCGGCTGGCAGACGCTCGTGTTCGACACCCCGGTGCCGATCACCGCCGGCCAGACGTACGTGGCCTCGTACACGACGACCGTCGGCCGCTACTCCGCCGACGCCGGGTACTTCAACCGGTCGGCGGTCAGCAGTCCGCCGCTGGCCGCGGCAGCATCTCCGAACGGTGTGTTCCGCGGTGGCACGGGCTTCCCCGGTGACACCTTCGGCGGTGCGAACTACTGGGTGGACGTCGTGTTCACCCCGGGAAGCTGACACAGGAGTTGATCTGAGTGACGCCACGACCGCTGGTCGTGCTGTTCTCGGGAGTGACGTGGGACGGCGTTCGGGGTTCCGAACGCCAGCTCACCGAAGCTCTCACGGCCCACGCGGACGTGCTGTGGGTGGACCCGCCGGTCTCACCCGTGACGCCCCAGCGGTACCGGGGCATCGGCAGCACCCGCCGGTCGTGGCGTCCCTCCGTGCGCGAGGCCCTCCCCGGCGTCACGCGCCTGACCCCGATCGCGCTGCCGGGCCTCACCAGGCCCGGCATCCGCGCGACCACGTGGCCGCTGGTGCGGGCCCAGGTGAAGCAGCGCCTCCCGCGCAGGCCGCACGCCGTCATCGCGTGCTCCTTCGACGACGTGCTCGGCCGCTGGGACGCGCTGAACGTGTTGTACGGCACCGACGACTGGGTCTCCGGTGCCGCGTTGATGAACCAGGACGCGTCCCGGCTGCGCGCGCAGGAGAAGGCGGCACTGGCCCGCACGGACGTGGTGCTCGCGGTGACACCGGAGCTGGCCGCGCGCTGGCGTGAGCTCGGCGCGGACCCCGTGGTCGTGCCGAACGGCTGCGACACGGCGGCCTACCGCGGCATCGAGTCCGTCGTCCCCGCCGGCCTGCCCGACGGGTTCCCGGACGAGGTCGCCGGTGTGGTCGGGCAGCTGACCGACCGGATCGACATCCGGTACCTCGAAGCCGTGGCGGACACCGGGATCGGGCTGCTGCTCGTCGGACCGCGCGACCCGGCGTGGGAGCCGGAGCGGTTCCCCGCCCTCGTCGCCCGCCCGAACGTGCACCACCCCGGCGCGGTCCCGTTCGCCGAGCTGCCGAAGTGGTTGCGGCGCATGGACGTCGGGCTCACCCCGTACGCGGACACGGCGTTCAACCGCGCCTCGTTCCCGTTGAAGACGCTGGAGTACCTCGCTGCCGGGCGCCCTGTCGTCGGCAGCGCACTGCCCGCGACGCTCCGGCTCGCTGCCGAGTCGCCCGACGTGGTGGCGGTGGGGGACCCGGTCGAGCTCGCCCGCGCGGTGCTGACCGCGCTCAGGGCGCCGCAGGACCCCGCGCGCCGGCAGCGCTTCGCCGAGCAGCACTCGTGGCAGGCCCGCGCGGCGGTGGTGGCCGGCGCCATCGGCCTGCGCGTCGCGGAAGGTTCCCGGCAGAGGTGAGCATGCGGGTCGTCGTCTACCCCCACAGCATGGAGCTCGGGGGCTCCCAGCTGAACGCGCTCCAGCTCGCCGCGGCCGTGCGCGACCGCGGGCACGAGGTGGTCGTGGTGTCCGAACCGGGGGAGCTGGTGCCGCTGGTCGCCGCGCACGGCCTGGAGCACGTCGAGATCCCGTTGCGGCGCAAGCGCCCCGACCGCCGGGTGGTCTCGACGATCAACCGGCTGGTGCGCTCGCGCGGCATCGACGTCGTGCACGGCTACGAGTGGCCGCCCGCGTTCGAGGCCCTGTACGGCGCCGGGATCCGCCGCACGGCCGCGCCGATCGCGACCGTGATGTCGATGTCGGTGGTGCCGTTCTTCCCGCGCTCGATCCCGTTGATCGTGGGCACCGAGCAGATCCGCCAGGAGGCCGTGGCCGCCGGGCACCACCGCGTGACGCTGCTGGAACCGCCCGTCGACACCGACGGCGACCACCCGGGGTTCGCCGACGGCGGGTTCCGCGCCCGGCACGGGCTCACCGACGCGCCGCTGGTCGTGGCGGTGTCGCGGCTCGTGCCGGACCTGAAGCTGCCGGGCCTGCTGGCCGCGTGCGACGCCGTGGCGGAGCTCGACGACGCCCAGCTGGCCATCGTCGGCGACGGTCCGGCGCGGTCCGAGATCGCCGAACGCGCGGAGAAGGCCAACGCGCGCGCGGGCCGTCGTGCGGTCGTGTTGACCGGTCAGCTCGCCGACCCCCGGCCCGCGTACGCCGCCGCCGACATCGCGGCCGGCATGGGCGGCTCTGCGCTGCGCGCGCTGTCGTTCGGCAAGCCGTTGGTGGTGCTGGGGCTCGACGGGTTCAGCGAGCTGGTCACCGAGGAGAGCCTGCCGGGGTTCCTGTCGGGCGGCTGGTGGGGTTTCGGCGGGGACGGGGTGCCGTCGCTGACGGCTGCTCTGCGGCGGCTCGTCGAGTCACCGCGGCTGCGCGCCGAGCTGGGGGAGTTCGGGCGCAAGCTCGTGGTCGACCGGTTCAGCCTGCGCCGTGCCGCCGAGCTGCAGGAGCAGGAGTACGAGATCGCCGCGCGCACGGCCGGCACCGACCTGCTGGACGTCGTGCGCTCCACGAGCGGTCTGGCGGCGTACAAGGTGCGCCGCAAGGTCGAACGGTTGCGCGGCCGCGTCGCCGTGGACGACGCCAACGCGGCCGCGACCCGCCGCTGACCGGACCGCGGGCTACCCCCAGGTGAGCGGGTCCAGGTGGAGGTAGAACCGCTGCCGGTCGACATCGAGCGCGATGCCGTAGCCATCGGCGAAGGCGTCGTCGGCGGCGATCGCCCGGTCCTCGTCCTCCCACGTCTCCCTGGCGTTGGCGAGCAGCAGGCCGATGTCGGCGTACCGGTCTGCCCGGCCGAGGCGTCCGAGGTCGATGAAGCCCGCGACGCCGGCCGTGCCGGGGTCGAGGATGATGTTGGGCAGGCACAGGTCACCGTGGCAGACGACGGTGTCGGCGGCTTCCTGCTCAAGGCGGCGGTCGACCTGCACGGCAAGCCTCGCGAGCAGTTCTGCAGGAGCCGCCTGCTGCTGCTCGACCGGCAAGAATTCCGGGTTGACCGCACCCCGCGCGACGACGTCCCGGGCGACGGCGAACATCTGCCCCAGGTCCCGGGTGAACGGGCAGTCGCCTGCGGGCAACGCGTGCAACCCGCGCACGGCCTCCGCGATGGACGGCCACGCCCGCCGAAGCGCGTCGGCCGGCATGCTGTCGGCGGGCACCCCGCGGACAGCGCTGGTCACCAGGCAGGCGGCGTCGGCGTCGGCGACCCATTCGAGCACCACCGGGCCCGGGACACCGCTGCTGCTGAGCCAGTCGACCCGGTCCCGTTCCCGTGCCAGGAGGTCCTGCTGCTCTGCGGGTACGCACTTGGCGTACCGCGAGCCGTCGGCACTGCGCAGGACACGAGCGCCCGAATCCCCACCCGTGACGGGCTCCCACGTGCCGGGAAGCCGCCGGACGAGCAGGGACTCCCACTCGGGAACCGGTGACCTCCCAGCCATGAAGATCATCCTAGCCAGCGCCCTCCACCGGATTACCGCGCGCAACGCGGTCGGGAGCGGTCAGCCGAGGTGTTTGACGAGGTTGCGCAGCGGCCACACGACGGCCAGGTGGACGGCGCCGCCGAGGCCCGCGCCGAGCAGCAGCTGGAGGACCGACGGTTCGGTGAGCCACCGGACGACCAGCACCACCGCGGCCAGCAGCGAGCAGCCGAGCGCCGGCCGTGCGACCGCCGCGAGCAGCACGCGCAGGCGCACGCCGGTGCGGGTCACGGCGAGCGTGTACGCGGGCAGCACCAGGAACACCGCGATCAGCGCGTGCATCGCCGACACCCCGCGGATGCCGTCCCACATCGCCCCCAGCGGCAGCAGCGCGACCAGCACCACGAGCCAGCCCGCCTGCAACCACATCGTGCGGGAGGGCAGGTTCAGCGCGACGAGGTAGTCGTAGGCGAGCTCGGTGACCACCCGCACGATCGCGAGCACCACCAGGAACTGCAACGCGGCGGCCGACCCGGCCCAGTTGTGCCCGTACAGCGTCGTCACCGTCGGCAGCGCCAGCAGGCCCAGCAGCGCGCACACCGGCAACGCGCCGGCCATCAGCAGCGTCGTGAACCTGGCCAGCAGCGCCTCGCGTTCGGCCGGCGAGTCCTGCACGCGGGCGAACGCGGCCAGCGACACCCGGCGGATCACCACCGAGAACATGTTCACCGGCCAGCTCGACAGGTTGAACGCCTGCAGGTACAGGCCCAGCGCCACCGCGCCGAGCAGCGAGCCGGTGATCACGAAGTGCACGTTCAGCATTGCGAACACGAGCAGGCTCGCCCCGGCCAGCGGCAGGCCGAACGTCATCAGCTCACGGGCCTGCCTGCGGTCGAAACCGGGCTTCGGCCACAGCGCGACGAGCCGGAACAACAGGATGGCCGACAGCGCGTTGCCGACGAGCCTGCCCCACGCGAGGCTCCACGCCCCGTGGTCGGCCAGCGCCAGCGCCACGGTCACCCCGGTCGTGAGCACCAGGTTCGACATGTCGACCGCGAGCCGGGCGCCCTGGCGGAACTCGCGGTTGGTGAACTGCGCGGCCGCGGCCGTCGCGCCGTCGATCAGCACCGACAGGCACAGCAGCCGCACCACACCGGTCGCGTCGGGTGCCCCCAGCGCCTCGGAGAACGCGGGCGCGGCGAACCAGCACAGGGCGTAGAGCAGGCCGCTGGACGCGATGGAGATCGTCGTGACGGTCGGCGCGATCTCCCTCGGGTCGCCGGGCCAGCGCACCAGTGCCAGGCTGACGCCGAGCTCGTTGATCGCGAGCAGAGCCCCGAGAGCGACCAGCGCGACCGCGAAGACACCGAAGTCCTCCGGCACGAGAACCCGCGCGAGGAGGATTCCTGTGAGCAGCGTTCCAATTTTGCCGAACACCGTGTTCAGGAAGCTCAAGCCGAGTGCGCGGCGGACCTTTCCGCCTGAAGTGGATTTCGCCAGGTGGTCGGCGTCTTTTGTGGTGGTGATCGGTTCTTCGCCGGTCATGCGTACTCCCCGCGCAACGGGTCATCAATTATTCCTATGGCTCGGGAAATTGGTTGCGGGGGTTTGGCAACCGCCGGGCCATGGGGTAAGAAGTGCCGTGCTGCCGCGAAGTCGCGGTTGGACGGACGTGGGTGACATTGGTCGGTGTCCGCCGTGTACTGCACAATGATCACGCGAAGGAATTCTTCATGAGAACTGCCCGTGATAGGGCCGTGACCTGTGGGAACAATGGTCGGCCGGCACGGTTGTCCGTTGTTGTGGTGATCGCGGCCGCGCTGGCGCTCGCCGGCTGCAAGGCCGGAGCGGGAGCGGAGGAGGGCGACCCCACCGGTGCCGCGCCGACGTCCACCGAGACGTCCTCGCCGGCCCCGGCCAGCTCCAGCAGCGCCGCACCCAGCAGCACCCAGTCGTCGGTCGCGCCGCCGCTGCCGACGACCACGACGCCCAAGCCCCCGTCGACCCCCACACCGCCCGCCGCGGGGGGCTGGCCCGGTCCCGACAACACCGGCTGGGCGCACACCGGCGTCAAGCTCGCCCCGCTGCCCTGCAAGGGCGGCGAGTACCTGATCGACAAGGCCGGCACGGTCATCGACGGCAAGCAGATCCCCTGCTCGGTGCGCGTCACCGCGAACGACGTCAAGATCACCCGCAGCCAGGTCAGGGCGACCGGCCAGTGGGGCGTCTACCTCGTGGACAAGTTCACCCGGCTCACCGTGCAGGACGTCGAGATCATCGGCTCCGACGACTGCGAGTACGGCGTCGGCTACGGGGGCGTCACCTCGGTGCGCATCAACATCAGCGGCTGCTCGGACGGCGTGAAGATGGACACCGGCGCGAGCCTGGTCGACTCGTGGATCCACGACCTGAGCAAGGGTCCCGGCGACCACAACGACGGCATCCAGATCACCGGTGGCTCCAACATCACCATCCGCCACAACCGGATCGAGAACCCGAAGAACCAGACTTCGGCGATCCTCGTCGGCGGTGAGTTCGGCTCGCCGTCGAACATCCTGATCGCGAACAACTTCCTCAACGGCGGCAACTACACGATCTACCTCGACCCCAAGGGCACCAACCGGGTCATCCGCGACAACGTCTTCACGAAGGGCTTCGTCTACGGCCCTGCCCGGCTCGACGGCCAGGTCGAGTGGGTGAACAACACCTACGAGGACGGGTCGGCCGTCAAGAACTGACCGGCTCGCGGCAGCGCTCACGGCGACGTCCCCTCCCGCACAGCGCGGGAAGGGGACGTCGCCGTCTGCGGCAGCGGAGGCACCGGCGCCGAGGCCATCGTCGCGGCCGCGGCCTTCTGCATCCGCAGCAGCGCGCCGGCGCACCCGAGCAGCACGAACATCAGCCCGCTCGCGATCTTGAACGCGAACGTGTCGTACGTGGCGCTGGAGACGCCGAGCATCGCGATGCAGGCGAGCAGCGACTGGCACAGGTCCCGCACGTGCGGGTCGGTGCTCAGCCGCCGGGCCGCCGCTGCCGCGTAGATGCCGGCGATGAACAGGAACAGGAACGCGAGCATGCCGACGAGGCCGTTCTCCACCAGCGAGCCGAGGTACTGGTTGTCGATCGGCCCGTACCTGGTGGGCAGGTAGGTGCCGAACCCGCGGCCCAGCCACAGGTTCTGCTCGATCGTGGCCTCGGTGCTCGCGTAGTCGTCGGTGCGGCCCTGGATGCTCGGGTCGTTGGAGATGTTGCGGAACAGGCTCAGCAGCGTGCCGACCAGGCCGGGCACGAACGCGCGCAGCACCGTCAGGAAGCCCAGTGCGGCGAGGATCGTGTGCAGCTGCTGCTTGGCGGGCCACGTCGGCAGCAGGATGATGCCCGCCACCAGCAGGCCCAGGATCGCCGAGCGGGACAGCGACACGACCGCGCCCATCGCGAGCATCAGCACGCAGAACCACCAGCGGCGGCTGGGTTGCCTGCGCTTCTTCGTGCGGAACGCGTAGTGCGCGGCCAGCGGCACGGCGAGACCGCACACGACGCCGAACTCGATGGGGTGGCCCGCCGTGCCGCCGGGGCGGCGGAACGCGGCACGGGCCAGCACGGCCTCACCGGTGCCGACCGAGCGCAGGCCCGGCACCATCGCCATGTACTTGGTGAGGTCGAAGCCGGTGAAGAACTGCATCATGCCGATGACCGCCATGATCGTGCAGGCGATCACCACGAACTTCAGCACCCTGTCGAGGCGGTCCAGGGTGCGGACGCCGTCGATGATCAGCAGACCGGCCGCCATCAGCGAGACGATCGTGACGAAGCTCAGGTCGGCCGACTTCAGCTCGTCGTAGGGCATGTGCCGCAGGGTCACGTACCCGTAGGTCGCGATCTGCGACGAGGCGAAGAGGAAGATCGCGGTGCGGACACCGCTGCGCCCCTTCGCCATGCCGAGGTTGTCGACCATCTGCGCGCACAGCCAGCACATGCCGAGGCCGAAGCCCAGCAGCATCGACGGCCGGATGTCGAGCGGGATGCCGGCGAGCACCAGCCGGGACGGCACGAGCACCAGCACGGCGATGTAGACCACCGAGAGGGTGGCGCCGTCGGTGCGGGTGAGCGTGCGGGGGTGGACGGGTGTTCTCGGCATCGGCTCAGCCCGGCCGGGCGATGCGCACCGTCGGGTTCGCCTCGTTGGAGAGCTTGTGGTGCTGGGGCGCGGCCGGGGTGGCGCGCCGCTCGCCCTCGTCGGACGGCCACTTCGGGTCGTCCGGCTTTCTGGGCTCCGGTTTGCGCGCCTCGGGCTTCTTGCGGCGCAGCATGAAGCTCTCGATCATGTACGCCGACGTGAGGCTCGCCGCGAGGCCCAGCGCGAGTGCCGCGCCCGCCGCCCGCAGCTTGCCGCCGACGAGCAGTGTCGCCTCGGTCGGCGCGACGACGGTCTCGACGTTGATGAACGTCGACTCCGGCGCGCCGAGCTTGCGCTGCCGCTCGACGAGCTCCTGGCTCAGCCGCTTGAACGCCCCGTCCACGGTGGCGCGCGCGGCCTCCGGGGTCGGCGCCTTGCAGACGACCTGGACGAAGGGACCGCGCAGACCGCCGTCGCCCGCCTCGCACTCGATGTCCGGGTTGTTCCGGGTCAGCTGCGCGTAGACCGCCGGGTCGAGCAGCACCTGGGTCAGCAGCTGCGCCGTGGTCGTGAGGCTCGCGTCGAACGCCAGCAACGGGTTGATGATCCCGGAGGGCTTCGACGGGTCGAGCGTGGCGCCGGCCTTCGGCACCGTCAGCAGGTCCGTGCCGGTCGACTCGTACTCCGGTGGCACCGATGCGAACACGACCCCCGCACCACCGAGGGACAGCAACAGCACGGGCAGAGCGACGTACCACCGGCGGAGGAGGACCTTGATGGTCTTCCAGAAATCCATGCTCACCTCAAGTCGCGGGGCAGTCGCCTGTACGAAACGGTAATCGCGTCGCCCCGGCTCCCCGTTACCCGCCGCTATGGTGTGCCCCATGCGCCTCGGATTCGCCTGCGCGTGGGACCCCCGTCCGGAAGGGACGTGGTCGCACACCCCCTGGAACCTCAGAAACGCGTTGCGCCAGCGTATCGAGGTCGTCGACGTCGGGTTGACCTACCCCGGGGCGGTGCGCGCCGCCTTCAAGGCCGTCAACGCCCGGCGCGTCGACGGCCGCTGGGTGTCGATGTGGAAGCACTCCGCTCTCGCACGCCGTTACGGGGAGCGGAGCCTCGACCGGAGCTTGCGCGCCAACCCCTGCGACGTGGTGCTGCAGATCCAGGACCTCGCACCGGTCAGCGCGCCGTTCCTCATCCTCCAGGACCTGAGCTACGACGTGCTTTTCGACCACATGGACGAGAACGGGCGACTTGTCCACTTCCCGTCGCTGGCACGCGGTGACCTGGAACGGCTTCGCGACCGCCAGCGCGGGATGTACGAGCGCGCCGCCGGGGTCGTGGCGATGAGCCGGTGGTTCGCCGACCACCTGGTGAACGTCTCGGGTGTGCCACGTGAACGGGTGCACGTCGTGAACCCCGGCGCGTCGGCCGCGTGGACCGGTCAGGAGGTGCCCGCGGAGGTGCGGCAGCGCCGGGTCGACGGACCACGGCGGCGGCTTCTCCTGGTCGGCAAGGACTTCTTCACCAAGAACGGCCCGCAGGTGCTCGGCGCCGTCGCCCGGCTGCGGGCCGAGGTCGACCCCGGGATCACGCTCACGGTCGTCGGCCCCGCCCAGTGGCCGCTGCCGGGGGAGGTCCCGCCGGGTGTGACGTTCCTCGGGCGCCAGCCGATCGACGCGATGGCGGGCATCTACGACGACCACGACGTGTTCGTCATGCCGTCGCGCTTCGAGGGCTTCGGCATCGCGCTCGTCGAGGCGCTGGCCCGCGGCCTGCCGTGCGTGGCCCGCAAGGCCTTCGCCATGCCCGAGATCGTGGAGGACGGCCGTAACGGCGCCCTCGTCGCAACCGATGACCCAGCAGAGCTGGCTGGCGCTGTCGCACGCCTGCTCGCGGATGACACCGTGTTCACTCGAACGGCCGCCGAGGCGGCTGCCGTTCGCGAGCACTACTCGTGGGAACGCGCAGCTGACGAGGTTGTCGCGGTCGCGCGGCAGGTGGTCCGCACCTAGGTTCCCGCAGCGGAGGAGAGACGCTCGATGTACCTGGCCTCCGCGCGCACCAAGCCGGTCGAGGCGGCCGGCGGCACCGGCGTCGCCGGGAAGGTGCCCGGCACGGTCGTCGCACTGGGCGCTGTGAGCCTCCTCACCGACGTGTCCGCGGAGATGGTCACCGCGTTCATGCCGGTTTACGTGCTCTACGTCCTGCAGCTCGGGTATGTCCAGTTCGGACTGCTCGACGGTTTGTACAGCGGTGCCACCGTCCTTCTCCGGTTGGTCGGCGGCCACCTGGGTGACCGGCTGGGCAAGTACCGGGCGGTGGCGCTGGCGGGGTACGGGATCTCGGCACTGTCCAAACTGCTCTTCCCGTTCGCCGGCGCCTCGACCGCCGCGATCGGTGCCGTCGTGGCCACGGACCGCGCGGGCAAGGGCCTGCGCACCGCGCCGCGCGACGCGCTGATCTCCCTGGCCACCCCGGCGCCCGTGCTGGGCAGGGCGTTCGGCCTGCACCGGGCGATGGACACGTTCGGCGCGATGCTCGGCCCGCTGGTGACGTTCCTCATCATGATCCAGCTCGGCGCCGACCCGAGCCTGGTCTTCGGCGTGAGCTTCTGCTTCGCGCTGGTCGGCGTGATCGTGCTGGTGACGTTCGTGCCCGGCCCGCCGCGCACCGCCGTCGCCGCGCCCCGGCCGGAGATCCGCTGGCGTGATGGCCTGCACCTGTTGCGCGACAAGAGGTTCCGCGGCGCGTCGGTCGCGGCCACCGTGCTCGGGTTCGCCACGATCAGCGACGCGTTCGTCTTCGTCGTGCTGCAGAAGACCGCCGGGGTGCCGACGAGCCTGCTGCCGTTGCTGCCGCTGGGCACCGCGCTGGTGTTCCTGCTGGCCGCGCTGCCGCTGGGGCGCGTGGCCGACCGGTTCGGCCGCTGGCGGATGTTCGCCGTCGGCCACGTCGCGTTGCTGGGCGTGTACGCGCTGCTCGTCCTCGGCGGTCGCGGAATTGCGGTGGTGTGCCTGGTCCTGCTGCTGCACGGCCTCTTCTACGCCGCTACCGACGGTGTGCTGATGGCGCACGGAGCGGAGCTGGTGCCCGAGTCGATCAGGGCGAGCGGGCTCGCGATCCTGCAGACCGGCCAGGCCGTCGCCCGGCTGCTCTCGTCCGTCCTCTTCGGAGTGTTGTTGACCTTCCTCGACATGCGCTGGGCCGTGCTCGTGGCCGCCGTCGCGCTCCTCGCCGCACTCGGGACCGCGCTGGTCCTCACCGGCCGCGGCCGCACCGGCGCCGACGCGGAGGTGGCGGCGTGACCGCGCTCGCCCGGCACCGCGTCGCCATCGGCATCGCCGCCATCGTGCTGGTGCTGCTCGGCGGCGGCGGGTTCGTCGCCTGGACCGTGGCCAAGCGCGACGACGCGCGGGCGAGCGCCGCGCCGCCGGTGCAGGGCGGACTGCTGTTCGTCGACCTGGAGAGCTACGACGGCCAGGTCGACCAGGTCGCGCTCGCCGACCCCGGCGGCAAGCGCACCCCGACCGCGCTGCGGTGCCAGCGGGTCTACGTGGCCGCGGGGACGACGGTCTGCCTGCGGCTCGCGGGCATCGGGCCGTCCTACGAGGCCGCCGTCCTGGACGCGGACGGCGAGGTGCTCCGCACGGTCGCGCTGCCGGGCACGCCGAGCCGGGCGCGGGTCTCCCAGTCGGGCAAGGTGGTCTCCTGGACGACGTTCGTCACCGGCGACTCCTACTCCGTGCCGGGCGGCTTCTCCACCAGGACCGGTGTGCTGGACCTGGCCTCCGGCACGCTCGTCGAGTCGCTGGAGACCTTCCGGTCCACCGTCGGCGGCCAGGTCATGACCGCCGCGGACATCAACTTCTGGGGCGTCACGGTCGCCCAGGACGACCGCACGTTCTACGCGACGATGGCCACGGCCGGCCGCACGTGGCTGATGAAGGGCGACCTGGTCGCGCGGACGATGGCCGACGTCCGGCAGACCGCCGAGTGCCCGTCGCTGTCACCGGACGGCACGAAGGTCGCCTACAAGAAGCGGACCTCGCGCACCGGCCCGTGGCGGCTCGCGGTGGCCGACCTGCGCACGAACGCCGAGACCGTCATCGAGGGCACGACCGGCATCGACGACCAGGCCACGTGGCTGGACGGCGACACCCTGGCCTACGCCGCGACGAACGGTGACGAGAAGCGCTCGTCGATCTACGAGGTGCGCGCCGACGGTTCCACCGCGCCGAAGGTGCTGATCACCGCCGCCGCGTCCCCGGTGCCCGTGCGGTAGCCCCTGGCGCCCTCGGCGGTGAGGTTCACCGTCAGGAGCGGAACCAGGCCCGCTTCACCGGCCGGCCGTGCGCGAGGGCGTCGCGCAGCGAGACGCCCTTCAGGCCGCGCTCGGCCAGGCCGGCGCACACCAGCCGGGCGAGCTCGCCGCGGTCGAACGTCGGAGCGGGCCCGTCGTCGACGCCGTCCTCCGGTCCCGCGTAGCCGTCGTGCATCAGCACGACCGCTCCACTGTGGACCTCCCGCAGCGTCCGCTCGGCGATCGTGGCGGCCGGGTCGTCCTCCCAGTCGAACGCCGCCACGTCCCACACCACGGAGTCCATGCCGGTGGCGCGGATCGCCGCGTACGTCGCCGGCCGCTGCGCGCCGTACGGGGGGCGGAACCAGCGCACCTCGGTGCCGAGGACGTCCTCCAGGAAGTGCTTGCCGTCGGCCGTGCGGGCGCGCACCTCCTTGGGTGCCAGTGTGGTGAGGCGCACGTGGTCGACGCCGTGCAGCGCGATCTCGTGGCCCGCGGCCTTCACCTCGGCGAGCAGTCCCGGGTGCTTGCGCACCCGGCCCGTCAACACGAAGAACGTTGCCGTGCAACCGGAGTTCGCCAAGGATTCCAGCACCCGTTCGGTCGCGCCCGGCTGCGGCCCGTCGTCATAGGTGAGCACGACGTGCAGTTGCGGCGAAGAGACCTGTCGCACTGAGCCGATCGGAGCAGTGAGCGGCAGGACGAGGCGCCGGGCGAGGCGACGGATCATGCCGTCACTGTAACGACTCCAGACGGGCTCTCGATCCAGTTGACATGACGAGTGGCTCCGACCTGGTGAGTCTGTCGATCTTGATGGTGTCCTACAACGCCGCCGACCACCTCGAAGCCACGTTGCGTTCGCTGCAGGGGTCTGCGGCGCCGTCGGACCCGTTCGAGGTCCTGGTGACGGACAACGGTTCCGCGGACGGCGCGGCCGAGGTGGCCGAGCGGTTGCTGGGCACCGGCGCGGTCGAGCGCATGCACCGCAACACCGGCTTCGGCTTCGCGGTCAACCGCACGGCGAAACGCGCCAGGGGCGACTACTTCCTGTTGCTGAACCCGGACGCGCACCCGAGGCCGGGCGCGATCGACGCAGCGCTGGCGGTGCTGCGGGCACGGCCGCGCACAGGTATCGTCGGTGGGCGCTGCGTCACACCCGACGGGGAGCTCGACCCGCGCAGCTGCTTCGGCCGCATCACCGCCTGGAGCCTCACGAGCGGCATGCTCGGCCTGTCCAGCGCCTTCCGCGGCTCCGCGTTCTTCGACCCCGAGTCGCTGGGCGGCTGGCAGCGCGACGACCAGCGCCCGGTCGACGTCATCAGCGGCGGGTTCCTGCTGATCTCCCGCGAGACCTGGGAACGGCTCGGCGGGTTCGACGAGACCTACCGGATCTACGGCGAGGACCAGGACCTCTGCCTGCGCGCCGCCGCACTCGGCTTCTCGCCGTGCATCGCACCGGCCGCGGAGTTTGAGCACGCCGTCGGCGCCTCCTCCGCGCACCGGGTGAACCGCGACGTGCTGGTGCTCACCGGCCGGGCGACGGTCGTGCAGCGCCACGTGACGGCGCGGCGGTACGGGCTCTTCGCGCTGCGGGCGGGCGTGGCGTTGCGCGCCGTGGCCGAACGGGTGCTGCGCAGGGGCCCGCGCTGGAGCGAGGTGTGGCGCCGCCGCGCGGAATGGGCCGGCGGCTGGGGCGCCCGCACCGACGTGGCGGGGTCCGCGTGACGCGGCCGGTCGCCGGTGTGGTCATCCCGGCGCACAACGAGGAACGCGGCATCGCGCGGTCCCTGTCCTTGCTGGGCGGGGAGTTCGACGTCGTCGTCGTGGCCAACGCGTGCACCGACGCCACCGCCGGCGTGGCCCGCGCGGCGGGCGTGAAGGTCGTGGAGACCCCGGTGGCGGGCAAGGTGCACGCGCTCGCCCTGGGTGACGAGGTGTGCGCCACGTTCCCGCGGGTGTACCTGGACGCGGACGTCGACCTGACCGCCGAGTCGTTGCGCGCCATGGTGTCCGAGCTCACCTCCGACGACACGGCCCTCGCGTGCGCGCCGGTGCCCGAGCTCGACCTCACCGGCTGCTCCCGCGTCGCCGCGGGTTTCCACCGCACCATCGCGCGGCTGCTCGCCCAGCGCCGCGGGCTGTCCGGCACCGGCGCCTACATGGTCACCGAACGCGGTCACGCCCGGATCTTCCCGATGCCCGACGTCGTCAACGACGACGGGTACGTGCAGCGCAGGTTCTCCTTGGCGGAGAAGAAGATCGTCCCGTCGGCGCGCGCGGTCGTGCGCCCGGCCAGGACGGTGGGGGCGCTGGTGCGCCGCCGGGCCAGGGTGCGGCTGGGCAACCGGCAGCTGGACGCGCTCGGTCACACCGGCCACGAGCCGCCGCTCGCCCTGGGGCAGCTGCGCGGCCTGGTCCGGTCGCGCGAGGTCGCACGACTCGACGCGCTGTGCTTCCTGTCGGTGCTCGCCGTGGAGAAGGTGCTCGCCTGCTGGCGCCACCTGACCGGTGTGACCGGCGAATGGTCCACCGACCGCACCACGAGGTAACGCACACCCGTTGGTGGAACGACTACCTGAGCGTTGGCCCGGTCCCCCGGTGAGAGGTCTTAGCTGTGAGCGCACCGCACGTGTTGATCATCGTGCAGAACCTGCCCGTGCCGTTGGATCGGCGGGTGTGGCTCGAATGCCGTGCGCTGACAGCGGCCGGTTACGAGGTTTCGGTCATCTGCCCCAAGGGACCGGGTGACCCCGCCTACCAGCTCCTCGACGGGGTGCACCTCCACAAGTACGCCCCGCCACCGCAGGCGGAGGGTGCTCTCGGCTACGCCTGGGAGTTCCTCTACTGCTGGGTGCGCACCGCGGTGCTGAGCGTGAAGGTGCGCATGCGCCGCCGGTTCGACGTGATGCAGGCGTGCAACCCGCCGGACACGTACTGGGCGCTCGCGCTGCTGTGGCGGCTAGGCGGCGTGAAGTTCGTCTTCGACCACCACGACCTCAACCCCGAGGTCTTCCTGTCCCGCTTCGGCGAGCCGGCCGGGTTCGCAGGCAAGCTGCAGTACCGGGTCCTGAAGTGGCTGGAGCGGCGCACGTTCCGCACGGCCGACCGGGTGACCTCGACCAACACCTCGTACCAGAAGATCGCGTGGACCCGCGGTGACGTGCCGCCCGAGCGCACGACGGTGGTGCGTTCGGGCCCGGACACGACGGTCATGCGGCCGGTCGAGGGCGTGGACGAGCTGCGCCGCGGCGGCAAGCACCTGGTCGCCTACCTGGGCATCATGGGCCCGCAGGACGGTGTCGACGGCGTGCTGGAGGTGGCCCGCAGGGTCGTGTTCGACCACGGCCGCAGCGACGTCCGGTTCGCCCTGCTCGGCTTCGGCGACTGCCTGGAGGACCTGCGGAAGCAGTCCGCGGCCTGGGGTCTCGACCTGTACGTCGAGTTCACCGGCCGGGTCGGTCCCGAGCAGATCACCCGCTACCTGTCCACGGCCGCCGTGGGACTGGGGCCGGACCCGTTGTCGCCGCTGAACGACGTGTCCACCATGAACAAGACCATGGAGTACATGGCCTACGCGCTGCCGGTGCTGTCCTACCGGCTGACCGAGACCGTGGTGTCGGCGGGCGACTGCGCCGTCTACGTCGAGCCGGGTGACGTGGAGGCGTTCACGTCGGCGCTGCTCGACCTGCTCGACGACGCGGAGCGCCGCGGCCGGCTCGGCTTCGAGGGCCGCCGCCGCTGCGAGGCCGAGCTCGACTGGCGCCCGCAGGCTGAGGCGTACGTCTCGGTCTTCGACGGACTCACCGGATTCGTGTCGCGCGGGCCCTTCCCGGACGGTAGACCTGACCTGGCCGCCGGTACCGACCAGTGGGGCAACAAGATGATCGACGTGAGCGACGACGCCGTTCTCCGCGCGTTCGCCGTGAACCGAACGGGAGAATGATGTTCGTCAGAAGGATCGCTGTCGTCGGCACCGGCTACGTCGGCCTGACCACCGGTGCGTGTCTCGCGTCACTGGGGCACCGCGTGGTGTGCGCGGACGTCGACGAGGCCAAGGTCGAACGGCTCTCGCGCGGCGAGGTCGACATCCTCGAACCCGGTCTCGCGGACCTGGTGAGCGGCGGCCTGGCCTCTGGCCGGCTCTCGTTCGTCGTCGGCGCGTCGGCCGCAGTGGCCGACGCCGAGGTCGTGTTCCTCTGCGTGCCGACGCCGATGGGCGTGGGCGGCATCGCGGACCTGCAGGCCGTCGAGTCCGTTGTGGACGAGACCCGCGACCTGCTGCCGTCGGGCTGCGTGATCGTGAACAAGTCGACGGTGCCGGTGGGCACCGCGGTCCGCACGGCCGAGCTGCTGCGCCGCGACGACGTGGCCGTCGTGTCGAACCCGGAGTTCCTGCGCGAGGGCTCCGCCGTGCACGACTTCCTGAACCCGGACCGCATCGTCGTCGGCTGCGACCAGCAGGACGCGGCCGAGCGCGTGGCCGCCCTGTACGCCCGCCTGGGTGCGCCGACCGTGCTGACCGACGCGGCCTCCGCCGAGCTGGTCAAGTACGCGGCGAACTGCTTCCTCGCGATGAAGCTCTCGTACGTCAACGCGGTCGCGGAGCTGTGCGAACGGCTCGGCGCGAACATCACCGACGTGACCGAGGGCATGGGCTACGACAAGCGCATCGGCCAGTCGTTCCTCTCGCCCGGTCCCGGCTGGGGCGGCTCCTGCCTGCCCAAGGACACGCACGCGATGCTCCAGGCCGCGGACGCCGCCGACTTCGAGTTCCGGCTGCTGCGCGCCACGATCGACACCAACGAGCGTCAGCGCACCCGGATGGTCGAGAAGGTCCGCCTGGCGGTCACCGGCAAGCGCGGCGGCTCCCTCTCGCACGTCCGCCTCGGTCTGCTCGGACTCACGTTCAAGGCGGGCACCGACGACCTGCGCGACTCGCCTGCCCTGGCCGTGGCGGCGCTGCTCAAGCAGGCCGGTGCCGAGCTCGTGGGCTACGACCCGGCACTGAGCGGCGGCACCGACCTCGGTGCGGTGTCCGTTGTGGACGACGCCTACCAGGCGGCGAAGGACGTCGACGCGCTCGTGGTGCTCACCGAGTGGCCGGACTTCCGCTCGCTCGACTGGGCCCGCCTCGCCGAGACGGTCCGCCAGCCGGTGGTCGTCGACACCCGCAACATCCTCGACCCGGACGTCATCCGCAGGGCGGGCTTCACCTGCACGTCCCTCGGCCGCCGCTGAGGTCCGCCCTGGACCTCAGCGCGGCAGGTCCGGCCCGCAGTTCGTCACGCCGGCGAACAGGTCGGTCTCCGGCAGCGGGGCGTTCGTGGTGTCCAGGTCGCGGAAGTAGTGCTCCTGGACCGCGAACGCCCCTTCCGCGTACCGCCCCGGGTAGCACTGCACGGCCTTGCGCTTCACGTCGGCCACGTCGTCGATGTCGATCGTCGTCGCACCCCCGCCGGCGGTGAGGTAGAGCTTGGCGGGGATGCCGGTGCGGTAGACCGCCGACTTCGCCACCCGGACCGCGTGCACGTGGTCGCGGTGAGCGCCGTGGTGCGTGACCACGACCTGCGGCCGGTAGCGCTCGACCAGCGCCGCGACCCGGCCGGCGGCGATGTTCACCGGGATGGCGCAGAACCCGCCCTGCCCCACCTCACCGTCCTCACCGGAGTCGAGGTAGCCGAGCGCCTCCAGGTCCGTGACGCCCAGTACGTCGGCAGCGGCCTGCAGCTCCGGGTTCTGCGCAGGGCCGGTGCAGGTGACCAGGACCGTGCGGACGCCCTGGCGGGAGTACAGCGCCAGCGCGCCGCCGGTGGTCGCCGACTCGTCACCGGAGTGGGCGTGCAGGACGAGGAGGGTGCGCGGTACGGGTAAGTGCACGCCGGGGAACGTACCCGAGGACCGGGTCGTGGCCCGGTCGCCGCGCTGGAGCGCTGTTCCCCGGGGCCCTGCCCGGACTCCGGCTCCACCGCGACCCGCGTCAGCGGCCGATGAACGTCGCCCTGCCCGGCCCGTCGGTCAGGAAGCTGTGCACGGCGTTCGGCAAGTCCTCGGTGTCGAACAGGGCCGCCGCGATCGTCGTCACGTGCGCGTCGGCCTCCGGGACGCCGCCGTGTTCGAAGTGGGCGAGCACCTGCTTCGTCGCCGCGTGCGCCTGGGTCGGGCCCACGGCCAGGCCGTGCGCGAACCGTTCGGCGGCCAGCGCGAAGCCCTCGTCGGGCAGGACGCGGTTGACGACGTTCCAGCGCTCCAGCGTCTCGGCGGAGTACAGGTCGCCGGTCATGACGAGCTCCTTGGCGCGGCCGACACCGGCGCGGGCGGCCAGGCGCTGGGTGCCGCCCATCGTCGGGGTGAGGCCGACGACCTTCTCGACCAGGCCGAAACGGGCGCTCTCTGCGGCGAGGACCAGGTCGCAGGCCACCGCCAGCTCGAACGCCCAGGTGAGGCACAGGGAGTGGGCGGCGAAGACGGTGGGGATCGGCAGCGCGGCCAGGCGCTGGGGGAGCAGCATCATGCGGTCGAACAGGGCCTGGGCGTCGGAGCGGTACTCCTGGGCGGCGAACAGGGAGACGTCCACGCCGCCGGAGACGACCCTGCCGGCCGCGTTGACCAGCAGGCAGCGGGCGTCGCCCAGCTCGTCGAGGGCGTCGTGGAACTCGGCGTCCAGCTCCAGGGTGTAGAGGTTGAGCGGGGGTGCGTCGATCGTGATGATCGCGAGCTCGTGCTGACGGGTCAGGTGGATCTTCACGGGTGCAGCCTCACAGCCAGTCGCGGCGTTTGAACATCAGGTACAGGTAGTAGGAGAGGGCCAGGATGCCCGCGGTGGCCACCCAGAAGCCCCACCGCTGGTCGTAACCGGGGTACGGGACGTTCATGCCGTAGTAGCCGGAGATGGCGGTCGGGACGGCGATGATCGCGGCCCAGCTCGTGACCTTCTTCATGATCGAGTTCAGGCGGTTGCCCTGGACGGCCACCTCGGCCTCGCGCAGGTTCGTCACGAGCTCGCGCAGCGACTCGGTCAGCTCCGCGGTGAACAGGGTGTGGTCCTTCACGTCCAGGTAGTACGGCATCAGCTCGTCGGAGACCAGCGCGTGCTCGCGGTGGACGAGCGAGCCGAGGATCTCGCGCATCGGCAGGGCCACGCGGCGCAGCTGGACCAGGGCGCGGCGCAGCTTGAGGATCTTGCGGCCCTGGTGGGGGCGTTCCGCGTAGATGCTGTCCTCGACGTCCTCGACGTGGTCCTCCAGCTCCTGCGCGGCGGCGTGGTGGCCGTCGACCACGTCGTCGAGCAGGCCGTGCAGCAGGAAGCTGACCCCGGCGGAGGCGAGGTCGGCGCCCGCGTCCCAGCGGCGCAGCACGCCGTCGAGCGGGTAGGACTCGTCTTCCCGGACGGTGACTAGGACCCGCGGGAGCACGAACACGTCGACCTCGGTGGTCCTGACCTCGTGCTCGGCGTAGGTGACGGCGTGCATCGCGAGGAACAGGTGGGTGGGGTAGCGGTCGACCTTCGGGCGCTGGCGCTCGGCGAGGGCGTCCTCGATCGCCAGGTCGTGCAGGCCCAGCTCGTCGCGCAGCAGGCGGACGTCGGGCTCCGAGGGCGCGCACAGGTCGAACCACACCACGGCGGAGGGATCTTCCAGCAGGTGTGCGACGTCGGCGACCGGGAAGTCCTGGTCGACCAGTTCGCCGTTGCGGTACAAGCGGGTCCGGCCCATGGGTGACAACGATACGTAGATCCGCTCAGATGTGAGGTTCCGGCCCGAGTTCCCGCTACCCTCGAACCGGTGAAGGTGGACCAACCTCAGCGCATCGGCGACTACCTGCTGCTGGGCAGGCTCGGTCGTGGCGCCATGGGAACCGTCTACCTGGGCCAGAGCAGTGACGGAAGGCAGGTCGCGGTCAAGGTCGCGCGGGCAGAGCTCGCTGACGACCCGCGGTTCCGCGAGCGGTTCCGGCGCGAGGTGCAGATGGCGCGGGCGGTGGGC
The DNA here is from genome assembly GCF_055608005.1 of Lentzea sp. NPDC036955. NCBI lineage: Bacteria > Bacillati > Actinomycetota > Actinomycetes > Pseudonocardiales > Pseudonocardiaceae > Lentzea > Lentzea sp. NPDC036955. Next base: position 540,977 of record NZ_JBVJRC010000001.1, on the reverse strand, counting down.
GGTACCGGAACGGCGGCCGTGCTCGACGCCGACACACGGGCACCGCGGCCGTGGATGGCGACCGAGTACGTGCCCGGCCCGACGCTGCAGGAGGCAGTCGAACGGCACGGGCCGCTGCCGGAGCACCACCTGAGACGACTCGCCGAGGGCCTGGCCGACGCGCTCACCGCGATCCACGGCGCCGGGCTCGTGCACCGCGACCTCAAGCCGGCGAACGTGCTGCTCGGCGCGGACGGCCCGCGGGTCATCGACTTCGGCATCTCCCGCGCGATGGAGCACACGGCGCTGACCGAGACCGGCATGGTCTTCGGCACGCCGGGGTTCCTGTCGCCGGAGCAGATCACCGGCCAGGAGGTCGGCTGCCCCAGCGACGTGTTCGCGCTGGGCGCGGTGCTGGTCTACGCGGCCACCGGCAGGGGACCGTTCGGCGAGGGCCCGACGGCGACGCTGCTCTACCGGGCCGCGCACGGCGAGCCGGACCTCGACGGGCTGCCCAAGTCGTTGCGGCCGCTGGTGCAGCGGTGCATGCACCGCGACCCGGCCAAGCGCCCGGAGCCCACCGAGGTCACCCGGCTGCTGGCGCAGGTCGCGAAACCGCCGACGACGAAGCTGCCCGCCCCGATGACCCCGGCCGCCGCCACGTTCTCGACGTCGCGGATCGTGCCGTTCAGCTGGGGCGTGGTGAACCTGGCCGCCGCGCTGCTCGCCGCCGCCATCGCCGACCCGGCCGCCCAGGCGAACGGGGCGACGCAGCTGCTGGCGCTGGCCGCGTTCTGCGTGCTGGTGGTGCGGGCCGCGCGGTTCTTCGGCGCGTCCGCACGCCGCAAGGTGGTCGTGGAGATCAGTCGCGAGGGCATCGCCACCACCCGCAACGGCAAGTTCCACCAGTACTGGTGGTACGAGCTGGCGCGCGTGCGGGTGGTGCCGCACAAGAAGCGCCCGTGGGTCGTGGTCTGGCTCAAGGACCCGGCGCCACGCCGGTTCTTCGGCGCCCACCACGGCGGGGTGCGGGTGTTCCCGATCGCCCACGAGCGCTCGCGCCGCCGCCGTGACCGCGAGGTCGCCGAGCTGCGCGCCGCACTGGCCTGGTACCTGCCGCGCTCCTACGACGGGCGCTGATCGGTCCACCCGCAGGTGGTCGTCACGGCTGGCGCCACGGTGCCCGGCACGCCAGGTGATGGCGTGGATCACATCGGGGTCGCATGTGCGACTAGGCGGCCATCGGCAGATCGGCGCGGAGCACGGCGACGAGGTCCTCGCAGGACTGCCGGCCGGCCACGCCGTGCACGACCTGCCAGCCGGCGGGCACCTGCAGCACCGCCGGCCAGATCGAGTACTGGCCCGCCGGGCTGACCAGCACCAGGAACATGGTGTGAGCCGAAGCGAACGGGGTCATGCGTCCAGGGTGACGTGGACCACCTCGGGCGGCGCTCGGCGCGCGCTCAAGTCGCCGCCGGGTTGCCGCTGCGCGGAGTCCTCACGGCCACCGGGTGTCGGCGTGCCACACTGCTGCGCGCCGCGTTGCCCTGCCGCCCGCGAGCCACCCACCGGCTCTCGACGACAACGATGTCGGCGCCCAGGTTCCGGTGCCCCGCCCGAGTGTGGTTACGTGTGGTCGTGACTGTGGAACAGGTGGTCCTGCTCGGCGAGGACGGTTCGGCGATCGGCGTCGAGGACAAGGCTGTCGTGCACCACGCGGACACGCCGCTGCACCTGGCGTTCTCCAGCTACGTCTTCGACTCGGCCGGCAACACGGTGCTCACCCGCCGGGCGTTGCACAAGAAGACGTTCCCCGGCCTGTGGACCAACACGTGCTGCGGCCACCCCCTGCCGGAGGAGGACATGGCCGAGGCGGTGCGGCGGCGGCTGCGCGACGAGCTCGGCATGGACGTCGGCGTGCCCGAGCTGGTCCTGCCGGCATTCCGCTACCGGGCGGAGATGGACGGTGTCGTCGAGAACGAGATGTGCCCGGTGTTCCGGGTGCTGTCCGACGCCGAGCCGGTGCCGAACCCCGACGAGGTCGACTCGACCGAGCGCGTGCCGTGGAGCGTGTACGCCTCGAGCGTCCTGGACGGGACCCGGCCGGTGTCGCCGTGGTCCCGCCTGCAGGTCGCCGAGCTCGTGGAGCTCGGGCCCGATCCGCTCGCGTGGCCGGTGGCGGACCGGGCCGGGCTGCCTAAGGCCGTGGTGCTGTCACCACTGCAGTGAGCCGCCGTTCTGGTACTCGATGACGCGGGTCTCGAAGAAGTTCTTCTCCTTCTTGAGGTCCATCATCTCCGACATCCACGGGAACGGGTTCTCCGCCGGCTCCCACACGGGCTCGAGCCCGAGCTGTGCGCAGCGGCGGTTCGTGATGAACCGCATGTACTGCTCGCACAGCTCGGAGTTCAGCCCGAGGATGCCGTTCGGCATGGTGTCGCGGCCGTAGGCGATCTCCAGCTCGCAGCCCTCCGCGAGCATGGTGCGCACCTCCGCCTGGAACGCGTCGTCCCACAGGTGCGGGTTCTCGAGCTTGATCTGGTTGATCGCGTCGATGCCGAAGTTCAGGTGGATCGACTCGTCGCGCAGGATGTACTGGTACTGCTCGGCGACGCCGACCATCTTGTTGCGCCGCCCCAGGGACAGGATCTGCGCGAACCCGGTGTAGAACCACATGCCCTCGAACACCACGTAGAACGCGACGAGGTCCTTGAGGAACGCCCGGTCGCGGTCGGGTGTGCCGGTGCGGAACCCCGGGTCCTCCAGGTGCCGGGTGAACTGCAACGCCCACGCGGCCTTGTCCGTGATGGACGGGATCTCCCGGTACATGTTGAACAGCTCGCCCTCGTCGAGGCCGAGCGAGGTGCAGACGTACTGGAACGTGTGGGTGTGCACGGCCTCCTCGAACGCCTGGCGCAGCAGGTACTGCCGGCACTCGGGGTTGGTCAGGTGCCGGTACACGGCGAGCACGATGTTGTTGGCCACCAACGACTCCGACGTGGCGAAGAAGCCGAGGTTGCGCTTGATCATCAGGCGCTCGTCCGCGGTGAGGCCGTCCTTCGACTTCCACAGGCCGATGTCGGCCTGCATGGACACCTCGGTCGGCATCCACGCGTTGTTGCAGCCGGCCAGGTACTTCTCCCACGCCCAGTGGTACTTGAGCGGCAGCAGCTGGTTGACGTCCGCACGGCAGTTGATCATCGCCTTGTCGTCCACGCCGACCCGCGCGGCACCGGCGTCGATGATGTGGTCGGTCACTGGCAGGCCTCGCAGTCGGTGTCGGTGGTGGAGCAGGCGACGGGGGAGACGGCGTTGAGCTTGCCGTCGGTGCCCTGCAACGTGGACTTCTCCACGTGCGTCGCGCTCTGCGTCCGCAGGTAGTACGTGGTCTTGAGCCCGCGCAGCCACGCCAGCCGGTAGAGCTCGTCGAGCTTGCGGCCGCTCGGCGCGGCCAGGTAGAGGTTGAGCGACTGCGCCTGGTCGATCCACTTCTGCCGGCGCGAGCCCGCCTCGACCAGCCAGGCGCTGTCGACCTCGAACGCCGTGGCGTACAGGGCCTTCAGGTAGGGCGGCACCCGGTCGATCGCGCCGAGGCTGCCGTCGTGCAGCTTGAGGTCGGAGACCATCTGCTCGTCCCACAGCCCGCGCTGCTTGAGCGCCCGCACCAGGTGGGGGTTGACGACGGTGAAGTCGCCGGACATGTTCGACTTCACGTAGAGGTTGCGGTACAGCGGCTCGATCGACTGGTTCACGCCGGCGATGTTCGCGATGGTCGCGGTCGGCGCGATGGCCATGACGTTCGAGTTCCGCATGCCCTGCCGCACCTTGGCCCGCAGTGCGGCCCAGTCCATCGTGGACCCGCGGTCCTGCTCCAGCTCGTCCGCGGCGCGGTGCCGCGCGAGGATCTCGACCGAGTCGATCGGCAGGACGCCCCGCGACCACAGCGACCCGTCGAACGACCGGTACGCGCCGCGTTCCCGGGCCAGGTCGGCGGACGCCTCGATGGCGTAGTAGCTGATCTCCTCCATGCTGCGGTCCGCGAACTCCACGGCCTCCTGCGACGCCATCGGCGTGCCGAGCGTGAACAGCGCGTCCTGGAACCCCATCAGCCCGAGACCGACCGGCCGGTGCCGCAGGTTGGAGTCCCTGGCTTCCGGGATCGTGTAGTAGTTCACGTCGATCACGTTGTCGAGCATCCGCACGGCCGTGCGCACCGTCTTGCGGAGCCGGGCGTGGTCGATGCCGTCCTCGGTGACGTGCCGGGCGAGGTTGACCGATCCCAGGTTGCACACCGCCACCTCGTCGACCGCGGTGTTCAGGGTGATCTCGGTGCACAGGTTCGACGAGTGCACCACGCCGCTGTGCTGCTGCGGTGACCGCAGGTTGCACGGGTCCTTGAACGTGATCCACGGGTGGCCGGTCTCGAACAGCATCGTGAGCATGCGCCGCCACAGGTCCACGGCCTGGACCCGGCGGAAGACCTTGATCCCGCCATCGTCGGCCTTGGCCTCGTAGGCGCGGTACTTCTCGGCGAACTCGGCGCCGAACGCGTCGTGCAGGTCCGGCACCTCGTCGGGGGAGAACAGCGTCCACGTGCCGCCCGTGCGGACCCGGCGCAGGAACTCGTCCGGCACCCAGTTCGCGGTGTTCATGTCGTGGGTGCGGCGGCGTTCGTCGCCGGTGTTCTTGCGCAGGTCGAGGAACTCCTCGACGTCGATGTGCCAGGTTTCGAGGTAGGCGCAGACCGCGCCCTTGCGCTTCCCGCCGTTGTGGGCGAGGCCGGCCGTGGTCAGGTAGGACTCGTCGGTCTCGACCTCGAGGTCGAACACCTCGGGGACCACCTCGGTCTCCCGCACGTCGCGGACGCGCGAGAACACCATGCCCCGGTGCTCGACCCAGTCTGGCTCGGTGGTCGGGCGGCAGCCGGCGAGTTCGGCGATGCCCTCGACGGCGGGAACCCCGACGTCGAGGTCCTCGCCGGCAGAGGGGATGCCGAGGCGCAGCAGCTGGTAGCGGGCACCCGCGGCGAGCGACCGCGACGTCGTGGTGAAGTGGACCTCGACGCCGCGGGAGGCACCGCCGCTCGACTCCAGCAGGCCTTGCAGGAGCTTCCGGGTCTGGGCGTGCGGCAGGTGGGAGAACCTGCGGGCGATCCGCTTCCGGCGGTCGTCGTCGTAGAGGTCCTCAGGCGTGAACGGGAACGCGGAGGCACCCACCTCGGGTTCGGAGGCCCAGTGGATCCACACGCGGGTGTCGTCGCGGCCGTTCTCCCGGAAGGGGACACCGCGCGCCGACAGGTGCTCGCGGACGAAGTCCAGGTGCGCGTCCAGCCCGGGTTTCCCGGAGACACCCCACCGCACCCCGTCCTCCGACAGGTGCCCGCCACCGAGCAGGACGCCGTACAGACGAGCATCGTCCTCGCTGAAACCGGCGACGGGCACGACCTCCCGCGGAACCACCCTGGCGACGAGGTCACCCTTCTCCAGCCGACCGGCGTCCACCCACTCCGGCCGCACCTCGTCGCCGGCGAGCTGCTTGAGCGTCCGCGCGTTCTCCTGGCCGAGCGGCACGCCCCTGACGGCGTACAACGGGTGTCCGGCGGTGACCCTGAGGGGTGCGGCGGAGTGCTCGACCTCCACCTCGACCATCGGGTCGACCTGGTCGTAGAGCATGACGTCGGTGACCTCGCGGTAGGTGCCGCTCACCCCGAGCACGAGGTCGCCGGCCACGACGTCCCTGATCGCCTTGACGCCGTCGGCGGTGTGGACGCCGGTGTCCGGTGCGAAGCACTGGTTCACGGCCACGGCCGTGTCGTTCGCGATCTTCAGGAACGGCACCACGCCCTGCGACGTGCCGTTGGTGCCCCTGATGTGCGCGCCGATGCCGCGCACCGGCGTCCAGTCGTTGCCCAGGCCGCCCGCGAACTTCGAGAGCAGCGCGTTGTTGCTGATGCCGTGGAAGATGCCGCCGAGGTCGTCGGCCACGGTGGTCAGGAAGCACGACGACAGCTGCGGCCGGGTCGTCCCGGAGTTGAACAGCGTCGGTGTCGAGCACATGAAGTCGAACGACGACAGCAGCTCGTAGAACTCGACCGCGCGGGCGTCGGGGTCGTCCTCCTCCAGGGCGAGGCCCATGGCCACGCGCATGAAGAACGCCTGCGGCAGCTCGTAGCGGCGGCCGTCGCGGTGCAGGAAGTAGCGGTCGTACAGGGTTTGCAGGCCCAGGAACTGGAACCGGAGGTCACGGGACGGGTCCAGCGCCGATCCCAGGCGGGCCAGGTCGAACGAGGTCAGCCGGGGGTCGAGCTGGCCGCAGTCGACGCCGTGCCGCACGAACGAGGCGAAGTACGACGGGTAGCGCTCGGTCATCTCGGCGTGCGACAGCGGGACGCCGCACGCCTCGGTGCGCAGCCGGTCCAGCAGCAGGCGGGCGCTGACGCAGGAGTAGTCCGGGTCCTGCTCGACCATCGCGCGGGCGGCCATGATCGGCGCCAGGGCGAGCTCGGCGTCGGTGATGCCGTGGTACAGGTTCCGCTTGGTCTCGGTCAGCACCGCCTCGGCCGATGCGTTCGGAAGATCGGCACAGGCTTCCTCGATGACCACTGAAAGGCGGTCGGGCACGCTCTCTCCTCGCGAGCTGGGCCCAGGAGGAAAAGCGCATGCGCGCACCGTTCACCGGTGCACACAGCTGCCCTCCCTCGGGGCACCGTGTCGTGCGCGCAGGCTTGCGCGCACCCCGGTGGCAGGTCTTCGGACTCGTGGGCGTCGAACTCGCGCCTACCGGCCGTCGCTTCCCAGGTCTCGCGACCCAGTGCTTCGTTGACGGCTTTCGTTCCCACTCACCGCTGCGGGGCAGTCCCGGACTCGCACCGGGTTCCCTCTTGCCTCACCGGCCCGTTGTCCGGGCCGGTGAACCACCAGTGCGGCAGATACTACATGTGGTGGTGGGTCCTTGATCACCACCCAACATGCGTGTCCCCTGGGTAGGGTGGTCGGCGTGGGTGAGGTTCGGCCGCGGGTCTTCTACGGTGCTCTGCTCAGTGCGGGGCTCGCCTCCGCGTCGCTGTTCGCGGGAGCCGCGGCGCCGGTGACGAGCGGCGTGCTGGCCGGCTGCGCGGTCGCCGCGCTGGTCACGTCCCGGCGATCAGCGCGACCCCGAGGCTGATCATCACGGCGGCGATCACGCCGTCCAGCACGCGCCACGCGCGCGGCTTCGCGAACAGCGGGCTGAGCAGCCGGGCGCCGAACCCGAGCGCGGCGAACCAGGTGATGCTCGCCGTCACCGCGCCGACGCCGAAGAGCCAGCGGCCGGCGGCGATCGACCCGAGCAGCAGCACGGTGTCGAGGTAGACGTGCGGGTTGAGCCACGTCAGCGCGATCGCGGTGAGCACGGGCCGGTGCCGGGCGCCGGTGTCGGCGTGCAGGGCCTGCGGGCGCAGTGCGCGCCGCGCGGCCAGGAACCCGTACCCCAGCAGGAAGAGCCCGCCCACGACCGCGGCGACGGTGACCGCCTGCGGCCACCGGGTGACGATCGCGCCGAACCCGGCGACGCCCACGGCGACCAGGACCGCGTCCGACACGGCGCACACGGCGACCACCTTCGCCACCGCCTCGCGGCGAAGTCCTTGGCGCAGCACGAAAGCGTTCTGGGCGCCGATCGCGACGATCAGGGTCATCATGGTGCCGAAGCCGAGCAGCAGGTCTGTCACGCGGTCCACGCTATTGACGCGTTCTTGATGAGGCCAGCTGAAGATTCTTACGTACCATTAGCGCTCGTGATGGACCTCGACCTGGTGCGCACGCTGCTCGCGGTGGTGGACAGCGGCACGTTCGACGCCGCCGCCACCGCGTTGCACGTCACGCCTTCCGCTGTCTCGCAACGCATCAAGGCGCTCGAACAGCGCACGGGCCGGGTCCTGCTGGTCCGCGCCCGCCCGGTGCGGCTCACGCCGTCCGGTGAGGTGATCGTCCGCTACGGTCGGCAACTGCTGGCGCTCGACCAGGACCTCGGGGCGGCGCTCGGCGAGGACGCGGTCGTGCGGGTGCCGATCGCGGTGAACGCCGACTCGCTCGCCACCTGGTTCCTGCCCGCGCTGCACCGCGTGCCGCCCGAGCTGCGGATCTCGTTCGACCTGCACCGCGAGGACCAGGACCACACGACGGCGTTGCTGCGGCAGGGAGCGGTGATGGCGGCGGTGACGTCGTCGCGCGAACCCGTCGCCGGCTGCTCGGTGCGCAAGCTCGGCCACATCCGCTACGCCGCGATGGCCGCCGAGTCCTTCGTGAACCGGCATGCGGCCGGGCCGTTGAAGTCGTGGCTGCCGGACGCCCCGGTCGTGGTGTTCGACCGCAACGACGACCTCCAGGACCGCTTCGTCCGCACCCTGACGCGGGGCCGCGGCGCGTCCGAGCACCGCCACCACGTCCCGTCGTCCGAGGTCTACGTGCGCGCCGTCGCCACCGGCCTGGGCTGGGGCATGGTGCCGCCGCAGCAGGTGCTCGACGGCCTGGTCGACCTCGCTCCCGGCCGCACGGTCAGCGTCCCGCTGTACTGGCAGCAGTGGAAGCTCGACTCGCCCGCACTCACCGCCGTGGCCGAGGCGGTGGTGGCCGAAGCCGCGCAGGCGCTGCGCTGAGTCCCCGGGGTGGGGCGACGCGCCGCCGAACCGGGCTCGTGCTCCCGGCCGGGAACCTGTCCGGCGCCTGAGAGCATCCTGTCGGCTTCCTGAACCCAGGAACCCCAGGGGTTCACCCGCTCGTTGACCGGTTTGTGCTGATTCCTCGCCTCGCCGCCACCGGCGGTTCGCTCGCGGTCGTCGCGACCGTCGCCATGGTGGGCCTGCTCGACCTGACCGTCGGCGCTCTGCACCGCACGATCAGCGAGTACGCCCTGGGCGACTACCGCCCGGTGTTCGACGTGGCCGTGCTGCTGCTGGTCGCGGGCTCGGCCGGCATCCTCACCGCGCTGGTCCACAAAGGACTGACCCGGTGGCGGTCGGCGGGCTCGGTCGCGTTGCTGCTGTGGTCGTTCGGCCTGCTGCTCGTGGTCGTGTTCCCGAAGACGAACTGGGCGATGGGCACCAACCAGCTCAGCGGCAGCATCCACCGGTTCGGCAGCATGGTCGCGTTCGTGAGCCTGCCCGTCGCGGTCGTCCTGCTGGCCCGGCCGTGGCTGCGCGACCACGTCTGGGGGCGACACGCCAGGTGGACGATGGCGTCGGGTTTGTTGAGCGTTGTCGCATTCATGCCGCTGCTCTACGCCATTGTGCTGGGTGCGGTGTCGGACGTCCGGTGGTGGAACGTGTTCCCGTTGGGCTACATCGAGAGGATCTTGCTCGCCGCCGAGGTCCTGGCCGTGCTGGTCGTCGGGCTCTGGGCGATCTCGGCCAGTAGGGTTGCGCCATGGCGAGTTGGGGAGACCTCGCGGATTACGTCCGCGCCGAGTACGACGTCATCAGCGACCAGGGCGAGGAACTGAGGATCCTCTTCACCTTCGGGGACGTGGAGGAGGGCGACGACGACCGCACGCAGGTCGTGATCATCGTCCGGGAAGTGCTCGACAACATGCACGAATGGGTGCAGATCGCCTCCCCGTGCGGGCTGGCCGCGCAGGTGGACCTCCGCCGCGTGCTGGAGGAGGTGGGCAACTCCACCGTCGCCTGCGGCCTCGCGATCATGGGGGAGCACGTCGTGGTCCGGCACTCGTTGCCGCTCAAGGACCTCGACATCCACGAGTTCACCGACCCGCTGCACCTGCTCGCCGGCACGGCGGACACGCTGGAGGAGCAGTTCTGGGGAGGGGACGGCTACTGATGTTCGACCTGGCACCTGCCACCGACCGCCTGGCGGAGGTGGTGCGCGGGGTGACCGACCGCCACCTGTCGGCACCGACGCCGTGCCCGGAGTACGCGGTCGGCGACCTGCTCGACCACGTCAACGGCCTGGCCGTGGCGTTCACGATGGCGGCGCGCAAGACACCGCTGCGGGGCACCCCCTCCGGCGACGTGGCGCGGCTGCCGCTGGACTTCCGCGAGTCGGTGCCGGCCCGCCTGGCCGAGCTCGCGCAGGCCTGGCGCGCACCGCAGGCGTGGGAGGGCATGACCGCGGCGGCCGGCGTCGACCTGCCCGGCGAGGTGGCCGCGGCCGTGGCGCTGGACGAGGTCGTGCTGCACGGCTGGGACCTCGCACGTGCCACCGGGCAGCCGTTCGAGGTCGACGAGGACCTGCTCCAGGTCGTGCACGGCTTCGTGTCGTCGGTCGGTCCCGGCAACCGCGACGGCTCGCTGTTCGGAGCCGTGGTGGAGGTCGGCTCGACCGCGCCGCTGCTGGACCGTGTCCTGGGACTCAGTGGCCGCGACCCCGCCTGGAAAGTAGGTTAGGCTCCCCTAACGTGAGAGCGATGACGGTGCAGGTTCGGGCGGGGCTCGGCGTCGGACGCCTGGCCGCCGCACTGGCTTCCCTGGTGGAACTGCACCCCGAGCTGTGCCGTTCGGGCTTCGCGCACCACGAGGTCACCGACCCCGCCGCCGCCACGGCCGCCGCACTGGCCGAAGCGGAGGCGGGGCTCGACCTGCGGGCGGGTGTGCTGATGCAGGCCGTGTGGCTGGACGCCGGACCCGAGCGGTCGGGGCGGATCGTGCTGGTGCTGCACGACGTCGTGGCCGACCGGATGCCGCGCGTGCTGCCGTGGCTGGTGCAGGCCTGGAAGCAACCCGCGCTGGTCGGCTAGTCCCGATCTTGTCGGACCCGCTGAGTACGGTGAGACGCAGGGGATCCCGACTCGGGGGTACCCCTGCGTGAGCGCGGCCCGGACCCGCTGGGTCACCCGTCGGTGGTGCACCGGGGGAGCGTCCGCGCCGGCGTGCCCGTCCGTGCCGAGGGGGCCGGTCCGCCGCAGCGCGTCCAGCCTGGCCGGGTGCGATCGACCGGCCGGGTGCGTCCAGTCTGGCCCGGTGCGATCGACTGGCCGGACAGCACGGCCACGCCACCCGTCGCCGTGACCGCCCGCGCCGCGGGTCGCGTCCGGACGCGGCAAGACCCCGCCCGGCCTAGGTCCGCTGCGCCACGAACACGTGCTCGCGCCCAGGCCGGTCGGGCGCGTCCCGCACGTCCGCCACCCGGAACCCGCACCCCATCAGGCTGTCCACGACCTCGTCGTGCGACCGGAACCGCAGCGTGGAGTCCGAGGCGAGCTCGGTCCCGTCGGGGAACCGGTAGGTGTGCCGGAACGACACGAACGGCAGCCGCACCTCCAGCACCTCCAGCCGCTCGGTCACGCCGCCGACCGCGCGGTCCGGCCGGTCCGCCCACTCCTCCCAGGCCCGGGACTCCGGCCTGCGCGTCTCGAACACGAGGTGCCCGCCGGGGCGCAGGGCCGCGTGGACGCCGCGCAGCGCCGCCTCCCAGTCGGTGCCGAGGAACACCTGCGCCACGTTGCCCGTCATGACCGCGAGGTCCACCCGCAGCGGCGGCAGCGAGGTCGCGTCGCCGTGCAGCCACGTCACCCGCGAGTCCTTGGCGCGCGCCAGCTCCAGCGACGCGAGGGCCGGGTCCACCCCGACCACGTCGAGTCCTGCCTCGGCCAGCAGCACCCCGAGGCACCCGGTGCCGCACCCGACGTCGAGCACGCTCGCCGCGCCGAGCTCGGCCGCGACCGCCAGGTAGAGGTCCAGGTCGGTGCGCCGGCCGTCGAACGCGTCGTAGACGGCCGCCAGGCGCGGGTCGGAGAAGATCAGGTCGGGCATCTCGCGTCCTCGTTCCCCGTCACGAACGGGCGGAGCAGTGCGATCAGCTCGTGGTCCGGCCGCCCGTTCAGCTCGTCCTCCGCCACCCGCCGGGCGATCCCGGCGAGGAAGTCCGCGACCTGCACCCGTGCGTCGTGCTGCGAGTCGGCCAGGGTCAGCTCCGCCAGCCGCGGCGCAGCCTCCTTCAGCCGCCGGATGCGGTCCTCGGTCAGCGACAGCTGCTGGTCGTGCACGATCGACACCGGGCCGCGCCACTGCGCCACGGCCCGCAGGATCGCCGGGAACAGCGGGTCCAGGGCGCCGCGCGGCCCGCGGGCGCGCAGCAGGTCGTTGTAGTGCTCCAGCGGGCCGGTGACCGGCCCGAACTCCGCGCGCACCCGTGCGGCCAGGAACCGCCGCTTGTCCACCAGCTGCACGCGCGCCCGGCCGGCCAGCGGGCCAGACGGGTCCAGGAACCACAGCAGCACCCACCGGTTCTTCTGCCGCAGCAGGTGGTTCGCCTTGTACTCCAGGGCCGGCGACCTGATCATCGACCGCAGCTCGGCGACGCACGCGCCGGCCTCCTCGCGGGACAGCCGCACGGCCGCGTGCGCGAAGACCGCCGTGACCCCGCCGACGAGCTTCTCGCCCTCGGAGCCCGACTCGTCGCAGGCGATCTCCATCAGGACGCCGCCGTGGCCGTGGTTCGCATCAGGGGTCGAGGATGCCCCACCCGCGCGGTTCCGGTCGCCCGAATTTGTTGACAGCGGCGGTGGTCCGGTGCTGTGATTCAACGCACAACATACAGGAAACCTTCTTAACTAAATCGCCGCCGCGCCCTGTACCCCTGCACAGGAGGCACCTGTGGCCAGATCCCTGTTCTTGGTCGTCCCAGCCGCACTGGCGCTCAGCGTCCCCGCCGTCGCGGTCGCCGCCCCGGTCCAGTACCAGGCGGAGAACGCGACGATCACCCACGGCGTGGTGGAGTCCAACCACGCCGGCTTCACCGGCTCGGGCTTCGTCAACTACGACAACGAGGTCGGCAGCTCGGTGGAGTTCACCGTGACCGCCGCCGCTGCCGGCCCGGCGACCCTTACTTTCCGGTTCGCCAACGGCCAGACGGCCGACCGCCCGATGGACATCTCGGTGAACGGCGCACTGGTCGCGGACGAGCTCGCGTTCCCGAGCACGGGCGCGTGGACGTCCTGGACGACCCGCTCCACCGCCGTGACCCTCACCGCGGGCACCAACAAGATCAAGACCGTCGCGACCACGTCCAACGGCGGCCCGAACCTGGACCGCGTCGACGTCGACCAGCAGTCCGGCACGCCGGACACCACGGCCCCGTCGGTCCCCGGCGGCCTGCGCTCGACCGGCACCACGGCGACCTCGGTGTCGCTCGCGTGGGACGCGTCCACCGACAACGTGGGCGTGACCGGCTACGTGCTGTCGAGCGGGCAGACCGCGACCGGCACCACCCACACCGTGAGCGGCCTGACGCCGGACACCTCGTACACCTTCACCGTGCGGGCGCGGGACGCGGCGGGCAACCTGTCCGGCGCCTCCGGTGCCGTCACGGTGCGCACGCAGCCTGGAACCCCCGGCGGCACCCGGCCGCACGACGTCAACGGGCTGCTGCGCGTGTGCGGCGTGCAGCTGTGCAACCAGTACGGCAAGCCGGTCCAGCTGCGCGGCATGAGCACGCACGGCATCCAGTGGTACCACCGGTGCTCCAAGTCCCAGTGGTGGGACGCGCTGGTCAACGACTGGAACGCGGACTTCCTCCGCGTCGCCATGTACGTCCAGGAGGACGGCTACGAGACCGACCCCCGCAAGTTCACCGACCTGGTGCACGGCTACATCGAGGAAGCCACCCGCCGCGGCATCTACGTCCTCGTGGACTGGCACCAGCTCGACCCCGGTGACCCGAACTACAACCTGTCCCGCGCCAAGACGTTCTTCACCGAGATCGCGACCAGGCACAGGGACAAGACCAACATCATCTACGACATCGCCAACGAGCCGAACAACGTCTCGTGGGCGCGGGTGAAGTCCTACGCCGAGCAGATGATCCCGGTCATCCGCGACATCGACCCGGACAGCCTCATCGTCTCGGGCACGAACGGCTGGTCGACGTTCGGCCATTCCGACGGCGACAGCCCGTCCGAGGTGCTGAACAACCGGGTCAACGCCACGAACTTCATGTACTCGTTCCACTTCTACGCGCAGGCGCACCAGGACTCGTACCTCAGCGTCCTGGACCAGGTGTCGAGCCAGGTCCCGGTGTTCGTGACCGAGTTCGGCACGCAGGCCGCGTCCGGTGGCGGCAGCAACGACTTCACCATGTCGCAGAGGTACGTCGACCTCATGGCCCGCAAGAAGATCTCCTGGGCCAACTGGAACTACTCCGACGACGGCCTGACGGGCGCGGTGTTCAAGACCGGCACCTGCTCGGGCACCACGTTCGCGGGCACCGGTGTGCTGAAGCCGGCCGGGGTGTGGGTGCGGGACCGCATCCGGACGCCCGACGACTTCCCGACGAGCTGATGCCGGACGAGCTGATCCCGGTGAGGTGAGTGAGGGGGCGTGGCCGGTGCCACGCCCCCTTCACGACGACAACGGCCAGGTGTGGACGGGTTCGTTGGCGTGCATGAGGTCCACGTAGGTCCGCAGCATCGTGCGCAGCGCGTCCGCCCGGTCCAGGTGCGAGTGGTCGTAGTGCCGGTGGAACTCCCTGGCCTGCCAGGTCGCGCCGTTCACGCCGCTCAGGCACCGCTGCTCGATCACACCCAGCAGGCGGTCGCGCTCGGCCGAGTCGACGCCCCACCGGATCAGCCCCTCGTGGGCGAGCGGCAGCAGCCGGCGCAGCACCAGCTCGACCACCGGCACGGTGCCGACGCCGGGCCAGTACATCTGCGCGTCCATGCCGTTGCGCGCGGCGGCGTTGAAGTTCTCCTCCGCCGCCTGGAAGCTCATCTGCGACCACAGCGGACGCTCGTCCTCGGCCAGCGCGCGCACGAGGCCGAAGTACAGCGCCGCGTTCGCCAGGGTGTCCACGATGGTCGGACCCGCGGGCAGCACCCGGTTCTCCACGCGCAGGTGCGGCCGGTCCCGCACCACGTCGTACACCGGCCGGTTCCACCGGTAGATCGTGCCGTTGTGCAGCTTCAGCTCGCTCAACGAGGGCGTGTCGCCCTTGTCGAGCACCGCGAGCGGGTCCTCGTCGTCGCAGATCGGCAGCAGCGCGGGGAAGTAGCGGACGTTCTCCTCGAACAGGTCGAAGATCGAGTTGATCCACCGCTCGCCGAACCACACCCGCGGCCGCACGCCCTGCGCCTTGAGCTCGTCGCCGCGCGTGTCGGTCGCCTGCTGGAACAACGCGATCCGCGTCTCCCGCCACAGCTCCTTGCCGAGGAAGAACGGCGAGTTCGCGCCCACCGCCACCTGCACGCCGGCGATGGCCTGCGCGGCGTTCCAGTAGGCGGGGAACTGCTCGGGGCTCACCTGCAGGTGCAGCTGCGTGCTCGTGCACGCCGCCTCCGGCACGATCGAGCTGGACGTGAGGTGCAGCCGCTCGACGCCGTCGATGGAGATCTGCAGGTCCTCGCCCCTCGCCGCCAGCACCTGCTCGTTCAGCAGCGCGTAGCGCGGGTTGCCCGACAGCAGGTCCGGCGTGATGTGCCGGGACCGCAACGTCGGCAGGATGCCGTTGACGACCATGTGCGCGCCGACCCGGCGGGCCTTCTCCTCGGCGTCGTTGAGGCTGCGGCGCACCGTCTCCTCGAACGCCGTGATGCCCCCGCCGGCCAGCCGCCGCGGCGCCACGTTGATCTCGATGTTCCACTGGCCCAGCTCGGTCACGAAGTCCGGGTCGTCGATGACCTCCAGCGCCTCGTGGTTCTTCATCGCGGGATCACCCTGCTCGTCGATCAGGTTGATCTCGATCTCGAGGCCGGTCATCGGCCGCTCGAAGTCGAACCGCGCCTCGCGCAGCATCCGCGCGAACACGTCGAGGCACCGCCGGACCTTCGTCCGGTACCGCGTGCGGTCCTCGCGCGTGAACTCCTGCTTCGCGACGTCCTCGCCCATGGTGGCCTCCCGGCGGTCGAGGGAACACCTCACCACTCTGCACCATGGTTGATCAATCCGACACTCAGGGGAGCGTTCCCGCGCACCAGGTGGGACGCCGGACGCCCGCCGTGTCGCGGCCCCGATGACCAGCCTTCCATTGTCCCGAATTCCGGGGTGGATTTCCCGGCGGTCCGCGGAGAAAGCCGGCGGTCGTTCAGGCGCCCATTTTCATTCGGCCCCTTACCTGGTTGCGAGTTGTCCACTTTTTGACCCTTTTGTGGGCTGTCCTCGCACCGTACCGGCGGTGCTACCGTGCGAAGTCAGCGACGAGAGCCGGGTGGGGAGCCTTGGGGAACATCGCGAGGTTCGGCATTTTGGGACCGTTGTGCGTCACGCGGAACGGCAGGGCCGTGAAACTGGGGGGACCTCGGCAGCGGACGTTGCTCGCCGCGTTGCTGGTGCGGGCGGGCAAACCGGTGGGGCTGAGCGGCATCGTGGACGCGCTGTGGGGGGAGAACCCGCCGGCGAGCGCGGTGGCGAACGTGCACACGCACGTGAACCGGCTCAGGAGCGCGTTGAAGGACGTCGGGCTGGACGGGCTGCTCGTCACCGACGGCAGCGGGTACCGGTTGCTGGTGGAGCCGGACCAGCTCGACAGCGCGCGGTTCGAGGCCTCTGCCGGGCAGGCCCGGAGCGCACTGCGCGCCGGGGACGCGCTGAAGGCGGTCGAGCTCTGGCAGGAGGCGTGGGACTGCTGGCGGGGCGCGGTGCTGGAGGACGTGCCGCGGGCCGGGTGGCTCGAGACCGAGGTCGTGCGGCTGGAGGAGCTGGCGGCCGCCGCGCGGGAGGACTGCGCGGACGCGCGGCTCGCGGCCGGGCAGTACCGGGCGCTCGTCACCGAGCTGTCGGCGCTCGTGCGGGAGCAGCCGCTGCGGGAGGGGCTGTGGCGGCGGCTGATGCTCGCGCAGCACCGGGCCGGGCGCCGCGCCGAGGCGCTGGAGACGTACCGGGCGGTGCGGGAGGTGCTGGTCGAGGCGCTCGGCGTGGAACCGTGCGCGGAGATCCGGGAGCTGCACCGGGAGGTCCTGCGCGGCGAGGGACCCGTGGTGGTGCGACCGATGCAGCTGCCGCCCGGCGCGCAGGACGTCACCGGGCGCGCCACCCAGACCGCGCGGCTGCGCCGGTTGCTGACCGGGCGGGCCGGTGCGGTCGCCGCGATCACCGGCAAGGCGGGCGTGGGCAAGACGACGCTGGCGGTGCGGGTCGCGCACGAGGTGGCCGGGCACTTCACCGGCGGACAGCTCTACGTGCGGCTGGGCGGCACGCACGCGCCGCGCGACCCGGCGACCGTGCTGGCCGAGCTGCTGATCGCGTGCGGGGTGCACCCGCACGCCGTTCCGGAGGACCGGGAGGCCCGCGCCGCGCTCTACCGGTCGCAGCTCGCGGCGCGGCCCGTGCTGGTCGTGCTCGACGACGCCGCGAACATGGCGCAGGTGCGGCCGTTGCTGCCGGGCACGGCGGGGTCGGCGGTGCTGATCACGAGCCGGGCGCAGCTGGTCGACGTCGACACCGCGCACACCGTGCACCTCGACGTGCTCAGCACGGAGGACGCGGTGCGGGTGCTCGCCTCGATCGCCGGTCGGTCCCGGCTCGCCGCGGAACCCGACGCCGCCAGGGCGGTGGCCCGCTACTGCGGCAACCTCCCGCTGGCGCTGCGGATCGCGGGCTCCCGGCTGGCCCGCAGGGCGCACTGGACGGTCGGGCGGCTCGCGGAACGGCTGGCCGACGAGGGCACCCGCCTCAACGAGCTGTGCATCGACGACCTGGAGGCGCGCGCCAGCCTCGCGCTGAGCTACGAGGCGCTCGGACCCGCCCAGCGACGCGCGTTCCGGTTGCTGAGCCTGCTCGACGTGCCGGACTTCCCCGCCTGGGTCGCGGGGCCGCTGCTCGACGTCCCCGTCGCGGACGCCGAGGAGCTCGTCGACGGCCTCGCCGACGCGCACCTGCTCGAACCAGCGGGCCACGGCCGCTACCGGTTCCACGACCTGCTGCGGGTCTTCGGCCGCGAACGCGCGCAGCAGGACGACCCCGGCCGCACCGCGGCGCTCACCCGCGCGTTCACCGCCTGGCTCGACCTGGCCGCGCGCGCCGAGTCCGGGCTGCCGAGCCGGTTCCTCAAGGTGCGGCTGGAAGTGCGGGACGCGCGCCTGCCGGGGGACGTCACCGCCCGGCTGCTCGCCGACCCGCTGGCGTTCCTGGAGGCCGAACGCGACGCGCTGGTCGCCGTCGTCGAGCAGGCGCTCGCGCTGGGCCTGACCGCGCTCGCCGCCGACACCGCCGGGGTGCTGACGACGTTGTTCGACCTGCGCAGCCACTACGACCTGTGGCGGCACACGCACGAGCTGGTCCTGGCGGCCGCGCAGGAGAGCGGCGACGCCCGGCGCACCGCGGTCCTGCACCAGGGGCTCGGCGCGCTGGCGTTCTACCGCGACCGCTTCGGCGAGGCGCGCACGCACTTCACGCGGGCGCAGCACCTGTTCCACGACCTCGGCGAGGTGCCGGGGCAGGCCTACGCCAACCTGGGCCTGGGCAGCGTCGACCTGTTCCACGGCCGCCACGACGAGGCCGCCGCCCTGCTCGCGCGCGCCAGGGCCGGCTTCCACCGGTGCGCCGACGCGTTCGGCGGTGCCTTCGCCCTGCAGGGGCTCGGGGTGGTGCGGCGCAACCAGGGCCGCCTCGACGAGGCCGCGGCGTTCCTCGACCGCGCGCTGGCCGCCTTCGCCGAGCTCGACTCGGACTACGGGCGGGCGTGCGTGCTGTTCAGCTACGGCCTGCTGCACAACGCCCGCGGCGACCTCGCCGCCACCGAGCACGCGATGCCGGCGGCCGTCGGCCTGTTCCGCGCGGCGTCCTGTCCGCGCGACGAGGCGCTGGCGCTGCACGTGTTCGCCGCCATCCACGCCCAGCGCGGTGACGCCGATCGCGCGGCGGCGCTGATGGCCCGGTCGCAGGCCGCGTTCTCGCCGCAGGACGAGAGCGTCGGCAAGGCCGAGACCCTCTACAGCCTCGGCTGGGTCGCCCACCGCGACCGCCGCTTCACCGAGGCGCAGGAGTGCTTCACGCGGGCGTTGCGGCTGTTCGAACGGTTCGACATGCCGCTGCACCAGGTCCGCACCCGTGCCGCGCTGCACAGCACGGGCCTCACCGGCCCCGGCCGGTGAGCGCGCTGACCAGGTGCCGTTGCAGCAACCAGAACACCACCAGGCACGGCAGCGCCGTGGCGGTCGCGGCGGCCATCAGCTCGGCGATGTCCAGCCGTGTGGAGTCCATCGTGGACAGACCGAGGGTGAGCGTGCGCATGTCCGTGGAGTTCGTGACCACCAACGGCCACAGGAAGTCGTTCCAGTGCCACAGGAACACGAACACCGCGAGCGTGGCGAGCACCGGACGGCACAACGGCAGCACGATGTGCCAGTAGGTCCGCCAGTCGCCGGCGCCGTCGACCCGCACGGCGTCGAACACCTCGCCCGGCAGCGCGCGGATGAACTGCCGCAGCACCAGCACCGCCTGGGCGTTGGCGAGCGTCGGTACCACCAGTCCCCACCAGGTGTCCACCCACCCCAGTGACGCGACCAGCAGCAGCAACGGCACCAGCACCGCGTGGAACGGCACCATGAACGTCGACACGATCGTCCACAGCAGCAGGTCCCGGCCGCGGAAGCGCTTGCGGGCGAACACGTACGCGGCCATCGACGCGGACAGCAGGACCACCACCACCGACACCAGCGCGTAGACCAGCGTGTTGAGCGTCCACCGCACGAAGTCCTCGGCCGCGAGCACCACGGCGAAGTTCCGCAGCGTCAGCGACTCCGGCAGGGCGTGCGGCAGCGTCGGGGAACCGGGTGGTGACAGCGCGACCACGACCATCACGGCGAACGGTCCCAGCGCGAGCAGCGTGACCACCGCCAGCACCACGACCGGCCACCGCGAGCGCCTCACGGGTCCCCGCCGAACACCCGCCGCTGGGTCAGCGCCACCAGCAGCACCACGGCCCACAGCACGACCCCGGCCGCCGCCGCGTGCCCGAGGTCGAACAACCGGAACCCGTACTCGTACACCACGTACGCCAGCACTTGGCTGGCCCGCATCGGCCCTCCCTCGGTCAGCACGAAAACGGTGTCGAAGACCTGGAACGCGCCGATCGTCTCGACCACCACCACGAAGAACAACACCGGGCGCAGGAACGGCAGCAGCACGTGCCACACCCGTTGCCACGCGGTCGCCCCGTCCACCCTGGCCGCGTCCAGGCAGTCGGACGGCACGTCCTGCAGACCGGCGAAGAGCACCAGCACCGCGTAGCCGGACCCCTTCCACACGCTCACGACGGCGAGCGCGGGCAGCACCAGCGACGGGTGGGACAGCACCCCCAGCGGCTCGAACAGCCACCGCCACACCACGGCGGCGAGCACCGGGCTGGTGGCGTACGGGGCGAGCAGGGCGGCGCGGAACCAGCCCCGCGCCCACGTGACCCGGTCGAGCAGCACCGCCGTTCCCAGCGCCACCAGCACGGTCAGCGGCACGCACAGCGCGACGTAGCCGAGCGTGGTGCGCAGGCTGGCCGTGAACGTCCGGCTCGCGGCCAGGTCGCGGTAGTTCGCCAGCCCGACGAACGTCCAGCCGCCGCCCGCGTCGTGGTCGGTGAGGCTCAGCCCGGCCGCCCCCAGCACCGGGACGACCCGGAACAGGCCGAAGAGCACCAGCACCGGCAGCAGGAAGAGCAGGGTCGTGACCGCGCCGCGCATCAGCGGCCGAGCAGCCCGTCGACCTCGGCGGCGGCGTCGGCGAGCGCCTGCTCCGGGGTGCTCCTGCCCAGCAGCGCGGCCTGCAGGTGCGGGGCCAGCAGGCCCATCACCCTGCGCGCCTGCGGGTGCGGGTCACCGGCCGACGCGTAGGGCAGCGCGTCGAGGAAGCTCCTCGCCAGGGCGTCCTGCGGCGGCGCCACCTCGGCCCACGGCGCGAAGAAGTCCGACCGGGCGCACAGCGCGTCGACGACCTCCCGCGAACTCAGGTGGGCGAGCACGGTCCTGGCCGCCGCGGTGTCCTTCGCGGTGCGCACCAGCGCCAACGCGCCGGGCTGGCCGAACGTCGCCCGCACCCGGCCCTGCAACGGCGGGCCGACCGCGGTGTTGTCCGCTCCGATGCCCGCCGCGATGGCGCGGGCCTCCGCGGCGGTCGTCACGTGGCTCATCGCCGCCTTCCCCAGCGCCACCGGGTCGTCCCTGATGTCGCTCTTGCGGGTCGTGACGTCCGCGGGCAGGCCGCCCGCCGCCGCGAGGTCGACGAGGAACCGCAGCGCCGCGACGCCCTCCGGCGAGGAGAACGCGCTGCGCCGGCCGTCCGGGCTGAACACCGTGCCGCCCGCCTGCCACAGCAGCGGGTAGAAGGTGATGTTGAGCGTCTCCTCGGCCGACCCGGCGTAGTCGAGCACCGGCACGCCCCTGGCCGCGAGCCGCGGCGCGGCCGCCCTGACCTCGTCCCACGTCCGCGGCAGTTCCGTGATCCCCGCCTGCGCGAACAACGCGCGGTTGTAGACCGTCGTCGTGACGGTCTGGTACAGCGGCACGCCGTAGACCTCGCCGTTCACCGTCAGCGCCGAGACCGCCGACGGCCGGAACGCCGTCCCACTCGCCGCCACCACGTCGCCGACCGGCTGGAGCGCCCGCTGGGCGGCGTACTGCGGGATCATGTCCGGCTGCAGCAGCACCACGTCCGGTCCGCTGCCCGACAGCAGCGCCGTGCCGATCTTCTCCTGCCGGCCGGCCCACGGTTGCAGTTGAATCCGCAGGTCGATGTCGTGCGCCGACTCGAAGCCGCGCTCGACCTCCTGCCAGAACGCCCTGCTCGCGGTCTCGTCGTCGATGACCGGGTACAGCCACACGGTCACCGTCCGGCCGGTCACCGGTGCGCCGCAGGCCGTGAGGGCGAACGCCAGTGCCGCGGCGAGCAGGCGCCTCACGCCGGAATCCCGAACAGGCCGGCGGCGTTGCGCCACATCACGTGCTCGTGCTCGCGTTCGCTCAGGCCCGCGTCCACGACCACGCCGAGCGCGATCGCCGGGTCGACCAGCGTGCTGTCGGTGCCGAAGAGCACCTGCTCCACCGGCACGCGGTCCAGGGCGTAGCGGAAGCGGTCGCGGTCGGTGATCGAGCAGCACGGTTCGAGGTAGAGCCGGTCGCTGCGGACCGCCGCCTCGACCGCCGTCCGCCACGCCGGCCCGCCCATGTGCCCCGCGATCACCCGCAGCCCCGGCACCTCCTCCAGCACGTCCACGAGACCCAGCACGCTGTCGTCCCAGGTGTGCACCAGCACCGGCAGCCCGGCGGCAGCGGCCATCCGCAGCGCCTCCCGCGTCGGCGTGGACGTGAGCGGCAGCGCGGGGTAGGTGGTGTGGATCTTCACGCCCACGAACCGCTTCGCCGGGGTGTAGCGCTCCAGCTCGCGTGCGGCCTCGTCGAGCTGGTTGGGGTTGATGACGACGTATCCGAGCAGACGCGGTTGTTCGGCCAATGCCTCGGCCATCCACCTGTTGCCGCTCACCATGTCGTAGGTGACCGCCTCGGACGCGGACACGATCTGCCGGTCGATGCCGTAGCGGTCCATGAGCTTGATGTTGACGTCGACGGCGCCCACGTCCGTCGAGAAGAACCACGGTCCCGCGTGCCCGTGCACGTCGATGATCATCGGGCGTCCTCCAGCCACGCCGTGGCCGTGCCCCCGGCCACCTGGTGCCACTCCTCGGTGCCGAGGCCGGACATGCGCAGACGCAACGCCGACGGCATGACGTCGTGCACCGGCGCCCGCGAGCCGTACGCGAGGTGGTGCGCCCCGACCTCGCCCGCGATCCGCTCGATCGAGTCGGGTCCGACCAGCATCCGGGTCGAGGCCACGAACCCCGGCTCGCGACGGGCGAGTACGACGAAGTCCGCCACCTTGTAGGCGTGCACGTCCAGGAAGCACACCCGCGTGCCGCTGAACGCGGGCCAGTAGCGGCTGATGTCGCCGCTCGTCAGCAGCACCATGCCGTGGGCCGACGCGAGGCCGACGACGTGCTGCAGACCCGGTGACTCCGGCTCCACCCATTGCTCCGGCGGGAACACCCGCAGCAGCCGCACACCCTCGGCCGCAAGGCGCGCTATCTCCGTCTCGGCCGTCAGCGCGTCACGGATGTCCACTGTGCCCACGGGGACATGACCCGTCTGTTCGATCGCCTTGCGCATCTCGTCGTTGCCCGAGCACGCGTCGAACAACCCGCCCCGCAACGAGCACACCAGCCCGCGCGCGATGCCGTGACGAGAGAGCTGCTCACCCACGGCCTCGATGGACGCGTCGACGTCGCGGGTGGGCACAGCGCCGAAGAGCACGTCGACGTCGAGCGCGATCTCGTGCCGCTCGTGCGGGACGTGGGGGAGGGGAGCCACCATGACCGGCAGCCTGGTGGCCGCCCCTACACGAGCCCTACACGGCGGGCACCGCGATCGCGGTGACCAGGACGTCGCCCTGCACCAGCCAGCGGCCGCGGAAGTCCGCGATCGGGGTGTCGGGCAGCAGGATCCGCGAGTGGAACGTGCCGTCCGGGTCGAGCGTGATGTCCGCGTCCTCGAACCCGAGCCACCGCCGCGTGACCGGGAACCACGCCTTGTACGTGGTCTCCTTCGCGCTGAACAGCAGCCGGTCCCAGCAGATCTTCGGGTCCTCCGCCCGCAGCCCGGCCATCCGGTCCAGCTCGGCCGGCACCGCGATGGCCCCCAGCACCCCGTCCGGCGCGGGCCCGTGCGGCTCGGCGTCGATGCCGATCGTCAGGAAGTCCGCCGTGCTCGCCAGCGCGGCCGCCCGGTAGCCCAGGCAGTGCGTGAGGCTGCCGACGACGCCCTCCGGCCACAGCGGCTCGCGCTTGGGCCCCGGCAGCACCGGCGCGGGCGCGACACCGAGCCGCGCCATGGCCTGGCGCGCGCACCAGCGCGCGGTGCCGAACTCCGCGCGGCGCTTGGGCACCGCGTTGCCCAGCAGCGCCTCCTCCTCGGGGAAGAGGCCGGCCGGCTGCTCGTCGTCGAACCGTTCCACCGCCGCGATCGGCGGGGGGAGGAGTTGTTCCAGCACCTATGACTCCCGCAACACGTCGTGCAGCTTGGCCCCGGTCACGCCGCGCGGTCGCCACTCGCGCGGGTAGCCGAGGGAGACCTCGTCGAAGCGCACGCCGTCGTAGACGGTCGTGCGGGGGATGTGCAGATGGCCGTAGACCATCTCGACGGCGTTGAACCGCGTGTGCCAGTCGGCCGTCGCCGTGGTGCCGCACCACAGCGCGAACTCGGGGTAGCGCAGCACGAACGTGGGGTCGCGCACGAGCGGGTAGTGGTTGATCAGCACGGTCGGCCCGCTCACCTCGGCGAGCCGCCGCGCCGTCTCCTCCACCCGCGCCCGGCACCAGGCCTCGCGCGACGGGTAGGGGTCGGGGTGCAGGAAGTACTCGTCGGTGCACACGACGCCCGCCTCGTGCGCGATGGCGAGGGCGGACTGCACGTCCGTGGCACCCGGTGGCCTGAACGAGTAGTCGTAGCCGATGAAGAGGGGACAGACGGTGACCGGCCCGCCGTCGCCGTCGAAGACCGCGTACGGGTCCTCCGGGGTGAGCACGTCGAGGCTGCGGCAGAGTTCGACGAGCTGCTTGTAGCGCACCTCGCCGCGCGCCTGGTTCTCGTCGTCCTTCGTGGTCCAGAGCTCGTGGTTGCCCGGGGACCAGATGACCCGGCCGAACCGGGGGCGCAGCGTCCGCAGGGTCCACTCGATGTCGCCGAACTTCTCACCCACGTCCCCGGCGACGATCAGCCAGTCGGCCGGGTCCGGTGCGGTGATCGCCGCCACCACGTCGCGGTTGTCCTGGTAGGAGACGTGCAGGTCGCTGGTGGCCAAGAGCTTCACACCTCGACGGTAGCCGTGGCGTCAACGCGAGGAGATCAACCTGAACCGAAGAGACCACTCGTTCGTGTCCTGAGTAACACGACCGGTTATCCGTTCGTCGCAGACAGTGCGCCACTCGTCTCAACAGGGCGAGCCGCAAGTCGCCGACCTTGCCCCGCTCATCGCTGCCGACGGCCCGCGCACTTACCTGTCCACCTGCACCGTTCCTACCGTGAGCGCTGTCACCTGACGGAAAAGTCCTGGCGGAGGACCACACCATGACCGACTCCCAGTTCGCCCGCACGCCGGACCCGCGACTCGCGCGCGGAGTCCCGCAGCGGCAGGTCCCCCAGGGTCAGGTCCCCGCGCGCCCGGTGCCCGCGCGCCAGGCCCCCCAGGGTCAGCTGCCCCAGCGCCCGCTGCCGCCGCGCCAGGGCCAGGTGCCCCGCTACGGCCAGCCGGTCGACCCGCGCCTGGCCGCCGCACCGTCGTTCCGCCGCACCGTCGGCGCCGAGATCGCCCGCCACGCCCAGCAGCACCAGGCCTACGCCGTCCCCTCGCGCCGCAGCACGGCCGAGGAGACCGCGCTGGCCACCCTGCTGCGCTCCCGCCAGCGCGCAGAGTCCGCCCGCCAGGACACCCGGTCCGCCGACACCTCCGTCCCGCGCCAGGACTCCTGGATGCGCGCCGGCGTGTGGCCGGAGCAGACCGCCGACCCCGGTCGCGGCGACGTCATCGAACAGCTCTCGTCCCGCCTGGTCAGCCCCAACCTGTGGGCCGTCGTCGAACCCCTCATCCCACCCGCGAAGGTCCGCCGCCAGGGCGGTGGCCGCGGCCGGGTCTGCAACCGCACGGTCTTCACCGCCATCGTCTTCGTGCTCTCCTCCGGCTGCGCGTGGCGGCACCTGCCCGCGTCCTTCGGCGTGACCGTGCCGACCGTGCACCGCCGCTTCCAGGAGTGGACCGACCTGGGCCTGTGGACCCGCCTGCGCCGCGCCGTGGCCGAGGGCGCCTGCGGCACCGACGAGGTCGACTGGATCCGCGCGGTGCTCGACGCGGCGGACCGCCGGTCGGCGAAGGCGGCCGGCTGAGGCGCCGTCCCCCTGCTCGCGCCGGGGTCACCCTGAGGAAGGGTGGCCCCGGCGTTGTGTTGCGCTCGCCCGGTTCGTGCGCCCTGCCGAGCACTGACCGCTCATCGCACCGTGACCGGCCGACCGGTGTCCGCTCAGTGCGTTGTCGCTGTCGCCTCCGCGATCATCTGGCGCGCGTGGGTGATGAACCGCGTGGCTTCCGGCATCGTCAGCACCACCGCGTCGCCCGCCGGACCGAGCACCGCCACTCCAGACCGCTCATCGCACCCGTGACCGCTCATCGCACCCGTGACCGCTCATCGCACCCGTGACCGCTCATCGCACCACGACCGCTCATCGCACTCATGGCCGCGCCCGCGCCACTTCACCGCATCCCGCGTCACATGCCGTTGATGCCCGCCTGGTACTTCGGCACCCGCACGGTGATCTTCGTGCCCAGCCCGCACGCCGTCTCCACCACGAGCCCGTACTCGTCCCCGTACACCCGCCGCAACCGCTCGTCGATGTTCCCGAGCCCGATCCCCGCGGATTCGTCGACCTGCCCGGCGAGCGTCCGCCGCAGCTCGTCGGGGTCCATGCCGATGCCGTCGTCCTCGATGGTGATCTCGGCCTCGGCACCGCTGTCGTTCGCGTAGATCTGGATGTGGCCCGGCTCGACCTTGCCCTCCATGCCGTGCCGCACGGCGTTCTCGACGAGCGGCTGCAGGCACAGGAACGGCACGGTCACCGGCAGCACCTCGGGCGCCACCTGCAACGTCACCCTCAGGCGTTCGCCGAAGCGGGCGCGTTCGAGGGCGAGGTACTGGTCGATCGAACGCAGCTCCTCGGCCAGCGTCGTGAAGTCGCCGTGCCGCCGGAACGAGTAGCGGGTGAAGTCCGCGAAGTCGAGGAGCAACGTACGCGCGCGCTCCGGGTTGGTGCGGACGTACGAAGCGATGGCGGACAACGAGTTGTAGATGAAGTGCGGTGAGATCTGGGCGCGGAGTGCGCGCACCTCGGCCTCCACCAGGCGCGTCCGCGAGCGGTCGAGCTCGGCCAGCTCCAGCTGCCCCGCCGCCCACCGGGCCACCTGGTTCGTCGCGCGGACCAGGCCCGCGGAGGCCTCGCGGGAGTAGGCGGCCAGGGTCCCGACCACGCGGCCCTCGACGGTCAGCGGGGCGACGACCGCGCAGTTGATCGGGCAGTTCGGTTCGGTGCAGCCGATGTCGAACGCCTGGGTGCGGCCGGTCAGGAACACGTCCTGCGCCTGCGCCATCGCCTCCGCGGCGTGGTGCTCGGACACGCCCTCCCACGCGACGACCTCGGTCTCGTCGGTCAGCGCGAGCGCGGGGGTGTCGAGCAGGGTGCGCAGGTGGCGCGCGGACCTCTTCGCCGCGTCCGGGACCAGGCCCGCGCGCAGCGGGGGAGCGGCGGACCAGGCGGTGTGCAGGGTCTCGTAGGTCACGCGCTGGGCCTCGGTCGACAGCGACTGCCGGCTGCGCGTGCCCCGCCACAGCACGAGCACCGCCGCCCCGCCGACGATCAGGATCGCCGCGGCGGTGAGGAGGTCGTGCATCTCAGTTCACCTCTAGCTTCGCTCGTCGCCGTGGGAAGACGAACCTGAGCCGTCCAGCCCGAGGTTCTCGGGCGCGTGGAGCTTGACCATCGTGCGCTGCACCCCCGGCGGCACGTGCCGCTGGGTGAGCAGGGAGACCACGTACATGACCCCGAAGCCCAGCGGCACCGTCCACGCCGCCGGACGGGACAGGAGCGTCTCGTACCGGGCGTCGCCGGTGTCGGTGAACATCGTGACCAGCCCCGCGGTCAGGGCGGGCAGGCCGCCCGCGAGCATGCCCGCGATGGCGCCGGCGGTCGTGATCCGGGTCGACCAGATCCCCAGCATCAGCAACGGGCACAGCGACGACGCCGCCACCGCGAACGCCAGGCCCACCATGTCCGCCACCGGCATGCCCGTCGACACGAACGTCATCGCCAGCGGCACGATGCCCGCGAGCACCGTCGAGATCCGGAACCCGCGCACGCCGCCGAGCCGCAGCACGTCCTGCGACAGGACACCCGCCAGCGACACCACCAGCCCCGAGGACGTCGACAGGAACGCCGCGAACGCGCCACCGGCCACCAGCGCGCCGAGCAGCTCGCCGCCGAGACCGTCGATCATCCGCGTCGGCAGCACGAGCACCACGGCGTCGGTCTGCCCGGTCATCAGCAGCTCGGGCGTGTACAGCCGGCCGAGCGCCCCGTACACCGGTGGCATCAGGTAGAACACCGACAGCAGGCCCAGCACGATCAACGTCGTGCGGCGCGCGGCCGTGCCGTTCGGGTTGGTGTAGAAGCGCACGATCACGTGCGGCAGCCCCATGGTCCCCAGGAACGTCGCGATGATCAGCGAGTAGGCCGCGTACAGCGGGAACTGCTGCCCGCTCGACTCCGGCAGCGACCACGTCTCGTTGGTGTTGTGCCCCATCGTGGACACGTGCGGCACGGTCGAGCCCTGCGGGAACGTGAGCTTCGAGCCCTGTCCGACGCGGTGGTGGCCGGCGGTCAGCACGTGCCCGCCGCCCTCCACGCGCTGCCCGTCGACCTCGCCGGAGCCCCGGACGGTGACGGCCTGCTCGGCGTGCACCACCGTCTCGTTCCGGAACACGACCTCGGTGTCCTGCCGGAACGACGGGAACTCCGGTGCGGTCAGCGACTGGGCGCCGTGCACCTGCCACGCGACGACCAGGAACACGACCGGCACGGTGATCGCGGTGAGCTTGAGCCAGTACTGGAACGCCTGCACGAACGTGATCGACCGCATCCCGCCGGACATCACGTTGACCGTCACGACCGCCGCGACGACCAGCGCGCCCACCCAGTCCGGCGCCCCGGTCACCGTGTTCAGCGTCAGCCCCGCGCCTTCGAGCTGCGGCAACAGGTACAGCCAGCCGATCGCGAGCGCCAGCGCCGACGCGACGCCCCGCACACCGCGCGAGCGGAAGCGGGCCTCGGCGAAGTCCGGCAGCGTGTACGCGCCGGAGCGGCGCAGCGGTGCGGCGACCATCGTCAGCAGCACCAGGTACCCGGCGGTGTAGCCGACCGGGAACCACAGCATGTCCGGCCCGTAGGCGAAGATCAGCCCGGCGATGCCCACGAACGACGCCGCCGACAGGTACTCGCCGCCGATCGCCGAGGCGTTCCACCACGGCGACACCGTGCGCGACGCGACGTAGAAGTCCGACGTGGTGCGGGAGACGCGCAGCCCGTACGTGCCGACCAGGATCGTGCCCAGTGCGACGACCAGCACCGCCACGACGGCGTACCCGCTCGTCATGGCCGTTCGACCAGCTCCGCGAACTCGCGCTCGCTGCGTTCGGCCTGCCGCACGTAGAACCAGCCGGCCAGCAGCAGCATCGGGCCCGTCGCCACGCACAGCAGGAACCACGGCAGCCCGAGCCCGAAGATCCGCATCTTGCCGATCTGCGGCTCGATCGCGAACAGCAGCGGCAGCAGTCCCAGCGTCCCGCACACCACGAAGCACACCGACAGGCCCAGCCTGCGCTGGGCGCGGATCAGGGTGCGCATGTAGACAGCGCCGAGCTCGCTCTGCTCGTTGATCTCCCTGGTGCCCGGGTACGGCCGCCGGGCCCGCGGCGCCCTGGTGCGGGGACTCGTCACCACCACGCGCTGGACCGGCCGCGGGGGCGGCTGCCCCGGTGGCGGTGTCGTCACGACCCCAGCCCGTTGCGCGGGTGCGCGGTGGCCGCGGGCGCGGCCTGACCGGACACCGGCGCCGGCCGGGCGCGGCGCACGAGCAGCTGCCGCAGGTGCCGGGCGTGCCGGCGGCTCACCGGCAGCACCGCGCCGCCGATCGTGACGCTGAGGTGCCCCTCCTCCAGCCGCAGCTCGTCGATGTGGCCGAGCGAGACGAGGTGGCTGCGGTGGATGCGCACGAACCCGGCGCTGCGCCAGCGCTCCTCGAGCCCGTTGAGCGCGGCGCGGACCAGCCCGCTGCCGGTCGCGGTGTGCAGCCGGGCGTAGTCGCCGTGCGCCTCCACGTACCGGATGTCAGCGAGCCGGATGAAGCGGGTGACGCCGCCGAGCTCGACCGGGATGACCTCGTCACCGACCTCGGGCGGGGTGGCGTTGGCCGGTTGCGCGGCCGCGGGCGGGGCGGCCTCCGTGGGGTTCTTCGAGTCCCAGACCTCGTGCACGATCCGGTGCACCGACTCGGCCAGCCGCTCCTGGCGCACCGGCTTGAGCAGGTAGTCGAGCGCCTTGAGCTCGAACGCCTCGACGGCGGGCTGCTGGTGCGCGGTCACGAACACGACCGGTGGCGGCTGCGCGAACCTCGACAGCACGCGGGCGAGGTCGAGACCGTCCAGTCCCGGCATGCGGATGTCGAGGAACACCGCGTCGAGCGGCTGGCCCGCGTCCATCGCCCGGTGCAGCACCCGCAGCGCCTTCGTGGCGTCGGTGACGGCTTCGACGTGCGCGATGCGCGGGTCCGAGCGCAACAGGTAGGTGAGGTCCTCCAGCGCGGGTGCCTCGTCGTCGACGGCGAGCACCCGCAGGGACCGTTCGAGGCTGCCACGTCGATCCGGTCCCTCGCACAGGGGGCACGGCAGACCTGAGGTCATTCGAGATCGAGTCCAAACTGTGTACGGCCGATCCTCACGTGGCGCGACTGGACCACGCTCGGTCAACGCGCGCCTGGTGAGCCGAGGGCGTCGGATACGCGATCATGCCTCCTCACGGAGGGTGAGTCGCCGCGGGGGTCCGGTTGCCCGTCGTGCGCACGGCAAGCACCCCCTCGACCCCAGAAAGCCCAATTGGCGCATCATCCGACAGGTCGAGGAGGTACGGGAACCCTCCGAACGGGTGCGTCTGGCCCCTGTCATCGGCGCCGTCGTCACCCACCGTGCAGTTGCCTGGTCACGCGAGCGGCGGCCTCAGGACTGCCGGATCGCCCTCGGCTGAGCCGCCAGCGCGTCACCCAGCGTGATCTCCAGTTCGATGAACGACTCCTCCGCGCGCCGCGCCGCCACGCTCACCGAGGCGGCAGCGGCCGGCCCGACGAGTCTGCGGGTGGGCGCGCGCAACGCCTGGATCGCCTCGGACCACTGGTTCGAGAGCTTGGCCAGTCCGCTCAGCGTGTCGACGAGGGCTTCGGTGTTGTCCGGCGGCGACGCGACGATCTCCGCCAGCCGGTCGCGCAGCGAGTCCAGTGCCGGGTCCACTTCACTCCTCCCGTGGTGGTGCGCCAGTGGGCGGCTGCGGCTGCCGAGAACGAGCGCGAACTAATTCCCCCATGGGCAACACCATATCTCGACCGCGGAGGTGCGGCGCAATGATGTTGCCCCGACCGGACCACCCGGCCAATCAAGCCGTCATAGCGCCCCGGTGGAGCCGTCGTCTCAACTGGCCAGCGGTTATGCCCGATCGCTGAAATGCATCGGGTTTCAACGTTTAGCGGGTGCAGAATCCAGGTAACCCCGGATTCTGCGCATTAACGCTTTTGTCGTGGCCGCTGTCGCGCGCACCCAGGCCGGAGAACGACGAAGAGTCGTTCGAATTCGTACGGGATTCGCGAAACGGTCCGCGGCCCGGTTCCGCGACCGGGGCGCGGGGTCGGCCTCAGAGCCGGCCGACGTCGGTGATGGTCAGCGCCGCCTCGCCCAGCTCGTCGGACTCGGCCAGGTCGACCTCGGCGTTGAAGCCCCAGTCCTTGTCGCCTGCCGGGTCCTCGAAGATCTGCCGGCACACCCAGCGCTCCTGCTCGACGTTGATGATCAGGAACGCCGGGCCGCGCGCGTTGGGGCCGGTGCCGATGTCCGAGTGCTCCTCGAAGTACGGCTCCAGGGCGTCCATCCACTCCTTGGCCGTCCAGCCGGACTCGTGGTCCAGCTCGCCCAGCGAGTACCAGTCGCGCTTGGCGGCGAGCTCGACGCGGCGGAACAGGGCGTTGCGCACGAGCACCCGGAACGCGCGGGTGTTGCGGGTGACAGCGGGCGGCTGGTCCACGCGGACCTCCTGCACCGTGCCGTCGGGGTTGGTGAGCTTCTCCCACTCGTCGATCAGCGACGAGTCGACCTGGCGGACGAGCTCGCCCAGCCACGAGATCAGGTCCTGCAGCTCCTCGGTCTTGGCCTCCTCCGGCACCGTCTGCGACAGGGCCTTGTAGCCGTCGGCCAGGTAGCGCAGCACGAGGCCCTCCGAGCGGGCCAGGCCGTAGAACGAGACGTACTCGGTGAACGTCATCGCGCGCTCGTACATGTCGCGCACGACGGCCTTGGGGGACAGGTGGTAGTCGCCGACCCACGGGTGGCCGCGGCGGTAGGTGAGGAACGCCGCCTCCAGCAGCTCCTCCAGCGGCTTCGGGTAGGTGACGTCCTCCAGCAGCTCCATGCGCTCGTCGTACTCGATGCCCTCGGCCTTCATGGCGCCGATGGCCTCGCCGCGGGCCTTGTGCTCCTGCGCGCCCAGGATCTGCCTCGGGTCGTCCAGCGTGGACTCGATCACCGACAGCACGTCCAGCGCGTAGCCGGGGGCCTCCCGGTCGAGCAGCTCGATCGCCGCGAGCGCGAACGGCGACAGCGGCTGGTTCAGCGCGAAGTTGAACTGCAGGTCCATCGTGAGCCGGAAGTCGCCGCCGGAGCGTTCCACGACACCGGCCGCGACCAGGGCCCGGTACATCGCCAGGGCGCGCTTGATGTGCTTGAGCTGCTTCGGGCGGTCCTCGTGGTTGTCCTCCAGCAGGTGCCGCATCGCCTGGAACGCGCCACCGGCCGGGCGGCCGATCACGTTCAGCAGCATCGCGTGCGAGACCTGGAACGACGACGTCAGCGGCTCCGGCTCGGCGCCCACGAGCCGTTCGAACGTCGACTCGCTCCACGACACGAACCCGTCGGGCGCCTTCTTGCGGACGACCTTGCGCTTCTTCTTCGGGTCGTCGCCCGCCTTCAGCAGCGCCTTGCGGTTCTCGACCTCGTGCTCGGGCGCCTGCACCACGACGGTGCCGACGGTGTCGTAGCCGGCGCGACCGGCCCGGCCGGCGATCTGGTGGAACTCGCGGGCCTTGAGGATGCGGGTGCGGGTGCCGTCGTACTTCGCCAGCGCCGTGAACACGACCGTGCGGATCGGCACGTTGATGCCGACGCCGAGGGTGTCCGTGCCGCAGATGACCTTGAGCAGACCGGCCTGGGCGAGCTGCTCGACCAGCCGCCGGTACTTGGGCAGCATGCCCGCGTGGTGCACGCCGATGCCGTGCCGCACCAGCCGCGAGAGCGTCTTGCCGAAGCCGGAGGAGAACCGGAAGTTGCCGATGAGGTCGGCGATGGCTTCCTTCTCCTGCTTGGTCGCCACGTTGACGCTCATCAGCGACTGCGCGCGTTCCAGCGCGGCGGCCTGGGTGAAGTGCACGACGTAGATCGGCGCCTCGCGGCCGTGCAGCAGGTCCTCGATCGTCTCGTGCAACGGCGTGAGGACGTACTGGAAGTTCAGCGGCACCGGGCGCTGCGCCGAACGGACCACCGCGGTCGGGCGGCCGGTGCGCCGGGTCAGGTCCTTCTCGAAGAACGCGACGTCGCCCAGCGTCGCCGACATCAGCAGGAACTGGGCCTGGGGCAGCTCGATCAGCGGCACCTGCCACGCCCAGCCGCGGTCGGGCTCGGAGTAGAAGTGGAACTCGTCCATCACGACCTGGCCGACGTCCGCGGCCGTCCCGTCGCGCAGCGCGATGTTCGCGAGGATCTCGGCGGTGCAGCAGATGATGGGCGCCTGGTCGTTCACCGAGGCGTCGCCGGTCATCATGCCGACGTTCTCCGGCCCGAACACCTCGCACAGCGCGAAGAACTTCTCCGAGACCAGCGCCTTGATCGGCGCGGTGTAGAAGCTGCGCTGGTTGCCCGCCATCGCGACCAGGTGGGCACCGATGGCCACCAGGCTCTTGCCCGACCCGGTGGGCGTGCTGAGGATGACGTTCGCCCCCGAGACCAGCTCGATGACCGCCTCCTCCTGCGCGGGGTACAGCGCCAGGCCGCGTTCGGCGGCCCACCCGGAGAAGGTGTCGAACAGTTCGTCTTCGTCGGCGATCGAGGTGAGCCGGTCCGTGAGTGCAGTCATCGCGGGTGAACTATAGGTGGTACGCGTACTCGGTGAACTCCCAGTCGGTCACGAACCGCTGGAAGCGGGCCACCTCCTCCCACTTGAAGTCCACATAGGACCGGACGAAGTCCTTGCCCAGCACCTCGACCATCGCCGTGTCCTCCTCCAGGTAGGCGAGGGCGTCCGGCAGCGTGGCGGGCAGCGTCGGGGCCTTGGACGGGTCGTAGCCGTAGCCCGCAGAGGGGCGCGGCGGGTCGATCCGGTCGCGGATGCCCAGGTAGGTGGCGGCGATGAGGCCCGCGATGCCCAGGTACGGGTTCGCGCTCGCGTCGCCCAGGCGCAGCTCCAGCCGGGTGGTCTCGCCGCGCTCGGCCGGGACCCGCAGCATCGAGCTGCGGTTGTCGAGGCCCCAGTCGATCAGCCACGGGGCGAGCGAGTCCGGGCCGAACCGCTTGTAGGAGTTGACCGTCGGGTTGAGCAGCGCGGCCAGCGCCGGTGCGTGGGTGAGGATGCCGCCGATCGCCCAGCGCGCCTCGTCCGACAGGCCGTGCGAGGTGCCCGCCGCCTGGAACGCGTTGCGGCCGTCCTTCTCGTGGCACGACAGGTGCAGGTGGAAGCCGGAGCCGCCGCCGTCGTTGAACGGTTTGGCCATGAACGTCGCCAGCCGCCCCTCGCGCCGGGCGAGCTCCTTCACCGAGGTCTTGAACCGGAACGCCCGGTCGGCCGCGTCCATCGCGGGGGAGTGCACGAGGTTGATCTCGAACTGCCCGCCGGCGTACTCGTGGTTGCCGCCGGTGGTCTGCAGGCCCGCCGAGCTCAACGTCCGGAGGGTTCTCAGCAGGTGACCGTCCGAGTCGCCGCGGCGACCGGTCGCGTACACGTTGCCCGGCTCGTCGCAGTACGGCCGCCACCCGTTCGGGCGGTCTTCGTCGGGTTCGCAGAGGAAGTACTCCAGCTCCGGCCCGACCACCGGCGAGAGACCTGTGGTCTCGAACACCTCCAGCGCCCTGCGCAGCACCTGGCGGGGTGATTCGTCGACGGGTCGCTCGTCGGCCGGGCTGAGCGCGTCGCCGATGCACCACGCGACCCCCGGCTCCCAGGGGATCGGCAGCAGCGTGTCGAGGTCGGGCACCACGATCACGTCGGGCAGCCCCGCGTCGAGCACCCCGCCGTTCTCGGTGGTCTTGCCGCCCGGCGTGGTGCTGTAGACGGCCCGGCAGAACGACAGCCCGCGCTGCGTCACCGCAGGTAGGTGTTCGACGAGGACGTCGCGCCCCCGGTCCGTGCCGAGCAGGTCGGGGAAGACGACGCGCACCACGTCGATGCCGTCGTCGCCGAGTCTTGCCGCGAGCTCCCGTGTCACCTGTTCACCGACCACGTCGAACTACCTTTCCTGGCCCAGTGCGTCGCTGGCGCGGAAGGGGACAACGTTCGAGGTGCGAGCGCTGTCGACCCGTCCGTGGAGCGCAGACCGTGCTCGGTCTCAGCTGGGGGCTCCGCACTCATCGTCCACCACTGGGCAACAGTCCGTAACTGGACGGGTGACGACCGTCACGGGACCATGCGCGATGTGACATCGTGATCACAGCGCGAGCAGACTCGTGCCGGATCGAAACCACCAGGTCGAAGACATACTTCGGAACCGCAAGTATTGTGCCGGGAACACCTGAGCTCGAGCACGGGAGACTTTGAGTTGTCTGGTCACCACACGATTGCCGAGACCGAGAAGGCCGTCCAAGCCAAGCTCGGTGCGGTGCCACTGCGTCGCGAGCAGATGGCGGCGGTGTCGAACATCCACCGCGCCGCGACCGCGATCCGGCAGCACCTCGAGAACTCGGTGCTGCGCACCAGCGATCTGACCTGGACCGGCTTCGTCGTGCTCTGGGTCGTGTGGATCTGGGGCGAGATGGAGACGCGATACGTCGCCGAGGAGGCCGGCATCTCCAAGGGCACCCTGACCGGCGTCGCCAAGACGCTGCAGTCGCGGGGCCTGCTGGAGCGCATGGGCCACCCGACCGACGGGCGCCTCGCGGTCCTGCGCCTCACCCCTGAGGGTGAAGAACTGATGGCCGACCTCTTCCCCAAGTTCAACGAGGAGGAGGTCTTCGTCTCCGACCCGCTGGAGTCGTCGGAGGCGCAGTCGCTGGCCGAGATGCTGCGCCGGATGGTGACGCACCTGGAGGCCAACGGCGAGCAGCGCCGGCTCGACCTGCGCGGCGACACGCCGTTGCCGCCGCGCCGCTCCGGCCGCCGCGCCAAGCACGGCTGAGGACCTGCGCGCCCGTTGGGCGACTCACCGGGGGTGAGTCGCCCACTTCGGCGTTCCCCCGCTGTCCGACCCGGAGCGCAGGCCGCTTGACCTGCACCGTCAGAGCAGGCTGAGCACCCGCGCGTGCAGCGTGTCGAGGTACTCCTCGGACTCCGGCTTCATCAGCACGCTGCGCAGCACCCGCGCACCGTTCGCGTCCGCCGCCACGCCGGGGTGCCGTGCTGCGAACGCCTCCTTCGACGCCCGTGCCACGCTCAGGAACACCGGGTCGACGGCGGCGTTCATGCCGGTCTGCATCACCCGGTGCGCCGCCGCGTCCACGGCCGAGAGTGTCAGCGGGCTGGTCCGCGGGAAGTACGTGACGATGTCGAGCTCGGGCTCCTGGTAGAGCTCCAGCTGCTCCGACTCGCGGATCAGCCCCGCCCACCGCACGGCCGCGCGCCGTCCGGCCGCCAGCACCTCGCCCAGGCCCTCGCGGGTCAGCGGGAGCAGCTTCAGCGTCAGCCACAGCCCTGCGGCGGCCGCACCGGCACGGGAGCACTCCAGACTGATCTCACCGAGGTGCAGCTCGTCGGACGTGAAGTACGTGTAGGGCGAATCGTGCAGGTAGAAGCGGCCCACGGACGGGTCGCGGAACAACACCGCACCACAGCCGTAGGGCTGAAGACCGTGCTTGTGCGGATCGACCACGACGGAGTCACACGATCCGATGGCCTCCCACGGCTCCGGCGCCAGGTCCGTGCCCGCGAGCAACGCGAAGAACCCGCCGTACGCACCGTCCACGTGCACCCGCACGTCGTAACGCCGTGCGATGTCCAGCACGAGATGCACCGGTTCGATGGCACCCAAAGCGGTGGTTCCCGGCGTGACCACGACCGTTCCGACCTTGCCGCCGCGCAGCAGCGCTTCGAGAGCGTCCAGGTCCATGCGCCCGCGACTGTCCACGGGCACGGGGAACCCCTCGACACCGAGCACACCGCACATGCGCGAGTGTGTGTAGTGCGCCTCGGAGGAGTACGCGACGCCACGGCCCGGATGCAGCGACCGGGCGACGAACAACGCCTCCAGGTTGGCGATCGTGCCGCTGGAGGTGAGGTGGCCGAGGTGCTGCTCGCCGTAGCCGAACATCCCCGCGAGACCGGCCACGACCTCGCGTTCCATCGCCGCGGTCGCCGGGCCGCCGTCCAGCGCGTGGTTGTTCGGGTTGATCAGCATCGCCGACAGGTAGCCGACGACGGCGGCCGGGTGCGGCGGTTTCAGCATCTGGCCCGCGTAGCGCGGGTGGAAGAACGGGTAGTTGTCGCGCAGCCGGTCCTGCAGCTCGGCGAGCGCCGACCCGAAGAGCGCCGGGTCGACCTCGACGGACGAGTGGGGTGTGAAGGTGCCGTACTCGGCGGTCCACTTCTCGTGGTTGGTCAGCGCCTCGTTGAGCCAGTGCTGAAGATCCACCGCACACCCCACTCGTCCGATCCGGTTGTTCGAATTCGGACGTTACGGCAGACCCCAGCGCGAAGACGAGCCGTTGGCCGTCACATCGCGCGCTACGACGTTCGGACGAGTGCCCTTGCGACTGACGATGGCCGTCTGCCCACGCCGCAACGGCACGACGATGGCCGAACCCTGCTGCTTGTGGTTCAGTCGCCGGCCCCACGGGTCGCGCACGTCGATGTCACCGGTGATGCCGTGGTCGAGCACCAGCGGCGAACCGGCCTCCGAGTGCACCCGCACCCAGTCGGTGCGCCCGCCCGACCGTGACGCGTCGACCAGGAACGCGCCTTGGGTGCGCAACGACGAGATGGACGCGTCGGCCCACGTCTGCGAGACGGACGGGAAGACGCGCACGACGTTGTTGTGCGACTGGACCATCATCTCCAGCACGGCCTGGCCGGACATGAGCGGCGACTCGATCGCGAGGTTGCTGCCCTCGCGGTAGAAGGAGTTCTCGGTGAGCACCGCGTTGGACCCGACCGGCTTGCGGTCGAGGAAGTGGCGCAGGAACGCCAGCGCCTCCTCCGGCCGCCCCATCGCCGAGGCCATCGCGGACGCGGCGCCGTAGCTGTAGCCGGCCCAGGCCTCGCGGCGCGACACCCAGTGGTCGAACGTCCGCGCGATCAGGTCGCGGTGCTCGGCCACGTCCCACGTGAGCTCGCGCAGCGGGTAGAACCACAGCAGGTGCGAGAAGTGCCGGTGCGAGTCGGTGAGCGCCACGTCCTTGCCGATCAACGCGCCGTCCGGACCCAGGTGGTAGGGCACGAGCCGGGTCAGCACGTCCCGCCAGCGCGGGTTCTCCTCGATCGACAGCAGCGTGCGCACGCCCCAGCGGATCAGCGAGAGGTCGTAGGTCGTGTCCGTGGCGTTGGCGTACTCCGGTGACCGCGTCTCCGGCAGGTGCAGCCTGCCGTCGGTGCCCTCGACGAGGAACCGCGCGTAGTAGTTGACGGCCTTGGTGAGGATCGGGAAGAGGACGTCCCTGAGGATCTTCTCGTCCATCGTGTGCCGGTAGCCCAGCCACACGTTGTGGCACGCCCACAGAAGATTGCCCGTGTGGTCATTCGGCGCCACGCCGGGCACACCGCAGTAGCGCGGCCCGGAGCGCAACGTGCGGTCGCCGGGGTGGCAGATCGCGTACGAGTCCCCGTCCCGGTAGGCGGGGTTGATGTTGCGTTCGAGGTTGTGCTCGTAGCGCTTCAGCGTGGTCGTCACGGCGTCGAGCTCGTGGTGGTTCGAGCCGTTGACCAGCGGGTACGAGATCTGGACGTTGAGGTTCCACCACACGGCCGTCCAGCTGTTGCCCTGCTCGGGGAACCACGGCCCCCACTCGCTGATGACCGGCGCGTCGGCGCGGGTGGCGGCGGCCATCTTGTAGAGCTGCAACCAGTAGAAGCGCTGCACGAGCTTGTCCGGCACCGACACCAGCGACTTGGCGAAGTACGCGTTCCACCAACGGCGGTGCTGCAGCAGCAGTACCTCGAACGGGATCGCCAGCGCCGTGCGCACCTCACGGATCGCGTCAGACGTGTGCGTGTCCGCGGGATGCGTGTACGCCACATGGGCCGCGAACCGGCCGCCGCGGGCCGACCAGGCCGTCGTGTAGCCACCGCCCGCGTGCAACGGCTGCGCGGCGTACGAGACGCCGTTCGCGGTGCCCAGCGCCGGCACGGGGTTCGCGGTGTAGTCGGCCGGCCTGCGGACCTGGCGGGTCGTCGAGGACTCCAGCGGCTGGAACCCCCAGGTCACGTCACCGCGCACGGACGCGAGGAACGTGCTGCGCGCGTTGTGCACCAGCATCGTGAAGGTGGCACTGCCCTGCGTGGTGGTCACCGAGCCGGTCAGCTCCGCGTTCCACAGGTCGAGCGTCCAGTCCACGGCCGTGATCGCGCCGGCGAACCGCAGTGTCAGGTACCCGATCGGCAATCGGGACAGCCCGATCGCGGCCTCCCAGTGCTCGCGCTGGTCCTGCACCTCGGAGTGGCTGAGCATCAGCTTCAGCTCGTCCGGCGTGCGCCCGGCGTAGACCTGCACGCCCAGGAAGCCGTTCGCGAGGAACGGGCTGTCGCCCCAGTTCTGCGGCAGCCGCCGCCACTCCATCCGGGCGTCGCGGACCACGTCCCGGTGGACGTTGTGACCCGATGTCTCAGGGGCGGTCGGCGCTGCGACCGAGGTGCCCGAGCCCAGTGCCGACGCACCCACGGCTGCGCCTGTTCCGTACAGAAAGGTTCTACGCGACAGCTCTGTCACTGTTGGTCCCTCCGTGCCGTGGCGGCGGCGGAACGGATCTAACCGCAGAAGTCATCCGATGACTAGCGACGCTGTGACGATCACCGCGCTGTTGCCCCCAAATCGTTGTTGCACAGTCCTAGCCACAGCAGAGGTCCGGCAATTAGCGTGACCGCACATGTCAGCCATTGCCATGCACATGAGCGACGGCCTGCTGAACGCGCCGACGTCGGTCGCGTTCCTGGCCATCGCCGCGGTGGGCGTCGGGGTCGCGCTGGTGAAGGCCCGCGCCGACCTGGACGACCGGACCGCCCCGATGGCCGGGCTCGTCGCGACCTTCATCTTCGCCGTCCAGATGATCAACTTCCCGATCCTGCCGGGTGCGTCCGGGCACCTGCTCGGCGGTGCGCTCGCGGCGATCCTGGTCGGCCCCTGGGTCGGTGCGCTGTGCGTGACGATCGTGCTGGTGGTGCAGGCGCTGCTGTTCGCCGACGGCGGGCTCACGGCGCTGGGCGCCAACGTCACCAACATGGCCCTGATCGGCACCGCGGCCGGGTTCGCGGTGGCGGTGGCGCTGCGGGGGCTCGCGAACCGGGGCAAGGACGGGCTCGCGGTCGTCGCGTTCGTGTCGGCGCTGGTCAACACGCTGCTCGCCGCGACGGGGTTCGTCGTCGAGTACGCGATCGGCGGGCAGGGCGGGGTGGAGATCGGCCAGGTCGCACTCCTCATGCTCGGCTTCCACGCGCTGATCGGCGTCGGTGAGGGTCTGATCACCGCCGCGACCGTCACGTCGGTCGCCGCGATCCGGCCTGACCTCGTGCACCTGCTCAAGGGCACCCGCTCGCCGCTGGAGGTCCGGTCGTGAAGAGGTTCTTCCTCGGGTTCGCGGTGGTGTCGCTGCTGATCGCGGGCGTGCTGTCGTACTTCGCCTCCGGCGACCCGGACGGCCTGGACAAGACGGTCGAGGACACCGGCATCGCCGAGCACGCGCAGGAGCACCCGTTCGCGGGCAGCGCCTTCGCCGACTACGCGCTCGGCGGTGACGACCGGTTCACCGGCCTCGCGGGCGTGCTCGGCGTGGTGGTCGTGCTCGGACTGTCGTTCGGGCTGTTCTGGCTGCTGCGCAAGAAGACGAAGGCATGAGCGGGAGCCACCACGTCCTGCACCACGCCGGTGACTCACCGGTGCACCGCCTCGCACCCCACGTGAAGATCCTCGTGGCGTTCGCGGCGGTGCTGGGCGTCGTGGCCACCCCGCGCACGTGGTTCCCCGCCTTCGGGCTCTACCTCCTCGTGCTCGTCGCCGTCTGGGCGGTAGCACGCGTCTCGCCGTGGTGGTTCCTCAAGCGCGCGGTGATCGAGGTGCCGTTCGTGGTGCTCGCGTTCCTGCTGCCGATCTTCGGCACGGGCCCGCGCACCGACCTCCTCGGCGTCTCGGTCTCGGTCGAGGGCGCGCTCGCCGGGTGGAACATCCTGGCCAAGGGCACGCTCGGCGTGCTGGTCAGCCTCACGCTGGCCGCCACCACCGCACCCGGTGACCTGCTCAAGGGCCTGCAGCGGTTGCGCGTGCCCGCGTCGATGATCATGATCGCCACGCTGATGCTGCGCTACGGCGAGGTCGTGGCCGGCGAGGCGAAGCGGATGCGCGTCGCCCGCATCTCCCGCGGCGACGACCCGCGGTTCCTGTGGCAGGCCGGTGCGCTGGCCCGCTCGGTCGGCACGCTGTTCATCCGGTCCTACGAACGCGGAGAGAGGGTGCACCTCGCCATGGTGTCGCGCGGCTGGACCGGCCGGCCGGGAGGTTCGGCCACGATCGTCCCCGAGACCCCGGCCGCCGCGGCGGTGCAGGTCTCCAAGCTCGCCTTCGCCTACCCGGACGGCCACCAGGCGCTCTTCGGCGTGAACCTGCGGGTCGAGCGCGGCGAACGGGTCGCGGTGCTCGGCCCGAACGGCGCCGGCAAGACCACGCTGGCACTGCACCTCAACGGCGTCCACTCCGGCGGCTCCGGCACGGTTGCGATCGCGGGCCTCGAAGTCAGCAGGGCGAACCTGCGCGAGATCCGCCGCCGCGTCGGCCTGGTCTTCCAGGACCCGGACGACCAGCTGTTCTGCCCGACCGTGCGCGAGGACGTCGCGTTCGGCCCGCAGAACTTCGGCATGTCCGATGTGGACGAACGGGTGCTGGGGGCGTTGCGGGCGGTCGGGATGGAGGCGGTCGCCGACCGCTCACCCCTGCACCTGTCCGGCGGTCAGCGCCGCCGCGTCGCGCTCGCCACGGTGCTCGCGTGCGACCCGGAGGTCCTGGTGCTGGACGAGCCGTCCGCGAACCTGGAACCCGTGGCCCGCCGCGAGCTCGCCGAACTGCTGCTCGGCCTGGGCCGCACGATGCTCGTGGTCACCCACGACCTGCCGTTCGCGCTGCAGACCTGCCCGCGCAGCGTCCTGGTCGACGACGGCGTGGTCGTCGCGGACGGACCCACCCGCGAGCTCCTCGCCGACGCCGACCTGCTCGCCCGCCACCGCCTCGAACTGCCCTACGGCTTCCGGCTCGACTGAAGCCCGCTGGTCACGATCTCCAGCAGCAGCGCGGGGTTCGCCCCCTCGTGCAGGCTCTGCAGCATCCCCTTCATCAGCGCCACCAGGTCCTTCGTCGTCACGTCCGCGCGCACCGCACCGGCGGCCTGAGCCCGTTCCAGCAGCCCGCCGAGCGCCGCGTGCAGCCGGTCCCGCAGCTCGGACGGCACGGTGATCGCGTCGGACAGGTCCCGCTTCGCCGCCGCCTCGTCCGCCATCCGCCCGAGGAACGCGAACAGCGCCGCGCCCGGATCGCCGGCGGGGGCGGCGGCCGACTCGACCATCGCCGAGACGCGCGCGTCCGTGACGGCCTGGAACAGCGCCTGCTTGGTCGGGAAGTGCCGGTAGACGGTGCCGGGCCCGACCCCGGCGTGCGCGGCGATCTCGTCGAGCGGCACGTCGATGCCCTTCGACGCGAACAGCTCCCGTGCTGCCGCCAGCACCTTCTCGCGGTTCCGCGCCGCGTCGGCCCTCATCGTTGCCAACCGGGGCGTGCGTTCCGTATCGTCATAACCGGGGTCACCGTTCCGATTCTAGAGATGGGGGCAGGACAGATGGCACGCACACCGGCGGAGATCGTCGAGCACGTCCGCAGGCAGGTCGCGGGGGAGCAGGGCCACGACTCGTTCGCGGACCTGTTCACCGAGGACGGCGTGATGGCCTACCGGTTCCCGGCACCGTTCCAGCAGCCGGAGATCAAGGGCCGCAACGAGATCCGCGCTTACTTCGACAAGATGAGGAGCGCGCGGGTCCGCGAGAAGATCGAGGTCCAGCACGTCGAGGCGATCACCCGGCTCACCGACGACCCGGACGTGGTCGTCGCCGAGATCACGCACAGGGGGTGGTCGAAGGTGAAGCAGGACCACTACACCTTCACCGCCATCGCGGTCATCCACCTGCGCGACGGCGAGATCGCCCGCTACGACGACTACATGAACCCGCTACTGCTGACCGAACTGCTGGGCGCCTGACGCCCGGCCGCGCCGCTCGGCCAGCACGGCGGCCAGGTACGGGTACGGGTGGACGTGCTCGGCGCGCGGCGACCGGACGGCGGCACCCACGTCGTCCGCGAGCCGCGCCCCGAGCTCCAGCTGCGCCCTCTCGCCGAGCTCGTGGTAGCGGCCCAGGTACTGCCGCGCCGCGAGCACCAGCTCCTCCGGCAGCTGCGACAGGTCGAGGCCCTGGGCCCACTCGGCCAGCGGTGCCGGCATCTCCACCGGCGTCACCGCCTGCTCCGGCACCCGCGTGTGCACCACGACGGTGCCCGCGAGGTAGTCGCCGACCCGCTTGCCCTGCGCGGAGAACAGCGACACGAACAACGCCACCGCGCCGCCGAGGCCCAGCGCCCAGAAGTCGACGAAGAACCCGGTGAGCGCGCGCACCAGGGCGTGGCGGAAGCGGATCGAGCCGCCGTCGTCGCGCACCACCCGCAGTCCCATGACGAGCTTGCCCAGCGACCGGCCGCGCGTCAACGACTCCACCGCGGCCGGGTACCCGACCAGCACGGCGATCGTGAGCGACAACGCGAGCGCCGACTGCAGCGCGTCGTCGAAGCCGATCGGCGACAACAGGAACACGCCGAGCAACAACAGGAACTGCACGAGCACGTCGAACGCGAACGCGACCGCCCT
Source organism: Lentzea sp. NPDC036955 (assembly GCF_055608005.1). Taxonomy (NCBI): domain Bacteria; kingdom Bacillati; phylum Actinomycetota; class Actinomycetes; order Pseudonocardiales; family Pseudonocardiaceae; genus Lentzea; species Lentzea sp. NPDC036955. Next base: position 496,884 of record NZ_JBVJRC010000001.1, on the reverse strand, counting down.
GCTGGCCAGCCGCGCCACGCGCAGGTCCAGAACTACCGCTTCACCGGTGACGAGATCCCCCACGCGGATAGTGTGACCCATCGTGGATCTGGACGTGTTCATCGAGCGCAACCGCGCGTCGTGGGAGCGGCTCGACCAGCTGGTCGGCAGGTCCGGCCGGTTGACCGGGCCCGAGGCCGACGAGCTGATCGAGCTCTACCAGCGCGTCACCACGCACCTGTCGACCGTGCGCAGCCAGACACCGGACGTGGCCACCGTGGAACGTCTCTCCACTTTGGTCGCGCGTGCGCGCGCTGCGGTGACGGGCACGCACACGCCCGCATGGCGCGTCTTCACCCGTTTCTTCACACACCGGTTCCCGGCTGCCGTCTACCGCGGATGGCGCTGGTGGGTTCCGGCCGGGGTGGCGTCCTACCTGCTCACCGGTGTCATGGCGGCCTGGATCGCGACGAACCCGGACGTGCAGGCGCTGATCGCCGCACCCGACGAGCTGCGCGAGATGACCAGGGCTGGCGGCGGTTACGAGGCGTACTACTCCAGCGACCCGGCGGGCTCGTTCGCGGCCAAGGTGTGGACGAACAACGCCTGGGTGGCCGCCGCGTGCCTGCTGCTCGGCGTGCTGTTCGCGCTCCCGCCGGTCTACCTGCTCTTCACCAACGCCGTGAACCTCGCCGTCGGCGTCGGCCTGATGTTCGGCGCCGGCCGCGGTGAGGTGTTCCTGGGGCTGCTGGCACCGCACGGCCTGCTGGAGCTGACGGCGGTGTTCGTCGCGGCGGGCATCGGCATGCGGCTGGGCTGGCAGGTCATCGACCCCGGCCCGCGCACCCGTGCTGCCGCGCTCGCCACCGAGGGCCGCGCGGTGGTGGCCGTGGCGCTCGGGCTGGTCGTGGTGCTGCTGGTGTCCGGTGTGCTGGAGGGGTTCGTGACGCCGTCGGGGTGGCCGACGTGGGCGCGGGTCGGCATCGGCGTGGCCGCCGAGGTGCTGTTCCTGCTGTACGTCTTCGTGATCGGGCGGCGGGCGGCGCTGGAGGGCGAGACCGGGGACGTGGACGCGGGCGAGCGCGAGGACGTCGTGCCCACGTCCGTCTGAGCAGGTCGCCAGCGTCTGCAAGTACTACCAACTCAACATCAACAGGCACTTTTCCACTACCAACAGCGCCGCCGGCCGTTCGTGGTCCGGCCGGTGGCGGCGCGAGTTGGTGGTAGTCAGCGGCGATTCGATCAAGTGTTGGTGGTACTTGCAGACGCCTGGGCAGCAGAGAGGGGCGGGCGAGACTGCTGGACAGGTGCTTAGAGTTTGCCTGCCGCCTTCAGCGACAGGTAGCGGTCCGCGAGCGCGCGAGGCAGGTCGTCGGGCAACGCGTCCACGACCTCGACACCGTGCCGTGCGAGCAAAGCGGTGAGACGGCGGCGTTCGGCCAACGTGCGTTCCGCGGCGGCGGCGTTGTAGACGGCTTCCAGGTCACCGCGTCCGGCGGCCATCGCGTGCACCGCCGGGTCGGACACCGACGCGATGAGCAACCGGTGCCGCGCGGCCAGAGCCGGCAGCAGCGGCAGCAGGCCGTGCTCGATCGACGGTTCCAGCGAAGTGAGCAGCACGACCAGCGACCGGCGCGCGGCACGCCGCAGCACCTCCGCGACCGCGCCGCGGGCGTCGAACTCGACCAGCTCGGCCTCCAGCGGTGCCATCGCGGCGACCAGGGCCGGCAGCGTCGCGCGCGGCACCGAGGCCCGCACCTTGCCGCTGTGGGCCAGGAAGCCGACCTGGTCGCGCGCCTGAACGGCGAGCGCGGACAACAGCAGCGCCGCGTCCATGGCCGTGTCCAGCCGGGGCAGGCCACCCAGCGAGCCCTCGACCCGACCGGCCGCCGTGCGCGCGGTGTCCAGCACGATCAGCACCTGCCGGTCGCGTTCCGGCCGCCACGTGCGCACCACGACGTCCGATGACCGCGCCGACGCACGCCAGTCGATCGACCGCACGTCGTCGCCGATCACGTACGTCCGCAGCGAGTCGAACTCCGTGCCCGCGCCGCGGATCAGCGACGCCCGGCGGCCGTCGAGCTCCCGCAGGCGTTCCAGCAACGGCGGCAGGTGCTTGCGGCTGTGGAACGGCGGCAACGCGCGCACGGTCCACGGCACCTCGTGCGACCCCTGCCGGGCCGCGATCCCCAGCGGCCCCGGAGAACGCACGGTCACGCGATCCGCCGTGCGGTCCCCTCGGCGCACCGGCCGGAGCTCGAACGTCAGCGTCCGCGACCCGCCGGCGGGCACGTCCACGGCCACCCGGTCGGCCACCACCCCCGCCGAAGGCGCCCACGCGTCCCGGAGAACACCGCGCAACCGACGACCGGGGTTGTGCACCGTCAACTGCACCGAGCACAGCTCGCCCGTGCGCACAGACGTCGCTCCCGCGCGGGAGAACGTCAACCGCCGGACGCCCGCCGCCAGCACGAGATCGGCCGCCACACACACGACCAGCACCGCGAGCACGACGAGAATTCCTTGCCACGACGGCAAGACCAGCCCGACGACGAACACCCCGATGAGCGCGAGCAGCGCCGCGCGGCCCGTGAGCGCCACGTCAGCGCGGCACCGGAACGGCCCCGAGCACGCCGTCCAGCACGCCGTCCGCCGTCACGCCCTCCAGCTCGGCCTCCGGGCGCAGCTCCAGCCGGTGCCGCAACGCGGGCCTCGCCAGCGACTTCACGTCGTCCGGCGTCACGTAGTCACGCCCGGACAACCACGCCCACGCCCGTGCGGCAGCGAGCAGAGCCGTTGCGCCACGCGGAGAAACGCCCAGGCGCACCGCGGGGGACTGGCGCGTCGCACGGCACACGTCCACGACGTACGCGATCACCTCGGGCGCGACGGTCAACGCGCGCACGGCCGCGGAACCAGCCTCCAGGTGCTCCGCTCCGGCCACCGCCGACAGGTGCGAGAGGTCGCGCGGGTCGAACCCGGACGCGTGCCGGGTCAGCACGTCGATCTCCTGCTCCCGCCCTGGCACCGGCATGGTGACCTTGAGCAGGAACCGGTCGAGCTGCGCCTCGGGCAACGGGTAGGTGCCCTCGTACTCCACCGGGTTCTGGGTGGCCACGACGATGAACGGCGCCGGCAGCGGCCGGGTCTTGCCGTCCGCGGACACCTGCCGTTCCTCCATCGCCTCCAGCAGCGCCGACTGCGTCTTCGGCGGCGTGCGGTTGATCTCGTCGGCCAGCAGCAGGTTCGTGAACACCGGGCCCTCGCGGAACGAGAACGTGGCGTTGTGCGCGTCGTGGACCAGCGACCCGGTCAGGTCGCCCGGCATCAGGTCCGGCGTGAACTGCACCCGCGTCGTCTCCAGGTCCAGTGCCTTCGCCATGGCCCGCACGAGCAGCGTCTTCGCCACGCCGGGCACGCCTTCGAGCAGCACGTGCCCCTTGCACAGCAACGCGAGGATCAGCGACGTCACCGCGGCGTCGTTGCCCACCACGGCCTTGCCGATCTCCGTGCGCAACGCCACCAGCGCCGTGCGTGCTTCCTCGGTGGTGACCACTGCCGTCATCCCTTGCGCACCTCGTTCTCCAGAGCGTCCAGCTCGTCGGCCAGCGCGACCAGCCCCCGGTCGTCCACCGGCCCGTCGTCGTAGAGCAGCGTCCGCACCTGCGGCACCGGACGCGAAGTCCTGCGGGCGATCTCCTCGGACGGGTCCGCACCCACCGGCACGCCCAGCAGCGGTGCCAGCCGGTCGCGGGTTGCCTGCCGCAGCACCGCCGCCGCGTGGCCCGCCGCGTGCGAGGACCGGTACAGCCGGGCCCTGCCCTCCACGGTCTCGGCGGCGCGCACCACGACCGGCAGCCGTTCTGGCACCACCCGGCCGAGCCTGCGGGCCCGCCACAGCGCGACCACCACGGCCGCGATCCCCAGCTGCAGCGCCGCGAACAGCCATCCGGCCGGGACGAGGTCGGACAGCGCCTTCTGCTGCGAGCGGTCCGCCGCGGCCGGCAGGTACCAGACCAGCCGTTCGTGCTGGCCGAGCAACGCGAGCGCGAGCGCGGCGTTGCCCTCCTCGTCGAGGTCGTCGTTGGTGAAGACGCCGCCGAACCCGATCATCGTGACCGTGCCGGTGCGCACCAGCGTCGAGTCGTAGCAGCTCTGCTCGCCGGTGTAGGTGAACCCGCCGGTCGTGACCGCACCGGCCCGGTCCGCGAGCGGGCAACCCGGCTGGCGGGTCTCGACCTCCACGCGGCCCAGGTCGCTCGCCGGTGCCACGAGCACGGTCGCCGCGGCCGCCTCGCTCAGGCCGGCCAGCCGTGCCGGGTCGATCAGGTTCGGCTGCGCGACGAACAGCGTCGCACCGTCCACCGTGGACACGTCGTCGGTGAGCTCGACGCGCACCCCGTTCTGCCGCAACAGCTCCGCCAGCGCGTGGCTGCCCTGCGGCTGGAACGAGCGGGGGTCGAGCGAGCCGCCCTCGCCGCTGCCGCGCAGCACCGTGATCACGACGGCCGTCGCGAGGATGATCACGCCGATGAGCAGTGGTCCTCTGGCGGCGGACCAGATCCGCCCCGCGTCGGGGGAGACCGCGGTCATCCGCGCACCCGGTCGTCGACGGAGACCAGCTGCCGGTAGCCCTGGTCCGTGGCGGTCCGGCCGCCGTACCGGACGTCGTCGAACTGCACCGCCGCGCCGCGCAGGTCGTCGGCGAGGCCCGGCAGCGAGCGACCCGCCTCGGCGGCCACCTCGGCGACGGTGCGACCGGCCCGCGCGTCGAGCACTCCCCGTTGTTCCAGCTCCCGCACCACGGCGCGGAACCGTTCGCGGACCGCCTCGGCCAAGTCGCCGGCGGCGGCCGCGCGGTCGGCCGCGGCCCGGTGCTCGGCCGCGGTCATGACCGCGTCGCCGAAGACCTGCGCACCCGACCGCAGCGCGCGGCCGGTGCGCCCGGTGCGCAACCGGACGACGACCACGACGAGCACCACCACCGCCACGATGATCGTGACGGCGGTGATGCCGCTCATGCCCCCGGCACCCGCGAACAGCTCGTCCAGCTGCTCCAGCACCCACCGCAGGGCGCGTTCGACCGGGTTCGGGTCGTCGGAGACGTACGCCGGGTCGCTCAGCTCCCGGACGGCGGCCTCGCGGGCCTCGTCGCGGTCGAGGTCGACGGGTACGTCAGAGACCGCCATGCCCCGCGGCCCGCTGGAGCTCGATGTCCATGCCCTCGGCGCGCATCCGCCGGTCGACGTAGACCAGCACGGTCACCGCCGCGGTGAACGGCAGCGTGATCGTCGAGGCGATGATCGCGCCGATGGTCGTGAACACCAGCGACCCGATGCTCAGCGCGGCCGTGGGGTCGCCGGAGAAACCGGTCGTGGCCGACCCGAGCAGGGTGAACGGGATGCTGATGATCCAGTTGATGATCGCGCTGATCAGCGCGGCGAGCAGCAGGACGCCGAACGTCCGCCACCACGCGCCCCGCACGAGGGTCCGCGAGCGGCCGAACGCGGTGCCCACGCCGCAGCGCTCCAGCACCAGCGCCGGGGTGACGAGGCCGAACAGCACCCACAGCCAGACGCCGGGGACGACGCAGAGGATCGCGCCGGCGGTGACGGCCAGGCCGTAGAGCAGCGTCGCGCCCAGCAACGGCAGCAGCCGCGGCTTGAACTCGTCCCAGGCCTCGGCGAACGTGACCGGCTGGCCCAGCACGGCGCGGCCGACGACCACGGTCACGAAGCCGGAGAGGAACACCGTGCCGACCACCAGCAGCAGCACGCTGAGCAGCGTGCCGGTGAAGAAGCCGACGAGACCGCTGGTGAGCTGGTCCACCGCCTCCTGCTGGGTCATGGTGTTCGGGTCGAGCGTGGCGACCGAGGTGAGGTCGTCGAGGAACGGCAGCTGCACCAGCAGGCCGAGGACCTGCGTCACAGCGGCGACGACGACGGCCGCGCCGATGATGAGCTTCGGGTGCTTGCGCATGGTGCTGACGGCACCGTCGACGATCTCGCCGATCGCGAGCGGGCGCAGCGGGATCACACCGGGCTTCATCGACGGCTGCGCGCCCGGCGGCGGCGGCGCGTTGTAGCCGTGCGGAGGCTGGTGCGGTTGCTGGTGGGGCTGGTCGGGTGAAGACCAGCCGGGCGTGTCGGACATCGCGGCTTACCCCCGGTCGTGGTGTTGGCGGAATCCTGCCAGAAGCGCGCTCGCGGTACAGGCGGACCGCGGAGCGAGTCGATCACGAATTGGCAGTGGTCCCGAGCTCGGCACGGGCGCGGTGAGGGCTCATCGCGCGCATGCCCGCGTCAGTGCAACGGCGCACCACCACCGGTTGTTGACGCAGGAGCCGCAACCCGCGGCGGACCAGCACCGGCACCGGCTTGCGGGCCTCGGCCACGTCCCTGGCGAACCGCCGGGCGAACGTCACCGGCGCGCTGGGCGCGAGCACGATCGCGTCCCTGAGCACCCCGGCCTTCCGCGCGCCGTCGACCAGCAGGTCGGCGAACAGTCCTTCCGCGACGAACGCGGGCGCGTCGCCCAGCTCGATCGTCTGCCAGCCCGTTCTGCGGTCCTCGCCGATGGAGTACACCGGCGCCTGGACCGTGCCGGTCGTGGAGAGCTCGACCACGGCGGCCAGTGCGGCGCCGGCGTTCCACGACCCGACGTCGTCCCAGTCGGCACGGCCGTGGTCGTCGCGGGGGAGCAGCGGGTCGTCGCCGTCGCGGTAGAAGTCGTCGAGGCGCAGCACCGGCCAGCCGAGGTGGGCGGCCAGCGTCGACTTGCCGGAGCCGGACGGGCCGGCCAGCAGGACGGCCCTGGGAGCGGGCACTGGGATGGGCACGAGGGGCAATCCTCGCACACGGGTTAGGCTCGAACGCATGAGCGAAGGTCTGTTCGACGAGGGCCTGTTCGGCGCGACCGACGAGGAGAAGGCCGAGCGCATCGCGGCCAACGCCCCGCTGGCCGTGCGGATGCGCCCCGCCTCACTCGACGAGGTCGTCGGACAGGACCACCTGCTCGGTCCCGGCGCACCGCTGCGCCGCCTGGTCGAGGGCGCCACGCCCGCGTCGGTGATGCTCTACGGCCCGCCCGGCACCGGCAAGACGACGCTCGCCACGCTGGTGTCGAGGGCGACCGGCCGCCGGTTCGTCGCACTGTCGGCGTTGTCCGCGGGCGTGAAGGAGGTCCGCGCGGTCATCGACGAGGCCCGGCGCCGGCTGGTCCGCTCGCGCGAGTCGACCGTGCTGTTCATCGACGAGGTGCACCGGTTCTCCAAGACCCAGCAGGACGCCCTGCTCGGCGCGGTCGAGGACCGGATCGTGCTGCTCGTCGCGGCCACCACCGAGAACCCGTTCTTCTCCGTGGTGTCCCCGCTGCTGTCGCGGTCGCTGGTGCTGCAGCTCAGGTCGCTGACCGACGAGCACGTGCGCACGGTCGTGGAACGCGCGGTGGCCGACGAACGCGGCCTGGGCGGTTCGGTCGTCGTGGAACCCGACGCGCTGGCACACCTGGTCCGGCTGGCCGGCGGTGACGCCCGCCGGTCGCTGACCGCGCTGGAGGCCGCGGCGGACTCGGCGCTCGCGTCCAACGACGGCGTGATCACCCTGTCGCTGCTGGAGTCCACTGTGGACAAGGCTGCGGTGCGCTACGACCGCGACGGCGACCAGCACTACGACGTGACGTCGGCGTTCATCAAGTCGATCCGCGGCTCGGACGTGGACGCCGCGCTGCACTACCTGGCCCGCATGATCGAGGCGGGCGAGGACCCGCGGTTCATCGCGCGCCGCCTGGTGATCCACGCCAGCGAGGATGTCGGCATGGCCGACCCGACCGCACTGCAGACGTGCGTCGCCGCCGCCCAGGCCGTGCAGCTGATCGGCCTGCCCGAGTGCGCCCTGAACCTCGCCCAGGCCACCATCCACCTGGCGACCGCGCCGAAGTCCAACGCCGTGACCACCGCGATCTACGCCGCGATAGAGGACGTCCGCAAGGGCGCCACCGGTGCGGTGCCCGCGCACCTGCGCGACGGCCACTACGCGGGTGCGGCCAAGCTCGGCAACGCCCAGGGCTACCGCTATCCCCACGACGTGCCGGAAGGCGTGCTCCAGCAGCAGTACGCGCCGGACGACCTGGTGGGCCGCGACTACTACGAGCCGACCGGCCGCGGCGCCGAACGCGCCGTCGCCGACCGCCTGCCCAAGCTGCGCAGGGTCGTGCGGGGCGGGTGATCCGCGAGTGCGGCGGAACCGGTGCCCGCCAACGGGATCCGGCGGTAGCGTCGGACGCATGACGATCACCGACGACTTCCTGGCCACCGCGCGCCAGGTGCTGACGTTGCTGCGCACCCCTCAGGTCGCCGACCACTGGAACGACCCGAGCGCGCTGCCGGAGTTCGGCGTCAGCGGTCTCGCCGGCCACATCGCCTACCAGGTCCTGCCGTTGCCGGGCATGCTGGAGGCGCCGGCGGAGGACGTGCCCACCGTCCCGCTGATGGAGCACTACGCGCGCGCGGGCTGGACCGAGCTCGACGTCGACTCCGATTTCCACACGCGCATCCGCGACGGCGGCGAGCACGTGGCCTCCGGCGGCCACGCCGACCTGTGCGACCGCTTCGAGCGGACCGTGGCGGCACTGCCAGAACTGCTGGCGGCGGCCGGCAACCGCCCCGTCCGCATGCCGCACTGGGGCCCGTGGGCCGTGCTGCTGGACGACTACCTGCCCAGCCGCGTGATGGAGTTCGTCGTGCACGCGGACGACCTGGCCGTGAGCGTCGGCGTGGACACCCCGGAGTTCCCGCGCCACGTGCACGAGACCGTCATCGACCTGTTGTCGCGCCTGGCCCTGAACCGCCACAGGGGCATCGACATCGTGCGCGCGTTCAGCCGCGGGGAACGCGCCCCGCAGGACATCACCGCGTTCTGAGCAGGTTGCCCGATGCTGTGCCTTCAACGCCCCGAGGTCCCGCCCCTGGCTACTGGCGTCTGCAAGGAGGGGGCGGGCGAGACTGCTGGCCAGGGGCTCAGCGCTTGCACACCATCAGCACCGCGACCTTGTTCGGCATCATGACCTCGTCCTTGACGACGAACCCGCCGGCCTCGAACGAGCGGATGGCACGCGTGTTGCTGATGTCCGGCTCCATCACGATGCGCGTGCAGTGCGGATCGGCCTCGAACAACGCATCGGCCAGGTGGGGGAGCAACGCGCGCACGAGCCCGCGGTCGGTCATCGCGAGCTCTCCCACCGCCAGCCGCAACCCGAGGTCGTGCGGCCGCACCGGGTAGCAGCTGCCCACCACGTCCCGCGCCGCGCGGTAGACCTCCGCGTAGATCACCGGCCGTCCGTGCCACCCGACCAGCACGGGCCGCACGTCGTCCCCGGCGAGCTGCCCGCGCAGCTCCTCCTCCCACCCCGGCAACGACCACGCCTTGCGCCAGTAGGCCGCCACGTGCGGCGCCTGGTGCCAGCGGTGCACGAGGTGCAGGTCGTACCCGTCGGGCCGGACGAGCCGCACCTCCCAGGGCGCGCTCAGCCCGGGAACCGGCGGCGCGCCCGCCGTGGCCTGCCGCCGGTACGAGTCGAGGTGGGACACCGGCTTCACAGGGCCTCCAGCGATAACCAACTAAGGGTTGCCTTACTTCATCCGCGCAGGGTCGCCGTGTCAAGCCCTGTGTGACCGCAATTTCACAGGCAGTGACGGCGCGCGTCAATGTGGTCCCAGCATCTCATTTGGGTCGAACCGACCGTGGACGCCGCGCCGCTCCTGCCCGCGGTCCGCCTCGCCCGCCCCTTCTCCCCGCCACCCCATGAAGATCAACAAAAGGTGCCGCCCGATCAGGTGTCGGACCCACCCGGTAATCTCCTCGCCAACCAAGCCAAACGCCGGTCACCAGGAGGATCCGTGTCGCCAGGGCAGATCGCAGCGCTGGTCGCCGCCGGTGCGTTCGTGCTGCTCGTGCTCGTGCTGGCGATCGTGGCGGTCAAGGCAGCGCGGTTCTTCGACGAGGCCACGGTCGCGATGCGCAAGGCGCACGAGAACACCGACCCGTTGTTCACCGAGGCCAACACGACGTTGACGCACGTGAACACGCAGCTGGAGCGGGTCGACGGGATCACGGCCAACGCCCGCGCGGTCACCGGCAACGTCTCGGCGCTCACCAGCCTGTTCACCGCCACGCTGGGCGGTCCGCTGGTCAAGGCCGCCGCGCTGTCCTACGGCGTGAGCAAGGCCGTCAAGGCGCGCCGCCGGGCCGCCGAGCAGCCGAACAAGCACACCAAGCGCCGCCTGAAGCGAGGTGCGAGGTGAGCCGCCTCTTCTGGTTCGGGCTGGGTGCCGCGGCCGGGCTCTTCGCCGCGAAGAAGGCCGCCGAGGTCACAAAGCAGGCGACTCCCGCTGGTATCGGGGCTAACGTGGGTGAAGGCCTGCGCGAGCTCGCCGGCGCCATCGGGTCCTTCGGGGCCGAGGTGCGGGCGGGCATGGCCGAACGGGAGCAGGAGTTGCAGGAGACCGTGGAGCGGCAGACGGGGTTCACGCCGGGGCGTCGAGCGCCCAGGGCGAACGGGAAGCACTGACCGTTCGCCTCCGAAGCGCGCCCTGACCACTCCCCGCGACACACCGAGGAACTCCCGTGCAGACCCACGAGATCATCAAGCGTTTCCGCGAGCACTTCGAACGCAACGGGCACAAGTACATCCCGTCGTCCTCGCTGCTGCTCGACGACCCGAACCTGCTGTTCGTCAACGCCGGCATGGTGCCGTTCAAGCCGTACTTCCTCGGCGAGGCCCCACCGCCCGCCTCGCGGATGACGAGCATCCAGAAGTGCGTGCGCACGCCGGACATCGACGAGGTCGGCAAGACCACGCGCCACCTGACGTTCTTCCAGATGGCCGGCAACTTCTCGATCGCCGACTACTTCAAGGAAGAGGCCATCCGCCTCGCCTGGACCCTCGTCACCGGCTCGGTCGACGAGGGCGGCTACGGCTTCGACCCCGAGCGCATCTGGGTCACGGTCTACCAGGACGACGACGAGGCCATCGAGCTGTGGCAGAAGATCGCCGGCCTGCCGACCGAGCGCATCCAGCGCCGTGACGGCAAGGACAACTACTGGGACATGGGCGTGCCCGGTCCCGGCGGCCCCTGCTCGGAGATCTACTTCGACCGCGGTCCCGAGTACGGGCAGGAGGGCGGGCCCGTCGTCGACGAGGACCGCTACCTGGAGATCTGGAACCTGGTCTTCATGCAGGACGTCCGCGGCGAGCTGAGCCCCAAGGAGGGCCACAAGCCGGTCGGGTCGCTGCCGAACAAGAACATCGACACCGGCATGGGCGTCGAGCGCGTCGCCTACCTGCTGCAGGGCGTCGACAACGTCTACGAGACCGACCTCGTGCGCGCCGTCATCAACAAGGCCGAGGAGCTGTCGGGCCGCAAATACGGTGCCAACGAGGTCGACGACGTGCGCTTCCGCGTCATCGCCGACCACGCCCGCAGCGGTGTGCTGCTGGTCGGCGACGGCGTCACGCCCGGCAACGAGGCCCGCGGCTACGTGCTGCGCCGCCTGCTGCGCCGCATCATCCGCAGCAGCCGGCTCCTCGGCGTCACGGAGCCGGTGCTGCAGCAGTACGCCGAGGTCGTCCGCGACTCGATGGGCCCGGCCTACCCCGAGCTGGTCAGCGGGTTCGCCCGCATCCAGCAGGTGGTGAAGGCCGAGGAGGACACGTTCCTGCGCACCCTCGACGCCGGCTCGCGGATCTTCGAGAACGCCGCCGCCGAGGTGAAGTCCGACGGCCGCGCCACGCTGCCCGGCGACCGCGCCTTCCAGCTGCACGACACGTACGGTTTCCCGATCGACCTCACCCTGGAGATGGCCGCCGAGGCCGGCCTGTCCGTGGACGAGGACGGGTTCCGCAAGCTGATGGCCGAGCAGCGCGCCCGCGCCAAGGCCGACGCCGCCGGCAAGAAGACCGGCCACGGCGACCAGACGGTGTACCGCGAGCTGCTGGAACAGGGCCCGACCGAGTTCACCGGTTACTCCGAGCTGGCCTCCGAGGCCACGCTGCGCGGCATCGTCCTCAACGGCCAGCGGGTCAAGAGCGCCAAGGAGGGCGACATCGTCGAGGTCGTCCTCGACCGCACGCCGCTCTACGCCGAGTCCGGTGGCCAGGAGTCCGACGCCGGCACGATCGTCACCGGCAACGCCGAGCTCGAGGTGCTCGACGTGCAGAAGGTCGCCCGCAAGCTGTGGGTGCACCAGGTGCGCGTCGTGAACGGCGAGGTCAGCGAGGGCGAGCACGTCGAGGCCCGCGTCGACCCGGAGTGGCGCGTCGGCGCCCGCCAGGGCCACTCGGGCACGCACGTCGTGCACGCCGCCCTGCGCCAGGTGCTCGGCCCGTCGGCCCTGCAGAGCGGTTCGTACAACAAGCCCGGCTACCTGCGCCTGGACTTCGCCTGGACCGGTGGCCTGTCCGCCGAGGCCCGCAGCGAGATCGAGGAGGTCTCGAACCTCGCCGTGCGCAAGGACCTGCCCGTCGCCGTGGTCTACACCGACATGCAGGGCGCCCAGGACATGGGTGCCGTGGCCCTGTTCGGCGAGACCTACGACGAGACGGTCCGCGTCGTCGAGATCGGCGGCCCCTGGTCGCGCGAGCTGTGCGGTGGCACCCACGTCGAGCACTCGTCGCAGATCGGCCCGATCACCCTGCTGGGCGAGTCCTCGGTCGGGTCCGGCGTGCGCCGCCTGGAGGCCTACGTCGGCATCGAGGCCATGCGGTTCCTGGCCAAGGAACGCGCCATCGTGCAGAACCTCGCCGACATGCTGAAGGTCGGCTCCGACGGCCTGCCCGAGCGGATCGAGTCCCTGGTCGAGCGGCTGAAGACCGCCGAGAAGGAGCTCGAGAAGGTGCGCGCCGCCCAGCTGCTCGGCAACGCCGGGTCGCTGGCCGACAAGGCCCTCGACGTGCGCGGGCTGTCGCTGGTGGCCCTCGGCCTGGAGGGCGTGTCGGGCAACGACCTGCGCACCCTCGGTGGCGAGGTCCGCAACCGGCTGGGCGCCAAGCCCGGTGTGGTGGCCCTGTTCTCGGTCGACGGCGACAAGGTCAGCTTCGTGGTGGCCACGACGGCCGCCGCCCGTGACCTGGGCCTGGCCGCCGGCAAGCTCGTCCCGGTGTTCGGCCCGGCCATCGCCGCCCGCGGTGGCGGCAAGCCGGACCTCGCCCAGGGCGGCGGCACGAACCCGGCCGGCGTCCAGGAGGCCATCGCGGCCCTCACCGGCGAACTGGACAAGGTGCTTGAGCAGCGCTGACGTCGTCGGCGTCGACGATCCGGGCCTGGGTCGCAGGCTCGGCGTCGACGTCGGATCGGTTCGCGTGGGAGTGTCCCTGAGCGATCCGGGTGCGTTCCTGGCGACTCCGCTGGTCACCCTGCAGCGGGACGAGAAGCGCGGCTCCGACCTCACGGAGCTCGTACGTCTCGTGGCCGAGCATGACGTGGTCGAGGTCGTGGTCGGCCTGCCGAAGACCCTCGCCGGTCGGCACGGTCCGGCAGCCGAAGCGGCGACCGCGTACGCTGCCGCCTTGGCCGCGCGCGTGGCCCCGGTGCCGGTCCGGTTGAGCGACGAACGGCTGACGACCGTCGTGGTGAGCCGGGTGCTGGCGCAGCGCGGTGTGAAGGGCAAGAAGCAGCGTGCCGTGGTCGACCAGGCCGCCGCGGTCGAGATCCTGCAGTCTTGGCTGGACGCACGGGCACGAGCGGTATCCGCCCGAAAGGATGAGGCGTGAGCGACGATCTCGGGTTGTTCGATCGCGACGTCGACGAACGACGTGCCGCGAAGAGGGACAACAGCGCGGCCCGCAAGGTGAAGAAGCGCAAGAAGACCGTGCTGTGGCTGGTCGTCGCGCTGATCCTCGCCGTGGGCATGGGCGGTGCCTACTACGGCTACAGGGAGCTGCGCGGCATCGGCTCGTTCGAGGACTACCCCGGCGCGGGTGAGGCCGACGCCATCGTCGAGGTGAAGGACGGTGACGTGGTGAGCGTCATCGCCACGAGCCTCTACGAGGGCGGCGTCGTCGCCTCGCCGCGCGCGTTCACCGAGGCCAGCAAGAACGACGCCCGCGTGACGACCATCCAGCCCGGCTTCTACCTGATGAAGACGAAGATGTCGGGCGCCACCGCGGTCGCGAAGATGATCGACCCGAAGACCCGCGTGCCCGCCGTGCAGATCATCGGCGGCGTGAAGCTCGCGGACATCAAGGTCGGCGACAAGACCGTCAAGGGCATCTTCTCCCAGCTCGCCGACGCGAGCTGCACGGAGAAGGACGGCGTGAAGAAGTGCCTCACGCCCGAGGAGATCCGCGCCGCCGCCGAGACCACCGACCCGGTCGCGCTGGGCGTGCCCGACTGGGCGGTCACCGATGTGAAGCGCGCGGAGCCCGCCTTCCGCCTCGAAGGCCTGATCATGCGCGGCGTCTACCAGGTCAAGCCCGGTTCGTCCGCGGTCGAGCTGATCCGCAGCGTCGTCGTCGCCTCCGCCCAGAAGCTCCAGAGCATCGGCATCCCCGGCGGCACCGTCAACACCGGCTTCCGCCCGTACCAGGTGCTGGTCATGGCCTCCCTGATCGAGAAGGAAGCCATCGAGAAGGACTTCGGCAAGGTGTCGCAGGTGATCTACAACCGGCTGAAGAAGCCGATGCCCCTGCAGTTCGACTCGACGGTCAACTACAAGCTCAACCAGCCGCACATCCGCACGTCGGACTCCGACCGCAACGCCTCGGGCCCGTACAACACCTACGTCACGCCCGGTCTGCCGCCGACCCCGATCGGCTCGCCGAGCGTCGAGGCGGTCCAGGCGGCGATCAAGCCGGAGCCCGGCAACTTCGAGTACTTCGTGAAGTGCGACAAGAACGGTGACTCGTGCTTCTCGGTCACCTACCAGGAGCACCAGGTGAAGGACCAGAAGGCGCGAGCAGAGGGCGTCTACTAGTGCGCAGGGCGGCCGTGATCGGGTCTCCGATCACCCACTCGCTGTCCCCGGTCCTGCACAACGCGGCGTATGCGTTCCTCGGGCTCGACCTGGAGTACGGCCGTGTCGAGTGCGACGAGGCCGGGGTGCCCGCGCTGGTGTCCTCGCTGGGCCCGGAGTGGGTGGGCCTGTCGTGCACGATGCCGACGAAGCGCGCGGCGCTGGCCTTCGCGTCCTCGGTGACCGACCGCGCGGTGGCCGTCGGTGCCGCGAACACGCTGGTGCGCACCGGCTCCGGCTGGCACGCCGACTGCACCGACGTGGACGGTGTCGTGGGAGCGTTGCGGGAGAAGGGTTTCCCCGGCGGCACGCGCGGTGTCGTGCTCGGTGCAGGCGGCACGGCCACGGCCGCGCTGGCGGGCCTGTCCGACCTGGGCGTGCGGTCGGTCTCCCTGGTGGTGCGCGATCCTTCGCGTGCGGGGGAGGCCGTCGCGTGCGCCGCCCGGCTCGGTGTGGCGGTCGACGTGCTGCGGCTGTCCGAAGTGGACCTGGGCGGGCTGGCGGCGGCGTCGGACGTGCTGGTGTCGACGGTGCCGGCCGAGGCGACCGCGGCGCTGGCGGCGGAGCTGGCACAGGCGCCGTTCGTGCTGGACGTGATCTACCACCCGTGGCCGACGCCCGTCGCGGTGGCCGTGGAACGGGCCGGAACGGCGTTGGCGACGGGCCTGGACATGTTGCTGCACCAGGCCTTCGGGCAGGTGGAGCAGTTCACCGGCGAGGTGGCGCCGCGGGACGTGATGCGCAAGGCGCTGGCAGCGGAGCTCGCGGCCCGTTCCTGACCGCTAGCATCGACGGGGTGGACATCCCCGGTCTCGGTCCGGTCACCGCGGACACCGAAGGCTACGGCCTGATCAGCGCACCGGTCGCGGTGCGGGTGCTGGGAACGACGGCGCCGGTGCGGCTCGACGGGTGGTACGAGGACGACCCCGGCAAGGACGAGTGGCACGCGGCCGTCCGCGCCTTCCTCGCACTGGACGAGCGCGCCAGGGACGCGGCGGCAGCGGCGGTGTTCGAGTACTACCGGGAGCGGGCCGAGGCCGTGGCCGAGGAGGACCTGCTGCCGATCGACGAGCCCGCGGACGTCTGGGCGCACGTCGACCTCAGCCGGAGCGTGCCGACCGTGCTGCGCGACGACGAGGACGGGCCGGTGTACGTGTCGATCGAGGCCGAGTGCGCCTGGGAACCGGAGCACGGCCTGCAGCTGGTGTTCCGCGGCGGCACCGAGGTCACCAAGGCCGGTCCGTACGACGGCCACCTGACCTAGGTCCTAGGGGCAGTCGAACCCGCTGGGCAGCCCGTTCACCGACGCCCCGTTCGCGTACGCCGTGCAGAACAGCTGGTAGGCCGCCAGCCTCGTCAACGGCAGCATGTCGGTGGGCAGCAGGATGAGGTTCGAGACGGTCAGCACCGGCTGCGCCGTCTTCGGCACCTCCGTCCGCAGCCCGAGCTTCGCCTCCTCGTCGGTCAGCCCCGCGATCAGCGTCGTGATCGCCGTCGTGTTGTCCACGTGCCCGGTGTGCGACCGCGTGCGCCGCACCAGGTCCGTGCCGTCGGAGGACACGAAGTAGACCGTCATCTCGCGCACGGA
Organism: Lentzea sp. NPDC036955; assembly: GCF_055608005.1. Classification (NCBI taxonomy): domain Bacteria; kingdom Bacillati; phylum Actinomycetota; class Actinomycetes; order Pseudonocardiales; family Pseudonocardiaceae; genus Lentzea; species Lentzea sp. NPDC036955. The sequence continues at coordinate 480,309 of NZ_JBVJRC010000001.1, read as the reverse complement.
CACCGTCGGTGCCGCCGGGCCCGGCAGCACCGGCGTCGGCCGCACCCCGCACCCGGCCAGCGTCACCAGGGCAGCCGCAACGTGAAGACCGCGCCACCGGACGGCGCGTTGGCGGCCTCGATCGTGCCGCCGTGCAGGCGCGCGTTCTCCCATGCGATCGCCAATCCCAGCCCGCTGCCCTCGGAACGGGAGCGGGCCGTGTCTGCCTTGTAGAAGCGGTCGAAGATGTGGGGGAGTGCATCCGGTGGGATGCCGGGGCCGCTGTCGGCCACCTCGATCACGCCGGGGCGCACGGACACCGTCACGGGGGCGCTGCCGTGCCTGAGGGCGTTGCCGACGAGGTTGGCCACGACGACGTCGAGCCGACGGCGGTCCACCCGTCCCGTCACGCCGGCGGGCAGCGACGCCTCCACCGACGAGGTCCAGCCCCGTGCGGCCAGGCTGTCGGAGACGGCGGTGCCGATGTCCCACTCGTCGAGCTCCAGCACGTTGCGGCCCTCGTCGAAGCGGGAGATCTCCATCAGGTCGTTGACCAGCCTGGTCAGCTTGCGGGTCTCCGCGGACACCAGCCGCGCCGCGACCGCCGTGTCCTCCGGCAGCGCGTCGGCGTCCTCGTCGAGCACGCCCGTCACGGCGTTCATCGCGGTCAGCGGTGTGCGCAGCTCGTGCGACACGTCCGCCACGAACCGCCGGGACGCCGCCTGGGAAGCCTCCAGCTGTTCGGCTGCCCTGTTGAACGTCCGCGCGAGCTCGGTCAGCTCGTCGGCGCCGCGTTCCTCGACGCGCGTGTCCAGCCGCCCCGCGCCCAGGGCCCGTGCCGCCGCGCCCAGCCGCCGCACCGGCCGCAGCACCCCCTGGGCGGTCAGCAGGGCCAGGCCGAGCGCCAGCGGCAGCACCAGGGCCACGCCGAGCCACGCCGCCTGGGCGAAGCTGTCGATCGCGCGTGCCGGGCCGCCCAGCGAGCTGTACGCCCACACCTCGACCCCCGTGGGTTCGCCGGACGGTTGCAGCAGCGGGATGCCGATCACCACGTACGGGTCGGCGCGGTCCGTCCGCCGTTGCCACTGCACGGTCCTGCTGGTCTTGAGCGTCTCGCGCAGCTCGGCGGGCACGAAGTCCAGCGCGCTCCCGGACCGCGACCGCATCCCCTGGTACACGACCACGGAGGAGCTGCGCAGGTACGTCGCCATGTCGTCGAGGTCCTGCTGGGTCGGCGGCACGGCCACGCGGGGCGCGTAGTCGCGGACCTCCTCGACCAGCGGGTTCATGAACCCGTCCTGCGCGTCCGAGAGCAGCAGGCTGCGGGCGTTGGCGTACGACAACCCGGCGGCGGCGACCGCACCCAGCAGCGTCAGCAGTGCGAACGCGGCCATCAAGCGCGGTTTGAGGCCGCGGAGGAACTTCACGCGCACGACGTCAACGAGGGCCGAAGCGGTAGCCGAAGCCGCGGACGGTGTGGATGTAGGCGGGCTCGGAGGGCACGTCCTCGATCTTGGCCCTGACCCGCTGCACGCACGCGTCGACCAGCCGCGAGTCACCGAGGTAGTCGTGCTCCCAGACGGCTTCGAGGATCTGCTGGCGGGTCAGCACCCGGCCGGGCGTGCGGGACAGCTCCAGCACCAGCTTCAGCTCGGTGGGCGTCAGCGCGACCTTCACGTCGTCCTTGCGCACCTCCAGGCCTGCCCGATCGATCACCAGCGAGCCGTGCCGTTCGGCGTTGGCCGGCTCGGAGACCGTCCGCCGCAGCACCGCCCGGATCCGCGCCTCCAGCACCCGCGGCTCGACCGGTTTCACGACGTAGTCGTCCGCACCCGCCTCCAGGCCCGCGACCACGTCGAAGTCGTCGCCGCGCGCGGTGAGCACGATGATCGGGACCTCGGCCTGGCCGCGCATCCGGCGGCACGTCTCGAAGCCGTCGATGCCCGGCAGCATGATGTCGAGGACCACGATGTCGGGGCGGGTCTCGCGGAGCCGTTCCACGCCCTCCTCGCCCGTAACGGCCGCGCGGACGTCGTGTCCCTGGCGGCGCAGCGCCAAACCGAGCCCTTCGCGCACCGCGGGGTCGTCCTCGACCAGCAAGACCATCGCCACGGACGCCATTATCCGCGGGTCAGGGGGTTCCGCGCCGCTTCTGTAGCGCAACCATGACATTGCGGGGACGTTCCCATCGCCCGGCCTGCGCAGCATCGGACGCATGGCCGGAAGTTTGCTGGGATTCCTCATCACGTACTTCGCGCTCGTGTGGACGTCGTCCGGGCAGAAGGCGGAGAACGCGGCGTTGCCCGAACTGTCGCTGCAGCGGTCGTGGGCGTCCGACGTGGACATCGCGATCGTCGTGGCCGCCGTGCTCGTGGTGCTCGTCGCCCGCAGGAGGTCGTTCCCGCCGCTGCTCGTGCTGGGCGGGTCGGTGCTGCTGGCGCAGGTGCTGAAGCTGCACGTGCTGGTCAGGCCGCCGCTGGACGACGAGGCGGTGCTGGTGCACAACAGCTTCCCGAGCGGGCACACGACGGCGGCGGTGGCGGCGGTGGTCGCGGTCGTGCTCGCGGTGCCGAAGAGGTTCGCGCTGCTCGTGGCGGTGCCGGGAGCGCTGGGCGCGGGAGCGGTGGCCGCGGAGACGGTGTCGCTGGGCTGGCACCGGTTCAGCGACACGCTCGGTGCGACGCTGCTGGTCACGACCCTGGGCTTCCTGGTGCTGCGCAGGTGGACCGCGGGACTGCTCGTGCCGCCCGCCGTCGCCGCGGGCGGGGCCTGGCTGCTGGTGGCGACGGCGGCCACGCCCTCGACGCTCTCGGGCGTGGTCACCGCGCTCGTGGTGCTGCACTTCGGATGGGCCGTGAGCGGCCTGCCGGTGCTGCCGGCAGACCGCTCACGGCCCGGGTCCTCCGACCTGGCCGACGCGGCCGGCTCAGTCGTCGTGGTCGGTGGCGATCAGCTCCGCGATGGCGTCCAGAGCAGCGTCCGCTCCGTCCCCCTCGGCGCTGAGCACCACCTCGTCACCGTGCATGGCGCCGAGGGTCATGAGTCCCAGCACACTCGCCGCTTCCACGGCTTCGCCGCCGTCCTTGCGGATGGTGACCGGCACCGGCTGGTCGGCGGCGGCCTTCGCCAGCAGGGCGGCCGGTCGGGCGTGCAGTCCGACCTTGCTGGCCACGGTGACCCGTCGCTCGGCCATGATGGTTCCTCCCGGTAGAGCTGGTTGTCCTGGTTACTGCTCGCGCTGGGCGCGCTTCTCGCGCACCGCCGTGCTCTCCCGCGCCGCCGCGTTCTCCCGCGCCGCCGCACTCTCGCGCACCGCCGCGTTCTCGCGCACCGCGGTGTCGCCGCTGCCGCCGACGACGCTCTCGTCGGCCTCCGGCGACTCGTCATCATCGCGTCCCGGCGTCTTCAGGTTCCACTTGGTGATGACCCACCGGAACAGGAAGTAGTAGATCGCCGCGTACACGAGACCGATCGGGATGATCAGCAACGGCCTCGTCGCGATGTTGAAGTTGAGCAGGTAGTCGATCGCACCGGCGGAGAAGCCGAAGCCGTCCTTCACACCCAGCGCGTTGGTGATCGCGAGCGAGGTGCCCGTGAGGACCGCGTGGATGACGTACAGCGGCCAGGCGACGAACATGAACGCGAACTCGAGCGGCTCGGTGACACCCGTGATGAACGAGGTGAGGGCCGCGGAGCCCATGATGCCGGCGATGATCTTCTTCTGCGACGGCCGTGCGGTGTGGATGATCGCCAGCGCCGCGGCGGGGAGCGCGAACATGAAGATCGGGAAGAAGCCGGACATGAACGTGCCCGCGGTCGGGTCACCGGCGAAGAACCGCTGGATGTCACCGGTCTTGGTGGCGTCGCCGACCTTGTACTCGCCGAAGACCTGCCACACGAACGTGTTCGGGATGTGGTGCAGGCCCAGCGGGATCAGCAGGCGGTTGACCGTGCCGTAGATGCCGGCACCGACGATCGTGCTGCCGGAGACGAACTCGCCGATGGCGAGCAAGCCCTTGTTGAACCACGGGTAGATGAGGCCCATGACGACCGCGACCGGGATCATGACGCCCGCGACGATGATCGGCACGAACCGGCGGCCACCGAAGAACGCGAGGTACGGGGGCAGCTTGATGCGGTGGTACTTCTGCCACAGCACGGCGGAGATCAGACCGACCACGATGCCGGTCAGCACCGAGTAGTTGATCTGCTGCTGCTTGGCGGGGTCTGCCGCGACCTCCAGCACCAACGGCGACATCGCCTTGAAGACGGCCTGGGTGACCACGAAGCCGACGACGGCGGCGAGCGCGGTCGAACCGTCACCACGACGGGCGAACCCGATGGCGACACCCACCGCGAACAGCAGCGGCAGGTTGGCGAACAGGGCGTCGCCCGCGTTGCCGATCACGGCGGCGACCTGGTTCCAGCCCAGACCGTCCTTGCCGAGCAGGTCGGGCTGGCCGAGACGCAGGAGAAGTGCGGCGGCGGGCAGCGAGGCGATCGGCAGCATGAGGCTGCGACCGAACCGTTGCACACCCGCCAGGCCCTTGATCCCGCGACCGCCGGTCGCCTCTGGGGCGCTGGCGCTCATGTGGTACCTCCCTTGGCGGAGTTCGGTCCGGAACCCGGGACGGTCCGGTCCAGTTGCATGGTCACCTGGTAGAGATCGCCCCGGTACCAGGACGTCACGTCTTCGGTCGGCCGGCCCTGCGAGCTGGCGACCCTGCGGAACACGAGCAGCGGGCTGCCCTTGCGGACCTCGAGCGCCTTCGCGGTGTCCCCGTCGGCGGTCTCGGCCCACACGGTCTGCCGCGCGTGGTCGAGCTGGACCCCGTAGCGGGCCGCGATGATCTCGTAGAGCGACCCGGACAGGTCGCACCGGTCGAGCTCGGGCAGCACGTGCGGGCTGTACCAGCCGCGTTCGAGCGCCAGCGGCGCCCCGTCGGCCCTGCGGAGCCGGACGATCCGGTAGGCGGTCTCGTCGGCGTCGAGCCCGAGCGCCGCCTTGCCACCGGGCACGCCCTCACCGCAGCTGATGACCTCGGTGCTCGGCTCCAGCCCGCGCGTGACCATGTCCGAGGTGAACGAGGTCAGGTGCAGCTGCAGGTCGTAGCGCCGCTGAGCGGTGAACGTGCCGCGCCCCTTCGCCCGCGTGAGCAGGCCTTCCGCGACCAGCTGCCCCACCGCGGCCCGCACCGTGATGCGGGAGACCCCGAACCGGTCGGCGAGGTCGCGCTCGGACGGGATGGGCGAGCCCGGCGCGAGGTCGTGCTCGGCGAGGCGACGCAGGATCTCGCGCAGCTGTGCGTGCTTGGGCTTGGGCCCGTCCACGATCTCGTGCACCCGCTCACCTCCTCGCTAGTGGTACTTTCCGGTCTAGACCAGTTGGTGCGGGAGAATGCTCCGCGCACAGAGTTGGTGTCAACCGCTGTTACGGGAACGAGAGGTACGAACGTGGCTGACAACAGGCCGGAAGCGATCCTTGCCGCACTGGGCGGAGCCGACAACATCATCGAGATCGAGCCCTGCATCACCCGGCTCCGCTGTGAGGTCAAAGACGGGTCCCTCGTCGACGAGGCGGCCCTGAAGGCCACCGGCGCCCACGGCGTGATCAAGTCCGGCGACGTCGTCCAGGTCATCGTCGGCCCCGAGGCGGACACCATCGCGTCGGACATCGAGGACCTCCTGTGAGCGTCCGCGTCGGCAGCCCCGTCGCCGGTCGCGTGGTCGCGCTCTCCGCCGTCCCCGACCCGGTCTTCTCGCAGGCGATGGTCGGCCCCGGCGTGGCCGTCGAACCGGTCCGCGGTGTCGCGGACGTCGTGTCACCCCTCGACGGCACCGTCGTGACGCTGCACCCGCACGCGTTCGTGGTCGCCGGTGCGGACGGTGCCGCGGTGCTGGTGCACCTCGGGATCGACACCGTCAAGCGCAAGGGCGAGGGCTTCGAGCTGCACGTCGTCAAGGGCGAGCAGGTGCGGGCCGGCCAGCGGATCGTGACGTGGAACCCGGCGGAGGTCGAGGCCGCCGGGTTCGCGCCGATCTGCCCGGTCATCGCGCTGGACGCGGCGGCGGAAGCGCTGGGCGACCCGGCGGTGGACGTCGACGTGGTGGAGAACGACACCCTGTTCGACTGGTCCCGCTGACCTCCCCTGCTGTGGGTCACGCGGGGGCCCCGCGTGACCCACAGGGGAACGCGGGGCCCCCGCGTGACCTGAGAACAGGGGTGTGGATGGACCGTTCACGACGGGCGTGATTTGGTGCCGGGTCGTACGAGCAGGACCGTGGACTCATGCCCACGGTCCTGCTCGCGTTCGTCCTCGGGGTGCTGTGGACGGTCGCCGATCTCAGCGACGCGCCGCCCGCCTCGTACGTCCTCGCGGCGTTCGGCGTCGTGCTCGCCGCGGTCGACCTCAGGTGTCAGCGGCTGCCGGACGTGCTGACGGTGCCGCTCGCCGTCGCGTTGCTCGCCCTGCAGTTCCACGGGCTGGGAGCGGCGGCGCTCGGAGCGGTGCTCTTCGGTGGCGCTCATCTCGCGGTGCGGCGGCTGCGCCCGGCGGTGATGGGCGGCGGCGACGTCAAGCTCGCGTTCGGGCTCGGGGCGGCCCTCGGCCCGGCGGGGCTCTTACCTGCGGCGATCCTGGCCTGCGCGATCACGCTCGGGCTCGCGGCGGTGCGCCGCAGCCGGTGGGTGCCGCATGGGCCCGGACTGCTGGCTGCCACCTGGGTGTTGACGACGCTGTGAAAGGATTGTGAACGTGCTGCGCTGGATCACCGCTGGAGAGTCACACGGCCCCGCCCTCGTCGCCGTGCTGGAGGGCATGCCCGCCGGGGTGGAGGTGACCACCGAGGACCTCGTCGCCCAGCTGGGCCGGCGCAGGCTCGGGTTCGGTCGCTCGCCGCGGATGGGGTTCGAGCAGGACGAGGTCGAGATCCTCGGCGGCGTGCGCCACGGCAGGACCCAGGGCGGGCCGATCGCCGTCACCATCGGCAACACCGAGTGGCCCAAGTGGCAGACGGTCATGTCCCCGGACCCCGTCGACCAGAGCCTGCTCAAGCCCACCGGCCGCAACGAGGCCCTGACCCGGCCGCGACCGGGGCACGCTGACCTGCCCGGCATGCAGAAGTTCGGCTTCGACGAGGCCCGGCCGGTGCTGGAGCGGGCGAGCGCGCGGGAGACCGCGGCGCGCACGGCGCTCGGCACGGTGGCGCGGCAGTTCCTGCAGCAGATGCTGGGCGTGCAGGTCCTCAGCCACGTGGTGTCCATCGGCACGGCCGAGACGCCCGCGGACGCGGCGCTGCCGACGCCGGACGACCTGGCGGCGATCGACGAGTCGCCGACGCGGTGCTTCGACCCGCGCGGGACCGAGGCGATGGTGGCCGAGGTCGAGGCCGTCAAGGAGGCCGGTGACACCGTCGGCGGCGTCATCGAGGTGCTCGCGTACGGGTTGCCACCCGGTCTGGGCTCGCACGTGCACTGGGACCGCCGCCTCGACGCGCGGCTCGCCGCCGCGCTGATGGGCGTGCAGGCCATGAAGGGCGTGGAGATCGGCGACGGCTTCACCTCCGCCCGGCGCTGGGGCTCGCAGGCGCACGACGAGATCGACCGCGGCAGCGGACCGGTCGGTGTCACGCGGCGGTCGAACCGGGCCGGTGGCCTCGAAGGCGGCATCACCAACGGCGAGGTCCTGCGGGCGCGCGTGGCCATGAAGCCCATCTCGACCGTCCCGCGTGCACTGTCCACCGTGGACGTGCGGACCGGTGAGCCCGCCGTCGCGATCCACCAGCGCTCGGACGTGTGCGCGGTGCCGCGGGCCGGTGTCGTGCTGGAGTCCGTGATGGCGCTCGTGCTGGCCGAGGCCGCGCTGGAGAAGTTCGGCGGCGACTCGCTCGACGAGACGCGCCGCAACGCGCACGCCTACCTCAAGGCGCTGGAAGCCCGCTGGGAGGGCATGTGAGCCCGAGGTTCGTCGTGGTCGGGCCGCCAGGTGCCGGCAAGACCACGATCAGCGAGCTGCTCGCCGCCCGTCTCGGCCTGCCGTTCCGCGACGTCGACGCCGACATCGTGGCCTCGGCCGGCAAGCCGATCTCGGACATCTTCACCGGCGACGGCGAGCCCGCCTTCCGCGCACTCGAAGAGGAAGCGGTCGCCAAGGCGCTGGCCGAGCACGAGGGCGTGCTGGCGCTGGGCGGGGGAGCGGTGCTGTCCGCCGCGACCCGCGAGCGGCTGCGCGAGCACACCGTCGTGTTCCTGAACGTGGGCATGGCCGAGGGGGTGCGCCGCACCGGGCTGTCGTCCGCGCGGCCGCTGCTGTCCGGCGTGAACCCGCGCGCGACGTTCAAGGCGCTGCTCGACGCGCGCCTGCCGCTGTACCGCGAGGTCGCGACGATCGAGGTGGCCACCGACGCCCTCGACCCGGAGCAGGTGGCCGACGCGGTGATCAAGGGAGTTGGGGAATGACCGAGCCGCTGACCGTCGAGGTCAACGCCGAGAAGCCGTACCTCGTGGTGATCGGCCGCGGTCTGCTGGGCGAGATCGTCCTGCACCTGGAGGGCACCGCCAAGGTCGCGATCGTGCACCAGCCGACCCTGGCCGCCACGGCCGAGGTGCTGGTGGACGAGCTGAAGGCGACCGGCATCGACGCGCACCGCGTCGAGGTGCCCGACGCCGAGGACGGCAAGGACCTCGCCGTCGCCGGCTTCTGCTGGGACGTGCTGGGCAAGATCGGCCTGTCCCGCAACGACGTCGTGGTCGGCCTCGGCGGCGGCGCCGTCACCGACCTCGCGGGCTTCGTCGCCTCCACGTGGATGCGCGGCGTGCGCCTGGTGAACATCCCGACCACCCTGCTGGGCATGGTCGACGCCGCCGTCGGCGGCAAGACCGGCATCAACACCGACGCCGGCAAGAACCTGGTGGGCACGTTCTACGAGCCCGAGGTCGTCTTCGTCGACCTGGCCACCCTGGAGACGTTGCCGCGCAACGAGCTCATCGCGGGCATGGCCGAGATCGTGAAGGGCGGCTTCATCGCCGACCCGGTCATCCTCGACCTGATCGAGGCCGACCCGCAGGCCGCCCTGGACCCCACCGGCGACGTGCTGGCCGAGCTGATCCGCCGCAAGATCCAGATCAAGGCCGACGTCGTCTCCGCGGACCTGCACGAGTCCTCCCTGCGCGAGATCCTGAACTACGGCCACACCCTCGGCCACGCCATCGAACGCCGCGAGCGCTACCGCTGGCGCCACGGCGCCGCCATCAGCGTGGGCCTCGTCTTCGCCGCCGAACTGGCCCGCCTGGCCGGCCGCCTCGACGACGCGACCGCCGACCGCCACCGCGCCGTGCTGCAGTCCCTCGGCCTCCCGACCTCCTACGACCCCGACGCCCTCCCGCAGCTCATGGAGGGCATGAAGGTCGACAAGAAGAACAAGGCCGGCGTCCTGCGCTTCGTCGTCCTCGACGGCCTCGCGAAACCCGGCCGCCTCGAAGGCCCGGACCCGGCCCTGATCGCCGCCGCCTACTCCGCGGTCGCCGCGGAACCGAAGCCCAAGTCCGGCGGAACGGTGCTGCTGTGAAGGTCCTCGTACTCAACGGCCCGAACCTCAACCGCCTGGGCACCCGCGAGCCGCTGATCTACGGCAGCACCACCCACGCCGACCTGGTGGAGATGTGCGAGACCGAGGGCAAGACCCTCGGCCTCGACGTCGAGGTCCGCCAGACCAACCACGAGGGCCAGATGGTCGAGTGGCTCCACGAGGCCGCCGACGCCGCCACCCCGGTCGTCCTCAACGGCGCCGCCTGGACCCACTACTCCATCGCGCTCCGCGACGCCTGCTCCCAGCTCACCGCACCCCTGGTCGAGGTGCACATCTCGAACATCCACCAGCGCGAGGAGTTCCGCCACCACAGCGTGGTCTCGGCGGTGGCGAACGGCGTGATCGCGGGCCTCGGCGTGGAGGGCTACCTGCTGGCCCTGCGCTGGCTGTCGCTCAAGCAGGGGTGACCGCTCACGGCTGGTGCTCCAGGTCGAGCACCACCGCCGTGCCGTCAGGTCCACGCATCAGGTAGGCCACGTAGTTCCCGCTGTGCAGCTGCGGGAGCTGGGGATCGGCCTGCCCGGCGAGGTCGCGGGGCAGCGCGGAGAGGGAGTAGTCGCCCGTCGCGATCACGAGGCCGAACCTGTGGTCGTAGCGGACGTCCACGTTGTCCACGGGATCGGAGTTGCGCACCCACCTGATGTCGTGGCGCGGCGGTGTGCGGGTCGGGCCGGCTGCGCGGGGGCAGGTCACCTCCATCGGCAGGGTCCGCGGGGCCGTGCACAGGTCGAACTTGCGCCCGACGGCGGCGACGACCTGCCCGCGTTCCAGCTCGAACCCGTGCCTGGGCGGGACCGGGGACACGCCCGGCTCGACCGGTCCCACGTCCTCGGCCGTGGTCTCGCGTCCATGCCAGCGCACCTCGGTGACGAAGTCGACGGTCACCACGTCCAGGTCGTCGTGAAACCACAGCGTCATCACGGCGGCGCCGAAGACCTTCAGCACGCCGTCGTGCCAGACGGTCCGCATCCCGTCGCGGGGGTCGCCGACCAGCGTCCACACCACGGTGCCGGTGATCGGTGCGGCAGAGCGTTGCGGGCAGTTCGCCGGCCGGGCCACCACCTCTTCCGCGCACGTCGCGAGCTTGTCCGCGACCAGCGAGAAGACCAGGTCGTCAGCAGCCCAGGGCGGCCGGATGTCCTCTCCCGCGAGGAACGTCGTGTCGGCGGCGGCCTGCCACGCGTACTGCTCCCCGGCGACCAGCAAGATCACCAGCAGCACCTGCGCCCACGCGACCCGCCTCCGGCGCGGCCGGCGCACACCGATGAAGATGTCCCCGCCGACATCGCGAACCTGCAAGACCACGCCGTTGTCGCGGACATCGCCCGTGACGTCGTTGCGCATGTGTCCACATGATCCCGGAAGGACCACCGATGCTGCACCACGTCGAGCTCTGGGTCCCTGACCTGGCCCGCGCCGAGTCCACGATCGGGTGGCTCCTCCAGCAGCTCGGCTGGACCGAGCACCAACGCTGGTCAGCGGGCGTGAGCTGGAAACTCGGCCGCACCTACGTGGTCACCGAGCAGTCCCCGGCCCTCACCGGGCCACACGATCGGATGAAAGCCGGCCTCAACCACCTGGCCCTGCACGCGGGCGACAGGGCGAACGTCGACCGCCTCACCGAGGAAGCCCGGCACCACGGCTGGCACCTCCTGTTCGAGGACCGGCACCCCCACGCCGGCGGCCCCGGCCACTACGCGGCGTTCCTCGAAAACACGGACGGCTTCGAGGTCGAGCTAGTCGCTGACTGAGGACCGCCGCGCCAGCACCCCGCCCAGCAGCATCCCGAGCCCGGCCGGCGCCAGGATCAGCAGCGCCGTGAAGGCGGCGCCACCCGTCAGCGCCACCCACAGCGCCTCCTGCCCGGTCTGGTCGACCAGCACCGCCGACCCGATCACGCCCAGGGCACCGGCGAACGGCCCGGCGACCAGTGCCGCGATGAACCACTGCATGCCGGGTGAAGGGAGCTCGCGCAGCGCGTCGACCGCGCCCCACAGGACCGCCGCGACGATCAGGAGACCGAGGGCGATCGGGCCCACCGCCGTCGCCTCGGGGCTGCGGACCGCGACGGCGGCGACGCCGGTCTGCACGGCTCCGTGCAGCAGACCCATCCACAACGCACGGGCGATCCAAGGACGCATGCGGACAGCTTAGGACTGGCCGTACGCTGCGAGGCATGTCGTCCTACGCCGCTCGCCGAACCGCACTGCGCCGACAGCTCCAGGACGCGGAGCTGGACGCGCTCCTCGTGACGAACCTGCTCAACGTCCGCTACCTGACGGGGTTCACCGGGTCGAACGCCGCCCTCCTGGTCGACGCGAGCGGCGACGACAAGACCGTCTTCTGCACCGATGGGCGTTATCTCACGCAGTCGGCGAAGCAGGTGCCGGACCTGGAGCGGTCGACCGAACGGCCGTGCGACCTCGCGCTCGCGAAGCGGGCGAAGGGCAGGCTCGGGTTCGAGAGCCACCACGTCACGGTCGACGGGCTGGACGGGCTCGCGCAGGCGGCGGAGAAGGCGGAGCTCGTCAAGGCGGGCGGGCTGGTCGAGAAGCTGCGGCTGGTCAAGGACGACGCCGAGGTCGAGGCGCTGCGGATGGCGTGCGCGGCGGCGGACCGGGCGCTGGCGGCGTTGATCGGGCACGGCGGGCTGCGGGCCGGGCGGACCGAGCGCGACGTCGCGCGTGAGCTGGAGAGCCGCATGCTCGACCACGGTGCGGAGGGGCCGTCGTTCTCGTCGATCGTGGCGTTCGGCGCGAACTCGGCGGTGCCGCACCACTCGCCGACGGACGCGACGCTGCACGTGGGCGACTTCATCAAGCTCGACTTCGGCGCGCTCGTCGACGGCTACCACTCGGACATGACCCGCACCCTGGTGCTCGGCAAGCCCGCCGACTGGCAGCGCGACCTGTACGACCTGGTCGCGCGCTCGCAGGCGGCCGGGCGCACCGCGCTCAAGCCGGGTGCGGAGGTCAGCGAGGTCGACCACGCGTCGCGGGAGGTCATCGAGAAGGCCGGGCACGGGGAGGACTTCCTGCACGGCCTCGGGCACGGCGTCGGGCTGGAGATCCACGAGGCACCGGCGTTGTCGAAGGTGGGTGCCGGTACACTTTCGGCCGGTATGGCGGTCACCGTCGAGCCTGGCGTCTACTTGCCGGGGAAGGGCGGGGTCCGCATCGAGGACACCCTCGTGGTGCGCGAAAGCGGACCGGAGCTCCTCACCCTGACCACGAAGGAACTCGTGGTCGTCTGACGCCCAGCCCAACACAGGAGAAATCCCACCGTGGCCACCACGAACGACCTGAAGAACGGCCTGGTGCTGAACCTCGACGGCCAGCTCTGGACCGTCACCGCGTTCCAGCACGTCAAGCCCGGCAAGGGTGGCGCCTTCGTGCGCACGACCCTCAAGCACGTGCTGACCGGGAAGGTCGTCGACAAGACCTTCAACGCGGGCACGAAGGTCGACACGGCCACCGTGGACAAGCGCGGCATGACCTACCTGTACAAGGAGGGCACCGACTTCATCTTCATGGACGGTGACACCTACGACCAGATCCCGGTCCCGGCTGAGACGGTGGGCGACGCCGCCGACTTCCTGCTGGAGAACCAGGAGGCGGTCGTGGCCGTCCACGAGGGCGTGCCGCTGTTCATCGAGCTCCCGACCTCGGTCGAGCTCGTCATCGAGCACACCGACCCCGGCCTGCAGGGCGACCGCTCCACCGGCGGCACCAAGCCCGCTCGCCTGGAGACCGGCGCCGAGATCCAGGTCCCGCTGTTCGTCACGACCGGCGAGAAGATCAAGGTCGACACCCGCGACGGCCGCTACCTCGGCCGCATCAGCGACAAGTCCTGATGGGTGCTCGGAGCAAGGCCCGCAAGCGCGCGGTCGACTTCCTCTACGAAGCCGACCTGCTGGGCACCGACCCGGTGACGCTGCTGGCCGAACGCGTCGGCTCACCGGACGTCCCCCCGGTCAACGACTACACGGTCACGCTCGTCGAGGGCGTCACCGCCCACCGGACGCGCATCGACGACCTGATCTCGGAACACGCCGAGGGCTGGACGCTGCAGCGCATGCCCGCCGTCGACCGCGCGGTGCTGCGGATCGGCCTGTACGAGCTGCTGTGGGCGGCCGACGTGCCGGACGCGGTGGCGATCGACGAGGCCGTCGAGCTCGCCAAGGGCCTGTCCACCGACGACTCGCCGCGGTTCGTGAACGGTGTGCTCGGCCGGATCGCGGTCATCGCCGACCAGTTGCGCGCGGTTCTCTAGGACTCGCAGTCGTGCGAACGGCCGTCCTCCCGAGGACGGCCGTTCATTTCCACCCGAACGAGCCAGTTTCGTGGCCGGAAAACACGCCATAGCGTCCCCGGCATGGCTTACAGCACCACTTCCACCGCGTACAGCAGGGACCTCGGTGACGAGCTGCGCCGGCTGCGCGAGTCCTCGACGAAGCTGAACGCCGCCGCGTTCGCCGTGCGCCTCGGCTGGGACCCCAGCAAGGTGTCCACCATCGAGCACGGCAAGTCGCGGCCCAGCGAGATCGACCTGGTCCAGTTCCTCACGCTGTGCCGCAAGGACGTCGACTTCTACGAGGACTTCAAACGGCGCTATCGCACGGCCTTCGACGAGTACATCGTGCAAGTGCCGGAGAACCTGCGCACGGTCGCGATGGCGGAGGCGATGGCCACCGCGATCACCACCTATGACCTGCTGACGGTTCCGGGGCTTCTGCAGACCGAGGCCTACTCCGAGCACCTGTACCGGGCGACCGGGATCGCGACCGAGCAGCAGATCGCCGGGCTCGTGCAGGTGCGACAGGACAGGCAGACGGTCCTGCGCCGCCACGATCGGCCGACTTGCATGTTCTACATCCATGAATTGGCGTTGAAGCAGCAGGTCGGCGACGACCAGGTCATGGAGGACCAGTACCTGCAGCTCCTCTTCAACGCGCAGCTGATCCGGATCGTGCCGGAGGAGGTGCTGGCCAACTCGGCGGGGCTCTGGCTGTTCGAGTTCGAGAAGGCCACGCCGCTCGCCTACAACGAGACCGATCTCGCGCAGCTGTTCGTCCAGGACCCGGCTGCCATCGCCCGGACCAGGCTCACCTTCCACCGCCTGGGAAAGGTTGCCTTGGATGCGGAACAATCGCGGAGCAAGCTGGCGGAGTACGTCAGCCGACCGCGAGGGGACTTCGATGGCTCAGGACCGCTCCTGGCGTAAGAGCACCTACAGCAACGGCACGCCGGAGGGGGCGTGCGTGGAGGTCTCGTTCGCCCACGACGCGCGCATACGCGACTCGAAGAACGTCGCCGACGAGGTGCTGGCGTTCAGCACCTCGGCCTGGCGCGCGTTCGTGGCGGCCGTCTCGTCATGAGCTGCGGCGCGCCCACCCGCGCCGCTCGCCCTCGTCGATCATGTGCTTCCCCGCGTCCCACAGCGCCGTCGACGCCTCACCGATGACCGCCTTGCGCGCCCGGACGTCGTCCGCCGTGACGCCGGGGGTGCGCCAGGTGCCGCCCCGCGCCATCCAGTTCAGCAACAGGGGTTGGAGTCGGTCCATGGCCTTCGCGAACCGGGCCTCCGGGGTCGCCCGCGCCTCGAACTCGTCCCACAACGCCCGCAGCGCCGTGCCCGTGTCCGCCGGCAGCAGGCCGAACAGGCGGTCGGCGGCGGCCTCCTCGCGTTCGACCTGGGTGGTGCCCGCCGCCGTGTCGTAGAGCGGGGTGTCGCCCGCGTAGACCTCGACGAGGTCGTGCACCACCACGAGCTTGATCGTGTGCCCGACGTCGATCGGCTCGTCGGCGTACTCGGCGAGCACCAACACCATGAGCGCGAGGTGCCAGGAGTGCTCGGCGTCGTTCTCGCGCCGGTCCGCCGCGGCGAGCGGGGAGGCGCGCAGCACCGTCTTCAGCCGGTCCACCTCGACGAGGAACGTGAGGTGGTCGCGCAGCCGGGCGTCGAGGCCTTCCGGCAGCGGCGTGCGGTCGGTGAGGAGGTCTGCGTCAGCGGCGGTCACCGGACCAGCATGTCATCGGCCGGGACGGGCCCCGCCGGGAGGATCTTCCGGACTACGCTCGGGGGACCGGCCACAGGGGGAAGTCGTGATCGCGCAGTTCGAGCAGGAGCGCGCCCGGCTGCGGGCCGTCGCCCACCGGGTGCTGGGGTCGTTCGCCGAGGCCGACGACGCGGTGCAGGAGGCGTGGCTGCGCGTGCAGCGGGCCGACACCGCCGAGGTCGAGAACCCGCGGGGCTGGCTCACCACGGTCGTCGCCCGCGTGTGCCTGAACATGCTGCGGGACCGCCGCGAGCACGCGCACGAGATGCCGGACCCGGTGGTCGACGCCGCCGAGGGGCCGGAGCAGCGGGCGGTCGCGAAGGACCAGGTCGGGCTCGCGATGCTGATCGTGCTGGACACCCTCAAGCCCGACGAACGGCTCGCGTTCGTGCTGCACGACATGTTCGCGGTGCCGTTCGACGACATCGCGCCGTTGATCGGCAAGACGCCCGCCGCCACGCGGCAGCTGGCGAGCAGGGCGCGCAAGCGCGTGCAGGGCAAGCCGCGGCCCGACGTCGACGTGCCCAGGCAGCGCGAGGTCGTGAACGCGTTCCTGCGGGCGTCGTCGGAGGGGGACCTCGAAGGCCTGATCGCGGTGCTGCACCCCGAGGTCACGCTGCGGGCCGGCCGTCTCGACGTGGTCGGCGCGCGTGCCGTGGCGGGACGGGCGAGCGCGTTCCGCAGGCTCGCGGCCACCGCGCGAATCCGCGAGGTGCTCATCGGCGGCGAGGCCGGCTTCGCGACGTGGGTGGACGGCGAGCTGTTCTCGCTCATGGCCTTCACGGTCCAGAACGACCGGATCGTCGCGATCCACGTCATCCAGGACCGCGCGCAGCTCGCCGCGCTGGTGCCCCCGGCGTGATCACGCACCGGAGACGGAACCGGGTGCCGTTGTCACCCGAACGAGTGATGGAGTAACAGCAGTGGCTCCCGCGCCGTCCTGAGGGCGACCAGCAGGACGGCACGGGAGCCACTGTGCGTGAAGACCTGGGGGTGCTCAGTCTTCCTTGGCCGGACGGGCCTCGGGAGGCAGCACGCCCCAGTCGATGAGCTGCTCGGTGAGCTCGCCGGGGGTCATGTCGTAGATGATCGCCAGCGAGCGGAGGTCCTCGGTGCGGATCGAGAGGACCTTGCCGTTGTAGTCGCCGCGCTGCGACTGGATCGTCGCGGCGTAGCGGGCCAGCGGGCCGACCTTCTCGACCGGCAGCTGCTGCAGCCGTTCGAGGTTGATCACGATCTTGGTGGCCGGCTCGGCACCCGAGGGCACGCGGCCCTCCGGCAGGAGCTCGGCGACGGGGACCCCGTAGAAGTCGGCCAGCTCGGCCAGCTTCTGCACGGTCACCGCGCGGTCACCGCGCTCGTAGGAGCCGACGACCACGGCCTTCCAGCGACCGCCGGACTTCTGCTCGACGCCGTGCAGGGACAGGCCCTGCTGCTGGCGGATAGCGCGGAGCTTGGCCCCCAGCGCCTTGGCGTAGTCGCCCATGTGGCGGTTCTCCGTTCATTCGCCCCGTCAGCAGTACGGCGGTGCTGCGGGGAGGCTTAGATCGATACGCAGAGTAATGATTACTCGCCGTGGTCGGCAGGTCAAGCTGATCTCAGGACGAGACGCTCGCCACGCGTGCGACACCACTCGGATGGTTGACCGTCCACAGGTGATACGGTGCAGGTCAGCCTAGTTGTCACTAGGTGTCCGACGTCCTTTAAGGACCCGTCCAGTGAGGCGGGGAAGGAGGTCCAGCCGTGGCGTCACGTCAACGTGGCGCGACGGATCCGGCCGGGGATCGCGAGATCCTTTCGGCCGGTGATGTCGCGCGCACTGTCGCCCGAATGGCCCATCAGATCATCGAGAAGACCGCTCTCGATGCACCCAGCGCACCCGATGTCGTCTTGATGGGTATTCCCTCCAGGGGAGCCCCTCTCGCCCGTCGGCTGGCCGCCAAGATCACCGAGTTCTGCGGCAAGTCGGTCGGCGAGGGCACCCTCGACATCACGCTCTACCGCGACGACCTGCGCCGCGGCCCCACGCGGCCGCTGGAGACGACGAAGCTGCCCGACGGCGGCATCGACGACAAGCTCGTCGTGCTCGTGGACGACGTCCTGTTCTCCGGCCGCACCATCCGCGCCGCGCTCGACGCCCTGCGCGACCACGGCCGCCCCCGTGCGGTGCAGCTCGCCGTGCTGGTCGACCGCGGCCACCGCGAGCTGCCGATCCGGGCGGACTACGTCGGCAAGAACCTGCCCACGTCGAAGACCGAGGACGTCGTCGTGATGCTCGAGGAGTTCGACGGCCGCGACGGAGTGGTGCTGAAGTGAAGCACCTGCTCTCCACCGACGGCCTCGACCGCGACCAGGCGATCGCGATCCTCGACACCGCGGACCGGCTGAAGCAGGCGCTGCTCGGCCGCGAGGTCCGCAAGCTGCCGACGCTGCGCGGCCGCACCGTGATCACGATGTTCTACGAGAACAGCACCCGCACCCGCGTGAGCTTCGAGATCGCCGGCAAGTGGATGTCCGCCGACGTGATCAACGTCAGCAGCTCCGGCTCCAGCGTCAACAAGGGCGAGTCGTTGCGCGACACCGCCCTGACGTTGCAGGCCGCGGGTGCCGACTGCGTGATCGTGCGGCACCCGGCCTCCGGCGCGGCGCACCGGCTCGCGGGCTGGCTCAAGCACACCGGCACGTCCGTGGTGAACGCCGGTGACGGCATGCACGAGCACCCGACGCAGGCGCTGCTCGACGCGGCGACGTTGCGCGACCGCCTCGGCAGCCTCGACGGCCGCCGGGTCGCGATCGTCGGCGACGTGCTGCACAGCCGGGTCGCCCGCTCGAACGTGCACCTGCTGACCACGCTCGGCGCCGAGGTCACGCTGGTCGCCCCGCCCACGCTGCTGCCCACGGGCGTGGAGAAGTGGCCGGTCGCGGTGTCGCACGAGATCGACGCCGAGCTGCCCTCGCAGGACGCCGTGATGCTGCTGCGCGTGCAGGCCGAACGCATGACCGGCGGGTTCTTCCCGAGCTCCCGCGAGTACTCGATCGCCTACGGCCTCAACGAGCGGCGCCTGAAGCTGCTGCCCGAGCACGCCGTCGTGCTGCACCCCGGCCCGATGCTGCGCGGCATGGAGATCGCCTCCGTCGTCGCCGACAGCCCGCAGGCCGCCATCACCGAGCAGGTCCGCAACGGTGTCCACGTGCGCATGGCCGTGCTGTACCACCTGCTTGCCCACGAGGAGGAAACCGCGTGAAACCCCTGCTGCTCAAGGGAGTGCGTCCCTACGGCGAGGGGGAACCGCGTGACGTCTTGATCCGTGACGGTGTCATCGCCGAGGGCACGGACGAGAACGCGGAGGTCGTCGAAGGCAACGGCGCCGTCCTGCTGCCCGGCTTCGTCGACCTGCACACCCACCTGCGCGAACCCGGCCGCGAGGACACCGAGACCATCGAGACGGGCTCCAGGGCCGCCGCTCTCGGTGGCTACACGGCGGTCTTCGCCATGGCCAACACCGACCCGGTCGCCGACAACGCCGTCATCGTCGAGCACGTCGCCCGCCGCGGCCAGGAGGTCGGCCTGGTCGACGTCCACCCGGTCGGCGCCGTCACCGTCGGCCTCAGGGGCGAGAAGCTCGCTGAGCTCGGCACGATGGCCAAGTCCAAGGCGAACGTCCGCGTCTTCTCCGACGACGGCCACTGCGTGCACGACCCGCTGATCATGCGCAGGGCGCTGGAGTACTCGAAGGCGCTCGGTGCCGTCATCGCCCAGCACGCCGAGGAGCCGAAGCTCACCGTCGGCGCGCAGGCGCACGAGGGCGAGAACGCGAGCAGGCTCGGCCTGCAGGGCTGGCCCGCCGCCGCCGAGGAGTCGATCGTGGCGCGCGACTGCATCCTCGCGCAGCAGGTCGGCGCGAGGCTGCACGTCTGCCACGTCAGCACCACCGGCACCGCCGACGTGCTGAAGTGGGCCAAGGCCCGCGGCACCAGGGTCAGCGCCGAGGTCACCCCGCACCACCTGATCCTCACCGACGACCGGCTGAGCACCTACGACCCGGTCAACAAGGTCAACCCGCCGCTGCGCACCCAGACCGACGTGGACGCGCTGCGCCAGGCGCTGGCCGACGGCACGATCGACTGCGTCGCCACCGACCACGCCCCGCACGCCGTGCAGGACAAGGACTGCGAGTGGTCCGCCGCCCGCCCCGGCATGCTCGGCCTGCAGACCGCGCTCGGCATCGTCGTCGAGACGATGGTGAAGACCGGCCTGCTGGACTGGCGCGGGGTCGCGCGGGTGATGAGCGAGAAGCCCGCCGAGATCGCCGGGCTGACCGACCAGGGCCGTCCGATCGAGGTCGGCGAGCCCGCGAACCTGGTGCTGGTCGACCCGGACGCGACGTGGACCGTGACCGGGGCGGAGCTCGCGAGCATCGCGGGCAACACCCCGTTCGAGGGCATGGAGCTGCCCGGCGCGGTGACGGCCACCATCTTGCGTGGCCGCGTGACCGCACTCGCGGGGAGGATTGCGCCATGACCCGCGTGCTCCTCTCCGTGGCGGTCCTCGTGTTCTTCGCGCTGTGCGTGTACGGCATGTGGCACGGCTGGAAGCGCCGCCAGCGCCAGCAGGCCGGCCTGCCCGCGTTCCCCGCCCCGCCGCAGGCCCTCGGCACGCCGAGGCTCACGACCACGGGCGTCTACGTCGGAACGACGAACGCCGGCAACTGGCAGGACCGCATCCAGGTCGGCGACATCGGCCACCGCGCGGAGGCCGTGCTGAGCCTGGTGCCGGAAGGCGTCGCGATCGAACGCACCGGCGCCACACCGCTGTTCATCCCCGCCGCGTCCGTCCGGGACGCGCGCACCGACCGCGGACTGGCCGGGAAGGTCATGTTCAGCGAGCAGGGCCTGCTGGTGCTGCGGTGGGAGAACGAGGGCCACCTCTTCGACACCGGGTTCCGCGGTGACGACAAGGACGTTTACGACGAGTGGGTCGCGGCTCTGGGCCACGACCCCATCAACACGGAGGGCAAGGCGTGACGAACGCGGCATTGGTGCTGGAAGACGGTCGCGTCTTCCGCGGTGAGGCGTACGGAGCGACCGGCGTCTCGCTCGGCGAGGTCGTGTTCTCCACGGCCATGACCGGATACCAGGAAACCCTGACCGACCCCTCCTACCACCGCCAGATCGTGGTGCAGACCGCGCCGCAGATCGGCAACACCGGCTGGAACGACGAGGACGACGAGTCCACGAAGATCTGGGTGGCCGGCTACGTGGTCCGCGACCCCGCACGCACCCCGTCGAACTGGCGCTCCCGGCGCGGTCTCGACGAGGAGCTCGCGAACCAGGGCGTCGTCGGCATCGCGGGCCTCGACACCCGCACCCTGACCCGCCACATCCGCGAGCAGGGCGCGATGCGCGCCGGTGTGTTCTCCGGCTCGGCGCTGACCGACGACACGTCGATGGTCGAGCAGGTCAAGGCGAGCGCGCAGATGGTCGGCGCGAACCTCGCGGTCGACGTCACCACCGACAAGCCGTACGTGGTCGAGGCGATCGGCGAGAAGAAGTTCACCGTCGCCGCGCTCGACCTGGGCATCAAGTCCAACACCCCGCGGATGATGGCCGCACGCGGCATCGAGGTGCACGTCCTGCCGCTGACCAGCACGTTCGAGGACATCCTCAAGGTCAGCCCGGACGGTCTCTTCCTCTCCAACGGCCCCGGCGACCCGGCGACGCAGGACCACGCCATCGCCCTGACCAAGGAGGCGCTCGGCCGCGAGCTGCCGCTGTTCGGCATCTGCTTCGGCAACCAGATCCTCGGCCGCGCCGTCGGCCGCGGGACCTACAAGATGCGCTACGGCCACCGCGGCATCAACATCCCGGTGATCGACGTGGCCACCGGCAAGGTCGCCATCACCTCGCAGAACCACGGGTTCGCGCTGGAGGGCACGCCGGGCGAGGAGTTCTCCTCGGAGTTCGGCCGCGCCGTGCTGTCGCACTACTGCCCGAACGACGGCACCGTCGAGGGCGTCCGGCTGCTCGACGCACCGGCGTTCTCCGTGCAGTACCACCCCGAGGCCGCGGCCGGTCCGCACGACGCCGCGCCCCTGTTCGACGAGTTCGTGACCATGATGAACGGCGGCCGCTGACATGCCCAAGAGGACTGATCTCAAGCACATCCTGGTCATCGGCTCCGGCCCGATCGTCATCGGCCAGGCCTGCGAGTTCGACTACTCCGGCACCCAGGCGTGCCGGGTGCTGCGGGAGGAGGGCATCAGGGTCAGCCTGGTGAACTCCAACCCGGCGACGATCATGACCGACCCCGAGTTCGCCGACGCCACCTACATCGAGCCGATCACGGCCGAGTTCGTGGAGAAGGTCATCGCGCAGGAACGCCCGGACGCGATCCTCGCGACCCTGGGCGGCCAGACCGCGCTGAACACGGCGATCGCGCTGCACGAGCGCGGCGTGCTGGAGAAGTACAACGTCGAGCTGATCGGCGCGAACGTCGACGCCATCCAGCGCGGCGAGGACCGGCAGATCTTCAAGGACCTGGTGCGCAAGATCGGCGCCGAGGTCCCGCGCTCGGCCGTCTGCACCACGATGGACGAGGTCCGCAAGACCGTCGCCGAGCTGGGCCTGCCGGTCGTCATCCGGCCGTCGTTCACCATGGGCGGCCTGGGCTCCGGCATGGCCTACACCGCGGAGGAGCTGGAGCGCCTCGCGGCCATCGGCCTGGAGGAGTCCCCGGTCACCGAGGTGCTGATCGAGGAGAGCGTGCTCGGGTGGAAGGAGTACGAGCTCGAGCTCATGCGCGACCGCAACGACAACGTCGTGGTCATCTGCTCGATCGAGAACATCGACCCGATGGGCGTGCACACCGGTGACTCGGTGACGGTCGCGCCCGCGATGACGCTGACCGACCGCGAGTACCAGCACATGCGCGACGTCGGCATCCAGGTCATCCGCGAGGTCGGCGTCGACACCGGCGGCTGCAACATCCAGTTCGCCATCCACCCCGAGAACGGCCGCATGGTCGTCATCGAGATGAACCCGCGCGTGTCGCGGTCCTCGGCGCTGGCGTCGAAGGCGACCGGCTTCCCGATCGCCAAGATCGCCGCGAAGCTCGCCATCGGCTACACCCTCGACGAGATCACCAACGACATCACCGGCGAGACCCCGGCGTCGTTCGAGCCCACGCTCGACTACGTCGTCGTCAAGGCGCCGCGGTTCGCCTTCGAGAAGTTCCCCGGCGCCGACCCGACGCTGACCACGACGATGAAGTCCGTCGGCGAGGCCATGTCGATCGGCCGGAACTTCGTGGAGGCGCTGGGCAAGGCGCTGCGGTCGCTGGAGACCAAGTCCGTCGGTTTCTGGACGCAGCCCGACCCCGAGGGCGTCACGCTCGACTCCACGCTCAAGCAGCTGGAGCGCGGTCACGACGGCCGGCTCTACACCGTCGAACGCGCGCTGCGGCTCGGTGCGTCCATTGAGGACGTGCACAGGGCTTCGGGCATCGACCCCTGGTTCGTCGAGCAGATCGCGTGGCTCGGCACGCTGCGCCAGGAGCTGCTCGACGCACCGGTGCTCGACGAGTCGTTGCTGCGCAAGGCGAAGCGCGCCGGTCTGTCGGACCGGCAGATCTCCGTGCTGCGGCCGGAGCTGGCCGGTGAGGACGGCGTGCGCGCGCTGCGGCACCGTCTGGGCGTGCGCCCGGTCTACAAGACGGTCGACACGTGCGCGGCCGAGTTCAAGTCGGAGACGCCGTACCACTACAGCGCCTACGAGCTGGACCCGGACGCCGAGTCCGAGGTCGCCGAGCAGCGCGAGAAGCCCAAGGTGCTGATCCTGGGCTCCGGCCCGAACCGCATCGGCCAGGGCATCGAGTTCGACTACTCCTGCGTGCACGCGGCGATGGCGCTGCGGGCGGCCGGGTACGAGACCGTGATGGTCAACTGCAACCCGGAGACGGTGTCGACCGACTACGACACCTCCGACCGCCTCTACTTCGAGCCGCTGACGTTCGAGGACGTGCTGGAGGTCGTGCACTCCGAGCAGCGCTCCGGCGAGGTCGCCGGCGTGATCGTGCAGCTGGGCGGCCAGACGCCGCTGGGCCTCGCGAAGCGCCTGGCCGACGCCGGTGTGCCGGTCGTGGGCACCACGCCGGAGGCGATCCACCTCGCGGAGGACCGCGGCCAGTTCGGCAAGGTGCTGACCGAGGCCGGCCTGCCCGCGCCGAAGTTCGGCACCGCCACGTCGTTCGCCGAGGCCAAGGAGATCGCGGACGAGATCGGCTACCCGGTCCTCGTGCGCCCCTCCTACGTGCTCGGCGGCCGCGGCATGGAGATCGTCTACGACGAGGAGTCGCTGTCGGGCTACATCGCCCGCGCGACCGAGGTGACGCCAGAGCACCCGGTGCTGGTCGACCGGTTCCTCGACGACGCCATCGAGATCGACGTCGACGCGCTGTGCGACGGCGACGAGGTGTTCATCGGCGGTGTGATGGAGCACATCGAGGAGGCCGGCGTGCACTCCGGTGACTCCTCCTGCGCGCTGCCGCCGATCACCCTGGGCGCCTCCGACATCGAGAACGTCCGCCGCTCCACCGAGGCCATCGCCCGCGGCATCGGCGTGCGCGGCCTGCTGAACGTCCAGTACGCGCTCAAGGACGACGTGCTGTACGTGCTGGAGGCGAACCCGCGCGCGTCGCGCACGGTGCCGTTCGTGTCCAAGGCGACCGCCGTGTCGATGGCCAAGGCCGCGTCACGGGTCATGCTCGGCGCCACGATCGCGGAGCTGCGCGAGGAGGGCATCCTGCCGGCCACCGGTGACGGCGCCCGGCTGCCCGAGCACGCACCGGTCGCGGTGAAGGAGGCGGTCATGCAGTTCCACCGCTTCCGCACCCCCGAGGGCCACGGCGTGGACTCGTTGCTGGGCCCGGAGATGAAGTCCACCGGCGAGGTCATGGGCATCGACTCGTCGTTCGGCAAGGCGTTCGCGAAGTCGCAGACGGCCTCCTACGGCTCCCTCCCCACCGCGGGCAAGGTCTTCGTGTCGTTCGCCAACCGCGACAAGCGCGCGATGATCTTCCCGGTGAAGCGCCTGGCGGACCTGGGCTTCCAGATCCTCGCCACGGCCGGCACCGCGGAGGTGCTGAAGCGCAACGGAATCCCGTGCACCGAGGTGCGCAAGCACTTCGAGGGCGAGGGCAACGTCGTCGACATGATCCTCAACGGCGAGATCGACATGATCTTCAACACGCCGTACGGCAACAGCGGTCCCCGCGTCGACGGCTACGAGATCCGCACCGCCGCCGTGGCCAAGGACATCCCGTGCGTCACCACGATCCAGGGCGCCGCCGCGGCCGTGCACGGCATCGAGGCGCTCATCCGCGGTGACATCGGGGTCCAGCCCCTGCAGGCGCTCCAGGCGTCGCTGCGGGGTGGGAAATGACCTTCGGCGAACGGCTCACGAAGGCCGTCGAGGCGCACGGGCCGCTGTGCGTGGGCATCGACCCGCACCCGGCGCTGCTCGACGCGTGGGGCCTCTCGCGGTCGGCGGAGGGCCTCGAACGGTTCGCCCTGACGGCCGTCGAGGCCTTCGGCGGGCGGGTGGCGGTGGTCAAGCCCCAGGCGGCGTTCTTCGAGGCCTGCGGGTCGCGCGGGGTGGCCGTGCTGGAGCGCGTGATCGCCGAGCTGCGCGACTCGGGCACGCTGGTGCTCGTCGACGCCAAGCGCGGCGACATCGGCTCCACCATGGCCGCGTACGCCGAGGCGTACCTGGCCGAGGGCTCGCCGCTGGCCGGGGACGCGGTGACGGTGTCGCCGTTCCTCGGCTTCGGCTCGCTGCAGCCGGCGCTCGACACGGCACGGGCGAACGACCGGGGCGTGTTCGTGCTGGCGCTCACCTCGAACCCGGAGGGTGCACAGGTCCAGCGCGCGGTTGCTCCGGACGGGCGAACGGTGGCGCAGACGATCATCGATTTCGCCACGGCTCGGAATTCCGGCATTTCTCCGTGCGGCGATGTGGGTCTCGTCGTGGGTGCCACGATCGGTGAAACGGACGTGGACCTCTCCGGGTTCAACGGCCCGGTTCTGGCACCCGGTTTCGGTGCTCAGGGCGGCTCGGTCGCTGATCTAAAACGGCTCTTCGGGTCCGACATGCGCGGCGTTCTGCCGACTTCTTCACGAGATGTTCTCAAGCATGGACCCGACGTATCGTCGCTGGTCAGCGCCGTACGGAGGGTCCAGGACAGCCTCTGAGGAGGGGCGCGCCACGTCTTTTGGGGTGTGGCGCGCTCACCTGGGGAAACTTGTGTTGGTAGGGTCCAGCCCACCGGCTGCCCCGCTGGTCACCGGCCTCATAGCACACTGTGGGTGTGCGACGAGTTGCCGGTGGCGGTGATCAGGCGGCCGGGGGGTGTTGGTACTACTACCACCCGCCGCATCACAGATGGCCGCTGAAGATTTACCTGACTGGGTCACGTTGTACTCAGGCAATTGCGGTCGGTACGGTCGCGGCACCGATCCGAAAAGAATCCACACCACGGAGGAAATCGTGGCTCTTCCCCAGCTTACCGAGGAGCAGCGGGCCGCAGCGCTGGAGAAGGCTGCTGCCGCTCGTCGCGCTCGGGCTGAGCTCAAGGAGCGCCTCAAGCGCGGCGGCACGACCCTGACGGACGTGCTCAAGGCCGCCGAGAGCGACGAGGTCCTGGGCAAGATGAAGGTGTCCGCCCTGCTGGAGGCCCTCCCGGGCGTCGGCAAGGTGCGTGCGCAGCAGATCATGGAGCGTCTCGAGATCGCTCCGAGCCGTCGTCTGCGTGGCCTGGGCGACCGCCAGCGCAAGGCGCTCCTCACCGAGTTCAGCGGCGAGTGAGTGGCCTCGAGCCGGGGACGGGCGTTGCCCGTCCCCGGCTCACCGTCTTGTCCGGGCCGTCGGGCGTCGGCAAGTCCAGCGTCTTGGCGGAGCTGCGCAGGCAGCAGCCCGACATCTACTTCAGCGTCTCGGCGACCACCAGGAAGCCGAGGCCGGGCGAGACCGACGGGGTGCACTACCACTTCGTCGACCGCGAGAAGTTCCAGCAGATGGTCGACGCGGGTGAGTTCCTCGAACACGCGGAGTTCGCCGGCAACTGCTACGGAACGCTTCGCAAGCCGGTCGAGGAGGCCCTGGCCGCCGGACGACCGGCCCTGCTGGAGATCGAACTGCAGGGCGCGCGGCAGGTCCGCGTGGCCATGCCGGAAGCCCAGCTCGTGATGCTCGCCCCGCCTTCGTGGGAGCACCTGGTGGACCGGCTCACCGGCCGGGGCACCGAGCACCCGGAGGTCGTCGAGCGCAGGCTGGCCATCGCCCGCGAGGAGCTGGCGGCCGAAAAAGAGTTCGACGAGGTCGTCGTGAACGCCGACGTGCAATCGGCCGCGGCCGACTTGCTATCCTTGATGGTCGGACCACGAATCTCAGGAGTTTGACGAGTGATCACCCACACCGAGCTCGGTCACCTGACCGGTTCCCCGGAGGGCATCACCAACCCGCCGATCGACGACCTGCTGGAGCAGGTGAGCTCGAAGTACGCGTTGGTGATCTACGCAGCGAAGCGTGCCCGCCAGATCAACGACTACTACGCGCAGCTCGGCGAGGGCCTGCTCGAGTACGTCGGCCCGCTCGTCGAGCCGGGCCCGCGTGAGAAGCCGCTGTCGATCGCGCTCCGCGAGATCCACGCCGGCTTGCTCGAGCACACCGAAGGCGAGTGAGTTCGAAGACGCTGGGGTGATGCGTGCCTGCGGAAAGCGCAGGCCGTCGCGCTTCGAAGTGTCTTGTGGGGGCCGAGCCCCCACACCCCAGCCGGGGCTGCGCCCCGGACCCCCAGCGGGGTCCCTCCGTCGTGAGGCGTGACCTCCTCGGTCGTTCCTCTCAGGAGAGCTTTTGACTTCCGCTGTGAATGGCTCTGATGCCCCCGCAAAGCCCCGGATCGTTCTCGGGGTTGGCGGGGGCATCGCTGCGTACAAGGCCTGTGAGGTGCTGCGCCGGCTCACCGAGTCGGGGCACTCCGTGCGCGTGGTGCCCACCGAGGGGGCGCTGAAGTTCGTCGGCGCCGCCACGTTCGAGGCGCTGTCCGGGCAGGTCGTGTCCGCGGACCCGTTCGACGACGTGCACGAGGTGCCGCACGTCAAGCTCGGCCAGAACGCCGACCTGGTGGTCGTGGCCCCCGCCACGGCGAACCTGATCGCGAAGGCAGCCCACGGCCTGGCCGACGACCTGCTGACGAACACCCTGCTGACCGCGCGCTGCCCGGTCCTGTTGGTGCCCGCGATGCACACCGAGATGTGGGAGCACCCGGCCACCCAGCACAACGTGGCGCTGCTGCGCAGCCGCGGTGTCGTCGTCGCGGAACCGGCGAGCGGCCGCCTCACCGGCAAGGACACCGGCAAGGGCCGGCTGCCCGACCCCGCGGAGATCGTCGAGCTGGCCCGCCTGCTGCTCACCCGGCGCGACGCCCTGCGGCGGACGCTGGAGGGCGTGCACGTCGCGATCTCGGCCGGTGGCACCCGCGAACCACTCGACCCGGTGCGGTTCATCGGCAACCGCTCGTCGGGCAAGCAGGGCTACGCGCTCGCACGGGTGGCGGCGCAACGCGGTGCGCGAGTGACGTTGGTCGCCGGCAACACCGCGGACCTGACCACCCCGGCCGGTGTCGACCTGGTCCGGGTCGGCTCCGCCGTGGAGCTGCGCGACGCCATGCACAAGATCGCCGGTGACGCGGACGTGGTCGTCATGGCCGCCGCGGTCGCCGATTTCCGCCCGGCCGCGCTGACCGGACACAAGATCAAGAAAACCGACGCGGACCCGGACCCGATCTCGCTGGCGAAGAACCCCGACATCCTCGTGGAGCTCGTTTCCGCACGTCGGGACGGCCAGGTGATCGTCGGGTTCGCCGCGGAGACCGGTGACGGGACGACGTCCGTGCTCGACTACGGCCGGGCCAAGCTGCGGCGCAAGGGCTGCGACCTGCTGGTGGTGAACGCGGTCGGCGACGGCAAGGCGTTCGAGCAGGACGACAACGCCGGGTGGCTGCTCTCCGCCGAGGGCGCGGAGACGCCTATCCCGCATGGGCCGAAAGCGCAAGTGGCTGCCACGGTGTGGGACGCGGTTAGCGCTCGCTTGACTGAGTCTCAGTAGTATTTCCCGGAGTCGAACCCGCAACGAAGGAGTGTCCGTGAGCCAGCACAGCAGCAGGCTGTTCACGAGTGAGTCGGTGACCGAGGGACACCCCGACAAGATCTGCGACGCGATCAGCGACTCGATCCTGGACGCGTTGCTGGCCAAGGACCCCCGGTCCCGCGTCGCGGTGGAGACGCTGGTGACGACGGGTCAGGTGCACGTCGCGGGTGAGGTCACGACCGAGGCTTACGCGGACATCCCGACGATCGTGCGGGAGAAGATCCTGGAGATCGGCTACGACTCGTCGGCGAAGGGCTTCGACGGCCACTCGTGCGGTGTGAACGTGGCGATCGGCGCGCAGTCCCCGGACATCGCGCAGGGCGTGGACACGGCGTTCGAGGAGCGCGTCGAGGGCGCCGCGGACGAGATCGACAAGCAGGGCGCGGGCGACCAGGGCCTGATGTTCGGCTACGCCTGCACCGACACCCCCGAGCTGATGCCGCTGCCGATCGCGCTGGCGCACCGCCTGTCGCGCCGGCTGACCGCGGTCCGCAAGGACGGCACGGTTCCGTACCTGCGCCCGGACGGCAAGACGCAGGTCACCATCGAGTACGCCGGTGACCAGCCGGTGCGCCTGGACACGGTGGTCATCTCCACGCAGCACGCCGACGGCATCGACCTGGAGAAGCTGCTGGGTGTCGACCTGCGCACGCACGTGGTCGCGCCGGAGGTCGCCGAGCTGGGCATCGACACCGCCGACGTGCGGCTGCTGACGAACCCGACCGGTCGCTTCGTCATCGGCGGCCCGATGGGTGACGCGGGCCTGACCGGCCGCAAGATCATCGTCGACACCTACGGCGGCATGGCGCGGCACGGTGGTGGCGCGTTCTCCGGCAAGGACCCGTCGAAGGTCGACCGCTCCGCCGCCTACGCCATGCGCTGGGTCGCGAAGAACACCGTCGCCGCGGGCCTGGCCACGCGCGTGGAGGTCCAGGTCGCCTACGCGATCGGCAAGGCCGCCCCGGTGGGCCTGTTCGTGGAGACCTTCGGCACCGAGACCGTCGACCCGCAGAAGATCCAGCAGGCCATCACCGAGGTCTTCGACCTGCGCCCGGCCGCGATCATCCGCGACCTCGACCTGCTGCGCCCGATCTACGCCCCGACCGCCGCGTACGGCCACTTCGGCCGCACCGACGTCGACCTCCCCTGGGAGTCGACCGACCGCGCCGAGGCCCTGCGCGCCGCCGCCGGCGCCTGAGCCGTCCAACGGAGCACGGCCCGCTGCCCTCAGGGGAAGCGGGCCGTTCCCGTTCGGGCACACTTCCGCCTCCCGGCCGGGCTGCCTCGGCGTGGTGACCGGCGGCCGCGGCGGCGTTGTTCATGTACGGGACGGTTCCGCTTCACGTCGGGAAGCTACAAACTGCGTTCATGTCGCTCTCTCGTCGCGGGTTCATGGCCGCCGCCGTCGCCGCCGCCTCCGGAACGCTGCTGCCGCCGTCGGTGTACGCCGCGCTCGCCCGCGAACCCCGGTCGGGAGGGCTGCGGGCGATCAAGCACGTCGTCCTGCTCATGCAGGAGAACCGCTCGTTCGACCACTACTACGGGTCGCTGCGGGGCGTGCGCGGGTTCTCCGACCGCAACGCGCTGAAGGGCGTGTTCGACCAGAGCGGGGTGCTGCCGTTCCCGGTCCGCGAGGCCGCCTCCGGGCGCGACGTCCAGTACATCGGCGACCTCGACCACAGCTGGAACGGCGGCCACTCGGCGCTGCGCGGCGGCTGGAACGACAACTGGGTGCCCGCCAAGACCGGCGCCACCATGGCGTTCTACACGCGCCAGGACATCCCGTTCCACTACGAGCTCGCCGACACGTTCACGCTGTGCGACGCCTACCACTGCTCGGTGCCGTCCTCGACCTCGCCGAACCGCAACTACTGGATGTCCGGCTACACCGGCTTCGAGCCGAACGGCACGCGCGCCACCGGGAACGCGGCCTACAGCGAGGACACGCACGCCGGCTACACGTGGACGACCTACCCGGAACGCCTGGAGGCGGCGGGGAAGTCGTGGCGGGTGTACCAGGAGCACGACAACTTCCAGGACAACAACCTGGAGTTCTTCGCGCGGTTCAAGGAGATCGCGCGCAAGGTGCTGCCCGCGGGGTTCAAGTCGCTCGACAAGCTCTACGGCACCGGCGACCCCGCGCTGATCGGCGCGATCGACCTGTCGAAGCTGACCCCGGCGGAGAAGTCGTTGTACGACAGGGGACTGCGGCGGGTGCGGCCCGGCGGGCTGGGGGAGGCGTTCCGCGCGGACGTGAGCTCCGGCCGGTTGCCCGCGGTGTCGTACCTGGTGCCGTCCTCAGTGGACTCCGAACACCCCGGCGCGTCCTCGCCCGCCGCGTCGGCCTCGATCACCTACCAGGTCCTGGACGCGCTGGCGTCGAACCAGGACGTGTGGGAGTCGACGGTGCTGTTCATCACCTACGACGAGAACGACGGCTTCTTCGACCACGTGCCGCCGCCGCGCCCGCCGTTGTCGGTCACCGACGAGTACGTGGGCGACAAACCGCTCGGACTGGGCGCCCGTGTGCCGATGACCGTCGTCTCGCCGTGGTCGGTCGGCGGGTACGTGTGCTCGCAGGTGTTCGACCACACCTCGATGACGCAGTTCCTGGAGAAGTGGACCGGGGTGCGCTCGGAGGAGGTCTCCGCCTGGCGCCGGACCGTGACCGGTGACCTGACCTCGGCGTTCGACTTCGACCGGTGGCGGACGTGGCCGGAGGTCGGCGAACCCGCGCCGGTCCCGCCCGCGACACCGCGCTGGCGGCCGGCGCCGCCGTCCGAGCAGAAGATGCCGGAACAGGAGGCAGGACGTCGCCGTGCGCGCGCGTTGCCGTATCAGCCCGATGCATCACTGCGCGGGTCACGGCTGGAGATGTCGAACGCGGGCACGGCGTCGGTGCACTTCGCGCTGTACCCGTACTCCGGCCAGTTCGCGCTGCCGCAGCACTTCGACGTCGCCCGCTCGGAGTCGGTGGAGCTGGCGGGAGACCACGACCTGGTGCTGCTGGGCCCGAACGGGTTCCGCCGCGAGTTCACCGGTGCCGCGTCCGACACCGCGCGCGTGTCGTCGTCGGTGCGCGGGTACAGCCGTGTGCTCACGCTGACGTTCGAGAACACCGGGCGCTCGCGGCTGACGTTCGTGCTGGGCCGGCGGCGGGTCGTCGTGCGCCCCGGTCACCGGCACGTGATCCCGTGGCTGACCGCGCTGAACTCCGGCTGGTACGACCTGACCGTCGCGGTGGAGGAGGAGCCGCGGTTCCGCCGGCGGCTGTGCGGTCACATCGAGAACGGCCAGGAGTCGATCTCCGGCTGAGGTCGGCGCCGGTCCTCGCCTGGGCGTTCGCCACCCTGTTCGTGAGTGTCGGACCCGTCTGATACACCAGTGGACATGAGCACGAAGACCGGAGCACGCCGCGGGGAGCGCGTCCCCGCCGACACGCTGCCGGTTGCGCGCATCGTCGTGGACGTGCCGCTGGCGCACCTCGACCGCCCCTTCGACTACGCGGTTCCGTCCGATCTGGACACCACCGCGGTCCCCGGCTGTCGTGTGCGCGTGCGGTTCGCCGGGCAGGTGGTCGACGGGTACCTGCTGGAGCGGGTCGACAGCACCGAGTACGAGAAGAAGCTCGCCTTCATCGAGAAGGTCATCTCGTCGGAACCGGTGCTGGCGCCCGAGATCGCGGCGCTGGCCCGCGCCGTCGCCGACCGGTACGCGGGCGGCATGATCGACGTGCTGCGGCTCGCGATCCCGCCCCGGCACGCCCGCGCGGAGGCAGCGCCGTCCGGCGAACCGGCACCGTTGCCGCAGGACCCGGCGTGGGTGGGGACGGTCGCTGAAGGCGATCAGCCCGACGGCCCCGAGGCGGCTGCCGCTGACGCCACCGGCGAGCGCCCCGCCGGCTCCGAGGCCGCCGGCTCCGAGGACGCGGGCTCCGCGACCGTCGGCTCCCAGCCCATCCAGTCCGAGGCCGCCGAAGCCGAGTCCGCTGGCCCCGAAGCCGCCGAAGCCGAGTCCGCTGGCCCCGAAGCCGCCGAAGCCGAGTCCGCTGGCCCCGAAGCCGCCGAAGCCGAGTCCGCTGGTCCCGAGGCCGCCGAAACTGAGCCGACGACTCCTGAGCCGACCGGC
>NZ_JBVJRC010000001.1:0-447255 GCF_055608005.1 Lentzea sp. NPDC036955 | reverse complement strand
CCGCCCAATCCACCGGCGCCCAATCCACCGGCGCCCAATCCACCGGCGCCCAATCCACCGGCGCCCAATCCACCGGCGCCCAATCCACCGGCGCCCAATCCACCGGCGCCCAACCCACCGGCGCCCAGCCCACCGAGCCCGACGCCGAGCCAGTCGACCACCCCCGCCCGGCGCCCGTCCGGTCCGCGCTGCCGCCGGTGCCCGCCGACGCGTGGGCGCGCTACCCGCGCGGGCCGAAGTACCTGGAAGCGTTGCGCAGCGGGCTGCCGGCGCACGCGGTGTGGCAGGCGCTGCCGTCGGAGGACTGGCCGGCCCGGCTGGCCGAGGCGGCGGCGTCGGTGGCGTCGACCGGGCGCGGCGTGGTGATCGTGGTGCCGGACCACCGGGACGTGGCGCGGGTGTTCGAGGCGTGCAGCGCGCTGATCGAGGGCGTGGTGACGCTGTCGGCGGACCTGGGGCCGTCGGAGCGGTACAAGCGGTGGCTGGCGGTGCGGCGGGGGGTCGCGCGGGTCGTGGTGGGCACGCGGGCCACGGCGTTCGCGCCGGTGGCCGACCCCGGGTTGCTGGTGGTGTGGGACGACGGGGACGACCTGCACACCGAGCCGCGCGCGCCGTACCCGAACGTGCGGGACGTGCTGGTGCAGCGCGCGCACATGACCGGTGCGGCGTTGCTGATCGGCGGGTTCGCCCGCACGGCCGAGGCGCAGCTGCTGGTGGAGACCGGGTGGGCGCACGAGATCGTGGCGTCGCGGGAGACGTTGCGGGCCATCGCGCCGCGGGTGGTGTCGGTCGGCGACAACGACTGGCAGGACGTGAAGGACCCGGCGGCGCGCACGGCGCGGTTGCCGTCCATCGCGTTCGAGGCGGCCCGGTTCGCGCTGGCCGACTCGCCGGTGCTCATCCAGGTGCCGCGCCGGGGGTACGTGCCGGCGCTGGCGTGCGGGCAGTGCCGGGGGCCGGCGCGGTGCCGCAAGTGCGCGGGGCCGCTGGCGTTGCCGGGGGGCACGCACGACGGGCAGCCCAGGCCCGCCTACTGCCGGTGGTGCGCGGCGACGGAGGCCGGGTTCCGGTGCCCGACGTGCGGGTCCCGCCGGTTGCGCGGACAGGTGATCGGGGCCAGGCGCACGGCGGAGGAGCTCGGGCGGGCGTTCCCGGGGTACCCGGTGCGCACGAGCGGTGCGGACGAGGTGCTCGCCACGGTGCCGTCACGGCCGTCGCTGGTGGTGTCCACGCCGGGGGCCGAGCCGGTGGCCGAGGGCGGCTACGGGGCGGTGCTGCTGCTCGACGGGTGGGCGTTGCTGGGCCGGGCCGACCTGCGGGCGTCGGAGGAGGCGCTGCGGCGCTGGATGACGGCCGCGGGACTGGTGCGGCCGGGCAACGGCCGGGTGGTGGTGATCGCGGACTCGGCGTTGACGCCGGTGCAGGCGCTGGTGCGGTGGGACCCGGTGTGGCACGCGTCGACCGAGCTGGCCGCCCGTGCCGAGCTGGGCTTCCCGCCGGCGGTGCGGATGGCGACGGTCGACGGCACACCGGACGCGGTGAACGCGCTGCTGGACGAGCTCAGGCTGCCGCCCAGCGGCGAGGTGCTCGGACCGGTGCCGCTGGGCGACGACGAGACGAAGGAACGCGCGCTCGTGCGGGTCGCGCGTGCCGAGGGGCGGGAGCTGGCCTCGGTGCTCGCGAAGGCGCAGGCGGTGCGGACGGCCCGCAAGGAGCAGGAGCTGGTGCGGATCAAGCTCGACCCGATCGAGGTGCTCTGACCGGTCTGCCGCGGACCGCGGCGGACCGCGGCGGTCAGCCCTCGTGGTAGGAGCGCAGGCCGGCGAGGTGCTCGCGGACGTCCTCGTCGGTCAGCTTCTCGTACTGCAGGTACTCGGACATGTACGCCATCAGGTCGTGCCGCTCCGGGTGCTCCTCGGACGCGATCACGTGCGCGGTCGTGCCCGCGATGCCCGCCGGGAACAGCAGGAACCCGTCCAGGCCCGCCATGGTGTCGAAGGAGGCGTTCTTGGCCTCCCACAGCGCCCAGACGTCCTCCTCGCGGCCGCACTCGGCGAGCAGCAGCGCGGCCAGGCCCATGGCCTCGCTCACGCCCCAGCCCTCGCGGTGCGCGGCGGTCTCCTGGACGAGCAGGTGGCGCAGCAGGTCGGCGTCCTGGGGCCGGTGGTCGCGCAGCAGGAGGCGCAGCGCCTCCTCGCGGTCGGCCTCGTCCAGGTCGGCGGTCGTGAAATCGGTTCGCAAGCGGTCAAGGTCGATCGACACCACCGCACCCTAGGCCTTTCTCAAAAGGTGTTGCCATCCGGCCGGAACGGAGTAGAAGAGTGCGCATGTTGCGAACGGTTGCCGCACTATCGCTCTCCGTCGTGCTGGTCGCGCCCGCACCGGCACTCGCCGCGGGCCCGGCGGACCCCGCCCCGCGGGTGCCAGAACAGGTGGGGTGGGGTGGCGCGGTGTCCAGCGTCGACCCGGACGCCTCCCAGATCGGCGTCGACGTGCTGCGCCGCGGCGGCAACGCCGTGGACGCCGCCGTCGCCACCGCGGCCGCGCTCGGTGTGACCGACCCGTTCTCCGCGGGCATCGGCGGCGGTGGTTTCTTCGTCCACTACGACGCGCGCACCGGCCGGGTGTCCACCTTGGACGGACGTGAGACCGCGCCGCGTGCCGCCACCGACCAGCTCTTCGTCGAGAACGGCGCACCGCTGCCGTTCGCCGAGGCCATGACCAGCGGCCTGTCCGTCGGCGTGCCGGGGACGCCCAAGACCTGGCAGCAGGCGCTGCGCCGGTGGGGCACGCTGAACCTGCGCGAGGCCATGGCGCCCGCGGAGGCGCTGGCCCGGCGCGGGTTCGTCGTCGACCGCACCTTCAACCAGCAGATCACCTCCAACGCGGCGCGGTTCGCCGACTTCACCTCCACGCGCGACCTCTACCTGCCCGGCGGTCAGCCGCCGGCGGTCGGGTCGACGTTCCGCAACCCGCAGCTCGCCGACACCTACCGGGAGCTCGCCCGCACCGAGCTCGCCTCCCTCTACGGCGGCGCGGTCGGCCGTGACCTGGTCAAGGCCGTGCGCCAGCCGCCGGTCGTGCCCGGCTCGACCCGCACCGTCCGCGCCGGCGCCATGGAGCTCTCCGACCTGACCCGCTACCAGGTCGAACGCCGCGACCCCACGCACACGCGCTACCGCGGCCTCGACGTCTACGGCATGGCCGCGCCGTCGTCCGGTGGCACGACCGTCGGTGAGGCGCTGAACATCCTGGAGTCCACGGACCTCGCGAAGGCCTCGGACGTCGAGTACCTGCACCGGTTCATCGAGTCGACCAAGCTCGCGTTCGCCGACCGGCTGCGCTGGGTCGGCGACCCGAAGTTCTCCCGCGTGCCGACCGAGGGCCTGCTCTCGCAGCGGTTCGCCGACTCGCGCGCGTGCCTGATCAAGCCCGACGCCGTGCTGCCCGCACCGCAGCCCGCCGCCGACCCGCGCAACCCCGCCCCGTGCGAGGCCACCGCGGGCCTCGCGGACCTGCGCGACGACGCCGAGCGCACCACGCACCTCACCGTCGCCGACCGCTGGGGCAACGTCGTCGCCTACACCCTCACCATCGAGGCGGAGGGCGGCAGCGGCATCGTCGTGCCCGGCCGCGGGTTCCTGCTGAACAACGAGCTCACCGACTTCGAGTTCGTCGCGCCGACCCCCGGCGTGCCGCACCCGAACCTGCCCGGCCCCGGCAAGCGCCCGCGGTCGTCGATGGCGCCGACCATCGTGCTCGACCACGGCCGCGTCGTGCTCGCCGTCGGCTCGCCCGGTGGTTCGACGATCATCACCACGGTCACGCAGGTCCTGACCGCGCGGCTGGACCGCAAGCTGTCCCTGCTCGACGCCGTCGCCGCCCCGCGCGCCTCGCAGCGCAACGCGGCCGTGACGCCCGCCGAGGCCGCGTTCATCGCGGCCGCACCCGCCCAGGGGCTGCAGGCCATCGGGCACCGGTTCAGCCAGAACGCCGAGATCGGCGCGGCCACGGCGGTCGAACGGGCCGCCGACGGCCGCTGGCGCGCGGTCGCCGAACCGACCCGCCGCGGCGGTGGTGCCGCTCGGGTGGTCAAGGTCGGCTGACCGGCTCCACCCGCGACGGCAGCACCCCGGGACCTACTCCGAGGTGCTGCCGTCGATGCGTTCGCGCAGCAGGTCGGCGTGGCCGTTGTGCTGCGCGTACTCCTCGACGAGGTGCAGGTACAGCCAGCGCAGTGACATCTCGCCCCGGCGCTCGTGGACGAAGACGTGGTCGAGGTCCTTGCCGGCGACCGCCCGGCGGGCCAGCCCCACCTCCTCGACGAGCGCGGCGTGCTCGGCCTCGGCGCGCTCCGGGTCGAGGTCGTCGAACGCGGCGTCCGGGTTGGCCTGCGAGGCGTAGCGGGGGCCCAGGTCCTGGCCGTCGGCCCTGACCCGGCACCAGACGCGTTCGACGTCGGTCAGGTGCCGGATGAGCCCCAGCAGGGTGAGCGTCGAGGGCGGCGCCGACGCCGTGGCCAGCTCGGCCCCGGTGAGGCCCGCGCACTTGGCCAGGAACGTCGCCCGGTGGCGGTCCAGGACCGCCTCCAGCACCGCTCGCTCGGGGCCGAGCACGGGTTCGGCCGGGATCTCGACTTCGGGTGCCGTCCAGGTCATGGAGCCATGATCACCTGAGCGGGTCCGGGTGGAGAACCGAGGTGTCCGCGTCCCGGACCACCGCGGCCGTCCCCTCGCAGCGCTGGTGCATCAGCCTCATGACCTGGAGGTGTCCACCTCCCGGCCGAGTGTCGCCGCCGATCTTCCTACCGCAGGCTGAGGAAGGCTCGATACCGCCAGCCGATGTCCGCTGACCTGGGCGAACGGCACAGTGGACACCATGACGACGACCACCGTGCACCACCGCCCGACCGCCATCGCGGCCCACCTCGACCTCAGGGCGCTGATCCGTCCTGTGCTGACGGCGCTGCGGTTCACCGGCCACCTCCTGGTGGCGCTGGTGGGCGTGATCTTCCTCGGCAGCGCCGCCGAGCACTGACCGCGTTCCTCGTAGACTGACCGCCAGTCCACCACGAGGAGCACCGCGTGACCGTCCAACCCATCCGTCTGTTCGGCGACCCCGTGCTGCGCACCCCCGCCGTCGAGGTCACCGACTTCGACAAGGAACTGCGCACCCTGGTCAAGGACCTGTGGGACTCGATGCAGAACGCGGGCGGAGCAGGGCTCGCCGCGCCGCAGCTCGGTGTGGGACTGCGCGTGTTCACCTACCACTGCGACGGCTTCGCGGGCCACCTCGTCAACCCCACCTGGGAAGTGGTCGGCGAGGAGCTGCAGGAGGGCAACGAGGGCTGCCTGTCCATCCCCGGCATGTCGTGGAACTGCACCCGGCACCTGCACGTCGTGGCCAAGGGCTGGAACATGCACGGTGAGCCGGTCGAGGTCGAGGGCACCGAGACCCTGGCCCGCTGCATCCAGCACGAGACCGACCACCTCGACGGCGTGCTGTTCCTCGACCGCCTCGACGCCGAGACCCGCAAGCAGGCGATGCGGGAGATCCGCCAGGCCGAGTGGTTCGACGGCGCGGTCCCCACCCTGAAGCAGAGCCCGCACCCCTTCTTCGGCAAGGCCAACTGACCATGCGCCTCGTGTTCGCAGGCACGCCCGAGGTGGCACTTCCCTCGCTGCGCGCCTTCATCGACTCCTCCCGCCACGACGTCGTCGCCGTCGTCACCCGCCCGGACGCCCCCGTCGGCCGCGGCCGACGGCTGGAACGCTCCCCGGTCGCCACCCTCGCCGACGAGCACGGCATCGAGGTCCTGACGCCGGCCAAGGCGGGCGACCCCGACTTCCTCGACCGCCTGCGCGCGCTGGAACCCGACCTCTGCCCGGTCGTGGCCTACGGCGCCCTGCTGCCGCAGCGCACCCTCGACGTCCCGCGCCTCGGCTGGGTCAACCTCCACTTCTCCGTGCTGCCCGCCTGGCGCGGTGCCGCCCCGGTGCAGGCCGCCGTGCGCAACGGCGACGACATCACCGGCGCCACCACCTTCCGCATCGTCAAGGAGCTCGACGCGGGCCCCGTCTTCGGCGTGGTGACCGAGAAGGTCAAGCCCCGCGACACCTCCGGCGACCTGCTGGGCCGGCTCTCCGTCTCCGGCGCCCACCTGCTGCTGTCCACAGTGGACGGCATCGAGGACGGCACCCTGCGCGCCGTCGAGCAGCCCGCCGACGGCGTGACGTACGCCCCGAAGATCACCGTCGAGGACGCGCGCCTCGACTTCACCACCCCTGCGGCAGCCCTGGACCGGCTCGCCCGCGCGGTCACACCCGAACCCGGCCCGTGGGCGGAGTTCCGCGGCGAGCGGCTCAAGCTCGGACCCGTCACGCCCGTGGACGACGTCACGCTGCCCGCCGGCGAGATCGTCGTCGAACGCAAGCGGGTGCTCGTTGGCACCGCGACCACCGCCGTGGCACTGGGCGAGGTGCAGGCGCAGGGCAAGAAGCGCATGGCGGCGACCGACTGGGCCCGCGGCGTGCGCATCGAGGCCGGGGAGCGCATCGCATGAGCGCGCGGCGCGGTGTGGTGAGCGGACACGGTGTGGTGAACGGGTGCGGTGCGGGACACCGGACTGCGGAGGCCGCGGGTGGTTCTGCCGCGCGGGTCGAGGCGGCCGGGGTGCGGTCGTCGGCCGTCGTGGGGCTGCGGCGTGTCGGCGTTGCGAGCGAGCGCGGGGCGGATGGTCGTGGTGGGGTGGGCCCGTTGGCACCCGGAAGTGCCGCGGGGTTTGGGTTTGGTGGTGTGTCCGGTCGGTTGTGGGTCGGCACGGAAAGCCGGCGCGGTGGTCGTGCCGGAGCAGGGGAAGTCGAAGTGATGAGGCCCGGACTGATGGAGCGCAGCGCATGACCGGCTACTCGCGAGGAGCGTCCAAGCCGTCGGGGCCGCGCAGGCCGCACCCGCCGCGGCGGCGCACCGGACCGGCGCGGCCGCCGGTGGAGGACCCGGCGCGGCTGGCGGCGCTGGAGACGTTGCGCGCGGTGCGGCAGCGGGACGCGTACGCGAACCTGGTGCTGCCGCAGCTCCTGCGGGAGCGGCGGATCACCGGGCGCGACGCGGCGCTGGCCACCGAGCTCACCTACGGCGCCTCGCGGGCGCGCGGGTTGCTCGACGCCGTCATCGAGGCGTGCTCAGATCGGCCGCTGTCCGAAGTGGACGGGTCGGCGCTCGACGCGTTGCGGCTGGGCGCGTACCAGCTGCTGCGCACGCGCATCCCGTCGCACGCGGCCGTGGCGTCCACCGTCGACCTCGT
Source organism: Lentzea sp. NPDC036955 (assembly GCF_055608005.1). NCBI lineage: Bacteria > Bacillati > Actinomycetota > Actinomycetes > Pseudonocardiales > Pseudonocardiaceae > Lentzea > Lentzea sp. NPDC036955. Next base: position 439,952 of record NZ_JBVJRC010000001.1, on the reverse strand, counting down.
CCGCGCCGAGCTGGGCTCCGGCATCGCGGGCTTCGTCAACGCCGTGCTGCGCCGGATTGCCGAGCAGGACGAACAGGCGTGGGTCGACGAGCTCGCACCCGACCCGGACACCGACCCGATCGGCAACCTGGCGTTCACGCACGCCCACCCGCGGTGGATCGCGCAGGCCTTCGCCGAGGCGCTGGGCAGCCGCGACGACTCCCTGCGGCGCGCGCTGGAGGCCGATGACGCCCGGCCCGCCGTGCACCTGGTGGCACGCCCCGGCGAGGTGAGCGCCGACGAGCTCGCCGCCATCACCGGCGGCGACGTGGCGCCCTACTCGCCCTACGGCGTGCACCTGGAGCCGGGGGCCGGAGACCCGGCTGACCTCGAACCCGTTCGCGAGCGTCTGGCGAACGTGCAGGACGAGGGCAGCCAGCTCTGCGCACTGGCCCTGACGCGTGCGCCGCTGGAAGGCACCGACGACCGGTGGCTCGACCTGTGTGCCGGCCCGGGAGGGAAGGCAGCGCTGCTCGCGGCACTGGTCGGCCTGGAAGGCGGTGAGCTCATCGCCGTCGAGAAGGCACCCCACCGCGCGGAGCTGGTGCGCAAGATCACCTCAGGCCTGCCGATCACCGTGGAGGTGGCCGACGGCCGCGAGACCGACTTCGTCGAAGGGGCGTTCGACCGCGTGCTCGTCGACGCGCCCTGCACCGGTCTCGGTGCCCTGCGCCGGCGCCCGGAGGCGCGGTGGCGGCGCCAGCCCGCCGACGTCGGCCAGCTCACGAAACTGCAGCGCGAGCTCCTCACCGAGGCGTTGCGGCTGGTGCGTCCTGGCGGAGTCGTGGCTTATGTCGTGTGCTCACCTCATCTCTCGGAGACCGTGGGGGTGGTGGCGGACGTCGCCCGGCGGACCGGAGCGGAACAGCTCGACACCCGGACGCTCTTCCCCGAGATGCCGGATCTCGGGGACGGGCCGCACGTCCAGCTCTGGCCGCACCTGCACGGAACGGACGCGATGTTCTGCGCGGTGCTGCGACGTCCTGTCTGAGCGCTCGGGAACGACGTTAGCGACGGGGTCCGACAGTTCCGGACCCCGTCGACCGGCATGAGGGCGCACCGAGCAGAGGTTCACCGGTTCGAGTGAAAGCCCCCGGCAGGCCGCAGGCCCTCAGCACGTGCAACCGCGCCGGCGAGCCGAACCGGTTGCCCACCGCGCACACCCGGCGCCCGCACCTGCAGCGGCGAGGGGACAGGCCCGGCTGGCCCGCCGCCGGCAGACCGGGCCTCGCCTACCATCGCGGTCGTGACGACACGCGGGTTGCTCGGTCTGGTCGCCTCCGCCTGCGGTGGTGTGGAGTCCTGGTTCCGCACCGGGCTCGCCGAACCGGCGGTCGCACGGGGCTGGCGGCTCGCCATCACGTTCACCCCGGCGGTGGTCCCGTGGTTCGAGGAGGCGGGGGAGCTCGGCAAGCTCCAGGAGCTCACCGACCTGGAGGTCAGGTGGCACCCGCGGCTGCCCGGCCAGCCCAAGCCCTACCCCACGCCCGACGCGTTCGTGTTCGCCCCCGCCAGCGCGAACTCGGTGGCGAAGCTGGCCCTCGGCATCGGCGACAACCAGGCGCTGACCGCGGTGAACGAGGCCATGGGCGTCGAGGGCTGCAAGGTCGTCGTCATGCCGCAGGCCAACGCCGACAAGCGCCGTCACCCGATGTGGGAGACGCACGTCACCACCCTCACGCGAGCGGGTGTCGTGGTCGTCTCAGACGAGCCGCCCGGCAGGTTGCTCGACCTGCTGGACACCTAGACTCCACCCTCGTGGTCCACACGCCGATGATCGCCCCCAGCATCCTGTCCGCCGACTTCGCCCGGCTCGCCGACGAGCTCGCCGCGGTGCCCACGTCGGACTGGATCCACGTCGACGTCATGGACAACCACTTCGTGCCGAACCTGACCCTGGGCCTGCCCGTGGTCAAGTCGCTGCTGAAGGTCACCGACATCCCGGTCGACTGCCACCTGATGATCGAGGACCCGGACCGCTGGGCCATCGGGTACGCCGAGGCGGGCGCCCACAACGTGACCGTCCACGCCGAGGCCGCCGCCGACCCGGTCGCGCTCGCCAAGAACCTCAGGGCCGCCGGCGCCAAGGCCGGTCTGAGCATCAAGCCGGGCACCCCGCTGGAGTCCTACGTCGAGGTGCTCAAGCACTACGACACGCTGCTGGTCATGTCGGTCGAGCCCGGCTTCGGCGGCCAGAAGTTCATGGCGGAGGTCCTCGACAAGGTCAGGACCGCGCGCCGGCTCGTCGACACCGGCCACCTGAAGCTGGTCGTGGAGATCGACGGCGGCATCAACGCCGACACCATCGAGCAGGCCGCGCAGGCCGGTGTGGACTGCTTCGTCGCGGGTTCCGCCGTGTACGACGCCGCCGACCCCGGCAAGGCCGTCGAGGCACTGCGCGCCCAGGCAGCCGGCGTCCGGTGACGCCGGAGGACGCGATGGCGCTCGCCGTCGCGGAGAGCGAGCGGGTGCGGGGCACCACCAGCCCCAACCCGCCCGTGGGTTGCGTCGTGCTCGACGAGCACGGCAAGGCGGTCGGGTTCGGCGGCACGCAACCCGCCGGGGGACCGCACGCCGAGGTGATGGCGCTCAAGGACGCGGGAACCAGGGCGCGCGGTGGCACCGCAGTCGTCACACTCGAACCGTGCGCACACCACGGCCGCACCGGTCCGTGCACGGAAGCGCTGCTGGAGGCGGGCATCAAGCACGTCGTCCACGCCGTCACCGACCCGAACCCGAGGGCCGCGGGCGGTGCGGAACGGCTGCGCGAGGCCGGCGTCACGGTCGAGAGCGGCCTTCTCGCCGACGAGGTCAGCAAGGGCCCGCTGCGCGCGTGGCTGCACTACGCGCGCACGGGCCGTCCGCACGTCACGTGGAAGTACGCGGCATCACTGGACGGCCGGATCGCCGCCCAGGACGGCACCAGCCGCTGGATCAGCTCCGAGACCTCCCGCAAGGAGGTCCACGACCTGCGCGCGAAGCTCGACGCGATCGTCGTCGGCACCACCACGGTCCGCACGGACGACCCCGCGCTGACCGCTCGCGACGCCGACGGAATGTTGTTGCCCCACCAGCCGTTGCCGGTGGTCGTGGGCATGAGCGACCTGCCGGCCGGTGCCGCGCTCCGGCACACCGCGCTGCACCTGCGCACGCACGACCCGGACGAGGTGCTGGGCGTACTGGCGGCGAGGGGTGTGGTGGACGTGCTGCTGGAGGGCGGTCCGACGGTGGCGGGGGCGTTCCTGCGCGCCGGGCGGGTCGACCGCGTGCTCGCCTACGTCGCACCCGCGCTGCTGGGCAGCGGGCCCGCGGCCGTGGTGGACGCGGGCGTGTCGACCATCACGGACGCTGTCCGCCTGACCGTGGAAGACGTCACCATGAGCGGACCAGACTTGCGGATCAGCGCGGTTCCGCAGACTTAGGAGGAGCGGTGTTCACCGGGATCGTCGAGGAACTCGGCCACGTGGTCGCGGTTCAGGACCTGCCAGACGCGGCGCGGATCCGCGTCTCCGGGCCGATCGTCACGAGCGACGCGAAGCACGGCGACTCCATCGCGGTGAACGGCGTGTGCCTCACCGTCGTGGAGGTGGAGAACGGCACGTTCACCGCCGACGTGATGCGCGAGACCCTCGTGCGCAGCAGCCTCGCGAAGGTTGCAGAGGGCGACCGGGTCAACCTGGAGCGCGCGGCCGCCGTCGGCCAGCGCCTCGGTGGCCACATCGTGCAGGGCCACGTCGACGGCACGGGCACGATCCTCGCGCGGGAGAAGGCGGAGCACTGGGAGATCGTCCACATCGGACTGCCGCCCCAGCTCGCCCGCTACGTCGTGGAGAAGGGCTCGATCACGGTCGACGGCGTGTCGCTGACCGTCGTCACGGTCGCCGAGGACGAGTTCACGGTGAGCCTCATCCCCACCACGCTGGAGCTGACCACGCTCGGGCACCGGTCGCCGGGTTCCACCGTGAACCTGGAGGTCGACGTGCTGGCGAAGTACGTTGAACGACTGGCCGTCCCGCACCTGCGGGCCATCGCGGGCGAGGAGACCCAGTGAACACCGACTTCGCTGACATCGAACGGGCGGTCGCCGACGTCAAGGCGGGCCGCCCCGTGGTCGTCGTGGACGACGAGGATCGCGAGAACGAGGGCGACCTGATCTTCGCCGCCGAGAAGGCGACGCCGGAGCTGCTCGCGTTCATGGTCCGCTACACCTCCGGCTACATCTGCGTGCCGCTGACCGAGGAGGACTGCGAACGCCTCGACCTGCCGCCGATGTTCCACACGAACCAGGACGCGCGCGGCACCGCCTACACGGTCACGGTCGACGCGCGTGAGGGCGTCAGCACCGGCATCTCGGCCGCGGACCGCGCCCGCACGATCCGGTTGCTCGCCGACCCGACCTCGAAGGCCACCGACTTCAACCGGCCCGGCCACGTGGTCCCGTTGCGCGCCAAGGCCGGTGGCGTGCTGCGCCGTCCCGGTCACACCGAGGCCGCCGTCGACCTGGCACGCCTGGCCGGGCTCTCTCCCGCGGGCGTGCTCTGCGAGATCGTGTCGCAGAAGGACGAGGGCGACATGGCCCGCCGCGACGAGCTCGAGGTCTTCGCCGCCGACCACGACCTGGCGATCATCACCATCGCGGACCTGATCGCGTACCGACGCCGGGTCGAGACCCAGGTCGTGCGCGCCGCCGAGGCCCGCATCCCGACCGCGCACGGCGTGTTCACCGCCTTCGGCTACGACAGCCTGCTCGACGGCATCGAGCACGTCGCGCTCGTCTACGGCGAGATCGGTGACGGCGAGGACGTGCTGGTGCGCGTGCACTCCGAGTGCCTCACCGGCGACGTGCTCGGCTCGCTGCGCTGCGACTGCGGCCCGCAGCTCGACGCGGCGATGGAGGCCGTGGCCGCACAGGGCCGCGGTGTCGTGTTGTACATGCGCGGGCACGAGGGCCGCGGCATCGGCCTGATGCACAAGCTGCAGGCCTACCAGCTGCAGGACCAGGGTGCGGACACCGTGGACGCGAACCTCGCGCAGGGCCTGCCCGCCGACGCCCGCGACTACGGCACGGGCGCGCAGATCCTCGTGGACCTCGGCATCAAGTCCATGCGGCTGCTGACGAACAACCCGGCCAAGCGCGTCGGGCTGGAGGCCGGATACGGTCTGCGCGTGCTCGACCGGGTGCCGCTGCCGATCTCCCCGAACCCGGAGAACCTGCGGTACCTGCGCACCAAGCGCGACCGGATGGGCCACGAACTGACCCAGCTGGAGCAGTACGAGGCCGTTGTTTCCGCTACGGAGGACCAGGAATGAGCGGCGAGGGCCGTCCTGAGCAGACGAAGCTCGACGGCAGGGGCCTGAGCGTCGCGATCGCGGCGACGCGCTGGCACACGAAGATCACCGACCAGCTCGTCGAGCGCGCCCTCAGGGCCGCCGAGGACGCGGGCTGCGCCGACACGACCGTCGTGCGCGTGGCGGGGGCGATCGAGCTCCCCGTCGTGGTGCAGGAGCTGGCCCGCCACCACGACGCGGTGGTCGCGCTGGGCGTGGTCATCCGCGGCGGCACCCCGCACTTCGAGTACGTGTGCGACTCGGTGACCGACGGGCTCACCCGCGTCGCGCTCGACGAGTCGACGCCGGTGGGCAACGGCGTGCTGACGACGGACACCGAGGAGCAGGCGCTGGCCCGTGCCGGGCTGCCGGACTCGGTGGAGGACAAGGGGTACGAGGCGACCGTGGCGGCGATCGACACCGCGCTGGTGCTGCGCGGCCTGCGCCAGCCCTGGACCGAGCGGGGTTTCGAATGATGACCGCGACCGACGTGGTGCTGCGCCCGAAGAAGATCCGCAAGGTCGCGTGGGCGTGCGCGGTCGGCCTGGTGGTCGTGTTCACCGTGGTCGGTCTGCTGCTGGGCAACACCCCGACCGGCGTGATCTTCCGGACCTCCGACCAGGTCGCCATGATCGTGCTCGGCTTCCTGCTCGCCGGCGGTGTGCTGCTGCTGACCCGGCCGCGGGTCAGGGCCGACGCCACCGGCATCGAGATCCGCAACGTCGTGACGTCGCACCGCTTCGCGTGGGGTGACGTGCTGGCGATCAGCTTCCCCGACGGTGCCGCGTGGGCCCGGCTGGAGCTGCCGGAGGACGAGTACATCTCGATCATGGCCGTGCAGGCCGTGGACCGCGACTACGCCGTCACGTCCGTGCGCGCGTTGCGCGAGCTGCACAAGGCCGGTCGGTAGCGCCCGAGGCGATGAGTTCTGCCGGCTCGGCGAGTCAACCCGGTCGACGTCGGCACAACTCGGAGGAACACGTGGCACAGCTGCTGCGAGTGCAGAACTTCAACGTCACCAGCGACGGGGTCGCCGCCGGTGAGCACCAGAGCTTCGACAACCCGTTCGGCCTGCCCGACGCGGGGAAGCTGTTCGGCTGGGCCGGCGCCACGGCGAGCTGGCCCAACCGCACCGAGCCCGGTGGCAGCCGCGGCCTGGACGACTACCTCACCCGCGACTTCACGAACAACATCGGCGCGGAGATCATGGGCCGCAACAAGTTCGGATACCAGCGCGGACCGTGGACCGACCACGAGTGGCAGGGCTGGTGGGGCGACGAGCCGCCGTTCCACACCCCGGTGTTCGTCCTGACCCACCACGAACGGCCGTCCATCACGCTCTCGGACACCACGTTCCACTTCGTCGGCGGTGACCCGGCGGCGGTGCTGGAGCAGGCGCGGGAGGCCGCACAGGGCAAGGACGTCCGGCTCGGCGGCGGCGTCACGACCATCCGCCGGTTCCTCGACGCGGGTCTCGTCGACACGCTGCACGTCGCCGTGTCCCCGGTGAGCCTGGGGGACGGGCTGCGGCTGTGGGACTCGCCCGACGAGCTGCTCGACCGCTACCACCTGGACGTGGTGCCCAGCCCGAGCGGTGTGGTGCACCACCTGTTCTGGCGCCGCTAACGCCACAGGCCCAGGATCGCTCCGACGAGCCCGAGGCCGATGACGTGGAAGCCCGCCCCGATGGCCACCGAGGCCTTCGGGGCGGGCTTCGTCGTGTCGAACACCCCGCCCACGAACATCACCGGGAACGCGACACCGACACCCACGACCAGGCCGAGCAGCAAGCCCTCCAGCACGTCGTCGGTACCGGACGCGGCGGCGACCATCGCGACCGCCAGCGTCGCGGCGAAACAGGTGGCCAGCGGGATCGTGTAGACGCTGGAGCCGATGCGCTCGGGCGGGGTGAGGTCCCAGCCCAGCGACCGCCGCCAGGCCCTGCCGAAGGCGAACTCGGCGTACCAGATCGCGCCCAGCCCGTAGTACGCGACGGTGGCGACGACGACGGCGAACCAGTTGAGGTCGCCGAGCACGCTCAGGCTCATGTGAGGTCTCCCGCGGGTGTCAGGGTGTCTTGGCATCGCGGGACAGTGGGTACCTGTTACGCGTCGCCGGTCTCCAGCGCATCGGCGTCCTCGAGATTCCGCAGAGTTTGCCAAGCGAGATCAGCGAGGGACTCGCCGGTGCCGACGTTCCACCGGGCAGTGCCTTGGTTCGAGACGGGCCTGTTCTCCCAACCGGCCTGTGCCCACATGAAGGCGATCAGGCCAGACGGCGAGTACTGCTTCCCATCTGCGGCCCAAAGAATCGGCTTGGCGCGGTGGGGAACCCAAGTTGCCCGTCCACGGCGGGGATCCTCCTCCAACCACGCTTTAAGCGCTTCAGTTTCAACGGGGAATGCCGACGACAGGTACAGCATCTCCCCTTCTGTCAATACACCGCGATCGATGAGCACTGAAACGGCGTTCGGGCGGCGCCCGGAGCCGTTCTTCTTCGTGCGGCGGTACCTTGTTTCGACCGTCGCCACCGTCGCCCGGTCGCCGTTCAGAACCTGATCGGTCACGGCATGACAGCGGACGACGTCCGCGCACACAGCGCGGATCTGAGACCTATCGGTGTAGAGTCTGTCGATGGTCGCGATGATCATGGGAACGAGGTCCCTCACGACATCGTCGATCTGAGCCTCTGTGCTGGCATACCAGTCGTTTGCCGTGTCAGGCTCTTGAATTGTGTCGGTGTCCAGTTTGCGGAATACCAGATGTGTCACCAGATAGGTGCCGTGTTCGATGAGAGCTGAAGCGCGACCGACGAACTCGGGTCGAATGGTGTGAAGGCACCTTCGCACCTGGCGGAGTACTCGGACGGAGTTCCAGATCAGATGGGCGGTCGGTTGGGGTCGGAACAGCGTGTCGTAGATGCCTTGCGAACCACGTTCCCACAGGACGTCCATTGTTGTTGCGATCCGCGCCGAGTATTGGCTGTTGGAGTGGAAGCAAGCCAAGGCGCAAGCTGCTTCGACGACAGAACACCCCGTCTCAGGATGTGGCTCCAACTCGCCTCGCCGGACGCCGTACTCAAGGCCGAGTTCGGCTCGCATGTCCTGCATGATCGAGCCCTGTACCGAATCGAGCGTGATGAAGTCCCTGGCTTCTACTCGGTTCTGCCTGTTGGTGGTCTGGGTGGTCCGCGTCGCGAACTCTCTGGACTTACCGGTCACAATGATGCGGACGTTGATCTGTGCAGATCCGGCATCGGGATCCTGAAGAACGGCTTCGACGACCGAACGGACCGTCTGGGCTCCGTTGACAACGCTAGCGTTGTGCATCACCAAGGTCACTGGTAGTGCCTGCGGCGTCCGCATGGACTGGTGTCGTTTCTCCACGGATTCACACAGGATCGTGATCCCGTTGTTGAAATACCAGAAGTGCGCGGGCTCGGTCAAGAGGGTGGTGATGAGTTCATTATTGATCTGGGTGCGCCCGAGGGGGTTGCGGATGTTGAGGTTGAAGAGGTTGGTTCCGTGCTCCACCCAGCTCACGATCTGCTCGGCCAGAACCACGCCCTGGTATGACTCGTAGGGTTCGTTCACGGAGAACCAAGGCGACAGCACAGCTTCGATGTCGACGGGTGCAGGTGCCATGTCGTTGCGGACGGACTCATACACCTCCGCCGACAAGATGATCCTGTGGTCGAGTAGTTCACCATGACGGTTGAAGTCGCGCTCCCCGTTGGCTACGGCGAGTTTGAAACCCTCTGTCACGTCATCCGCGCGCATGAGGACTACGACTTGAGTCACCGGAGCCATGCTCGTGGACATGACGGATTTTGCAAGCTCTGCCAGCTGGCGACCGCGAGGATTGAAAGCAGTGAACTCCTCGTCGTCGATGAGACGCAAACCGTCGAGCAGCTCCTGAACCGCCGAGCGATCGGAGGTTGCTTTCCCGTTCTTGCTCCACTTCGCCTGTACGACGTATACGTGCGGGGCTGCTCCGTCTACGACCGCTATGGCATCGATTCCCTGATCCGCGAACCCGTCGATCACGGTCGCCGCGGCCTCTTGCGGGCTGAAGCCGGTCACCATCCGCACGGCTTGCGCAGCGAGGGCGCGCGACAGCACCCGCGGTCTCCGCTCCTCATCAGGCTTTCCGTCGAGATCGCTGATGTCGAGATACCCCGGCTCGATGTAGGCCTTGATCAGGCCGTTCTCGACCTGACGCACCTGAGTCAGCACCTCGACTGAGCCAGCTGAGTTGGCGCCGATGGACAATGCGATCCCCCCTGATGGGTTTGGAGCTGAGCGCGTACTCCTCCGAAGGGCCGAATCATCTCACGAGCGGCCGATGTCAAACGATTGGTATAGCCCTAATAACGACTGAGGGCCGCTCATCGGACGATGAGCGGCCCTCAGTCGTTTAGTAGCTAGCTGCGGACCATCTTGCGCAGCACGTACTGCATGATGCCACCGTTGCGGTAGTAGTCCGCCTCACCGGGCGTGTCGATGCGGACGACCGCGTCGAACTCCACCTTCGCGCCGTCGGCCTTCGTGGCGGTCACGTGCACCGTCGACGGCGTGGTGCCGTTGTTCAGCTCCGTGATGCCGGTGAAGTCGAACGTCTCGGTGCCGTCGAGGCCCAGCGACGCGGCGGTCTCGCCGGCCGGGAACTGCAGCGGCAGGACGCCCATGCCGATCAGGTTCGAGCGGTGGATGCGCTCGTAGGACTCGGCGATGACGGTGCGGACGCCGAGCAGCGAGGTGCCCTTGGCCGCCCAGTCGCGCGACGAACCGGAGCCGTACTCCTTGCCCGCCAGCACGACCAGCGGGACGCCCGCCTCCGCGTAGGCCACCGACGCGTCGTAGATGGTGGTCTGCGGGGCGTCGGCCTCCAGGAAGTTGCGGGTGAAGCCGCCCTGGACGTCGTCGAGCAGGAGGTTGCGCAGACGGATGTTCGCGAACGTGCCGCGGATCATCACCTCGTGGTTGCCGCGGCGGGAGCCGTAGGAGTTGAAGTCCTTGCGCTCCACGCCGTGCTCGGTCAGGTACTTGCCCGCGGGCGAGTCGGCCTTGATCGAACCGGCGGGGGAGATGTGGTCCGTGGTGACCGAGTCGCCCAGCAGCGCGAGGACGCGGGCGCCCGCGACGTCGGTGACCGGCTTCGGCTCCATCTCCATGCCCTCGAAGTACGGGGGCTTGCGCACGTAGGTGGACTCGGCGTCCCACTCGAACGTGTTGCCGGTCGGCGTGGGCAGCGACTGCCAGCGCTCGTCACCGGAGAACACGTTGGTGTAGCCCTTGGTGAAGCCCTCCGCGGAGATCGAGGTCGAGATGACCTCGGCGATCTCGGCCGGCGACGGCCAGATCTCCGACAGGTACACCGGCTTGCCCTCGGTGTCCGTGCCCAGCGGCTCGGTGGTGATGTCCTTGTCCATCGAACCGGCCAGCGCGTACGCCACGACCAGCGGCGGCGACGCGAGGTAGTTCATCTTGATGTCCGGGTTGATCCGGCCCTCGAAGTTGCGGTTGCCCGACAGCACCGAGACGACCGCGAGGTCGCCCTCCTGCACACCCGCCGAGATCTCGTCCTGCAGCGGGCCCGAGTTGCCGATGCAGGTGGTGCAGCCGTAGCCGACCAGGTGGAAGCCGAGCTTCTCCAGGTACGGCATGAGGCCGGCGCGCTCGTAGTAGTCCATGACGACCTTCGAGCCCGGCGCCAGGGTCGTCTTGACCCACGGCTTGCGCTCGAGGCCGCGCTCGACGGCCTTCTTCGCGAGCAGGGCCGCACCGAGCATCACGGACGGGTTCGAGGTGTTGGTGCACGACGTGATCGCGGCGATCGCGACGGCGCCGTGGTCCAGCTCGAACTCGTTGCCGTCGAGGGAGACCTTGACCGGGTTCGACACCCGGCCGGTGGCGCCCTCCGCGGCGGTGTGGACCACCTTCGGCGTGCCGGAGCCGTTCTCGCCCTCGTGGACGGCGATCGGGTCGCTGGCCGGGAACGTGTCGTCGACGGCCTCGTCCACGCCGGACAGCTCCTGGCCGTCGGTGTGCGCGACGTAGGCGCCCAGTGCCTGGCGGAACGCCTCCTTGGCGGAGGTCAGCTCGATGCGGTCCTGCGGGCGCTTCGGGCCGGCGATGGACGGGACGACCGTCGCCAGGTCGAGCTCCAGCGTCTCGGAGAACACCGGCTCGCGGGACGGGTCGTGCCAGAGGCCCTGCTCCTTGGCGTAGGCCTCGACGAGCGCGATCTGCTCCTCGGACCGGCCGGTCAGGCGCAGGTAGTCGATGGTCTCGCCGTCGATCGGGAAGATGCCGACCGTGGAGCCGAACTCCGGCGACATGTTGCCGATGGTGGCGCGGTTCGCGAGCGGCACCGCGCCGACGCCCTCGCCGTAGAACTCGACGAACTTGCCGACGACGCCCTGCTTGCGCAGCATCTCGGTGATCGTGAGCACGAGGTCGGTGGCGGTGGCGCCGGGGGGCAGCTCACCGGAGAGCTTGAAGCCCACGACCCGCGGGATCAGCATGGAGACCGGCTGGCCGAGCATCGCGGCCTCGGCCTCGATGCCGCCGACGCCCCAGCCCAGCACGCCGATGCCGTTGACCATCGTGGTGTGCGAGTCGGTGCCGACCAGCGTGTCCGGGTACGCCTGGCCGCCCCGGACCATGACGACGCGAGCGAGGTGCTCGATGTTGACCTGGTGGACGATGCCGGTGCCGGGCGGGACGACCTTGAACTCGTCGAACGCGGTCTGGCCCCAGCGCAGGAACTGGTAGCGCTCGCGGTTGCGCTCGTACTCCAGGTCGACGTTCAGCTCGAACGCGTCCGGACGGCCGAAGATGTCGGCGATGACCGAGTGGTCGATCACGAGCTCGGCGGGCGCGAGCGGGTTCACCTTCTCGGCGTCGCCGCCGAGCTGGGTGACGGCCTCGCGCATGGTGGCGAGGTCGACGACGCAGGGGACGCCGGTGAAGTCCTGCATCACGACGCGCGCGGGCGTGAACTGGATCTCGGTGTCGGGCTCCGCGGTGGGGTCCCAGTTGGCGAGAGCGCGCACGTGGTCGGCGGTGATGTTCGCGCCGTCCTCGGTCCGCAGCAGGTTCTCCAGCAGGATCTTCAGGCTGAACGGCAGACGCTCCGCGCCCTCCACGGCGCTCAGCCGGAACACCTCGTACGAGGCGTCGCCGACGTTGAGCGTGCCGCGGGCGCCGAAGCTGTCCAGGCTGTTGGTCACGTGCAACTCCATCTGGTGACAGCGCGGTGGTCAGTTCGGGTACGGGGAGAGTCTTCCTCAACCGGTCGACCACTGCCCCTCGACCCCAAACAGTACGCTTGTCCTGTAATCCGCTTCAACCCAGGTTGTCCTAACTCACCCGCGCGGCGCGGAGGGCGACGCCGCCGTGCCGGCTGTGGCTATCTTGGCGTGGTGCTCCTCGATCAGGTTTCCCAGCGGTACGGGCGCGGGCCCTGGGTGCTGCGCGACCTCACGCTGGAGGTGTCCGAGCTGGTGGTGCTGACCGGCGCGAACGGCACCGGCAAGTCCACCCTGCTCAAGATCGCGGCGGGGGTGCTGCGGCCGACGTCGGGACGGGTCGTGCGGCCCGCGTCGGTCGGGTACGTGCCGGAGCGGTTCCCGTCCGACGTCCGGATGTCCGCCTCGTCCTACCTCGCGCACATGGGACGGGTCCGGCGTTCCGCGGCCAACGACGTGCTGGAGCGGCTGGGGTTCGTCGGCTCGCTGACCGCGCCGATGTCCGCGCTGTCGAAGGGCAACGCGCAGAAGGTGGCGCTCGCGCAGGCGTTCCTCGCCTCCGACGTGCTGGTGCTCGACGAGCCGTGGAGCGGCCTGGACCCGGCGGCGTCGGCGGAGCTGGTGGAGTTGCTGCAGGGGCGGACGGCGCTGGTGTCCGACCACGAGGGGCACCTCGCGGACGCGACGCGGGTGGACCTCGCGGGCGGCCACGTGACGATCGAGCTGAGCCGGGTCGTGGGGCTCGACGCGCTGGAGGCGCTGGAGGGCGTGCGGTCGGTGCTGTCGCGCGGGACGTCGGCGCGCGTGGTCGTGGCACCGGACCGCAGTGACTCGGTGCTGGCGGAGGCGCTGCGGCTCGGGTGCTCGGTGCGGAGCGTGCGATGACCTCGCTGGTGCGGTACCTCGCGGCGGACGTGCTGCGGGGACAGCGGTTCCTGGCGCCGGTGCTGGTGTTCCTCGGCGTCATGGGGATGCTGTTCTCCTCGGACGCCGGGCAGCCGCTGGAGGCGTACTCGGGGTCGTCGGCGTTGCTGTACCCCGTCTGCGCGTGGATGGCGGTCGTCGTGGCTACGTCGGAGGACGTGGTGCGGCGCGAGATCACCGTGGTGTCGGCCGGCGGCTGGTCGCGGGTGCTCGGCGCGGTCGCGGTGGTGGCCGTGCTGTTCGCGGTGGCGATGGCGGTGCTGGCGGCGATGTGGCCGGTGGTCACGAACCCGCACCCGTACACGGCCGGCGAGTTCCTGGTGGGACTCGGCGCGCACACGGCGGTCGCGTTGCTCGGCGTCGGCGTGGGCCTGATGTTCGCGCGGCCGGTGTTCGACGCGATCGGCCGGACGGTGCTCGCGGTGTTCACCGTGGTCGTCCTGACCTACCCGCTGGGCCGCGGCACGCCGCTCGGCTGGGTGCTCGACGCGCTGGGGCACAACCAGGTGTCGCTGTCGGTGCTGTGGGCGGGAGCGGTCGGCGCGGTGCTGGTGGCGGGCGCGGTCGCGCTGGGAGTGCGGCGGGCGTGACGCGCGTCGACGTGCTGGGACCGCTCGTCGTCCGCGGCGACGGGCCGGTGGAGGTGCGCGGCAAGCGGTTGCGGTGGCTGCTGATCCGGCTCGCGATGCAGCCGGGCCGGGTGGTCACCGCCGAGCAGCTGATCGCGGACCTGTGGCCGGACGAGCCACCGGCCGACGGCGCCGCCGCGTTGCAGTCGCTGGTGTCCCGGCTGCGGCGGGCGGTCGGCGCGTCCGTGATCTCCTCGCACGCGGGCGGCTACCGGCTTGAAGCGGACACCGACGTCGAGGAGTTCCTCCGCACGCGCGACGCGGCGCTGTGGCGCGGTGCCCCGTTCGAGGACGCGCCGTTCGCGGTCGACGAGGCGGTGCGGCTCGCGTTGCTGCGCGACGACCTGACCGGGCTGGAGGCTCTGGCGGCGGCTCACCCGCTGCGCGAGGACGTGCAGGCGCGGCTGATGCTGGCCCTGCACGCCGCGGGCCGGCGCTCGGACGCGCTGGCCGTGCACGAACGGGTCCGCGCCGCGCTGGCGGAGGAGCTGGGCGTGGACCCCGGCGAAGCGCTGGCGGCGGCCCACCTCGCGGTGCTGCGGGACCGCGGCGTGCGCGGCAACCTGCCGGCACCGGTGGGGTCGTTCGTGGGCCGGGGCGAGGACCTGGACGCGCTCGGCGGGCTGCTGGCGGCGAACCGGCTGGTGACGCTGACCGGGTTCGGCGGGGTCGGCAAGACGCGGCTGGCCCTGGCACACGCTTCGTCCTGCGCCTCGGCGTGGTTCGTGGAGCTGGACTCGACGGCCGACCCGCTGGCCGCACTCGACGCGGCGCTGGGGCCGAACCCGCTGGCGATGCCCGTGTTCGACCGGCTGGGCACGTCGCTGGTGGTGCTGGACAACTGCGAGCACGTGGTGGACGCGGCGGCTTCGCTGTGCGCGCGGCTGCTGGCGGAGGCACCGGGGGTGCGGGTGCTGGCGACGTCGCGGGAACCTCTGGGCATCCCCGGCGAGGTCGTGCACCCGGTGGCACCGCTGGACCTCGACCACTCCGTGCGGCTGTTCTCGGCACGGGTCGGAGCGGCGCTGGACCAGGCCGTGGTGCGGCGTGTGTGCGTTGCGCTGGAAGGAATCCCGCTGGCACTGGAACTGGCGGCGGCACGGGCGCGGTCGCTGTCGGCCCGGCAGCTGGAGGCACGCGTCGGGAGCCGGCTGCGGCTGCTGGACCGCGGGACGCGGACCGGTCCGGTGCGGCACCGGACGCTGCGGGCGGTCGTCGACTGGAGCTGGGAGCTGCTGGACCCGGACGAGCGGGAGCTGCTGGCGCGGGTCGCGGTGTTCGTGGGCGGGGCGACGGCCGCGGCGGTGCACGAGGTCTGCTCGGCGGAAGGCGACCTCTGGGCGACCGAGGACCTGCTGTCCGCCCTCGTCGAGAAGTCGCTGGTCGTCCGCTCCGGCGAGCGCTACCGGCTGCTGGAGACCGTCCGCGAGTACGCGCTGGAGCAGGGCCTGGCCGACCAGGCCGCCCACGCGCGCCACTACGTCGAGCTGGCCGAGCGCACCGAGCCGCTGTTCCGCGGCCCGCGCCAGCTGGAGGCACTGGAGGTGTTCGACGCCGAACGGGCCAACCTCGACGCGGCACTGGCGTGGGCGGTCGGGCACGACCAGGGGCTGGCGCGGCGGATGGTGGCCGCCCGCACCTGGCACTGGCTGGTGATGACCAAGCGGTTCGAGGAGATCCGGCGGTGGGCGCCGCTGGTGCCCGGCGACCCGCTGTCGGAGGTGCTCGCGGCACTGGGCACGCCGGAGGCGGCGCTCGCGGCCGAGCGGTTGTGGCAGCAGGACGTGCCGACGGCGCTGTGCGCGTTGATGCTCACCAGCGGACAGGTGTGGGGGCAGGCGGAGCTGGGCGGGCGGATGTCGGCGCTCGCGGACCGGCTGGAGCGGTCCGGTGACGAGTGGATGCGGGCGTTCTCCGCGCTCGTCCGCGGTGTGGTGGCCGGGGAGTTCAGCGAGGGTGCGGCGCCGGAGGCGGAGCGGGCCTACCGGGAGGCGTTGCGGCTGTTCCGCGCCGTGGGGGACCGGTGGGCGGTCGTGTTCGGGTTGTCGTGCCTGGTCATGGTGCTGATCAACCGCGGTGCGCACGCCGAGGGGTTCCAGGCGGTGTCGGAGGCGCGGCGGGTGGCGGCCGAGCTGGGGGACCCGGAGAGCGTGCTGGTGCCGATGTCGGTGCTGGTGCAGACGGCGCGGCTGAAGGTGCGGATCGGTGACCTGGCCGGTGCGCGGGAGGACCTCGCGCAGGTGCACCCGGTGCACGACCTCGACCGGGGACGGGTCGCGCAGGCGCACGGCGAGGTGGCGTTCTTCGGCGGCGACTTCGAGGAGGCGGTGCGGCTCTACCGGAGGGCACTGGCCGTCACCGGCGACGCGCACGCGGTCCAGTTCCGCGCCACCGTCCACGCCGGGCTCGGGCTGGCGCTCACCCGCCTCGGTCACCTGGACCAGGCGGGTGAGCACTACGCGAGGGCGCTCGACACGGTCAGCGGCAGCGCGGACGGGCCCGCGCGGGCCAGCGTGCTGGAGACGTACGCGGGCTGGCTGCTGGCCCAGGGCGACGCCCGTTCCGCGGCGGACGCCCTGACCGAGGCCGAACGGCTACGCGGCGGCCCGAGCAGCGACCCGGCGGTGGTGCAGCTGCGTGACCGGGTGCGCGCCGAAGTACGCGTCGACCGCTGACCGCCCGACCGCGGCGACGTACCCGTCCGGGCGCACCAGCACCGGGCCGCCGGGGAAGTCCAGCGTCACGAAGTCGGGGCCGCGCAGCAGGTCGAAGATCCGGCCCTGGTCGGTCATCCCGTCGGGCATCCGGTCACCGGCCTGCAGTCCCTCGCCGTCGGTCGTGCGGTACGACAGCGACAGCTGCAGCGTCTCGTCGTCGCGGCGCTCGAACGGGTTGCCCGACGTCATGATCCTGGTCGTCATGCCGAGCAGCCACTCCGCGACCGGCTTGCGCTCGGACTCGTAGGTGTCGAGCAACGTCTCCATCCCGAGCTTCCAGCCCAGGTTGTAGGCGTCCTGGATGCCGGTGTTCATGCCCTGCGCACCGGCGGGGGAGTGCACGTGCGCCGCGTCGCCCGCGAGGAACACCCGGCCGACGCGGAACCGGTCGACCATGCGGATGTTGGTGCGGTACAACGACATCCACGTCGCCTCGTGCAGCACCACGTCGTCCAGGCCGGTGCGCTCGCGGACGATCTGCCGGTACAGCTCCAGCGACGGCTCGCCGTCACCGGTGGCCTGGAACTGGAAGAGGTCGGTGTCGGGCAACGGGCACAGCGCGAGCCACCTGTCCGCGCGCCCGCCCCAGCTGTGCCAGTGGTCGCGGTCCAGGCCGGAGAGCCGGACGTCGCCCACGAGCATCCGCTGGTCCTCGTGCGTCTCGCCGACGAACGACACGCCGAGTTGCTTGCGCACGAACGACTTCCCGCCGTCGCACCCGACGAGGTACCTGGCCCGCACGGTCTCCGACCCGACGACCGCGGTGACACCGGAGTCGTCCTGGGTGAACGACGTCAGCGCCGTGCCGTACTCGACCGCCTGGGGAAGGGCCTCGCGCAGCGCCTGCTCGACCCGGAATTGGGCGATGAGCATGGTGCGCGCGTACGGGCGTTCGGCCGTCGGGTGGCGGCCCTCGTGGACGTCCCACTCGCGCAGCACCTCGCGGCCGTTGTAGGCGCGCATGGTCATGTGCAGCCGACCGGCGGCGAGGATCGGCTCGATGACGCCCAGGTCGTGGAAGACCTCCATCGACCGCGGCTGCAGGCCCTTGCCGCGGGAGCCCGCGAACGGTGCGGGGGAGGCGTCGACGATGCGGAACCCGACGCCGCGGCGGGCGAGGTCGAGTGCCAGGGTGAGGCCGGTCGGGCCGGCGCCGATGATCAGAACCTGAGTGTCCATGGCGACCACACTCGGCCCGTGAACTGCCACGGCCCTGTCACGTCGCTGTTGCGCGTGACAGGGCCGTGGCGGACCAGCGGGAACTACTTCTTCATGAGCGCGATCAGCGCGTCGACGTCCTTGGGCTCGAAGCCGCGGAACAGCGTCAGCAGCACCTCGTAGTACGAGCGGACCGGGCTGACGTACCACTTGCCGTCGACCTCGGTGGACACCACGCCGACACCGGTCTTCATGACCGACGTGGCGACGCGCCCGATGACCTCGACCGCCTCGGCCGGGATCTTGCTCTTGCCGCCGCCCTGCTGCTCCAGCAGCTCCGTGACCTGGTCGGCGCACAGCTTCTGCTCACCCTGCTTGGGCACGTCGACCGAGTAGCAGTCGCCCTCGCGCGTGATGGTGAGCGTCTCGCCCTCCGCCGTCACCGACAGCTTCTTGACGGTGACCTGCTTGCCGCCGGCCACGTCCTTCACGTCGGTCTCCAGCGCGTTCAGCTTGGCGCCGGTCTTGTCCACGCTGCCGATCTGGTCCAGCAGCACCGGGCCGAGGTCGTGCAGCACACCGGCCTCGTCCGGCGGCAGCGTGGCGATGACCTTCTCCATGTCGCCGTCCAGCGCCGCGGTGACCAGCTGCTTCGCCGCGTCCTCCGGCGAGCCGGCGCCCTGCGCCGCGATGCCCTTGGCCGGCCAGGTGAGCTTCTCCTCCTCCAGGACCGCGTTGGCGATCGTGTAGAAGGCGCTCGGGTACCACTTGTCATCGACCTTGATCGACGCGATGCCGATCGGCTTGCCGCGCTTCTTGACCTCGGCCGAGATGTCGTAGGTCTTGGTCTCCGACTTGGTCATGCTGACCTTGTCGCCGATGGCGTCCATCAGCTTGTCGGTCAGCGGGACCTTGGAGATGTCCGAGGTGATGGTGATCTTGCCCTCGGTCAGTTTGTTGATCGTGAGGTGGTCGTTGACCTTCTCGGCCGCCGCCTCGTCGAACTTGATGTTCTCGCTCTTGAACTCGACGCCCGACATCTTGTTCGGGTCCGCGTCGGGCTTGAGGATCTCGAGGCGCTTCATCTCCTTCGTCATCGAGTCCAGGTAGTCCTTCGACAGCGCGGCCTCCGCGGGCGCGAGCGAGGCCATGATGCCGACGACGTCACCGCTGCCGAGCTGCTCGACGAGGTTCTTCGCCGCGACCTCCGGCGTGTCCTTGCCGGCGTTCGCCGCGGGGTTCGACTTCTGCAGCGCGAAGAACGTGACGCCACCGCCGACGAGCAGCAGCACCGCGACCACGGCCGTGATCACCAGGCCGGTGCGCTTCTTCTTCGGCGGCTCGCCACCCATCGGCGCGTAGCCGTAGGGCTGCTGGTCGAAGCCCTGCTGGGGAAAACCCTGCTGGGGAAAGCCCTGCTGCGGGAAGTTCTGCTGCTGCGGGTAGCCCTGCTGCGGGAACCCCTGCGGCCCGGTCTGCGGAAAACCGCCCTGCTGCGGCTGCTGTTGCGGGTAGCCCTGCGGGCCGGTCTGCGGATGACCACCCTGCTGGTGCTGCTGCCCGTACGGATCGTTCTGCGGCTGCCACTGTCCGCCGCTACCCGGGTAGCTCACGGTTCCCTCCTGAGGTCATCACTGCGCTGCGCCTGGTCGAGGTGAGCACCGTGATCGCCCCCACGATCGTCAGCACAGCACCGGCAAGGGTGACGACGGGTCCGGTCGTGCTGATGCCGACCAATGCGCCCTTGCTGTCCCCTTGGACCGTGGCAACCAGGGCCACGGTTCCCCCGATCGTGCCAAAGAGGAGCGCCGCGCATGCGGCGATTCGACGAAATCGGACCACGTGCAGGGCGATCGCCAGTACGGCCAGCGGGGTCAGCCCGACCCACACCCCCGTCACGACGCCGCCCGCCACCCCGTCCAACCCGGCGAGATCACGGAGCGAGAGCACCTGGTAACTGTCCCTCGTGGTCGATCCCGACTTGAGCCAGGGCAAGAACGTTCCGGTGATCTGAGTGACCAAGCCCACTGCCGCGATCGCGGCTCCCACAGCGCTGCGCACGGGACTAGTGTGACCCGATGGCCTCCGACGCGTGCAGTGCGGCACGGGCGCTGGTCGCGTCCGCCCACCGGATCACGGTGCTGACCGGTGCCGGGGTCTCCACGGACTCGGGCATCCCCGACTTCCGCGATCCCGGCGGGGTGTGGGCGCGTGACGCGGACGCCGGTCGGGGCGCCACCCTCTCCTCCTACCTCGCCGACGCCGAGGTGCGCAGGCGGACGTGGCGCTCGCGGCTCGACCATCCCGTGTGGACGGCCACACCGAACGCCGCGCACCGCGCGCTGGTCGAACTGGAACGGTCCGGCCGGTTGCGCACCGTGGTCACGCAGAACGTCGACGGCCTGCACCAGAAAGCCGGCTCCGACCCGCACCGGGTGCTGGAGCTGCACGGCACGCTGCACGCCACGGTGTGCCTCGACTGCGGCGCCACCGGCCCGATGCGCGACGCGTTGAAGCGCGTCGCCGACGGCGAGGCCGAACCGGCGTGCGTGCGCTGCGGCGGAGTCCTCAAGTCCGCCACCGTCTCGTTCGGGCAGGAGCTCGACGGCGAGGTGCTGCGCAGGGCCCGGCTCGCCGCGCTGGACTGCGACCTGCTGCTGGTGGCCGGCACCTCCCTGTCCGTGCAGCCCGCCGCGGGACTGGTGGCGCTCGCGGCGAAGGCCGGGGCGCGGGTCGTCATCTGCAACGACGAGCCGACGCCCTACGACTCCCTCGCCGCCGCCGTCGTGCGCGAACCGGTCGGCGAGGTGCTGCCCGACCTCAGCTCCGTTCCTCCATCCGGGGGAGGCCGGTTCTCGTCCTGGGGAGATCCGAGCACCTGGTCGTAGGGTCGGGACCATGCGCGTACCGCTGATCACGACGGACTTCCTGGACCGGGCGTCGTTCGCGTTCGGGGCCACGACGGCGACCGTCGACGAGCCGGACCAGCCGGCCGGACCGGTCGAGACGACGACGTATGCCCGGATGGCGGCCCGTGTGCGCGCGTGGCAGGCGGGGCTCGACGAGCTGGGCGTCGGCGAGGGCGAACGCGTCGCCGTCGTCAGCCACAACTCGGCGCGGCTGCTGGAGCTGCTGCACGCGGTGCCCGGCAGCGGCCGCATCTGCGTGCCGGTCAACTTCCGCCTGCACCCCGACGAGGTCAGGTACATCGTCGAGCACAGCGGCGCGTCGGCGTTGTTCGTCGACCCCGAGCTGGAGCTGGACGACGTGGTCGCGCCGCACCGGTTCACGCTCGGCGAGGAGTCGGAGTCGCTGCTGCGGTTCGATGTGGAGCCACGGCCGTGGAGCGCGCCCTCGGAGGACGCGACCGCCACGATCAACTACACCTCCGGCACGACCGCGCGGCCCAAGGGCGTGCAGCTGACCCATCGCAACATCTGGCTGAACGCCGTCACGTTCGCCATGCACACCCGTGCGTGGGAAGGCGACGTGTACATGCACGTGCTGCCGATGTTCCACTGCAACGGCTGGGGCATGCCGTTCGGGCTGGCCGGCCTGGGCGTGCCGCAGGTCGTGCTGCGCAAGGTCGACGGCGCGGAGATCCTGCGCCGGGTCCGCGACCACGGCGTCACGCTGATGTGCGGCGCACCGGCCGTGTGGAACGCCGTGCTGGACGCCGCGGCGTCGTGGGACGGCGAGATCCCCGGCCGTGACCGCGTGCGGATCGTCTGCGCGGGCGCACCGCCGCCGTCGCGCACGATCCAGCGGGTGACCGAGGAGCTCGGCTGGGAGTTCCTGCAGATCTACGGCCTGACCGAGACGGCGCCGCTGCTCACGTTCAACCGCGCCCAGCCGGGTCCGGAGGGCGAGGAGAAGGCGAAGAAGCAGTCACGGGCGGGTGCGCCCGCGCTGGGCGCGCGGCTGCGGATCTCCGACACCGGCGAGGTGCTCGCACGGTCCAATGTGGTCATGGAGGGCTACTGGGAGAACCCGGACGCGACCGCCGCGGCGATCGAGGACGGCTGGTTCCACACCGGTGACGGCGGCCACTTCGACGACGAGGGCCACCTGACGATCTCCGACCGCAAGAAGGACGTGATCATCACCGGCGGCGAGAACGTGTCGTCGATCGAGGTCGAGGACTGCCTGTTCTCCCACCCGGCCGTCGCCGAGGTCGCCGTGATCGGCGTGCCCGACGAGAGGTGGGGTGAAACGATCAAGGCGCTCGTCGTGCGGTCCGCGGAGGTCACCGAGGCCGAGCTGATCCGGCACTGCAAGGAGCGCCTGGCCGGCTACAAGGCCCCCACCTCGGTCGAGTTCCGCGACTCGATCCCGCGCACGGCCACCGGCAAGATCCAGAAGTTCAAGCTCCGCGAACCGTACTGGACCGGGCGCGACCGCGGCGTGAACTGACGACACGCCGACAAACCGATCGTCCCCATTGGACCGCTTGCGTGGTCAACTGTGACACGAGTGGCTGACGGTGCATCGGTTCCAGATGCGCCACCCGGGACTGATTGGTCTAATTCGGTCGGAGGTGATGTCCGGATGCTGACGCGACTCTCCGCCGCCGCGGTGCTGATGACGGCCGTCCTCACGGGGACGGCCGCCGCTGTTCCCCCGCCTCCGCCGAACCCGAGCGACGCGGAGATCTCGGCCTCGCGCGCACAGGCGGATGCGAAGGCGGCACGGGTCGGCGAGCTGACCGGCCGCCTGACCCAGGCGGAAGCCCGCCTGCAGGAGCTGCTCGACCAGGTCTCCTACAAGCGCGAGCTCGCCAACAAGGCCCGCGTCGACCTGGAGACCGCCGTCTCCGAGGCCGAGGCCGCCCGCCGCGAGGCCACCTCCGCCCGCACCCAGGCCGACGCCGCCTCCCGTGCCGTCGAGGACTCGCGCCGCGCCCTCGACGAGTTCGTCGCCGCCTCGTACGCGCAGCGCAGCACGGTCGGCTCGATCTCCGCGTACTTCGGCGCCAAGTCCCCCGAGGACCTCCTCGCCCGTGCGCAGATGCTCGAAGCGGTCTCCTCGTCCTCCCTGAACGCCCTCGACCAGGTCATGCGCGACCAGGGCACCGCGGCGAACCTCGACTCCGCCGCCCGCGCCGCCCTGCGCAAGGCCGAGGAGAAGCAGGCAGCCGCCGACGAGGCCAAGCGCGTGGCCGAGGCCGCCCAGCAGGAAGCCGTGGCCGCGCACGAGGCCCAGGCCACCGCGACCACCGAGCTGCAGTCCGACAAGGACGCCGTCGAACGCGAGCTGCTCGCCGCCCGCGGCGAGGTCACCGGCCTCGAAGCCCAGCGCCGCCAGTATGACCAGTGGATCGACGCCAAGCACCGCGAGGAGGAGGAGAACGCCCGCCGCGCCGCAGCCGCTGCCGCCGCGGCCGTTGCTGCTCCGGCCCCTGCCGCCGCACCACGCCCTGCTGCCGTTGCCGCACCCTCGGTCTCACGCGTGCAAACCGTCATCAACCGCGCACTGGCCCAACGCGGCGTCATCTACGCGTGGGGCGGCGGCAACCACTACGGCCCCACCTACGGCGTCCGTGACGGCGGCGTGGCCGACTCCTTCGGCGACTACCGCAAGATCGGCTTCGACTGCTCCGGCCTGATGATGTACGCCTTCGCCGGCGCGGGCGTGTACCTGCCGCACTACAGCGGTTACCAGTACAACTCCGGCCGCAAGGTGCCGCTGTCGCAGATGGCTCCTGGCGACATGATCTTCTGGGGACCCGGCGGCGGCACGCACGTGGCGTTGTACCTCGGCGGCGGGATGATGGTGGAGGCGCCGCACTCCGGTGCGGTGGTGCGGATCTCGCCGGTGCGGTACGGCGGGATCATGCCGTACGTGACCCGGCTGCTCTGATCTCCGCCTGCTCCTCTGGGCAGGCGCCGGGCTAGGTTGTCGGCGTGAAGGTCGTGGTGTTCGGTAGTTCCGGGATGGTGGGGCGGGGAGCGCTGCGGGAGTGCCTCCTCGACCCCGAAGTGCGTGAGGTCGTCACGGTCGGGCGCTCGCCGTTGGACGTGACGTCACCGAAGCTGCGGCACGTCGTGCACGCGGACTTCGCCGACCTCACGCCGATCGCCGGCGAACTGGCCGGCGCCGACGCGTGCTTCTACTGCGTGGGTGTGACGTCGGCCGGGTTGAGCGAAGCGGAGTACACGCCCGTGACGCACGACTACGCGCTTGAGGCGGCCCGTGTTGTTGGTGGCACGTATGTGTACGTGTCGGGTGAAGGCGCGGACGCCGGCAGCAAGACGATGTGGGCACGGGTGAAGGGTCGGACCGAGAACGAGCTGCTGGCGCTGGACCGGCCGGTGTTCGTGGTGCGGCCGGGGTTCATCCAGCCGCGCCACGGGATCACCTCGCGCACGCGAATCTACCGGTACGTCTACTCGTGGTCCTCGTGGTTGTTCCCGGTGCTGGCCAGGGTCGCGCCGAAGCACGTGACGTCGACCGAGCAGCTGGGGCGCGCGCTGGTGGCGCTCGCGAAGGGCGTGCGGCCGGCCACGCGGGTGCTGCGCAGCGACGAGATCAACCGGCTCGCGGCATGACCCTCGACGAGTACGTCCGGGACTTCCGTGCGGGCGGGTACGAGGTCACGCACGTGGTCGAGTCGGTGTGCGGCGCGTGCGGCGGCCGGGCGTTCGGCGTGCAGCTGACCGAGGAGTGCGCGGTGCGGCGGACGTGCCTGGGCTGCGGCACGGCGGCGTTCCTGGCCGACTCGGCGGAGTACTGGGAGGACGACGAGGCGCAGGAGTGCGCGTGTCCGTGCGGTGGCGAGGAGTTCGCCGTCGTGCTCGGGGCGGCGTGCCGGGCGGACGGTGAGGTGCGGTGGGTGAGCGTCGGGCTGCGGTGCCTCGCGTGCGGCCAGTGCGGCGTGTACGAGGACTGGAAGATCGACTACAGCCCGAGCTCCCACCTGCTCACGCCGACGTGAACGCGTCCTCGGTCGTCACCGTGCCCGCGGTGCGGCCCGGCGCGGTGTGGTTGGCCCAGTAGAGGTTCGTGTGCGCGATGACCAGGTCCGGTGTGGGTGCGCCCCACTCGGACAGGTCCTCGGTGGTGTGGGCGTCGCTCACGAGGGTGGCGTCGTAGCCGCGGACCAGGGCGCCGTGCAGGGTGGAGCGGATGCACTCGTCGGTCTGCGCGCCGGACACGAACACGTGGCCGATCCCCTTGGCCGCCAACACCTCTTCGAGGTCGGTCGCCTCGAACGAGTCGGCGTAGGCCTTGTGCACCACCGGTTCGCCGTCGGCGACCTCCAGCTCGGCGACGAACCGCCAGCCGTCGGAGCCCTTCGGCATGTGCTCGGGGTTGCTGTGCTGCACCCAGACCACGTCGATGCCGGCCGCGCGGGCCTTGTCCACGAGGGTGGCCACGTTGCCCACCACCGTGTCGCGGTCGTGGGCGTGGTTCACGACGCCGTTCTGCACGTCGATCACGAGCAACGCGGTGTTGGGGCGGTTCGCGAGAGTGGTCACGGCGGCAGACTATGCCCAGGTGGGTCGGGGTTGTCGACCCTCGGCGGGGCGCACGCGTGCGGCTCAGCGCGAACGCAGGCGGCGCAACATCCGGGCGTCCTCGAAGCCGACCGAACGCGCGGCGACCTCCACGGTGGCGCCCTTGCCGATGAGGTGTTCGGCGCGTTCGACGCGCAACGCCTGTTGATACTTCAACGGGGTCATACCGGTCGCGCGGCCGAACAGGCGCGTGACCGTCCGTTCGCTGCATCCGGCCAGCAATGCCAGTTCTGCCAACGAAAGGCGATCGGCGAGACGCGTCTCGATGACGTCCTGGATGCGGTGCACGGTCTCGTTGACGTGGGATCGGTACCGCAGCAGCACGCTCGCCTGGTGGTCGTCGCCGTTCCTGCGCGCGTAAACCACCATCGTGCGTGCGACGGCGGCGGCCACGGAAGGACCGTTGCGCACGGCGACAAGGTGCAGCGCGAGGTCGATGCCGCTCGCGATGCCGGCCGACGTCACGACCCGACTGTCCTCCACGTACAGAACGTCGCGCACGACCCGTGCGGCGGGGTAGCGGCGTTCGAGCTCGTCCTGCAGTTCGTGGTGGGTGGTGCAACGACGGCCGTCGAGCAGTCCGGCACGGCCGAGCGCATCGGCTCCGGCACACACACTCGCCACCATGCCGCCGCTGTCGTGGTGCGCGCGCACCCACGCCAGAGCGCGCGCACTCAACGCTCCGGTGCCCACCAACGTCGACGACCGCCATCCCGGCACGACCAGGAGGTCGTCCGCCCCCAGCGAGGGCAGCTCGGTCGACGCCCCCAGCGGCACGCCCTGGTGGCTCGGCACCGACACCGAGTCGCCGACGTACGACAGTGCGTAGCCGGCACCGAAGTCGGCCGCGCTGGAGAACACCTGCGCCGGCCCCGCGAGGTCGAGCAGGTGCACTCCCGGTACGAGCAGGAAGACGACTCTGGTCACGATCCGGTCAGCGTAGCGACGTCCGAGATCCGCGCGAACCGGCCCGCCAGGACGTACTCGGTGCGCTCGATGACCTCCTGCACGCCGAGCACCGCCCCGGTGCGCCAGTGCGGCAACGGCGTGGTCGCGGTCGCGTCCGTCACGAACGTCATGTCGAACCCGAGGTCCGAGCCGACCCGCGTGGTCGTCTCGCAGCACTGCTCGGTGCGGATGCCGCTGACCAGCAGCTCCCGCACACCCCGCGCGGTCAGCGTCTGCTGCAGGTTGGTCGTGGTGAACGCGTTGTGCGAGGTCTTGGTCAGCAGCGGCTCGTCGTCGAGCGGCTTCAGCCCGTCCATCAGCCGCACGTGCCCCAGCGCCGGGTCGAACACGTCACCGCTGCCCGGTTCGGAGTGCAGCACCCACACCACCAGGTCGCCGGAGTCGCGGGCGAGGTCGACCAGCCGGTTCACCTGGCCCACGACGCCGGGGTTGGACACCTCGGCCCAGCTGGGACGCCGGCGGAACGACTCCTGGACGTCGATGACGATCAATGCGCGCTTCATGCCACCAGCCTCGTCGGACCGCCACGGCCGAACCAGGCACGACCCGGCCGCACTGCGGACCGATCCGGTCACCACGCAGCCCCCGTGCAGATGCCCTGGCCAGCAGGGGTCAGAGTCGGCGGCGGCCGGCGAACCCGAGGTCGGCGCGGTGGTACCAGTCGAGCGTCCGGTCGCCCTCCAGCCAGCACAGCAGCACCGGCACGCCGTCGAGCTGCGAGGGGAAGTCGACCAGCAGCGGCGCGAAGCCCTTCAGTTCGGCGCCGGTCTGCTGCACGGACTCCATCAGCTCGTCGAGCCGGGCCTGCGCCGCCTTGAACTCCGGCAGACCGCCCAGGGACGTGGTGCCGGACGCGAGCTCGGCCGCGTCGGCGCGCAGCCGGACGATCTCGTCGAGCACCGGCAGCAGGCGGGTGAGCTCGGCACGGGCCTCGTCGAGCGTGAACAGTTCCACGGGTGCCAAGGCTGGCACAGTGGCGGGGGTGACGTGGCGACCGGGTGACCTCACCGTGAAGCGGGTCGGCCTCGGCGCGAGCCGTTCGCGACACCGCGGCCGCTGTGCGGCAAAACCTGAATGAGCGTATGGCGTACGCATCTGTTTGACTAGGGGCATGAAGAGGGGGCGGAAGCCGACCATCGACGCCGCCGACATCACGCGAGCCGCCATCGCGGTCGCGGACGCCGAAGGGCTGGCCGCCGTGTCCATGGCGCGCGTCGCGCAGGAGATGGGCAACGCGACGATGGCGCTCTACCGCCACGTGAAGAGCAAGGACGAGCTGCTCGCGCTGATGTGGGACGCGGCGATGGAGGACCCGCCGCCGCTGCCCGACGGCGAGTGGCGCGACAGGCTCGGCGTCTGGGCACGGGCGCTGCTCCGGGCGATCCGCAGGCGCCCGTGGTTCCTGCGGATTCCGATCAGCGGCCCGCCGGTCGGCCCGGGGAACCTCGCCTGGCTCGACAGCGCGCTCACCGCCCTCGGGGGCACACCGCTGGAGCCGGGGGAGAAGGTCGGCGTCGTGATGGGCCTGTCGACGTTCGTGCAGGGCGAGGCGCGGCTGACCACCACGCCGTCCCAGGGCTTCCAGAGCAACCCCGACCAGTACGGGCAGGCGCTGCGCGCGGTAGTCGACCCGCGCGCCATGCCCGCGCTCACCGAGGTCATCGAGGCCGGCGCGTTCGACGTGGCCCACGGCGACGACATCGGGGCCGACTTCGACTTCGGCCTGCGGTTGTTCCTGGACGGCGTCGCCGCGCACATCGCGAGGCGCGCGTGACGTACGCGGCGATCGTCCTCACCGGCGGCACGGGCGAACGGCTCGGCGGCGTCGACAAGGCCGCGCTGTCCTACCGGGACGCCACACTGCTCGACCACGTGCTGTCCGTTGTGGACGACGCGGCGCGGGTCGTCGTTGTGGGGCCGGAGAAAGACCGGCCCGGCGTCGTCTGGGCCCGGGAGGACCCACCCGGCGGAGGGCCGCTGGCCGGGCTCGCCGCCGGTCTCGCGCACGTGACCGAGGAGTGGGTCGCCGTGCTCGCCGTCGACCAGCCCGGCCTCACCGCCGGCACGATCGCCAGGCTGCGCGCGGCGGGCGGCAACGCCGTGCTCGCCGACGACCGCGTGCAGTGGCTGATCGGCTTCTGGAACGCCGCCGAGCTGCGCGAAGTCCTGCCGGAGGACCCGCGCGACCAGCCGCTGCGCCGAACGTTGCGCAAGCTCGCGCCGGTGGAAGTGTCCGCTTTGCCCGGTGAGGCGCGTGACGTCGACACACCCGATGACCTGGACACCCTTCACACCCAATGAACAGCCCGTGAGCAAGACTGCTCACGATCGGAAAACCCTGTTCCACATGGAGGCCCGCACCGTGACCGAGCCCGCCGCCGAGGCAACGCCGAACGCACCGGCGCCCGTCACCCCGGCTCGTGACGCCCAGCTGCTCGAACGCACCGTGTTCGAGGTGAAGCGGGTCATCGTCGGCCAGGACCGGCTCGTCGAGCGGATGCTCGTGGGTCTGCTGGCCAAGGGCCACCTGCTGCTCGAAGGTGTGCCGGGTGTCGCGAAGACGCTCGCCGTCGAGACGTTCGCGCGCGTGGTCGGCGGCTCGTTCAGCCGCGTGCAGTTCACGCCCGACCTGGTGCCCGCCGACATCCTCGGCACCCGCATCTACCGCCAGTCCAGCGAGGCGTTCGACGTCGAGCTCGGCCCCGTGGTTGCCAACTTCGTGCTGGCCGACGAGATCAACCGCGCGCCGGCCAAGGTGCAGTCGGCGATGCTGGAGGTCATGGCCGAGCGGCACGTGTCCATCGGCGGCAAGACCTTCCCGATGCCGAACCCGTTCCTGGTGCTGGCGACGCAGAACCCGATCGAGAACGAGGGCGTGTACCCGCTGCCGGAGGCGCAGCGCGACCGGTTCCTGTTCAAGATCCAGGTCGAGTACCCCACGGCCGAGGAAGAGCGCGAGATCGTCTACCGCATGGGTGTCGAGGCGCCCACGCCGAACCAGGTCCTCTCGCCGGAGGAGCTGGTGCGCCTGCAGGGCGTGGCGTCGCGCGTCTTCGTCCACCACGCACTGGTCGACTACGTGGTGCGCCTGGTGATCGCGACTCGCGCACCGGCCGAGCACGGCCTGACCGACGTCGCCGGCTGGGTCGCCTACGGTGCCTCGCCGCGTGCGTCGCTGGGCATCATCGCCGCCGCCCGTGGCCTCGCGCTCGTGCGCGGCCGTGACTACGTGCTGCCGCAGGACGTCGTGGACGTCGTGCCGGACGTGCTGCGCCACCGCCTCGTGCTGTCCTACGACGCGCTGGCCGACGGCGTGCCGATCGACCACATCATCACCCGCGTGCTGCAGATCGTGCCGCTGCCGCAGGTGTCCGCGCGTCCGCAGCAGCCGGTTCCGGCTGGTAGGCCGTGAGCAAGGACAAGGCCACCGCCGAGCGCCCCTCGTGGGCGCCCCCGGTCCTGCACGGCGGCCGCATGGAGGCCGCGCTGCGCATGCTGGAGCTCGACGTGCGGCGCCGCCTGGACGGCCTGCTGCAGGGCAACCACCTCGGTCTCGTGCCGGGGCCGGGCACCGAGCCGGGCGAGGCGCGGACCTACCAGCCCGGTGACGACGTGCGCCGGATGGACTGGGCGGTCACCGCCCGCACCACCGTGCCGCACATCCGCGAGACGGTCGCCGACCGCGAGCTGGAGACGTGGGTGGCGGTCGACCTGTCGCCGTCGCTCGACTTCGGCACCGCGGCCTGCGAGAAGCGCGATCTGGCGATCGCCGCGACCGCCGCCGTCGCGCACCTGACCCGCGGTGGCGGCAACCGGATCGGCGCCGCGATCTCGACGGGTGCGGAGAACGTGCGCATCCCGGCGCGCGGTGGCCTGGCGCACGCCCGCGGCATGATCCGCAAGATCGCCGAGACGCCGCGCGCGAGCGAGGGCACCCGCGGCGACCTGGCGGCGTTGCTGGAGCAGCTGCGCCGTCCGCCGCGCCGGCGCGGGCTGATCGTGGTGATCTCCGACTTCCTCGGCGGCATGGAGTGGCAACGGCCGCTGCGCGCGCTGTCGGCACGGCACGAGCTGGTGGCCATCGAGGTCGTCGACCCGCGCGACGTCGACCTGCCCGAGGTCGGCACCATCGTGCTGTCCGACCCGGAGACCGGCCGGCAGCGCGAGGTGACCGCGTCGGCGTTGCTGCGCAAGGAGTTCAACGCCGCGGCTGCCGAGCACCGGGCCGAGGTCGCCGCCGGGCTGCGCCGCGCGGGCGCCGGGCACCTGGTGCTGCGGACCGACTCCGACTGGATCGCGGACACGGTCCGCTTCGTGGTGGCGCGCAAGCGCCGTTGGTCTGGGGGTGTCGCATGAGCTTTTCGAACTTCGTCGCCCCGTGGTGGTTCCTGCTGCTCGTCGCCGTCGGTGTGCTCGCGGCCGGGTACGTGCTCGCCCAGCGCATGCGCCGCAAGCGCGTGCTGCGGTTCACGAACCTGGAGCTGCTGGAGAAGGTCGCGCCCAAGCGGGAACGCTGGTCGCGGCACGTCCCGGCGGCGTTCCTGCTGGCGGCGCTCGCGCTGCTGACCGTCGCGCTGGCCGGGCCGACGTCGGAGCAGCGGGTCCCGCGCAACCGGGCGACCGTGATGCTCGTGGTCGACGTGTCGCTGTCGATGAAGGCCACCGACGTGAAGCCGTCCCGGCTGGAGGCCGCGCAGGTGGCGGCCAAGTCGTTCGCCGAAGGCCTCACGCCGGGCATCAACCTGGGCCTGATCTCGTTCGCGGGCTCGGCGACGGTGCTGGTCGCGCCCACCACCGACCGCGCGGCCGTGTCGCAGTCGATCGACGGGCTCAAGCTCGCCCAGTCGACCGCGACCGGTGACGCGCTGGTCGCCGCGATGGCGTCCATCGACTCGTTCGGCAAGGTCGTCGGCGGCGCCGAGGGGCCCCCTCCGGCCCGCATCGTGCTGATGACGGACGGCAAGGAGACGGTCGGCACCCGCAAGGCGTTCGACGCGGCGGATGACGCGAAGAAGGCCGGTATCCCGATCTCCACGATCTCGTTCGGCACCGAGGACGGCGTGGTCGACATCGAGGGCCGCCAGCAGGCCGTGCCGGTCGACGACGACTCGATGAAGGAGATCGCGAAGATCTCCGGCGGCGAGTTCTTCAAGGCCGCCTCCGCCGAGGAGCTGCGCCGGGTGTACGACACGCTCGGCGAGCAGATCGGCTACGAGAAGAAGCAGGCGGACGCGTCCAAGCCGTGGCTGGTGCTCGGCACGCTGACGGCGATGGTCGCGGCCGCCGCGGCGTTGCTGCTGGGCCAGAGACTGCCCTAGCCCCGGCCGTAGACCAGCTCCACCACACCGTTCCCGAAGGCCCTGGTGCTCTTGAGCGCCAGGGCCTTCGGCCGTGTGAAGAACGGCGTGCCCGCGCCGAGCGCGACCGGGTTGACGTACAGGCGGACCTCGTCGACCAGGTCGTGCTCGAAGAACGACCCCACGAGCTGCGCGCCGCCGACCATGCTGTCCCCGGGCAGCGCCCTGATCTCGTCCGGGTCGACCTCCCGCCGCACCACGGTGTTCCACGCGGTGGTGTCGAGCGTCCGCGAGTACACGATCTTGGGCATCTCCCGCCAGATCCGGCCGAACTCGTGCATCGACGGCGGCCACTCGGGGTGCTCGCCGGTGTGCGGCCACGTCGCGAGCATCGTCTCGTGGTTGCGGCGGCCGTCGATGAACCGGCTCATCCGTGCCAGCTCGGTGTTGAAGTGCCCGTGCAGCTCCTCGTCGACCCGGTGCCAGCTGATGTCGTGGCCGGGTCCCTCCATGAAGCCGTCCAGCGAGACCGACGCCATCGTGATGATCATCCGTGAATCCTCCGGTACTCCGCCGCGGCACCGGCGTGCAGCGGCACCGTGCCCGTGTCGATGAGACTGCGCACGTCGAGGTACTGGGTGCCGAGCGCCTGCTGCGGCACCAGCCGCGCCGCGTTCGCGACCAGCAGCCGCACCACCGCCCCCGCGAGGTCGGCGCCGAGGTCGGGCCGGCACACCAGCAGGTTCGGCGTGCCGATCGTCGGGATGTCGACGGGGGAGTCGTAGACGCCGGTGCGCACGTCCACGCGTTCGTAGACCTTGCCGTGGTTCTGCCGCAGCCGGGGCAGGAACCCGTCGAGCGGCAGCAGCCTGATCCCCTCCGCCCGGTCGAGCTCCGGCGTCGGCACGCCGCCCGACCACAGCAGCGCCGCGATCTCGCCCGCCTTCAGCGCGTCCACGGCGTTGCGCAGCGGGTAGTGCTCCTCCCGCACGCCCAGCGCGAGCCGTTCGCCCTGCAGCGCCGCGCCGGACCCGGCGGCGCCCAGCGACACGGGCCGGCCGGCGAGGTCGGCCGCGCTGCGGTACGGCGAGTCGGCGAGCACGACGAGCTGGAGGTAGTTCTCGTAGACGCGGCCCACCGCGACCAGGCCGGGCTCCAGGTGGGCGCTGTCGCTCAGGGTCAGCGCGAGGTCGGCGGTGCCCTCGCGCAGGTGCCGCAGGTTGTCGGCGCTGCCGCCGGTCTCGATCGGCGTGATCGTCAGCGAGCCGGTGGCGAGGCGGGACAGCAGGGCGGCGAAGTCGTTGTAGAACCCGCCGGGCTCGCCGCCCGCGACGCGGATGGTGCCGCTGGGCTCACTCGTCCCGCACGCGGTGAGGGCCAGCGCGCCCAGCAGGAGGGTCCGGCGCTTCACAGCAGCGGCTCCTTCGGCAGCTCCACGGTCGCGACCAGGCCACCGTCGGTGTGCAGCCGCAGCTCCCCGCCGTGGGCGGTCACGATGCGCTCGGCGATGGCCAGGCCGAGGCCGGTGCCGCGCTGCGGGCCGCCACCACGCCAGAACCGCTCGGTCGCGTGCTCGATGTCCTCCTCGGACAGACCGGGACCGTTGTCGCGCACGGTGAGAGTCGCGCGGTCGCACACCACGGCCACCTCGGTGCCGCCGTACCTGATGGCGTTGTCCAGCAGCACGTCCAGCACCTGCGCCAGGTCCGAGACGGCACACCGCACCAGGCCCGGCGCGCGGTCGTCCACGGTGATCGTCACACCCGCCGCCCCGGCCGCCGGCCGCCACGCGTCGACCCGGTCGTGCGCCACGGCCCGCAGGTCGGCCAGCTCGGGCTCGACCCCGCCCGCCGCCCGTTCGGTGGCGGTGCTCTCGGCCGACGCGAGCGCGAGCAGGCCGTCCAGCAACGACTCCAGCCGCTCGACCTCGGTGAGCAGGGAACCGTTGTCCGGCAGCATGTCCACCCGCAGCCGCAGCGCCGCCATCGGGTTGCGCAGCTGGTGCGAGGCGTCCGCGATGAGCCGGCGCTGCTGGTCGGCGGCCTCGGCCACCGCGTCGGACATCCGGTTGAACGACTCCGACAACGCCCGCAGCTCGGCCGGGCCCGCGGTGTCGGCGACGTGCGCGCGCCGCTGCCCCTCCGCGACCGCCCGCACACCCCGGTCGAGCTCCTTCAACGGCCGCAACAGCCACCGCGCCACGACCAGCGCCAGCAACACGCACGCGCAGGCCGCCAGCAACGCCCCCGCGAGCACCAGCGCCCACCGCTGCGCGACATCCGCCGCGGCCACCCTGGTGGACGCGCGCACCACCACCGCGCCCGCCACCTTCGTGCCGGTGCCGACCGGTCGCGCGAACAGCACGTCACCGCCGTTCCAGGGCAGCACCGTCCGCACCGGCGCGGCCGGCTGGTTGCGCAACGCGGCGTCGATCTGGCTGGACACGTCGGCCACCGCCATGCCGGACTCGACGAGCGGCCGCCCGGCGGCGTCGACGACCACGACCTCCTCGCCGTAGACCTCGGTGTAGCGCAACGCCTCCGCGACCACCAGGTCGTTCGGCAGGGTCGCGAACCGGTCCAGGTCGGCGGTCCGGCCGATCACGAACCGCTGGGTGCGCTCGCTGGCCGTGCTCATCAGCAGCGGCACGGCGAACGCGGTCACCGCCGACAGCGAGAACAGCAGCAGCACCACCAGCAGCCGTTGCCGCATCTACTCACCGAGCCGGTAGCCGAAACCGCGGATGGTGTGCAGCAGCCCCGGCCGGTCGAGCTTGGCGCGCAGCTGCGTGAGGTGCACGTCCAGCGTCCGCGACACCGCCACGAACGCGTTGCCCCACACCTCGTCCATCAGCTGCTGGCGGCTCACCGCCGTGCCCGGCCGCCGCGCGAGCACCGCCAGCACGTCGAACTCCTTGGTGGTCAACGAGATCTCCCGCCCGCCGACCACGACCTGGCGGCTCTGCAGGTCGATCTCCACATCGGACACCCGCACCAGGTCGCCCTGCTCCTGCGACCGCGCCGCACTGCGCCGCGCCACCGCGTCGATGCGGGCCAGCAGCTCGGCCAGCCGCACCGGCTTGACCAGGTAGTCGTCCGCGCCCAGCCGCAACCCGCGCACCACGGTCCGCTCGTCCCCGCGCGCGGTCAGCACCAGCACCGGCACCGGGTCGATCCTGCGGAGCTTGCGCAGCACCTCCAGGCCGTCCTGATCGGGCAGGCCGAGGTCGAGCAGCACCACGTCCGCGTCGCGGTGCGCGATCAGCGCGTCGGACCCCCTGCGCACGCGGGCAGGCCGGTGGCCGTTCGCCCGCAGTGCCTCCACCAGGGCGTCGGCGACACCGTCGTCGTCCTCGACCAACAGCACCCGCATGGGAGCAGTATCGCCCGGGATGGCCGTTTCGCGGGCATGTCGATGCTTTTCAGTGACCGTGGAGAAGCGCTCGGAGCCCCAGCCGGGTCGCGAGCGCGGTGGCCAGGTGGACCGGCTCGCGGTCGGTCGTGTGCCGGATCTGGGTGCGGCAGCTGAAGCCGTCCGCGAGCACCAGCGCGTCCTCGTTCGCGCGCAGCGCGGGCAGCAGGTCCTGTTCGGCGCAGGCGATCGACACGTCGTAGTGGCCCTGCTCGAAGCCGAAGTTGCCGGCCAGTCCGCAGCAGCCCTCCACGACCCGCGGTCGCAGCCCGGCCTTCTCCATCGCCGTGCGGTCCGGTCCGAAACCCAGCTCCGCGTACTGGTGGCAGTGGGTCTGCACGACCGCCTCGCGGTCGCCGGGCAGGTCGGGCAGCGCCGGTGCGACGTGCTCGGCGAACGTGCGGGTGGCGTCGGCGAGCGCGCGCACCTCCTCGGTGTCCGACAGCTTCGGGGCTTCGGCCTTGAGGAACGCCGTGCAGCTCGGTTCCAGGCCGATCACCGGGACGCCGCGGCTCGTCCACGGGTGCAGCGCGCGTGCCGTGCGTTCGACGACCCTGCGGGCCTTCGGCAGCTGGCCGGTCGAGTGCCAGGTCAGTCCACAGCAGACGGTCGAGGGCGGCAGCTCGACCCGGTTCCCCAGGTGCGCCAGCACGTTCGCGGCGTCGATGCCGATGTCCGGCTCGAAGAAGTTCGTGAACGTGTCGGGGAACAGCAGCGCCGGCTCGCCCTCGCCGAGCGGGCGCAGCCTGCGCAGCAGGGGAGTGGTGGGCGTGGGCAGCTCGCGTTCCGGGGTGAGGCCCGCGAACCGGCCGAACCGCGCCGTGAACCGGTTGACCAGCCCGTACCGCAGCCACGTCGGCAACCAGCCCATCGCGTAGTGCGACCGCGGGCGCGGGCGGCCCCTGTAGTGCTCGTGCAGGAACTCCGCCTTGTAGCTCGCCATGTCGACGTCGACCGGGCAGTCGCGCTTGCAGCCCTTGCAGCCCAGGCAGAGGTCCAGCGCCTCGGCCACCTCCGGCGACCGCCAGCCGCCCTTGACCACGTCACCGTTGAGCATCTCGAACAGCAGGTGCGCGCGGCCGCGCGTGGAGTGCTTCTCCTCCTTGGTGACGCGGTAGCTCGGGCACATCACGCCGCCCTTGGTGTTCAGGCACTTGCCCACGCCGACGCAGCGGCGGGTGTCGCTCGCGAACTCCGCGCGCGTCGGGATGCGCGGGGGAGCGACGAGGACGCGCAGGTCGTCGTCGAGCTTCAGCGGCTCCACGATCCGGCCGGGGTTGAGCAGGTTGCCGGGGTCGAAGGCGTGCTTGAACTCCTGGAACGCCCGGATCGCCGCCGGCGGGTACATGCGGGAGAGCAGCTCGGAGCGGGCCTGGCCGTCGCCGTGCTCGCCGGACAGGCTGCCGCCGTGGCTCACGACCAGGTCCGCGGCGTCCTGGAGGAACTCGCGGTAGCCGCGGGCCAGGTCGAAGTCGATGCGGACGTGGATGCAGCCCTCGCCGTAGTGGCCGTAGGTGGTGCCGCGCCGCCCGTACCCGGTCAGCAACGCGTCGAGGTCGCGCAGGTAGGCGCCGAGGCGTTCCGGCGGGACGGCCGAGTCCTCCCAGCCCGACCAGGCCTCGCTGCCGTCGGCCATGCGGGTGGCGAGACCGGCGCCGTCCTCGCGGATGCGCCACAGCGCCCGCTGGTGCGCCGGGTCGTGGACGACCATCGAGCTCCTCGTGAGCGCGGCGACCCGTTCGGGGTGGTCCTCGACCTCGACGAACAGCCAGCTGCGGCCTTCCGGCAGGTCGGGGCGGGTGCGGACGCTGTTCACCAGTGCCTCGTTCAGGCCCTCGACCGCGAGCGCGTCCTCGATCTGCGTGACCTGGTCGGCGGCCTCGTAGGTGTCCGCGAAGCCGAGCACGACGAGGACCCGGCGCTCCGGGCGGCGGACCAGCTTGAGTTCCGCACCGAGCAGCACCACGCAGGTGCCCTCCGTGCCGACGAGCTGGCCGGTGAGCGTCGGCGCGTCCAGCGCGTACCCGCTGACCCGGCGGCTGAGCCGCGGGAACCACGCCGGGTCGTGCGACGGCAGCGCGAGCGCGGGCGGGTCCGTGCTGCGGAACCGGCGGCCGTCGACGGTCAGCACGTCGAGGTCCAGGACGTTCTCGCTGGTCTTGCCCCACTTCACCGAATGCGCGCCGCAGGCGTTGTTGCCGATCATCCCGCCGATCGTGCAGCGCGAGTGCGTGGACGGGTCGGGGCCGAACAGGTGGTCGCCGGCGCTCGCGTTGATCTTGTCGAGCACCGCGCCCGGCTGCGCGAACGCCCGGTCGCCGGAGATCTCGAAGGCGTTCAGGTAGCGGCTGAAGTCGATCACCAGGCCGGTTCCGCAGGCGTTGCCCGCGACCGAGGTCCCCGCGCCGCGGCTGGTGATCGGGACGCAGTGCTCCGCGGCGATCCCGACGGCCGCGACCACGGCGTCCGTCGTCCGCGGACGGACCACCACCCGCGGCACGTGGCGGTAGTTCGACGCGTCGGCCGAGTACAGGGCGCGGCTCGCCGGGTCGTCGAGCACGTCGCCCTCGACGTGGCGGCGCAGTTGGTCGAGGAAGGCCCGCATCACCTGATCATGCCCCCGATCGGCCCCGCCGTGGTGTGAGGTTCAACCGCCGATGCCGGGCTACCTGCGGGTAGCCGATAACCTCAGCCGGTCAACCAGCGGCGATTGCAGGGAGAGCTAGTGAGTCGGTCCGTTCTGGTCACCGGGGGCAATCGCGGCATCGGCCTCGCCATCGCGCAGGCGTTCGCGGCGCAGGGCGACAAGGTCGCCGTCACGCACCGCGGCTCCGGCGCACCCGAGGGTCTGCTCGGCGTGAAGTGCGACGTGACCAACGCCGAGGAGATCGACGCGGCGTTCTCCGAGGTCGAGGCCGCCCACGGTCCGGTCGAGGTGCTCGTCTGCAACGCCGGCATCACCCAGGACACGCTGTTGCTGCGCATGAGCGAGGAGCAGTTCACCAGCGTCGTCGACGCCAACCTCACCGGCGCGTTCCGCTTCGCCCAGCGCGCCTCGCGCGGCATGCTGCGCAAGAAGTTCGGCCGCATCGTCTTCATCTCGTCGGTCGTGGGCCTCACCGGCGGCGCGGGCCAGGTCAACTACGCCGCGTCCAAGGCGGGCATGGTGGGCATGGCGCGCTCGATCGCGCTGGAGCTCGGTTCGCGCAACATCACCGCGAACGTCATCGCCCCCGGCTTCATCACCACCGACATGACCGCCGAGCTGCCCGAGGCGGTGCGCGAGGCGGCGCTCAAGCAGATCCCGGCCGGTCGCTACGGCGCCGTCGACGAGATCGCCCGCGCGGTGACGTTCCTCGCCGCGAACGAGTCCGGCTACATCAACGGTGCCGTGCTGCCGGTCGACGGCGGCCTCGGCATGGGCCACTGACGTTCTTCGTTCTCTTCTTTCTGCGAAAGGGTTGGATCAAGTGACCGGACTGCTCGAAGGCAAGCGACTGCTGATCACCGGTGTGATCACCGACGCGTCGATCGCCTTCCACGTCGCACGCGTCGCCCAGGAGCAGGGCGCCGAGGTCGTGCTGACCGGGTTCGGCCGGATGAGCCTCGTGCAGCGCATCGCCCAGCGCCTGCCCAAGCCCGCGCCCGTCGTGGAGCTGGACGTGCAGAACCAGGAGCACCTCGACACGCTGGCCGAGCGCGTCGGTGAGCACGTCGACGGCCTCGACGGCGTCGTGCACGCCATCGGGTTCGCCCCGCAGAGCTGCCTCGGCGCGCCGTTCATGGACGCGCCGTGGGAGGACGTCTCCGTCGCGATGCACGTCTCGGCGTACTCCTACAAGGCGCTGGTGCAGGCCGTGCGCCCGATGCTGTCGCACGGCTCGTCGGTCGTCGGCCTCGACTTCGACGCCCGCCAGGCGTGGCCCGCCTACAACTGGATGGGCGCGGCGAAGGCGGCGTTCGAGTCGATCAACCGCTACATGGCGCGCGACCTCGGCCCGGACGGCATCCGCGTGAACCTGATCTCCGCCGGCCCGGTCCGCACCATGGCCGCCAAGTCCATCCCGGGCTTCGGCGAGCTGGAGAAGATGTGGGGCGAGAAGGCGCCGCTGTCGTGGGACGTCGACGACCCGACGCCCGTCGCGAAG
This sequence comes from Lentzea sp. NPDC036955, assembly GCF_055608005.1. Taxonomy (NCBI): domain Bacteria; kingdom Bacillati; phylum Actinomycetota; class Actinomycetes; order Pseudonocardiales; family Pseudonocardiaceae; genus Lentzea; species Lentzea sp. NPDC036955. The sequence goes on along the minus strand of NZ_JBVJRC010000001.1, from coordinate 400,564 downwards.
TCGGTCTGCGGCCTGCTGTCCGACTGGTTCCCGGCCACCACTGGCTCGATGGTGTTCGTCGACGGCGGCGTGCACTTCCTCGGCCTCTGACGTCACAGCTGCTCGTCGTGTGGGGGGTTCGGGCGTCTGATTGGATGGAGCGGTGAGTTTCGATGCGCTGCTCTGGCTTTCCTTCGGCGGACCGGAAGGTCCTGAGGACGTCCGTCCCTTCCTGGAGAACGTGGTGCGCGGACGTGGCGTGCCGCCGGAGCGGCTGGACGAGGTCGAGGCCCACTACCAGCACTTCGGCGGCGTGTCACCGATCAACCGCCTGAACCTCGACGCGATCGACGCCGTGCGCGCCACCGGTTTCGAGCTGCCGATCTACTTCGGCAACCGCAACTGGCACCCGATGGTCGAGGACACCGTCGCGCAGATGAAGGCCGACGGCGTCCAGCGGGCGCTGGTGTTCCCGACGAGCGCGTACGGCGGCTACTCCGCGTGCCGCCAGTACGACGAGGACATCGTGCGGGCACTGGCGGCCGTGCCGGACGGCCCCGAACTGGTGAAGCTGCGCCAGTTCTTCGACCACCCGCTCTTCATCTCCGCCTTCGCCGACGGCGTCCGCGCGGCCGCCGAGTCGCTGACCGGCCCGTACCGGCTCGTCTTCACCGCGCACTCGGTGCCGGTGTCCGCCGACAAGGCCGCCGGTCCGCCGTCCGAGGGCGGTTACCGCTACTCCCGCCAGGTCGTCGAGGCGTCCCGGCTGGTCGCGGCCGAGCTGGGCGTCACCGAGTACGACGTGGTGTGGCAGTCGCGGTCCGGCCCGCCGCAGATCCCGTGGCTGGAGCCCGACATCGTCGACCACATCGACGCGTTGCACGCCAAGGGCGTCACCGGCGTCGTGGTGTGCCCGATCGGGTTCGTGTCCGACCACCTCGAAGTGGTGTGGGACCTCGACACCGAGGCCCGTGACCGCGCCGCCGAGCTCGGCGTGGAGTTCGCCCGCGCGGCGACCCCGAACGCCGACCCTCGCTTCGCCGAGCTCGTCGTGGAGCTGGTGGCCGAGCACACCTCCGGTGCTCCCGTGCGCAAGCTGTCGTCGTTCACCTCAGCCGGCTGCACGGTGAACGGTGCCCCGTGCGCGCCGTTGTGCTGCGAGTCGGCAAAAAGGCCCGTCAAGGCCCAGTAGTGCCGGTCTCCGGCCGGCCCTCCTCGGACCGGCCGGAGACCCGGTTCAGTTGCGTGCGGTGCAGACGATCTCCGGGCGGTTGAACGCGCGCCCGCAGGCCCGCCACGGTCCGCCGTACTGCCCGACCGTGCCGGTGTTCACCGACGTGGCGCCGGACGGGATGGTCCGGTAGCCCGTCACCGTGTTGCGGGCGCTGTCCAGCCAGACCGGGTCACCCGTGGCCCCACCGGTGATCTGACCGTGCCAGCCGTTGTCGCACACCCACAGGTGGATCGTGCGGCCGTGCACCGACACGGAGCTCACCGGTTTGCGGCACGGCGCCGCCGACGCCGGGACGCTCGCCACCGTCGTTCCCAGCAGGCTGATCAGCGCCATCCCGAGCACGGCCGCCGCTTTCCTGTCGAGCATGGTGTTTCCCCCTCGATCTCACGTGGTTCCGTGCTCAGGAGTCTGGGGAGAACCACGGTCGAGCGGGCCGGGCATGTCCGCGATCCTGCGAATCCTGTCCCCGGTCATCCCGTAGTGGTCGAGGAACGCCTGCCGCAGCACCTCCGCCGACCCGAACCCGCACCGGCGCGCGACCGCGGCCAGCGACAGGTCGCTGCCCCGCACCAGGTGGGCGGCGGCCTCGGTGCGGGCGGCCCGCACGGCGCGGGCGGGGGTGGTGCCGACGTGGGTGGCGAACAGCCTGGTGAGGTGCCGTGTGCTGATCTGGGCCCGTGCCGCGAGCGCGGCCGGGCTCAGGTCCTCCCCGGGGTGCGCGGCGATGTGCCCGAGCAGGTCGCGCACCAGCCGGTCGCCCGGCGGGGGCGCGGCGAGGAACATGCTGAGCTGCGCCTGGTCGGCCGGGCGCTGGAGGTAGGTCACCAGTTCGCGGGCGACCCGGCGGGCGACGGTGGGGCCGTTGTCGTCCTCGACCAGCGCGAGCGTCAGGTCCAGCGCGCTGGTGACCCCGGCGGAGGTGTAGACGTTGCCGTCCTGGACGTAGAGCGGTGCCAGGTCCACCGTGACCTGCGGGAAGTGCTCGACCAGGATGTCGCCGTACGCCCAGTGCGTGGTCACCTTCCTGCCGTCCAGCAGCCCGGCCGCGGCCAGCACGAACGCGCCGGTGCACACCGACGCGACCCGCCGGCTGTGCCGTGCGAGGCGCCGCACCTGCGTCAGCATCCCGTCGTCGGCCATCGCGTCGCGGGTCCCGTGCCCGCCGACGACCAGCATCGTGTCGATCCGCCCGGTCACCGAGGCCAGCCGCCGTGCGCCGGTCAGCGCGATCCCCGACGAGCTGCGCACGTCCCGCCCCGTCACCGTGGCCAGCTCGATCCGGTACGGCGGCGCGGCCCCGTGGCCGTTCGCGATCTCGAACGTGCCGCTCGGGCACGCCACGTCGAGGATCTGCGCGTCGTTGTACGCGATGATCACGACTCGTCGTGCTGCGTTCACCCGCATCGCCCCCGTCGCATCCTCGCACCGGTGGCGGGGGCAGACACGGAGAACGGGGTCAGTGCCGCCCGGCGCCCGAGTCGGCCAGCACGCGCACCGCTTCGTCCACGGCAGCGCACCGCGCGCGCCGCACCGCTTCGGACACCGGCCGCAACGCCTCGGTCCGCGCGGTCATCGCCGACGCCGACACCGCGCCACCGGGTGAGTCCGAGCGGGCCACCGACACGATCGCGTCGACTTCGGCGGCCCGTTGCAGCACCCGCAACGAGCGCGGCGGCATCGCGTCCGGCCACGGCAGCGCGGAGTTCGCGGCGGACAGGTCCGCGATCTCCTCGCGCACGTTCGGCCGGTGCTTCGCGACGTCCAGCGCGGCCAGCGCCGCCGTCGCCTCGCGCAGCGCCGTGCCCAGCCCCTGCTCGGCCTCGCCGATCGGGATGTGCTCCAGGCCCGTGGAGGAGGGCAGGTCGAACACCGTCCAGCGCATCACGCCGTCCGCGACGATCTTCGGCACCAGCCCGACGTGCACGGACGGGATCACGAGCGCCTCACCGGAACGCAGCGCGCACATCGCGAGGGGCCCCTTGCCGCCCAGGCCGCGCACGTCACCGGGCACCGGCAGCACGAGCCGCGCCGAGGTCGCACCCGCGCGCCGCAGGGAGGCCAGCAGCAGGGCGGGGCCCACGGGGGCCTCGTCGGGACCGGGGAGGTCGAGCGCCGTGGCGGTGCCGTCGTCGTCGGCCACCACCTCGTGCTGCTCGGCCCACGTGTGCAGGGCGTCGAGGACGTCGTCGGCGGCGGCCAGACCGTGCAGCCATCCCGACGTCCACACGACCAGCGTGGCACTTGCACAGGACACGCGACGAGATTACGTGGCCCGGCGCCGTCCGCTGCAGCCGGTCTCGGATCGGGTTCGGCTAGTTCGCGGGTCCGATGTGCTGTTCGAGCAGGTCGCGGAACGACTGGGCGTCCTGCGTGGACGCGAACGCCCGGTGCGGCACCGACAGCGACGCCGACCCCTCGTCGAGCGTCTCCAGCACGAACCCCTGCCGCGTCTCGGTCCAGCCGGGCAGCTCCGCCCAGTCGAGCTCCTCGCGCACGGCGGTGCCCACGGCCATCCGGAACGACTGGTCGTCGGCGCTGCCCACCACGGTCCTGCTGATCATCTCGTCCGACGAGAACCGCCACCACACCGCGACCGGCTCCATGAACCCGATCACCAGCGCGCACACCAGGCCGAAGACCGCGGCCGGCACCAGCCCGTCGTAGAAGAACAGCAGGACCAGCGAGAAGCCGCCGAGCGCGACCGCGAACCACGGCGCCCACCGGAACATCGGCACCATCGTGCGCAGGCTCGCCCGCCAGTCGGCGGGGGACGGGGCCCACTTGAAATCGACACAGTTGCTCATAGCGCCCCGCATTCTCCTGCACGACGGCGCCGTGGACCCGGAGGATTCGGAAAACAGCGGAGTCGCGCGCAGGACCGTGCTGCGGGCCGTCGCGTTCGCCCAGGGCTTACCGCACCCCGGTCACGGGGCCGAGCCGGTGGTCCTGCCGAAGCCGGACGAGGGATGGGTGTTCAGCGCGGTTCCTTGTGCTCCAACGGAGCCCTGGCGCACGACCCGGCGCCGGCGCGCATCCCCCGCAACGCCGTGGAGGCGGCGGTGCGGCAGGGGGCTGGAGTCGCTCCACGTCGAAATTGTCGGTGGGGCTGCGTAGCGTCATCGGGGTGACCCAGAACCAGGCCCGCACGGCGGGCGAGCTGCGCGCCGCCGGGCACCGGCCGCGCGGCGTCAAGACCGAGATCCGCGAGAACCTGCTCGCCGCCCTGCGCGAGGGGCGCAACCCGTGGCCCGGCATCGTCGGGTTCGACCGCACGGTGCTCCCGCAGCTGGAGCGGGCGCTGCTCGCCGGGCACGACGTCGTCCTGCTCGGCGAGCGCGGCCAGGGCAAGACCCGCCTGCTGCGCACGATCGTGTCGCTGCTGGACGAGTGGACGCCCGTGATCGAGGGCTCCGAGCTGGGCGAGCACCCGCTCGACCCGATCACGCCGGAGTCGCGCCGCCGGGCCGCCGAGCTCGGTGACGACCTGCCGGTGGTGTGGCGGCACCGCGACGAGCGGTACGCGGAGAAGCTCGCCACGCCGGACACCTCGGTCGGTGACCTGGTCGGCGACGTCGACCCGGTGAAGGTGGCCGAGGGCCGGTCGCTCGGCGACCCGGAGACGATCCACTACGGCCTGCTGCCGCGCGCCCACCGCGGCATCATCGCCATCAACGAGCTGCCCGACCTGGCCGAACGCATCCAGGTCGCGCTGCTGAACGTCATGGAGGAGCGCGACATCCAGGTCCGCGGCTACACGCTGCGGCTGCCGCTGGACGTGCTGCTCGTGGCCACCGCGAACCCGGAGGACTACACCAACCGCGGCCGCATCATCACGCCGCTGAAGGACCGCTTCGGCGCCGAGGTGCGCACGCACTACCCGCTGGAGGTCGACGCCGAGGTCGACATGGTCCGCCAGGAGGCTGAGCTGGTCGCCGAGGTGGGCGACCACCTGCTGGAGATCATCGCCCGGTTCGTGCGGCACCTGCGCGAGTCGTCGTCGATCGACCAGCGCTCCGGCGTGTCGGCGCGGTTCGCCATCGCGGCGGCGGAGACCGTGGCGGCCTCCGCGCTGCGCCGGTCCGCGCTGATCGGCGAGACCCCGGCCATCGCCCGGCCGATCGACCTGGAGTCGGTGCCGGACGTGCTGCGCGGCAAGCTGGAGTTCGAGGCGGGGGAGGAGGGCCGGGAGGACGAGGTCCTGGTCCACCTGCTGCGCCGCTCGATCGCCGACACCGCGCGGGCCCGGCTGGCCGGGCTGAACCTGCGGACGCTGGCCGAGGCCGTGTCCGACGGGCACCCGGTGGCCACCGGCGACCGCGTGCATGCCGGCGACCTGCTGGCGGCGCTGCCCGAGCTGCCGGTGCTGCACGAGGTGGCCGCCCGGCTGGGCGCCGGCCCGAAGGACCCGCCCGGCCGCATCGCCTCGGCCGTGGAGCTGGCGCTCGAGTCGCTCTACCTGACGCGGCACCTGTCCAAGGACACGTCCTCCGACGACGACCGTTCGGTGTACGGATGAGGTACCGCTACGGACGCTGGGGCGGCGGCGCGGACCCGCTGGCGCCGCCCGTGGACCTGCGCGCGGCCGTGGACGAGCTCGGCCGCGAGATCATGGAGGGCGCCTCGCCCAACGCCGCCCTGCGCGAGCTGCTGCGGCGCGGCGTCGACGGCACCCGCGGCCTGGACGACATGACGTCGCGGCTGTGGCAGCGGCGGTCGTCGATCCAGCGCCGGCACCGGCTGGACGGCACGCTGCAGGAGGTCCGGCGGCTGCTGGACGAGGCGCTGGAGGCGGAGCGGCGGGCGTTGTTCCCCGACCCGTCCGACGACGCCCGGTTCCGCGAGGCCCAGCTCGACGCGCTGCCGCAGGGCACCGCCGCGGCCGTGCAGGAGCTGTCGAACTACGACTGGCGCTCCCAGGAGGCGCGCGAGGCGTTCGAGCAGATCCGCGACCTGCTCGGCCGCGAGCTGCTGGACCAGCGCTTCCGCGGCATGAAGGAGGCGCTGTCCAACGTCGACTCCGAGGACGTGCGCCGCATCCAGCGCATGTTGCGCGACCTGAACGAGCTGCTGACCGCGCACGCCGCGAGCTCACCGGACACGCCACGGCTGTTCGACGAGTTCATGCGCAAGCACGGCGACTTCTTCCCGGAGAACCCGCGCACCGTCGACGAGCTGGTCGACGCGCTGGCCGCCCGGTCCGCCGCCGCGCAGCGCATGATGAACTCGATGACCGACGAGCAGCGCGCCGAGCTGTCCGCGTTGTCCCAGCAGGCCTTCGGCGGCATCGGCTCGCAACTGTCCACCCTGGACTCGCTGCTGCAACGCCTGCGCCCCGGTGAGGACTGGACGTCCTCCGCCCGGTTCCGCGGCCAGGACCCGCTCGGCCTCGGCGAGGGCGCGCAGGCGATGGCGGACCTGGCCGAGCTGGACGCGCTGGCCGAGCAGCTGGCCCAGTCCTACCCCGGCGCCCGCCTGGAGGACATCGACCTGGAGGCGCTGGAACGCCAGCTGGGCCCCGAGGCCTCCGTCGACGCCCGCCGGCTCGCCGAGCTGGAGAAGGCCCTGCGTCAGCAGAACATCCTCGAACGCGCCCCGGACGGCTCCCTGCGGCTCACCCCGAAGGCGCTGCGCCGCCTCGGCGAGACCGCCCTGCGCGGCGTCGTCGACCAGCTGCGCTCCTCCCAGGGCTCCCGCGAGACGGTGTCCGCCGGCGCCGCGGGCGAGCTGATCGGCTCGACCCGCCCGTGGCAGTTCGGCGACACCGAACCGTGGGACGTGCCGCGCACGCTGCGCAACTCCGTGCTGCGCTCCGGCTCCATGAAGCTGGACGTGGTGGACCTGGAGGTCGCTGAGACCGAGCACCGCTCCCGTGCCGCGGTCGCGTTGTGCGTGGACACGTCCTGGTCGATGGTGCAGGACGGCCGCTGGGTGCCGATGAAGCGCACGGCACTGGCCCTGCACCACCTGATCCAGACCCGCTTCCGCACGGACGCCCTGCAGCTCGTCACGTTCGGCCGCTACGCGGAGGCCGTCGACATCGGCCAGCTCACGGCGCTGGAAGGCGTGTGGGAACAGGGCACCAACCTGCACCACGCCCTGCTGCTCGCGGGCCGCCACGTCCGCCGCCACCCCGACGCCCAGCCGGTGGTCCTGGTGGTGACCGACGGCGAACCCACCGCCCACCTCGAACCCGAGGGCGACGCGGAGTTCAACTACCCGCCCCTGCCCCGCACCCTCACGAAGACCCTGAACGAGGTCGACTCCCTGGCCCGCCTGGGCGCCACGATCTCGGTCTTCAAACTGGGCGACGACCCCCGCTTGGCCGCCTTCGTGGACATCGTGGCCCGCCGCGGCGGCGGCCGCGTGGTGTCCGCCGACGAGGACGGCCTGGGCGCCGCGGTGGTCAGCGACTACCTGACCTCCCGCCGCCGCCGCTGAACGGTCCGCCGTCGATGCTGCACGTGATCGCGTGCGGCATCGGCGGCAGGACGCAGTCCACCTGAGCCTCGGCGGCACTGCTGTGTCCGCCGAGACCGACGCCGTGCGCGGCACGCTGCGGCGGGCTGCTCGAAGCCGTGGTACGCGGCGGGCCGCTGAGTCGCCGAGCCGCCGAGCCGGGGTGGTGCCGTGGTGGGCCGGGTTGGTGCCGTGGCGGGCCGTCGAAGCCGAACCGGTCGCGCTTCGCGGACTGCCCAGCCGGGGTGCTGAGGCCAGCCGACCGGGTTCGAGCCTGTCCGTCCCGGCCAGTCGGCCGCCATGCCCGCGCGGGCCGAGCCCGCGCGCCGAGCCTGCGCGCGCCGAGGTCGTGCACCTCGTGGTGTCCGCGCGGGCGCCTGATCGTCGGCGCTGCACCCCGCAGCGAGCTCAGCAGTCGTCAGTAGCCGTAGAGGGCCGCCAGGCGGGGTAGGCGGTGGGCGATCTCGGCCTCGTCGTCGAAGTCGAACGACCAGGCGGGGTCGAGCTCCGGGTAGCGGATCGTGAACGCGTCCTGCGGCAGGCGCATGCCGGTGGCGGTGAGGTGGGCGTCCCAGGCGATGCTCAGGGCGCCCTCGCACTCGAACTCGTCGCCCGACCCGGCGGCCGTGACCACGGCGGGCAGGTCGGCCAAGGTCTCCGGGGAGGTGGCGGCGGCGTGGTAGACGTCCTCGCCCTGGGTGAGCAGCCAGCCGCGGAAGTAGTCGAAGCCGTCGTCGGAACAGCCGCCGTTGATCACGTAGGCCGCGGCCCACAGGGGGTTCCGGTACGACAAGGCCATCACGTCCCACAGCGCCTGCTGCGCCGACACGATCTCGGCGGGCGGGAGTGCGGCCAGGCGGGTCTTGGCGGCGGCGACCACGGCGCAGCAGTCGGACGGGTCGGGCACGTCGGCGCGGGCGTCGGCGATCAGCTGCCAGAAGGTCTTGAGGTCCACGTCGCTGAGCTTGGCAGAGGGGTCTGACAATTTCGGACGGCCGCAGGGCAGCTGCCGGGTTGCCGGTGCGCTGCCGACTGGGCACCGCTAGGCGGCCGCTGGCCAGCCGACCGGCCCAGCCGAGCGGGCCAGCCGAGCGGGCCAGCCGAGCGGGCCAGCCGAGCGGGCCAGCCGAGCGGGCCAGCGGAGCGGCCCCGCCTCGACCGGCCCCGCCTCGACCGGCCCCGCCTCGACCGGCCCCGCCCCGACCGGCCCAGCCCCCACTGGGCCACGTCCACCCCCGCCCGGTGAGCGCGAACTCACCCGCCGGAATTCCACGTCGTGCGGCTAGGTTGAGAGGATGATCAGGAACCTCTGGCGCTCGCTCGAAGCCGTGCACGCGATGATCTACTTCGCCCCCCAGGCGGCCCGGCGGTACACCGAGGCCGGGCTCGACCGGCCCGGCGGGTACTTCGCGTCGCGGGCCGCGGCGCTCGGGCCCGTGCCGGCCGAGGTCGTGATCGCCACCTTCTACAACTTCAACCCCGAGCTCGTGCGGGCCTGCGTCCCGGCGGTGTGGGAGAAGGTCACGCCGGCGCGGATGATCGAGCTGCGCACGGAGGCCGTGGAGGAGGCGTTGCGGCCGGTGCTGCCGGAGGACCTCACGGAGATCACCGCGCTGGCCCGGCGGGCTGCCGAGCGGTCGGCGGAGATGCCGTTCGGGCGCACGTTGTTCGCGGCGCACGCGAGCCTGCCGTGGCCGGAGGACACGTTGTTGCAGCTGTGGCACGCGCAGACGTTGTTGCGCGAGTTCCGCGGTGACGGACACCTCGCGGCGCTGCTGCAGGAGGGGCTCACGGGTCTGGAGGCGCTGGTGCTGCACGCGGCGTCGGGGGAGGTGTCGGGGGAGGCGTTGCGCAAGACCCGCGGCTGGTCGCAGGAGCAGTGGGCGCAGACCGCGGAGGTCCTGCGGGAGCGCGGGCTCGTCACGGCCGAGCAGGCGCTCACCGACGCGGGGCGTGAGCTGCGCCAGCGCGTCGAGGACAACACCGACCGCATGAACGCGCCCGCCTACGACGTGCTCGGTGACGCGGAACGGCAGCGGTACGTCGAGCTCGGCGCACCGCTGGGCAAGGCCGTCCTGGAGGCCGGTCTGCTGCCCGGCCGGCGCTGATCAGCCGGTCTCGTCCTCGCGGTGGGTGGAGGCGAGCGTCTTCTCGGTCACCTCGTCCTGGCCCACCCGGTGCTTTCCCGGGTGGGTCAGCGAGAAGTGCGCCTCCTCCCGCATCCGCTCGACCATGTGCGGGTAGTGCAGCTCGAACGCGGGCCGCTCCGAACGGATGCGCGGCAGCTCCGTGAAGTTGTGCCGCGGCGGCGGTGAGGTCGTGGCCCACTCCAGCGAGTTGCCGTAGCCCCACGGGTCGTCCTGCGGGGCCGGGTCGCCGTAGCGGTAGGAGCGGAAGACGTTCCACACGAACGGCAGCACGGACGCGCCGAGCACGAACGAGCTGATGGTCGAGAACGTGTTGAGGAACGTGAAACCGTCGGACGGCAGGTAGTCGGCGTACCGGCGCGGCATGCCCTCGTTGCCCAGCCAGTGCTGCACCAGGAACGTGCCGTGGAAGCCGAGGAACGTCGTCCAGAAGTGCAGCTTGCCCAGCGACTCGTTGAGCATCCGCCCGGTCATCTTCGGGAACCAGAAGTAGATGCCCGCGTAGGTGGCGAACACGATGGTGCCGAACAGCACGTAGTGGAAGTGCGCCACCACGAAGTACGTGTCGGACACGTGGAAGTCGATCGGCGGTGAGGCCAGCAGCACGCCGGTCAGCCCGCCGAACAGGAACGTGATGAGGAACCCGATGCCGAACAGCATCGGCGACTCGAACGTCAGCTGCCCCTTCCACATCGTGCCCGCCCAGTTGAAGAACTTGATGCCGGTCGGCACCGCGATGAGGAACGTCATCAGCGCGAAGAACGGCAGCAGCACCGCACCGGTGGCGTACATGTGGTGCGCCCACACGGCCACGGACAGCATCGCGATGGCCAGCGTCGCGAACACCAGGCCCTTGTAGCCGAACAGCGGTTTGCGGCTGAACACCGGGAAGATCTCGGTCACGATCCCGAAGAACGGCAGCGCGACGATGTAGACCTCGGGGTGGCCGAAGAACCAGAACAGGTGCTGCCACAGGATGACGCCGCCGTTGGCCGGGTCGAACACGTGCGCGCCGAGGTGGCGGTCGGCGGCCAGGCCCATCAGCGCCGCGGTGAGGATCGGGAACGCCAGCAGGATCAGCACGGACGTCACCAGGATGTTCCAGGTGAAGATCGGCATCCGGAACATCGTCATGCCCGGCGCCCGCAGGCACACCACGGTCGTGGTCATGTTGACCGCGCCGAGGATCGTGCCCAGGCCGGACACCGCCAGACCCATGATCCACATGTCCGCGCCGACGCCCGGCGAGTGCACGGCCGAGGACAGCGGCGTGTAGGCGAACCAGCCGAAGTCCGCCGCGCCACCGGGCGTGACGAACCCGAGCACCACGATGATGCCGCCGAACAGGTACAGCCAGTACGAGAAGGCGTTCAGGCGCGGGAACGCGACGTCCGGCGAGCCGATCTGCAGCGGCAGGATGAAGTTCGCGAACCCGAACAGGATCGGCGTCGCGTACAGCAGCAGCATGATCGTGCCGTGCATGGTGAACAGCTGGTTGTACTGCTCGTTCGACAGGAACTGCAGTCCCGGCCGGCCCAGCTCGGCGCGCATCAGCAGCGCCATCAGGCCGCCGATCAGGAAGAACACGAACGACGTGGTCAGGTACATGATCCCGATCTGCTTGGGATCGGTGGTCCGGAAGAGCGACAGGAAGTAGGACCCCTTCGGCCGGGCGCGCGCGGCACCCGGATGGGGCACTACCGGTGTTGGCTTGATCGTGGTCATCGCGCCTCCTCCGTGACCGGACAATCGTCCTCCCGGTCAGACGTCCCGGCAATCCGCGACGAGCACCGCCGAGGTCACCGGCACCACCGGAGCACCCACCGCGGTGCCGCTGACCTGCACGTAGTAGGCGCCGGGGGCCAATTCACCGAATTTCGCGGTCATGGTCTCGGAGATCGCCGGAACGCGTGCTTCGACCTGTTTGCCGTTCTCGTCCAGCAGCGCCACCTTCACCGCCCTGGCCGGCGTGTCGCGCAGCTCGACGGTGACCTCCAGGTCCTCGCCGACCAATGCCAGGTCTGGCACGCTGACCTGCGGTTCGGTGGCCACCACGTTCCTGGGGACGATCGTCTTCGAGGTCAGGAACGACTCCACCATGTCCAGCACGGCCGCGTTGTCCTGCAACGACGTGTGCTGCTCGGTCACCCGGTGCAGCGTGTTCGACGACAACGCCAGCCCCTTGCGCGCGGCCCCGACCATCGGCACGGTCGCGTCGCCGTAGAGCTCCTCGCCCTCATAGGTCCGAAGGCAGGTCACCTTGCCGTCGGCGATCTTCACCGTCGTGGCCGTGGGCTGTTTGCCACCGAGGATCGCGTACGTCTTGTCGGCGAACGAGTCGGTCAACGCGCCGTGGAACGCCATCGCGTCCGCGACCATCTTGGTGTCGACCTCGGGCAACGTGAGTTCGGTGGTCTTGAGCAGGCCGTCCGGCGACTCGATGCACGCGTACTCGGGCAGCAGCTGGTGCAGCGACGGCAACGACCGCGCGAACCCGGTCAGGTCGGCCGCCAGCGGCCCGAGACCCTTGCGCACGCCGTTGACCAGCTGTTCCAGTGCCATCGCCGCGCCGCGGTAGGGCGTGCCGATGGTGATCAGCTTCGCGGTCCGCTCGGCCATGCCGCACTGCTCGACGCACCACCGCGCGACGAGCCCGCCCATCGAGTGGCACACGAAGGTGACCTTCGCGTCCGGTCCGAGCCGGTCCAGCGCCTCGTCCACGCGCCGGGCGAGCAGCGCGCCGTTGTACCGGTTCGACAGCCGCCAGTCGTAGGCGAAGAGCAGCAGGGTGCCCTTCTCGACTGTGTGACCGAGCGAGCCGAGGCGCCGCGTGAGCCGGTCGTAGCCCTTCAACGGCGTCCAGATGCCGGGGACGACGTGCAGGTCGGCCATCAGCGCGACCGGCTCCACGCCGTCGCCGGGGTGCTCGTCGCCGATCCCCTCCGGCAGCGTCAGCCGCCGCAGGCTGCGGCCGAGCGACAGCACGGCGCGCAACGCGGCCCTGCCGGAGACCTCCCAGACCATGCCGTCCTCGTCCCGCAGGGTGCTGCCGAGGATGCCGGGCAGGACGACGACGAGATCGCTCATGATGACTCCTCGGCGAGCTTGCGGATGAGGGTGAGCAGGGCCGGGTCGGCGGGCACCAGGTAGGTCAGCTCGTGGATCCACGCCAGGCGCCGGTCCGGGGACGGCAGCGCGAGCCGGTCGTCACCGGCCCTGGCCCGCGCGACCACCCGGTAGAGCGCGGCCAGCGGGTGCGGCCCCAGCGCGACGACGGCCTGGGTGAGCGCCTGCGGGGACGCACTCGCGGCCAGCCCGCGCAGGACCTCCGCCACCCGCGCCGGGTCCTCCAGCGCGGTCAGCACGGGGTCGAGCACCTCGGTGTCCTCACTCGCCAGCAGCAGCAACGCGTGCGCAGGCCGGTTGTCCCGCACGGTGCGCAGGACCTCCTTGTCGAGCAGCTCGTCGCGCCGGGTCGCGAGCAGCTCGCGGCGGCGGGCAGGGCCGGCGTCGGTGAACTCGTCGGCGAGGCTCGCGAGCAGCCACGGCCGGTACGCCGGTGCCACGCCCTGCGCCTGCGCGGTCCTCCGCCGCGACTGGATGACCTGCGCCTCGATCAGGCTGGTGCCGTACAGCGCCTCGGTGACGGCAACGTCCGCGCCGGGCGACAGCAGCTCGGGGTGCGCCAGCAGGACCGCGCGCTCCTCGGCGTACGACCGCGCGAACACCCACCGGCGGGCGGTCGCGAGCAGCTCGCGGTCCACCGTCAGCCAGTCCGGTGCCGCGTCCCACAGCCACGGCTGCCCGCAGGCACGGGCGGAGTCGTGGTGGCGGCGAGCGATGTCGTGCACGTCGTGCAGCGCCTGCCGGGACTGGCCGACGTGCGTGAGCGCCTGGCACAGCCACGTCGCCGCAGCCGGGTCGCCCGCCGTGGTGGCTGCCGCGCGCAGCACCAGCAACGTCGCCAGGTGCGGTCCGGTGAACCGCGCCACGACCCGTTCCCAGGCCTCCTCGACGATCTCCGGCCGGCCCAGCCGCGCGCAGACCACGTCGAGCGTGAACAGCGCCGCCGCGAGCGTCGACAGCCGGTGCTCGTGCTCGGGCAGCAGGCACACCTCGACCGTCCGCAGCCCGGTCACCAGCGCCTCGCGCGGTTTCTCGGCGTCGCGCTGGCGGCGCATCAGGTTGTGCAGGGCCTGGCCGTGCACGCGCAGCCCGTCGGCGAGGTCCGCGGCCTTGCGGGCCGAGCTCAGCGCCTCCTCGGTGCGGCCGACCATGCTGTGGGCGACGCTCAACGCGAGCGCGGCGTCGGCGAGCTGCGGTTCGAACGCCGCGTGCCGGCCGAGCGTGCCGTTGATGTCCGCCGCCTGCTGGGTGGTGCGGTCGGCGTCGGACAGCCGGCCCAGCGACAGGTAGTCGCGGCTCAGCTCCACCAGCGCGGTCACCAGGTCCGCCAGGTGCAGCGGGTTCGTCTGCGCCAGCGCGCAGTACAGCTCGACGGCCTGCCGGGAGCGCTGCATCGCCTCGTAGCGCCGCCCGGTGTCGCTGCACCGCGCCGCGAGGCACACCATCGCGCGCGCCAGCGGGGCGTCCGCGTCCACCGCCGCCACGGCGTCGCGCGCGGTCGACAGCGCCTCGTGGCGGCGCCCGAGCATCGCGTAGACCTCGCTCAGGTCGACCAGCGCACCGCTGAGGTGCGCCGCGTACGTCTGGTTCTCGCCGGGATGGGGTGTCGTCTTCGCGATGCGCTGCGCGAGGCGTTTGTGCGTCAGGGTCTCCGCGGTGGTCGGGGTCGCCGCGACCAGCTCCCGGTAGCGCACCACGGCCTCCTCGGCGGGCGCCACGGCCTGTTGCAGCCGGCCGGCCTCGCGGAACCGGGTGCCGAGCCGGTTCAGCACGAACGCCAGGTCTGCCAGGTACATCCGCGCCGCCGGCACGAGCGCGCGGAAGTGCGCCGCGGCCTCCTCCAGCGGTTCGACCGCCTCGTCGCCGCGGCCCCAGTGCGCCAGCTCGTTCGCCGCCGCCGTCGCCGCGAGTGCGATGTCCGGCAACAGCATCCGGTTCGCAGTCGCCAGCTCGCGCAGTGCGCTCAACGCCTCGTTGCCGGCGTGCCCGCAGTGCCGCCACGCGTACTTCCACAGGTAGCCGGGCACGTCCGGCGGCACGCCCGCCTCCAGCCGCTGCCGGTACAACCGGATCAGCGCGCACGCCACCTTCTCCGCCCCCGGCGCGAACACCCGGTCGTGGCCGGGGGTGAACTGCGGCCGCAGGTGGTCGGCGAACGTCTGGTGCGTGAGCTTGAAGACGGCCGTGCCCTCCTCGCCGTCCTGCACGATGTGGCGGCCCAGCTCGGTGAGCACCGCGGTGATGTCGTCGCGGCCGAACCGCTCGCCCGACAACGCCTCCGCGACCGCGCGCCACTCCTCCTCGGGGAACCCGGCACCGTAGCTCCACGTCAGCGCCGTCAGCAGCGGCCGTGCGGCGGGGACCTTCGCGAGCTCGCGGTCGAACGCGGCGACCAGCGACAGCCTGAGGTCAGCGCCGCCGTCGGACAGCAGCTGGTCGGTGATCATCCACGCGGTCAGGAACGGGAGCCGCGCCAGCTCGTCCACGGTGGACTGCGGAGCGGTGGGACCGAGCCGGGCCAGCACGTACTCGCGGACGTCCGCGGCGCTGCCGGCGTCGTCGAGGTCCAGCACCTCCACCGGTGACAGCTCGGTCAGCAGCGGCGCGCCGCCCACGACCCGGTGCGCCTGCCGCGTCGACACCACCACGACGGCGTGCTGCGCGAGCTTGGTCAGCAGCGACGTGGCGATCGAGAACGACTCGCCGCGCGCCTCGTCCAGGCCGTCGACGACGAGCACCGGCGGCTCCGGGAGCGCGCTGACCACGCCCACCAGCTCGGCGGCACCGCGCCGCGGTCCCTCGGGCGCCGGGACCAGGCCCGCGGCGACCAGCTGGCGGCTGAGCAGGTCGGCGACCCGGTCCGCGTCCATCGCGCGGGCGTGCACGGCGGCGTCGATCGAGTCCTGACCGGGGTCGGCGTGCCGGAACGGCGGCCCGCCGGAGAGCAGCAGGTCGCGTTCGGCGGCGTTGGACAGGCTCACGACCCGGCCCACGACCGCCGACTTGCCGCTGCCGGGCGACCCGGTGACCACCCGCAGCCCCGGCACGCCCGACCGGACCCAGCCGACGACCCGGTCGACCTCGGCGGTGCGGCCGGCGAACCACGACCGGTGGTCGGCCGAGTCACCGCCGCGCGCGGCCAGCAGCAGGTGCTTGACCACGGTGTTCGGCGCGTAGAGGGGGTTGGGCAGCATCGGCTGCGCCGAGCCGTACTGCACGAACCGCGGCCGTTGCACGTCGCTGTCCCACGCGTTCAGCAGCGCCGTGCCCACCGTGCCGCCGTCCACGAGCGACGTGCGGTCGCTCCACCGCCACACGTCGGAGTCCGCGCTCGGGCCCCCGCGCAGCAGCCTGCGCAGCCGGCCGCCGAACAGCCCGTCGCGGGCCGTCTCCACGCCGGAGCACGACACCAGCACGCCCGCCCAGTGCATCTGCCCGGTGAGCAGCTGCTCCTGCATGTCCGCGATCGTGCCGAGCGCCTCGTCCAGCTGGGTGCCCGAGTAGCAGGCGTCGACGACCACCAGCACCTGGTGCGCGCCCGACGCCGCACACCACAGCACGAAGTCCTCGACCGCGATGCCGTCGGCGCCGCCGTCGTTGTCGCGGGCCAGCAGCCTGAGCTTGCCCGCGACCGGCACCGCGTGGCCGCTGAACAACGCCACCAGGGCGCCACCGTCCTGCGGGGTGCGCCGCACCGCCTGCATGTGCGCGCGGACCTCGGCCTCGGTCGGGTCCGCCAGCGGCTCGCCCTCGTAGCCCTTCAGGAGCGCGCGCAGCTCCAGCACGTCGCTCACGGCGTGCTGCAACGGCTGCAACAGCTCGTAGGAGCTGACACCGATGCCGACGAACCTGCCCCTGGCCTTCTCCCGCATGTCGGTCGTACCCCCTGCCCGGACGTCGTTCGCGGGACAGCGGCGTTACGCCGTTAACTCACTCGGGCGAACGGCGGGGGAGCGGTTCGCCGGTGTTCTTCTCCAGGAACCGCAGCAGCTCCACGGGGAACGGCAGCACGAGCGTGGAGTTCTTCTCCGCGGCCACCTCGACGATGGTCTGCAGCAGGCGCAGCTGGAGCGCCGCCGGTGTCTCCTGCATGCGGCCGGCGGCCTCGGACAGCTTCTTCGACGCCTGCAGCTCGCCGTCCGCGGTGATGACGCGGGCCCGCCGTTCGCGTTCGGCCTCCGCCTGCCGCGACATCGAGCGCTTCATGCTCTCCGGCAGCGCCACGTCCTTGATCTCGACCCGGTCGATGTCGATGCCCCACGACAGCGCGGGCGTGTCGATCATCAGCTCCAGGCCCTGGTTGAGGTTCTCCCGGTTGGACAGCAGGTCGTCGAGCTCGCTCTTGCCGATGATCGACCGCAGCGACGTCTGCGCGACCTGCAGCATCGCGAACCGGTAGTCCTCGACGTTGATGACGGCCTTGGCCGGGTCCTGCACCTTGAAGTAGACGACGGCGTCCACGCGCACGGTCACGTTGTCGCGGGTGATGCCGTCCTGAGCGGGCACGGGCAGCGTGACGATCTGCATGTTGACCTTGCGCAGCTGGTCCACGCCCGGCACCAGCATCGTCAGCCCCGGCCCGCGCACGCCCTCCCGGAGCCGGCCGAACCGGAACACGAGCCCCTGCTCGAACTGCTTGATCACGCGCGCGCTCATGGCGAGGCCGATGGCGCCGAGCGTGACGAGTCCGCCGAGGACTTCGAAGATGACCATGAGACCCCGCCTCCACTCATCGGCGAATTCCCCGATCTCCCACGGTACGCCCCTACGCGCAGGTCACGGTCGCGGCGGACCGGCCGTGCTGGTCCGTTCGGGGTGCTCGTCCCAACACCCGGAAAGTGCACTCCACCCGTCGGCACGCGTTAGTGTCGGAAGCATGCAAACCTGGTCATCCATTCCTGTGCCGCGGGTTCCGGGGGACCCCCGCCCGCTGCGGCTGTACGACACGGCTACGGGCGAAGTGCGCCCGACGGCGCCAGGAGACACCGCCAGGTTGTACGTCTGCGGCATCACGCCGTACGACGCGACGCACCTCGGCCACGCCGCCACCTACCTGGCGTTCGACCTCGTGCACCGGATCTGGCTCGACAACGGCCACAACGTGCACTACGTCCAGAACGTCACCGACGTCGACGACCCGTTGCTGGAGCGCGCGCTGCGCGACAAGGACGACTGGGTCGTCCTGGCCATGCGCGAGACGGCCCTGTTCCGCGAGGACATGGAGGCCCTGCGCGTCCTGCCGCCGCAGGACTACGTCGGCATCGTCGAAGCCATCCCGGAGATCGTCGAGGTCGTCGCGAAGCTGGTGGCCGACGGCCACGCCTACCGCGTGGACGACGACGAGTACCCGGACATCTACTTCGAGCACAACGCCACCGGCCGGTTCGGCTACGAGTCGAACTACTCCGAGGACACGATGCGGGCGCTGTTCGCCGAACGCGGCGGCGACCCGGACCGCCCCGGCAAGAAGCACCCCCTCGACGCCCTGCTGTGGCGGATGAAGCGCGAGGGCGAGCCCTCCTGGCCGTCCGAGCTGGGCGAGGGCCGCCCCGGCTGGCACATCGAGTGCAGCGCCATCGCCCACAACCGCCTCGGCATGGGCATCGACGTGCAGGGCGGCGGTTCCGACCTGATCTACCCGCACCACGAGTACTCGGCCGCGCACGCGGAGGCCCAGACCGGCGAGCACCCGTTCGCCCGCCACTACGTGCACGCGGGCATGATCGGCCTCGACGGCGAGAAGATGTCGAAGTCCCGCGGCAACCTGGTCTTCGTCTCCAAGCTGCGCGCGGAGAAGGTCGACCCGAACGCGATCCGGCTGGCCCTGCTCGCCGGCCACTACCGCGCCGACCGCCCGTGGACCTCCGCACTGCTCGACGAGGCCCTGGCCCGTGTCGACAAGTGGCGCAGCGCGGTGTCGCTGTCCTCCGGTCCGTCCGCTGTGGACACCGTGACCCGGTTGCGCGACCACCTGGGCAACGACCTCGACACCCCGCGCGCGTTGGCCGCCATCGACGCGTGGGCCGACGAGGCGCTGTCCGTTGGCGGGTCGGACTCACACGGACCGTCGCAGATCCGCACCGCCGTGGATGCGTTGCTGGGCGTGGAGCTCTAGCCGGACGAGCCGGTCACGGCCCTGGGCTCCAGGGGCGATGACCGGCTCGTTCCGCACGGCCGTGGTCCGGTGCGGTCTTCCCTCACCTCACCAGGCCCACCTGATGCCGTAACCGTGGCCCGCCTGCAGCTCGGCGAAAGCGGCCCGCACCTCGCCGCCGTCGTCCACGGAGACGTAGTCCCGCCCGGTCTCGATCTCGTCGGCGTCCCGGTGGAACACGTGGTCGACCCGCCACACGGCCGCGGGCTTCCGGCTGCCGAACCGCGATACGAGCCGGAAGCGCTCGCACCTCCGCTCCGGCCAGAACACGTACCTGGGGCTCAGCCGGCCGTTCGGCACGCTGACCTGCAACACGAAGTCGTGCACCTCGCCGGACCGCAGCCGGCGGGGCAGACCGAGCCCCAGCACGAACCGCCGCGGCGACGGCCGCTCCTTCGACAACAGCTGTGCCCCGTGCAGCACCGTCACGTCCAGCTCCCCGGGGCTGTCGTCACCGTTGCGCGGCAGCGTGAGCGACCAGGTGATCCGGTCCAGCCCGTCGCGGTCGGCCACGATCGTCCTGCTCTCGGTGCAGCGCGGAGTGGTGCCGTCCAGGCTGAGCACGGCCTCGAACGCGCGCACGTGCCAGGCGTGCTCGCGGGAGGTCATCAGCGCCGGCCGGGGCGCCGCGACCGCGGCCTCGGCCATCCGGGTCAGCGCCTCGTCGATCCTGCGTCGGGACGTCCCGGGGCTGCGGTCCTGCTGCGCCGCGAGCCACTCGACCCGTTCCCGGAACACCCGGTGCGGGGCGTCCGGGTTGAGACCGAGGGCGGTGAGGACGGTGACGCGGACGTCGGCCGGTAGCCCACCCGCCACTGAGTGGACCCACTCGCCGACCTTGCGGCGCACCACTTCCGCACCGTCGAAGTCGGTGAGGTCGCAGAGCTCGCGCAGCACCGGGCCGACCGCGTCCTTCAAGTCGGGTGCGTGCACACCGGCCCCGCGCCGCATCCTCCGCAACTCCTCGGCCAGCGCCTCGTGGCTGAGCGAGCCGGCCGGAAGACAGGCCGTCCCCTGGAAGGACGCCCGGACCGCACCCGCGTTGTCCGCGGCACGGTCGTGCGCACGCACCCACGGTTCCCGCTGCCGCATCGGCACCTTGCAGGCGTTGAGGATCGTGTCCAGGCTGTCCAGCCTGAGTGGACGTGCCGTCGTCAGCCAGCGATGAGCGGACGTGTGCGTCATCGGGTGCCCGGCCGCCGCTGCCGCGTCGCACAGCGCCTTGGCCCTGAACACGCCGGACTCGTGCGCCAGCAGCACCACCTCGTCGTGCAGGCTCTCCCACGAGTCGGCGCGTTCCGGGCGCGGCGGCCGGGTCGATCCCTGGCTGCGCGCCTTCTCCCGGCGCCACACGTGCCCCGCCTCGACCACGGCGTCGTCCCGCCCGCACCCCTCGACGAAGGCGATGACCAGATCGAGCGAGGGCATGACCTTCCCGCTGAGGGCTTCGGACAACGACGCCTGCGAGTAGCCGGTGTCCGCCGCGAGCCGGGTCAGCGTCAGGTCGGCGTTGCCGGTGTAGAGGCCGCGCAGGAACCCGGCCACCACGCCGGCCGGGCTGTGCTCGTCGCGGATCGGCTTCAGCCGCTTCTGGCCCACTCACCTCACCCGGCCCTTCGACGACCTCTCGATGAAGATCGCGGTCGTGGCCGTGATGGCGACGAGGAGGGCCAGGGAGAGCACGAGGCGCGTTTCCGCCTCGGCGTCCCGCACCTCCGGGGGACGGACGCGGAGCAGCACTGACTGCAATGGCGGGGGTACCGCGCAGATGATGGGAATCACCGAATCAACTCTCTCGGGTTGCGGTCCGGACGAATCGGCGTAACTGGCGTCCGGGAGCTGCCGTCTCCCGGATGCCGCTCGATTGGTACCGCTGGCCCGAAGCGCGCGGCAAGGCATTCGGGCTGTTCACCGAAGATGCGCGGCGATGTTCGGTGCGGAGCCCACGGGGACCCGGTGTTCTTCGGCTCTGGACCCACCGGCCGGGCCCACCGCTCAGATCGTCGCCATGTGCACTGATCAGCCCGCTGGTCGAGCTGTGGGCGGACTGACCAGGATTTGACGCGGATTTGGCCACGATCTCGACTGCGCTTCGCGCGTCGCGCGGTGTCAAGATGGGGTCACCTTCGCGGGCGAAGGCACCGAGTCTCGCTGCGGTCCAGACGAGTTCGGTCGACAGCCCCCTTGCTGCCGCTTGTGGGAGCCGTCAACGCGATGTGGGGTGCCCGGAGAACGGGCACCCCACATCTTTCACGGAAGCGTCCGACTTCGCGCAAGGCACAGCAACGAGGAACCGCCCCCGGCACGGATGCCGGAGGCGGTCCTCAACGCACAGCCGAGGCTCAGACGTCGAGCGTCCAGCTGGTCAACGTGCCCGTGTCCAGGAACGCCGCGTCACGCACGCGCAGCGTCCAGGTGCCGTTGGCGGCCTCACCGGACAGGTCCTTGGTGTAGGTCTCGTTGATGTTGTCGGCCGAGCCGCCGCTGCGGTTGTGCAGGTTCACGACGGTGCCGTCCGGCGCCACCAGGTCGACGACCAGGTCGCCCTTGTAGGTGTGGGTGATGGCGACCTTGACGGTCGAGCCGGCCGAGGCGTTGCCCGCGCAGCCGGAGACCACGATGGTGCTGGTCACCGTGCCGAGGTCCGGGATCGCGGCCGGGGTGGAGTTGGTGCGGGCGTCACAGCTGCCGCCCACGGCGTTGACGGTCCAGGAGAAGGTGGCCGAGCCGGTCTTGCCGGTCGAGTCGGTCACGGTCGCGGTGACCGAGGAGGTGCCCGCGGTGGTCGGCGTGCCGGAGATGGCGCCGGAGGAGGACGCCGACAGGCCGGCCGGGAGACCGGTCACGGACCAGGTGTACGGCGGGGTGCCGCCGGAGGCCGAGAGCTGCAGCGACACCGGGGTGCCGACCGTGGAGGTCTGCGCACCGGGGTTGGTCACCGCCGGGTTGCCGGGCTGGCCGCCGCCCCACAGCGTGTAGAGCAGCTTGTTCGGGGTGTTGGCGCCGACGTTGGTGATCTTGTTGGGGGTCGAGGCCGCGTCCAGGCCCGCCCAGACGGCGGCGGGGGAGTCGGTCGGGTGCGTGGCGAGCCACAGGGCCACCGCGCCCGCGACGTGCGGGGTGGCCATCGAGGTGCCGGAGATGTTGTTCGTGGCGGTGTCGTTGGTGTTCCACGACGACACGATGTTCTGGCCCGGCGCGTAGATGTCCGTGCAGGAGCCGTAGTTCGAGAACGAGGCGCGCGCGTCGGTGTTGGTCGACGCGTTGACCGTGATCGCCTCGGTGACGCGGGCGGGCGAGGTGCTGCAGGCGTCGGTGTTCGAGTTGCCGGACGCGATCGCGTAGGTCACGCCGGAAGCGATGGAACGGCGCACGGCCGCGTCCAGGGTGGAGTCGGCGCCGCCGCCGAGCGACATGTTCGCGACCGCGGGCTTCACCGCGTTCGCCGTCACCCAGTCGATGCCGCTGACGACACCGGCGGTGGTGCCGGAGCCCTGGCAGTTGAGCACCTTCACGGCGACGACCTTGGCGGCCTTCGCGAGGCCGTACTGCGAGCCCGCGATGGTGCCGGCGACGTGCGTGCCGTGGCCGTTGCAGTCGCTGTTGTTGCCGTCACCGGAGGTGTTGGTGCCCCAGGTGGCACGGCCGCCGAACGTGGCGTGGGTGGTGCGGACACCGGTGTCGATGACGTACGCCGTCACGTTCGACGCGGTGGTGTCGTACTGGTAGCTGTTGCTCAGCGGCAGGTCGCGCTGGTCGACGCGGTCCAGACCCCATGACGGCGGGTTCTGCTGGACGTCGAGCATGTGCACCTGGGCGTCCTGCTGGACGTAGGCGACGCGCGGGTCGGCTGCCAGGCGTGCCGCCTGCTTCGCGGTCATGTTCACCGAGAAGCCGTTGAGCGCGTGCTGCCAGACGTCGCGCACCTTGCCGCCGTAGCGACCGGCCAGGTCCGGAGCGGCGGCCCTCGACGCCGTGCCGGCCTTCAGCGAGACGATGTAGCTGTCCTGGACGACGTCGGCGCGGTCGGCGCCGAGAATCGTGCCGGTGATTTCCTGAGCTGAAGCGGTGGGAACCACGGCGGCGGCCAGACATGCGGCAGCGGCGGCGGCGAGTCCCGCACCCAAGACTCTTCGCATTGCAGGGTTCTCCCTCGTGCAGGGAACAGGGTGTCCTGCACGCTAGACCAAACCCGCAGGTCAGAGGGATAGACCGGTACGACGCAACTGTTGACGTTTTTGCGTGTGCATGTCAACGGACGAATCGCTCACCCGCAGTCACGGAAATAGACCGAGAGAGCGCATTTGAATTCCCTATACCAACTCGACCGCCGAAGTCCAACCCGTCGATCGGCCCTACCGGCCGGTAGGCAGCACGACATAGCGTCACCCGGACGGAGGAACGAACTGATCGGGCAGTTCGCCGCCTGGGGACGCCATGCATCCGGTGTCGTGCGAGCTGTGTTGCAGCACAGCCATCCCCCTCATCGCCGCTGCCCGGTCCGGTGTTACTCCCGGCCCTGCACGAGATCGAAAGATGAGGAGAAGTGCCTATGAAGCGCATTGCCTTCGCGGCGGTCGCCGTCCTGGCGGGTGCCTTCGCGGCGACGGCATCCCCTGCCGCTGTTGCCGCGCCGGAACCGTCGGCGGACCTCTTGGCCGCGATGCAGCGCGACCTCGGCCTCACCGCTGGGCAGGCGGCGGATCGGCTGCGCCAGGAGAGCGCGGCCGCGGTCCTGCAGCACGTCGCACGGGGTCTCGCCGGTGACGACTTCGGTGGCGCGTGGTTCGACGCGGCCACCGGCAAGCTCGTCGTGGGCGTGACCGACGAGGCCAAGTCGCAGCGGCTGCGCCGGCTCGGTGCCGAACCGAGGACGGTGGCCAACTCGGCCGGCGACCTCGACTCGGCCAAGGCGAAGCTGGACGCGGAGAAGGCCCCGGCCGAGGTCACCGGCTGGTTCGTCGACGCGAGGGCCAACGTCGTCACGGTCACCGCGAAGCGCGGCCAGGCGCAGGCCGCACAGGCGTTCGCGGCCAAGGCGGGCGCGCTCGCGAAGGTCGTCGAGACCGACGAGGCACCGCGGTTGCTCAAGGACATCCGCGGCGGTGACGCGTACTACATCAACAACGCCGGCCGCTGCTCGGTGGGCTTCGCGGTGCAGGGCGGGTTCGTCACCGCCGGTCACTGCGGCTCGTCCGGTGACTCCGTGGCCGGTGCCGACCGCACCGCGCTCGGCGCGTTCGAAGGTTCGTCCTTCCCGGGCAACGACTACGGGTGGGTCAAGGCCAACTCGTCCTGGACGCCTACGGCCAAGGTGAACCACTACGGCGGCGCCGACGTCGTCGTCTCCGGCAGCACCGAGGCCGCGGTCGGCGCGTCGATCTGCCGTTCCGGCTCCACCACGGGCTGGCACTGCGGCACGGTCTCGGCCAAGAACCAGACGGTGAACTACCAGGAGGGCTCGGTCAGCGGCCTCACGCGCACCGACGTGTGCGCGGAGCCCGGTGACTCGGGTGGCTCGTGGGTCAGCGGCACGCAGGCGCAGGGCGTCACCTCGGGTGGCTCCGGCAACTGCACCAGTGGCGGCACGACCTACTTCCAGCCGGTCAACGAGATCCTCTCGGCGTACAACCTGACGCTGGTCACGGGCTGACGTCCGGCGCATGGCTGAGAACGCCCGCGGGTCCCTGTCCCCGCGGGCGTTCCGCGTTCACGACTCGCGGTCGGCGATCCACTTCTCGCGGTGCGCCTTCCAGCGCTCGATCATCGACCCGAGCTCGCCGTGGCAGAACCGGAAGAACTCGCGGGTCTCGTCCAGCCGCGCCCCGGCGTCGGTGTGCGTGCCCAGCGCCGTGACGCCCTCCGACAGCACCTCGTCGATCATCCCGAGCATCTGGTCCTTGCGGAACGTCGCCTCGTACCAGACGTCGTCGCGCATCCGGTACACGTCCCGGCGCGAGCCGGGCTCCCGTTCGCGGCTCACGATCCGGACCTGGGTCAGGTAGCGCACCGCGCCCGACACCGCCGCCGGGCTGATCTGCAGCAGGTCGGCGATCTCGGCCGAGGTGAGCTTGCCGGAGTCGGTCGTGAGCAACGCCGCGAGTATCCGTGCGGGCATGCGGGCCATGCCCGTGTCCGACAGGATCGCGCCGAACCGTTCGACGAACTGGCTCACCGCCTGCTGGTCACGCTGGGTCACCCTGGTCACCGCGGCATCATCCCCTTCCGTCAGCCGATCGGGCAAAATTTACGGACTTCACGAAGTTGTGAAACAAGCGTAGCTTACCGGCCATGACATCTGCGATATCCGTGTCGGGCCTGGTGAAGACCTTCGGCCCGACGCGTGCACTGGACGATCTGAACCTGGACGTCCGGACCGGTGAGGTGCACGGCTTCCTGGGACCCAACGGTTCCGGCAAGTCGACGACGATCCGGATCCTCCTCGGCCTGCTGCGGGCCGACTCCGGCACCGCGCGGCTGCTCGGCGGCGACCCGTGGAAGGACACCGCGTCCCTGCACCGCCGCCTCGCCTACGTCCCCGGCGACGTGAACCTCTGGCCCAACCTGACCGGCGGCGAGGTCATCGACCTGCTCGGACGCCTGCGCGGCGGGCTGAACCCCGCCCGCCGCGCCGAGCTGCTGGAGCGCTTCGAGCTGGACCCGCGCAAGAAGGGCCGCACCTACTCCAAGGGCAACCGGCAGAAGGTCGCGCTGGTCGCCGCGCTGTCGAGCGACGTGGAGCTGCTGATCCTGGACGAGCCGACCTCGGGCCTCGACCCGCTGATGGAGGCCGTCTTCCAGGACTGCATCAACGACGAACGCGCGCGCGGCCGCACCGTGCTGCTGTCGAGCCACATCCTCGCCGAGGTCGAGGCGCTGTGCGACCGGGTGAGCATCATCCGCAACGGGCACGTCGTCGAGACCGGCACGCTCGCCGACCTGCGGCACCTGACCCGCACCTCGATCTCCGCGGAGCTCGCCGGCCCGCCCGACGGCCTGGCGCACCTCGACGGCGTGCACGACCTGGTCGCCGAGGGCAACCGGGTGAGGTTCGAGGTCGACTCGGACAAGCTCGACCTCGCCCTCAAGCAGCTGGTGTCCACCGGCGTGCGCACCCTGACCTCGCAGCCGCCCACGCTGGAGGAGCTGTTCCTGCGCCACTACGAGGACGCCAAATGATCGGCACCTGGCAGCTCGTGCGGCTGGCGTTGCGCTGCGACCGGGTGCTGCTGCCGGTCTGGGTGCTGTTCCTGGTCGGCGTCACCTACTCGACGACCACCGCGCTGGAGGAGCTGTACTCCTCGCAGGAGTCGCGGGCGCTGCTCGGCGCCACCGCGAACGCCAACTCCGCGTTCCTCGCGATGCTCGGCCCGTTGCACGACTGGTCGTCGCTGGGCGGCCTGGTGGTGTGGCGCTGGGGCGTGTTCTCCGGCCTGTTCGTCGCGATCATGGCCATGCTGGTCGTCACCCGCCACACGCGCGCAGAAGAAGAGGCAGGCCGCACGGAGCTCATCGCCGCCACGGTCGTCGGCCGGCACGCGCCCCTGGCCGCCGCGGTGGTCGTCGCGGGCGGCACGAGCCTGCTGATCGGGCTCCTGCAAGCGCTCGCGCTGATCGGCAAGGACCTCGACGCGGCCGGCTCGTTCGCGTTCGGCCTGTCGACGGCTTCGGTGGGCCTCGTGTTCACCGGCGTCAGCGCCCTGACCGCCCAGCTGTCGGAGAACTCGCGCGTGTCGAACGCGGTCGCGGGCGGCTTCCTCGGCGTCACCTACCTGTTCCGCGCGGCCGGCGACGCCGCGGGGGAGTCGGGCCCGCAGTGGCTGACCTGGCTCTCGCCGATCGGCTGGACCGAGCACGTGCGGTCGTTCGGCGACGACCGGTTCTGGGTGCTGCTGCTCCCGCTGGCGGCGTTCGTCCTGCTCGTGGGCCTGTCGAGCTACGTCGTGACCCGCCGCGACGTCGGGCTCGGCCTGCTGGCCGCGCGGCCCGGCCCGGCGCACGGCACGATCGGCAGCCCGTTCGGCCTGGCCTGGCGGCTGCAGAGGGGCTCGCTGATCGGCTGGTCGATCGCGTTGTCCGGCGTGGGCGTGATCTACGGCAGCGTCGCGCAGGCGGTCGGGCAGATGGTGCAGGACAACCCCGCGCTCGGGCAGGTCGTGCAGCAGATCGGCGGTGCCGACGCGATGGTGGACGCGTTCTTCGCGACCGTCACGCAGCTGCTGGGCCTGATCACGTCGATCTACCTGGTCCAGGCGGTGCTGCGGCTGCGGTCGGAGGAGACCTCGCTCCGGGCGGAGCCACTGCTCGCCACCCCGGTGTCGCGCTCGGGCTGGGTCGCCTCGCACGCGGTGTTCGCCCTGGTGGGCGGCGCGGTCGTGCTGGTGGCGGCGGGCCTGGGGCTTGGCCTGGTCTACGGAGTGCAGACCGACGACCTGGGCGGTGTGCTGCCGCGCATGGTCGGCACCGCGCTGGTCCAGCTCCCGGCGGCCTGGGTGGTCGCGGGCGTGGCGCTGGCGCTGTTCGGGGTGTTCCCGCAGCTCACCGGCGTGAGCTGGGCGGTGGTGTCGGTGTCGCTGGTGCTCACGCTGCTCGGCCCGGCCCTGCGGCTCGACCAGTGGGTGATCGACCTCGCGCCGTTCACCCACGTCCCGAAGTACCCGGACATCACCTTCGAGCCGCTCGGGTGGCTCACCGCGGTCGCGGTGGTGCTCCTGGCCGCGGGCTTCGCCGGCTTCCGGCGCCGCGACCTGACCACGTGACGACCGCGGGCACGACGACCAGCAGCGCGGCGGGCACGAGGAAGCCCGCGAGCGGGTGGGCCTGGTAGAGCGGGACGAACGCCAGCGGGGCCGCGGCGGCACCCATGAAGCGCAGCGACTGCACGACGCTGACGCTGCCGCCCCTGTTGGCGTTGTCGCTCTGCAGCACCAGCGCGTTGATGCTGACCAGCACGCCCTGCGCCGCCGCACCGGTCAGCGCCCACGCGACCACCACGAGCGCCGCCAGCGGGGCCGTGCCGACCGCGGCGACGAGACCACCGCCGAGCGTCGCGCCGACGACGACGGTGGTGGTCGCGCCGAACCGGTCGATCGCCCTGCCGATGTGCCGGGCGGTCAGGAACCCGACGACGCCGAACCCGGTGAGCAACAACCCGCGTTCACCGGCGCCGAGCCCGAACACGTCGTCCAGCCGGAACGCCACGAGGAACGACAGCCCGCCCAGACAACCCCAGCCGATGAACGCGATCAGCGCCGGCCGCAGCGTGCTCGGCACGAACGCGCTGCGCAGGCTCGCGTCCCGCTCCGGTTCGGCGTCGGTCTGCGGCACCCCCAGCACCGCGAGCCCGGCCGCCACGACCGCGATCACCACGAACGCCAGCCGCCAGTCGACCTCCGCGCTGAGCCCGCCCACCAGCGGCGCCGACGTCTGCCCGGCCGCCTGCATCGACCCGAACAGCCCCAGTGCGCGCCCGAGCTTCCCCTTGGGGGTCGAGGCGGCGATCACGGCCAGCAGCACCGGCGTGGTGAACGAGTTCGCCGCACCCTGCAACGCCCGCGAGGCCAGCAGCACCTCGAACGTCCACGCGCTCGCGGCCAGCAGGGACGTGACGGCGTAGGCGACGTACGCGATCCGGACCGTGCGCTGCGGTCCCCAGCGCTGCGCGAGCGTGCCGGACACCAGCATCAGCACCGCGAACGGCACGAGGTAGTAGGTGAGCGTCGAGGCCGCCGCACCCGGCGAGCGGCCGAAGCTGCCGCCGATCTCGGGCAGGACCGACGTGGTGACGGCGCCGCCGAACGGCCCGATCAGTGCGCCCGCGTACAACCCGGCGCGTGCCAACCGTCCCACGGACACCTCCGCCGTTCACCCTAATCGGGCCGGCGGCACAGATGCTTGCCGGGTGCTAACTTTCCCCGCCGTCCCGGCTGAGGGCGTCTGCAAGTACCACCAACCACCCTGTTGGTGGTACTTGCAGACGCCCGGAAGGTCAGCGCGGACCGGTCGACGGCCAGCCGGGACCGCGGCCACGACGGCGCAGGTAGCGCTCGAACTCGGCCGCGATGTCGTCACCGGAGGCCTCGGTGATCTGCATGGCCGCGTCGCCGCGCTCCTCCAGCGCACGCACGTAGTTGCGCACGTCCTCGTCCTCGTCGGCCATCTCGGAGACGGTCCGCTCCCACTCCTCCGCCTGTTCGGGCAGCGCGCCGAGCGGGACCTCGATGTCGAGGACCTCCTCCACCCGGTGCAGCAGCGCGAGCGTGGCCTTGGGGGAGGGCGGCTGCGACACGTAGTGCGGCACGGCGGCCCAGAACGAGATGGCCGGGATGCCGGCCCGCACGCACGCGTCCTGGAACACGCCGACGATGCCGGTCGGGCCCTCGTACTTCGAGTGCTCCAGGCCGAACTTCTCGGCGGCGTCCGCGTCGTAGGCGGTTCCGGTGACCGGGACGGGGCGGGTGTGCGGCGTGTCCATGAGCAGGGCGCCGAGCGTCACCACGGTCGTCACCCCGAGCACCTCGATGTGGCCGAGGAGCTCGTCCGCGAACTTGCGCCACCTCATGTTCGGCTCGATGCCGTGCACGAGGACCACGTCGACGGAGGAGCCGGGCGGCCGGCACACCGAGAGCCGCGTCGTCGGCCAGTCGACCCTTCGGGTGACACCGTCCACCATGCGGACCGTGGGCCGCGTCACCTGGAAGTCGTAGTAGTCGTCCGGGTCGATCTCGGCGAGCGGGGTGGCGTCCCAGGTGAGTTGCAGGTGCTCGACGGCGGTGCTCGCGGCATCGCCGGCGTCGTTCCACCCCTCGAAAGCGCAGACCATGATCGGGCTCGTGAGCGGTTCGCGCGGGTTCGCGGGGGTCGGGGAGTCCTGGGACGGATCGTTCACGGCGCCAGACTACGGCCTCCCCCAGCCAAGTCATCGTAGGCTTGGCCCATGCCTGATCGTGGATCCTCACCGTTCCTCGAAGCGCTGGTGAACCGGGTTGTGGTCGCCGATGGCGCCATGGGCACGATGCTCCAGGCCGCCGACCTCTCGCTCGACGACTTTGCCGGTCTCGAGGGCTGCAACGAGATCTTGAACGTCACCCGGCCGGACGTCGTGAAGGCCGTCCACCGCGGTTATCTCGAGGTCGGCGTGGACGCCGTCGAGACCAACACGTTCGGGGCGAACCTCGCGAACCTGGCCGAGTACGACATCGCCGACCGGATCCACCACCTGTCCGAACGCGGCGCGGCACTGGCCCGCGAGGTGGCCGACGAGTTCAGCACCCCCGACCGGCCGCGGTTCGTGCTCGGCTCGGTCGGCCCCGGCACCAAGCTGCCGACGCTGGGCCACGCCCCGTACGCCACGCTGCGCGACGCCTACGTGGAGCAGTGCCGCGGCCTGCTCGCCGGCGGCGTGGACGCGATCATCGTCGAGACCTCGCAGGACCTGCTGCAGACGAAGGCGTCGGTCGTCGGCGCCAAGCGCGCGATGACCGCGGAGGGCCGCACGGTCCCGATCATCGCCCAGGTCACCGTCGAGACGACCGGCACGATGCTGCTGGGCTCGGAGATCGGTGCCGCGCTGACCGCGCTGGAACCGCTCGGCATCGACCTGATCGGCCTCAACTGCGCGACCGGCCCCGCCGAGATGAGCGAGCACCTGCGCACGCTGGCCAAGCACGCCCGCATCCCGCTGTCGGTGATGCCGAACGCCGGCCTGCCCGAGCTCGGCCCGAACGGCGCCGTCTACCCGCTCTCCCCGGAGGAGCTGGCCCGTGCGCTGGCCGGGTTCGTCACCGAGTTCGGCACCCGGCTCGTGGGCGGCTGCTGCGGCACGACCGCGGAGCACCTGCGCCAGGTCGCCGCCGCCGTGCGTGACCTCGGCCCGCCCGCGCGCCGGCCGCGTCCCGAGCCCGGGGTGTCCTCCCTGTACCAGTCCGTCCCGTTCAAGCAGGACGCCTCGGTGCTGATGATCGGCGAGCGCACGAACGCCAACGGCTCCAAGGCGTTCCGGGAGGCGATGCTCGCCCAGAAGTGGGACGACTGCATCGAGATCGCGCGGGACCAGACCCGCGAGGGCGCGCACCTCATCGACCTGTGCGTCGACTACGTCGGCCGCGACGGCGAGGCGGACATGCGGGCGCTCGCGTCCCGCCTGGCCACCGCGTCGACGTTGCCGGTCGTGCTCGACTCCACCGAGCCGGACGTGCTGCGAGCGGGCCTGGAGTGCCTGGGCGGCCGGTGCGCGGTGAACTCGGTGAACTACGAGGACGGCGACGGGCCCGACTCGCGGTTCCAGAAGATCATGCGGCTGGTGTCCGAGCACGGTGCCGCGGTCGTGGCGCTGTGCATCGACGAGGAGGGCCAGGCGCGCACCAGGGACTGGAAGGTCCGCGTCGCCACCCGGTTGATCGAGGACCTGACGACGAACTGGGGCCTGCGCCGCTCCGACATCATCGTCGACTGCCTGACGTTCCCGATCTCCACCGGCCAGGAGGAGGTCCGCCGCGACGCGGTCGAGACGATCGAGGCGATCCGCGAGCTCAAGCGCCGCTACCCGGACGTGCAGACGACGCTGGGCCTGTCGAACGTCTCCTTCGGACTCAACCCGGCCGCGCGCCAGGTGCTGAACTCGGTGTTCCTGCACGAGTGCGTGCAGGCGGGCCTCGACACGGCGATCGTGCACGCGTCGAAGATCGTGCCGATGGCGCGCATCCCCGACGAGCAGCGCGCGGTGGCGCTGGACCTGGTCCACGACCGCCGCCGCGAGGGCTACGACCCGCTGCAGAAGCTGATGGAGCTGTTCGAGGGCGTCACCACCAAGTCGAACTCCGCGTCGCGCGCCGAGGAGCTGGCCGCGCTGCCGTTGTTCGAACGGCTGGAACGCCGGATCGTCGACGGCGAGCGCAACGGCCTGGAAGCGGACCTGGACCTCGCACTGGACGAACGCCCGGCGTTGCAGATCATCAACGACACGCTGCTGGCGGGCATGAAAACCGTCGGCGAGCTGTTCGGCTCCGGCCAGATGCAGCTGCCGTTCGTGCTGCAGTCCGCCGAGGTCATGAAGACCGCCGTCGCGCACCTCGAACCGCACATGGAACGGTCCGACGACGGCGGCAAGGGCCGCATCGTGCTCGCCACGGTCAAGGGCGACGTGCACGACATCGGCAAGAACCTCGTCGACATCATCCTGTCCAACAACGGCTACGAGGTCGTGAACATCGGCATCAAGCAACCGATCAACGCCATCCTGGAGGCCGCGCAGCAGCACCGCGCGGACGCGATCGGCATGTCCGGCCTGCTGGTCAAGTCGACCGTGGTCATGAAGGAGAACCTGGAGGAGATGAACTCCAGGGGCGTCGCGGCCCGCTGGCCGGTGCTGCTCGGCGGCGCCGCCCTGACCCGGGCCTACGTCGAGAACGACCTGACCGAGATGTACCTGGGCGACGTCCGCTACGCCCGCGACGCGTTCGAGGGCCTGCGCCTGATGGACGCGATCATGGCGGCGAAACGCGGAGAGACCCCTCTGGTCGACCCGGAGGCCCAGGCGAAGGCCGCCGAGCGCAAGGCCCGCCGCGAACGTGCGCTGCGCATCGCCGCGGCCCGCAAAGCCGCGCCAGGAGAGGAAGAAGCGGGAACCGGTCGTTCCGACGTGGCCACCGACAACCCGGTGCCGGTGCCGCCGTTCTGGGGCAGCCGCGTGGTGAAGGGCATTCCCGTCGCGGACTACAGCGCGCTGCTGGACGAGCGCGCGACGTTCATGGGCCAGTGGGGCCTCAAGGGCACGCGCGGCGGCGGCCCGACCTACGAGGAGCTCGTCGAGACCGAGGGCAGGCCACGGCTGCGGTACTGGATGGAACGCCTTGCGACAGAAGGTGTTCTTGCCCACGCCGCGGTCGTCTACGGCTACTTCCCGTGCGTGTCCGAGGGCAACGACCTGGTCATCCTGACCGAGCCCTCCCCGGACGCGCCGGAGCGCTTCCGGTTCCGCTTTCCGCGCCAGAAGAGGGATCGGCGCCTCTGCCTGGCCGACTTCTGGCGCGCCCGCTCGTCGGGTGAGGTCGACGTCATCGCGTTCCACCTCGTGACGATGGGCCAGCCGATCGCCGACTACGCCAACGAGCTGTTCGGCAAGAACGCGTATCGTGAGTACCTGGAGGTCCACGGACTGGGGGTCCAGCTCACCGAAGCGCTGGCCGAGTACTGGCACAAGCGCGTGCGCGAGGAGCTCGTGTGGCCGGCGGGCGGGTCAGTGGCCCAGGAAGACCCCGCCGCCGTCGAGGAGTACTTCAAGCTCGGCTACCGCGGCGCGCGGTACTCGTTCGGCTACGGCGCCTGCCCCGAGATGGAAGACCGCCGGCGCGTCGTCGACCTGCTCGACCCGGCCCGCATCGGCGTCACGCTGTCCGAGGAACTCCAGCTCCACCCGGAACAGTCCACCGACGCCTTCGTGGCGCACCACCCGGAGGCGAAGTACTTCAATGTCTGACCCGCAAGCTGTCCTGTGGGACATGGACGGCACGCTGCTGGACTCCGAGAAGCTGTGGGACATCCCGCTCTACGAGTACGCCGAGAAGCTCGGCGGGGTCCTGTCGGTGGAGACCCGCGAACGCATGGTCGGCAGCAACGTCCCCACGACGATGCGCCTGCTGTTCGCCGACGTCGGCATCGAACCGACCGACGCCGACATGGCCGACGGCGCCGCGTGGATCTCCCGCCGCACCGAGGAGGTCTTCCGCACCGGTCTGCCGTGGCGTCCGGGCGCTGCCGAGGCGCTGCGCGCGGTGCGGTCGTCCGGCGTGCCGATGGCGCTGGTGACCTCCACCGAACGGTCGCTGACCGAGGTCGCGCTCGACACCATCGGCCGCGACCTGTTCGACGTGACGGTGTGCGGCGACGAGGTGGACGGTCTGAACAAGCCGCTGCCGGAGCCGTACCTGAAGGCGGCGCGGTTGCTCGGCGTGGACGCGGCCGGGTGCGTGGCGGTCGAGGACTCGCCGACCGGTGTCGCCTCTGCGGTGGCGGCCGGGTGCACCGTGCTGGTCGTGCCGTGTGACGTCGAGGTGCCGGCGGGGGAGCGGCGGGTGTTCCGCGACTCCCTCGTCGGCGTCGACCTCGAAGTGCTGAAGGCGCTGCAGGTCAGGTGATCAGGCCAAGATCGTCGAACGGCACCAGAACGCAGTTGCTGAGCTGACGCACCAGGGCGGAGGCCACCATCCAGGGGATGTCCGGGTCGTCGAAGTACCGAGTTGCATCCTGCACCACCGCAGGACCACGCGCGCCGGGCCGGTGCAGCACACCTCTCACCCCGACGACGGGGAACTCGGTTGATCGGACTGCGACAGCGCCGCGTCGCAGTGCCGGGCAAAGCCGCAGGGAGAGCGTGACGCACGATCGGCACACGGGCGGCTCGTTGCACCCCATGCCCTCCGGCCAGTGCGGCCAGTCGTTGCGGTAGTCGCGCAACAGCCACAGCACGCCGTCGTCCGTGCGGTCCGCTGGTCCCGCGCAGACCTGGCACAGCAACCGCCGCATGGCTCGTCGCTGCCTGAGCGGGTGCACCCGGCCGAACTCAGGGCGTCCCACCTCGTGGCGAATCGGGCTGCGGAGCCACAACACACCGCGGGTGTCCCGATCAGTCAGGACTTCGTCCGCGTAGCCGATGCCGTGGCCTGGACGCACCACCAACTCGTAGGGCAGATCCTGCTCTGCGCTCCAAGCGGTGATGTAAGGGGCGTTGATCATCCGGGCAACCTTACTGCAATATCCGAAATGTACCTAGCTGATCCTATGACTAGGGTCTATGACAGCGGTACGCGCAGGACCCAGCCGAGGAGCGTGAGTGATGACGACCGTGCGCTCGTGGACGAGCGTCTCGATGCCGTACGTGAGCGGTCAACCCGGTGACGCTTGGGCTGCCGAGGCGCAGGTGCACGGCGGTGAGGGGACCCAAAAGCTGCTGGGCGTCGAGGAAGTGCCCGCCACCGCCGCGGTCGCCGCCATGCTCGACCTGGAACGAGGTGATCCGGTGGTGGTCAGGCGGCGCCTGATGTTGTTCGACGGCCAGCCGGTCGAACTCGTCGACTCGCACTACCCCGTGGTCATCGCTCGCGGCACCCGCCTCGCCGAGCCGCGCAAGATCCCCGGTGGCGCGGTGGCCTTCCTCGCCGGGCTCGGTCATCCCCCGAAGCGGGTGCGCGAGGACGTCAGCGCTCGTCTGGCCACAGTGGACGAGCGGACCGCGTTGCGACTCGAGGGCCCGTCTTGCGTTCTGCTGCTCGCGCGTTCGCTGCTGACCGAGGAGGATCGGCCCGTCGAGGCCACCGTGATGACGATGGTGTCCGATGGGCGGCGGCTGCGTTATGAGCTGACGCCATGACCGTCCAGACGAAGTTCCGAGGAGCAGGCATTGCCCCGCGCACGTGACGTCCGGCCCCGGCACGAGCAGATCGCGGCGGAGCTGCGCGACCTCATCATGCGCGGAGAGCTGCCGCCGGGTGCGCAGCTGCCGTCGACCGCACAGCTCGTCGCACAGCACGGTGCGGCCAACGCGACCATCCAGCACGCGCTGAAGGCGTTGAAGGACGAGGGTCTTCTCGACAGCCGCGCCGGCAAGGGCGTGTACGTCCGCGACCGGGAACCGCTGGTGGTCGACGCCGCTGCCTACATCGAGCCCGGGGCAGGCCGGTTCCGCTACGAGCTGCTCGCCGTCGACACGGTCGTCCCTCCGGCCGACGTGGCCGAGGGCTTGGGCCTCGGCCCCGGAGTGCCGGCGGTCGTCCGCACCCGGATCCTCAGCCACCAGGACCAGCCGGTGGAGCTGTCAGCGTCGTACTACCCGGTGGACATCGCCGGTGACACCGCCCTGGCCAGACCTGCGAAGATCCGCGGCGGTGCACCTCGGGCGCTCGCTGACCTCGGCTTCGTCCAGCGGTCGTTCGTCGACCGGATCTCAGCGCGCCCACCGACCGTTGCGGAAGCCGAGGCGCTCGACCTGCCCGGCGGGACGCCGGTCATCCGGCAGCTGCGGGTCGTCTACAGCGACCACGATCGCCCGGTGGAGGCGTCTGTGCTGATCAAGAGTTCGCACCGCTACGAGCTGCGCTACCACCAGGCCCTGTAGACCCGGGGCGGTCGCCGCGACGACCGCCCCGGACCATCAGGAAACCGCGACGGGTGCCTTCGCCCGGCGTGTCGCCGGATCGACCAGCAGGCCGAACACCACGCCGAGACCGACGTGGAGCGTGGCCAGCTGGGCGAGTGAGCTGAGGCGGAACTGCCACAGCACGGCCACCGGCATGTCCGCCGGGATCGTGTCCGGCGGCGCGGGGAACGCCACCAGCACCACCGCCACCGCCGCCACGACCGCGAGCAGCACCGCGGTCACGCGGACCGGGTGCGGCTGCGCGGCCAGTGCCGAGGCGAGCCAGCTCGCTCCCCAGACGATCGCCAGACCGGCCACCACCACGCCCAGGTACAGCGCGGTGCGGTAGTTCACCGTGTCCGGGTCGCCCACCGCGGGCGGGTTCGCCGGGTACTTCAGCCACGGCAGCAGCGCCACCGCACCGAACACGGCGACTCCGAACGCGGTGCTGCGGGTGAACGGCGTGCGGTCGGCGAACCAGCGCTTCGACAGCGCGTAGGCCGTGGCGAACACCAGGCCGACGGCGATGCCGACGATCACCACGCCGAGCATGCCGCCCGCGATCTGGACGCCGCGGCTGACCAGCCCCTCCTCGCCGTGCGAGTGGGAGTGGCCGTCACCGGCGGGGGCGCGGGCCTCCTCGACGGCCAGTGCGGCGCGGATGGGGATCTCGGTGACCAGGAGCTGCACGAGCGCGGAGGCGGTACCGGCGATGGCGCCGGCCGCGAGTCCGCGCAGTGCGATCGACCTGTACGTGGTCGTCATCTGCGTGATCAGCGGATCAGTGGCAGGGAACGCCGAGGGCGTGGCGGCCGTCGTGGAAGAACTCGTGCAGCAGCTCCGAGCTCGCACCGAGAGCGAGGCCGTTCTCCTGCAGGACCAGGTAGGTGACGATCAGGCCGAGCAGTGAGACGGCGAAGGCCCACTTGGGCACGCGGACGGCGGACAGGCTTGCTGCGGGGCTCGTCATGACGGGCTCCTCCATACCTCGTGGAAGGTGAAACTCCTTACGGCGCCGCAGCCGGTCTCCTGACTCCCGGATCAACGCTGCCCCCGCGTCTTCCCAGCCCCTCGCGGGACCAGTGACGTGCTCGGCGGGGATCGCTTCCCGGTCACAGTGGCGAGGACCGCGCCGGATTTCCACCGGCTTCCCGTCACTGCGGCGCGTGCACCGTAAGGTGAACGGCGGTTCACGCACAACCGGCCATAAGAGTTGTCGTCTTCATCACTTCACAAGAGGGCAGTCCCCGCACTTCCCACCTGCGGCAACGCGGTAGTAAAGGCAGCACGACCGGCGCAGGAACGCGACCTCGCCGGGCAGGGTGACGAATTCCCCGGCACCTTCGAACGGTGGCGCTGCCATGAGCCGGTTGCCGCGTTCCTCCGCTTCCTCCGCACTCAGCGCACCCGCTCGCACCACCATTTTCAGCGCGCCCGCGATGTTCGACATCGCGTTGCCCCACAGCAGACCGCGTGCCACGGGCACGACCGCGTGGACCGCCTCCACGACCGGTGCGAGCGCCTCCGCCGGGCGCGGGCCGAGCCGCGGGGTGTCGATGCGGACGCTCAGGCCGTTGCGGCGGTGGTGCTGCCACCACAGGTTCTCCGGGCGCACGTCGATCGGCAGGTCCGTCGCGGTGAGCGGGCTGAGCAGCCGCGCGGTGTAGCTGAGGAAGAACAGGCTGGCGGCGACGCGGGGCTCGGCGGCGTTGTAGCGGGCCGCGATCGCGTCGATGGTCTCCCTGAGGGCGGGGCCTTCGAGCAGTGCCGTCCCCGGCAGCCACGAGTCGTCCGGACGGCCCACGTCCAGCGCGAAGAACGGGTTGATGCCGCGCACCTGGCGCAGCGCTGCGAGGACTTCGGCGAACTCCGACACAGATTCACGCTACTGGGTGTCCATGCAGGACAGATCACGTCCACGGGCTGGAACAGAGGTGACCGCGGTGTGGACCACCCGTCCGGAGGTGGGAGGATGTGCCCCCGTGAAGACCTTCGACTCGCTGTTCGCCGAACTGACCGAACGAGCCCGCACCAAGCCGGAGGGTTCCGGCACCGTGGCTGCGCTTGAGGCCGGCGTCCATGCGCAGGGCAAGAAGGTCCTGGAGGAAGCGGGCGAGGTCTGGATCGCCGCCGAGTACGAGTCCGACGAGAAGCTCGCGGAAGAGATCTCGCAGCTGCTGTACCGCCTCCAGGTGATCATGCTGGGCCGCGGCCTGACCCTCGACGACGTCTACAAGTACCTCTGACGGAGAGCTGACCGATGCTGCGCGTAGCAGTCCCGAACAAGGGCGCGCTCGCCGAACGCGCCTCCGCGATGCTGACCGAGGCCGGTTACCGGCAGCGGCACGAGCCGCGCGACCTGACCGTGCTCGACCCGAACAACGAGGTCGAGTTCTTCTTCTTGCGTCCCAAGGACATCGCGATCTACGTGGCGTCCGGTGACCTCGACCTGGGCATCACCGGCCGCGACCTGGCCGCCGACTCGGGCGCCGATGACAACGGCTCCTCCGTCGAGGAGCTGCTGGCACTGGGCTTCGGCGGGTCCACCTTCCGCTACGCGGGCCCGCGGGGCACCGACTGGACGGTCGAGGACCTGGAGGGCAAGCGGCTCGCCACCGCCTACCCGAAGCTGGTCGGCCGCGACCTCAAGCGCCGCGGCATCAACGCCACGGTGATCCGCCTCGACGGCGCGGTCGAGATCTCCATCCAGCTCGGCGTGGCCGACCTGATCGCCGACGTCGTGGGCTCCGGCCGCACGCTGCGCCAGCACGACCTGGTGGCGTTCGGCGAGCCGATCTGCGAGTCGGAGGCGGTCCTCGTGCACCGCGCGGGCTCGGAGCTCTCGCCGGCCAAGAAGCAGCTGCAGGCCCGCCTGCAGGGCGTCGTGTTCGCCCAGCAGTACCTGATGCTGGACTACGACTGCCCGCGCACGCTGCTGGACGAGGCGATCAGCCTCACGCCGGGCCTGGAGTCGCCGACGGTCGCGCCGCTGGCCGACGAGAACTGGGTCGCGGTGCGGGCGATGGTCCGCCGCCGCGACGCGAACCGGGTCATGGACGAGCTGGCCGCGATCGGCGCCAAGGCGATCCTGGCCTCGGACATCCGGTTCTGCCGCCTGTGATCCTGGAGCACGCCGTGCTGGACGTCCTGCCCGGACGTGCGGCGGAGTTCGAGGAGGTCTTCGGCGAGGCGCGGGAGCTGATCTCCGCCTCGCCGGGCTTCCTCGGCCTGCGGCTGTCGCGGTGCCTGGAGGACCCGAACCGGTACCTGCTGCTGGTGCAGTGGGAGTCGGTCGAGGCGCACACGGTC
Source organism: Lentzea sp. NPDC036955 (assembly GCF_055608005.1). Classification (NCBI taxonomy): domain Bacteria; kingdom Bacillati; phylum Actinomycetota; class Actinomycetes; order Pseudonocardiales; family Pseudonocardiaceae; genus Lentzea; species Lentzea sp. NPDC036955. The sequence continues at coordinate 361,028 of NZ_JBVJRC010000001.1, read as the reverse complement.
GGGTTCCGCCAGGGCCCGTCCTACGCCCGGTGGTCGGAGCTGCTGCACCGGTTCTACTCACCGTTCCCGGTGGTCCAGCACTTCGAGGACCTCGGCGTCTGAGGTCTGCTCGAAGCGGTCGTACCACCGGCTCACCGCACCGAGGTGCCGCGGCAGGAGCACCGCCACCACGGGCGTGCTGAACGTGCGCACCGACTGCCTCGCGGCGACCGGCACGGCCAGCACCAGGCGGTTCGGCCCTCGTCGCTCCAGCCAGTGCAGGGCGGCCCGCGCGGTGACACCGGTGGCCAGCCCGTCGTCGACCACGACCACGTCCCGCCCCTCGACCACGAGCGGCGGCCGGTCCCGCCGGTACAGCGCGGTCCTGCGCGCGGCCTCGGCCCGTTCGCGGTCGCAGCCCGCGGCCAGCTGCTCCTCGGTGAGCCCGAGCGCTCTGAGCACCGCGGCGTCGTAGATCGGCGCGCTGTCCACCGCGACCGCGCCGACCCCGTACTCGGGGTGCCCCGGCGCGCCGATCTTGCGCGCCACCACCACGTCCAGCTCGGCCCCGAGGACGTCCGCGACCTCCGCCGCCACCGGCACACCGCCGCGCGGCAGCCCCAGCACGAGCGGGTCGTGCCAGGTGTGCTCCGCAAGCTGCGCGGCCAGGGCGCGGCCCGCCTCCCGCCGGTTCGCGAACCTCTTCACAGTCCCGCCGACGCTACGCCCCGTCCCCGTTCCCGCGGCACGCACGAACGGCGTAAAGCCGCTGGCAGCTACTTCACCTGGTGCAACGGCGCGGTGTGTTGGGACGACTTCTGAGCGCCTTCTGGTCTGCGCCACCTGGGAAAGGCGGCCGCACTCGTCCTGGTCGCGCTCGTGCCGGCCCTCACCAGCGAGACGCAGATCCGCACGCTGGGTATCGAGAGCAACGCCCTCGGGATGTCCACAGCAGACTGCGTGCCGAGTCAGCGTTCGCGCACGAACAGGGCCTGCGCCGTCGCCCCCACCGGCCCTTCCACGTCGTGCACGGTGCTCGTCGCCACCCCGACGCCGTCCGGCCCGATCGTGGTGCGCGCGTCCAGGCCGACCCACTCGCCGACGGGACGGCGGTGCAGGTGCACGGTCAGGTCGGTGTTGATGGCGTACCACTTGCGGATGTCCACGCGGGACGAGACACCGCTGGAGGAGTCGACGACGGCGAACAGCCGTTCCAGCGGGGTGATGGGGGAGCCCTCGACCACGTCGACCAGGGGGCGGGCCCACACCAGGGCGTCGCCGGGGGTGAAGATGCCGCCGGACAGGGAGAGCCACTCGACGGCGGAGAGGTAGCCGCCGCCCCAGTGCTCGGGGACCTCCATCGGCACCGCTGCCGACGGCGGGGGCAGCGGGACGCCGGAACCGCCGGCCACCGGGGTGGTGTCGGAGGTCGAGATGCGCCAGGCGCGGGCGACGAGGGCCGCGCGGCCGTTGTGGGACAGGGTGGCGGAGGCCAGCTCCACGGAGCGGCCGGGCCGCTCGACCGCCGTGGTGACGGTGAGGTCGGCCACCGGGACCGGGCCGAGGACCTCGAACGTCACGCGGGCCAGCAGCCGGTCGGTGTCCGACAGGGACCGCACGAGCAGTGCGGAGGGCGGGCCGAGGTGCTGGCTGTCCGGGCCCCACGGGCCGACGGTGTGCGGGGTCGAGCGGTAGGTGTGCTCGTCCAGCGGGAGGTAGAAGGCGGGCATCAGTCGCGGTCCTGGAGGGGTTCGGTGTCGTCGGGCTCCGGCCAGCCGGGGTAGGGCGGCGGGGTGCCGTCGAACGCGGGGCAGAAGGCCTTGTGGTCGCAGTAGTCGCACAGGCGGCTCGGCGACGGGCGGAAGTCGCCGGTCGGCGCGGCGCGCATGATGGCCTGCCAGATGGCTTCCAGCGTGCGTTCGAAGCGGGCCAGCTCCGACTCGTCCGGCGTGTAGGCCAGGGCCTGGCGGTCGGCGAGGTACATCAGGCGCAGCTGGCGGGGGACCACACCGCGCAGCCGCCACAGCACCAGGGCGTAGAACTTCATCTGGAACAACGCCTTGGCCTCGCCGATCTCGCGCGGCGCTGCGCCGGTCTTGTAGTCCACCACCCGGATCTCGCCCGTCGGCGCCACGTCCACCCGGTCGATGTACCCGCGCAGCAGCACGCCGGAGGGCAGCTCGGACTCGACCAGCAGCTCGCGCGACTCCGGCTCCAGGCGGCGCGGGTCCTCCAGGCCGAAGTAGCCGTCCAGCAGCTTCGTGGCCGACGCCAGCCACTCCACCTCCTCCTCACCACCGGGGACCTCGAAGAGCGTGGCGAACTCGGGCCGCTCGGCCTTCACCCGGTCCCACGCCGGCGCGATCATCGACCGCGCGCGGTCGGGCACCCGCTCGGCGGCGGGCAGTGCGAACAGGTCCTCCAGCACCGCGTGCACGACCGTGCCGCGCACCTGCGCCTTGGTCGGCCGCTCCGGCAGGCGGTCGACCGCGCGGAAGCGGTAGAGCAGCGGGCACTGCTTGAAGTCCCCTGCCCGCGACGGCGACAACGCGGGCCTGCGCAACGTGGTGCTCATGGTCCTGACCCTAGGACAGGGGTCTGACAATTCCGGGCACCCCCTGGTCAGCCGCCCCCCGGCGCGGTACACCGCGAGATCACACCGCTGCCTCTACAGTGCACCCGTGGCCGCGCGGATCAGCGAGAAGGAGGGCGGCCTGCTGCTGTTCCGGGTGGCGGGCATCCCGGTGCTGCTCGCGCCGTCGTGGTGGGTCGGCTCGGCGATCGTGGTGGCGTTCTACGCGCCGCTCGTGGACGACCTCGCCCCCGGCACGCCCCCGGCGGTCGGGCTGCTGCTCGCCACGCTCTTCGCGATCTTCCTCGGCCTCAGCGTGCTCGCACACGAGCTGGGCCACTGCGTCGCGGCACTGCGACTGGGCCTGCCCGTCAGGAGGCTGCGGCTGTACCTGCTGGGCGGGTTGTCGGAGATCATGCGCAGCCCCGGCAAACCCGGTCACGAGGGCATTGTCGCGGGGGCGGGCCCGGCCGTGTCTGTCGTGCTGGCCGTGCTCTTCGGCATCGGCGCGTTCGTCATGGAGCCCAGCAACGTCATCTGGCTGCTGGTGGCCCAGATCGCCGCCGCCAACGTCGCGGTGGCCGTGTTCAACCTCCTGCCGGGGCTCCCGCTCGACGGCGGCCGGATCGTGCGGGCGGGCGTGTGGGCCGTGACCGGTCAGCGCGCGACGGGCACGCGGGTCGCCGTCGTCGGCGGTTTCGTCGTGGCGTTCGCGCTCGTCCTGTGGGCGGTCTACGGCATCGCGGAAGGCGCGGAGGACCGGTGGCTGCGCTTCGGAGTGTGCGCGCTCACGGCGTGGGTCGTCGTCGCCGGCGCACGCAGCGAGCTCGCCGGCGAACGGCGCCGCACCTGGCCCGCCGGCGTCACCCTCGACGACCTGATCCTGCCGGTGCTGCAGCTGCCGGCCGAGAGCCCGGTGGCGGACGCGCTGAGCACCAGCGCAGGACGGGGCGTGGTGCTGGTGCGGGCCGACGGCGTCGCGGCCGGGCTGCTCGACGCGGAAGCCGCGCGCAAGCTGGCCGCCGCGAGCCCGTTCGCCCCCGCGGAGCAGGCTGCGGAGCCGATCCTGCCGGAGACGGTGCTGCTGGCCGACGAACCCGGCGAGGAGATCGTGGAACGCGTCCAGGGCACCGCCGCGTGGCAGTTCCTCGTCGTCGACCTGGAGGGCCGTCCGGCCGGTGTGCTGCGCAGGGAGGACCTGCGTGCGGCCATTGAGAAGGGCGTTTGACACCATTGCGCGGTGATTAGCGCAAGTGGACCGTTCCAGCCGGGTGACCGGGTTCAGCTGACCGACCCCAAGGGGCGGCACTACACGGTCGTCCTCGAACCCGGCAAGGAGTACCACACCCACCGCGGCGCCATCCCGCACGACCTGCTCATCGGGCAGCCGGAGGGGTCGGTCGTGCAGTCCGTGGGCGGCACGAACTTCCTGGCGCTGCGCCCGCTGCTGCCGGACTACGTGCTGTCGATGCCGCGCGGGGCGCAGGTCATCTACCCGAAGGACGCCGCGCAGATCTGCATGTACGGCGACATCTTCCCGGGCGCGCGCGTGCTGGAGGCGGGCGCGGGTTCCGGTGCGCTGTCGTGCTCGCTGCTGCGCGCGGTGGGGGAGAAGGGCAGCGTTCAGTCCTACGAGGTGCGCGACGACCACGCGGTCCACGCCATCCGCAACGTGGAGACGTTCTTCGGCGAACGGCCCGGCAACTGGTCGATCACCGTTGACGACGTGAAGAACCACGAGGGTGAGGTCGACCGGGTCATCCTCGACATGCTGTCGCCGTGGGAGGTCCTGCCCACGATCGCGAAGAACCTCATCCCGGGCGGTGTCCTGGTCGTCTACGTGGCGACGACGACGCAGCTGTCCGTGATCACCGAGGCGCTGCGCGAGATGACGTGCTGGACCGAGCCGCACGCGTGGGAGACGCTCGTGCGGCCGTGGCACGTCGTGGGCCTCGCCGTGCGCCCCGAGCACCGGATGATCGCGCACACCGCGTTCCTGCTGACCACCCGCCGGCTCGCGGAGGGCGTGACCGCGCCGAAGCCGCAGCGCCGTCCCAGCAAGGGCTGAGAACAGCGGAAAGGGGGTCCCTCCGGCCGGAGGAACCCCCTCTTGCTCACGATGTCACTTGGTCGGCGCCGTGGGGAGCTTCAGGTCCTTGACGAGCTGGCAGTACTTCCACTTGCCAGACTCCTTCTTGAACGTGTAGTCGATGTCCAGGTCCTGCGTCTGACCGCTGTACGACGAGACGCTGTTGATCTTCACCTTCGCGGTGTCGCCGGACACGTCGGCGCCCTTGTAGGTGAGCTTGGGCACCGGCAGCTTCTTGAGCTCCTCCGCGAGCTTCTTCTGCTCCTCGGTGAGGTTCTTCTCCAGCGCCGCCGCCTCGTCGAGCACCGCCTTGCAGGTCAAGGACTTGGCCTTGCTCTCGTTGCGGGTGCTGGCCGCGGCGATGTACTCCTCGGCGACCTTCTTGACGTCGGCGTCGTCGTCACCGGACTTGCCGTCGCTGCTGCCGGGGTCGGACGTGCTGCTGGCGTTGTTGTCCGAGTCGTTGCCGGAGAGCAGGACGGCGGCCGTGATGCCACCGCCGAGCACGACGACGACCGCGGCGACCACGCCGATGATCAGGCCGGTCTTGCTCTTCTTGGGCGGCGGGCCGCCGTAGCCGGGGCCGCCGAAACCGGGCTGCGGCTGCTGCCCGTACGGGCCGGGCTGCTGGCCGTAGGGGCTCTGCTGGAAACCGCCGCTGGGCGGGCCGAACGGGTCCTGCTGCGGCTGGCCGTAACCGGGCTGCGGCGCGCCGTAGCCCGGCTGAGGGGGCTGCTGGCCGTAGCCGGGCTGGGGCTGGCCGTATCCGGGCTGCGGCTGCTGGCCGTAACCCGGCTGCTGCGGCGGCTGCTGCCCGTACGGACCACCGGGCTGCGGCTGCTGCCCGTGCGGACCGGGCTGCTGCGGCGGGTAGGTCATCGGAAACTCCCCCGAACTGGATGATGTGGTGCTGAGGTGGAGAACTGGGTTCGACGCGTCAGCCGGTGGAGCGGCTTTCCTCCACCGCGGATCCGCCGCACACGAGCCAGCCGGAGTCCTTCTTCTGCAGCGTCATGCCGTACAGGATGAAGCCCTTCTCACCCTCGGCGTTCACCAGGTCGTCCATGCGCAGGTCGAAGGTACCCGTCTCACCCGACACGGCCACCTCGCCGACGGTCACACCGGGCGCGGTCTGAGCGGGTTGCCTCGCGCCCTCGCCCTCCTTGAGGAAGCCGGGACAGGCCACGTCGGCGAACCGGTCCGCCGTCATGGAGCCCTGCCACCCGCTGTTGCGATGGGGTGACGCGGAGGTCCTGGCTGATAACGATTGCGGCACTCCGGCGGGAATCGAGTGCGATGCACTGCGCTGTCGGGTGGTGCGCCGGTTGCGCCGGCAAGACCACCCGGTTGGCCGCAGGCCCGCTGAACGCACCGGAGCCCTGCTCGAGCGGGGTCCTCCGACGAACGGGAACGAGGTGGGTAGCGGTGCGTGACCGCCGAACGGGGCACGTCGTGGTCCACCTGGTGGGATCGCGACACGTTCGTGCTCGTCGCCGAACTGTGAACCGTACCAAGCGTGCCTGCGAATGTCTGAGGGTGGTCGCGCATCGTGGGGATGGGGCAGCCGAGTCGGTGTCCCGATCATCCCCCCGTCGGACTTCTCGCAGGTCGGCGGGCGTGTCGCGACACGAAAGGCCGGTGCTGGTTTTCGGGACGCACGGTAGTGGGAAGCCGGGCGAACCGGGCACCGGGATGGAGCAGTTGACCTCTGTTGGAGGCGGGACCGTTGCGTCACACGAGCGAAGATGATGTTGTGAGTACCCCATTTTGTCGGTGATCGCCGGTACCGTAATCGGTACGTACACGGGAGGAGGGTGCCGACATGCAGCACGGTCATCCCGGCAGCCAACCCGATGAGGGTGGCGAGCTGAACCATGGCAACAACTCTGCTGAGCTGAACGCGCAGATCAGGTTCCTCGAGGACGAGATCGCGTCGTTGCGCCGCAAGCTGACCGAGTCCCCCCGCCACGCGCGGCTGCTGGAGCAGCGGCTGGCGGAGGCGACCGAACGCGTCAGCCAACTGACCGAGCGAAACACGAAGCTCATAGACACCCTCCGCGAAGCACGAAGCCAACTGCTCGCGCTGCGTGAGGAGGTCGACCGGCTGGCGCAACCGCCCAGCGGGTACGGCGTCTTCATGGCGCGGTTCGACGACGGGACGGTGGACGTCTTCACGTCCGGCCGCCGGATGCGGGTCGCCGTGTCCCCGGCGGTCGAGCCGGAGAAGCTCTCCTTCGGCCAGTCGGTGCGCCTCAACGAGGCGCTCACGGTCGTCGAGGCCGGCGGGTTCGAGCGGTCGGGTGAGGTCTGCGCGCTGCGGGAGGTGCTCTCCGAGGACGGGGAGGACCAGATCGCACGGGCGCTGGTCGTGGGGCACGCGGACGAGGAGAGGGTGGTCTGGCTCGCCCAGCCGCTGCTCGACGCGCCGCTCAAGCCCGGCGACTCGCTGCTCGTCGACTCGAAGGCGGGCTTCGCCTACGAGCGGGTGCCCAAGGCCGAGGTCGAGGACCTCGTGCTCGAAGAGGTCCCGGACATCGACTACAGCGACATCGGCGGTCTGTCGCGGCAGATCGAGCAGATCCGCGACGCGGTGGAGCTGCCGTTCCTGCACGCCGACCTGTTCCGCGAGTACGAGCTGCGCCCGCCCAAGGGCGTGCTGCTCTACGGCCCTCCCGGCTGCGGCAAGACGCTCATCGCCAAGGCCGTCGCGAACTCGCTCGCCAAGAAGGTGCGCGAGATCCGCGGGGAGACCGACAAGCAGGCGAAGTCGTACTTCCTCAACATCAAGGGCCCGGAGCTCCTCAACAAGTTCGTCGGTGAGACCGAGCGGCACATCCGCCTGATCTTCCAGCGGGCTCGGGAGAAGGCCTCCGACGGCACCCCGGTGATCGTGTTCTTCGACGAGATGGACTCGATCTTCCGCACCCGCGGTTCCGGTGTGTCGTCCGACGTCGAGACGACGATCGTGCCCCAGCTCCTCGCCGAGATCGACGGCGTCGAGGGCCTGGAGAACGTCATCGTCATCGGCGCCTCCAACCGCGAGGACATGATCGACCCGGCGATCCTCCGCCCCGGCCGCCTCGACGTGAAGATCAAGATCGAGCGGCCGGACGCCGAGGGCGCGAAGGACATCTTCAACAAGTACCTGACGCCGAACCTCCCGCTGCACGCCGACGACCTCGCCGAGTTCGGCGGGGACCCGAAGGCCTGCATCGAGGGCATGGTGCAGCACACCGTGGAGCGCATGTACGAGGAGTCAGAGGACAACCGGTTCCTGGAGGTCACCTACGCCAACGGTGACAAGGAGGTCCTGTACTTCCGGGACTTCAACTCCGGCGCCATGATCCAGAACATCGTCGACAGGGCGAAGAAGGCGGCGATCAAGTCGCTGCTGGACACCAAGCAGCCCGGGCTCTCCGTCCGGCACCTGCAGGCCGCCATCCTCGACGAGTTCGCCGAGAACGAGGACCTGCCGAACACGACGAACCCGGACGACTGGGCGCGCATCTCGGGCAAGAAGGGCGAGCGGATCGTCTACATCCGCACGCTCGTCACCGGGAAGAACCAGGACGCCGGCCGCGCGATCGACACGGCCACGAACACCGGCACGTACCTGTAACACCGCTTCGAACCGAACCGCCCCGGTCGCTCCTCGCGACCGGGGCGGTTCCACGTGCCGGTACCCCCTCCCCGCTTGTCTGCTCAGGCATCTGCAAGTACCACCAACACATGATCGAATCGCCGTTGACCACCACCAACCTGTTCGCCGCCAGTCGAACCAGGCAGGGATCGCAGAGGTCAGCGGGCCAGGCCGGACTCGTAGGCCGCGATCACCAGCTGCGCGCGGTCCCGCGCGTGCAGCTTCGCCAGCAGGTTTCCGATGTGCGTCTTCACCGTGCCGGTGCTGACGTGCAGCTCGGCCATGATCTCCGCGTTCGACAGCCCGCGCGCGATCAGCCGCAGCACCTCCTTCTCGCGTTCGGTCAGCACCTCCAGCCCGCGCACCGGTGGCGCCGAGGGCCGCCGCACGAACTCGGAGATCAGCTGCCGGGTGACAGACGGCGACAGCAGCGCCTCGCCGGAGGCAACCACGCGGATCGCCGCCAGCAGTTCGGCCGGTGGTGTGTCCTTCAGCAGGAAACCCGAGGCACCGGCGCGCAGGGCGCCGAACACGTACTCGTCGAGGTCGAACGTGGTCAGCACCAGCACGCGCGGGCCGTCCAGCAGCCGCGTGGCCTCGATGCCGTCCATCTCCGGCATGCGGATGTCCATCAGTACCACGTCCGGTCGCAGGGACGCGGCCAGCGCCACGGCCTCGGCTCCGGTGCCGGCCTCGCCCACCGCGGTCAGGCCGGGTTCGTTGTCGACGAGCAGCCGGAAGCTCGCGCGCAGCAACGCCTGGTCGTCGACGATCAGCACGCTGGTCATCGGATCGGCAGCTCCGCGTGGACCCGGAACCCGCCACCCTCGCGTTGTCCCGCGCTGAACGTCCCGCCGTACACCGCCACGCGTTCCCTCATCCCGACCAACCCGTGCCCCGTCCCCAGCTCCCGCACCCCGGGACCGTCGTCGGTGACGTCGACCACCACGGCCTCCGCCGTGATCCGCACCAGCACCGTGCACGCCGCGGGTGCCGCGTGCTTCACCACGTTGGTCAGCGCCTCCTGCACGATCCGGTACGCCGACAGCGCGATCCCCTCCGGCACGACCGTCCCGCCCGTCACCTCCAGCGCGACGCGCACCCCGGCGAGCGAGGCGCGGTCGGCGAGGTCGGCCAGCCCGTCGAGGCCGGGGGAGGGCGCCAGGTCGGCGTCGGAGCGCAGCACGCCCAGCAGCCCCCGCATCTCGGTCAGGGCCGCACGGCTCGTCTCGGAGATGACCTGCAACGCGCTGTACGCGTGCTCGGGTGAACGCACGTGTGCGGCGTTGCCGGCCTGCACGGCGATCAGCGAGAGGTTGTGCGCCACCACGTCGTGCAGCTCGCGGGCGATGCGCAGGCGTTCGTCGGCGAGTGCCTGCTCGGCCTGCCGGGACGCCTCCCGCTCGATCATCGAACGCCGCAGGCGGGTGGTGTAGCCGATGGCCCACACCGCGCCCAGGGCGGCGAACGCGACCAGGACGTTCTCGGGCTCACCGCCGGAGACGACGGCGGTGGCGGTGATCGCCACCAGGAACGCGCCCAGCGACCAGACCCGGTCACGGTCGACCGCCATCGTGTAGAGGCAAAAGCAGACCGCGCCCAGCGGCGCGCCGAGCGCCGGGATCGGCAGCACCCGGCTGATGACCGAGAACACCATCGCCGCGGTGCTCACCGCCAGTGACAGCTCCGGCCACCACCGGCGCACGGCCACCGGAGCGGCGACCAGCCCGGCCACCGGTACCGCGACCCACGGCGACGGGTGCTGGTGCGGTTCGAGGATCGCGTAGGCGACGAGGACCCAGATCACCAGCGCGGCCGCCGCGTCGACCAGGTAGAGGTGCAGCTTCGCCATCACGGGACCGAAGGTAACGACCCGCGGGACCGCACGCCTCGGACCACGGTCCGATTCGGGAGATCGGAGCACGGTCCGATCCGGTGGAGCGCGCGACCGCCGACTCTTCTCCGCATGATCGAGGTGCGGAACCTGACGAAGAGATACGGCGGCACCACGGCGGTCGACGACCTGTCGTTCACCGTCCGGCCGGGACTGGTGACGGGCTTCCTCGGCCCGAACGGCGCCGGCAAGTCCACGGCCATGCGCATGGTCGTCGGCCTGGACCGGCCCACGAGGGGCGAGGCGCTGGTCTGCGGCAGGAGGTACGCGGAGCTGGACCGGCCGCTGCGGCACGTCGGCGTGCTGCTCGACCCGGCCGCGGTCCACCACGGCCGCAGGGCGCTCGACCACCTGCGCTGGATCGCCGCGAGCAACGGCATTCCCCACCGCCGCGCGGAGGAGCTGGTCGAGCAGGTCGGCCTGGGCGGCGTGCGGCACAGGCGGATCCGGGCGCTGTCGCTCGGCATGAAGCAACGGCTCGGCGTCGCGGCGGCGTTGCTGGGCGACCCGCAGGTCCTGATGTTCGACGAGCCGGTCAACGGCCTCGACCCCGAGGGCGTGCGGTGGATCCGCGAGCTCATGCGGTCGCTCGCGGAGCAGGGCCGCACGGTCTTCGTCTCCAGCCACCTGATGAGCGAGATGGCGCTGACCGCCGACCACGTCGTGATCGTCGCACGAGGACGGCTGGTCGCGGAGACACCGATGGAGGCGTTGACCCGCAACGGTTCGCTGGAGGACGCCTACCTCGACCTCACCTCCGGGAGGGGCCTGTGAGGAACGCGTTCGCCGCCGAGTGGATCAAGCTCCGGACGGTCAGGTCGTCGCACGGGCTGGTCATCGCGCTCGGTCTGGTGCTGGCCGCGGGGGCGGTGCTGTCGTGGCTGATCGTGCAGGACTACGACGCCTCGCCGGCCGTGGAACAGGCGAAGTTCGCCTCCGCCGACAGCAGCGTGGTGATCACGCCGGTCGCGCAGTTCCTGGTCGCCGCGCTCGGCGCCCTGGTCGCGACGTCCGACCCGCGGCTCACCGCGCTGACCGCCGTGCCGGACCGGAAGCGCCTGCTGGCCGCCAAGACCGCCCTCGTCGCCACCGCGGCCGTGGTCCTCGGCACCGCGGCGCTCGCGCTGAGCATCGGCAGCAGCCGGTTGTTCATGGGGGACCGGCCGCCGCCGATCGCGCCGTGGGAGGACCTCGGCGACGTGCTGCCGTGGGCGGGCGCGGCGGTGCTGTCGATCCTGGTCACGGGGCTGGTCGGCCTCGGTCTGGGGCTCGCCGTGCGGTCGACGGCCGTCGCGGTCGTGGTCGTCGGCGTGCTGCTCTGGGGCATTCCCGCGATCACGCCGATGCTGCCGCCGCCGTGGAACGTCGACGCCTCGGCGGTGATGGTGCCGTACCTGGTGTGGGAGGTGGCGGGTGCCGCCGAGGACGCGCCGCTGAGTGCGCCGGCCGCCGTCGCAGTTTTGGTGCTTTACGCACTGGTGACTCTCGGTACCGGAACTGTGACTCTTCTGCGACAAGATGCTTGACGCACTCTTGGGGCGGCCTTAAGGTCATCTATACCTTTAATCGGTAAGGAAACTTACCTAACTAATCGCCGCCCGTCCGAGAGGAGACGCTGAATGGCTTGGCAGAAGTCTGTGGTGGCGCTCGCCGCGGCAGTCGTGCTCCCCCTGACCGGTGTGACGGCGGGCAGTTCGGCCGCCGCCGACGTTTCCGCCGCCGCGCTGCCCGCGGGCTCGCCCGCGGCGGTCAACGGCCAGCTGAAGGTGTGCGGCGTCAAGCTGTGCAACAAGAACGGCAAGCAGATCCAGTTGCGCGGCATGAGCACGCACGGCATCCAGTGGTACTCCCAGTGCGTCAAGACCGCGTCGCTGGACGCGCTCGCCAACGACTGGAAGGCCGACGTCCTCCGCATCTCGATGTACGTCCAGGAGGGCGGCTACGAGTCGAACCCCCGGAAGTTCACCGACCTGGTGCACGGCTACATCGAGGAGGCCACCAAGCGCGGCCTCTACGCGCTGGTCGACTGGCACCAGCTCTCGCCGGGCGACCCGAACCACAACACCGCGCGCGCCAAGACGTTCTTCAAGGAGATCGCCCAGCGCCACAAGGACAAGACGAACATCATCTACGACATCGCGAACGAGCCGAACGGCGTCACGTGGTCGCGGGTGAAGTCCTACGCGGAGGCCGTCATCCCGACGATCCGCGCGGAGGACCCGGACAGCCTCGTGCTCGTGGGCACGCACGGCTGGTCGACGTTCGGCCTGTCCGACGGCCGCGACGTCAACGAGGTCAGCCGCAACAAGGTCAACGCCTCGAACCTGATGTACACGTTCCACTTCTACGCGAAGGACCACCGCGACTCGTACCTCAACGCGTTGCGCACGGTCTCGAGCCAGGTGCCGGTCTTCGTCACCGAGTTCGGTTCGCAGGAGGCCTCCGGTGACGGTCCCAACGACTTCACCATGGCGAACAAGTTCATCGCGTTCATGAAGGAGGCCAAGATCTCCTGGACGAACTGGAACTTCTCCGACGACCACCGCACGGGCGCGGTGTTCAAGAGCGGCACGTGCTCGGGCAGCGGCTTCTCCGGCGAGGGGCCGCTGAAGGACTCCGGCAAGTGGGTGCGCAACCACCTCCGCACGGCCGACGACTTCTGATCGGCGGAGCTCGACCGGCCCCGGCGGGTCAGGTGAACGGCGGTCCCCAGGGGCCGCCGTTCGCCGTGACAGGGGTCGTTTTACGGTAGTCGGCATGGCACAGCTGGCACTCGGTCTCGCGTCCCTCGGTCGTCCCGCCTACATCAACATCGGTCGTGAGGACGCTCTGCCGCGGGTGCGGGACGTGGACGCCATGCGAGCGCAGTGCCACCTCGTGCTCGACGCGGCGTACGAGATCGGCATCAGGTGGGTCGACGCGGCCCGCTCCTACGGCCTGTCCGAGCAGTTCCTGAGCGAGTGGCTGCCCGGCCACGACGACGTGACCGTCTCCAGCAAGTGGGGCTATGCCTACACCGCGGACTGGCGGGCCGACGCCGAGGTGCACGAGGTCAAGGAGCACTCGCTCGCCCGCTTCTCCCAGCAGTGGCAGGAGACCCGCGCGCTGCTGTCGCGTGTGGACCTCTACCAGGTGCACTCGCTGACCGCCGACAGCCCGTTGTTCGACGACCGGGCGTTGCAGGAGGCGATGGTCGCGACCGGTGTCCCGCTCGGGTTCTCCACGTCGGGACCGAACCAGGCCGAGGCCATCCGCAAAGCGCTCGACCTCGGCATCTTCACGTCCGTCCAGTCCACCTGGAACGTGCTGGAGACCTCGGCGGCGGCCGCTCTGGGCGAAGCGCACGCCGCCGGGCTCAAGGTCGTCATCAAGGAGGGCATGGCCAACGGCCGGCTCGCCGTGCAGGCACCCGGACCCGTTGTCGCGCAGGCGAAGGAGCTCGGCATCGGCACGGACGCCGTGGCGCTGGCCGCAGTCGCCCAGCAGCCGTGGGTGGACGTGGTGCTGTCCGGCGCGGCGAGCCCCGAGCAGCTGCGCTCCAACGCCAGGGCCATGTCCGTGGAGGTCGTGCTGCCCGACCTGTCCGAACCGGCCGAGCAGTACTGGGCGACCCGCTCAGCCCTCCCCTGGCACTAGCGTCCGCAGCCACTCCCGGCTGATCGCCCGCGCGTCGGGCACCAGCGGCCAGTCCGGGTCGTCGATCCTGCGGCGCAGTTCGCCGAGGTCCATCCACCCGCCCGACGCCACCTCCTCCGGCTGGTGGGTGAACGGCCCGTCGGTGCTCACCTCGTACACCCACGCGTGGTAGCGCGTCCGGTCGTCGACGTACCGGGTGCGGAAGAGCTCCTTCAGCGGCACGCCGGAGACGCCGAGCTCCTCGGCGAGCTCGCGTTCCGCGGCCGGGCCGGGCGCCTCGCCCGCGTCGATCACGCCGCCGGCCGAGCAGTCGTACAGGCCGGGGAAGATGTCCTTGGTGTCGGTGCGGCGGTGCACGTACACGCGGGAGCCGTCGAGCGAGCGGACGAAGATCAGGACGCAGCCGTGCCAGAGGTTCTCCGCCCGCATCCGCGCGCGGGAGACCTCCCCGACCGGGTTGGCGTCCTCGTCGTAGAGGGTGATCATCCCCGTGTCCTCCTGTGGTCGTACGCCAGCTTGCTACCGCAGTCCGACGCCCGCTGATCGGCCCCCTTCCTACCTTCGTGACCGTCAGTTGTCACCGAGGAGGATCCGTGTCCACTTCCCTGCGGCTCGGCGTCGCCGAGTTCCGCGCCCGGCCGGGCCGCGCGCTGCTGCCCGGAGTCGCGCTCGTCGTCGGCGTGGCCTGCCTGCTGGCCGCCCTGGTGCTGAGCGACGCGCTCACCAGGTCGGTCGACGAGGGGGCACCCGGCACACCGTCCTCGGTCGGGCACGTGGTCGAGGTCAGGCAGCAGCCCTACGACGCCACCCCGGTCGCCGAGGCGGACCGCCCGAAGCTCGACGACGCCCTGCTGACCATGCTCTCCGCCGTCGGCAGGGCGGTCCCCGTGCAGGTGGCGCAGGCCGACCTGCTGGACGCGAACGGCCGCGCCGGGCAGCACCGCGCCGAGGTGCACGTCCAGCAACCGGACCTGGTGCGCTGGCCGCTGGCGGAGGGGAGGCAGCCCGCCGCCGGCGGCGAGGTCGCCGTCGACAAGATCACCGCCTACGAGCGCGGTCTGAAGCCCGGTGACGAGGTCTCGCTGGCCGCCGCCGACGGCACACCGCTGCAGGTCACCGTCAGCGGTGTCCTGAAGAAGGGCGGGATCGACGCGCGGCCCGTCCTGGTCGCTGGTCCCGACCTCGCGCGCGAGCTCGACCCGCAGCCGTTGACCAAGCAGGTGTGGGTCATCGGCGGGGCGCGCGACGCGGTCAAGACCGCCGCCGGAGCCTCCTACGCCGTGTGGGACCCGGAACCCGACGCCGACAAGATCGGCAACGACCTGACGTTCATCCTGCTGCCGTTCAGCGTCCTGGCCCTCGCGACGGCCGTGTTCGTCGCCGCCGCCACGTTCCGCGCGGTCTACGCGCAACGCCAGCGGCAGACGGCGTTGCTGCGGTGCATCGGCGCCCAGCGCGGGCCACTGGTGCGCAGGAGCCTGGTCGAGGCGCTGCTGACGGGTGCGGTGGCCGGCATCGGCGGTGCGCTGCTGGGCGGGCCGATGGCGTGGGTGCTCGCGCGGACGTTCGACGTCACCGGCATCTCCGTGCTGTTCGGCGCGGTCGAGCTCAGCCCGGAGCTGCTGCCGTCGATCGGGTACGTGGTCCTCGGGGTCGTCGTCGCCGCCGTGCTCTCGGTCGCCGCCGCCGTCCGCCCCGCGATCAACGCCGCCCGCGTGTCGCCCCTCGCCGCGTTGCGCGACGCCGACAACGAGATGCCGACACGGTCCGTGCGCCGGCTTCGGCTCGTGTTCGGTCTTCTGTTCACCGGTGGTGCCGCGTTCCTCGCGCTGGCGGCCATCGCGGCCAAGGGCACGGCCGCGGCGCCCCTCGCTGTCACGTTCTCCGCGATCGCCGCGGTGACGGGCCTGTTCTGGATCCTCGGGCCGGTCACGGTGCCGTTCATCGCGCGGCTGTTCGGCAAGGCCGGCGGTGCGCGGTGGACGCAGTGGAAGCTCGCCGGGGCCGAGGTGCGCAGGATGCCGCAGCGGTCGGCGTCGGTGGCGCTGCCGTTGCTGCTGGCCAGTTCGATGGTGACGTTCTTCCTGGTCCTGCTGGGCACCGCGCAGGAGATGACCTACTCGTTCGCCAACGAGGAACGGCCGGACGCCACCGTGGTCGACGCGGGGGAGCGGCCGCTGCCGGCGATCCCCGCGCAGGACGGCGTGGCCGCCGACGTCGTGCTGCACAAGGCCGAGAACGGGTCCGGCGCCGACCCGGAGGAGTTCAAGGCGTGGCTGAAGGCGCAGAACGTGCCCGGTGCCGAGCGGTTCACCGCGGGCACCGCGATCGTGCCGCCGCACTGGGAGGACCGGCCGTTCGTCGAGTCCGGCGGCAAGCGCTACGAGGTGGTCGGGACCGTTCCCGGCACGCTCACCGGGTACACGCCCGTCCTCGGCGGCCTGACCTCGGGACCGGCGGAGAAGGTGCTGGTCGCGCTGCGGCCGGGCACCGACCCCGCGCAGTTCCGGGCGGGTCTGCAGGCCGCGCTGCCGGACCACCCGACCGTCATCGTGCAGACCGACGCCGACGAGCGCGCGGAGGCCGACCGGTACATGCACCTCGGCACGGTGCTGATGATGGTGCTGCTCGGGCTGTCCGTGGCGGTCGCCGTGACGGGCATCGGCACCGCGCTCACGATCTCCGTCCAGGAGCGCCGCAAGGAGCTCGCACTGCGGCGCGCCTTGGGCGTCACTCGCGGCGGACTGCAGGGCGGGGTGATCGCCGAAGCGGTCATGCTGGCCCTCGTCGGGGTCGTCGGAGGGGGTGTGCTCGGGTTCGGGTACGCGGTGATCGCGATCCTGGCCATCGGGATTCCCTTCGTCCTGCCGACCGCGTCCGTGGTGTTGCCGCTGGTCATCGGCGCGCTGGCGGTCGTCGTGCTCGCGGTCGTGGCCGCGTTCGGACCGTCCAGGGGCGCTTCGCGGATCCGGCCTGCCGCCGGATTGGCGTCCGGGTGAATAGGCTGGGGGGAGCTTCAACGCGAAGCTCCCCTCACGCTGTTGTCGGGGATCAGGTCATAAGGTGTTGCGCATGCGGCGGATCATGGGAACCGAGGTCGAGTACGGCATCGCGGTGCCGGGAGACGCGACCGCGAACCCGGTGCTCACTTCGACACAGGTGGTGCTCGCGTACGCGGCGGCGGCGGACATACCGCGGTCCAGGCGCGCGCGCTGGGACTACGAGGTGGAGTCGCCGCTGCGCGACGCCCGCGGGTTCGACCTGGGCTCGCCGGGCGGCCACCCGGCCGACTCCGACGTCGAGGACCTGGGCGCGGCGAACGTCATCCTCACCAACGGTGCGCGGCTCTACGTGGACCACGCGCACCCCGAGTACTCCGCGCCCGAGGTCACCAACGCGCGCGACGCGGTGATCTGGGACAAGGCGGGAGAGCGGGTGATGGAGGAGGCCGCGATCAAGGCCGCCTCCGTGCCCGGTCAGCCCCGCCTGCAGCTGTACAAGAACAACGTCGACGGCAAGGGCGCGTCGTACGGCACGCACGAGAACTACCTGATGCAGCGCTCGACGCCGTTCACGGCCGTCATCGCGGGCCTCACGCCGTTCTTCGTGTCGCGCCAGGTCGTGACCGGGTCCGGGCGCGTCGGCATCGGTGCCGCCGGCGAGGAGGCCGGCTACCAGCTCTCCCAGCGCGCCGACTACATCGAGGTCGAGGTCGGCCTGGAGACCACGCTCAAGCGCGGCATCATCAACACCCGCGACGAGCCGCACGCCGACGCGGACAAGTACCGGCGCCTGCACGTCATCATCGGCGACGCGAACCTCGCCGAGTACTCCACGTACCTCAAGTGCGGCACCACCTCGCTGGTGCTCGACATGATCGAGGCCGGGCAGCGGTTCGACGACCTGCGCCTGGTCGACCCGGTGCGCGCGGTGCACCAGATCAGCCACGACCCGACGCTCAAGACGAAGGTCGAGCTGACCGGCGGCCGCAAGGTCACCGGCCTGGACCTGCAGTTCGCCTACCTCGAGCGCGCGACGGCGTTCGTCGAGAAGGAGGGCACCGGCGACCGCGACGTCCTGCGGATCTGGGGCGAGGTCCTCAACGACCTGGCCAAGGACCCGTCGCTGTGCGCGGACCGGCTCGACTGGGTGGCCAAGCTGCGGCTGCTCGAGGGCTACCGGCAGCGCGACGGCCTCGCCTGGGGCTCCGCGCGGCTGAACCTCGTCGACCTGCAGTACTCGGACGTGCGCCTGGACAAGGGCCTCTACAACCGCCTGGTCGCGCGCGGCTCGATGAAGCGCCTGGTCAGCGAGGAGGAGGTGCGCGCGGCCATCACGACGCCGCCGGAGGACACGCGTGCGTACTTCCGCGGCCGGTGCCTGGAGCGCTACCCGACCTCGGTCGCGGCCGCGTCGTGGGACTCGGTGATCTTCGACCTCGGTCGCGAATCACTCGTGCGGATTCCGACGCTCGAACCGCTGCGCGGGACGAAAGCGCACGTCGGAGCCCTCCTGGAGGCCTCGGACACCGCCGAGCAGCTGGTCGATGCACTGACGCGCGGGTGATCGTCTACCCGAGTGGCTGAGAGTTTTTGTCGGTGCCGCTGGGTAGTGTTCTTGTCAGGCGAGTCAGTGGGAGGCCGAGATGTCCCAGGAACAGAAGCAGCGCCAGGGCGGTGGCGACGGCGACGACGGCGCCGGTGACGCCGCAGGAGCCGGCCAGGAGCGTCGCGAGAAGCTCGGCGAGGACGTGGACGCGATCCTCGACGAGATCGACGACGTGCTGGAGGAGAACGCGGAGGACTTCGTCCGCGCATACGTGCAGAAGGGCGGTCAGTAGGCCGTCGCGGCCTGTTGACCACCTCGGGGACGGGAGAACAACCAACACATGGACCACAGCTCGACCGGGCGTTACCCGGCCGCGGCGCTGCCTTCGGCGTACCTGACGCCGGGCTCGTCGTCGTTCACGGACTTCCTGCGGGCGCAGGCACCGGACATGCTGCCTTCCGCCAGGAAGCTCCCGGAGGGGACCGTCCAGGCCCCGCACGGGACGACGATCGTCGCCGTCACCTACAAGGGTGGCGTCGTGATCGCCGGTGACCGGCGCGCGACGATGGGCAACGTGATCGCCCAGCGCGACATGAAGAAGGTCTTCGTCACCGACGACCACTCCGCCGTCGGCATCGCCGGCACGGCGGGCATCGCGATCGAGATCGTGCGGCTGTACACGGTCGAGCTGCGGCACTACGAGAAGATCGAAGGCGTTCCGCTGTCGCTCGACGGCAAGGCGAACCGCCTCTCGGCGATGATCAGGGGCAACCTCGACGCGGCCATGGCCGGCCTCGCCGTGGTGCCCCTGTTCGCCGGGTACGACACCTCGTCGACCGACCTTGACCGCGCGGGCCGGATCGTGTCCTACGACGTCACCGGCGGCCGCTACGAGGAGTCGCAGGGCTACCAGGCGGTCGGTTCCGGCTCGCTGTTCGCGAAGTCGTCGCTGAAGAAGCTCTACGACCCGGACGCGGACGTCGACGGCGCTATCCGCGTGGTCATCGAGGCGCTCTACGACGCGGCCGACGACGACTCGGCCACCGGCGGCCCCGACCCGGTCCGCCGCCTCTACCCGGTCGTGGTCACGATCAACGGTGTCGACGGTGCCGTCGAGGTACCGGAGTCGCAGGTCCAGACGATCGCCGACGCGGTCGTCGAAGGCCGCCGGTCCCGCCCAGCAGGCTGAGTCCCCATCAGGTTCGACGTCAGGAGCACCACCCATGACGATGCCGCTGTACGCATCGGCAGAGCAGGTGATGCGCGACCGCTCCGAGTACGCCCGCAAGGGCATCGCCAGGGGTCGCAGCGTCATCGTGCTGAAGTACGCGGACGGCATTCTGTTCGTCGCGGAGAACCCCTCCAGCACGCTGCACAAGGTCTCGGAGATCTACGACCGCATCGGTTTCGCGGCCGTCGGGCGGTACAGCGAGTTCGAGAACCTCCGCCAGGCGGGCATCCGGTTCGCTGACGTGCGCGGGTACCAGAACGACCCGCGAGACGTGACGTCCCGGTCCCTCGCGAACGTCTACGCGACGACCCTCGGCACCTACTTCACCGAGCAGATCAAGCCCTTCGAGGTGGAGATCTGCGTGGCGGAGGTGGGCGACTCCGCCGACTCCGACACGCTGTACCGGTTGACCTACGACGGTTCGATCGTGGACGAGCCGCAGTACATCGTGATGGGCGGCACGGTCGACGCCGCCAACACGGCGTTGAAGGAGTCGTTCGCCGACGGCCTGACGCTGGCCGAAGCCGTTCCCGTGGCGGTGAAGGCCCTGTCGGCGGGCTCCTCGTCCACCGGCAACGGCGCCGCCGAGGTCCTCCCCGCGGCCAAGCTGGAGGTGGCGGTGCTGGAACGCGCCCGCCCCCGCCGCGCGTTCCGCCGCATCGCGGGCCCGGCCCTGGACCAGCTGATGCCGGCGCCGACCAAGGACGGCAAGGACGTGACGGACGTGGAGCTGCCCTCGTCGGACGACGAGCCGAAGTAGCCCCGCGGTTCGCTTGGTGTGGAAGGCCTCCGGCGGTGACGCCGGGGGCCTTCTCGCTGTGTGGCGGGGTGTGCGGGCGCGGTTGACGGTGGCGCCTGCTGGCGGTGCAGTGGCGACGGCGCCCAGATCGGGGTGCGTGCGTTGCTCGTCGCGGTGCTACCGGGGGTTGGAGCCGAGCGTTGCGTCGCCGACACCCTCGTTGTCAGGCGGTCGAAGCCTCGCTCAGCTCCACCAGCAACCCGGCCAACCCGAGCCGGAGGGCCTCATCACGGCGACCAGCTCGCCGGGCCCGACGGTGAGCGACACGCCCTGGAGCGCGTTCACGGCCGCCTCGCCGCTGCCGTGGACGCGGTGGACGTCACGCAGTTCGAGGACGCTCATCGTGGCACCTCGACGTCCGCAGGCTCGGCCACGGGCCGGGGCCGGTAGCGGAGCAGGCTCGCCTCGCAGTGGTCGAGCCAGCGCAGCTCCGCCTCGGCCTGGAAGATCATCGCGTCGAGCACCAGCAGCCACGGCAGCTCGCCCGGCCCTGTCTTGAGCCGCGTGTACTCCTGCAGCGTGCGCGTGGTCGCGGTGCGCTGGGTCGTGACGACCGCGGCCACGTCGACGCCGGGCGTGGTGATCGCGAGCGCGAGCTTGATCGCCATCTCGTCGCGCGGGCGGTCACCCCGCCGCACCGGCGTGCCGAACCACCGCCGCACCTCGTCGCGGCCCTGTGCGGTGAGCTCGTACGGCCGCTGGCCGTCGTTCTCCGGCAGCGCGGCGACCAGGTCGTCGCGTTCCAGGCGGGACAACGTCGTGTAGACCTGCCCGATGTTCAGGGGCCACGTGCCACCGGTGGCGGAGTCGAACGCCGCCCGGAGCTGGTAGCCGTACATGGGCCCGCGTTCGAGCAACGCCAGCAGACCGTGTTTCACCGACATGCGTACCGAGTGTGCATACCGGGTATGTCCCTGGCAAACGGTGACCTCGAAACTCACGTGCGCGCGGGTCGCGCATCCGGAATCCTGGGGTGGTGAGGTTGCTGGGGGCGCCTATCAAGCCCGCGACTAAGCCAGGTGTGCGCGTTCGGGACTACGAGCCCGCCGATGAGGCGTCGTGGTTGCGCTGCCGTGTGCTGGGGCTGCTGGACACGAGCTACTACGACGACGTGTGGCCGGCGCGCAGACGTGCCGACCTGGAGCTCGTCGTGTGCTCCGACAACGTCGTCATCGGCGCGCTGGACGTGTCGGTGCAGGGCGCGGAGGCGACGATCGACCTGGTCGTGGTGCACCCGGACCACCGGGGCCGCGGGATCGCGACCGCGCTGCTCGACGAGGCGGTGCGCCGGCTGGTGCGCTGCGGTGCCACCGAGGTGGACGCGTGGACGCGGTCGGACGAACCCGCGCTGAGGTGGTTCGCGCGCAACGGTTTCACCGAGACGAGCCGGTACCTGCACGTGCACGCGTCGGCGGACGAGGTCGGCACGGTGGTGACCGCGCGGCACGGCCTGGTGCCGGTCGGGGCGTTCCTGCACGCCCGGATCGAACGGGAGGCCGAGCTGCGGCAGCGGTTCGAGCGCGTCCACGTCTGCCGCAGAGTGGTGCGCGCGCTCAAGCCGTGATGCCGGCGCGTTCCACCCGGCACTCGAACGGCCGGGTGGAACGCGACGCGGCGACTTCAGGAGGCGAGCAGCTCCGACACCCGCGTGCGGACCTCCGGCGAGTCGAGCCCGCGGACCATCACGGTGGTGCGGCGGCGCAGCACGTCGTCGACCTCGGTGGCCCACTCGGTGCGGCGGGCGTGCTCGACCTGGGCCCAGATGTCCGGGCCGTCCGGGTGCACGCGCTCCAGCAGGGCCGGGTTCTCCAGGCCGAGCGCGACGACCTCGTGCGACGTCGTGCCGTAGTGCGTGGCGAGGTGGCGGACCACGTCGTCGGGCAGTGCGTCGAACGCGTGGTTCAGCACCGAGCCGACGGTCTCCGGTGATGCCGAACCGGGCAGCGCCACGCCGTCCAGCGGGCCGTCGAAGGTGCGGCCCAGCTCGGAGTTCACGCGGGCCAGGACCGTCGCGCCGATCTTGCGGAACGTCGTCCACTTGCCGCCGGCCACGCTGATCATGCCGCCGGTCCCCGCGGTGATCACGGTCTCGCGCTTGGCGTGCGAGGTGTCGCCCGGACCGCCGGGCAGGACCCGCAGGCCTGCGAACGTGTACGCGATCCGCGAGCGGTCGAGGCCCGTGACCGCGGTGCCCGCCTCGCCGAGGATCTGGTCGACGTCGGCGTCGGTGCACGCGACCGCCGCCGGGTCGCCCTCGTAGGCCTCGTCGGTCGTGCCGAGCAGGAGGTGGCCCTCCCACGGGATCGCGAACGACACGCGCACGTCGTCGACCGGGATCGTCAGCGCGGCCTTCCACTCCGACGTCTGCCTCAGCACCAGGTGCGAGCCCTTGGACAGGCGGATCGACGGGTCGGCGGAGGGGTCCTCCATGCGCCGAAGCACGTCGAGCCACGGGCCGGTCGCGTTCACGACGACCTTCGCGTCCACCCCGAACTCACCGAGCGGGTCGCGCAGGTCCACACCGGTGACCTTCGCGCCGGTCTTGCGCAGGCCCACGACCGAGATGTGGTTGAGCAGCACGGCACCGGCCTCGGCGGCGGCGCGCGCGGCGGTGATCGCCACGCGGCTGTCGTTCATCTGGTGGTCGTAGTACATCGCCGCGCCGCGCAGACCGTCGGCGCGCAGGTCAGGCACCCACTCAGCTGCCCTGCGCGCCGACAGCACCTTCCCCATGCCGTCGCCGAAGCCCGACAGCGCGGAGTACAGCGTGACGCCCGCACCCAGCACGAACCGGCTGTGCGGGCCGCCCTTGTAGACGGGGACGAGGAACGGCAGCGGGCGCACCAGGTGCGGGGCGAGGTGGTCGCCCAGCGCACGCCGTTCCCTGTGGTTCTCGTGCACCATCGGCACGGCCGACGGGCCCATCGCGAGGTAGCGCAGGCCGCCGTGCACGAGCTTGGAGGAAGCCGACGAGGTGGCGCCGGCGAAGTCGCCGCTCTCCACCAGGGCGACGCGCAGGCCGGAGCGGGCCGCGGCCCACGTCGTGGCGATGCCCAGGATGCCGCCGCCGATCACGACGACGTCGAACTTGCCGTGCTGCAGCTCTTCGCGGGCGCGTGCCCGCTGTGTTGAGTCAGTCATCGTCCTCGTCCATCCACCCGACGGTCCGCTCGACCGCCTTCTTCCACTTCCGGTAGCCGCGGTCCCGCGCCGCCGGTTCCATCGACGGCTCCCATTCGGCCGCCTTGTGCCAGTTGGCCCTCAGCTCGTCGGTGCTGTTCCAGTAGCCGACGGCCAGACCGGCCGCGTACGCCGCGCCCAGGCACGTCGTCTCCGCGACGATCGGGCGCACCACCGGCACGTCGAGCACGTCCGAGAGGAACTGCATGAGCAGGTTGTTCGCCGTCATGCCGCCGTCGACCCGCAACGTCGTGAGGTCCACGCCGGAGTCGGCGTTCATCGCGTCCACGACCTCGCGGGTCTGCCACGCCGAGGCTTCGAGCACGGCGCGTGCGAGGTGCCCGCGCGAGATGTAGCCCGTCAGCCCGGCGATGACACCGCGCGCGTCGGAACGCCAGTGCGGCGCGAACAGCCCGGAGAACGCGGGCACGAAGTACGCGCCGCCGTTGTCGTCCACCGTGCGCGCCAGCGTCTCGATCTCCGCCGCCGACGAGATCAGCCCGACCTTGTCGCGGAACCACTGCACCAGCGCGCCGGTCACCGCGACCGCGCCCTCCAGCGCGTACACGGCCGGTTCGGCGCCGATCTTGTAGCCGACCGTGGTCAGCAGGCCGTTCTGGCTGCGCACCGGCTCGTCACCGGTGTTGAGCAGCAGGAACGCGCCCGTGCCGTACGTGCACTTGCCCTCGCCGGGCGCGAAGCAGGTCTGGCCGAACAACGCCGCCTGCTGGTCGCCGAGCGCGGACGCGACGGGCACGCCCTCGTAGGTGCCGTAGACCTCGGAGGAGGACCGGATCTCCGGGAGCATCGCGCGCGGGACGTCCATCGCGGCGACGAGCTCCGGGTCCCAGTCGAGGGTCTCCAGGTTCATCAGCATGGTGCGCGACGCGTTCGTCACGTCGGTGACGTGGCGGCCGGTCAGGTTCCAGATCAGCCAGGTGTCCATGGTGCCGAACAGGACCTCGCCCCGCTCGGCCCTCCCGCGCAGGCCGTCGACGTTGTCGAGCAGCCAGCGCAGCTTCGGCCCGGAGAAGTAGGTGGCCGGCGGCAGACCGGAGCGCTCGCGGAACCGGTCGTGATCGCCGAGGCGCTTGACCAGCGCGTCCGTGCGGGTGTCCTGCCAGACGACGGCGTTGTGCACGGGCTCGCCGGTCGCCCTGTCCCAGACGACCGTGGTCTCGCGCTGGTTCGTGATGCCGAAGGCGACGATGTCGGAGTGCGTGAGGGAGGCCTGCGCGAGGGCGTCGCGGACGACGGCCTGCACGTTCGCCCAGATCTCGGCCGCGTCGTGCTCCACCCAGCCCGGCCTGGGGAAGATCTGCCGGTGCTCGCGCTGGGCGACCGACACGATCCCGCCGGACTGGTCGAACACGATGCACCGGGACGACGTCGTGCCCTGGTCGATCGCCGCGATGTGAGCCACGTTGCACACTCCTCTGTGTGAACCATTCGACATTGTCGAACGCTTCCACAGTACTACCAGGAGAGGCCACCCAGCTCCCTGGACACGCTGCGAGCTGCCTCACGTACGTAGGACACGAGCTCCAGGCGGGGTGGCTGGTCAGGCGACTCGCACAGCCGCTCCACCGGTCCCGACACGCCGATCGCGCCGACGACCACCCCGCGCCGGTCGCGGATCGGGGCCGCCACCGACGCCTCGCCCTCGACCAGTTCGTGCAGGTCGTAGGCCCAGTCGCGGTCGCGGACCAGCTCCAGGGCCGCGGACAGCGCCTCCTCGTCCAGCGTGTGCCGGGTGAACCGCTGCAGCTCGCCCTCCGGCCGCTCGCCGAAGGCCACCAGCGCCTTGCCCAGCGCCGTCGCGTGCCACGGCAGCAACGCACCGGTGTCGAGCGCCTGCCGGCTGTTGTCCGGGCGGAACACGTGGTGCACGACCAGCACGTGCCTGCCGTGCGGCACGCCGATGCGCACCGCCTCACGCGCTCGCATCGCCAGCGTGTCCGACCAGTTCAGCGCCTTGGCGCGCAGCTCGTTGCCGTCGAGGTAGGAGGTGCCGATCTGGAACAGCGCGGCCCCCAGGCGGTACTTGCCGCCCTCGACCTCCTGCTCGACGAACCCGACCTCGTGCAACGTCCGCAGGATGCCGTGCACCGTCGGTTTCGCGAGGTCCAGCGCGCGCGAGATCTCGGCGACGCTCAGCTGGTGCGCGCCGCCGTGGGCGAGCAGCTTGAGGACCTCCGCCGCGCGCTGGATGGACTGGATGGGTCCGGGCACGCACCCCACTCTACCTGCGGGCGTTCGACAATGTCGAACATCAGGGGCGGTAGATGCCCAGTGCGGCCGGACGTGAGCGGAACTCGAAGTGGTTGGCCCGCTCGCGCACCTCGCCGTCCGTCGCGATCGAGATGGGCGCGCCGTGCACCTCGACGGTCAACGACGCCACCTCGAAGTGCTTGTACACGCGCGAGTGCTCCAACGCCCCGAGCAGGGCGCCCAGGAAGAACCTGGTCCGCGAGTACTTCCGGTCCGCGCGGACGTAGCGGACGTCGAGCAGCCCGTCGTCCAGCCGCGGGCGCATCGTGGGCGCGAAGCCCTTCGGCCGGTACGGGCCGTTGCCCACGAACAGCAGCCAGACGAGGTGGTCCTCGCCGTTGATGGTGATGTCGAGCGGCTTGGCCCGTTGCAGCACGCGGAACAGCGCCATGCCCGCCGCGGGCCACTTGCCCCAGCGCCTCTCCGTCTTCTCGCGGATCCGCACCATGTCCGGGTAGCCACCCAGCGAGGCCGTGTTCACGAACCACTGGCCGTTGACCTGCGCCAGGTCGACCCGCACGCCCACGCCGTCGGCCACCGCCTGCGCCGTGTCGTGCAGCCCGGTGATGCCCACGTCGCGGGCGAAGTGGTTGAGCGTGCCGGAGGGGATGAGCACCATCGGCAGGTCGCGCTCGGCGGCGACCGCGGCCACGGCGGCCACCGTCCCGTCGCCCCCGGCCACGCCCAGCGCCTTGGCGCCCGGCAGGTCGTCGAGCTCCTCGACCGCCACGATCCGCGCTTTCGGCCACTCCTCCGTGATCTGCGGCGTCGGGTCGGGGCCGACCCCCGAGTGCGGGTTGACCACGACGACTAGCCCGTCGCCCTCCTGCAACGACGTCAGGTCGGCGTGCTCGTAGGCCGACGCGGGCTCGTTCATCCCGAGCGGCCACCAGCGGCGCGTCAGGTACGCGGCCCCCACGCCGACCGCCGCACCGGCCACGACGTCGGTCGGCCAATGCACGCCGGTGTGGACGCGTGAATAGGCCACGGCCGCCGCGATCGGAGCCACCACCGCGCCTGCTTTGGGCGATTCCAGGGCCACCGCGGTGGCGAAAGCGGCCGCCGACGCGGAGTGCCCGGAAGGAAAGGACGACGACGTCGGCCGTTTGGCCAGGCGGCGTTCGAACGAGATCAGGTCAGCGGCGGGCCTGCGACGCGGAAAAAGTGACTTCCCGACCAAGTTCGCGCTGGCAGAGGCGCCGGCGATGGCCGCGAGACCGCGCAACGCGCCACGCCGGAGCGGCCCTTTGCCCGTGGCCAGGATCCCCGCGACGACGAACCACAGCAGGCTGTGGTTCGCGGCTTTGGAAAGCCTCTTCAAACCCCTGTCGAGCCTGCTCGGAGGCAGCCCGGCCGAGGAGCTCATGAGCTTCTTGTCGAGAGCGCTGACCCGTTTCCACACGCTGTTGACACTAAACCGCAACCGGCGTGCCGCCCGAACGGATCACCCTCCTCCGCCTGCGCGTCGCCTACTGTTGAGGGATGCAGCGGCGGATCTTCGGCATTGAGACAGAGTTCGGGGTGACCTGCACCTTCCACGGGCAGCGTCGACTGTCCCCGGACGAGGTCGCGCGGTACTTGTTCCGCCGGGTCGTGTCCTGGGGGCGTTCGTCCAACGTCTTCCTGCGCAACGGCTCCCGGCTCTACCTCGACGTCGGCTCGCACCCCGAGTACGCCACGGCCGAGTGCGACGACCTGGCCCAGCTCGTCACGCACGACAAGGCGGGGGAGCGGATCCTCGAGGACCTGCTCGTCGACGCCGAGCGCAGGCTCGCCGACGAGGGCATCGGCGGCGACATCTTCCTGTTCAAGAACAACACCGACTCGGCGGGCAACTCCTACGGCTGCCACGAGAACTACCTGGTCGCACGGGCCGGCGAGTTCTCCCGCATCGCGGACGTGCTGCTGCCGTTCCTGGTCACCCGCCAGCTGATCTGCGGCGCCGGCAAGGTCCTGCAGACCCCGCGCGGCGCCGTGTACTGCCTCTCGCAGCGCGCCGAGCACATCTGGGAGGGCGTGTCGTCCGCGACCACCCGGTCCCGCCCGATCATCAACACCCGCGACGAGCCGCACGCCGACGCCGAGCGCTACCGGCGCCTGCACGTCATCGTCGGCGACTCGAACATGTCCGAGGTCACCACGCTGCTCAAGGTCGGCAGCGCCAACCTGGTGCTGGAGATGATCGAGCAGGGCGTCCAGTTCCGCGACTTCTCCCTGGACAACCCGATCCGCGCCATCCGCGAGATCTCCCACGACCTGACCGGCCGCCGCACCGTCCGCCTGGCCGGCGGCAAGGAGGCCTCCGCGCTCGACATCCAGCGCGAGTACTACGAGAAGGCCGTCGAACACGTCGCCAAGCGCTCTCCCGACCCGATGGCGCAGCGCGTCCTCGAACTGTGGGGCCGCACCCTCGACGCCGTCGAGTCGCAGGACCTCTCCAAGATCGACCGCGAGATCGACTGGGCCATCAAGAACCGCCTGATGGAGCGGTACATGGCCAAGCACGACATGGACCTGTCCAACCCCCGCATCGCCCAGCTCGACCTCGCCTACCACGACATCCGCCGCGGCCGCGGCGTCTTCGACCTGCTCCAGCGCAAGGGCCAGGTCGAACGCGTGACCGACGACGGCGAGATCGAGGCCGCGAAGGACACCCCGCCGCAGACCACCCGCGCGAAGCTGCGCGGCGACTTCATCGCCGCGGCGCAGGCCGCCGGACGTGACTTCACCGTGGACTGGGTGCACCTGAAGCTGAACGACCAGGCGCAGCGGACCGTGCTGTGCAAGGACCCGTTCCGCGCGGTGGACGAGCGGGTGGAAAGGCTCATCTCGTCGCTTTAGCAGCGTTGTGAGAACTGGCAGAGTGCCGTCGCATGAGGATCATCGCGGCGGCACTCGCTGCTTTTCTGCTCCTGCCCGGGGTCGCGGCAGCGGCCCCGGACCCCTACTGGGAGCTGACCCCCACCGGCACCGACGCGCGGCTGCGCGGCCTGTCCGCCGTGAACGGCCAGGTCGCGTGGGTCAGCGGGTCGAAGGGCACCGTCCTGCGCACCACGAACGGCGGGCGGACGTGGGAGTCCGTCGCGCCGCCGGGCACCGCCGCGCTGGACTTCCGCGACATCGAGGCCTTCGACGCGCGCACCGCGGTGGCGTTGTCGATCGGTGAAGGGGAGACGTCGCGGATCTACCGCACGAGCGACGGCGGCAAGACGTGGCAGGAGGAGTTCCGCAACACCGACCCCAAGGCGTTCTACGACTGCATGGCGTTCTTCGACCGGTTCCGCGGGCTGGCGTTGAGCGACCCGGTGGACGGGAAGTTCCGGGTCCTCAGGACGTGGGACGGCGGCCGGTCGTGGCACGTCAACGACCCCAAGGGCATGCCGGACGCATTGCCGGGCGAGTTCGCGTTCGCCGCGTCCGGGCAGTGCGTGACGACGGCGGGCAACCACGCCTGGATCGCCACCGGCGGCGGTGCGCAGGCACGGGTGCTGGAGTCGCGCGACGGCGGCAGGTCGTGGCGAGCGGATGAGGTGCCGCTGCCGGCGGGGGAGGCGGCCGGGGTGTTCGCGGTGGCGTTCAAGACGCCGTGGCGGGGCGTGGCGATCGGCGGCGACTACCTCAAGCCGACGGATCCGACGCCGGCGTTCGCCACCAACGACGGACGCGGCTGGAAGGCCGGGACGACGGCTCCGGTCGGGTACCGGTCCGGGATCGCCTACCGGGGCAACGGGCTCGTCGCGGTCGGTCCGTCGGGGACGGACGTGTCCGGGGACGGGAAGAGCTGGCGGGTGGCCGACGCGGGCAGCTTCGACACGGTCGACTGCGTCGGCGGGGCCTGCTGGGCCGCGGGGGAGAAGGGACGGGCGGGGTGGAACTAGTTTCCGCTTGCGGTGCGGTGGGGTAACCAGGGCGCGTGTTCGAGGGATTCTCGTTGCGCCGCATCGATGTCGGCGAGGCAGTGCTGCGGGTGAGGACCGGTGGTGCAGGGCCGCCGGTCCTCCTGCTGCACGGCCACCCTCGCACGCACACGACGTGGCACCGGGTCGCGCCGCAGCTCGCGGCCGACCACACCGTGGTGTGCCCGGACCTGCGCGGCTACGGCGAGTCCAGCAAGCCCGGCGACTACTCGAAGCGGGCGATGGCCCGCGACTTCGTGCGGCTCATGCGCGAGCTCGGCCACGAGCGGTTCGCCGTCGTCGGGCACGACCGGGGTGCGGCCGCGGCCATCCGGCTCGCGCTCGACCACCCCGAACGGGTCACGCGGCTCGCGGTGCTCGACGGGCTGCCGGTCGGGGCGCACCTGGCGCGGTGCGACGCGCGGTTCGCGCAGGCCTGGTACCACTGGTTCTTCCTCGCGCAGCAGGACATCGCGGCCGCGATGATCAGCCAGGACCCCGGCCTCTGGTACGGCGGGCGGTACCGGGACACGCCCGCGGCCATGGGGGTCGAGAACTGGGCGGACTACCAGCGCGCGATCAACGACCGCGACACCGTGCACGCCATGTGCGGCGACTACCGGGCCGGGCTGGAGGTCGACCGCGCGCACGACGACGAGGACCTCGCCAACGGGCGCAAGATCGCGTGCCCGGTGCTCGCGCTGTGGTCGACCAAGGACGACCTGGGCGACCTCTACGACGACCTGCCGGGCATCTGGAGCGAATGGGCCGACGACGTCCGTGTGCGGCCCATCGACTCCGGGCACCACGTGGCCGAGGAAGCGCCGGACGAGCTCGTAAGAGAGTTGCGCACACTGCTGTGACGTGCGGGTCAACGCGCGCAGTGTGCTGAACGGACCGTTCACGACAGGTGGTGATTAGGTTTCAGCACGCGCGAGGTTAGGGTTACTGCCGTGGCCATCGCACGCGCCGAACGCCTTGTCAACCTGGTGCTGTGCCTGCTGTCGACCCGCCAGTACCTGACAGCGGAGCGCATCCGCGCCATCGTCCCCGGCTATCACGAAGCGCCGACGGACGAGGCGTTCTTCCGCATGTTCGAACGCGACAAGTCCGAGCTGCGGGACCTGGGCGTGCCGCTGGAGGTGGGCCGCCAGTCGAACGTCGAGGGCGCGGAGGACGGCTACCGGATCGCGCGCCGCGACTACGAGCTCGGCGACATCGACCTCGAACCCGACGAGGCCGCCGCCGTCGCGCTGGCCGCACGGCTGTGGGACTCACCGCAGCTCACGGGTGCCGTGCACGGTGCGCTGATCAAGCTGCGCGCGGCCGGTGTGGACGTCGACCAGGACGCGCCCGCGGCCGTCGAGCCCAAGGTCAGGGCCAACGAGCCCGCGTTCCCGCCGCTGCTGCAGGCGGTGCAGGCGGGGCAGGCCGTCGCGTTCGACTACCGCAAGCCACCGCCGGGCGGGCAGAAGGAGCGCACGGTCGAACCGTGGGGCGTGGTCGCGTGGCGTGGCAAGTGGTACCTCGTCGGCTGGGACCGCGAACGCCGCGACACCCGCTGCTTCCGCCTGTCACGGGTGGTCGGGCAGGTCAGGACCGTCGGCAGGCCCGGCGCGTTCACCGTGCCGGAGGGCACCGACCTGATGAGCCTCATCGCCCGCACCCAGGCCGACCCGCACGAGACGGCGCCGGCCAGGATCTGGGTCGCGAAGGGCAGGGCGCAGGGCGTGCGCAGGCACGCGAAGGTCGTGGAGCACCGCGACGGCGGCGACGTCGTCGAGATCGACCTGAAGTTCCCCGACTCGGCGGCCAAGTGGCTGGCCGGGTTCGGGCCCGACGTCGTCGTGCTGGAACCCGAGGTGCTCGCCAAGAGCGTCCGCGACCGGCTGCAGGGTGCACTGGAGGGAGCGCGGTGACCGCGTCCAACGAACGGCTGCCGCGGCTGCTCGCACTCGTGCCGTACCTGCTCAACCGGCCGGCGATCACCGTCAAGGAGGCCGCCGCCGACTTCGGGATCACCCCGAAGCAGCTGCGCAAGGACCTCGAGCTGCTGTGGATGTGCGGCCTGCCCGGCTACGGCCCCGGCGACCTCATCGACCTCAGCTTCGAGGGCGAGACGATCACCGTCAGCTTCGACGCGGGCATGAACCGGCCGCTGCGGCTCACCGCGGCGGAGGCGTCGTCGCTGCTCGTGGCGCTGCGGGCGCTCGCGGACACCCCGGGCGTCGTCGACACCGACGCCGTGCAGCGGGCGCTGGCCAAGATCGAGTCGGCGGTCGGCAAGGCCCAGCCCGCGGGCATGGTCGTGGGGCTCGCGGCGTTCGAGCGCGAGGAGACCGCCGAGATCCGCGCGGCCGTGCAGGACGCCGTGAAGCGCGAACGGGCCGTGCGCATCCGTTACTACTCGCAGTCGCACGACGCGATGAGCGACCGTGTGGTCGATCCGATGCGCCTGTTGCTGCTGGAAGGCCGCGGCTACCTCGAAGCGTGGTGCCGGTCCGCGCTCGGCGTGCGGTTGTTCCGGCTCGACCGCATCGACGGGGTCGAGGTCCTGGACGAGGCGAGCGTGCCACCGCCGCACGCCAAGCACACCGACACATCGGAGGGGTTGTTCCAGCCGAGGGACAACCAGAAGATCGCGGTCCTCCTGCTCGAACCGGACGCGCACTGGGTGGCGGAGTACTACCCGGTGGACCACGCGGCGGAGATCTCCGACGGCCGCACGCGTGTCCTCATGCGCTACGACGACCCGTCGTGGATGGTTCGCCTGCTCCTCGGGCTGGGCGGTGACGTGCACGTCGAACAGCCGCCGGAGCTCGCGGCCGAGGTGGTCCGGCGGGCAGAGGAGGCATTGCGCCGGGCAGATCACCTGCTGTCCACCTGAGCCGTATAACGTGGGGTCGTGCCGTACACACCGACCCTGGCGCTGCTCGTCCTCGGCCTGATCGTGCTCGTCGTGATCGGCAGGCTGGTCCTCCGATCCTTGCGTCGATTCGCCAGTGCCCGCACTCTGGTGGGGGACAGGGTCGGCGACGGAGTGGGCCTGCTCAAGGCGCGATCAGCAGCGCTGAAGGTGGCCCTCGCCGAGCGGCGGCGCACGGAACAGGTCCCCACCAGGGACGACCCCGCGTACGATCGTCGTGGCGGGGGAGACAGGAGGATCACCAATGGGTAACCTCGGACCCACCGAGCTGATCATCATCGCAGTGGTGATCATTCTGCTGTTCGGTGCGAAGAAGCTTCCCGACATGGCCCGTTCGCTCGGCAAGTCGGCCAAGATCTTCAAGGCGGAGACCAAGGGCCTGCGCGACCAGGACGCGGACGACACGCCGGTCCAGCAGCAGCCCGTGGTGCAGCAGCCCGTCCAGCAGCTGCCGCCGGCCCAGCCGCAGGTGCAGCAGCCCGTTCAGCCCGTTCAGCCCGTCGTGCAGCAGCCGCAGGTGGCGCCCCCGATCGAGCAGACCGCGCAGAACAAGGCCAACAACATCAACTGACCTCCCCCGGTCTCCGACTTCGTAAGGACGGTCACCGAGGTGGCAAGTCCGTTCCGGTGGTTCGCGGAGCGCCGGGAACGCGCCAAGCGCCGTCGAGCCAACGCCGACGGCACCATGTCGCTCAAGGATCACCTGTACGAGCTGAGGCACCGGCTCGGCCTGGCGATGCTGATCATCGCGATCGGTGCCATCTTCGGCTGGATCTGGTTCGACGTGCGGCTGGGGCCGGTCCCGTCGCTGGGCGAGATCATGACCGGCCCCTACTGCCAGCCCGACCTCGAGCCCTACCGGGTCAAGTTCCCCGGCGAGGAGGGCTGCAAGCTGCTGCAGACCGAGCCGTTCGAGGTCTTCATGATCCGGCTCAAGGTCGGTGCGGCGGCGGGTGCGGTGCTGCTCAGCCCGTTCTGGCTCTACCAGTTCTGGGCGTTCATCACGCCCGGCCTGTACGCGAAGGAGCGCAACTTCGCGCGCACCTTCGTCTCGTTCGCCGCCGTGCTGTTCGCGGCGGGCGCGGTGCTCGCGTACTGGGTCGTGCCGCAGGGCCTGCAGGTGCTGATCAGCTTCGGTGGCGACAACTTCATCACCGCGCTGACCGGTGAGAAGTACATCTCGTTCATCATCACGATGCTCTTCATCTTCGGCGTCAGCTTCGAGCTGCCGCTCGTGGTCGTGATGCTGAACCGGGCGGGCGTGATCACCTACGAGGCGCTCTCGAAGTGGCGGCGCGGCCTGCTCATGGGCCTGTTCGTGTTCGCCGCGATCGCGACGCCGGGCACCGACCCGATCTCCATGATCGCGCTGGCGATCGCGTTGTCGCTGCTGTTCGAGATGGCCATCCAGATCGCCAGGATCCACGACCGGCGCGCCGCCAGGCTGCGCGCGGCCGACGGCTGGGACGCGCTGGACGACAACGAGGCGGCCCCGTTCCACTACACGCCGTCCGACGCCGACGGCAACGACGCCGACGACAAGGGCGCCGGGCAGAAGGCGGTCGCTTCGGAACCCGCGAAGCGCGTGAACTACGACGACGCCACGTGACACGGGCGGCCCTGCTGGTCTGCCCCGCGTCGGGCAAGGGGCGGGCGGCCCGGATCGCCGGGTCTACCGCCGCCGCGTTGCGACCGCACGTCTCCGAGCTGCGCCAGCTCGTCGCCCACGACGCCGGGGGCACGCTCGCGCTGGCGCGCCAAGCCGTCGCCGACGGCGTCGACCTGCTGGTCGTGCTGGGCGGTGACGGTGCCGCCCACCTGGGCATCCAGGCGTGCGCGGGCACGTCCACGGCACTGGGGATCGTCCCGGCGGGCACCGGCAACGACCTGGCCAACGCCATCGGGTCCCGGTCGGTCGAGGACGTCGTCCACGGCACGAAGAAGACTCTCGACCTCGGTCGGCTGTCCACCGGCCAGTGGTTCGCCACGGTCCTGTGCGCGGGCTTCGACTCCGCGGTGAACGAGCGGGCGAACGTGATGCGCTGGCCCGCCGGCCCGCGCCGCTACGACCTCGCCGTGCTGGCCGAGCTCGCGTCACTGCGGTCGGCTCCGCTGCTGGTCACGACCGAGTCCGAGACGTTCTCGCTGGACGCGACGCTGGTCGCGGTGGGCAACACGCCGAACTACGGCGGCGGCATCCCGGTGTGCCCCGACGCCGACGCCGCCGACGGCTTGTTCGACGTGACCGTCGTGGAACGCGCGAGCCGCTCGATGCTGGTGCGGATGCTGCCCACGTTGCGCACGGGCCGGCACACCGACCATCCGGCGGTGCGCACGTTCCACGCCCGTGAGGTCTCGTTGGCCGGGGGCAACGGCTGGGTCGCGTACGCCGACGGCGAGCGTCAAGAGGCGTTGCCCATCTCCGTTCGGACGGTTCCTGACGCGCTCACCGTCGTGGGTCGCTAACTTATAGGGCTGTTCGGTCCGCTTTGATCTTTTCGGTAGGGATGTATGGAAACCCTGGAGTTCCAGAGCGAGGCTCGCCAGCTGCTGCAGCTGATGATCCACTCGATCTACTCGAACAAGGACACGTTCCTGCGCGAGCTGGTGTCGAACGCCTCGGACGCGCTGGACAAGCTCCGGCTGGAGTCCTTCCGCGACAAGGACATGGTCGCCGACACCGACGACCTGCACATCGTCATCGAGTCCGATCCCGCCGAGCGCACGCTGACCGTGCGCGACAACGGCATCGGCATGACGCGCGAGGACGTCGTCCGGTTGATCGGCACGATCGCGAAGTCCGGCACCGCCGAGTTCCTGGGCAAGCTCAAGGAACAGCAGTCCGGCAACGCCTCGGACCTGATCGGCCAGTTCGGCATCGGCTTCTACTCGTCGTTCATGGTGGCCGACAAGGTCACGCTGGTGACGAAGCACCCGCACGCCGAGAAGGGCGTGCGCTGGGAGTCGACCGGCGAGAGCACTTACACGATCGACGAGGTCGACGACGCGCCGCAGGGCACCTCCGTCACGTTGCACCTGAAGCCGTCCGACGACGAGGACCAGCTGCCGGACTACACCGAGCCGGCGAAGATCCGCGAGATCGTCAAGCGCTACTCCGACTTCATCACCTGGCCGGTGCGCCTGGGCGGTGAGGAGATCAACTCCCGCAAGGCGCTGTGGGCGCGCCCGGCCTCCGAGGTGACCGAGGAGGAGTACGCCGAGTTCTACCGGCACATCAGCCACGACTGGAACGCGCCGCTCGAGACCATCCGCATGCAGGCGGAGGGCACGTTCGAGTACCAGGCGCTGCTGTTCCTGCCCGCGCAGGCCCCGATGGACCTGTTCATGCGCGACGCCAGGCGCGGTGTGCAGCTCTACGTCAAGCGCGTCTTCATCATGGACGACTGCCGCGAGCTCATGCCCGAGTACCTGCGGTTCGTGAAGGGCGTCGTCGACGCGGCGGACCTGTCGCTGAACGTCTCGCGGGAGATCCTGCAGCAGGACCGCCAGATCCAGCTGATGCGCCGCCGGCTCGTGAAGAAGGTGCTGTCCTCGATCAAGGCGTTGCAGGGCAACCGCCCCGACGACTACGCCAAGCTGTGGGGCGAGGTCGGCGCGGCGCTCAAGGAGGGCCTGCTCGCCGACGCCGACAACCGCGACGCGATCCTGGAGATCTGCTCGTTCGCGTCCACGCACTCGGCCGACGCGCCCACCACGCTCGCCGACTACGTGTCGCGGATGAAGGAGGGCCAGGAGCACATCTACTACATGAACGGTGAGTCCCGCGCCGCCGTGGAGCACTCGCCGCACATGGAGGCGTTGCGCGCCAAGGGCTACGAGGTGCTGATCCTCACCGACGGCATCGACGAGATGTGGCCGGAGTCGGTGCCCTCCTTCGACGGCAAGCCGTTCCAGTCCGTCGCCAAGGGCCAGGTGGACCTGGAGACGGAGGAGGAGAAGTCGGCGGCCGCGGCCAAGGCCGAGGAGTTCGGCGACCTGCTCACGTGGCTGCAGGGCCTGCTGGAGGACAGCGTCAAGGAGGTCCGGCTCTCCTCGCGCCTCACGACCTCGCCGGCGTGCGTGGTCGGCGACGCGCACGACATCACGCCCACGCTGGAGAAGATGTACAAGGCGATGGGGCAGGAGCTGCCGAAGATCAAGCGGATCCTGGAGCTGAACCCGTCCCACCCGCTGGTCGAGGGCCTGCACCGGGCGTTCGCCGCGGGTGAACGCGACTCGCTGACCGACACGGCCGAGCTGCTGCACGGCCTGGCCCTGCTGGCCGAGGGCGGCGAGCTGGCCGACCCGTCTCGCTTCGTGAAGCTGGTGGCCGACCGCGTCCAGCGCACGTTCTGAGTGCACGCGGGGAGCTTTCGTACTCTCCTGGCGCACGCGGGGGCCCCGCGTTACCCACAGGGGAACGCGGGGCCCCCGCGTGACAGGAAGAACTGCGGTGGGCTTGGCGAAGGGAGTGGGGTTTATGGGTTCAGTGAGGGCTGAAGTTAATCTATCTCGGCGGCAATTGTCGGTGGTGTGTGACAGCCTGGAGGGGTGTCACGTGCTTCGCGGTCCCCGGCCGAGGCCTACGCCCAGTCACGGCGTAACGCTCAGCGGCCCAAGCTGACCGACTTCGGCTCCGTCATCTCCTTCGAGCTGGACCCGTTCCAGCGCCAGGCCTGCGAGGCCCTCGAGGACGGTCACGGAGTGCTCGTCTGCGCCCCGACCGGTGCCGGCAAGACCGTCGTGGGCGAGTTCGCGGTGCACCTCGCGCTGACCGAGGGCCGCAAGTGCTTCTACACCACCCCGATCAAGGCGCTGTCGAACCAGAAGTTCGCCGACCTCACGGCGCGCTACGGCGCGAAGAACATCGGCCTGCTGACGGGCGACACGAGCATCAACGGTGGCGCGCCGATCGTGGTGATGACCACGGAGGTGCTGCGGAACATGCTGTACTCGGGTTCGTCCACTCTGGACGGCCTCGCGTACGTGGTGATGGACGAGGTGCACTACCTCGCCGACCGGTTCCGCGGCCCGGTGTGGGAGGAGGTCATCCTGCACCTGCCGGAGCACGTGCAGGTGGTCGGCCTGTCCGCGACGGTCAGCAACGCCGAGGAGTTCGGCGAGTGGCTGGTCGAGGTGCGCGGCGACACGGCGGTGGTGGTCGACGAGCACCGGCCGGTGCCGCTGTGGCAGCACATGCTGGTGGGCAACCAGATGCTCGACCTGTTCGAGGGCGACGAGACGCACGCGCGGATCAACTCGCAGGTGCTGCGCAAGACCGAGGAGCTGGCGCGCTACCACGTGCCGTTCAGCCGCGGCCGCAACCGCGGTGGCGGCGGTGGTCCCGGCAGGCCGGCGCGCGGCAGCGGGTTCAAGCCGCCCTCGCGCATCGACATGATCCAACGGCTCGACAACGCGAGCCTGCTGCCCGCGATCGTGTTCGTGTTCAGCCGGGCCGGGTGTGACGCGGCGGTCGCGCAGACCGCGCGGGCCGGGTTGCGGCTCAACACGCCGGAGGAGACCGAGGAGGTCCGCCGGATCATCGACGAGAAGACCCGCGACCTGCCAGAGGCCGACCTGATGGTGCTCGGGTTCTGGGAGTGGCGGGAGGCGCTGGAGCGGGGCATCGCGTCGCACCACGCCGGGTTGCTGCCCGCGTTCAAGGAGACCGTCGAGGAGCTGTTCGTCCGCGGCCTGGTGAAGGTCGTGTTCGCCACCGAGACGCTGGCGCTGGGCATCAACATGCCGGCGCGCACGGTCGTGCTCGAGAAGCTGGTGAAGTACAACGGCGAGGCGCACGTCGACCTCACGCCGGGCGAGTACACGCAGCTGACCGGCCGGGCGGGCCGCCGCGGCATCGACGTCGAGGGCCACGCGGTCGTCGTGTGGCAGCCGGGCATCGACCCGAAGGCGGTCGGCGGGCTCGCCTCCACGCGCACGTACCCGCTGCGCTCGTCGTTCCGGCCCGGCTACAACATGGCCGTCAACCTGGTGTCGCAGCTGGGCGCCTCGGCCGCGCGCGAGATCCTGGAGCAGTCGTTCGCGCAGTTCCAGGCCGACCGCTCGGTGGTGGGCCTGGCGCGGCGGATCGAGCGCAACAAGGAGGCGCTGGCGGGCTACTCGGAGTCCATGACGTGCCACCTGGGCGACTTCGCGGAGTACGCGGGGCTGCGCAGGCGGGTCGCGGACCGGGAGAAGCAGCTCGCGAAGCAGAACACGAACGCGCGGCGGATCGAGACGGCGAAGTCGCTGGAGACGTTGCGCAAGGGCGATGTGATCGCGGTGCCGTCGGGGCGCAGGTCCGGTCTCGCGGTCGTCATCGACCCCGGCATCGAGCCGCTGGGCGAGGCGCGGCCGCTGGTCGTCACCGAGGACCGCTGGTCGGGCCGGCTCACGTCGGCGGACTTCCCGGCACCGGTCGAGGTGCTGGGGCACGTGAGGCTGCCCAGGCAGGTGGACGTGCGGTCGCCGAAGTCGCGGCGCGACCTGGCCGCGACGATCCGCAACACGGGCATCACGGTGCCCTCGCGCGGCCGCCGCAAGACCACCGCGGACGACGACCCCGAGCTCGCGACGCTGCGCCGGGCCCTGCGCGCGCACCCGTGCCACGGCTGCGACCAGCGCGAGGACCACGCCCGGTGGGGGGAGCGCTACCACCGGCTGCTGGCCGAGACCGAGCAGCTGGAGCGCAAGGTCGCGGCGACCACGCACTCGCTGGCCCGCCAGTTCGACCGGATCAGGGCGTTGCTGCGCGAGCGCGGCTACCTCAGCGAGGTCGACGAGGTCACGGCCGCCGGCAAGCGCCTGACCAGGCTCTACAGCGAGTCGGACCTGCTGGCCGCCGAGTGCCTGCGCCACGGTCTGTGGAAGGGTCTCAAGCCAGAGGAGCTGGCGGCGGTGGTGTCGTCGCTGGTCTACGAGGCGCGGCGGGACGGTCCGGTCGAGGCCCGGCTGCCGCAGGGCCCGGTCGCGGACGCGATGCTCAAGACCGTGCGGCTGTGGGCGGAGATCGAGGACGACGAGCGCCGCCTCAAGCTCGAACGCATCACCCGCCAGCCGGACCCCGGCTTCGCGTGGCCGGTGTACCGGTGGGCGCGCGGCGAGTCGCTGGAGAAGGTGCTGAGCGCCGCGGAGGCGGGCGGCAACGAGCTCGGCGCCGGTGACTTCGTGCGCTGGTGCCGGCAGGTCATCGACCTGCTCGACCAGATCCGCGACGTGTCCGGCAAGGGCGACCCGGTCGGGGCGGCCGCCTCGAAGGCGGTCGACGCGCTGCGGCGCGGTGTCGTGGCGATGATGTGACGTTCGCCTGACAAAGGTTTTGCGAGTCGGAGTGAAGACTGACCACAACGGTGTGGTTGGATCGCGCCGCAACGTCGTACACACGGAGGTCGACAGATGAGCAGCCCGTACGGACCGTCCGGAGGGAACGATCCGCAGCAGCCCTGGGGCCAGCCGCAGCAGCCGCAGCAGCCCTACGGTGGCGGTTTCCCTCCCGGCACCCCGTCCGGCGGCTTCCCGGCTCAGAACCCGTACGGCCAGCCGCAGCAGCCCCAGCAGGGCCAGCCGCAGCAGCCGTACCCCGGGTTCGACCCGTCGCAGCAGCAGACGCAGCAGTACGGCGTGCCGCAGGGGGCCCCGCAGTCGAACCCCTACGGCAACCCGGCGCAGGACCCGTACGGCCAGCAGGCGCAGCAGTACGGTCAGCAGCCCAACCCGTACGGCCAGCAGCCGGGTTACGGCCCGCCGGTGCAGCAGAAGAAGAAGTCCAGCGCGGCCATCTGGGTCGCGGCGGTCGTCGTCGTGCTGATCGTCGGCGGTGTGCTGTTCACCGGGTTCGTGTCGCCGGCGTTCTTCAAGAAGAAGGTCTTCGACAACACCTCGGTGCAGAACGGCATCGTCCAGATCCTCAAGGACGAGTACAAGATCTCCGACGTCGGCAGCGCGACCTGCTCGGGTGAGAACGAGGTCAAGCCCAACACCTCGTTCGAGTGCAAGGTGCAGGTCGGCGGCAAGGACAAGAAGGTCAAGATCGTCGTCAAGACCGAGGACGGCGAGTACGAGGTCGGCCAGCCCACCGGCTGACCTGCGGAAGTTTCCGGAAGACCTTCCCACGGCGTTGCCGGGGGAAGGTCTTCTTCGCGTTGGTCCGCGTTCACGGCGGCCGGTGCGGAAACTGAGGTGCGTCCGCGGTCGTGCTGGGTCACGATCGCGGTCGTGACCGAGATCCGTGTGCTCACCGACGAAGCGCAGTTCCGCACCCACAGCGGCGTGTTCCGCCGCGCCATGCACTGGGGCCCGCCCACCGACGAGCAGTGGGAGGTCATCAAGGCGTCCTACGAGCCCGGTCGCGTGCTCGCCGCGTTCGACGGTGACGAGATGGTCTGCACCACGCAGTCGTTCGGCTCCTCTCTCGTGGTGCCCGGCGGCGCCGTGGTCCCGCATGCCGCCGTGTCACGCGTGGGCGTGCGTGCCGACCACACGCGCCGTGGCGTGCTGACGGCGTTGATGCGCGAACAACTCGCCACGCTGCCCGACCCCGTCGCCACCCTGCGCGCCTCCGAGGGACGCATCTACGGCCGCTTCGGCTACGGCCTGGCCGGTCGCGTCCGCCTCGTCGAGATCGACGCGCGGAAAGCCGTCGTCCCCGGCACGCCGACCGGTCGCGTGCGGATGCTCGACCAGGACACCGCCGACGAGCTGCTGCCCGAGCTGCACGCCACCCTCGGCCTCACCCGCCCCGGCCAGATCGGCCGCTGGACCGGCTGGTGGGCCCGTGCCCGCGACCGCAAGGGCGACGCGGAGAACTCGGTCACCGTCGTCCACACCGGACCCGGCGGTGACGACGGTTTCCTGACCTACGTCGTGAAGACGGAGGAGGAGTTCAAGCACCGGCTGTCCATCCACGACTTCGTGGCGGCCACCCCCGCGGCGTGGCGCGACCTGTGGCGCTACGCGGCACGGCTGGACCTGGTCGACCACATCGAGTGCGAGGTGCCGCTCGACGAGCCGGTGACGTGGCTGTTCGAGGACCCGCGCGTGGTGCGGACCAAGGACGTGTTCGACGAGGTCTGGCTGCGGCTGACCGACGTGCCGCGCATGCTCGCCGTCCGCACGTACGGCCACGCCGACCCGGTGGTCGTCGAGGTGCGGGACAGGCTGCTGCCCGCCAACGACGGCCGCTACCGGGTGACGCCCGACGGCGTGGAGCGGGTCGACGTGGCCGCGGACGTCACGGTGCCGGTCGACCTGCTGGGGGCGTGCTACTTCGGGGACACGACGTTCTCGCAGCTCGCCGCGACGGGCTGGCTCACCGGGACGAAGCTGGCCGAGGCCGACGCGCTGTTCGCCGTCGCGCGGGCCCCGTACTGCGGCACGTTCTTCTAGGCGCGCCGCTCCATCGCGTTCACCAGGCGCGGCACCGACGAGCCGAGGCCCCAGCGCTGCGTCAGCTCCCGCAACCGCTCGGGGTCGGCGGGCACCCGCGGCACCTCGTCGGACCGGTCCAGCACCACCGGTGCGTCCAGGGCCGTGCGCACGACCACCGGTGCCGCCGCCAGGTACTCCTCGGCGGCGATCAGGGCGTTGCGGGCCTTGGTGGTGAGCTTGCGGTCCATCGGGTCGGCCACGGCCTTCAGGACGGCGTCGAGCGAGCCGAACTCGGTGATGAGCTTCGCCGCGGTCTTCTCGCCGATGCCCGCCACGCCCGGCAGGCCGTCGGAGGGGTCGCCGCGCAGCACGGCCATGTCGGCGTAGGCGGAGCCGGCGTTCTCGACCGGCAGCGAGTACTTGGCGGCCAGCTCCTCGGGGCCGAGAACCTCGACCTTGTTCCAGCCGCGGCCCACGTACAGCACGTGCACGGGCGTCGGTTCGGAACGCACGACCTGGAACATGTCGCGGTCGCCCGTGACGACCTCGACGGGTGACTTCTTCTCGTGGTGCGCGAGGGCGCCGATCACGTCGTCGGCCTCGTAGCCAGTGGCCTCGCCGGTGCAGATGCCGGCCGCGTCCAGCACGTCGAGGATGATCGGGATCTGCGGCGTGAGGATGTCCGGCACCTCCTCGGACCCGTCGCCGGCATCGGAAGCGACGCGGTGGGCCTTGTAGGAGGGCAGCGCCTTCACCCGGAACTCCGGGCGCCAGTCGGCGTCCAGGCACGCGACCAGGCGGGCGGCGCCGCGGTCGGTGATGACACGGGCGATCGTGTCGACGAAGCCGCGCACGGCGTTCACCGGCGTGCCGTCGGGCGCGGTCATCGAGTCCGGCAGCGCGTAGAACGACCGGAAGTAGAGGCTCGCGGAGTCGAGCAGCACCAGGGGAGAGCTCACAACCCGACAAGCTACTAGGCTTCGGCCCATGGCAACGATCACCGGGCCCATCGACGTGTCCGCGCTGCGTGCGCGGCTCGACCGCGCTTCCGCCGCCGCGCGGCAGGCGGGCGTGGACGCCCTCCTCATCTCGCCCGGCTCGGACCTGCGGTACCTGATCGGTGCCGGTGGCGACTCGTTCGAGCGGCTCACGTGCCTCGCGCTGCCGGTCGACGGCACGCCCACGCTCGTGGTGCCGAAGCTGGAGCAGCCCGGCTACGCGGGCATCCCGACCGACGAGCTCGGCGTCGAGGTCGTCACCTGGGTCGACGGCGAGGACCCGTACGCGCTGGTCAAGGCCGCGGTCAAGGGCAACCGCACGGCCGTGGCGGACATGATGCCCGCCCTGCACACCATCAAGCTCGGCAACGCCATCGGCGGGCCCCAGTCGCTGGCCGGCCCGATCATCCGCGAGCTGCGCATGCGCAAGGACGCGAGCGAGGTCGCCGCGCTGCGCAAGGCCGGTCAGGCGATCGACCGGGTGCATGCGCGCATGGGCGAGTTCCTGCGCGTCGGCCGCACCGAGCGCGAGGTGGCCAAGGACATCGCCGCCGCCATCGTGGAGGAGGGCCACACGGTCGCGGACTTCGTGATCGTCGGCTCCGGCCCGAACGGCGCGTCACCGCACCACCGCGACTCCGACCGCGTGATTGAAGCGGGCGAGGTCGTGGTCATCGACATCGGCGGCCCGGTCGCCGAGGGCTACAACTCCGACTCCACCCGCACGTACGTCATGGGTGAGCCGAAGCACGACGACGTGTGGGACACCTACGCCGTCCTCCAGGCCGCGCAGAAGGCCGCCGTCGAGGCGGTCAAGCCGGGTGTGACCTGCGAGCAGATCGACGACGTGGCCCGCCAGGTCATCACCGACGCGGGCTTCGGCGAGTACTTCGTGCACCGCACCGGCCACGGCATCGGCCTGGACGTGCACGAGGAGCCCTACATCGTCAGCGGCAACGCGCTGCCGCTCGAAGCGGGCATGGCCTTCAGCGTCGAGCCCGGCATCTACCTGCCCGGCCGCTGGGGTGCCCGCATCGAGGACATCGTCGTCGCGACGGAGGACGGCGTGGAGTCCTTCAACAACCGACCTCACGAGCTGGTGGTGCTTTGACCCTCGAGCAGATCGACAGAGCGATCCTGAAGGAGCTCGCGGCCGACGGCCGTTGCAGCTTCACCGACCTGGCCGAACGCGTCGGCCTGAGCGTGTCGG
Source organism: Lentzea sp. NPDC036955 (assembly GCF_055608005.1). Taxonomy (NCBI): domain Bacteria; kingdom Bacillati; phylum Actinomycetota; class Actinomycetes; order Pseudonocardiales; family Pseudonocardiaceae; genus Lentzea; species Lentzea sp. NPDC036955. The sequence continues at coordinate 316,793 of NZ_JBVJRC010000001.1, read as the reverse complement.
CGGTGCACCAGCGGGTGAAGCGGCTGGAGCAGCGCGGCATCGTGAAGGGCTACGCGGCCCGGCTGGACGGCGCGGAGGTCGGGTTGCCGATGTCCGCGTTCATCTCGCTCTTCCCGATCAACCCCTCCGAGCCGGACGACTACCCGAGGCGGCTGGAGCACCTGCCGGAGATCGAGGCCTGCTACTCGGTCGCGGGGGACGCCTCGTACGTCCTGCGCGTCCGGGTGGCCTCGCCGGTGGCGCTGGAGGAGCTGCTGCAGAAGATCCGCGAGTCGGCGAACGTGTCGACCCGCACGACGGTCGTGCTGTCCACTCCGTACGAGGACCGCCCACCGGCCGTCTGAGCACTTGGGCCGGAAGCCTTGCCCGCCCCCTCCTTGCAGACGCCGGCAAAGCAGGGGGCGGGGACTTGGGGCGTCACAGGCACAACAGCTGGAAATCTGCTCAAGTCAGGCCGGACTGCACGGCGAACACGACGAGCTGGGCCCGGTCACGGGCCCCCAGCTTCACCATCGCCCGCGACACGTGCGTGCGCACCGTTGCGGGGGAGATCACCAGCACAGCCGCGATCTCGTCGTTGGACGCCCCGGACGCGACGTGCCGCATGATCTCGCGTTCGCGGTCGGTCAGCTTGTCCAGGTGCGGCACGGGTCGCGCGCTCGCGCCCGAGGCGAACCGGTCGATCACCCTGCGCGTGACCGACGGGGACAGCAGCGAGCCGCCGTCGGCGACCACGTGCACGGCGCGCAGCAGGTCGGCGGGGTCGGAGTCCTTCACGAGGAACCCGGACGCGCCGGTGCGCAGCGCCTCGAACACGTACTCGTCGAGGTCGAACGTCGTGAGCATGACGATCTTGACCTCGGCCAGTGCGGGGTCGGAGGAGACACGGCGCAGCACCTCCAGGCCGTCCATCAGCGGCATGCGGATGTCGAGGAACACCACGTCCGGCTTGAGCGACCGGATCAGCCCCAGCGCCTCGCGGCCGTCCGCGGCCTCGCCGACGAGCTGGACGCCGTCCTCGGTCTCGATGAGCGTCCGCAACCCCATCCGCACCAAGGCCTGGTCGTCGGCCACCACCACGCGAATCATGCGGGCAACGGTATCCGTGCGACGACCGTGAAGCCGTGCGTCGTGCGGATCTCCAGCGTGCCACCCAGCGCCTCGGCCCGCGACCGCATTCCGGTGATGCCGTGGCCCTCCTCGACCGGTCCCGGCGTGCCGGTGTCGCTCACCTCGACCACGAGCACACCGCGCGCCTCGTACACCTTCACCGCGGCCGTGACGCCGGGGGAGGCGTGCCGCAGCACGTTCGTCAGCGACTCCTGCACGATCCGGTACGCGGCCAGCTCGTAGGTGCCGGGCACGGCGACCCCGTCGGCCTCCACCGACACCTCCAGGCCCGCCTCGCGCATCCGGGACGCGAGCGCCGGCAGGTCGGCCAGCGAGGTGGTGGGCCGCAACGGTGCCGAGCCGCGCAGGGTGTCCAGTTCGGACCGCAGGCCCTCCAGCGCCTCCTTCGAGGTGGCGCGGATCGCCTCCAGCGACGCGCGGGCCTTCACCGGGTCCCTGTCCAGCACGTACAGCGCCACCCCGGCCTGCATCGCGATCACCGACAGGCCGTGGCCCACGACGTCGTGCACCTCCTGGGCCAGGCGCAGCCGTTCCGAGATCACGGCCCGCTCGCGAACGTCCACAGCGGACCGCCGGCGCAGCCGCATCAGCACACCGGCCGCGGCGGGCAGCAGGATCCAGCCCGCCGACCAGGTGATCCACGACGTCACCGAGTCGTTCCACCACGGCAGGATCGCCAGCGCGTACACCAGGACGCTCGCGGCGGCGAGCTCGATCCGCGCGTACACCGCCACCGCGTACATCGCGGCGACCCCGCTCACCAGCACCGGCCCGAACGGGTACCCCATCGCCAGGTACGCCGTGATGGCCGCGGTCGTGATCCCCACCGTCCACAGCGGACGGGTCGAGCGGAGCAGCAGACCGGCGGCCGCGACGGTGATCAGCACGTACGCGAGGACGTCCACCTCGAACGAGCCGGTCTGCCACCGCGCGGCGAACCGCGTGCCGCCCAGTCCGAAGAACACCAGTGCCGCGGTCAGCGCGATGTCCTGCCACTTGATGCGCATGCCGCCGACGATACGACCGGGGACGTACGCAGATGTGCGTATCTTCCTGCCGCTCCGGAGCGGACGACCGGAGTCTCTGCCAGGCACAGGCTTGGCCGCATGATCGTGACGACGGAGAAGCTGACGAAGCGCTACGGCGACCGCGCCGTGGTGGACGAGGTCGGTCTGTCCGTGCGGCGGGGCGAGGTCTACGGGTTCCTCGGCCCCAACGGCGCGGGCAAGACGACCACGATCCGCATGCTGCTGGGCCTGGTGCGGCCGACGAGCGGCACCGCGACCGTGCTCGGGCGGGCACCGGGCGACCCGGAGGCGTTGCTGAAGGTGGGGTCGCTGATCGAGGGGCCGGGTTTCTACCCGTACCTGTCCGGCCGCGACAACCTGCGGGTGCACGCGGCCCGCCGGGGAGCCAGCCGGGCCGACGTCGAGGCCGCACTCGACCAGGTCGACCTCACCACGGCCGCGAACGAGAAGTTCCGCCGCTACTCGCTGGGCATGAAACAACGGCTCGGCGTCGCCGCGGCCCTGCTCGGCCGGCCGGAACTGCTGGTCCTCGACGAGCCCACCAACGGCCTGGACCCGGCGGGCATGGCCGACATGCGCGACCTGGTGCGCGCGCTGTCCGCGCAGGGCCAGACCGTGCTGCTGTCGAGCCACCTGCTCGGCGAGGTCGAGGAGATCTGCGACCGGGTCGGCGTGATCGCGAACGGCAAGCTCGTCGCCGAGAGCACGGTCGAGCAGCTGCGCGGCGACAGCGTGCTGCTGGTCAAGGCCGACCCGATCGAGAAGGCGCACGTGCTCATCGAGGGCAGCGAGCTGCGCGGCGACGTGCTGCACGTGCGGGAGCCGGACGCCGGGGCGCTGGTGCGCGCGCTCGTGCACGCCGACGTGGACGTGCAGGAGGTCCGGCCGCTGCGCCGGACGTTGGAAGAGGTCTTCTTCGAGATGACGGGAGCGGCGTGATGGGCAGCGTGAAGGCGGAGCTGCTGCGGCTGTGGAAGTGGCCGGCGACGTGGGTGCTGGTCGGCCTCTGGCTGGTGCTGACGCTGACGTTCGGCTACGTGTTCAACTACCTCGCCCTCAACGGCGGCTCCACCACCCGCGACCTCACCCAGCAGCAGCTGGTCAGCGCGATGCAGCCGGAGAACGTCGGTGCCGCCGTCGTGCGCGGCCTGCCGATGTTCGGCGGCGCGATCATCCTGGTGCTGGCGGCGCTCGCGGTCGGCTCCGGGTACGGCTGGGGCACCTGGAAGACCACGCTGACCGCCGGTCCGCGCCGGGTGTCCGCGATGGCGGGCACCCTGGGCGCGCTGGGGATCGTCGTGGTCGTCCTGGTGGCGCTGACGTTCGTCGTCGACCTCGGCGCGGCCGTCACCGTGGCGTCGCTGGAGGGCTGGGACTGGAACCTGCCGGGCACCGGTGCCCTGGAGGCGCTGGGCGCGTCACTGCTGATCGCCGCGATGTGGACGGCCTTCGGCGTGTTCCTCGGCGTGCTCACCAGGGGACCCGCGCTGGCCGTCGGGCTCGGGCTGATGTGGGCGATCGTCGTCGAGAACCTGCTGCGCGGCGTCGGGTCGCTGCTCGGCCCGGTCGGTGACCTGACCGAGGTCCTGCCCGGCGGCTCGGCCGGCAACCTGGCCGGTGCGGTCGGCGGCACCGGTGCCCCCGGCGTGCTGACCGACCTGGGCGGACCCACCGCCGCGCTGCTCCCCGCCGGCTACGTCGTGTTCTTCGCGGGCACGGCGACGCTGCTGAAGGTGCGCCGCGACCTCGTGTAGCGCCACCGCCGCCCAGACCAGGCCCAGCACGACCGCGACTCCGAGGGGGTAGTCGCGGTCGTGCAGCCCCGGGTTCACCGGCCCGCTGTGCTCCCGCCACAGCACCGGGACCGCGATCAGCAGCACCACACCGGAGACCGTCAGGCCGATGCCGACCGACGCGCGCTTGACGACGAGACCGGACGCACCGACCAGCGGGGCGATCACGAGGTCGTGCAGCACGACACCGCCGCCGAGCCACGCGAGCAGCTCCGCGGTGACCTGGGGGAGCAGCAGCCACGCACCCCACGCGCCGAGTCCGATGCCGGCGAGGGCGAGCGCGGTCCTCACCGGACCTCCAGGGACGTGACCCACTTGGTCTGCAGCACGCCCGGCCGGTTGGGCGCGATGAGCCGGCACGGGAACCCGTGGTCGGGGCTGAGCTCCTCGCCGTCGAGCCGCAACGCGAGGAGGGTCAGCGGGTCCCGCGCGAACGCCTCCGGCAGCGTCGTCGCCCGGTAGAGCCCGTCTTCCTCCAGCGACTCGACGCGGACGTCACCGCCGCTGATCAGGTCGCGCACCCGGACACCGGTCCAGGTCGCGGTCTGGCTCCAGCCCTCCACGCACGCGATGGGCAGCTCGACGGTGGTCTGCGGCATGGCCCGCAGCTCGGCGAGCGAGTAGGCGCGGTCACCGACTTCGAGCTTCCAGTCCGGTGGCACCACGATGTTCGCGGCCCGCGCGGTCCGGTTCACCGGCAGCGTGCCGTCGGAACGCCAAGCCAGCACGGAGACCTTGCGCAGCCACGGCACCGTGACACCCGCTGTCGCGACCACGGCGACACCGGTGGTGAGCGCGGTCGTGCGCAGGAAAGCCCGGCGGGACAGGACAGTCCTGTGCTCGGAAGCGGGTTCGAGCGAACGCCGGATGAGAGGAATCTTCACCGCGATGTGCACGAGCAGCGAGCCGATCACGATCCACGCCACCGCGTAGTGGGCGGCCGGGAAGTAGAACGACCACGGGTAGTTCTGCGCCGCGTTGAACAACCCGGTGACGACCTCGAAGAACGACGCCGCGACCAGCACGAGGATCGAGCCGCGCTCCAGCGCGTGCGGCACGGATGCGACCAGCGGCCGCTCGAACAGCTTCGGGTACACCGACCACAGCTTGGCCAGCAGCAACGGGATCGAGGCCACGCCGGACAGCACGTGCACGCCCTGCGTGACCCGGTAGAGGTCGACCGGCCGGGTCGGCCACGGCCAGTCGTGCTGCACGCCGTGGCTGAGCAGACCGGTGACGAAGCACAGGCCGAACGTGATGCCCAGCCACGTGCCGACGCGGCTGGTGACACCGGTGTGGTGCGCGGGCGACCGGAAGGCGGGGGTCCTCACAGCCGCTCCCAGCAGGCGAACCAGCGGCCGGCCCGTTCCCGGTGCCACAACCGGAAGAACCCGTCCGCGGGCACCGAGTCGGCGTCGCTCCACGCCCACGGGAACCACGGGCCGAGCTCGCCGCCGGCCCGCACCCGCGCCTGCCCCTGCGCGAGGCCGGAACCGGGCGTCTCGACCTCGGCGACGACGGTTCCGCCGGTCCGCAGCAACTGCCGGACCCGCCGCAGGAGCGCGGCCGGGTCGCCGCCGATGCCGATGTTGCCGTCGGCGAGCAGCACGTGCTGCCAGCGGCCCTCGCCGGGCAGCAGGTCGAACACGTCGCGCCGCAGGGCGAGACCGCCGCGGTCGGTGGTGCGCCGGACGGCCACGGGCGACACGTCGACGCCGAGCGCCTGGACGTTGCGCGCGAGCAGTGCCGCGACGAGCCGGCCGGGGCCGCAGCCGACGTCGAGGGTGGGCCCGGTGCACGCGTCGAGCAGGGCGTCGTCGCCGTCGTCCGCGTCGGCGTGCCAGCGGGCGACCGGCAGCGGGCGCGGGGCGGTGCCGGGCAGGTCGAGCCAGCCGGGGTGGCCGTCGAGGGCCTGGTCGAACATCATCGCGCCACCACCGCGCCGCGCGAGGCCGACGCCGCGCCGAGACGCCCCAGGACCCGCGCGAACCGCGACCCCGGCACCTGCGCCGCCACCGTCAGCGCGTCCGCCACGGTGTCCACATCGGACAACGGCGGCAGCGCGTCGACCTTCATCCCCCGCAACGCTTCCAGCGTCCGCGCCCCGGTGTCGTCCCGCGACATCGGCACGTCCAGCAGGACCGAGGCCCGCAGCGGGTCCCGCAACCCCAGCGCCCACCAGCCGCCGTCGAGCGCGAATCCGAGCGCCGCCTCGTCGAACTCCGCCGCGGACGCCAGCAACGACGGCGTCACCTGCGGTGTGTCCATGCCGACCTGCAGCACCGGCAGCCCGAACCGCGCGACGTCCGCGTGCGCGTTCACCAACCTCTCGTTGAAGCTCCGGCCGCGTTGCGGGACCACCACGCACCCGCCCAGGGCGTCCCGCACGTCCTCCCGCCGCACCACCCCGGCCAGCGCCACCACCGGCACCGCGCCGGGAGTCGCCAGGGCCGCGTCGATCGTGTCGAGCAACGCCGCCGCCGCCACCTCCGCGGCCTGCTCGGGCGTCAGCGGCGGGCACAGGCGCGTCTTGACCTGGCCGGGCACCGGGGACTTCGCCATGACCAGCAGGCAGAACCTCATCGCAGCACCCCCGCCATGTCCCGCGCCGCCCGCAGCGTGCCGCGCACCGAGCCGGACACCTTCGACCGCGTCCCCGCGGCCCGCGGCCGGTAGGCGACGTCGACCTCGCGCACCCGCCACCCGGCGGCGGCCGCGCGGACCAGGAGCTCCAGCGGGTAGCCGAACGCGCGGTCCCGCACGTCCAGCGCCAGCAACGCTTCCCGCCTGACCACCCGCAGGGGTGCGATGTCGTGCACGGCGAGGCCGCGGCGGCGCAGCAGGGAGGCGATCACGGCGTTGCCGGCGCGGGCGTGCCACGGCCACACGCCCGCCGACACCGGCACCCGGCGGCCGACGACGAGATCGCAGGACGGCAGCAGGGCGGCCATCGCCGGCAGTTCGGCGAGGTCCAGCGAGCCGTCGCAGTCGGCGAACGCGACGAGGTCGGAGGTGGCGGCCAGCAGCCCGGTGTGCACGGCGGCCCCGTAACCGCGGCGGGGCTCGTGCACGACCAGGGCGCCGAGCTCGCGGGCCACGGCGGGAGACCCGTCACCGGAGCCGTTGTCCACGACGATCGCGCGGTGTCCGGGAGGCAGGGAGCTCAGCACGGCGGGCAGTGCGGCGGCCTCGTCGAGGCAGGGCAGGACGACATCCATGCGGTCCATCCTGGACCGGCGGAAAGTGTTGTGGTGCTTACGGAATTGTGACGCGCGGAAGAGTTCTTACGGTTGTCTTGCGCCCTTGGCGGACACCGCCCGGGACCCCCTAGGTTGGGAGCGGTGCGCCTCCTCGTCGCCGGGTTGCTCGTCGTCGCCGCCGTCGTCACCGGACTGCTGGTCAACCTGAACCACCCCGGTCTGCTCTTCGCCTCCGCCGCGCCGCTCTTCGGCGACTGGCGGCCCCACGTCGGACCCGGCACGCCCGCCGCGGTCCTCCTCGCCTTCCTCGTGGTGGCGAAGGGACCCGAGCTGGCCCGGCACCGGCACGCCCTCCCGATCGCCTACGCGACGTCGGTGGCGTTCACCCTCTCGCTGGCCATGGTCGACGGCTGGGACCACTTCACCACCCGGCTCACCACCGAGGACGAGTACCTGCACGAGGTTCCCCAGATCACGGACGTCCCGGCGATGGTGCGCGAGTTCGCCCACCGCATCCCCGACTTCCAGCCCGACTCGTGGACCACGCACGTCTCCGGCCACCCACCGGGCGCGCTGCTCACGTTCGTCGCGCTGGACCGCATCGGGCTCGGCGGGGGAGCGGCCGCCTCCCTCTTCTGCGTCCTCGTCGGCTCGCTCGCCGTCGTCGCGATCCCCAAGGCCCTCGGCGACACCGCGGTGCTGCCGTACCTCGTGCTGTTCCCCGGTGCGGTGTGGGTCGGCGCGTCCGCGGACGGCATGTTCATGGGCGTCGCCGCGGTCGGCCTCTACCTGCTCACCCGGTGGCCGCTGCTCGGCGGGGTCGTGCTCGGCTGGTGCGTGTTCCTGTCCTACGGCCTGGTGCTGCTCGCCCCGCTGGCGATCGTGGCGGCAGGGCGCAGGATCGGCTGGGCGGTCGCGGGCGCACTCGCGGTCGTGGCGGCGTTCGCGCTCGCCGGGTTCTGGTGGCTCGACGGCTACGAGCTCGTCAAGCTCCGCTACTACCAGGGCATCGGCGACGTCCGGCCGTACTGGTACTGGGTCTGGGCGAACCTGGCCGCGCTCGCACTCGTGCTCGGCCCCGCCGGCATCCAGGGGCTGCGCAGGGACAGGTGGGTCGTCGCCGCCGGCATCGCGGTCCTGGCCGCCGACCTGTCCGGGCTGAGCAAGGCCGAGACCGAACGCATCTGGCTGCCGTTCGCCGTCTGGCTCATGGTCGGCGCGGCCAGGCTGGACCACCGCAGGAGGTGGCTCACCGCGCAGGCGTTGACGGCCCTCGCGGTGAACCACCTCGTGCTCACGAACTGGTGACCGCCGCCCGCAACGGGTCCGCAGCGAACGCCCGCACCCCGTCCTCGAACCGCACGGACGCCTCGAACCCCAGCACGTCGGCCGCCTTCGCGGGTGAGGCGACGACGTGCCGCACGTCGCCGGGCCGGGCACCACCGACGATCTGCGGGGCGGGTCCGTCGCACGCGTCGGCCAGCGCGAACGCCAGGTCGCCGATCGTGTGCATGGTGCCCGAGCAGACGTTCACGGCCTCGAACCCCGGCCGTGCCGACGAGAGCGCCAGCACGTTCGCCCGTGCCACGTCGGTCACGTGCACGAAGTCCCTGCGCTGCCGGCCGTCCTCCATCACCCGCGGCGCGCGGCCGTTCTGCAGCGCGGACCGGAAGATCGACGCCACCCCGGCGTAGGGGGTGTCGCGCGGCATCCGCGGGCCGTAGACGTTGTGGTAGCGCAACGCCCACACGCTGCCGCCGGTCTGCCGCGCCCACGCCGCCGCCAGGTGCTCCTGGGCCAGCTTGGTCGCCGCGTACGTGCTGCGCGGGTCCAGCGGCGCGTCCTCCGGCACCAGTTCGGGCACCAGGAAGTCACCGCAGGCGCACCTCGGCTCGTACCGGCCGGCGGCGAGGTCGGCGGGCGACCGCTCCCCGCGCACCACACCGTGCGTCAGGCAGCGGTACCGGCCCTCGCCGTAGACGACCATCGACGACGCCAGCACCAGCCGCGACACCCCGGCCCGGTGCATCTCGGCCAGCAGCACCGCCGTGCCCAGGTCGTTGTGCCGGGCGTAGGAGGGCGCGTCGAACGGGTCGACCCCGTGCCCGACCATCGCGGCCTGGTGGCAGACCGCGTCCACTGTGGACAGCAGTGGTCGCAGCACGTCCGGGTCGGCGACGTCGCCGACGACCAGCTCGTGGTCCAGCACCGGTGCGGCTCCGTGCGCTTCGGGCAGCAGGGCGTCCAGCAGGACGCAGTCGTGGCCCTGGGAGGTGAGCTCGTCGGCCACGTGCGACCCGATGAACCCCGCCCCGCCGGTGATCAGTACTCGCATGTGTCGACGGTAGGGCCGCCAAGGGGTCCGGGCGGCCCCGAACGGTCAGCCGTCAGAACTCCGTAAGACCAGCTCCACCACGAACCGCGCACCTACCGGCACGCGGTCCTCCACCCACACCCGCCCGCCCAGCCGGTGCACGTGCTCGCGGACCAGCGCGAGCCCCAGTCCGCTGCCGGTGTCGTCACCCCTGCTGCCCGCCATCACACCCCGCGCGAACCGTTCGAACACCTGCTCCCGCAACGGCTCCGGCACACCGGGCCCCTCGTCCTCCACGGCCAGCCGGACGTGCCCGCCGTGCCGCCGCACCGACACCAGCACCGCTCCGCCCGCGTGCCGGTCCGCGTTGTCCAGCAGGTTGGTCAGCACCCGGTCGAGCCGCCGCCGGTCACCCAGCACGACCGCCGGTTCGAGCTCCACCGGCACCGGGGCCCGCGTCGCGGCCACGTTGCGCACCAGCGCGTCGAGCGCGATCTCCTCGTGCCGCGGGTCGTCGGTCTGGTCGGCCCGCGAGATCTCCAGCAGGTCCACCACCATCCGGGCGAACCGGTCCACCTCCGAGGTCAGCAGCTCCAGCGCCGTCCCGGCCGTGCCCGGCAGGTGCTCGCGCCGCCGTCGCAGCACCGCACCGGCGTTCACCATCGTCGTGAGCGGCGACCGCAGCTCGTGCGACACGTCGGAGGCGAACCGGGCGTCCCGCAACGCCCGCTGCTCCAGCGCGTGCGCCGTCGAGTTGAACTTCGCCGCCAGCGCCGCGAGGTCCGGGTCGTCCTGCACCGGCAACCGGGCACCGAGGTCGCCACCGGCGATCCGCGCCGCGGCCGAACTGAGCTCCGCCAGCGGCCGGAGCGCCCGCTTCGACGCCCACGACCCCAGCGCCGCCCCCAGCAGCGCCGAGGCGACCGTGCCGCCGATCAGCACCGCGCTGAGGAACCGGGACGCGCGGTCGAGCTGCTCCAGCCCGAACAGCTCCACGTACACGGCGTTGCCCGCGACCGGGCGGACCACGGCGAGCATCGGCTGGCCGTCCACGGTGATCCGCCCGCCACCGGGCGGGTGCCGCACCAGCCCGACCGGCAGCAGGCCGGGGTCGACCGGCCGGCCCGCGGTCACCAGACCGCCCGGCGTGATCACCAGGATCGTCGAGTCGGGGCCGGTGGTGAGCCCGGTCAGCAGCTCGTCGAGGCCGGGGGAGGCCAGCGACCGCTCGACCAGCCGCACGTTCACCTCGGCCTGGCGGGTCGCGGAGGCCTCGCGCTGGCGCATCATGTAGCCGCAGGCGAGGTTCCAGGTGGCGAACGCGAGCACGCTCGTGACCGCGAGCAGCCCGAAGCCGAACGCCAGCGCCACCCGCCACCGCAGCGTGAGCCTCACGAACGGATCCGGTACCCGGCGCCGCGCACCGTGAGCACCAGGGCCGGGTCGTCCGGGTTCGCCTCGACCTTGCGCCGCAACCGCCTTATGTGCACGTCGAGCAAGCGGGTGTCGCCGAAGTAGTCATATCCCCACACCCGGTGCAGCAGCTGTTCCCTGGTGACGATTCGGCCGGCCGCACCAGCGAGTTCCAGCAGCAGCCGGAATTCCGTTCTCGTGAGGTGAACGCGTTCCCCCGCCCGGTGCACGAGACCTTCCTGCGGACGGATTTCCAGATCGCCCACCCGAACTGTGTCGCGCCCCGGTCCGCGGCGCCGCAACAACGCGCGGATGCGGGCCGCGAGAACGCCGCCCATCAACGGTTTCGTCACGTAGTCGTCGGCGCCCGCCTCCAGTCCGGCGACCACGTCGCAGGCGTCCGTCCGCGCGGTGACGACGATTATCGGCAGGTCACCGCGCCCGCGGAGGGTGCGCACGACCTCCAGCCCGTCCACCCCGGGCAGGGTCAGGTCGACCAGCACCACGTCGAACGACTCGGATTCCAGGCGCCGCAACGCCACCTCGCCGGAACACGCCTCGTCGACGGTGAATCCCTCGTCTCCCAGCGCAAGGCGCAACGCCTGGCGGATTCGCTCGTCGTCTTCGACCAGCAGGACCCGTACGCACACGACGACTCCACTGTGTGAGAGCCGCGGCGACGGCGCCTCACACAGTGGAGTGAAAGTCGATCAAAAGCAAGAAAGCTTTGGTTTAAAATGCTGTCAGGGTGATTTTGGCCGATCGCGGGTTCGGTTCGTGAACGAGCGACTCGAACGCGCCGACGTCGTCGAAGGCGAACCCGTAGGCCTTCCCGTCGACCATGTTCCGGTGCACGATCTTCGAGAAGTGGTTGGCCGTCGCGCGGGTGTAGAACTCGGCGGCGTCGTAGGTCGGCTGGGTGTGCAGGTACCCGAGCGTCGAGCGGTTGAGCGCGGCGCACAGCGACCGGGAGATCGCGCCGACGTCGTTGTTGGGCGCGGCGAGCCGGCCGTCGCAGTTGAGGACGTCCCGCGTCGAGGGCTGCTCGAACGACGCCACCTGCTGGCCGGCGGTGTTCGTGAACCGCAGGACCCCGCCGCTGGTGCGGCCGGTGAACTTCCGGTTCGGCTCGTTCCGGTACGGCACCACGGTCAGCGGCGTGTTCTGGTACGTCGACCAGGCGCTGCTGACGTAGCCCGCGTAGTAGGAGCTGGAGAACAGGCCCGCGTCGAGGCCCTTGCTCGGGTTCAGCACGCGCAGCCGGGTGCCGTCCGACCGCGTGTGGACCAACCGCGACCAGTCACCGCCCATCTGCTGGTGCTGGTCGAAGATCCGGTTGCGGCCGCCGCTGACCAGCACGCCGGTGCGCTTGGTCGCGCCGGCCTGCGAGGTCGCCTCGACCGCGTGCGGGACGCTGAACATGTCCACCTGCGAGCTGTTGAGCCACAGCCCGCCGCCGTTGTAGGTGAACTCGCTCCAGTCGAACAGGATGTCGCGGTTCGGGTCACCCGCCGCCCACGGCGCCGGCTGCACGAGACCGCCCGGCACCAGCGAGAACTTGAGCTTGTCGCGGAAGGACATGTAGAGCCGGCCGCCGGCGAGGTTGAGCGGGATCTGCAGGGTCTTGCTGGTCCCGTTGGCGGGGCCGGGGATCGAGACGTCCGGCGCGGGCGAGGGCGGGATGCTCCCGCCGGACCAGGCCGTGAACTGGCCGTTCGCGTTCACGTACCCGAGCCGGCCGCCCATCTCGCCGAACACGTACAGGTGCACGGCGTCGCCGCGACCGGAGGTGTTCTGGACGGTGAGCGGGAGCAGGCTCGGTGGAGCGGCTTGAGCAGGTGCAGACAACGTTGTCAGCCCGACCAGGGCCGATGTCGCCAGCAGCAGGAGCTTGCGCATCGACTATCTCCTCACAGACAGGGTTGCGTGAGAGCGCTCCCATGGTCAGCGCGATCGGGTCGACATGTCAAGAATGGATCTCATGCGCGCACTCACGGTAGATCCCGCACGAGCCGGCTCCCTGTCGCTGACCGAACTCCCCGACCCGGTGCCGGGACCGGACGAGCTGCTGGTCGAGGGTCTGGCGATCGGGATCTGCGGGACCGACCGCGAGATCGTCCGCGGCGAGTTCGGCACCGGTGGCGAACTGGTGATCGGGCACGAGTCGCTGGGCAGGGTGATCAGCGGTCCCGGCTTCGCGCCCGGCTCGCTGGTCGTGGGCGTGGTGCGCAGGCCGGACCCGGTGCCGTGCGCGCCCTGTGCGCGCGGGGAGTTCGACATGTGCCTCAACGGCCGGTACACCGAGCGCGGGATCACCGGCATCGACGGCTACGGCGCTACTTTGTGGACGGTGCCGGCGCAGTACGCCGTCGGTGTCAGCTCACGGGCCGGTGTGCTGCTCGAACCCGCGTCGGTGGTGGTCAAGGCGTGGGAGCGGCTGGAGCGGTTCGCGTTCTTCGACTTCGACAGCGTGCTGGTCACCGGTGCCGGTCCGATCGGGCTGCTGGCGGCCATGATCGGCGTGCAGCGCGGGCTGGACGTGCACGTGTTCGACGTCGCCTCGGACGGCCCGAAGCCGGACCTCGTCGAGTCGCTGGGCGCCACCTACCACCGGACGCTGCCCGACCACGAGGTCGTGATCGAGGCGACCGGTGCGCCGCAGCTGGTGGCGCAGCTGCTCGGACGGCGGCTGGTGTGCCTGACCGGGGTGCCCTCGACCGAGGTGGTACCGGTCGACCTCGGTCAGGCGAACCGGGACCTGGTGCTGCGCAACGGGATCATGTTCGGGACGGTCAACTCGAACGTCCGGCACTACCGCGAGGCCTCCGCGGTGCTCGACCGGGCGGACGACGCCTGGCTCTCGGCGATGATCACCAGGCGGGTGCCGCTGGAGTCCTGCGCGGAGGCCTTCGAGTCACGCCCCGGCGACGTCAAGGTGGTGCTGGAGCTGGACTGAGAACAACTCCGCCACCGTCGCGGAACGCTCGTAGGCTGAGCCTCCCAAGCAGGAGGGAACAGGTCGCACCAAGCCGAAATTGCCCGCCGGGAACCGCTGTTGTGCTGGTCAGTTCCACTCACGCTGCGAAAGGGCGAGGACATGACCGGCAAGGTCGCAGTGATCACGGGCGCGTCGCAGGGAATCGGTGCGGCGTTGGTGCCCGCTTATCGCAAGCTCGGCTACTCGGTGGTCGCGGTGTCGCGGTCCGTCGAGGCCTCCGACGACCCCGAGGTGCTGGCCGTGCGCGCCGACCTCGCGGTACCCGGGGAGGGCGCGCGGGTCATCGGGGAGGCGCTGGCGCGGTTCGGCCGCGTCGACACCCTGGTGAACAACGCGGGCGTCTTCGTCGCCAAGCCGTTCACCGAGTACACCGACGAGGACTACGAGACCGTGCTCGGCACGAACCTGCGCGGGTTCTTCGACATCACGCGCAGCGCGGTGAGCGCGATGGAAGCCACCGGCGGGCACGTCCTGAACGTGTCGACCGCCCTGGTCGACCACGCTCTTTCCGCCGTGCCGTCGGCACTCGCGTCGCTGACCAAGGGTGGCATCAACGCCGTCACCAGGTCGCTCGCGGTCGAGTACGCCACCCGCGACATCCGCTTCAACACGGTCGCGCTCGGCATCATCCGCACGCCGATGCACGCCCCGGAGACCCACGAGGCGCTGGCCTCGCTGCACCCGGTCAAGCGGATCGGCGAGGTCGACGAGGTGGTCGACGCGGTGCTGTTCCTCGAACAGGCCGGGTTCGTCACCGGCGAGGTCCTGCACGTCGACGGCGGCCAGAGCGCGGGGCACTGACATGGCCCTCATCGACGTCATGGACCGGTGGAAGGCCGCCGTGGACGCGCACGAACCGCAGCGCGTGGCGGAGCTGTTCACCGAGGACGCGATCTTCCAGGGCCTCAAGCCCTACGGGGTGGGACGTGCGGCGGTCGCCGCCTACTACGACTCCCAGCCGATCGGCCTGAAAGCCGAGTACGAGGTCCTCGAAACGCGAGAACTGGCGGAGAACCTGACGCTCGGCTATCTCGCGGTCGACTTCTCGTTCGCCGACCGGCCGGCGGTCGCGGTGAACCTGAGCGTGCTGGTGCGGGGAGACCTGATCACGCACTACCAGGTCTCCCCACTGCCCTAGCGCTCCGTGCCCGGCTGTCCGGGAGCCGCCCTGCGCGGCTCCCGGCCGTACGGGCCCTTCGGCCGTTCCAGCTCCGGCGCCGGCGGGAGCGGCATCGTCACCGGGTTGCCCTCGGTGATCGTGATCCGCTCCCCGTGGTGCCTCGTCGTCAGCTCGGTGCCGTCGACGATCCGGTAGGTCGCCTCCGTCTCGGTCACCTCGACCCCGATCCTGGTGCCCCGGAACGACATCCGGAACGAGAACCGGCGCAGCGCGGCGGGCATCCGCGGCGCGAACGTCAGCTCGCCGCCGTGGTCGCGCATGCCGCCGAACCCGGCCACCAGCGCCAGCCACGCACCGGCCAGCGAGGCCATGTGCAGTCCGTTGTGGACGTTGTCGTGCAGGTCGTGCAGGTCGGTGAACGCGGCCTCGACCAGGTAGTCGAACGCCAGGTCCAGGTGCCCGACCTCGGCCGCGATCACCGCCTGCGTCCCGGCCGACAGCGATGAGTCCCGCACGGTCCGCGCCTCGTAGTAGGCGAAGTTGCGGGCCTTCTCCTCCGCGGTGAACGCGTCACCGCGCAGGTGCATCGCCAGCACGAGGTCCGCCTGCTTCACCACCTGCTTGCGGTACAGGTCGAAGTACGGGTAGTGCAGCAGCAGCGGGTACTTCTCCTGCGGCGTGCCCTCGAAGTCCCACTCGGCGTGCTTGGTGAAGTTGTCCGCCTGCGGGTGGACCTGGAGCATCTCGTCGTAGGGCAGCGCCATCTTGTCCGCGGCCCTGCGCCACTCGGCGATCTCCTCCTCGCTCGCCCCCGCCCGGTCCGGGTGCCGTTCGGCGGCGTCGGCGGCGGCACGCAGGTTCTGCTGGGCGATCAGGTTCGTGTAGACGTTGTTGTCCACGATCGCCGAGTACTCGTCCGGCCCGGTGACGCCGTCGATGCGGAACCCGTCGTGCGGGTCGTGGTGGCCGAGCGAGGTCCACAGCCGCGCGGTCTCGGTGAGGATCTCGACGGCCTCGTCCCGGTCGAAGTCCTCGTCGTTCGTCGCGTTGAGGTACTGCTGGGTGGCGTAGGCGACGTCGCCGGAGACGTGGAACGCCGCCGTGCCCGCCGGCCAGTACGCGCTGCACTCCGCACCGTTGATGGACCGCCACGGGAACGCGGCACCTCCGAGCCCCAGCACCTTCGCGCGGTCGCGGGCCTTGTCCAGCGTGGAGTGCCGCCACCGCAGGGCGTCGCGGGCCGCGTCCGGGACGGTGTAGGTGAGCACCGGCAGCACGAACGTCTCGGTGTCCCAGAACGCGTGCCCGTCGTAGCCGGGACCGGTCAGCCCCTTGCCCGGGATCGCGCGGGTCTCCCCGCGGGCACCGGCCTGCAGGATGTGGAACAGCGAGAACCGGATCGCCTGCTGCAGCTCGTCGTCACCGTCGAGCTCGATGTCGGCGACCTCCCAGAAGTCGTCCAGGAACGCCCTCTGCTCGGCCAGCAGCCCGGTCCAGCCGGTCTGCAGCGCACCGGCGAGCGCGGCCTCGACCTGCGCCCGCAGCGAGGGCGTCGACCGCTGTGCCGACCAGCCGTAGCCGAGGTACTTGGTGAGCTTGAGGCTGCTGCCCCCGGCCACGTCGACCGCGACGGTGAACCGGGCCAGGTCGTCCTCGGCGCGGATGTCCGTGCGCGGGTCCACACCGCCCGCGTCGACCTCGTGGTCCATCGCCGCGGCCATCCGCAGCCCGGACTCCCTGGTGTGGTGGCAGAGCACCGCCCTGGCCTTCTCGGCCGTGACGAAGTCCGCGACCAGCGGTGCGTTCAGCGCGGCCGCGACGCGGGGGTCGTTGGTGCGCTTCTCGATGGGTTCGTTGACCAGCAGGTCGGACTGGACCACGAGCTGCACGTCGTCCACCGGCTCGACCTCGTAGCGGATGGCGGCGACCGCGCGTTGCGTGAACGACACCAGCCGCTCGCTGCGCACCACCACCCTCCGGCCGGTCGGGGACTCCCACACCGTGCGGCGGCGCAGCGTGCCGGAGCGGAAGTCCAGCGTCCGCTCGTGCTCCAGCGCGGTGCCGTAGCGCATGTCCAGCGGCTCGTCCTCGACCAGCAACCGGATGATCTTGCCGTCGGTGACGTTGACGACCGTCTGGCCCGCCTCCGGGTAGCCGTAGCCGCCCTCGCCGTAGGGCAGCGGGTGCTCCTCGTAGAAGCCGTTGAGGTAGGTGCCCGGCAGACCGCGCGGCTCACCCTCGTCGAGGGTGCCGCGGAAGCCGATGTGCCCGTTGGCCAGGGCGAACGTCGACTCGGTCCGGTGCAGCTGGTCGACCGCGAGGCCCTGCCAGCGCAACTGCCACGGTTCGATCACGTAGCTCATGACAGCAGCTCGTCGAGCTCGTCGACCACCTGGTCGGCACCGTGTTCGCGCAGGGCGTCGCGCTGGTTGCCGCGGTCGACGCCGACGACGAACCCGAACCCGCCCTTGCGCCCGGCCGCGACACCGGCGAGCGCGTCCTCGAAGACGGCGGCGTGCTCCGGTGCCGTCTTCAACCTCTTCGCGCCCTCGACGAAGGAGTCGGGTTCCGGTTTGCCGCGCAGGTTGTCCGCCGCGATGACGTTTCCGTCCACCAGCGCGTCGACGTAGTCCAGCAGGTTGCCCGAGCGCAGCACGCGCATGGCGTTCGCCGAGGACGTGACCACCCCGATCGGCATCCCGGCCTCGCGCGCCTTCTGCAGGTAGCGCACCGAACCGGGGTAGGGCGTGATGCCCTCCTCGTCGATGATGTGGTTCACCAGGTCGTTCTTGCGGTCACCGATGCGGCGGACCTCCTCCTCCGGCGGCGTGAGCCCGCGCGAGGCCAGGAAGCTCCTGACGCCGTCGTAGCGCGGCTTGCCGTCCACGTAGGAGAGGTAGTCCTGCTCGCTGAACGGCTGACCCATGTCCTCGAAGGTCTGCCGCCACGCCTTGCGGTGCAGGACCGCGGTGCTCGTGAGCACACCGTCGAGGTCGAACAGCAACGCCGTGATCCGGTCCGGGATGCCGAGGCTCATGTTGTGATCATGCACCCGTCTCGTCGTTCTCGCGCCGTTCCTCTTGAAGGCGTTCGTCGAGCGGCCGGGGGTGGGCCTGCTCGTACTCGGTCGTCCCGTACCGGTCGGCCCCCGCCCAGCCCTCGGGCGGGTCCATGCCCTCCTCCAGCGGGTCCTTCTGGAGGTTGTCCTCGTCGAGGGCCTCGAAGTCGTCGGTGTCGGCGGGTGCGTAGCTACCCCTGTCTTCACTCATGGCGCACCTGTACCCGCATTCGGTCTATCCGATGCTTTGGCCCACGAGCGCCCCGACCGCGTAGGTGATGCCCATGGCGATCAGGCCTCCCACGACGTTGCGCAGGACAGCGCGCTGCTTCGGCGCGTTGCTCAGGCGCGCGCTGACGTAGCCGGTCAGCGCGAGGGTGGCTATCGCGGCGATGACCGTCACAGGCACGCGCAGCGACGGTGAGGTGGTGGCGATGGCGATGAGGGGGAGCAGCGCGCCGATGGTGAAGCTCACGAAGCTGGCGATGGCGGCGGCCCACGGGTTGGTGAGGTTGTCGGGGTCGATCTTGAGCTCGACGTCGGCGTGCGCGGCCAGCGCGTCGTGCTCGGTGAGCTGCTCGGCGACCTGCCGGGCGGTCTCGGCGTCGAGGCCCTTGTCCCGGTAGATGCCCGCGAGCTCCTTCAGCTCCTCGTCGGGCGTGTCCCGCAGCTCGCGCTTCTCCTGCGCGATCAGCGCGCGTTCGGCGTCGCGCTGGCTGCTGACGCTGACGTACTCGCCGCTGGCCATCGACATCGCGCCCGCGAACAGCCCGGCGAGGCCCGCGACGAGGATCTGGGTCCTGTCCGCGGTGGCGCCCGCGACGCCCACGACCAGGCTGGCGGTGGAGACGATGCCGTCGTTCGCGCCCAGGACCCCGGCGCGCAGCCAGTTCATCCGGTTGCCGCTGACGTCGTCGTGGGGCTCGTGATGCGTCATTTCCGCAGGCTATCGTGCACTGTTCAGGCGTGCGTCGACCGGTGTTTGCCCAGGTCAACCGGTTGGACGTCGTTTTTTGTCAGACCCCGGTGGCACACTGTCGAACAGATGTTCGTCACGGTGCTTCCAGGAGGTCAGTCCAGATGCAGATCGAACCCAGCCGCTGGCCCGGCCGCGTGGTCCCCGCCACCGACGCCGACGTGGCCACCGCCGTCGAGTCGCTGTGCGTGCGCGCCTCCTGGCCCGACGCGAACCGCCACTGGGTCCGCCGCACCCTCGAACCCTGGTTCGCCGCCGGCTGGTCCGTCGACGCCGTGCTCGCCGCGATCGACACGCACCCCGACGGCACCCGCCAGGGCCGCCCCCGCTCCCGCTCGCAGGTGGCGCACGAGTTCCTGCGCGCCCGCCTGCGCTCGTGGACGGCGGACGGCACCCTGGCCCGCCCGCCGTTACCGGGCATGACGCTGGGCGAGTGGTTCCGCGTGAACCGCCGCAACGCCCTGCTCAACACCCCGCGCCGCGCCCGCGAACTGGGCACGGAAGGCGAACGCGCCCGCGCAGCCTCCCGCGCCCTGGCCCACCGCCGCGACCCCGTGGAACGCAGCCGCGAGAAGGGCCGCCGCCGCCAGGAGTCGCTGGACAGCCTCCTGGTGCCGGGCGTGCAGGCACCGAGCTTCGCCGACTCGTGGCGGCTGGTCGCCGAGCTCGTGCCGGTGCCGCGGGTCTGCTCCGCCTGCGGCCACGTGCGGCAGGAGACGGCTCGTCCCGCGACGCACCGGGTGGCTTAGGGGCCTGTTTCGGCTCTTGGGCTGCCCGGTGCGGGCGGTGGGAGCGGGCGTGGGCGTGCCGGGGTTCGGGTTGCGGGCGACGTGCTGGGACGCGGCGGCGCGTTCCGGGCACAGGTGCCGTGCTCGGACGCTGGGCGCGTGGGGAGTGTGCCGTGCTGCGGGCGCTGGGCGCGTGGGGAGCGTTGGGCGCGGGTGCCGTGCTGCGGGCGCTGGGCGCGTGGGGAGCGTTGGGCGCGGGTGCCGTGCTGCGGGCGCTGGACGCGGGTGGCCGCGCTGTCCGCTGCGACCGGTCCGCGCTGGAGCCCGTCCACCGGACCCTGGCGGTTGATCCGCTCGATTGCCCCGCCGAGCCCGGCGATCCGCCCGTTCGCCCCGTCCGCCCTGGCCCCGCCACCGATCTCGGGCCTTCTACCTGCGCGTTTTCCAAATCCATCGGCATCCGATGGTTGAGGCAGGTGCTCACCGGGAACACGGGGCGCGTTCGTTGTTTCCAGACAAAGGGGCCGACATGCTCGAAGTGACGCCGGTGGCTGCGGAAGTCATCAACGAGCTGACTTCACAGTCCACCACCAACGACGACGTCGGCCTGAGGTTCGCTCTCGCCACCGAGCAGGACAGCCAGGCGGCGCTCGAGCTCTCCCTCAGCGAGCCGGTGGACGGTGACCAGGTGGTGACCGCCGACGCGGGTGCCAAGGTCATCATGGAGCCGGCCGCCGCGGAGTTCCTGGACGACAAGGTCCTCGACGTGCGGCAGGACGAGGAGGGCAATCCGGCCTTCGCGATCGCCCGCCAGGCGCCCGAGGACGGGGTCGCCTCCGTGTAGACGCCACGTGCGCGAACGGGCCGGTCCTCCGAGGAGAGGACCGGCCCGTTCGCGTGTGCGCGAGAGCTCAGGGCATGCGCAGGACCTGGCCGGGGTGGATCAGGTCGGGGTTCTCGATGCCGTTGGCGGCCGCGACGTCGGTGTAGCGGTTGCCGTCGCGGTACCAGCTCTCGGCGATCGCCCACAGCGAGTCGCCGGGCTGCACGGTGTAGGTGAGCACCTCCGGTGCCGGCGGGGCCTGTTCGGCCGGGGCCGGTGCGGCGGGGGCGGGCTCTGCGGCGGCCGGGGTGGACTGCGGCGTGTCGGTGTTCGTGCCGCTGGCCCACTTGGCGCTGCCGTCGCCGCCGACCACGACGAGGTTGCGGTCGTCCTGCAGCACGAGGCGCGAGCCGGTGTTGCCGGCGGTGTCGGTGGCCCACACCGGGTTGTTGTCACCGTTGTAGAGCACGAAGTTGCCGTCGTCCTGCAGCGCGGCGCGCACGGCGCCCCTGCCGTTGGTGCCGCTGGCCCAGACGGTGCCGTTGTTCTCCGTCAGCACCAGGTTGCCGTCGGACTGGAGGGTCAGGGAGTAGCCGTTGGCAGTGGTGAGCTGCTGGCCGGTGGTGAGCTCCTGGCCGGCTTCCAGAGTGTTCATCGACGCTCCACTTCGCACGCGAAGGCCGCCGGGTCCGGGCGGCCACCCGGACCGTAGTGCGGTGCGGCCGGGACCGCAGGGTCAGCGCGGCTCCTGCACCCGATGCGGTGATGGACGCACAACGCCCCCGTCCCGGGGCAGCGGGACGGGGGCGTTGCGGAGAACCTGGTCAGCCCTCGATGCGGCGCATCCCGGTGACCGGGCCGATCGAGTTGATGTCGGCGATCTTCACCGGCTGGCCCTCCGTCGACGCGTGCACGGCGCGCACGTTGTCGATCGCCATGGCCACGTGGGACTGGCTGGAGTAGTAGACGATGATGTCGCCCGCCTTGACCTCGCTGCGCGAGACCGGGCGACCCGCTGCCGCCTGGGCGTAGCTGGTGCGGCCGATGGACACGCCCGCGTAGGCGTAGGCCTTCTGGATCAGCGAGGAGCAGTCCCACGAGTCCGGGCCGTTGGAGCCGTAGACGTAGGGCTCACCGCGCTGGGCGAGGGCGAACTCCAGGGCCTTGCCGGCGGTGCCGGCCGGGACCAGGATGTTCGACATGTCGCCCTTGCTTTTCAGGGCGTTCTGGGTCGCGGTGTTCAGCTGGTTGTACTGAGCACGCACTTCCTCGATCTGCTTCGCGAGCGCGGCCTTCTTCTGCTCGATGTCCGCGAGCAGCTTCTTCGACGCCTCGGTGGCCTCGTTGGCCGTCCTGGTGGCGGCGTCCGCGGCCTCGACGGCGTCGGTGAGCTTCTTGAGGGCTTCCGCGTTGTCCGTGGCCAGGATGTTGATGGCCGTCATGCGGTTGAGGAAGTCCTGCTGCGAGTTGCTCACGAGCAGCGCGGAGAGCTGGTTGAAGCGGGCTCCGCCGAACGAGGCCTCTGTGAGCAGGTCGACCTGGCCGCGGAGGGTCTCCTCCGCCTGCTTGGCGACGACGAGGTCGTTCTTCGCCTTGTCCAGCTCGCCCTGCTTGGCCTTCAGGTCGTCCTGGGCCTTGAGCTGGTCCTGGTTGATCTGCGACGCCTGCTCGTTGAGCTCGTTGTACTTCTTGAGCGCGTCAGCAGCCGTCGGTTGTGCGGTGGCCGGGGCCGTGGGCAGTGCGGCGGCGACGACAGCAGCCGCCACGATCGCTCCACGCACGGTACGGCGTGAGGGTTGCGACACCACGTCGCGGGTCCTCCTTTTTCCTGGCAGCCGCCACGCTGAGAACTACTGCGCGTGAGGCGGCAACCTTGGCGTGTGCCCCGAGTGGGTTAACTGCTGGGCCGAAGGTCTCGGACAGGTTACGGAATGACCTTGTGTTCGTCTACCACCGGATCCTCACCAGTTCGGCGAACGCACGCTCTCACAGTCGTCTACGTCGGCTTATCGCGGGGTGGAGAGACGCGTCACCCGACGACGCGGCGAATCACCGAAATGGGACCGATCGAGTCGATGTCGGCGATTTTGACCGGAACGCCCTCCGTGGACGCGTGCACCGCGCGGACGCTGTCCACGGCCATCGCCACGTGCGACTGACCTGCGTAGTAGATGATGAGGTCGCCCGGCGCGATGGTCGCCCGCGTCACCGCGCGGCCCACCTTCGCCTGGTCGTAGGTGACCCGCGGGATCGAGACGTTCGCGGCCCGGTAGGCGGCCTGCACCAGCGAGGAGCAGTCCCACTGGTCGGGGCCGTTGGCGCCGAACACGTACGGCTCGCCGCGCTGCGCCAGCGCGAAGTTCAGCGCCGTGCCGGCCGCACCCGCGGGCACCGGCACCGCCGAGGTGTCGCCCTTGGCGGCCAGCGTCGCCTGCTGCGGCCTCGACAGCGACTGGTACTTGGCCCGCGCGGTCGCCACCTGCTGGTCCATCGCGGTCTTGCGGGCCGCCACGTCCGCGACGAGCTCGGTCGCCGCCTCGGCCGCCGAGGCCGCGCCGGCCCTGGCCTTCGCGGCCGCCGTCAGCGTGGCGTCGAGCCGGGCCACCGCCTCGTTGTTCTCCGCGGCGAGAATGTTGAGGGCCTGCATGCGCTCCAGGAAGTCCTGCTGGGACGTGCTGGTCAGCAGCGCGGAGATGTCGCTGAACCGCGCTCCCTGGAACGACGCCTCGGTCAGCAGGTCCACCTGCCCGCGGAACTGTTCGGACGCGGCCAGCGCCTGCTTCTCGGTCTCGGTGGCGGTGCCGAGCCGCGTGTTCGCCGCCGCCAGGTCGACCTGCGCCTTGAGGTGGTCCTGGGTGAGCTCCTCGGCGTGGTGGGTCAGCTCCGTGTAGGCCTTCAGCGCGTCGGCGGCCGGTTGGGCGTGCGCGGAGGGCGTCGACACCACCGTCGCGGCCACCACCGCGGCGAGAGCGGCCGTCCTCGCGGTCCTTGCAGCACGTCGGCCGGACACGCGGCCTCCTCAGGAGTCGGGAACAACTTCTGAGGAGGCGTACGGCCGGTGGGCCGACCGGGTTCAGCCCTGGGCGTGATCCAGCATCTCGGCGACGACCGCGCCGTTGCCGCAGTGGTTCAGCACCTCTCCGACCGAGCTGCCGAACACGGGTGCGGTCAGGACGTCCGTCGCGCACACGGCCACGGCGCTGTGGTTCCAGGGGTTCTCGGGCACCTGCACGTCCGGGCCGAACATCGAACCGGGGTCGGCCAGTGCGGGGGACGCGGCGGCGAGTGCGGCACCGGCGGCCGCGAGAACAGAGGTTGCGATACGTGAGTATTTGGACACGACGCGCAACCTAGAGGTGCTCGCCCTCCGATCCGGCACCACGCGCCGGGTTCGGCGCCAACACCACCCGATCAGGCACCCCTGCGCGGGTTCCATGGGCGCTTGATAGGTTAGGCAAGCCTAAACTCAGGAGGTGGACAGGTGCGCAGGACAGTCGCCGCGGTGCTCTTGCTCGGACTGGTGGCCGGGTGTGGTGGGACCACCCCCGCGGAGCAGCAGCAGGGCCAGTGGTCGTTCAAGGACGACCGGGGCAAGGAGGTCACCGCCGAGAAGCGGCCGGAGCGCGTGGTCGCACAGGTGTCCGCCGCGGGCGCGCTGAAGGACTACGGTGTCAACGTGGTCGGCACGTTCGGCCCGCTCAAGCGCGCGGACGGCACCACTGACCCCGAGGCGGGCAGCATCGACCCGAGCCAGGTCACCGACATCACCGGCCCCGGCTACGGCGAGATCGACATCGAGAAGTTCGCCGCGCTGAACGCCGACCTCGTCGTCGCCGGCTACTACCCCGAGGTCAGCGGGCTCTGGCACCTCACGGCCGAGTTCGAGGAGAAGGTCGCGAAGATCGCCCCGACCGTCGGCATCGGCCAGTCGAAGATCCAGCTGCCGGACGGCATCAAGCGCTTCCGCGACCTGGCCCAGTCCCTCGGCGCCGACGTCGACTCGGCCAAGGTGAAGGCCGACGAGCAGGCGTTCACCAAGGCCGCCGAGCGGTTGAAGGCCATCGGCGCCAAGATGACGGCCGCGAACCAGAAGATCCAGGTGGTCGGCGCCGACCCGAAGCTCTTCTACGTCGCGGTGCCGGCCCGCAACCCCGATCTCGACTGGTACGCGAAGGAGCTCGGCCTGCCGCTGCTCACGCCGGCCACGCCCGACGCCGAGGGCGGCGGCTACTTCCAGTCGCTGTCGTGGGAGAACGTCGGCACGTACAAGGAACACGTGATCATGTGGGACACCCGCCAGCACGTGCTCGACCCGGAGAAGATGAAGGAGGGCCACCCGGTCTTCCAGGCACTGCCCGCCGTGCAGGCCGGCCGGTTCGTGGAGTGGAACGCGGTCGCCCCGCTGAGCTGCACCTCCTACGCCGGGATCATGAACAAATTGGCTGACCAGTTGGACGCGGCCTTGGCACGATGACCATGTGCTGACGCTTTTGAAGGACAACGGCCCGTTGCGCGTGCTCACCACCGCACGGGTCGTTTCCGTTGTCGGGGACGCGCTGAGCCTGGTCACGCTGATGCTGCACGTCCAGTCGGCGCTGGGGCAGGCGCTGGCGGTCGCCGCCCTGCTGCTCGTCGGGGACTTCGCGCCGTCGTTGCTCAGCCCGTTCACCGGCCTCGTGAGCGACCGCTTCGACCGGCGCACGGTCATGGTCGGCTGCGAGGCCGCGCAGTGCGTGCTGCTGGCGGTCATCGCGTTCACCCTGCCGCCGTTGCCGGTCCTGCTCGCGCTCGTCGGGCTGCGGGCGCTGCTGGGGCAGGTCTTCCTGCCGGCGTCGCGGGCGGCGGTGCCGAGCCTGGTCGCGGAGGAGGACCTCGGGCCCGCGAACACCGCGCTGGGCTTCGGCACCAACAGCGCGGACGTGCTCGGGCCGCTGCTCGCCGCCGTGCTGCTGACGTTCCTCGACACCCGCGGTGTGCTGCTCGTGGACGCCGCCTCCTTCGCACTGGCCGCGGTGTTGCTGCTGCGGCTGCCGCGGCTGGTGGTGCCGGCGGAACCGGGGGAGACGGTCCTGGGCGACGCCCGTGCCGGGCTGCGCGAGATCTGGCACAACCGCACGGTGCGGATCGTGTTCCTGGGCTTCTGCGGAGTCGTGGCGTGCACCGCGATCGACGACGTGGCGGTCATCCAGCTCACCAAGGACGTCTTCGGGAGCTCCGACAGCGCGGCGAGCGTGGTGCTGGCCGCGGTCGGCGCCGGCTTGCTCGCCGGGTACGCGTTGCTCGCCAAGGGGTCCGCGCGGCTGGGCATGGTCGCGCTGCTCGTCACCGGGTTCGTGCTGAGCAGCGCGGGCAACCTGCTCACCGGTCTGGCGTGGGGCGTCGCGTCGGCGTTCGCGCTGCAGGCGGTGCGCGGGCTGGGCATCGCGGGCATGGACGTCGCGCACAGCACGCTGCTGCAACGGCTGGTGCCCGCCGACCGGACGGGCCGGGTGTTCGGCAACTTCTACGGCGGGATCGGCGTCGCCGCGGCGCTGTCGTACGTCGGCGGCGGCCTGCTGCTCGACGCGGCCGGACCCCGGCTGACGTTCGTCGTGGCCGGTGGCGCGGGCGTGCTCGTGGCGGTCTGGGTCGCGGTCGCCCTGCGCCGGCACGGCTCGGTAGCCTCGTGATCATGGACCTCCTCGACCACGGCCTGCTCGACGTCGGCGACGGCAACCGGCTCTACTGGGAGGTCGTCGGCGAGCCGGACGCCAAACCCGCCGTGTACCTGCACGGCGGACCGGGGTCGGGCTGCTCGGTCGGCGCGCGCAAGGTGTTGAGCGCGGGCAACTACAAGACGGTCCTGTTCGACCAGCGCGGTTGCGGCCGCAGCACGCCGAACGCGAGCGATCCGGCGACGGACCTGAGCGTCAACACCACCGACCACCTGATCGCCGACGTCGAACGGCTGCGCGAGCACCTCGGCATCGAGAAGTGGCTGGTGTTCGGCGGTTCCTGGGGTGTGACGCTGGCCGTCGCGTACGCGCAGCGCCACCCGGACCGGGTCAGCGAGCTGATCCTCGTGGCGGTCAGCCTGTCCTCGCAGCGCGAGCTGGACTGGCTGTACCGGGGCGCGTCCCGGTTCTTCCCGGAGGCGTGGGCCCGCTTCAGCGCGCACGCGGGCGATCCGCCGGACGTCGTGCGCGCCTACGCGGACCTGATGGAGCACCCCGACCGCGCGGTGCGGGAACGGGCGGCGATCGAGTGGTCGCGGTGGGAGGACACCGTGCTGTCGCTGGAGAACTTCGGCAAGCAGGGCAGCTGGACCGGCCGCCCCTCCGACGAGATGCTCGCGCTGGTGCGGATCTGCGCGCACTACTACGCCAACCACGGCTTCGTCGGCGACTTGGTGGGCGACGCGCACCGGCTCGCCGGCATCCCCGGTGAGATCATCCACGGCCGCCGCGACCTGAGCTGCCCACCCGACACGGCCTGGCGGTTGGCGAAGGCGTGGCCGGATGCGACGCTGACCGTCGTGGACGACAGCGGCCACAAGGGCAGTCCCGCGTTCGTCGCCGCCATCGAGGCCGCAGCGAGGAGGTTCTCCCCATGACGCAACGGAAACCGCACGGCATGGACTTCGAGTCGTGGATCGACCGCCAGATCCGCGAGGCCCAGGAGCGCGGCGAGTTCGACGGCCTGCCCAGCGCCGGCAAACCGCTGCCCGGCGCGGGAGAACCGCTCGACGAGGACTGGTGGATCAAGCGGAAGGTGCGCGAGGAGGAGGGGGCAGCGGGCCTGCCGCCCTCCCTGGTGCTGCGCAAGGAAGCCGAGAGCGCGAAGGAACGCGCGCTCACGGCTCCCACCGACGAGGACGCGCGCGCGATCATCGAAGCGATCAACGCGCGCATCCTCGACGCACTGCGCAAACCGTTGTCCGGTCCGCCTTTGAACCTGATGCCGTTCAACGTCGAAAAGCTGGTACGTGAGCGGAAGGGGACCTCACGTACCGACTGGCTCAGCTCGCGTTGATGTCGATGCAGGAGTAGAACGCCATCGCGGTGTCGCCGATGTTCCACACCGCGAGGACCTTGTGCCGGCCCGCCGACCCCACGTTCACCGTGTGCTGCACGCTCGCCGGCGGCTGCTGGTTGTTGCCGCTGAACGTGGCCACCTTGCGACCGTCCACGAAGTAGTCGTAGTCCCGCGTGCGGTGCCGCGCGGTGAACGTCCAGTTGAACGTCACCGAACGACCGGTCTGGTGCACCTTCCAGCCCTTGCTGTCGTTGCTCAGCTCGGCGAACTGCGGCAGGTTGGCGTGGCAGCTCTGCAGCCCCTTCGGGCCCTCGACCGACTGCGGCTCGTACTTGATGTTGCCGCAGGAGACCACGCCACTGGCGCACTGGGCCTGACGGCTGGCGGGCGAGGACACGTACCCGTGCGCGAACGCCGTGCCGGTGGGGAGAGCCACGACGAGCAACGGTGCAGCGACCACACCGGCCACAGCGGCCGCGACCCTGCGTCGAATTTTCATGTGACTTCCTTTGCCTTGATGTTGCGGGTTGTGCGTTACATCGCGGCGGCGGTGAAGGTCTAGACCATACCGCGAGTGACGAAGGAGCCACAAGGTGTGCCTGCGGATCGGCTGGCGAACTGTCCTGTCCGGGCGAAGACGGCGGTGTTCGGACCTGGTCAGCGGAGGTGGTGGCGGAGTTGGGAAGTACATGCCGGGTGCGTTCGAGGGGTGGTGCCGTCCCGGTATCCCAGACCGGACGGGATGATCGTCCAATGGCGTCGTGGGTCTTCCAGGTGGTGGTGCCGGGGTGGGGCATGACGGTCCGGGACCAACACGAAGACGACATCGGCGAGGCAGGCCCGCCGGGTGAGCAGCCACCCGTCGTCGAGGTGCGGAACACGGTGGTCGCGACCTCGGTTTCGAGCGCAGGGCAGGCCCACACGGTTACCGGCGGCGTCCACCACCTCACCCTGCTGTTCCGGGGCAGCCGATGCCGCGGCAGTTGCCCGCCGTTCCCTCGGGGTTCGTCGGACGCGCCGCCGAGCTTGACCAACTGACCGCGGCCCTGGCCCCCTCGGCAGAGGTGTTGGTGGTGTCGGCGATCGGCGGGGCCGGGGGCATCGGCAAGACCTGGCTCGCGCTGGCGTGGGCATATCGGCACCTGGAGCGGTTTCCCGACGGGCAGCTGTTCGTCGACCTGCACGGCTTCAGCCCCGCCGGCGAGCCGATGCAGCCGGCGGTGGCGGTGCGCGGGTTCCTCGACGCCCTGGACGTCGACCCGAACCGCATCCCCACCGACCTCCACGCCCAAGCCGCGCTCTACCGCAGTCTGGTGGCCAGGCGGCGGATGCTCACCGTGCTGGACAACGCCGCCACCAGAGACCAGGTCACCCCCTGTTGCCCGGCTCGCCGACCTGCACCGTGCTGGTCACCGGCCGCCAGAAGCTGGCCTCGCTGATCGACCGGCACGGTGCCCGCCACCTGCCCCTCGGTGCCCTGCCCACGAGGAGGCCCGCGCCCTGCTGGCCGCCCGCCCGGGCGCCGACCGCGTCGTCGCCGAACCCGAGGCGGTGGACGAGCTGATCGGGCTGTGCGGGGCCACCCGCTGGCGTTGTCGATCACCGCGCGCACCGCCGGGCCCACCGTGCTGTCCTGGTCCCTGCGCTGGCTCACCGAACGGGCTGGAGAACGCCTCGCTGCTGCAACGGCGGCCGGGCGGCCGCTACGCCATGCACGACCTGATCCGCCGCTACGCCAGGGACACCGCCCACACCACCCTGCCCGAGCACGTGCGGGAAGCGGCTCCAGAAGCCGCGTGGAGCCCGGATCCGGGTGGGCCGGTGGAACACGGCGTGATCCGACGGGTGGGCGTTGATCGATTCAACGCTCACCCGCCGCCTCGGCAACGAAGTGGTCGCTCCACGGCGAGCACGCTTGCCACCGGCGGAGGTCGGGGGTGCACTGTCACGCATGAGCGAACCGCACGGTCCGCAGTCGAAATCCACCTTCGGTCAGACGCTCCTGCGCCACCGGACGGCAGCCGGACTGTCGCAAGCGGCGCTGGCCCTGGCTTCGGGCATGAGCGTTCGGGCACTGAGGGACCTGGAGCACGGAAGGGCGGCCGCCGCGCAGGAGCGTTCGACCGAACTGCTGGCGGACGCCCTCGGACTGACCGGTGACGAGCGGGTGTCCTTCGTGGTGCTGGCGACGCAGAAGCGCCGTCGCTCCGCGCACGGGGAGAACAGGGCGATGCTGTACGCGTTGCCCGTCACGCCGAACGTGGTGGGCAGAGAGGACGAGCTCCGCAGCCTGTCCACGATGGCCGATGCGGGCGGCGTCGTGGTGATCGCCGGCCCGCCGGGCGTGGGCAAGACCACGTTGGCGGTCGCGGCCGCGGACTACCTGATGTCCCGGTTCTCGGACGGCACCCTTGCCCTGGACCTGCGTGGCGTCGGCAACCAGCCGATGAGCTCCAGCGTCGCTCTTGAACGCGTGCTGACGTCGCTGGGGGTGCCGCCGGGCCGCATACCCCCGACGCAAGGCGAACGCAGCTCGCTCTTCCACACCTTGTTGCGGGATCGAAGCGTGCTGCTGATCCTGGACAACGCGATGGACGAAGCTCAGGTCAAGCCGTTGCTGGCCAGCGGCGAGCACAGTTTGACCATCGTGACCTGCCGTCGTGCCCTGGCGGGCCTGGAGTCGGCGCACCGGCTGCCGATCGACATGCTGACCACGGCGAACGCGGTGGACCTGCTCGCGTCGATCGTGGGCGATGACGTGGTCCGATCCGAACCGGAGGCAGCGGATGAGCTCGTCTCCCTCTGCGGGAACCTGCCGCTGGCCGTGCGGATCGTGGGCAACCGACTGGCCACCCGGCGGTTCTCGTCGATCGCCTACCTGGTCGGACAGATGCGGGACCAGCGGAAGAGGCTGAACTCGTTGTCGGTGGGCGATCTGCACGTGCGGGCGGCTTTCGCGACGTCGCTCCAGTGGCTGGGAGAAGGTGAGCGCTCCGCTTTCCGGCGTCTCGCCATCATTCCCGGCGCTCACTTCGACGACGACCTCGCCGCGGTCGCGACCGGCACACCGGCGGACGAGATCGGCGCGGTGCTGGACTCGCTGGTCGAGATGTCGCTGATCAACGTCATCGGCGATCCCGTTCGACTTCAGTTCCACGACCTGGTCCGGCTGTTCGCGTACGAGTGCTGGCTCGACGAGGAACCGGAGGAGGAGCGAGACCGGCTCCGCGACGAGCTGTACGCCCATGTCCTCAGCCTGGGCACCGCCGCCGGCCGGCTCTTCCTCCCGACCGTGCGGGAGATCTCGGAAGACTGTCCGTTCCGGTCGCAGCGGGAGGCGGAGGACTGGCTGGAGGAGAACGTCACGACGTGGTCCGAAGTGTGCAGGGAAGCCGTGCAGCTGGGCTGGCACGAACAGGTGTACGACTTCGTCTGGTCGTTGCACACCTACATGCCCGGCCGGGAGTACGGGTACGGCTGGAACAAGATCTTCGAGTGCGGACTCCAGGCGGCGCAAGCGCTCCGGGACCGCGTCAAAGAAGCCGAGATGCTCGCACTGATGGGCTGGACGCTGCACGCGTCCGCCGGTGAAAGCGACCGCGCGCTCAACGTGCTCCACGAAGCACTGGCTCTCTCCCGGGAGATCGACCACCGGAGGATGGTCCTGGCGTCGCATTCAGCACTGGGGCTCACCTCGGCAGCGCTGGGGCGGCCGGCCGAAGCCGTCGAACACAGCAGACAGGCCTACCTGGTGTCGAAGGACCTCGGTTTCTTCGAGGAGCGCCTGTGGGCGACGCTGTCGTTCGGCACGTCGCTTCTGGCGGCGGGTGAGTTCCAGGAGGCTCTGGAGCTGCACAGCGCGTTGCTCGTCGAAACGAGGGATCGCAGTGATCAGACGAACCACGGCCTCGTGTCGAAGATGGAAGCGCACCTGCTCGCGCTGACGGGTGACTCCTTCGCCGGGCTGAACCGCTGGGAAGAGGCGGCGGAGTCCTACCGCGCGGCGCGGTCACAGCCGGGCATCGACCAGGCCCGCTACCGGAGTGAGGCAGAACTGGCGCTCAGCGAGGGCGTCGCGTGGCGCAACGTGGGCGACGTCGACCGCGCACGCAGGTGCTTGACGTTCGCCCACGCCCGGTTGGACGGACCGGTCAACCAGTCGATGCGAGAACGCGTCGAAGCGGAGTTGGCGCTCCTGCCCGAGTGACCTCGACGCGCGGCTCACACCGCAGCGCGGCGGAGGCCGCCGATCGGTTCGTCACCTGGCGCGCACATCCTGGTCCCTCGAAACGGAGTCCCTGGGAAGACGGGTGCCGGGGCCCGTCCTCAAAGCTGGTTGCTCTGACGTGCTTTGACCTTGTGTCGTGGCGTGATCTGCCGGAGCGGTACGGGCCGTGGAAGACGGTGTGCAACCGGTTCTGGCGGTGCTCGCGCAACGGCATCCTGACGATGCCGGTGTCGAAGGTGCGGGTGATCGCGGAGGCGGTCGACGAGCTGGACCGGGAGGTCTCGGTCGGCTCCAGCATCGTGCGCGCCCATCAGCACACGGCCGGTGCCCGCCGCCGCACGCCTGCGCGCACAGGGGGCGAGCGGGTCGTGTGGCGGGCAGACCGAACCAGATGATCATGCTATCGGCCGGTCACGCGGCGGCCCGTCGACCAAGATCCACCACGCCCTCACCCTGCGCCGCCGCCTCGGCGACGCCTGCGAGGTCGCGAACACCCTCGACCACGTGGGCCAGCCCCACGCCGTCCTCGGCCGGTAGGGGCAGGCCCGCACGGTGTGGCGGGAGGCACTGGAGCTGTACCGGGACCAAGGCCGTCACGCTGACGCCGACCGCGTCCGACAACAGCTCGACGACCTCGACACCCACGATGCCGCTCCGCCGTCCCAGAGCGCCGAAACCGCCAACCAGGTCCGGACAACGGCAGGGATGGATGTCCAGGTCCACCTGGCGGGCTGCAGGTCGGCGAGCTGATGCTCCGCCAGGTTCGTGCGGATCGGCCGGCGAACCCGGCCGAGACCCCGGCCCGTGTCCTGTTCGACGCCGGTTCTGGACAGTTTCCCGGGAACCCGCAGGTCGCCCTCCAGTGCCGCACCGGTTCCGGCCGCGCCGGTGTGAGACTGCCCGCGAACGTGACGAGGTGAAGGAGTTCGGCGTGTCCGCTGACGTCCCGGAAGGACCGGTTCCCGACCCCGGCGAGCGGGGCAACCCGGTGCTCGGCCTGCTCGACAAGGCCATCGGCCTGCAGGCACCGCTGGTGCGCAAGAACATCGCCAGGGCCCGCCAGCGAAACCCGGAGGCCACCCCGGCGGAGGTGGTCCGCACCCTGGAACGGATGTACGTCAGCGCCCTCGCCGGAACCGGTGCCGCGGTCGGGGGTGCCGCCGCCGCTCCCGCCGTGGGGACCGGGGTCGCGATCGCGCTGTCGGCGGGGGAGGCGTTCTCGTCGCTGGAGCTGAGCGCCCTGTTCGTGCTCTCCGTCGCGGAGGTGCACGGGGTGCGCGTCGAGGAGGTCGAACGGCGCCGGACGCTCGTGCTGGGGGTCCTGCTCGGCGAGTCCGGGTCGAAGACGATCGGCAAGGTCGCCGAGCGCACCGGTCAGCACTGGGCGCGCCAGCTCGTCGGCAAGGTGCCGGCGGCGACGCTGCTGCGGATCAACAAGGTGCTGGGCAAGAACTTCGTCACCAAGTACGGCACGAAGCAGGGGATCATCGTGCTCGGCCGGGCGGCACCGTTCGGCATCGGCGCGGTGATCGGCGGCGGTGCCAACGCCGCCGTCGCCGCACTGGCCGTGCGAGCCGCGCGGCGGGCCTTCGGACCGGCGCCCGAGGCGTGGCCGGAGGGGGAGGACGGAACGGAGGTCCTGGAGGGCACCGTGGTCGAACCGGACGCGGAGACCGGGTGAGCGCCGTCCGGGGACGGCTCAGGCGGAGGTGACCTCTTCCGCGGGCTCCTCCGCGGCACGGGCCAGGCGGCGCTTGATCACGACGGTGCCCACCACGCCGGCCACCACGGCAATGGCCAGGCCCGCGTACGAGAAGCCCTTCAGCCACTTCTCGGCCACCACGCCGAGGTAGTACACGGCCGCCGTGGTGCCGCCGGCCCAGACGACGCCGCCGAGGGCGTTGGCGACGAGGAACTTCCCGTAGGGCATGTGCATGGAACCGGCCAGCGGGCCGGCGAGAATGCGCAGCAGTGCCACGAAACGACCGAAGAACACCGCCCAGGCACCGCGTTTGTGGAACACGCGGCGGGCGTGGGTGAGCTGTGCCTCGCCGAAGTGCTTGGGGAACTTGCGGCCCATCCACGCGAACAGGCGCGGACCGCCGCGACGGCCGATGAGGTAGCCGAAGTTGTCGCCGATGATGGCGCCCGCGCTCGCCCACACGCCGATCCACAGGGGGCTCAGCTCGTCGTGCTGCGAGGCCAGCAGGGACGCGGTGACCAGCACGATCTCGCCGGGGAGCGGGATGCCGAGCGACTCGAAGCCGATCACGAGGCCCACGATGGCGTACACGAGCAGAGGAGGGATGGCTTCGAGCCACTGTTCGACCGGCACCTCGCAACTCTATCCCCGGTGCCGGAACGGGGCTGCCTCCGCGACATCGCCGCAATCGGCATCTGAGCTGTTCGTCCGTTTCAACATTCGCCGCTTTCCGTGCGGCCTGCCGCTGAACCGCAGGAGGTGCGAGGCCGTAGGCCCAGGCAGGAGGTGAGGACCGTGCGCGTCCTTGGGGTCCTGCTCGCGGTGCTGGTGCTCGCGGGCTGCGCGCAGCCGCCGCCCGCGCCGGAGAAGTTCCAGTTCACGGCCACGACGCTGGAGGGCGCCGAGTTCCGCGGCGACAAGCTCGTCGGGAACCCCGCGGTGCTGTGGTTCTGGACGCCGTGGTGCCCGTCCTGCAACGCCGAGGCGCCGACCGTCGCGAAGGTCGCGGGCAAGCACCACGAGGTGCAGTTCGTCGGTGTCGCGGCCGAGGACCGGCTCGACGCGATGAAGGAGTTCGTGTCCGGCCACCGGCTCGACGGGTTCCCGCACCTCGCCGACCTCGACGGGGCGGTGTGGAAGCGGTTCGGGGTGACCGCGCAGCCCACCTTCGCGTTCGTCCGCGGTGACGGGTCCGTCGAGCTCCTCATCGGCGCGCCCACCGAGGAGCAGCTCGACGAGCGCGTCGCGGCCCTCACGCCGTGACCACCCCGTCCGGGGCGTCGAGCGGGGATCATGGGCTCACCCTGTCGAATCGGGCCGCCCGCGTTGGTGTGGAGGGCGAGAGGAGTCCACCATGACGCAGCAGTACCTGCTCAGCATCTACCAGCCCGACGGTGAGGTCCCGCCGCCCGAGGTGCTCCAGCCGATCATGCGGGACCTCGGCGCGCTCAACGAGGAGATGCGGGCGCGCGGGGCGTGGGTGTTCGCCGCCGGCCTGCACCCGCCGACGACCGCGACCGTGCTGCGGGCGAAGGACGGTGACGTGCTGCTGACCGACGGGCCGTTCGCCGAGGGCAGGGAGCACATCGGCGGGTTCACCGTCATCAGGGCCGCCGACCTGGACGAGGCGCTGGAGTGGGGGCGCCGGCTCGCCACCGTGCTGAGCCCGCTGGCGGTCGAGGTGCGGCCCGTCGCGTCCGGATGATCGAGGAGGTCTTCCGCGCGGAGTACGGCCGCGCCGTGTCCGTCCTGACCCGGTTCCTCGGCGACCTCGACCTCGCTGAGGAGGCGGTGCAGGACGCCTTCGCGACGGCCGCCGCGCGCTGGCCGGTCGACGGCGTGCCGCCCGCACCGGCCGGCTGGATCATCACCACGGCCCGCAACCGCGCCGTCGACCGGCTGCGCCGCGAGGCCAAGGGCCGGGAGAAGCAGTCGGCGCTGGTGCCGCGCGAACCGGAGGTGGAGGACGTGGGTGCCGTGCCCGACGACCGGTTGCGGCTGATCTTCACCTGCTGCCACCCGTCGCTCGCCCTGCCGGCGCGGGTGGCGCTGACGCTGAAGCTGCTCGGCGGGTTGTCGACCGGTGAGATCGCCAGGGCGTTCCTGGTGCCGGAAACCACGATGGCGCAGCGGATCGTGCGTGCGAAGGGCAAGATCCGCGCCGCCCGCATCCCCTACCGGGTGCCGCGCGACGCCGACCTGCCCGAACGGCTCGCGGCCGTGCTCGCCGTCCTCTACCTCGTCTTCACCGAGGGGTACCTCGGCGAGGGCGCGCTGGCCGACGAGGCGGTCCGGCTCTGCCGGGTGCTGGCTTCGCTGATGCCGGACGAGCCGGAGGCGCAGGGCCTGCTCGCGTTGATGCTGCTGGTCCGGTCACGGCGCGCGGCCAGGCTGGCGGACGGCAGGCTGGTGCTGCTGGCCGACCAGGACCGGTCCCGCTGGGACGCGGACATGGTCAACGAGGGGCAGGACCTCGTGCGCCGGTGCCTGCGCTGGAACCGGCCGGGCCCGTACCAGGTCCAGGCCGCCATCAACGCCGTGCACAGCGACCCGCCGACCGACTGGACCCAGGTCGTGGCCCTCTACGACCAGCTGATGGCACTCGCACCGAGCCCGGTGGTGGCGCTGAACCGCGCGGTGGCGGTCGCCGAGGTCGCCGGCCTGGCGGAAGGGCTGCGGCTGGTCGACGAGCTGGGGCTGGAGCGGTACCACCTGTTCCACGCGGTGCGCGCGGACCTGCTCGGCCGCCTGGGCGCCGACCCGCGTCCCGCGCTGGAGGCCGCGCTCGACCTGGCCGTGCACCCGGCCGAACGCGACCTCCTGCGCTCACGCCTGCTTGCGGCGGCGGACCAGCAGGAGCGCGCCGACCACCACGACCAGCCCGAGCACGACCCACACCCAGGCGGGCAGCCCGTCTGAGCCCTGCTCGGCCGAGGCCGCCGGGGGAGCGGTCGACGCCGCCGCGGCCGACGTGGTGGTCGTGACCGGTGCCGAGGTCGTGACCGCGACGACGTTCAACGTGAACGCGACCGTGCCCCGGACGACGTCGCCGTCGTCGGCCTGCGCCGCCCACGTGAGGGTGTGCGCCCCGGACTTCGCCGCGGCCGGGTCGACCGTCGCGGTGATGGTGCTGCCGACCGCGGCCGCCCGCGTGACCGGCCACGTTGCGCCGTCCGGTCCGGTGATGACGACCGCGTCGCCCTCCGGCAGGCTCACGGTGTCGCTGAAGACGAGCTCCACCTGCTTGGGCGCGGCGTCGAGCGTGGCGCCCGCCGCCGGGGTGCTGCTCTTGAGTTCGGCGTGGGCCGACGCGGGTCCGGCGGTGCCCGTCGCGGCGAGCAGGACCAGCACGAACGCGATGAGGTAACGGATCACGTGCGCAGAGTAGTGGTGGGAACGGTCCCGGCGGCACCCTCGAAGATCGGGTGCAAGTCACTGGTTTGGTCGCCGATGCACTTGGGTAACCCGCGCAGAACTGATCAACGTGACCCTTGGGGAGCGGTTTGGCGCACGACCAGGCAGCACGAGCGGACGACGTGTCGCACCTGCCGCTGGGCAGGCAGCGGCCCTCGCTCGCGACCGTTCGGCGCTGGGTGCGGCTGGAGCTCATGGGCGAGGACCAGAACTGCGTCGGTGACGTGCTGCTGGTCGTGAACGAGCTGGTGAGCAACGCCTACCGGTACACCTCCGAGCCGTCGTTCCTGCGGGTCGTCCTCTCAGCGGGCAAGATCCGGGTCGAGATCACCCACGACGCGCAGGCCCGGCCGCCGTTGCGGAAGGTCAGCCGGCCGCAGCGGGGCTACGGCCTGGTGCTGGTGGCCCGGTTGTCCGACCGGTGGGGTGTGGACAGGGCGCACGGCGGCACCGTCGTGTGGGCCGACCTCCCGAGGGAAGAGAAGTGAGTTCGGTTCGGTGGGTTTCGATCGTCGCGCCTTTGGGTACGGATCCCGCTGCCTTGAAGCAACAGGGCGCGGGGAGAGGCTGATGGGTGTCATCGGACGGTCCAGCGAGCACGTGGACCTCGTCCTGCCGGAGGGGATGATGCCGCTCGCCGACGTGCGCGCGCAGGTCCGTCGCCTCCTTCTGGGGATGCATGAGAACGTGGTGGTCGACGTGATGGTCGTGGCCACCGAGCTCGTCAGCAACGCCTACCACCACGCAGCGCCACCGCGCCGGGTCCGGGTCATGTCCCTGCCCGAGCGCGAGGTCGTGCGAGTGGAGGTCGAGGACGGCACGCCCGGCCGCTTCCCGCAGCTGGGGCGGATGGGGTTCCTCGGGCGGCGACAACGCGGTTTGTTGCTGGTCAACGGGCTGGCGCAGGTGTGGGGGCACAACCGGTTCCCCGAGTTCAAGACGGTGTGGGCGGACATCACGACCGTGCGCTGACGAGGGTCACGCCGTCGACCTGCGCACCACGTGGTCGGTGCGCGGCAGGTGCATCGTCAGGTGCGCCCGGTCGCTGCGCAGCACCACCCAGGACCGTTCGACGGCGCGGCCGTGGACGTCGTGCGCCATCCACGCGACCGACAGCAGCGGTGTCGCCGGCCGCACGCCGAGCAGACCGGCGACGCGCGGGGTCGCGAGAGCGGTCGTGCACCACGGGTGCAGGTCGCCGAACCGGACGCGGTAGTGGTCGGCGAGGAACCGCCGCAGCGGCACCTCGTGGTCGTAGCGCTCGGCGAGACCGGGGTACTGGGAGGCGCGCAGGAACGTCGACCGCACCCCGATCGGCTCGTCCCCGCGCACCAGCACCGCCTCGACGTTGACCACGTCCTGCGCGCCGATCGTGCGCACCGCCACCGACTCGCGCGCCGCCAGGTCGTTGACCAGCGCGTCGAGGCTCACCCGGTGCAACGGCCTGCGCGGCGCCACCTCCGTGCCCTGCCGGCCGGCCCTGCGGATGAGCCGGCCCTCCAGCACCAGTTCGTCCAGCGCCTTGCGGATCGTGGTGCGCGACATGCCGTAGAGCTCCGCCAGCTCGCGCTCCGGCGGGAACGGTGTGCCGTCCGGCAGCTCGGCGAGCAGGTCGACCAGCTGGGTCTTGGCCTGGTAGTAGCGCGGCGTGAAGGGCACACCCGGACGCTATTTCCGTGCGATAACCAGCGGCTCATCGCAGTTCGCGGACGTCGGGCACCGAGCCGATCCGCTCGTACTCGCGCACCGCCGCGGCCCGGTCGCCGCGCAGGAACGCCTCCGCCGCGTCCCGCCACCGCGACCACGAGACTCCGGCGAGGCTTTCCGGCCCGTGCCCGGTGGCGGCCAGCACGAGCGGCAGACCGGCGCCGATGGGCCCGGTGATCTGGTGGCCGGGCAGCACGGTGAGCAGCTCGTCCACCCACTCGCCGGCGGGCCGGCCGTCGAGCAGCGCGAGCCGTGCGGCCAGCACGAGCGGGTGCTGCAGCTCGCCGGGGTGGTTCTTGCGGCGGGCCAGGTCGAGCGCGTGGGCGGCGTCGGCGCGGGCACCGGGCAGGTCGCCGGTCAGCAACCGGATTCGCGCGCGGATCGCGTGGTAGAACGGCTCGGTCGGCCCGGCCGCGATCGACTCGCCGAGGTTCGCGAGCGCCGCCTCGTGGTCGCCGTCCCAGAACAGCTCGACGTACCGCGACGACTCCAGCCAGGCCAGGGTGTGCCGGTCGCCGTGGCGCAACGCCGCCGCCCGTGCCTCCGCGCGCACGGCACGTCGTGCGCGCGCATCGCCGAGCATCGCGTACGCGGTGCCCATGGTGAACAGGCACAGGCTCGCGGAGACACCGGCCGCCTGCCGTTCGGCCACGGCCTGGCGCATGTCGTCGATCCCCGCCGCGTCCCCCTTCTTCACCCGCGACAACCCCAGCGTCTCCCACGCGATGGCGCGCTCGGTGCCGGTGGCCCCGGTCAACGCCGTCCGTGCCGCGGTGATCGCCTCGTCGGTGCGGCCCACCAGCGTGAGCGCGTGCGCGGCCTGGGCCAGCACGGCGCACACCCGTTCACCGGGCTCAGCCGCGGCCAGGAGCTCCAGCGCCCGGTCCAGGTGCCGCACGGCCTCGCGGTGCTCGCCGCGGTTCCAGCACGCCTGCCACGCCGCCCTGGACGCGTCCGCGGCACCGGCGAGGTCGCCGGCGGCCACGTGCAGCTCGACCGCCTCGGCGAGCTCCGCCGTGCCGGCGCCGTCCCCGGACAGGCTGGTTCCCAGCAACGTCAGCAGTTCCGCGCGGTCGCCGTGGCCCGGCGGGCAGACGGCGAGCGCGGCCTCGAAGCACCGCGTCGCCGTGGCGCGGGCCGCGAGCGCCGCCGCCTTGCGACCGGTCTCGGTCAACGCCTCCCGCGCGTGCCGGCCGAGGATGTCGCACGGCCGCCCGGAGGCCTCGGCCAGCCACACCGCCTCCTGGAAGTGGTGCGCCAGCAGCGGAACGTGCTCCAGCGGCAGTGCGCGCACCCACTCCGCGGCGCGGTAGTGCTTCATCGCCTTGGACCCGCGCGGCACCCGGTCGTAGGCGACGTCGCGCACCAGCACGTGGCTGAACGCGTACTCGGCCTCGCCCACGACGTTGCTGACCGGCAGCCGGTGCAGGAAATCCCGCTGCCGCAACACCTCCAGCGACCGCGTGACCTCCTCTACAGCGCGTTCGGCGACCGCGGCGACAGCGCCCGGCCACACCGTCGCACCGAGCACCGCCGCGTCCTGCAGCACGACCTTCTCCAACGGCGGCAACGAGTCCAGCCGCGCGCCGATCACCGTCTGCACCGTGTCCGGCAACGCGTCCCCGGCGCCGTCGCGCAGCATCCGCACGTACTCCCCGGCGAACAGCGGGTTGCCCGCCGAGCGGTGCAGCAGCTCGTCCAGGTCCGCCGTCACGTCGTGCCGGGTCATCAGCACCTTCAGCAGCAGCGTGGTGTCCT
This sequence comes from Lentzea sp. NPDC036955, assembly GCF_055608005.1. Classification (NCBI taxonomy): domain Bacteria; kingdom Bacillati; phylum Actinomycetota; class Actinomycetes; order Pseudonocardiales; family Pseudonocardiaceae; genus Lentzea; species Lentzea sp. NPDC036955. The sequence goes on along the minus strand of NZ_JBVJRC010000001.1, from coordinate 276,388 downwards.
CTTCGGACAGTGGGGCCAGCGTCGTGACGCCGCCCCAGGACGGGCGGCGGGCCAGCAGCTCCGGCCGGGCCGTCACGAGCACCAGCAGCGGCACGTCGTCGGCGGTGTCGGCCAGGCCGTGCAGGAAGTCCAGCAGCAGGTCGTCGGCCCGGTGCGCGTCCTCCACGACCACCACGAGCGGGTCGGCCGCGAGCTGTTCGACCAGCCTGCGCCACGCCATCAGCACATCGCTGCCCTGCGGGCCGACACCGAGCAACGCCGACAGTTGCGCGACGAGCCACGGTTCGGAGCTGATCGCCCTGATCTTCGCGGTGACCGCCGCCCCCGAGTCGGTGTCGTAGACGCCGGCGTGGGCGCGCACGACCTCCGCGAGCGGTGCCAGCGGGTCGTTGTGGCTGACCGGCGGCGTGCGGCCGGTCAGCGCGGGGCGCCCCGCCGTGAACTCGCGCACCAGCCGCGACTTGCCCGCACCGGGTTCGCCGACCAGCGTCACGAGCCGGGGCCGCCGGGTCCGCGTCACCTCGTCGAACGCCTCGCACAACCGCGCGAGCTCGGCCGACCGCCCGACGAACGGCGCGTCGTCGCCCGCGGGGGTGAGCGCCCGGTCGGTGGCGGGACAGGTCCGCACCTCGCCCGCCGCGGCCAGGGCGACCAGCCGGAGCCCCGCGTCGAGCAACGTGCCGCTGACCTCCAGCCGGTCGCCCGACGTCACCAGCGCGGGACCGGTGCACACGGCAGCGGCCGCGGGGTGGCGTCCGACGACCTCGAACGCCGCGCGCACCGCCCGTGCCGCGTCGTCCTCACTCCCGGCGGGTGCGCCGAAGGTGGCACAGAGGGTCGACCCGAGCGTCGTCACCACGACCCCGCCGAGGGCCTCGACCAGGTCGCGGACGTCGGCGCCGCGGACCTCCAGCTGTTCATCGGCCGCCTCGTCGGTGCCGAGCTCCAACCGGGTCACCAGGACGCTGACCTTCTTGCGCTCCAGCACGACCGGCGCCGGGGCCGGGATCAGCGCGAGCGCCGGGTCCTGCGTGAGGACCGCCTGCTCCAGCGCCACCAGGTCCGGTCCCGGGTCGATGCCGAGCTCCGCGGCGAACCGGTCGCGGGCCCGGCGGAACACGGCGAGCGCGTCGGCCTGGCGGCCGGAGCGGTAAAGGGCCAGCATCAGCAGGCCGTGCACCCGTTCCCGCAGCGGGTGGTCGCGCACCAGCGCCTCCAGCTCCGCGACCACCTCGCGGTGCCGCCCGCACGCGATCTCCGCGTCGATCCGGTCCTCCACCGCGACCTCGCGCAACTGGGCGATCTCCACCAGCGCGGGCCAGGTGACGCCGTCCGCCACCAGGTCGGCGAGCACCGGCCCGCGCCACAACGCCAGCGCGTCGCGCAGCAGCGTCGCAGCGCGTTCCGGTGTCGCGGCGGTGGCGGCGCCGCCCAGCAGGGCGCGGAACCGGTGCAGGTCGACGCGGTCCGGTTCCGCGCGCAGCAGGTAGCCGGGCTTGCGGGTGACGAGGTCCAGGCCCGCCTTGCGCAACGCCGACACGGCGTTCAGCACGATCCCGCGCGCCGTCGGCGGGGGGTCGTCCGGCCACAGCGCCCCGGTCAGCTCGCTGACCGACACGACCCGGCCGACGTTGAGCAGCAGGAAGCCGAGCACCGCCCGGCGGGTGAACCCACCCAGCGGAAGCTCCCTGCCGTCGACGCGGACCAGCAGTGGTCCGAGGACGGCGAACTCGACAGCCATTGGACCAGACCATACCGCCGCCGTCAGCCCACGAGGCGGACTCCCAGGTGGCGCACGCGGTCGAACAGCGTGGTGGCGCGGTGTTTCAGGTGCAGGTCGAAGAACGCGGCCACGTGGTCGCGCTGCGCCTTCAGCGAGTCCCGGGGATCGATCGTGCCGATCAGGTCGGCCCTGCGCTCCGCCGTGACCGCCCCGACCTGCGGAACCGCCCACTGCAGGTCGCTGAACCCGAGGTGCGCGCCGTCGTCGAGGTGCACGTCCCGCTTCCAGCCGCGCTGGTTCGGCCAGAAGTCCGCCCACGACCGGGTCAGGCTCGTGTCGACGTGCGAGAGCTCGCGCTCGCGCAGGTCACCGCCGAAGAGCAGGAACGGCCGGTCGACGCCCCTCGTGACGATCTCGCCCGGCGCGTACGGGCCCGACCCGCTGTGCTCCATGGCGCCGTCGATGTTGATGCCCGCGTCGAACCTGCGGTCGCGCACCATCGTCTCGCCGGCCGTGTAGCCGCCGTAGGAGTGCCCGGCGATCCCGACCCGGCCGAGGTCCGCGCCCCGGTGCAGGCCGGGCAGCCGGCTGAGCACGAACCGCATGTCCGCGACCCGTGCGTCGATCGCCTTCCTCATGGTCTCCGGCCGGGCGTCACCGACCTCGCTCGGCACCAGGCGGCCGTCCGGGAACTCGACGACCAGCGACTCGTGCGTGTGCGAGACCGTGACGACGACGTACCCGCGGCTGGCCAGGTCCTCCGCGGCACCCGCGTAGAACTCGCGCGGCGACTGCAGTCCCGGCGAGAACAGCACCACCGGGAACCGGCCGGGGAGCGCGGGCGCCCGCGTCCTGGCCTGCCGCAGCGTGCCGGCCCAGTCGACCGTGCCCGCCGGGACGTCGAGGTAGCCGGGGCTGGAGAGCACCGGGTCGGCCGCCGCGGCGACGGCGGGGGACAGGAACGGCGCCCGCTCGCCCTTCGCGCGGGCCGGGTAGGTGACCGTGACCATGAGCTCCCTGCGCTGGTCCGGGTGCCACGGATCAGCGCGGGTGTCGGTGAGGTGGGCGTCGAACACGCCCACCGGGAACGGGCCGGTGACCTGCGGTGTCACCAGGGTCGATGCGGCCAGGACGGCCGCGAGCAGCAGTTGCACAGTTGATCTACCCCCTTCGAGCGGCAGCCTTGCAGCCGCCCGCTGAGAGGGCGCTGAGACACCTGTCGGGACCTCGTGGCCGCCGTGCTCCGGCGGCCGGCGGCAACGGGCCGCACCGGCACGGGCGGTGGCGGCGTCGGCCGAGGTGCTGCTGACGGACGAACCGTTGTCCAACTTGGACGCACGACTGCGGCTGGAAGCCAGGACGTTCCTCAAGAAGCTGCACCGCGAACGGATCGCCGTGATGGACCGTCTCCGGTGTGGTGTCCGCGCTACGACAGGGAGACCGGCCTGCTGCGCCAGGACGCCGGCCGCCGATGCGCGCACCACCGGCTCGTTCGGCGCCCAGACCGGCTGCCGTGTCCGGCCAGCGGGTTGCTCAGCTTCGTCGAACCTCCACCTTGACCGGTCCGCGAACCGGCCATAGCGTACTGGAAAGCGCTTTCCGACCTAGGAGGCCTCGTGGACACGGTTTCGGCGGACCGCAGGCGGGGTGGGGTGGTCGAGCGGTCCTGGCGCCCGGTCGCGCTCATCGCGGCCTTCGTGCTCCTCTGGCAGCTCGTCACCGCCGCGGAACTGGTCGAGCCCTACCTCGTGCCCTCACCGGGCAGAACGGCCGAGGTGCTGGTCGACAGGTGGTCCTACCTGTGGCCGCACACGCTGACCACGACCTGGGAGACGCTCGCCGGCTTCGTCATCGCCGCGGTCGTCGGCGTGCTGGTCGCCGTGGCGATGGTGTACTCGCGGACCGTCGAGAACACGGTCTACCCGGTGCTGCTGTTCGCGCAGGTCATCCCGAAGATCGCGATCGCGCCGCTGTTCGTGGTGTGGCTCGGTTTCGGCTTCGGGCCCAAGGTGGTCGTGGCCGTGCTGATGGCGTTCTTCCCGGTGGTGATCTCGATGGTCACCGGCCTGAAGTCCGTCGACACCGAGATGCTGGAGCTCGCCGCGACCATGGGCGGCGGGCCGCTCAAGACGTTCGCGAAGATCCGCTTCCCGGCGGCGCTGCCGCACCTGTTCGCCGGGCTGAAGGTCGCGATCACGCTCGCCGTCACCGGCGCGGTGGTCGGCGAGTTCGTCGGCGCCAACGAGGGTCTCGGCTACGTGATCCTGCAGGCCAACGGCAACATGGACACCCCGATGCTCTTCGCGGGGCTGATCGTGATGTCGGTCGTCGGCGTGCTGCTGTTCGCCCTGCTCGACCTCGCCGAGAGGCTGGTGCTGCCGTGGCACGCCAGCCGGCGCGGTTCCACCGTCACCACAACCCTTCTCGCGAAAGGCTGACCGATGAGGAAAGTGCTCGCAGGCCTACTTCCCGCGGTGCTGCTGGTGGCCGGCTGCGGCGGTGGCGGCGACTCCGCCGCCGGTGGTGGCGCGGAGGAGGTCACGCTGACCCTCAACTGGTACCCCTACGGCGAGCACGCGCCGTTCTACTACGGGCTCCAGCAGGGGATCTTCGAGAAGCACGGCATCAAGCTGAAGATCCAGGCGGGCCAGGGATCCGGCAAGACCGTGCAGGCCACCGGCGCCGGGCAGACCGACTTCGGCTGGGCGGACACCTCGGCGCTCGCCACCGCCGTCGAGAACGGCGTGCCGGCCAGGAGCATCGGCGTGTACCTGCAGACCACGCCCGCCTCGGTGCAGTTCTTCACGGAGAAGAACATCAGCGGGCCGGCCGACCTCAGGGGCAGGTCCGTCGCGACGACCGCCGGTGACGCGCTGACCAAGACGTTCCCCGCGTTCCTCCAGCGGAACGGCCTGCAGGAGTCCGACGTCTCCATCCAGAACATCGACCCCGCTGGCAAGATGGCCGCGGTCATCTCCGGCCGCACCGACGTGCTGCTCGGGTTCGCCTCCGACCAGGGTCCGACGATCAGGGAGAAGGCCGGCAAGGACGTGTCCTACCTGCGGTTCTCCGACTTCGGCCTGAACTACTTCAGCAACGGCCTGATCACGTCGAAGTCGGTGCTGGCCAAGGATTCCGACCTGGTGCGCAGGATGGTCCAGGCCACCCAGGAGGCGTGGACCGCTGCGGAGAAGGACCCGCAGGCCGCCGCCGACTCGATGAAGGGCGCCGCCGAGCAGCTGCCGTCGCCGACGGTCGTGCTGGAGCAGTTCAAGACCACGCTGACGTTGCTGCACACCGACGCCACGAAGGGCAAGGCTCCGGGCGTCAACACCGCGGAGGACTGGAAGAAGACCATCGACACCTTCCAGCAGACCGGCATCATCGGCAAGGCGTCGGAACCCTCGGCGTACTGGGAGGAAAGCGTGGCACCGAAGGGATGAGCACCACCTTGAACGCCACGAGCGCCGTCGCGATCAACGCCGTGTCCGTGCGCTTCCGCTCGAAGCGCGCGGAGACCACCGCGGTCGACCAGGTCTCGCTCGACGTGGCACCGGGCGAGTTCGTGTCCATCGCCGGCCCATCCGGCTGCGGCAAGTCGACGCTGCTGAAGCTCGTCTCGGGGCTGCTGCGGCCGTCGTCCGGCTCGGTGCGGCTGCTGGGGGAGGAGGTGCGCGGGCCCCGGCACGACATCGGGTTCGTGTTCCAGCGGGCCGCGCTGCTGGAGTGGCGGTCCGCGCGCAGGAACATCCTGTTGCAGGCCGAGATGCGCGGCATGGGTTCGGCGGAGGCCGGTCGCCGGGCCGACGAGCTGATCGAGATGACCGGTCTCACCGGCTTCGAGAACGCCCTCCCGCACGAGCTGTCCGGCGGCATGCAGCAGCGCGTGGCGTTGTGCCGCGCTCTGCTGCACCAGCCGCGCGTGCTGCTGATGGACGAACCGTTCGGTGCGCTGGACGCGTTGACCCGCGAGCAGATGAACGTGGAGCTGCACCGGGTGTGGCGCGAGACCGGCACGACGGTGCTGCTGGTGACGCACTCGATCGCCGAGGCGGTGTACCTGGCGAACCGGGTGGTCGTGCTGACGCGGCGGCCCGCGCTGGTGCGGGAGGTGGTCGAGGTCGGCCTGCCCGCCGAACGGGACTACGCGGCCACGATGGCCCGGCCGGAGTTCGCATCGGCGACAGCGCACATCCGGGAGCTGCTGGAAGCTGTGACGGGACACGACTGAACCGAGCCGGTCCGAAGGAGGGTTGTACCGGCATTATTAGCTGGGTACATTCCGGAGGCACTGCTTGGAAAGCGCTTTCCGCGCCGTGCTGGCACGGCCTGGCCCACAGGGTGGTGGGGATGTACCGACGCTTGTTCCGGCTGGCCGCACCGATGATCCTGCTGTCATCGCTCCTCGTCCCGACCGCGTCCGCCCAGGACGCCCCGATCGCCGACCCGCTGCCGACGCCCGGCCAGTCCGGGATCGGCCTGGAGCTCACCGAGGTCGCGCGGCTGCCCGCGTCGCAACCGGTGCCGCCGCCGACGGACTCGCGGTTGCAGCGCTACAACCGGATCAACTACCTCGGCGAGGTGCCGGACGGGTCCGGCCGGTTGTTCGTGCCGGACATGAACGGCACGCTGTACCTGCTCGACGGCGGCACCCGGCACGCCTACCTGGACCTGGCCGCCGCGGTCGGACCCGACTTCCACAACCACCGCGGCCTGGGCAGCGGGTTCGGGTTCGCCGCGTTCCACCCGGACTTCCGGCGCACCGGCAGGTTCTTCACCGTGCACACCGAGACCGGGTCCGCGCTCACCGGCAAGAAGCCCGACCTGCCGTCCTCCGGCGAGACGCAGGTGCACGGCGTGGTCACCGAGTGGACCGCGGTGGACCCGAGCGCCGACGTCTTCTCCGGCACCCGCCGCGAGGTCCTGCGGGTCGGCTACGCCTCGTTCATCCACGGCTTCCAGGAGATCGGCTTCAACCCGACCGCACGCCCGCGGGACGAGGACTTCGGGTTGCTCTACCTGGCCTCCGGTGACGGCGGGATCGGTTTCACCACGACGGTGCCGCAGGACCTCTCGCTGCCGCAGGGCAAGATCCTGCGCATCGACCCCGCCGGCACCGACGGCGCGAACGGCCGTTACGGCATCCCGCGCTCGAACCCGTTCGTGGGCAAGGCGGGCGCGCTGGGCGAGATCTACGCCTACGGCATGCGCGACCCGTACCGCTTCAGCTGGGACGCGGGCGGCACGCACAAGATGTTCATGGGCCACATCGGCGAAAAAGCCGTCGACGCCGTCTACGAGGTCCGCAAGGGCGCGAACCTCGGCTGGAGCGAACGCGAGGCGCAGTGGGTGTTCCGCCGCGGCGACCCGTCGTGCGGCGTGTTCCCGCTGCCCGCTGACGACGCGCGGTTCGGCTACACCTACCCGGTCACCGGGTTCGACCACAACCGGTCCTCCACCACGCGCCCGTGCGCGGACAGCGGCAACGCGTTGATGGGCGGGTTCGTCTACCGCGGCGCGAAGATCCCCTCGTTGCGCGGCAAGTACGTCTACGGCGAAGGCGTGAAGGGCCTGCTGTTCACCGCCGACGAACGCGCGTTGAGCGCAGGGCGGCCGTTCGCCGAGTCGCGCGAGCTGGCGGTGTACTCCGGCGGGCAGCGGACCACGTTGCAGGCGCTGGCCGGTGACCCCCGCGTCGACCTGCGGTTCGGGCAGGACGCGGCCGGTGAGCTGTACGTGCTGGCCAAGGCGAACGGCAAGGTCTGGAAGGTGACCGGCGCGCGCACGTTCGCCGCCTGCTCCACCGGCCACGACCTCGTCGCCGGCGCCACCTCGGAGCACTCGTGGGCACCGGTGACGCCGTCGCTGTGGCAGTTCCCCGGCCGCGAGGTCGTGCTGGCGCAGGCCGGCACGGCGCGACCCGGTCCGCGGCGGCCGTTCGAGTACGCGGTGCTGAGCAGGGGACCGGAGTTCGGCTCGGTGCAGGTCGACGCCTCCGTGCGGCTGGACACGCCGGTGGCGGAGCCGAACCGGGACGTGATCATCGTGTTCGGGTACCGCTCGGACACGGAGTTCTACTACGCACACCTGTCGTCGGACAACAGGACCTACCCGCACAACGGGATCTTCGTGGTGAACAACGCCGACCGGGTGCGCCTGGACCACCAGTGGGACGCCGTGCGTTCGGTCGGAGCGGCCCCGGCGGTCACCGACACGGCGTGGCACCGCGTCCGCGTCCGGCACTGCGCCGGCTCGGGGGAGATCGCGGTGTACCTGGACGGGTCGCGGTACCCGCTGATGACCGCTGTGGACCGGACGTTCACGTCCGGCCGGGTCGGGTTCGGCTCCTTCGACAACGTCGGCCGGCTGCGCGACCTCCTGGTGCGCGGGCAGGGGGTGCGGTGATGCGGCTGCTCACCCTGGTGGTGGCGGCGGTGTTCGCGGCCGGTCTCGCCGCACCCGCCTCGTCCGCTGCGCCGTCCGTGCTGCCCGCGCTCGCGTCGAACCTGGTGGCGCACTACGACTTCGAGCACCCGGTACCTGGGAACGCGGCCCTGGAACAGGACCGCGGTCGTTCGGGCACCGCGCTGTCGCTGGTCAACGGCGGCGCGGACATGCGGGTGCGCGACGGGGCGTACCGCGGCTCGCGCACCTCGGTGCAGCTCAAGCAGGTCAACCCCGCGACCGCCGGCAACGACGACTGGAAGGCAGGCTTCTACAGCGCGTCCGGCGTGCCGTCGCTGCGGGCGTTCAACGGCGCCCGCGAGGCGTCGATCCTGGGCTGGGTGAAGATGACGGGCCAGAACCCGGCCCCGAACTCGAACACCCCCGACCCGGACGACCTCTACGACGCCATCGGTCTCGCCGGTGTGCTGTCCGGTGACTCGAACGGCCACGCGGTGCGCGCGTTGCTGGAGCTCATCAGCGTGGACGGCTCCCTGAAGCTGGTCGCACTGGCCCGCCGGCTCGACGGCGGTGCCTCGCAGACGTTCGCGGCGTCGGCGGACTGGCGGGAGCTGCTGCCCGTGGGCGAATGGGTGTTCCTGGCGGCGACGTTCGACTTCGACACCGGCGAGATGGCGTTGTACCGCAACGGGAAGCCGCTGGCCGGTCGGTACGTGACGGCCGGCGACCCGTGGCGGCTGGAGGGCGAACCCGAACCGGACGTCGCGTCGGCCACCGACCCGCGCGGCCTCAAGGTCGGCGGCAGCTACCCGCAGAACGACCGCGAGGGCAACGCCTGCACCTGCCGGATGGACGGCCTGATGTTCCTGGACCGGGCCGCGCGACCGGGGGAGGTGGCCCTGCAGCACCGCCGGATGGCGCGCTAGGGCCTGTGTCGAGCGCCCGGCTGTCGCGAACACGGACCTCGACCCAGGCCTTAAGCCTCCAGCAGGGCGGTGGCCGCCACGAACGCGGCCGCCGCCATCGGCCCGTCACCGGCCGCGAGCACGCGGTACTCCCGGACCGCGGCCGGCTGGTCGCCGAGCAGCTGGTAGCACTGTGCGACCAGGAACCGGGTCTCGTCGGCGGCCTGCTCCCAGCTCGTGTCCTCGGTCTTGAGGTGGTCGAGCCACGCCACGGCCTTGAGCCCGGCGTCGACGGCGTCCTCGTAGCGGCGTGCGGCGTAGTTCGCGTGCGTCAGGTGGAACCACTGCTCGACGGTGGCGTTGTTGCGGCGCTGGGCCTGTCCCACGGCCTCGTTGAGGTCGTCGACGGCGAGCTCCGGCATGCCGGCGTTGATCGTGCGCAGCGCCCGCAGGTAGCTCAGGTGGCCGGCGACGCGGGGGTGCTCCGGTGCCGTGCGCGTGATGTCCTCCGGCAGCAGGTACAGCGCCTCCAGGGCCTTCTCCGGCACGTCGTTGCGCACGAACGTCTCGTAGGCCTCCACCGGCGGCTGGCCGGTGAGCTGTGCTTCGAGGGCCTGCAGCGTGCCCAGGGCGAGCGGGTCGTGGGCGTGGCGCTTGCCCCGCTCGACGGCGGCCAGCGCCTGTTCGTGCTCGTTCTGGCCCGCCAGCACGTACGCGAGCCAGTACTCGCCCCACGCCTGGCCGTCGCCCACCTCGTGGAGCCGCTCGACGGCGTCCCTCACCGCGGCGACCCCGCCCTCGACGTCGCCCTCGTGCACGACCCACAGGCCGATCCAGCAGCGGGTGAGCTCCGCGCGCCGGTGGTCGCCGTGCTCCTCGTACGTGCGGGCGGCCCGGCGCAGGACCGTGCCGGTCTCGGGGCTCTGGAAGAACTTCGCGGTGAGCTCGTCGCGCTGGGCGCGCAGCGGTTCCGGCAGGTCGTCGCCCACCAGGGACAGGCACACGCGCGCCTCGTCGGGTTCGCAGCGCAGGTCGTGCAGCTCGGAGCGGCGCAGCAGCTCGGCGTCGCTCAGCCGCGGCGGTGGCGCGGGGAGCGGCGGGCGGCTGGTGGGGTACAGCGGCAGGAAGTCGACGAGCTGCTCTGCTTCGAGCTTGCGCCGGACGCGGTCGCCGCACGCCGTGGTGGCGTTGCGGCGGTCGAACCGCGCGGCCAGGTCCTGCGCGAGCGCGCGCAGGCGGCGTTCGGTGTCCATCCAGCCGAGCTGGCGGGTGAGCAGGGTGGCGGAGGCGGCGTACTCCATTGTGGCCAGTGGGCGTTTGCGCTCGCCCAGCTCCTCCACCGGTCCGAGCCAGATCGTGCCCTCGCTCAGGTTGCCGGTGAGCGCGCAGAACTGCGCCATCCCGCCGTGGTCCTCCAACCGCGAGTACTCGCCGGACATCCCGCGCGTGAGCCGCCGGAACGTGAGCGCCGCGTCCTCCCACCGGCCCGCACGGGCCAGCGGTAACAGCACCAGGTGCCGCACCCGCGTCGTCAGCTCGTCGGACACCCCTGGCTCGCGCAGGAACGGCTCAGCCAGCCGCAGCGCCTGCTCCTCGTCACCCAGCGCCAGCAGGTGGTCGATCCGGTGGGCGTCGAGCCACGGGTCCTCCGGTGCGGTCGCCGCGACCTGCCGCGCGAACGCCTCCCGCGCCCACGCCAGGTCGCCGACGTGCACCGCGATCCCGTGGTGCGCCCGGTAGACGTCGCCCAGCGGCAGGTCCCGCTGCCGGAACCGGTGCTCCAGGTCCGCCGCGCTCGCGTGGATCTCCGACAGCGCCCGCTCGGGGAAGTCCACCATGGCCTCGACCAGCCACGCGTACCACTCCAGCAGCTCGGCCTCGTCGTCGCGCTCGAACCGCCACGGCCGGTGCTCGTGCTCCTGCAGGCACTCCTCCAGCAACGGGTACACGAGGTCCCAGCGCCCGTCCGTCTGGTGCGCGGCCGCCAACTCCCTGCGCGCCAAGAAGGTCACGCGCGGTGCGTCCGCGGCGTCCGCGCGCCGCACGACCTCCTCCAACGCCGCCGTGCGCTCGTCGCCGTGGTCACGGGCGACGACCTCGTTCAGGTCCACCCACAGCTCACGGCCCCCTGGAGTGATCACACCGCGAGCTTAGCCACCCCCGTGCGCGAGCAGTCGAAGATCAGCACGCCCTGGGCCGTGTGGCTCAGAGCGCCGCCACCCGCACCGCCCGTGCCATCGCCTCGAACCCCTTGTCACCGGGGTGCAGGTGGTCGCCCTGGTCGTACTCCGGCCTGATCCGCTGCGGGTCGGCCGGGTCGCGGACCACCGCGTCGAAGTCCACCACCGCGTCGAACTCGGCGCTGCCGCGGATGTGGGCGTTGACCGCCTGCCGCACCTGTTCGAGCTCGGGGGTGTAGCTGTACCAGCCCTTGAACGGCGTGATCGTCGCGCCCACCACGCGCAGGCCGCGGTCGTGGGCGCGGGCGGCGATCTGCCGCAGGGCCGCGATGATCTTCTCCGGGTTCGTCTCGTGCGGGGTCTGCTGGATGTCGTTGATGCCCTCGAACACGATCACCGTGCGGACGCCGGACTGGGTCAGCACGTCGCGGTTCAGCCGGGCCAGGGCGTTCGGTCCGGCCGAGCCGCCGTCGAGGAGCAGGCGGTTGCCGCTGATGCCCGCGTTCACGATGCCGTAGCGGGTGTTGACGCGGTCGGCGAGCTGGTCGGGCCAGCGCAGGTTGGCGCCCCAGGTGGAGTTCGCGCCGTCGGTGATGGAGTCGCCCAGTGCGACCACGCTGCCGCGCAACGTGGACGAGCGCACGTCGACGCCAGAGACGTAGTGCCAGGCGGTCGTGCGCTCGCGGTAGGCGGCGCCCGACTCGGCGGCGGTGTGGTTGCCCTCGCGGGTCAGGTACGAGTTCTGCATCGTGAGCTGGTGGTGGGTGACCGGGCCGCCCGCCGCCGGCGTGAAGACCGAGACCAGCAGGTCGGAGTCGGCGGGCACGGTCAGCGCCACGCCGTCGCTCACCACGTCGGCACCGGGCGGGGCGGTGATGGACGCCGCACCGCCCCACGTGAGGGTGCGCATGGTGCCGGGCAGCGCGGACGGGGTGTCCGGTCCGGCCGCCAGCGCCACGGTGACCTGCCCGAACAGCACCGGTGTGCGGCCGTAGGCGTTGGACAGCCGCACGCGGATCTCACGACCGCCCGCGCTCACGTGGACGATGTTGCGGAACGAGTGGTTCGCGTAGCCGTTCTCCGTGCCGGGGACCGCGGAGGACGGTGCGGCGGCCCAGGTCCCGAACCACCGGGCGGGAGCAGCCTGCGCGGGAGAGGCCGCGGCCACGACCAACGCCACTGCCAGCAGAAAGCGCGTCATGCACTCGACCTTGGCAGCGCTCCCACACGCGCGGTATCCGCCGATCCGAGGGTTAGGCTCGGGTCCGTGTGGAACGGAGCGGAGTACCAGGCCAGGTTCGACGAGCTCGCCGCGTCGGGAGTGGACGTGCACGGCGAAGCGACCTTCGTGCGGGCGTACGGGCCCACGTCCGTGCTGGACGCCGGGTGCGGCACCGGGCGGGTCGGGATAGAGCTGGCCCGGCACGGCATCGAGGTCGTCGGTGCCGATGTGGACGCGTCCATGCTGGCCACGGCGCGCGCCAAGGCCCCGGAGATCGACTGGGTCGAGTCCGATCTGGCCGCACTGGACCTCGGCCGGGTCTTCGACGTGGTGGTGATGGCGGGCAACGTGCCGCTGTTCACCCCGCCCGGCACGCAGGGCGCCCTGGTCGCGGGGGTCGCGCGGCACGTCGGCACCGTCCTCGTCGCGGGGTTCGGCCTCGACCGCAGGTACTCGGCCGACGAGTACGACCGGCACTGCGCGGACGCGGGCCTGGAGTTGGCCGAGCGCTACGCGACGTGGGACCGCGCCGAGTTCCGCGGCGGCGACTACGCGGTCTCGGTCCACCGCCGGGCCGGGTGAGGGCCGGAGGGACTTCGGGCGCGAAGTGGTCGCGGCTGCCGAGCCGGTGCTGCCCGAGCTGTACGACGCGGTGCTCGCGCGGCTGCCTGGGGACGAGGCCGAGCGGTGCCTGCTCGGTGTGCGCGCGTCCCGGTGCTGGTGCGCGCGGGTTTCCCGGTGCAACCGGACAGCGGGCTGCCCGAACGGGCCGCGGTGCGTTCTTCGGTTAGCACAAACCGGTGCGGCCGTCGAGATGTGCGCTGTGAATTTCCGAAACAACCGAAGGCTCGTTCATGTGATTCGGTTCACATTGTCAGCGAATCCAAATCGGTCAACCCGCTGTCAAGCGGCGCGGCAATTCGTGTCGTTCTCTCTGCTCGAACGGTGTTTGGCGTGCTCCTGACGGACCAGCCTTGCGCTGCTCCGTATGCTGAGATGCGCACGTGGACCTGGGTGTCGCCGTGGCCGGTTGACTGAGTACCCTGCTCGGCAACCGCAATGCATGATCATCTACGGTTGGTCGTGCTGTTCTCGCGGTGCTATCTTTCCGTCGCCAATTCAGGTGGTCGTGGAGCGTTGTGAAGCTGAAGAACGTGCCTGACACAAATTACAAGACAATTCGGTCCCGGCTCACCGGTGTTGTCGTTGTTCCCAGCATCGTGCTTCTGGTGATGTGGGTGCTGTTCTCGTCGTACACCGTGTTCGACGGTCTCTACCTGCGGCTGGTCGCCTCGGGTGTGCGGGACGCGTCGATTCCGGCGGTGCAGTCGTTCGCGTCCCTGCAGAAGGAACGCGAGCTCAGCATGACGAACCTGAGCCGGCCGGGTTCGGGTAGTTCCGCACTGCAGAAGCAGTGGCTGGAAACCGACTCCGACCTCAGCACGATGAAGACCGCGTTCACCGATCTCGCCGCCCAGGCGCCGCAGGAGGTCGTGGACAGCATCGGCAGGCTCAACGGGCTGCTGGACCAGCTGCCGCAGCAGCGGGCCGTGATCGAGGCGGGCACCGCGTCCAAGGCCGAGGTCTACCGCTTCTACAACAGCGTGCTCGACGCGGGCGCCTCGCTCTACAACACGCAGGCCCGCATCGTCCCCGACGCGCCCACGGTGCAGAGCGCCCTGGCCGCCGTGCAGTACTTCCAGGCCGCCGACTCGATGTCGCGCGCCGGGTCCGTCGCCGCCGGTGCGCTCACCGCCGGCCGGTTCACGCCCGAGGACCACCGCGAGTTCGTCTACCTCGTCGGCGCGTACCGCTCGTCGCTCAACGCGATCGAGCCCAACGCGCTGAAGGAGGTGCGCGACCACTACCAGCGCGTGATCACCAGCCCGTCCTGGCAGCAGCTGGGCGCGCTGGAGAACCGCCTGCTGCAGAACGCGGAACGGCCCATCGGCAACTCCGTCGGGGCCTCCGACTGGGAGACCGCCAGCCGCGCCGTGTCCACCGAGCTCACCACGATGGTGCAGGAGCAGTCCAACGGCGCCGTGAACGTCGCGCTGGAGAACGGCGAGAACAAGTTCAACACCGTCCTCATCGGCAGTCTCGTCGCCCTGCTCGCGGTCATCGCCGGCATCTTCGTCGCCGTCCGCATCTCCAACCGGCTGGTCAACAAGGCGTTGATCGTGCGCCTGACCAGCCTGAAGAGCGACTCGCTCAAGCTCGCCCACGAGCGCCTGCCCGACATCGTCGAGCGGCTGCGCGAGGGCAAGCACGTCGACGTCGCCGCCGAGGTCCCCTCGCTCGACTACGGCAACGACGAGATCGGCCAGGTGGCCGACGCGTTCAACGCCGCGCAGTACACCGCCGTCGCCGCGGCGGTCAAGGAGAGCCAGACCCGTGAGGGCGTCAACCGGGTCTTCCTCGACATCGCGCGCCGCAACCAGGGCCTGGTGCACCGCCAGCTGAAGATCCTGGACCGGCTGCAGCACGAGGAGGAGAACCCCGAGCAGCTCGACGCGTTCTTCCAGCTCGACCACCTCGCCACCCGCGCGCGCCGCAACGCGGAGAACCTGATCATCCTCACCGGCGAGCAGCCGGGCCGGCAGTGGCGCAAGCCCGTGCGCATGCTCGACGTGGTGCGCGCCGCCGTCGCGGAGACCGAGCAGTACGCGCGGGTCAAGGTGAACCCGGTGCCCGAGGTGGCGCTCACCGGTGCCGCCGTCGCCGACACGATCCACCTGATCGCCGAGCTCGTCGACAACGCCACCTCGTTCTCCCCGCCGCGCTCGCAGGTCGAGGTGCACACCAGCGAGGTGCCGCAGGGCATCGTCGTGGAGATCGAGGACCAGGGCCTGGGCATCAAGGCCGAGGACCGCGAGCTGCACAACCAGATGCTGGCCGCGCCGCCCGACTTCGAGGCGATGCGCCTGCGTGGTGAGTCGCGCCTGGGCCTGTTCGTCGTCGCACGCCTCGCCGCGCGCCGCGGCATCCGGGTCGAGCTGCGCGAGTGCTCCTCCGGCGGCACGATCGCGCTGGTGCTCATCCCGGCCGAGCTGCTCGCGGGCGACGCGGGCGCGGCCGACACCACGGACGTGCCGCAGCTTCCCCGGCCCTCCTACCGCCAGCAGGTGCAGCAGGTGCGCCCTGAGACCCACGTGCCGTCGCAGGCACGCCCGCCGGCGGAGTCGGGGTCCGAGCTGGACCAGTTCTGGGCGGGCGCCTCGACCAAGGGCCACGTGCCGGTCACCGGCACCGACGGCACCGAGCTGTCCCGCGCGCACACCCGGCCGGAGAGCTGGCCCACCGACACCGACACCGCCGCGGGAGGTGGCGAAGTGCGCCAGGACGAACGGCCGCAGCTGCCGCGCCGGCAGCGGCAGCAGCACCTCGTGCCCCAGCTGGCGACCGACGACCTGCGTCCCGATCCCGACTTCACCGAGTTCGACGCCGAGGAACGGGCCGAACGCGCCCGTGACGGCCTGTCCGCGTTCCAGCGCGGCGCTCGTGACGCCAGGACCGCGGACCCCCACGACCTCGAACCGTGATGCGCACTGGGACTCCGGAAAGCGAAAGGCGATTTCCCATGGAAGAGATGACCGGCGGGCAGGCCAAGCTCAACTGGCTGCTGGACGACCTCGTGAGCAGAGTGGTCGGTGCTCGGCACGCGGTGGTGCTCTCCGCTGACGGTCTGCTGCTGGCCCGTTCGCCCGAGCTGTCGAAGGACGACTCAGACCACCTCTCCGCCATGGCGTCGGCGTTCCAGTCGCTCGCCCGCGGCACCGGCCGGCACTTCGGCGGCGGCCAGGTGCGCCAGACCATCGTGGAGATGGAGCGCGCGTACCTGTTCGTCACCGCGGCCGGGCAGGGCGCCTGCCTCGCCGTCGTCGGTGACGAGGACGCGGACATGGGCATGATCGCCTACGAGATGAACATGCTCGTGAAGCGCGTGGGCGGCTACCTGTCCACCGCGCCGCGCACCCCGTTGCCCAGCGCACTCGGGTTGTCATGACCGTCCACTCGGGAGACTGGTGGTACGACGAGGCGGCCGGCCCGCTCGTCCGGCCCTACGCGCTGGTCAGCGGCCGCACCCGGCCGGTGTGGGGCGATCTGCACCTCACGACCCAGGTGCGGTCGATCCGCACCTCGAACGACCCCGCCTCGCTCTCGGTGGAGCACACCGAGATCATGAAGCTGTGCCGCAAGCCGTTGTCCGTCGCGGAGGTCGCCGCGTACCTGCACGCACCGCTGGTCGTGGTGAAGGTGCTGCTGAGCGACCTGATCCAGCGCGGAGACGTCATCACCCGCGACCCGTCGCGGATGGCGACCGCGATGGACATGAACCTACTGCAGAAGGTGCTGGATGGTGTCCGTGCAATCTGACCAGCGCGACGACGACCTCGCCGTCCCCGTCGCCGTCAAGATCGTCGTCGCCGGCGGGTTCGGCGCGGGCAAGACCACGCTGGTCGGGTCGGTCAGCGAGATCACCCCGCTGCGCACCGAGGAGCTCCTCACCGCCGCGGGTGAGGAGATCGACGACATCGTCGGCGTCGAGGGCAAGAACACGACGACGGTCGCGCTGGACTTCGGCCGCATCACGATCAACACCGAGCTGGTGCTGTACCTGTTCGGCACACCGGGCCAGGACCGGTTCTGGTTCATGTGGGACGAGCTGGCCTCCGGTGCGATCGGTGCCGTGGTGCTGGTCGACACCCGCAGGCTGGAGACCGGGTTCGCGGCGATCGACTTCTTCGAACGCCGCCAGATCCCGTTCGTGGTCGCGGTGAACTGCTTCGACGGCAGCTACTCCTACACCGAGGCCGAGGTGCGCCACGCCCTCGACGTCGGTGACGCGGTGCCGTTGGTGCTGTGCGACGCCCGTGACCGCGAGTCGTCGAAGGCGGTGCTGGTGCGGGTGATCGAGCACGCGATGAGCCGCATCGGCGTGCCCGCCTGATCTTCGCGCAGGACCGGAAGGCCCCTCGGTGGTGACCCGAGGGGCCTTCTCGCGTCAGCGGACCTGGGCGAGGCGGGCGCGGAACGGGCGCAGGACGGCGGGTGCCTCGGTGAGGCGGTAGCCGGGCACCGACTCGGGGTCCTTGGCGATGCCGGCGAGCGTCTCGGCGACGTACTCCAGGTGGCTGCGGGTGTAGACGCGGCGCGGGATCGCGAGGCGCACCAGCTCGAACGGCGCCGGCGTCAGCAGCTCACCGGACTCGTCGATCTCACCGAGGTACAGCGACCCCAGCTCGGCGCACCGCACACCGCCCGCCAGGTACAGCTCCGAGGCCAGCGCGTGACCGGTGAACCGGTGCGATGGGATGTGCGGCAGCAACCGGCCCGCGTTGAGGTACACCGCGTGCACACCGGCGGGACGCACGCTCTCCACACCGGCCTGGCGCGCGCACTCGGCCAGGTACGCGGTGGCCTCAGCCCGCTCCTTGAGGTACGCCGGGTGCGTGACCTCCATCAGGCCCTGCGCGCACATGTCCAGGTCACGACCGGAAAGCCCGCCGTAGGTGCGGAAACCCTCGGTGGCGATCAGCAGCAGCTCGCACTGCTCGGCCAGGTCGGGGTCGGTGAGGGCGAGCATCCCTCCGATGTGGACGATGCCGTCCTTCTTCAGGCTCACCACGCACCCGTCGGCGAGCCGGAACGCGAGCTTCGCGACGTCGCGCGGGCTGTGGTCGCGGTACTTCTCCTCCCGCTGCGTCACCAGCCACGCGTTCTCGGCGAACCGGGCCGCGTCGAGGAAGAACGGCACCCCGAACCGGCGGCACAGCGCGCTGACGGCCTCCAGGTTCGCCATCGACACCGGCTGCCCGCCGCCGCCGTTGTTGGTGATCGTCATCAGCACCAGGCCGACGTCCTCCGGCCCGGACAGCACCGCCTCCAGCGCGACGAGGTCGATGTCGCCCTTGAACGGCGCGTCGCTGTCGAGGTCGGCCGCCGCCGGGCAGGGCAGGTCGCGCACCACGCCGCCGACGAGCTCCACGTTCGCGCGGGTGGTGTCGAAGTGGGTGTTGCCCACGGAGAGCTGGCCGGGCTTGAGCAGCGCGGAGAACAGGATCCGCTCGGCGGCACGGCCCTGGTGCACCGGGTAGATGTGCGGGAAGCCGGTCAGCTCCTCGGCCACCTCGCGGAACCGGAAGAACGACCGGGCGCCCGCGTAGGTCTCGTCACCGCGCATGCCCGCGGCCTGCTGCTCGGCCGAGAGCGCACCGGTGCCGGAGTCGCTCAGCAGGTCGATCGTGACGTCGTCGGCGGTGAGGTTGAACTGGTTGTACCCCGCCTCGGCGTAGCGGCGCTCGCGGTAGTCGCGGGTGGTGATGGGGATGGGCTCGACGACCTTGATGCGGTACGGCTCCACGACACTGCCTTCTTTCCTCGTACTGCGGCACTACGACGACATGGCTGTGGTTCGGGGAGGGGTCACGTCGTACGCCTCGGAGGACAGGTAGACCGTGACGCCGGGGCGCGGCCGGCCCAGGCGCAGCGAGACGTGGGCGATGAGACCGACACCGTCGCCCAGCGGCCTGCGCACGATGCTCGTCAGCGCCAGCACGAACGGCGTCGGGTCGAGGCCGCACCTGGTCATGATCGCGAGGACCCGCTCGCACGCCTCCAGGTCGTCCTGCACGTAGTCGCGCACCGGGATGTAGACCGAGTAGCCGCCCGGCCGTTCGGTGTCGCCGGCGAGGAAGTTGTAGGCCGACATCAGCGGGCGCCGGGTGAACGGGCCGGTGCCGGCACCGGCGATCGCGCAGACGTCCGCCAGCAGCCCCAGGTCCACCCCGGGCACCGCGGCCGCCGCGTGCGTGACGTCGGCGATCTCGGCGGAGTCGTGCGAGACGTAGGTCTTCACCCGCGCGCGGTGGTCGTCCATCAGGTCGAGGGCGAAGAACGAGAACCGGTCCAGGCCCTCACGGTGCAGGGCGTGCCGGGCGACGGCGGGGAAGGCAGGGCCGAGGCCGAGCCGGTCCAGCGCCGCGCTGACGAGCTCGGTGCCGCGTCCGGGGCCGCGCACGTCGGGGTTGAGGTAGACCTTGATCGCCGGTGCCGCGTGGGCCCCGACGATCAGCGAGTACCAGAACGAGAAGGCGCCCTGCGGGTCCTCCGGCAGGAAGAGGTCGCGGACCTGGTCGAGCTGGCGCAGGTCGAGGTCGTACCGGGCGGCGAGCTGGTCGAGCACGGCCAGCGCCGCGGTCAGGTTGGCCCGGCTGTCCGGCTGTTCGGCGAGCGACTCCACGATCATCCGCACCGCGGGTGGTTCGTTCCTGGCCAAAGCGACCGAGAATTCAACAGGTGTGTGGTCGTCGGCGACCGATGACGGCCACGACGGAACAGCGGACAACGGGCGCAGTGCGCCGGGTCCCAATGCGTCACCCAGCAACGCCGTCGAACTGCGCGCCGAATCCGCTAATCCGACAGCGCGCAACAGGCTCTGCAGTTGCCCAACGGCGAAATCGCGCAGGGTGAAGTCTGCCGTGCTCAAGACAGGGTCTCCTGATCGGCTGGGGAATCAGGTCAGGGCACAGTCCGGTCGGGGTGGAATGCGAAGTGAATTCTCTCAACTCACCACATGGCCAGGTCAAGGTCCAACGGGGTTGCGTGTGGCACTCTCCACTGTGATCAAAATTGCACTGCTCGGACTATTGACGTGAGCGCGAATGCAGTTCTCGAACAGTGTTCGGTTGCGCGAACTGGCGAATTGTGTTCGGAGTGCCGATGTGCTAGTGGTGAACGCGGTTTCGCAGAGTGAGTAGTTTGTGCTGCTAACTGGTTGTGTGGTAAAGCGCGCGAGAAACGCGAAACGGGGTGCCCGCGACCGCGGACACCCCGTTTCGGTATTCGAACCGGTACTACCTCGACTCGGCGCACCGCTCCCGGCCGGGACAGCTGCGCAGCAGCTTCACCGACGGCGCGAACGTGATCGTCGCGGGCGGCTGCACCGCGCCGCGCGGCCACTGCAGCGAGATCGCGATCGACGACGTGTTGTTGCTGTAGTCCTTCTCCAGCAACGCCCGGTCGGAGTTCGCGGCGTTGACCACGTCGTAGACACCCGACGGCACGTGCGTGAGGTCGAGCCACTGGAAGTCGACCCGGTGCTTGTAGTCGTCGCCGGAGCCGACGGAGATCCCGAACAGGACGTCCTGCGCGGCCGGGTTGTGGTGCTCGCACATGTGCCCGTTGAGCCGGGCCGCCAGCTGGCCCTCCGGCGTGGCCGGGTCGAGCGGGCGCCGCGGCAGGTCGTCCACGACGTCGTAGCGGTCGCCGATGCAGAACCCGTTCTTGCGGTCGGTCACGACCACGCCGCCGTCGGGCCTGCGCAGCTGGAAGTACTCGAAGTTGAGCAGGTGCCAGTGCTGGTGCGACTCGGCCGGTTCGTAGTAGGCGCTCGAGGTGGTCTCGCGCCGCGCCTCGGCGTACGTGCGCGCGATCGAACCATCCACACCGGACTGGATCGACTGGCGCACCTTCATCGTCGGCACGTCGGTGCTGTCGCGGTGCGCGTGCAGCAGCAGGGGACCGTCGCCGACGTTGTCGATGGACGTGGTGAACCGCAGGCGCACCGCCTCGATCCGGCCGCCCTCGCGAGCGCACTTGCCGCGCGGCTTCGAGGCGTCCTCGACCAGGCACACGTCCCAGTCGCGGCACGTGTCCGGGTTGCCGGCGAACCCGCCGGGGCACCCGATCGGCGCCTGCCGCAGGTCGGGCAGCAGCGGCGCGGAGTCGGCGTGGACCTGCTGGGAGGAAACGAGGGTGGCTGCGGTGACCGTGAGAGCGGTGATCACCGCGCCGATTCTGCTGACCATGCGTCGATCTCCTGGGGCGTGGGCCTCCTGGCGGCGCGCAGGAGGCGGTCGGTCACCGAGTTCGCGAGCTCGACGCTCGAGTTCCAGCTGGTGACGTTCGGGTAGACGTGGGCGGTCGTGGCGAGCAGCAGCCGGGTGCCGGGCACCTCGACGGCCGGCCGGTCGGTCAGGTAGCCCAGCGGGTACACCGGTTCCACGAACGGCGCCTTGAACGTGCGCACCTCGTCGACGTCCGCCGGCGACAGGCCGGGGTGCAGGGCCAGCAGCTGCTCCGTCCACCGCCGCGCGATCGCGGTCTCGTCCTCGCGGTACAGCGCGGAGTCGCGGTCGGTGTAGCGCATGACGTACACGAGGTGGCGGCCGTCGTAGGGTTCGGTGCCCGCCAGCGCGGACATCTCGATCACGCCGTCGAAGTCGGTGCCCGAGCGCAGCACCGGCGCCCAGTAGTGCCCCGACAACGGCTTGCGCAGGAAGAACAACGTGTTCACGACGCCCTGGTAGCGCAACCGCACGTCGGGCAGCCGCCGGGCCAGCTCCTCGTCGGCGATACCGCGCAACGCGGGCAGCGGGACCGTGGAGACCGCGTGGTCCGCCACCAGCGACTCGCCGTCGGCCAGCGTCACGACCACCCGCTCGCCCCTGGTCTCCACGCGGGCCGCGGGAGCCGAGGTGCGCACGACACCGCCACCGTCCTCAATGGACCGGCGCAGCGCGTCGACCAAGACCTTGTAGCCACCGGCCGGGTAGCCGCGCACCGAGTCGTTGCTCTCCCGGCCCAGGCGCTGCCACAGGTACAGCGCGGGCACGTCGCCGAACGCCGAACCGAACTTGGCGCCGAACAGCGGGGCGAGCAGCGTGCTCCACACGGCGTCGCCGTACAGCCCCCGCAGCCAGTCCTCGGTGCGCAGGCGGTCGAGGTCCTTGCCCTTGCCCAACCGCCGCAGCAGCAGCGAGACCACGCCGAAGCGCACCCGGTCCGGCAGGCTCAGCGCCCGGAACCGCAGCAGGTCCAGCGCGGAGTTGAACGGGTGGTGCGCGCCCTCGACGACCATGCCCATGGTGGTGCGCCGCCAGCCGATGCTCTCGCGCAGGCCCACGTCGTCCAACAGGCCGAGCAACGCGTCGTCGGTCGGCATCACGCAGTGGTAGAAGCGTTCCACCCACCGGCCCCGCGACGGGAAGAACGTGCCGAGCCCGCCGAGCTGGTCGCTGCTCTCGAGCACCGTCACCGGCAGGCCGGCCCGCACGAGCCGGTGTGCGGTGGCGAGGCCGCAGATGCCTCCGCCGATCACGACGACGTTGCGCACTGGCGTCGCCATCAGAGCTTCCGGTACGGCACGGGCGCGAGGCGGTCACGCGTGAGCAGCAACAGGTACTGGGTCAGCGTCCGGCCGAGCCGGAGCTTGCTGGCGCCGGGCTTGCGGTCGTAGCGCAGCCGGAACGGGATCTCGCTGACCACCGGCCCGCAGTGGCGCAGCTTCAGCAGCAGCTCGACCATGCAGGCGAACCCGCGTTCCTCGACCAGCCGCTCGCCCCAGTGCGCGGCGGCCCGGCGCAGCAGGCTCACCCGGTAGGCGCGGAAGCCGCTGGTGAAGTCCTGGATGCCGTCGAAGTGCAGCACCCGGCCGAACACGACGCGCGCGCCGCGGGACAGGAACCGGCGGAAGCGCGGTGCGGTCGAGTCGTCGCCGCCGTCGACGAAGCGCGAGCAGATCACCACGTCCGCGCCGGCCGCGATCTCCCCGAGCAGCGGGGAGATCAGTCGCGGGTCGTGCGTGTCGTCGGCGTCCATCACGACCAGGACGTCGTCCGCCGCGGCCGCGTCGAGCACCGCACGCAGCCCGGACTGGACGGCCTGGCCGAGGCCGAGGTTCACCGGGTGGCGCACCAGCCGGACGTCCAGGCCGCGGACGCCCGCCACGCAGTCGCCGGTGCCGTCGGAGGAACCGTCGTCGACCACCCACACCGTGATCCGGTCGGACAGCTCGACGCCGGCGATGCGCCGCAGCAGCGCCGGGAGTGCGACCGCCTCGTTGTAGGCGGGGAGCACGACGTGCACGTCGCCGCACGGCCGGGCGTCGTTCTGCGCGGCTTGGGCCGTCTGCACGGACTGCCGGACGGGCTGCTGCACGACCTGCACGGTCGTCGTCGCGTGCCCGGCCGATTGCCGGACGCCGTTTTCGCCGACTTTCACTCAATGCCCCCACTTCGGTGGCTCGCGGTTGGTGCCATGAATTATTGACACGACGTGCTAAAGCTTTTGAGACGCCCCTGGCGTAGACCAGGGCAGTAGTACGCCGAAAGCTCACCAATTGCATTCGCTCAGCACACCGAAGAGGGAAATTTGATACCCGAAGAGCTGAACTTAAGCCCCTCGTTAACTCTTTCGTGTCGCTGTGCCGTCCACTCTCCATCGATCGGATGATCTTCCATGAGGCGACTCTCGGCGGTGGCCGTTCCCGCCGCACCACCGCAGGCGGACGAGGTCCGGCCGGCTGACCGCGGAAGGCCGCCCCTGGGGCGGGCCGCAACGCCCCGCCGCCGCTCGCGGGACCTGCTCAGCCGGGTGAACGCGGTGGCCGTGCTGCTCGTGCTGGCCGACAGCACGGCACTGGCGGCGGTGTGCGTGCACCGCGGCGTCGACTGGCGCTGGACCGCCGCCATCGCGGCGACCGTGCTGGGCATCAGGGCGGGCTGGCGGCTCTACCGCAGGCGGCTGTGGCTGTCGTGGCTGCAGGACCTGCCCCGCTCCGCCGCGAGCACGGCGCTGGCCTTCGCGCTGCTCACCTGCGCCGGTCTGCTCGGGGCCGCACCGGCGGCCGACGTCAGCGCCGCGCAGTGGGCGATGATGACGTACGCGCTGGTCATCGAGCCGGTGCGGTGGTGCGTGTTCGCGTTCGGCCGGTGGTGCCGGCGGCGGTTCGACCGCTGCGACCGCACGATCATCGTCGGCGCGGGCTCGGTCGGCGTGAACCTCGCCAGGACCATGCTGGAGCACCCCCAGTTCGGCCTGCGCCCGGTCGCGTTCGCCGACGCGGGTCCCGACCCCGACCAGCAGCGACCGCCGCTGGAGGTGATCGACGGCGACCTCGCGGAGGCCGTCGTGCGGCTGCGGGCGGGCACGGTCGTGCTCGCGTTCTCGCACACCCGCGAGTCCCGCCTGGTCGAGGCCGCCATCACCGCCCACCGGCTGGGCTGCTCCACGCTCGTGGTGCCGCGGATGTACGAGCTGCACCCCGACGGCCCCGGCATCGAGCGGCTGCGCAGCTACCCGCTGATGCGGCTGGGCACGTCCCCGACCAGGCGCCCGACCTGGTGGGTCAAGCGCGTCCTCGACCTCGTGCTGGCCGCGGTGGCGCTCGTCGTGCTGTCCCCGGTGATCGGCCTGTGCGCGCTGGCCGTGCTGGTCGAAAGCGGTCGCCCGCTGTTCTTCCGGCAGGTCAGGGTGGGGATGGACGACCGGACGTTCGTCCTCTACAAGATCCGCAGCGTCCGCCAGTCCGGTGAGGACGACTCCCAGGTCCGCTGGTCCGTCGAGGGCGACTCCCGGGTCGGGCCGGTCGGCCGGTTCCTGCGCCGCACCTCGCTCGACGAGCTGCCCCAGCTGTGGAACGTCCTGCGCGGCGACATGTGCGTCGTGGGGCCGCGCCCGGAGCGTCCCGGTTTCGTTCGCGAGTTCTCCGCCATTCACGAGCTATATTGGGCGCGCCACCGCGTCCCGACCGGTCTCACCGGTCTTGCCCAGGTTCACGGGTTGAGGGGTGACACCTCGATCGCCGACAGGTCTCGATACGACAACTACTACATCGCGAATTGGTCGCTGTGGCTCGACCTGAGGATTCTACTGATGACGGCGGGTGAGTTGTGTTGCCGGAAAAATCGCTGATGCGCCGATTCACCGCACTTGTGCTGGTGCTGTTCTCGACGGCCTGTTCGGTGACTGCGGCGAGCGACCCGATCACGACCGGCCCGCCGCCGAAACCGGTCGCGCCGTGCGCCTGGTGGTACGGCATCGGCGACTCGCCGGCCGCCTGGGAGATCCGCGAGGCGGCCAAGCACTACGACGTCGTGGTGCTCAACGCGTGGGAGACCTCGGCCATGCGCCGCCTCCACGACCTCAACCCGAAGATCAAGGTGCTGGTCTACAAGGACTTCGCCAGCACCCGCAACTACCCCGGCGCGGTGGAGGGCGACCGCGACTCCAAGTACCTGCCCACCGGCATCGGGTACTACGCCGCCCAGCAGCAGCACCCCGCGTGGTTCGCGGTCGACACGGCGGGCAAGCGCATCGAGTGGGCCGGGTACCCCAAGCACTGGCAGATGGCGGTGTGGAACAGGGAGTACCAGCAGGCCTGGGTGAACGCGGTCGTCGCCGAGGTGACCCGCGAGGGCTGGGACGGCGTGCTGGCCGACAACGACTTCAGCTCGCTGCGGTACTACTCGCCCGCGGTGATCGCGGGCACGGCCGACACCGCGGCCACTGACCGGTTGCTGCGCGAGGGCCTGGACGGTCTGCTCGACCTCGCCGGCACCGCGCTGGAGAAGTCGGGGAAGATGCTGGTGCCCAACGTCTCGGAGTCGCAGCTGACGCCCGGCCGCTGGTCGGCGCACTCCCGGTACGCCGGTGCGATGGAGGAGAACTTCGGCCTGCGCGGCGACAACGGCGCCGGCGAGCTGATCACGTTCAAGGGCAACCAGTTCAAGGAACAGCGCGCCCAGGCCGCGCTCGGCGAGTCGTGGCTGCTGCTGATCACGCACACGAAGTCGGACCAGGAGGAACGCGTCGGGTACGCCTCGGCCGCGTTGCTCGCGAGCCCGCACACGTGCTGGACGCAGGCCGATCCCAGCTACAAGAGCCCGTACTGGTCGATCTACCAGGACGCGCGGCTGGGGGAGGCGGTCGAAGCGGCGAACCGGTTGCCCAGCGGGGCGTGGACCCGCCGGTTCAGCAACGGCTGGGTGGCGGTGAACCCGACCAAGGCCGCGGTGCGGATGACCCCGCCGCAGGGCCTCGCGACGCTGCGGGGCGAGCCGGTGCCGCCGGAGATCGACCTGCCTCCGGCGGACGCGGCGGTCTACGTCAACGCGCAGAAGCGGTGAGCCCGCGGTAGAGCTCCAGGTGGCGGCGGGCGCACACCTCGGCGGTGAACCGCTCGCGCGCCCTGGCGGCCAGGGCCTGGCCGGTGCGGCCGGGCTCCGGGTCGGCGAACAGCTCGGTGAGCCGCTGCTGCAACGCGGTCACGTCACCGGGACGCGGGCACTCGACGGCGGGGATGCCCAGCATGTCCGCCACACCACCGGTGTCCGTGGCCACCACCGGCTTGCCCGCGGCCATCGCCTCGGCGACGACGAGCGGCTGCTGCTCCATCGTGGACGGCAGCACCAGCGCGTCGTGCTCGCGCAGCAGGTCGGGGACGTCCGTGCGGAAACCGAGGAACCGCACCCGGTCCTGCAACCCCCGCCGGGTCACCCGGCCCTCCGCCTGGGTCCGTTGTGGACCGTCGCCGACGACCGTGAGCGTGGCGTCGGCGGGCATGGTGGTCTCCAGCGCGTCGAGCAGGGTCAGCAGCCCCTTGCGCTCCACCAGCAGCCCCACGAAGATCAGCCTGCGCACCGGTGCCGTCGGCGGGTGCGCCTCACCGACGTCGACGCAGTTGTCGATGTGGGTCATGCGGTGCGGGGGCACGTACAGGCGTTCGCGCAGGAACCGGCCCATCTCCCTGGCCGGCACCACCGTCCGGTGCACGACCCGCGCGACCGCGGCGTCACCGGCGAGCACGGCGCGGGTGTAGTGCGACGGCGGCGTCGAGCCCCGCACGCACCGGAACCACGACTCGTCCACGTCGTCGGGCACCCCGTGGTAGGTGTGCACGATCTTGGTGCCCGCCGTCGCGAGGCCCGCGCTCACCAGCCCGGACCGCCGGTCCTGCGCGTGCACCACGTCCGGCCGCCACGCCTTGATCGCGGCGCGCGCCTGCCGTGCGGCGCGCACGTCCCCCTTGCTGGGGACCAGGATCTCCTCGAAGTGCGGGTCGACCAGCTCGGCGCCGCGCCGCGGTCGCGGTCCGAACACCCTGACCTCCGCGTCACCGGACCCGGCGAGCGCGGCGGCCAGCCGGACCGTCACGTCCACCGGGCCACCGCTGTCCTGTGTGAGCAGGTAGGCGATCCGTGTCATCCTCGTCCTCTCCCGGACAGCAGCTTCTCGGTGAGCGTCACGATCCGGTCGGTCATGCGCTCGCGGTCGAACAGGTTCTCGGCGCGGACCCGGCCGCGTTTCCCCTCCGCGGCGGCGAGCTCGCGGTCGGTGAGGCGCAGGGCGATCGCGTGCGCCAGTGCGTCCACGTCCCCGGCGGGCACGACCTCCCCGGCGTCACCGAGGCTCTGCCGCACACCCTCGACGTCGAACGCGACGACGGAACGCCCGCAGGCCATGGCCTCCAGCGGTACCAGGGCCATGCCCTCGGCACGGGAGGGCAGTACGACGACGTCGGCCTCGGTGTAGAAGTCGGCGACCACGGCGCGGTGGCCGTGCCAGTGCACCGACGGGTGGTGGTGCGCGGCCCGCAGACCGGCGGCCATCGGGCCGTCGCCGACGAGCAGCAACCGGGCGTCCGGAACGGACCGCAGCACCTCCGGCCAGGCCCGCAGCAGCAGGTCCTGCCCCTTCTGGTGGGCGATGCGCCCGACGCACACGGCGGTCGGGACGTCGTGGTCGTGGTGGCGCGGGTGCAGCCGCCGCGTGTCGACGCCGTTGCACACGACCTCGGCCGGTGCGGTGACCCCGGCGGCACGACCGGCGGCGAGCTCGTCGTCGCTGACGCAGACGAGGAGGTCCGTCCAGCGCGACGCCAGCCCCTCCCAGCGGCGGCACGCGGTGCGCAGCAGCCCGCCGGCGACCTGGAAGGACCACAGGTGCGGCTGGAACAGCGTGGGGACGCGGCCGCGCAGCACCAGCCTGGCCAGCCCGGCCTTGGAGCTGTGCAGGTGGACGGCGTCCGGCCGGAGCCGGTCGAGCGTGCGGCGCAGGGACACCAGCTCCCGCGCGGTACCGGGACCCGGCAGTCGCGTCGCCTGCCACGAGTGGACCGGGATGCCGTGTGCGTGGGCCTGGTCGGCCAGCCAACCGGCTGGGGGACAGGCGATCCCGACGTCCCAGCCGCGGTCGCGCTGGGCGCGGGCGAGCTCCAGCACCACGGCGGCGACCCCGGCCTCGACCGGCTGCGTCACGTGGACGACCTTCACGTGCGCTCCTTGAGTCCGATGAGGACGGTGCGGGTCAACGGCAGCACCACCGCGCAGTAGCCGGCGAGCAGCGCGGTGGCGGTGGCGGCGAGGCCCGCGACGCTCGCCGGGGCCGGCAGGACGGTGCTGAGCGCGAAGCTCACGAGCGCGCCGGCGACGGCCGCGGCGGCCGTGCGGGCCAGCCGGGGGAGCGGGGCCGCGAGGCCGTTGCGGTGCAGCACCAGCCACGTCGCGGGGACCAGCAGCCACACCGTGGCGACCTGGGTGACGGCGACGGCCTGCGGGCCGTGCGGGGTGGTGAAGACCAGCGCGGTCACCAGCGTGACGAGGTGGGCGGCTTCGAGGGCGAGGTACTGGCGGGCGTGCCCGGCGGCCCTGACCACCTGGTACCAGACGTGCAGCAGGCCGAGGCCGAGGCCGTAGCCGCAGAGCAGGACGAGGATCGCGGCGGCGTCCGTCCACTGCGCACCGAGCAGCGTGATCGCGTCGGCGCTCAGGGCGACCACGACGTAGAGGCCACCGGTGACCACCAGCGTCGCCGTCGTGAACCGGTGCAGCTCCTCCGGCAGCTCACCGGACCGTCCACTCCGGACCTTCGCGGCGCAGATCGGGAACAGCACCCCGCCGAGCACGACCGCGACCACGATGTAGGGCACCCAGGCGATCCGGAACGCGAGCGAATACCCGCCGACCGCCTCCTGGCCGAGCACGTGCCCGATCGCGAGGTAGTCGACGTTGACGAGCAGCACGGCGATCAGCGCGCCGGGCCCCACGACCGCCAGCCAGGCCGCGGCCTCCCGTGCCGCCGCGCCGTCCCAGACCGGCCGGATGCGGGCACCGGCGACGGCCGCGAGGACGGGTTGCGCGACGGCGGTGCACAGCAGGCCGAGGACGAACGCGCTCGGCCCGGTGCCCCGTGCCGCCAGCGCGACCGTCACCGCGGCACCCAGCAGCATGCTCCCGGCGTCCGGCAGCATGCGACGGCGGAAGTCGAGGTCGCGGTGCATCAACGCCATCTGCACACCGCCCGCCGCCGTGAACGGCAGCGTGAGCGCCGCGAGCCGCAGCATCCCGGCCGCCTCCGGAGCGCCGAGCGTGCGGGCGATCGGGTCGGCCGCGGCGACGACGGTGACGGCGAGGACGGCCCCGGCCGCGACGCTCATCGTCAGCACCGTGCCCGCGGTCAGGAGCGGGTCGCGTCCGGTGCGGCTGATGATGTCGTAGACGCCCATCGACTGGACCACCTGACCGACGTTGACGACCGACACGACCAGCGCGACCGCACCCAGCTCCGCCTCGCTGAAGAACAGCGCCAGCGCCAGCGTGACGACGACCTGGCTGCTCTTGCTCACCAGGTTGACCGCGAAGAGCCACAGCGAGCCCCGCACCGCCACGTCGGTCATGCCGCGCGCCGGGTGTGCCTGACCGCGAACACCGCGAGCACCAGCCACGCGGCCACCACGGCGACCCCGTCGAGCGTGACGGCGGCCCGTGCCCCGAGCGCGGCCTTGACCGCGGTGTCGACGAAGTGCAGGTGCGCGAACGGCACGGCGAGCAGCAGCGCCGCCGCCCCTGCCCACCGCCAGTGCGCCTCCTGCCTGCGCCGCCGGCACACGACCGCGAGCGCGACGAGCGCGGGAACCGCGATGAGCACGTCACCGGGCTGGTGCACCAGTGCGACGACGGTCCCCAGGCACGTCAGCACGTCCGCTGCCGCGCCCCCGTCCGCGCGCCGGTCGAGCCTGCGCGCCAGCACCGCCGTGACGGCGAGGACCCCGCAGAGCGCGACCAGCTCCGCCGCCGGCGGCAGCCAGCCCGTGGTGCGGAAGAACACCGCCGGCAGGTCGATCCGTTGCGCCGTCACGGAGTCGACGGCGCCGTACCCGGTGCTGCCGGCCCACGCGAGGTTGCGCTGGATGATGTCGAGGAACCCGCCGAGCCCGTCCCGCAGCACGAGGAGCGTGGCGACCGGAAGGCTGGCGGCGGCGGCGACCGCGGTACCGGTGAGCGCGACCCTCCTGTCCCCGCGCACGAACACCAGCAGTGCCAGCGGCAACCCGAACTGCGGCTTCAACCAGGCCAGCGCGAGCGCCGCCGCGGCCCAGCACGGGTGGGAGCGGCGCAGCAGCAACACCCCGGCCGCGCCGACGGCGATCAGCGGGTTGACCTGCCCGACGTACATCTGCGCCTTGCCGACCTGGCTCGTGACCAGCAGCGTGGCGACCACCGCGGTGCCCGCGACCAGCGGGAGCCTGGCGTGACCGGCGGCCATGACGGCGAGGCCGACCAGCAGCACCAGGCACGCCAGCGCGAACGCCACCGCGCCGACCCGGTAGTCCGGCAACGCGAACGGCAGGTGCAGCACCAGGTGGTACGGCTGGTAGAGGTTGAAGTTCTGCCGCACCGGCCAGTGCGCGAACATCACCGCCGGGTCGTACGGGTTGCCGCCGGCGAGGAACTCCCGGATCGGGAAGTAGAGCGCGTCGCGGAAGTCCTGCATGCGCTCTTCGGGCAGGTTCGCCTCGGTGGGGAGCGGGACCTCCCAGGCGGGCCTGAGTGCGCGGACGGCGCTCGCTGTGCCGGCCAGTGCGACCAGGGCGACGAGGACGGTCCTGGCGAGGCCGGACCGGTTGGTGGTGGTGATCACTGGGGCACCGCCGTGGTGGAAGGGGTGTCGAACCGGCCCGCTCGCGCACCGGGACCGGGAGGCTCGTCCGGGTTCTCCGGTGCGTGCACGGGCAGCTTCGTCGGGTCCGCGCCGCGACCACCGGCTGCCGGAACGGCCGGTGCGCGGCCCGGACGCAGAACCGTCATCACGCCAGCACCACCGCCACCACCACGGCCGACGCCGGCAGCACCGCCAGCGCCGTCGCGAGGTCGTCGCGGCGCATCCGGTCGTTCGCCGCCACCGCGATCACCGCCGTGCCGTCGGCGGGCTCGGAGGCCTTGTCCGGCAACGCCCGCGCCAGCTCCTCGGCGCGCGCGGTCAGGTCAGGGCCCACCGGCACCACCCGCACCGGCCGTGCGGCCGCCACGCACAGCGCCGTCAGACGTTCGGTCAAACCAGCCTCGCCGTCGTGCGCGACCACCACCGGGTGCCGCACGCCGGCGGTGCTGAGCACCTGCCGCACCACGCTCCCGGTTCCGCGCAACCGCCGCACCGCGGCCGCGGCGGCACCCGCGACCACCGCGGCGACCAGCGCCAGGCCCGTGGCCAGCCGCAGGTCCGGGGTGACCGCCGTCGTCTCCGGACGCGGGTCCACCAGCCGGAAGCGGGCGGCGGGGGCCAGCAGGTCCGCGTCGACCACGGCCTGCGCGACCGCCGACACCGCCTTCGCCGCCTGCTCCGGGGACGCCGCGCGCACCGAGACGCGGACGACGCCGGAGGCGGGCACCAGCTCGACGGCGATCGCGCCGGCCAGGCGGTCGGCGGGCAGACCGGCCGTGCGCGCCGCGGCGTCCAGCACGGAGGGGCTGCGGACCAGCTGGACGACGGCGGGGGTGGCCAGGGAGGTGACCTCGCCGAACTGCGCGCTGTCCGGAGTGGACGGTGTGGCGAGCAGGGCGAGCCTGCCCTCGCTCTCGCCGTCGCGCAGGGCGACGGCGAGGAACACGAGTGCGCCGACCACGACCGCGGCCAGCACGCCTTCAACAACAGCTCGGGGAACCCTCATCTTCTTCGTGCCTCCAGCACGGTGCGAAGCAGCTCGTCGTAGGACTTCATCAACGCGTGCGCGTCACCGGACCCGTCGCGCGCGGTGGCGACCTCGCGGGCGAGGGGGGAGTGCAGCAGGTCGCGCAGCGCCTTCGCGGTCGCGGCCGGGCTGCGGCGTGGCACCAGGACCCCGCCACCGCCGGACAGCACCTCCCGCACACCGTCCACATCGGACGCCACCACCGGCCGGCCCGCGGCCAGCGACTCGAGCAGCGCGATCGGCATGCCCTCCCAGTCGCTGGTCAGCACGGTGACGTCGGCGGCTTCGAGCAGGTCGCGCACGTCGGTGCGGGTGCCGAGGAACCGCACCCGGCCGCCGACGCGCTCCGCGTGCTCCTCCAGCTCGGCGCGCAGGCTGCCGTCACCGGCCAGCCACAGCTCCGCCGCGCCGCCCACCGACGCCCACGCGTCGAGCAGCACGTCGTGGCGCTTCTGCGGCTCCAGCCGGGCCGGGCACAGGGCGACCGGCACGTCCGGCGCGGTGCCCAGCGCGGCACGCACGGTGGCGCGGTCGTGGACCGGTGCCGACGGGAACACCGCGTTCGGGACCACCTCGGAGGCGAGTCCGGCCGCGCGCAACCGGTCCGCCGACGCCGCCGCCACCGCGACGACCCGGTCCGACACCCGCCGCAGCACCCGCACGGCACCGGCGACGTCCGCCTCGGCCACGCCGTGGAACACCGTCACCACCGGCGTCCGCGGCGCACCGAGCCGGGCCACCAGGCTCGCGGACACGTTGTGCGCCAGCACGACCTCCGGCCGGAACCGCCGCACCGCCGCCGAGACCGCCCACGCCGCCCGCACCACGCCCAGGGCCGACCGGCGTGCCAGTGGCACGTCGAACACCGGCACACCGGCGTCGCGCAGCGCCGCCACCCGGAACCCGCCCGCGGTCGCGACCGCCGACTCCCAGCCGACGTCCGGTCCGGCCGCCGCCATCCCGGCCACGAGCGCCTCCGCGCCGCCCGCGCCCATCTCGCTGATCACGTGGAGAACGCGCATCGACCCTCCCGAGCCCGTTGGTGCAGTGCCACCGCGATCGCCACCAGCGACCACAGCGGCAGGTAGTACTGCTCGGACAGGAAGACCGACGCGACCAGCACCGCGATCAGCGCCGCCTGCACCGCCACGACCTGCCGCCGGTCCGCGCCGAGCCGTACCGCGCGTTCCGCCGCGACGAACCCGGCGGCGATCACCGCGATGAGCAACGCGAACCCCGGCAGGCCCAGCTCGGCCGCCACTTCGAGGAAGAGGTTGTGCGCCACCGGTGTCTGCTCGTCGATCTCCGCGTTGTGCGACGCGGCCGTGTAGTGCTGGCGGAACCCGCCGGGTCCGACGCCGAGCACCGGCTCGTCGGCGAGCATCCGCGCCGCCGCCTGCCAGCGCAGCACCCGCGTGTCGGCGTTCGTGCCCGCGATGTGGCTCTTCTCCTGCAACGCCCGGTCCAGCTCGGCGTGCGCCACCTGCGCGAACACCAGCGCCGCCAGGCCGGTCACGGCAGCGGTGACCACGACCGCGCGCACCGGCAGCACCCGCCGCAGCACCAGCCATGCCAGCGCGCAGGCCAGTGCGATGCCGCCACCGCGGGAGAACGTCGCCAGCGCACCGGCCGCGAGCACCGCGCCCAGCACGAGCGGCACGAACCGGAACCGGCCCCCCGCCGGCAGCGCCACCAGCAACGGCAGCGCCGCCACGAGGAAGAAAGCGAGGTCGTTGGGGTCCTCCAGCGGCCCGGTCGCCCGCAGTTCGCCGCCCACGACGCTGAGCAGCCCGCCGGCCGCCGCCACCACCGCACCGGCCACGACCGCGGCGAGCAGCTCCCTGACCGGCACCGCGCGCGCCGCGACGTCCGCGAGCACCACCGCGACCACCAGGAAAGGCGCCCACCGCACCAGGTACTCGAACGTGAACGGCTCCGCCGCGTGCACCGCCGACGTCGCCAGCAGCACCACCGCCAGCAACGCGAGCAGCAGGTGCAGCGGGTGCGGTGCGGGCAGCCGCCGGTCGCGCACCAGCGAGACCAGCCAGACGCCGATCAGCGCGGCGGGCACCACCTTGGCCGACTGGTCGTGCACCCGCAGCAGGTAGCCCTCCACCGGCGCGAGCGCCACCGTCCCGCACGCCAGGACCCGCAGCAGCACGGTCAGCATGCGACCGGGTCACGTTCCCGCAGCCCGGTCGCCGCGACGCGCGCGACGTGCTCACCCGTGCCGACCACGTCGAAGTGCTCGCGCAGCAACGCCAGCACCCAGTCGAGCAGGGCGACCTTCTCGCTGCCGGGCACCGCCATGCCGGGGAAGAACTCCATGCCCGGCGCCTCGGCGGCGGTCAGCACGTCGGTCGGGTGCAGCAGCAACGACGGGGACACACCGCGGGCACGGCACAACCGCAGCGCGGTGCGGAAGTAACCGCGCGCCAGGCGTGGCGAGAGCTGGTGCAGCTGCAACAGGTACGCGCCGTGGATCGGCACGCGCAGCAACGGCATCGTCGTCACCGGCAGCTCGACGAGCCCGTCGCGCCACCGGTAGGCCTTGTTCGGCGCCCTGACCCGGCCGAAGCCGCCGAACAGGTCGGCGCCGCCGTCGGTCGAGCCCGCCGTGCGGTTGTGGTACGCCCGCGCCAGCGGCCCGATCCACGTGGGCAGCACGCTCGCGTCGTAGTGGTAGCCGCGGCGGGCGAGCAGGTCGAGCAGCTGCGGCGTGACGCTGTAGCCGGGGCCGCGGAAGCCGACCGGGCGCGGTGCCCCGGCGGCCGTGATCGCGTCCTCCGCGCGCACGACCTCGGCCTCCAGCTCGGTGGGGGAGTAGCGGTGCAGCCAGGGTTCGTGCCGGAAGGAGTGGTTCGCGACCTCGTGTCCCGCCGCCGTGATCGCCGCGACCGCCGCGGCGCCGTCCTCGCGTTCCGCGTCCGCACCGACCACGAACACGGTGGTGGTCAGGCGCTGCTCGCCGAAGACGCCCAGCAGCCGGGGCACCGCGGAGGGCAGGAAGCTGGGCCGCTGCTCCCAGCGCGGGTCGCCGTGGGTCTTGAGGTACGCCCAGAGGTTGTCGAGGTCCAGCGACACGCTGGCGACGGGCTTCACCGCTCGGCTCCGACCAGCGCGGGCGCCGGGCGGGCCGCGGACCCGAGCACCAGCACACCGCTGACGACCAGCAGCACGCCGAGCCCGACCCACCACTCCCGGCCCGGCGCGATCCGGTCGCCCATGAGCGCGAGCCCGGCGACGGAGCCGAGCACCACGGTCGTGGCGTCCATCGAGGCCACCGCGGACGTGGCCGAGCCGCGCTGCAACGCCGTCGCCAGGCACGCCTGCCCCACGAACGCCGCCAGCACCATCACCCACGTCAACGGGTGCAGCACCACGTCGAGCACCGGCTTGCCGGCCACGGTCCGCGCCGCCACCGCCACCACGGCGAATGCGAGCCCGGCCAGCACCGGCGTCGCGGCCTTCCACGTGCGGGCCAGCGGCAGCACCACCACCGTGAGCAGCCCGAGCACGACGACGCTGGGCAGCAGGGGGAGCTCGCGGGCCGTCGACGGCGCCGCCGCACCCGTGAGCAGCAGCAGGCCGCACGCCATGACCACCAGCACCGCGACCTCCACGGCCCTGATGCGCCACCGCAGCGCCAGCACGCCGATCACCGTCGCGAGCCCCACCGCGCACGACGACCCGGCCTGCACCAGGTACAGCGGCAGCTCCGCGCGGGCCAGGAACGCGAACAGGAAACCGCCCACCTGACCGGTGAACCCCAGCAGGTACAGGCGGTCGGAGGCGAGCCGCGCGAGCAGCCCGACGCCGGTGCCCTCGCGCTGGTCCGCCCTGCGCGCCGCGACGGTCTGGGCGACTATCCCCAGCCCGTACAGCACAGTCGACACCGCAAGGGCCAGATGACCGGACACGAAGGACTCTCCGTTGGTTTCGGCGAAGACGCGTTACGCCACTGAACGGGGGCCGACAATAGACACCCCTGTGCCGCAACACTTTCGAGCGATACGCCAAGCAACGCTTTCGGGTGAACGAGGCGAGTTCTTCAAGATCGATGAAGTACTTTGCCGCCGTGCGGGAAACGAACACCGTGACGATCGTGTGCGGCACCAGGCCAGAGCTGATCAAACTGGCACCACTGGTCGACCACCTCGGCAGCGCGTGCACCATGATCTACACCGGTCAGCACTACGACCGCTCGATGTACTCCCAGATCCGGCGGGACGTGCCGGAGCCGGGCGCCTTCCACGAGCTGTGCCTCGGCGGCCTGCGCCGCGGTGACCAGCTGGGCCGCGCGGTCTCCGCCGTCGACGAGGTGCTCGCCGGCCAGCGCCCCGCGGCCGTGGTGGTGCAGGGCGACACGACCTCCGCGCTGGCGGGTGCGTTGGCCGCCAACGCCTGCGACGTGCCGCTGGTGCACGTCGAGGCGGGCCTGCGCAGCTACGACCGCGCGATGCCCGAGGAGCACAACCGGGTGCTCATCGACCACCTCTCCGACCTGTGCTGCGCCCCGACCCCGTTGAACCGCCACAACCTGCTGGCCGAGGGCGTGGCCGACAGCCGGGTCGTCGTCACCGGCAACACCGTCGTCGAGGCCCTCGCCCACGCACTCCCGTCACCGGAGGAGGAGCGCACCGCGCTGGCCACCGCCGGTGTGACGCGCGACCGGTACGTCCTGGCCACGGTCCACCGCCCGGAGAACGTCGACGACGCCGCGAACCTGGAGACCGTCCTGCGCGAGCTGGGCCGCCTGCCGCTGCCGGTCGTCCTGCCCCTGCACCCGCGCACCGCGCAGCGCATCGGCGCGTTCGGCCTCGACGGCCTGCTGCCCGCGCTGCGCGTCGTGGAACCGCAGCCGTACCGCGCGTTCCTCGCCCTCGCCCAGGGCGCCGCGGTCGTCGTGTCGGACTCGGGCGGCATCCAGGAGGAGGTCAGCGTCCTCAAGCGACCCGTGGTCGTGGTGCGGCGCAGCACCGAGCGCCCGGAGATCGAGGGCACGTTCGGCACGCTCGTGCCGCCGGGTCCGCGCATCGGCACGTCGGTGCTGCGGTGGCTCGACGACGTGCCGGCCCACCGGGCGGCGCTGCGGGAGATCCCGTCACCGTACGGGACCGGGTCGCCGTCGGAGCGGATCGCGGTGGCGGTGCAGGAGATGCTGGGACACGAGCTCGGCGAGCCGGTGGCGGCGGGCATGCGCGGCTGAGGTGACGTCTTGAATCTGTCCTCTATTTGCCTTTTGTGACTTGATTTTGTCCAGTGCTGCTGTTGCACGGTGAAATTGTCGTGCAACGGTCGGCATTCCCGGCGTGCGGTCCTCATAACTTGTTCTCGGGCGGACAAAGCCCGGACGAGGGAGGACACATGATCGGAAAACTGCTGGGTTCGGCGTTGCTGGTGACGGCACTGCTCGGCGGCACGGCGGGCGTCGCGTCGGCGACCCCGGACGCGGGGGCGCTCGCCGCGCGCGGGTACGTCGACGAGGGCAACCTGCGCAAAGACCCCAACCTGGGCGCGGCACTCATCGTCACGATCCACGACCAGTGGGTGGACATCAACTGCTGGATCGACGGTGGTCCCAACGGTTTCGGGTCCAACCGGTGGTTCAAGGCGACCTACTGCGCGAACGTCGGCTACCTGAGCTCGGGCGTGGTGTCACACCAGCCGTCGGTGGGCCACTGCTGATCTCGCCGCTGCCGTGCCACCGGTGCGATCCGGCCGGTGGCACGGCGTCTTCCGGCGGATTCCCCCGAGTGGAACGCATTTTCCGTGCAACACTGCGGAAATGATCGGTAGGCGCACGCGACGAAGACAGGCGTGGCTCCTGCGGACGAATAGAATTCTCGGCCGCCGGGACGAGTTCCGATCCGCGAGGAGCTTCGCCAGGGCTTTCCGCGCCGACGGGAAAAGCGCGCTGTCGCCGTCGCAGATCACCCGGTGGGAGAAGGGCGAGTCCTTTGCCGACGGCACGGTCCTGCACCGGTACGAAGCTCTTCTGCAGGTTCCCGGTCGGATGCTCACCGTGGCGAACGAGGCAGCGCGCCGGTTCCTGAACGACGAGCAGCCGACCACCGAAGGTGGTGACCTGCCGGACGCGGCACTGCACGAGCTCCTCGACCGGGCGTGCGTCCCCGGCGCGATGGCGGGAACGGACTGGCGGGACCTGACCCGCGCGGTCGCCGCCCGGCCGGACCTGCTGCTGCACCCGCCACGCCTGTGGGCCGCGATCGCCGAGAACCTGCTGGGAGAACTGGTGATCGAGGAGCAGACGGAGTGGCTCGTCCGCCAGGAGGCCATGAGCCGACTGCTCGAACACCGGGCGAGCGCACCGCACGCCCTCGACATCTGCACCGGCATGGCGGACGACCGGGCGACGCCGGTGTGCATCGAGCCGATCTCGTTGCTGGACAACAGCGTTCTTCCGAGCGCGAGCCGGTACGTGCTCGCCCAGCTGCGCGACCCGGACGGCGTCCGGGCGTTGCACGGCGCGTTGCTCGCGGCCGTGGCCAAAGTGCGGCGCGGGCACTTCATGGTGACCGAGACCGCAGAGCTCCGGCACCTGGCCACCGCACTGCTGGCCGAGGGGCACGACCACCCGCTGGTCACCCCGATGGCCGTGGAGCTCGGCCACGTGCTGCGACTGCGCGACACCCCCGAGCCCGTGGTGGACAACCGGGTCAGCGCCCACCTCGCGCTCACCGCCCAGGCCCGGTCGGCGGCCGCGGAGCCCGGCGTGGACGAGGTGCTGGCCGAGCTCGTCGGTGAGGCCCTGTTCCGCCAGAACCCCGACGCACGGCTCTACGCCACCGCGTTGATCACCGCGACGCCCTATCGGGAACCGCTCGCCACTGCGGTCACCGACTGGCTCGCCGCAGGGGACCTGCGCGACGAGCTGCTGGTCGAACGGGGCTTGGGACTGCTCAACAAGCTGGGCGCGCCGACCCACCGCGTCCTGGTGCGCGCCCTGCTGCTCGACCCCGCGCTCTCGGCCCGCAACAGGCATGCCGCCGCATGGGCTTCCACGCACAGCCCCGGTCGGCTCGACGAGGGTGTGTGGCGGGCGATCGTCGCGACGCAGACGGCGCTGTTCCGGAACCGGCCGTCCCCGCTCGACGACGACATCCTGCGCGGTCTCGTGTACAGCATCGGCACGGACGCGCACCGGTGCCTGCTCCGCGAGATGCACGCCGAC
The DNA here is from genome assembly GCF_055608005.1 of Lentzea sp. NPDC036955. Lineage (NCBI taxonomy): Bacteria > Bacillati > Actinomycetota > Actinomycetes > Pseudonocardiales > Pseudonocardiaceae > Lentzea > Lentzea sp. NPDC036955. The sequence continues at coordinate 237,008 of NZ_JBVJRC010000001.1, read as the reverse complement.
ACCCGTGTTCCCGCACAGGCGCGCGCCTTGGCCGCGTGGTGGTTGCGGGTGGGGCCGGCAGGCGACTGCCGCGCCGGCGGGTAGTGCCCGGTGGGGGTGAGCACGATGCGGACACCTGTCCGCCTGCCGAGAACCCGATGAGGCGCGGTGCCGCCGTGGGTGGTGTCCACCGGTGTGAACACGACTGCGCTGTGGCGGCCGACCGGACCCGAGGAGCTGGAGCTCGTCCGGGAGTCCGGCTGGCGCGCCTGGCCGCCGCGCCTGCCCGACCAGCCGATCTTCTACCCCGTGCTGAACGAGGAGTACGCGGTCAAGATCGCCCGCGAGTGGAACGTGCCGCACAGCGGGGTCGGGTACGTGACCCGGTTTCACGTCTAGACCGGCTTCCTGCGGCGGTACCCGGTGCAGCAGGCCGGTGGGCGCACGATCCTGGAGCTGTGGGTGCCCGCGGAGGAGCTGGCCGAGTTCAACGAGCACATCGTCGGCGAGATCGAAGTGGTGCACGAGTTCCGGTGATGGACTGATGGCGTGCGGCCACGCCGCACCGGCTGCGGCACGTGGTGCCCGCGCTGCACGCCTCGGCCACCCGCGAGAGCGCACCCTGACCCGGCGCGCGTACTGGTGGGACCAGCCGGTCGCCTCGCTCCACAGCGATGTGCTCAGTGATTCAGTGCTGACTGAAAGAAAGTCGGTCGACGTTGGTTCGGTCGTAGGCGATAGTGACCATTGGGTAATTGCTCCCGATCGGAACGAAACGGGCGTCCGTAAACGGGAACTCCGAAGTTCTTGAATTCCGACTTTTGTATTGTTTGCCGCGCGCCTTTCTGAAGCGGTTCACCTGCGGTTGTGCTCCCGTATTGGGGGTTAAGTCCGATTTTTGTGCCAAAACGAAAGACGTCTCAATGAGAGCGCGAACACACTCCACTTCCTCATTTCACTCGATCGGGTGAATTGTGGCGCGATGAACCTGAAACGGTCCCTTCCGGCTCTCCTGTCGCTGGTGCTCGCCACGTCGTTCTTCGCGGCGGGCCCGGCCGAGTCGGGGACACCGAGGCAGAGTCCCGTCAACGTCACGCCCGGCGCGATCCGGCTCGACCCGCACGCGCCCAAGCTCGACGTGACCTACGGGCACTCCGCGCTGGAGTTGAAGTACGTCCGCAAGGACGCGGACAAGGCGGACGGCTGTGCGGTCCGCGACCACGAGGAGACCGAGGAGGCGGGGGTCGAGCCGGGTGCCGGTCACGTCACCGTCGCCGGTACGAGGTACGACCTCGTGCAGTTCCACTTCCACACGCCGTCGGAGCACCAGTTCTCCGGCCGGCGCTACCCGCTGGAGATGCACCTGGTGCACCGCAGCGCCGAGGGCAGGCTGCTCGTCGTCGGCGTCCCGCTGCGGGCCGGTGGACGCTCGGCCGTCGACACCGTCCTGTCGGCGTTGTCGCCGGAGTGCGGTGAGCCGGTGGACATCTCACCGATCGACCTCAACCGGTTGCTCCCCGCGAGCCACCACACGCTGCACTACACCGGTTCGCTCACCACGGCGCCGTTCACCGAGGGCGTCGAGTGGTACCTCACGGCCGAGCAGACCGTGTCGGCCGCGTCGATCGCCCGGTTCCAGGCGTTGTTCCCAGCGGGTGACGCCCGTCCCGTGCAGCCGCTGAACGGCCGGACGCTCAACGAGGTGCCGCGCATCTGAACCCACCGCTGACGAGGCCGGTCCCCGCGCAGGGGGCCGGCCTCGTCGCGTGATGGGCTTCACCGGTTCAGAAGTCGCCTGCAATTGCCCGCGTGTGCAACTATTGCTGACGCGGACAACCTACGACTTCAAGGACTGTGTGACATGCCTGTCGCTCTGCTCGCGCTCGCGATCAGCGCCTTCGCCATCGGCACCACCGAGTTCGTCATCATGGGGCTGCTGCCCGAGGTGGCGGGTGACCTGGGCGTCTCCATCCCCTCCGCGGGCCTGCTGATCTCCGGCTACGCGCTCGGCGTGGTGGTCGGTGCCCCGCTGCTGACCGTGCTGGGCGGCCGGTTGCCGCGCAAGAAGATGCTGCTGGGGCTGATGGTCCTGTTCATCGCGGGCAACCTGCTGTCCGCGGTGGCCGGGAGCTACGGCGCGCTGATGAGCGGCCGGGTGGTGGCGGCGCTGGCGCACGGCGCGTTCTTCGGCGTCGGCTCGGTGGTGGCCGCCGACCTCGTCGCACCGCACCGAAGGGCGAGCGCCATCGCGTTGATGTTCACCGGTCTGACCGTCGCGAACGTGCTGGGGGTGCCGCTGGGCACCGCGCTGGGGCAGGAGCTGGGCTGGCGCTCGACGTTCTGGGCGGTCACCGCGCTGGGCGTGGTCGGGCTGCTCGGGATCGCGTTCCTGGTGCCCCGGCAGCAGGCGCGGGCGGGTGACCTGCGCGGTGAGCTGGCCGTGTTCCGCAACCCGCAGGTCTGGCTGGCGCTGCTGATGACCGCGCTCGGGTTCGCGGGGGTGTTCGCGTCGTTCACCTACATCGCGCCGATGATGACGTCGGTGGCCGGGTTCTCCTCCGGTGCCGTGACGTGGCTGCTGGTGCTGTTCGGCGTCGGCCTGTTCGCGGGCAACCTGCTGGGCGGCCGGGCTGCGGACCGGTCGGTGCTGAAGAGCCTGGTGGTCATCCTGGTCGCGCTGGCCGCTGTGCTGACGGCGTTCGTGTTCACCGCGCACTCGCAGTGGGCCGCCGCGGTCACCATCGTGCTGTTCGGTGCCGCCGGGTTCGCCACCGTGCCGCCGTTGCAGATGCGGGTGATGCAGACCGCCGGGGGCGCGCCCGCGCTCGCGTCGGCGGCCAACATCGCCGCCTTCAACCTGGGCAACGCCGGTGGTGCGTGGCTCGGCGGTCTCGCGATCGAACGCGGGCTCGGCTACACCGCCCCGAACTGGATCGGCGCGCTGCTCGCCGTCGCCGGTCTCGCGGTCGCCGTCACCTCGATGGCGCTGGAGCGCCGCACCGTGAACGGGCGGTCGCTGGTCGGCGCCGGCGCGGCGTCCAGCCACGAATGAGCCTTCATCTCGTCTTCCCCCGGGTGTGATCTCCCCTGCGGACAGGGACACCGGGCAGACGCGTTCGGTTGCGCGCCGCAGGCGGGCCGCGTGTGAGCAGAGGCACCGGCCCGAGGCTTCTGAAGCGCGTCAGAAGAACCGTAGGATGGTTCCTGCTGCTAACTAATTCGTCCTGCGTCAGCGCCGACCGGACACCTGATCAGGAGCGAATGTGAACACCACCCGCGCCATGACCGCGCTCGCGCTCGGCGGGTTCGGCATCGGCACCACCGAGTTCGCGACCATGGGGCTGCTGCCCCAGATCGCCGCCACGTTCGACATCCCCGACTACGAGGCCGGGCACGCCATCAGCCTGTACGCGGCCGGTGTCGTGGTCGGCGCGCCGCTGATCGCGGTGCTCGGCGCCAAACTGCCGCGCAAGGGCATGCTGATCGGCCTGATGCTCGCCGTGGCGCTGGGCAACGGCCTGTCCGTCGTCGCGCAGGACAAGACCATGCTGCTGCTCTCCCGCTTCGTCGCGGGACTGCCGCACGGCGCGTTCTTCGGCATCGCGGCGGTCGTCGCCGCGACGCTCGTGGCACCGGAACGCCGCGGCACGGCGGTGGCACGGGTGATGGTCGGGCTGACCGTGGCGAACCTGGTCGGTGTCCCGCTCGCCACCGCGGCGGGCCAGCAGATCGGCTGGCGCACCGCGTACCTGTCGGTCTCGGTGATCGGCGTGGTGACGGCGCTCGCGATCGCCGCGTGGGTGCCGCGGGTGCCGCTGGACGCGGACGCGTCGATGAAGGGCGAGGTCAGGGCGTTCCGCCGGCCGACGGTGTGGTTCGCGATCTTCACCGGCATGATCGGCTTCGGCGGCATGTTCGCCGTCTACTCCTACGTCGCGCCGCTGACCACCGAGGTCGCGGGTCTGCCCGCGGGCGTGGTGCCGTGGATGCTCGCGGTGTTCGGGCTGGGCATGACCCTGGGCGCGACCTTCGGCGGCCGGTTCGTGGACCGCTCGGCGATGGGGTCGGTGTTCGGCGGTCTGGTCGCGGTCTGCGTGATCCTCGTGCTGTTCGGCTTCACCGCGACGATGCCGGTGTTCCTGTTCGGGCTGCTGTTCCTGCTCGGGTTCGTGATCCAGGTCTTGGCCGCTGCCCTGCAGATCCGCCTGATGGACGCCTCACCGGACGCGCCGGTGCTGGCCTCGTCGTCCAACCACTCGTCGCTCAACGTCGCGAACGGCGCGGGCGCGTGGCTCGGCGGCCTGGCCATCGCGGCGGGCTGGGGCTACGTGTCCACCGCGTGGGTCGGCGTCGGGCTGTCGCTGGCGGGCCTCGCGGTCGCGGTCGCGTCGGTGCTCTACGAGCGGCGGGCCTTGGACCGCGAGACCACGAACCACACGATGGCGATGACCAGCGCCGCGATGACCACCGTGGACACCCACCCCAGGTAGCGGTCGACGAGCTGGTAGTTCTCGCCCAGCGCGTACCCGGCGAGGATCAGGGCGGTGTTCCACAGCAGGCTGCCCGCCGCCGTGTAGACCGTGAACTTCACGATCGGCATCCCGGACACCCCGGCGGGGATGGAGACCAGGCTCCGCACCACCGGCACCATGCGCCCGAGGAACACGGCCTTGTTGCCGTGCTTGTCGAACCACGCGTCGGACTTGTCCACATCGGACGCGGTGACGAACGGGATCTTGTCGGCCGCCTTGCGCAGCCGCTCCAGCCCGAGCCACGCGCCCAGGCCGTAGAGGACGAGCGCACCGACGACCGAGCCGGCCGTGGTCCACAGGATCGCGGCGACCAGCGAGATCTTGCCCTGCCCCGCGGTGAACCCGGCCAGCGGCAGGATCACCTCGCTGGGCACGGGCGGGAAGACGTTCTCCAGCGCGACCGCGAGGCCCGCGCCGGGAGAGCCCAGTGCCTCCATCAGCTTCGTGATCCAGTCCATGGTTGTCGATTTACCCGTTTTGCTCCGCCTTTCAACCCCGTCGACCGATCCGGTGAGCCGCCCTGCCGGGCCGGGTGGCTCGGCGATCGTCACCGGGGCTACCGTTGACGGTCTCTTCAGTGGAGGTCGACAACGGTGCGTGGAGCGATCGCGGCGGGTCACCCGCTCACCGCAGAGGCGGGCGCGGCGCTGCTGCGCGCCGGTGGGAACGCCGTCGACGCGGCCGTCGCGGCGATGCTCACGTCGTGCGTGACCGAGCCGCTGCTCACGGGCCTGGGCGCGGCCGGGTACATGATGATCGCGTCGGCCGGGAAATCCCCTGTGCTGCTGGACTTCTCCGCCCAGGCACCCGGTCGCGGAGCCGCGGCGGAGCGGGCGCCGCTCGACCCGATCGTGGTCCGGTTCGGCGACGCCCAGCAGGAGTTCCACGTCGGCCCGTCGTCGGTCGCCGCGTTCGGGATGCCCGCCGGTGCGGCCGCCGCCGCCCGGTACGGCACGGCGCCGTTGAGCGAACTCGTGGCCACGGCGGCGAAGCACGCGCGGGAGGGCCACCGCGTGAACCGCTACCAGGCCTACGTCACCTCGATCCTGTTGCCGCTGGCCCGCAGCGCGGGGCTCACCGCGCTGTCCGAAGGCGAGCTGCTCGTGCAGCCCGAGCTCGCCGAGTCCCTGCTGCGCCTGGGACAGGACGGTGCCGAGCCGTTCTACACCGGCGACATCGCGGCCACGATCGCCGACCGCATCGGCTCCTCGGGTGGTGACCTCACGAGGGCGGACCTCGCGGCGTACGAGGTCATCGAGCGCGAGCCGTTGCACGCGCGGCACCGCGGCCGTGACGTCCACACGAACCCACCGCCCGCCGCGGGTGGTGCGTTGCTCGCGCAGATGCTGGAGACGGTGCCGGACAACCCGTCGCAGGCCGACCTGATCCGCGCGATGGCCACGCCGAAGGTGCCCCTCAACCGGCTCGGCTCGACCACGCACATCTCGGTGCTGGACGCCGACGGCACCGCGTGCTCGGTCACGACCACGAACGGCGCCGGCTCCGGCATCGCGATCGCCGGCGTGCACCTCAACAACATGATGGGCGAGGAGGAGCTCTCGCCCGACGGCTTCTTCAGCCACGCACCCGGCGACCGGCTGCCGTCGATGATGTCGCCGACCGTCGTGACCGGCCGCGACGGTGTGGAACTGGTGCTCGGCAGTGCCGGGTCCAGCCGCATCAGCGGTGCGATCCTGCAGGTGCTCGTGAACGTCCTGGACCGCGGGATGCCCGCGCAGGAAGCGGTCGACGCACCCCGCCTGCACCTGAGCGGCGACCACCTCCACGTGGAACCGGGAATTCGACCGGAAAGTGAACTGCCGATGACGTTCTTCCGCGCGCCGAACATGTTCTTCGGCGGCTGCCAGGTCGTGCAGCGCACCGGATCCGGCCTGCTCAGGGGTGGTGGAGATCACCGTCGCGACGGCGCGGTCGTCGTCGTGTGAGATGTTGCCCGCACAATGGGATATTTGGTTTCCTGATTCACCGGCCAGGAGGCAGTATCCGTTCGTGACGGCAATCAGCGAGAAAACCCCCTCGCCGCTCCTGTCCCGTTCCTTCTTCCAGCTCGCGGTGATCAGCGTCGTCACCGGTGTGTCGATGGCGTTCGCGCTGCCGTTCGGCTCGCTGTTCCTGACCTCCGAGATCGGGGTCACGCCCTTCCAGCTCGGCTTCTTCCTGCTGGCCTCACCGATCGCGTCGGTGGTCGCCAGCACGGTCATGGGCAGGCTGTCCGACGGCCGCGTGCAGCGCCGGTTCATGCTCGTGGCGGGCGGTGTCGCGGGCGCGGTCGGCTACGGCCTGTTCGCCGTGTCGCGCGACTACTGGTTCCTGCTCGGCACCTCGGTGCTGTTCATCGCGATCACCTCCTCCCTGCTGCCACAGCTGTTCGCCTATGGCCGCGCGGTCTCGCAGGGCCCGTCGATGGTCGTCAGCGTCCTGCGCACCCTGCTGTCGGTCGCCTGGGTGGCCGGTCCGCCGGTGGCCGCGCTGCTCGTGTCGAAGGTCGGCTGGTTCGGCCTGTTCGCCTCGACCGCCGCGCTGCAGCTCGGCGTGGCCGTGATCGCCTGGTTCCTGCCCGTCCCCGCCGAGACCCCGCGGGAGGTGGTCGAGGACGAGGCACCCGCCGGCCCGTCGCGCGGCCGCATCTCGGTGGTCTCGGTGGCGTTCACGTTCCTGCAGGGCTCCGTCGCGCTGGCGGTGAGCGGCCTGCCGTTGTTCGTCACCACGAACCTGGAGGGCACCGCGGGCGACGCGGGCCTGGTGATGGGCCTGTGCGCGGCGCTGGAGATCCCGATGATGCTCTGGTTCGGCGCACTGGCCAACCGCAAGTCGCTGCACATGATGGTCGTCATCGGCGCCGCGATCTCGTTGGGCTACCACGGAGTCATGCTCGTCGCCGACTCCGTCTGGCAGGTGATGGCCGCGCAGCTGCTGCACGCCACGGTCATCTCGCTGATCATGGGCGTGGGGATCACGTACTTCCAGAGCCTCGACCCCGGCCGGCCCGGTCACACCACGACGATGTTCAGCAACACGCAGATCGTGGGCACCATGATCGCGGGGCCGCTGCTCGGGGTGGCGCAGGGGATCGGGTTCCGGTCGGTGTACGCGTTCACGCTCGGGATGTGCGTGCTCGGGCTGGTGTTGCTGCTGGTGGCTGGGCGGATGAGGAAGTAGCCACCCGAAACACGGTGGTATCGGCGCGATCCGCAGGTGTGTCCAGATCGTGACCGGACTCCCGCCCCGCCACCGTTTCCCGGCGATTCGCGGACCCGATGACCGCACGTGGGACGGCCCGCGGACCAAGAGCCCGGCACACCGTGTCGACCGAACCGGCGAGCGGCTGCTACTGCGTGCGGTGGATTGAACGCGAATGACCCGTTCGTGAAACAACCACGCGTTCGGGTGGTGTTGTGCGGCTGGCACACTGCGCTGCGTGCCGACCGACTACCCCGACGACCCGACCGACGTGATGCTCGATCCCGCGTTGATCGCCGCTGTCCGCGCAAGGGGACAGGGACGTCGGGCCCTCGCGGAGGAGACCGCGCCCGCGCCGGAGGAGAAGCCGCCGGTGAAGCGGCGGCTCGTCGTGATCGCCGTCGCCGCCGCCGGGCTGGTCGTGGCCGGCATCGCGGTCGTGGGGCTGAGCGAGCCCGGTGCGCCGACCGAGGCGATGCCCACGCACAGCTACCTGCCCGGCGCGATCACGCCCGCGGAGGACCTGCCGGTGGAGTCCTCGGCGAGCACGGACCCGATGTTCGCTTCCTCGGCGCTCGGGCTGGTGCCGACCACGACCACGCCGCCGCCCGCTCCGCCGCCGCCTCCCGTCGAGCGCGCGCCCAGCGGTGCCAAGACGGTGACGTCGGGGCCGGGGTGCGGGGGCTACCGCAGCGTCGGGTCCTACCGGGACGGGCGGCGGGGCTGGGTCGAACACGGCGACGGCAGGTGCGGGTCGGCGTTCGTGTCGGTGCCGATGTCGGGTGACGCGCGGCGGGACGACTCGTCGTCCTACGCGATGTGGACGTTCGCCGCCGCCGGCACGTGCGAGGTGTCGGTGCACGTGCCCGGCGGGGACCTGACCGCCGTCGGCGGTAACCCGACCGTGTACTTCGTGTACGACCGCAACGGGGTCGGGGGCGCGCCGGTCGCGTCGTTCGCGATCAAGCAGGTCGACCGGCGCGGGCAGTGGGTCGCCGCCGGCAGGTTCCGGAGCAGCGGAACCCTGACGGTGCAGCTCCTCAACCGAGGTCAGGACTGGAACCGCCGCGGACCGACATACGCCCATCACGCCGCAAGTGCCGTCAAGGCACACTGCACGTCGTGACGAGAGATCTCCACCTGGTCCGGCACGGCGAGGCGACGAAGGACGAGACGCGGCTCACCGCGCACGGGCGCAGGCAGTCCGAGCTGCTCGCGGAACGGTTGCGGGGCACCGGGTTCGCCGCCGTGCACCACGGTCCACTGCCGCGGGCAGCCGAAACCGCGTCGATCATCGCCGAGGTGCTGGGGGTGCCCTGCCGGGCCGAGGCGGCCGCCGACGACTTCGTGCCGCACTTCGTCCCCGACCACGACGAGTTCTTCGACCGGTTCCCCGAGTCCGAGCGCACCCGCGGGCCCGCGCTCGCGCACGAGGCCGAGACCCGCTTCGCCCGGCCGGGTGACGGCCCGGTGCTGGTGGTGACGCACGCGTTCCTGATCAGCTGGCTCGTCCGCGACGCGCTCGACGCCGCACCCGAGCAGTGGCTGACGCTGGACAACGACAACGCCGCCCTCACCGTCATCCGCTACACGGCCGGCCGGTCACCGCGGCTGGTCAGGTTCAACGACACCGGGCACCTCATGCGGCCCTGAGCGTCAGCAGGGTGATCTCGCTCGGTGCGAACACCCGCATCGGCGGGCCCCAGAAACCGGCACCGCGGCTGGTGTAGAGCTGCGTGCGGTCGCTGTGCCGGCTCAGGCCCGCCACCACCGGCTGCTGCAACCGCACCAGGTGGTGGAAGGGCCAGATCTGCCCGCCGTGGGTGTGACCGGACAGCTGCAGGTCCACGCCGGCCTCGACGGCCTTGCGGATCTCGGAGGGCTGGTGGGCGAGCAGCACCACCGGGTCGCCGGCCTCGGTGCCGCGCAACGCGAGCGCGAGGTCGGCGGCGTGGCCGGGCTCGCCGGAGTGGTCGGCGGTGATGTCGTCGATGCCCGCGAACACCAGGCGGGCACCGCCGCGTTCGAGCACCACGTGCTCGTTGTGCAGCGCCTTCCAGCCCAGCCGGGTCATGAGGTCGATCCAGCCCTGGGCGTTGGAGTAGTACTCGTGGTTGCCGGTGATGTAGAACCGGTGCGCCGCCGTGACGTCACCCAGCGGCGTCGCCTGCTCCAGGCGCTGCTCGGCGGTGCCGTCGGCGATGTCACCGACGTGCACGGCCACGTCGGCGTTCAGCTCGTTGACCGCGTCGACCATGCCCCGCGACCACTTCGCGCGGTTGATCGCGCCGTAGTGGGTGTCGGTGACGACGGCGACGGTCAGCCCGTCGAACGCCGGGTCGAGGCGGGGGATCGTCACGTCCTGGCGCTTGACCCGCGGCACCCGCATGGCCTCGTGCACGCCGTACGCCGTCACGGCGACGATGAGCACCGCCAGCAGCACGGCGATGAACCGCGCGCGGAACGGGTTCTCCACACCGGCCAGCGCCAGCACCAGCCGCACCACGTCGGTGAGCAGCGTCCAGACGAACGCGATCCACACGAACCCCAGCAGGAAGTGCGAGATCCGCGCGGCGCGGTCGGAGTTCCTGCGGGTGAACAGCACGATCATGCTGATCGCCGCCGCGGCGAACACGACGGCCGCGATCGGCCGCACCGGCCCCGGCCACTGCGCCGACGCCGCGAACAGGCCCTCGAACGGCACCCAGAACAGCAGCGTCGTGACGCTGAGGAGGACGAGCGTGAACACCACCCGCCGTACCGTGATGCGGGGGCGGGCCACGGTGGTCGTCATCGCTGATCCTCCAGGGGTTGGGCTGACAACTCATGTCAACGCCCGGAGGTGTCATTTGTACGCCGCGCGACGGAAGGTTTCGCGCTGAGCAGAACTGCCCGATGAGCCACGTCGCAGTTTCGCCGCGGGGAGCAACCACCGGCGCGGTGGCGAGTCTTCGTACCAGTACCGCCGAAACCGCCTGATCACAAGACATGGAGTGGACGCCATGATCTTCTTCACCGACGAGGAGAGCCGCACGCTGCGCACCGCCGTGTACGGCGCGATGCTGCTGGTCTCCCACGCCGACCCCGGCCCCGTCCTGGAGGAGCGGTTCGCCGGCCTGCGCGCCCTGTCGCACCTGTCGCCCGACCTGCGCCTCGTCATGGGCGCCGCCCGCCCGTCCGTGCCCGCCGGCACCGACGAGGAGGTCGAGCCGGTCGTCCTCGAGGCGCTGCGCGGCTCGATGAAGATCCTCACCACGCGCTCGCCGGAGGACGCGAGGTCGTTTCCCGCCGCGGTGCTGACGATCGCGCGCGAGGTGGCCGAGGCCGACGGCGTGGTCGTCGACGCCGAGGACGCGATGCTCGCGCGCATCGAAGGCGCGCTGGCGCTCTGAGCAAGCCCACGTCCGGGTAGACCCGGACCAGCAAGACCAGGAAAACCGGTAAGACCGGGAAGACCAGGCCGCCGCCGTCAGCTTCTGCCTGACAGCGGCGGCCTCCGCCGGCGTGGTCCTCGTGTCGGCGCGCCCGCTAGGGCAGTGCCACGCACCCGGCCAGCAGCAGGCCGGCCGCGATCAGCAGCGTGTGCGGCAGCACCAGCCCCGCCGCCACCGACGAGAACGCCACGGCCAGCAGCGTCCACCTCGGGGCCCGTTTCAGTGCGGGTCTGCGCGGTCGTCGTGTGGTCTCCATCTCCGCCTCCCGTCGCCGTGCGGTCGAGACGTCTCCACCTTCTCCCGCGCTGCCGGGGAAAACGATCCGGGCGGGCACGCAGATCCGGCCAGCGCTGACCCCCATGCAGACCGAACATGGGTGTTGCCACGGATGGACACGTGGTGGGTGCGCCCGTCAGCCTCGCAAGGCGTGGCGGGAAGTGATCGCGGAAAGGCGGCGCGCGTGTCGTTGTTCGGGCGGATCTTCCTGCTCAACGCCCTGGTCCTGATCATCGCCACGGCCGTGCTGGCGTTCAGCCCGGTGACGGTGTCGACGCGGGCGGTGTCCGGGGAGATGGTCGTGCTCGGGGCCGGGCTCGTGGCCATGCTGGTCGCCAACGCGGTGCTGATCAGGGTCGGGCTGGCGCCGCTGGACCGGCTCACCAAGGCCATGACCACGATCGACCTGCTCAAACCGGGGCCGCGACTGACCGCCAAGGGGCACGGGGAGATCGCGGAGCTGATCACGACGTTCAACGCGATGATCGACCGGCTGGAGGCCGAACGCGGGTTCAGCTCGGCGCGGGCGCTCAGCGCGCAGGAGGCGGAACGCAGGAGGGTGGCGCAGGAGCTGCACGACGAGGTGGGGCAGTCGTTGACCGTGGTGCTGCTGGAGCTGAAGCGGGTGGCCGACCAAGCGCCCGCGCACATGCGCGAGGAGCTGCGGCAGGTGCAGGAGACCACCCGCAGCACGCTCGACGAGATCCGGCGCATCGCACGGCGGCTGCGGCCGGGGGTGCTGGAGGAGCTGGGGCTGGTCAGCGCGCTCAAGGCGTTGACCGCGGAGATCACCACCGGGCTCACGGTCACCAAGCGGTTCGCGAAGGACCTGCCCGAGCTCGACGCCGAGACCGAGCTGGTGGTCTACCGGGTGGCGCAGGAGGGGCTGACCAACACCGTCCGGCACGCCGGCGCGACCTCGGTCGAGCTCGCGCTGCAGAACCACCCCGCCGGGGTCGAGCTGCGCATCCGCGACGACGGACGGGGCATCGGCGACGCCGAGGAGGGCGCCGGCATCCGCGGCATGCGGGAGCGGGCGCTGCTCGTGCACGCCGAGGTCGAGATCACCGCCCTGGCCAGGGGCACCGAGGTGCGTCTGGTGGTGCCGGCCCGGTGAAGACGCGCATCCTGCTGGCCGACGACCACGCGCTGGTGCGCCGCGGCGTCCGGCTGATCCTGGACAACGAACCCGACCTGACCGTCGTGGCCGAGGCCGGCGACGGCGCGGAGGCCGTCACGAAGGCCCGTGCCGAGAAGCCCGACCTCGCGATCCTCGACATCGCCATGCCGCGGCTCACCGGGTTGCAGGCCGCGCGTGAGCTGTCGCGGCTGCTGCCGGACCTGCGGATCTTGATCCTCACCATGTACGACAACGAGCAGTACTTCTTCGAGGCGCTCAAGTCCGGTGCCTCCGGGTACGTGCTCAAGTCGGTGGCCGACCGCGACCTCGTGGAGGCGTGCCGGGCGGCGATGCGCGGCGAGCCGTTCCTCTACCCCGGCGCGGTGAACTCGTTGATCCGCAACTACCTCGACCGCGCCAAGGACGGCGGCGGCATCCCGTCGCGGGCGATCACCGACCGCGAGGAGGAGATCCTCAAGCTGGTCGCGGAAGGCCACTCGTCGAAGGAGATCGGCGACCTGCTCTTCATCAGCGTCAAGACGGTCGAGCGCCACCGCGCCAACCTGCTGCAGAAGCTCGGTCTCAAGGACCGCCTCGAACTCACCCGGTACGCGATCCGCGCCGGGCTGATCGAACCCTAGAAAACCCAAGAACCCAAGTCAGGAAGCACGCCAGTGAACGTCGAAGTGACGCCCCTGCCCGGCATCGGGGTCAGGCAGGACTTCAGCATCCGCTCCGGCCGCCGGATCGGCGTGATCTCCTACCGCGACGGCAAGTTCGAGCTCATATTGTCCAAACAGGACGACCCGGACGCGACGGCCGCCTCGATCCCGCTCGCGCCGGAGGAGGCGGGCACGCTCGCCGGGCTGCTCGGCGCGCCGCAGCTGGTGACGCAGCTGAGCAAGCAGCACCGCGACATCACCGGCATCACCACGCGCCAGCTGCTGGTCACGGCGTTCGCGCACCGCACGCTCGGCGACACCGCGCTGCGCACCCGCACCGGCGCGTCGGTCGTCGCCGTCGTGCGGGAGGGCACCGCGCACCCCTCGCCGGGCCCGGAGTTCCTGTTCTCCAACGGCGACCTCGCTGTCGTCGTGGGCACCGCGGACGGCCTCGACACCGCCGCCGAGATCCTGACGGGCGGCTGAGCGCAGTGCACGACACCACGATCGCGCTGATCGAACTGGGTGCGGTCTTCTTCGGGCTGGGCCTGCTCGGGCGACTGGCCTGGAGATTCGGCATCTCGCCCATCCCGCTCTACCTGATCGGCGGCCTCGCGTTCGGCGCGGGCGGCATCGTCCCGCTGCACGGCATCGAGGAGTTCGCGCACCTCGCCAGTGAGATCGGCGTGGTGCTGCTGTTGTTGTTCCTGGGGCTGGAGTACTCGGCCTCCGAGCTCACGACCGGGCTGAAGAAGTCCTGGACCGCCGGACTGCTCGACATCGTCCTCAACGCGACCCCCGGCGCCGTCGTCGCGCTGCTGCTGGGCTGGGGACCGGTCGGCGCGCTCGCGATGGCCGGCGTCACCTACATCTCCTCGTCCGGCATCGTCGCGAAGGTCCTCGGCGATCTCGGCCGGCTCGGCAACCGCGAGACACCGGTGGTCCTGTCGGTGCTGGTGTTCGAGGACCTGGCCATGGCGGTCTACCTGCCGGTGCTCACGGCGCTGCTGGCCGGTGTCAGCTTCCTGGGCGGCCTCACCTCCGTCGGCATCTCGTTGCTCGCCATCACCGTCGTGCTCGTCGTGGCGCTGAAGTACGGGCGCTACATCTCCGCCGTCGTCGACAGCCCCGACCACGAGGTGTTCCTGCTCAAGCTGCTCGGCTCCGCGCTGCTCGTCGCCGGTGTCGCCTCGCAGCTGCAGGTCTCGGCCGCGGTCGGCGCGTTCCTGCTCGGCATCGCGATCTCCGGCTCCACCGCGGAGAACGCCACCCGCCTGCTGGAGCCGTTGCGCGATCTCTTCGCCGCCATGTTCTTCGTGGTGTTCGGCCTCAACACCGACCCGCGCTCCATCCCGCCGGTGCTCGGCGTCGCCGTGGCGCTGGCCGTGGTGACGACGCTGACCAAGCTCGCGACCGGCTGGTGGGCGGCGCGCAGGCAGGGCGTCGGGCCGATGGGCCGGGCCCGCGCGGGTGCCGCACTGGTGGCCCGCGGTGAGTTCTCCATCGTCATCGCCGGTCTCGCGGTGGCCTCCGGCATGGTCAGCGCGCAGCTCGCGGCGCTGTCCACGGCGTACGTGCTGCTGATGGCGGTCATCGGCCCGATCGCGGCCCGCTACGTCGAGCCGGTCGCGGAGTTCTTCGCGCGCAGGCGGGCAGGGGCCACCGCACCGTGAACCGCGCCGCGCCGGCGCTGCTGCTCGCCCTGCTGCTGGCGCTGCTGCCCGCCCAGCGGGAGCACCAGGACCTGGGGGACCGGCACCTGCCCAGCAGGGTGTCGGTCTCGCACGGTGCCACCGCCACGCCCGCCGCACCGGACACCGGGTGGGCGTGGCGGCCCGCCGCCGTCAGCGGGACGGGTGAACCGCCGACGCAGCGCGACGACGTCGACTGCGGCACCACGACCTCCACGACACCGGCCACACCTTCGTGCCGGGCACCGCCACGCACATCCGCGTGCCTGTGACCCGAACTCCCGTTGCGAAGGAAGAAGACCGTGTCGTACCTGGTGCTGGCGTTGTTGTTGATCACTGTCGGGGTGGGGGTCGCCGCGCTGGCGGCGATGATCACCAAGAAGGAGCCGTTCTACGGGGTGGTCGGTCTCGTCACGATCTGCTGCCCCAGCGCGATCCTCGCGTTGGTGTACACGGCGGTGGCCTGACCGCCGATCGGTGGATGGTGCCGGCCCGGTGCGGTGGCAGTGTGGTTCTTCCAGGGCGTCAACGCTGGGGGAGTGCCACGCATGGACCTGTCTCGTCGTGAGCTGCTGACCCGCACCGGCCAGGCCGCCGCCCTGGCCACGGCCACCTCCGCGCTCACCACCACCGGTGCGGCGCAGGCCGGACCGGGCACCGTCGTCACGCTCACCCAGGGCACCAACATCTCCGTCACCCGGTCACGGGACGGCAGGTGGCTCGCGATCGACCTCGTCACCGCCATCTGGGTGCTGCCCGCGACCGGTGGCACCGCCCGCAGGCTGACCGACGAGCTGCAGGACGCGTCGCTGCCGTCGTTCGGTCCGGGCGGCCGGATCGCGTTCCAGTCCTACCGGGACGGCAACTACCACCTCTACGTCACCGACCTCGCCGGGAGCACGCCCCGGCAGCTCACCAGCGGCCGGTACGACCACCGCGAGCCCGCGTTCTCGCCCGACGGCACGAAGATCGCGTTCACCAGCGACAGGGGCGGCAGCTACGGCGTGCACGTGCTGGACGTCGCCTCCGGTGCCGTCACCCAGCTCACCGGCCTGCCGGACGAGGCCGCCGCACCGCAGTGGTCACCCGACGGCCGCCGGCTGGTCTTCACCGTCGGCAACGCGGCCGTGGACGCCGTGGCGCTCGACGGCACCCGCGAACGCCTGGTCACCGCACCGGCGGGCGCGCAGCTGTTCGGCGCGAGCTGCGGGCCGGGCGGTCAGCCGAGCTACACGCTGATGCGACCGGGCCAGGCCGACCTGATGCTCGGTGACCGGGCCGTCGTCACCGGGCAGGACGTCTTCGGGTTCGCGCCGCTGTGGGACGGCGGCAGCGTGCTCTACACCGCCGACGGCAAGATCCGGCTGTTCGACGGCAGGTCCACGAAGGACATCCCCTTCAGCGCAACGGTTCCCGTGCGCACCCCGCGGCAGCACCGCGCGCGCACCCCCACCGGCGGTCAGGTCAGGGGCATCGCGAGCCCGGTCGTGTCGCGCGACGGCACGAAGATCGCCTTCTGGGCGCTGAACGCGCTGCACCTGCTGGCCGACGGCCGCACCACGAAGCTGACCGACGGCGCGTACTTCGACTCCGACCCGGACTTCTCGCCCGACGGCACCCGGCTGCTGTACGCGAGCGACCGCACCGGCATCGCCCAGCTGCGCGTGCGGGACCTGCGGACCGGCACCGACGAGGCCCACGCGCCCGCGCCGCACGCGCAGACCACGCCCCGGTTCTCCCCGGACGGCACCAAGGTCGCCTACGTCGACCAGGACGGCCAGGTGTGGGTGGTCGACGTGGCCGGTCGCCGCCAGATCACCCCGACGCTGTTCCAGCCCGGCCGTCCCACCTGGTCCGCCGATGGCACGGTGGTCGCGCTGGCCGCGGTGAAGCCGTTCTCCCGGCGGTTCCGCGAGGGCACCAGCCAGGTCCTCACCATCGACCTCGTCAGCGGCGAGCTGCGGTACACCGAGCCGATGCCGTTCCGGTCGATCGCGACCCGCGGCGACGACGGCCCGGTGTGGTCGCCCGACGGCCGGCACCTCGCGTTCGTCGTCGAGAGCCTCGCCTTCGTCGTGGCCGTCGACGGCAAGGGCCGGTTCCTCGGCACGCCGCGGCAGGTCACCCGCGAGGTCACCGACTCGCTGGCGTGGCACGGCGACGACGCGTTGGTGTACCTCAACAACGGCCGTCTTCGGAAGTCCACACTGGACGGCAAGGCCAGCACCATCCGGGTCGGCCTCACCTGGCGCAAGCAGCGTTCACCCGAGCGCGAAGTCGTGCACGTCAAGGCTTACTGGGACGGCGAGGCGCACGAGCTGCGCGAGAACGTCGACCTCGTGGTCGACCACGGCCGGATCGCGGACGTCCGCCCGCACCGCGGTCGTGCCGACGTGGACGCGAGCACGCTGACCGCCATCCCCGGCCTCATCGACGCCCACAACCACTGGCACCTGCGCGGACGGGCGTGGGGAGCGCGCCAGGGCAACGTGTGGCTCGCCTACGGCATCACCACCGTCCGCTCACCCGGTGACCCGGTCTACCAGATGGTCGAGACCCGCGAGGCGCTCGCCGCAGGAACCCTGACCGGGCCCCGGTTCTACGCGACCGGCGAGGCCGTCGACGGTTCCCGCGTCTACTACAACTTCATGCGCCCGACCCTGTCGCGCGCCCAGCTCGACCTCGAACTGCGCCGCGCCCACGAGCTCGACTACGACATGCTCAAGACCTACGTCCGGCTCCCCGTCGAGCTGCAACGCGCTGCCGTGCAACGGTCCCGCGTCCCGTTGTCGTCGCACTACCTCTACCCGGCCGCGAACATCGGCATGAACGGCATGGAGCACGTCGGCGCCACCAACCGCCTGGGCTACTCGCACACGATCTCCCGCCAGGGCCGCGCCTACCAGGACGTGGTCGCGCTGTTCACCCGCACCGGCATGTCCATGACCCCGACCCTGTTCCACAACCGCGCCCTGTTCGCCGAGGACAGGTCGCTGGTCTTGGACGAACGCACCCGCGTGCTGTTCCCGCCGTGGGAGTACGAGCGCTACCTCGCCGAGGCGAACACCGGTGGTGCCTCCTCGTCGTTGCACATCTTGCGCGGCTGGGTCGAGTTCGCGCTGGCCGTGCACCGCGGCGGTGGCCTCGTGATCTGCGGCACCGACGCGCCACTCGACGCGCCCGCCACCGCCACGCACATGAACCTGCGCGCCATGGTCAAGTTCGGCTTCACACCGCGGGAGGCGCTGATCACCGCCACCCGCAACCCGGCGACGTGGCTGGGCCTGCCGATCGGGTCGCTGCGGCCCGGTGCCCCGGCCGACATCGCGTTCGTCTCCGGCAACCCGCTCGCGGACATCAGGGCGGCGGCCGACGTGCGCCAGGTGATGGTGGGCGGGCGCCTGCACACCGTCGCCGACTTGCTCAAGCCCTACCGGGCGCAGCAGCGGACGGCGACGGACGACGCGCTGCCGCCGTTGCCGTCAGCGCGGAACAGGCACTGGTGGCACGAACCGGAGTGGGCCGACCACGCCTGCTGCGGTCACTGATCCCAGCCGAGCACGCTGAACGGCGTGCCGGCGAGGTGACCGCGGATCCCGGCGGCGGAGTAGGCGATCAGCTCCTCCGGCAGCGCGTCCAGCCCGAACCAGCGCAGCGCCGAGCACTTGCCGGGCTCGCGGTTGACCGGCTCCCCGGCCCACCGCGTGGTCGTGAAGAACAGACCTAGCCGCGGTTCCACACCGGCCGCGGTGACGTGCGCGGTGTGCACGTGCCGCAGGTCGGCCGGGTCGATCTCGACACCGACCTCCTCGCGGGCCTCCCTGACCGCGGCGGCCGGCACCGACTCGCCGCGGTCGAGCTTGCCCGACGGCAGGTGCCACACCCCGTCGAAGCGCGGGTCGGTGTCCCTGCGCAGCGAGAGCAGGACCTGCCCGGCGCGCAGCAGCAGGACGTGGACGTCGATCAGGTGGCGGTCGGGCACCGGGTCCTCCCAGGGACGCGAAAATGATCTGCGGCCGCGCGGGCTGTCGTGACACGATCGTGCCATGACAGCCTTCGCGACCCCCGACGACATCGTCCGGCGCACCACCGCGGCCAGGGACGCGGCCGTGGCGGCGGGGCGCGACCTCGGCCTCACCGTGACCGAGCCCGTGGTGCTCTACGAGCTGTTCTCGGTGGTCGTGCACCTGGCACCGAGCCCGGTCGTGGCCCGCGTGCCGGTCGTCCTGCCGCACACCGAGGACCTCGACGCCACCGGCGCCCGCCAGCGGCGCGAGCTGGACGTGGCGCGGTGGCTCGCGGACCAGGGCGTCCCGGTGATCCCGCCGAGCCCCGACGTGCCGGCCGAACCCGTGCAGCGCGACGGGTTCTCCATCACGTTCTGGCCGTTCGTCCCGGAGGACAAGAGCGGTGAACCGGATTACGTCGTGAACTCGGAAAAGGCGGCCGAACTGCACGCGGCGCTGAAAGGGTATCCGGGCGAGCTCCCATTCCTGGGAACAGCGGACCCCGCATTCATCACCGACGCGTTCCGCCTCCTGGAAAAGCACCCGGACCTGCTCGACGCGGCCGATCTCGACCGCGCCCGGCGTGAATGGGCGGAGCTCGAACCGGTGGTGCGTTCCCAGGCCGAGTTCGAGAAGCGCTTTCCCGGCGTAGAACTGCAGCCGATCCACGGCGACTGCCCGCCCGCGAACATCTTCGCGAGCACGACCGGCCCGTTGTTCTCCGACTTCGAGCTCGTCACGTACGGGCCGGTCGAGTGGGACCTCGCCTCCCTCGGCCCCGACCTCGAAGCCGCCTACAACCGCGGCGCCCGCACCCACGGCCTCCGCGAGCTGGACGCCGACGTGCTGGCGTTCGTCAACGCCGTCGCCGCTCTGCGCGCCGTCGCCTACCTCGTGGTCGCGCCGCAGCTGCCGCAGATCGTCGACTTCATGAAGCCGTTGATCGACACCTGGCGCTCCCGCGCCTGACCGGCATCTGCAAGTACCACCAACCACCCCGCAAACCGCACTTTTCCACTGCCAACCCGTTCGTCGAACACCGAACAGGTTGGCAGTGGAAAAGTGCTGGATGATCTTGAGTTGGTGGTACTCGCAGATGCGGGCTAAGCGTGGGCGGCTGCGGCTCGGTCGCCCAGCCAGGCCACCACGTCCTCGGCGGGCAACGGCTCGCTGAGGAAGTAGCCCTGCACCACGTCGCAGCCGGCCTCGGCCAGCGCCGTCCAGGTGTCCTGGTCCTCCACGCCCTCCGCCACGGCCTGCAGGCCGAAGTTGCGGGCCAGGGCGACCAGGGCGTGCACGATCGCCGAGTCACCGGCGTCGGTGCACATGTGCGTGACGAACGAACGGTCGAGCTTCATCTCGTGCACCCGCATGCTGCGCAGGTAGGAGATCGACGAGTAGCCGGTGCCGAAGTCGTCGATCGACAGCCGCACGCCCAGCTCGGTCAGGCCGCGCAGCACGTCCACGGCGCGGTCCGGGTCGGAGATGATCGCGGACTCGGTGATCTCCAGCGTCAGCAGCCTGGCGGGCAGGCCGTGGCGCTTGATCAGGTCGGCCACGTCGCCGGGGAACTCGGTGTGCAGCAGGCAGGCGGCGCCCACGTTCACCGACACCGGCACCTCCCAGCCCGCGTCCGACCAGGTGCGGCACTGGCGCAGCGCCGCGTCGATCACGTACCGGGTCAGCGGCTCGATCAGGCCGTTCTCCTCGGCGACCGGGATGAACTCGTCCGGGCGCACCAGGCCGCGGGTCGGGTGCTGCCAGCGCGCCAGCGCCTCGACGCCGCACACCGCGCCCGTGTCGGCCAGCGCCTTGGGCTGGTAGTGCAGGAACAGCTCACCGCGGTCGATCGCGTGCCGCAGCTCCGTCACGGCCGTGAGCTGCGAGGCACCGCGCTCGTGCAGGCGGGCGTCGTACACGGCCACACCGGACTTGTCGCGCTTGGCCGCGTACATCGCGATGTCCGCGTGCCGCAGCAGCTCGTGGCCGTCCAGGGAGTCGTCCGGGCACAGGGCCACGCCGACGCTGCCCGCGATCTCCAGCTCCAGGCCCTCCAGGATCACCGGCATCGCCAGCGCCGTGAGGATCTTGTCCGCGACCATCCGCGCGTTGTCCGCCGAGCCGACGCCGGGCAGCAGCACCGCGAACTCGTCGCCGCCCAGGCGGGCCACGAGGTCGGTGTCGCGCACCGCCCACGACAGCCGGTTGGCCACCTGGCGCAGCAGCAGGTCACCGACGTGGTGCCCGAGCGAGTCGTTGACCTCCTTGAACCGGTCGAGGTCCACGATCAGCAACGCCAGCGGCTCGTTCTTCTTGTGCGCCTTGGCGACGACCTGCTCCATCCGGCGCGCCAGCAGCGTCCGGTTCGCGAGACCGGTCAACGCGTCGTGGTGCGCCTCGTGCTCGTTCTTCGCGGCCTGGCGCAGGATCTTGCGGCGGTGGCCGAGCAGCACCATGCCGAACAGGCCCACCAGGAACGCGTCCAGCGCGAACGCCGCGATCTGCGCGACCCGCAGCCGGGTGTTCTTCTCGTCCGCCGCGCGCAGGTAGTCGGTGGTGTCGAGCTGCTTGGCACCGATCGTCGTGGAGACCTGGCGGCGCAGCGAGGAGTGCGCGAACCCGGCCTGGTCGACCTGCGCGGGGTCGTCACCGGCGAGCACCTTGCGCAGCGTCTCCGTCGTCGTGTCGTACAGCGGCAGCAGGCGCGTGGCCACCGCGACGTCCGACGGGGTTCCGTTGGCCTGCAGCCACTCCAGCTCGCCGCGGGCGGCGCCGACCGAGTTCCGCAACGGCTCGACGGTCAGCTCGGTGCGCTTGAGCTGCAGGTCGCGCAGCGCGTTGTCGGTGATGTTGATGTGTTCGAGCACCCGGCTCCAGCGCTCGCTGGTCTCGTTGAACTGGCGCACCTGCGCGGTCGTGATCTGCGCGCTGATGCTGCTCCACAACGCCAGCCCGGCCAGTGCCAGCAGCCCGGCCGTCAGCCCCACCGTCGCCACCCGTGCGGTGGCGCGGCTCTCCCAAAGCCTCACCGTGCCTGCTCCAACGGTCGCAACCAGCTCGCGGGGTCCTCGACGAAGGCGTCGAGCTGGGGCCGGAACCACTGCTCGCGCGCCTGCTCCGACTCCTGCCGGTGCAGGACCTCGTCGAGGTTCGCCGTCGTGACCGCCAGTCCCGGGGTGAACACCCACCCCTCGGGTAACTCCGCGCCGCCTCTGGCCTGCCGGGCGAGCAGCCACCCGGCGACCGCGCCCTTGAGGTAGTGCTCCGGCGAGACCGACGCCACCACGACGCCGTCCCGCACCGCCTGCAACGTCCGAGGGTCGACCCCGAACCCGCCCACCAGCCACCTCGCCGACTTCTCGGTCTTGATCGCGGCGAGGTTGAACCCGTCGCAGTCTCCGGTCCCCACGAAAGCCAGTGCGCCGGGGTTGGCCGCCGCGAGCCGTCGCCACGCGTCGAGGTTCGCCTCGTCGTCGCGCTGCGTGTCGAACGGCCCCAGCACCCGCACTCCCGGTAGTTTCTCGGCGAACCGCCCACGGATTCCGTCGGCCCGGTCGTCGAACCCGGCCAGTCCCGGAGTGGCGTTTCCCAGCACCACCGAACCGGTCGCGTCCGAGGGCAATCGGCGCATCAACTCGTCAGCCAGCTTTTCGCCGAGCTCGTAGTTGTCGTTACCGATGTGGAGCCCCACCCCGGAGCTCGACCCGAGTCGCATGTCCACACCGACGACGGAGAGGTGTTCGCGCAAGGCCGCGGTGATGGACGGCGCCATCAGCGCGGGTTCGGACGTGGCGACGGCGACACCGCCTTTCGCCGTCCGTGACAGATCCCGGAACAACTCGACTTCCCTGTGCCCGTCGTGGCCGGAGGGTCCCGTGACGGTCGCGCTCACCCCGCCGACCCGGCCGACGCCCTCGTGGAACCCGCTGGTCATCTCCTGTGCGAACGACCCGCCCGTGCGCTTGACCACGAACCCGACGTGCGGCAACGCCGACGAGCTCGCGGCGGCACCGCAGCCGGTGGTGGCGACGGTGCCGGCGGCCACCAGGCCCAGCAGGCCCGCCACCAGCCCCGCAGTACGCATCGCAGACCTCGGGCTCGCTCGACCGACGGAACGGTTGATCTCCAGAGCGGCCGATGCTACCTCGACCGATGTGAAATGGGGACAGCGCACTCCTGGACGGGAAGCGCTTTCACATTACCGGTGCGCCTTTCCGTCAGGACGGGTCATAACCCAGGTTCGGGCGCAGCCACTGCTCCACCTCGGCCACCGGCCGGCCGCGCCGCAGCGCGTAGTCCTCGACCTGGTCGCGGCCCAGCCGCCCGACGGTGAAGTACTTCGCCTCCGGGTGCTGGAAGATCATCCCGCTCACGCTGGCGGCGGGGTTCATGGCGAACGACTCGGTGAGGCTCACGCCGATCCGCCCGGCGTCGAGCAGGTCGAACAGCTCGCGCTTGACGGTGTGGTCAGGGCAGGCCGGGTAGCCCAGCGCGGGCCGGATGCCGCGGAAGCGCTCGGCGTGCAGGTCGGCGAGCTCGGGCGCCGCGTCCGGCTCGAACCAGTCGCGGCGCGCCCGCAGGTGGATCCACTCGGCGAACGCCTCGGCGAGCCGGTCGGCCAGCGCCTTGACCATGATCGCCCGGTAGTCGTCGTTCTTCGCCTCGTAGGTCGCGGCCAGCTCGTCCGCGCCGAGCACGGTCACCGCGAACCCGCCGACGTGGTCGCCCTGAGGCGCCACGTAGTCGGCCAGGCAGCGATTCGGGCGGGAGAGCGGCTTCTGCGTCTGCTGGCGCAGCATCGGCCACGTCACGGTCTCCGCGCCGACCTCCACGACGATGTCGTCGCCCTCGGAGTGCGCCGGCCAGAAGCCGTGCACACCGCGCGGCTGGAACGAGTCGTTCGCGATGATCTCGTCGAGCAGCGCCGTGGCGTCGTCGTAGAGCTCGCGGGCGACCGGCTGCTCCAGGATCGCCGGGAACTTGCCCTTGAGCTCCCAGGCCAGGAACAGGAACGTCCAGTCGACGTACTCGCGCAGCTCCGCCACCGACGGCGTCAGCACGCGGGTGCCGGTGAACGCGGGGGCGGGCAGCTCGGAGAAGTCGACCCGCTCGGCGTTGGCGCGCGCGTCGGCGATGGCGAGCAGCGGCACCTGCCTGCGGTTCTCGTGCTGCTCGCGCAACCGGGCCTGCTCGGCGCGGTTGGCGAGGTTCAGCTCGTGCCCGCGGCGGTCGTCGCGCAGGTCGGACACCACGCCGACGACCCGTGAGGCGTCCAGCACGTGCACGACCGGCTCGTCGTAGACCGGGGCGATCTTCACGGCGGTGTGCTGCCGGGAGGTCGTGGCGCCGCCGATCAGCAGCGGCAGCTTCATGCCGCGCCGCTGCATCTCCTCGGCCACGGCGACCATCTCGTCCAGCGACGGCGTGATCAGCCCGGACAGGCCGATGACGTCGGCGTGCTCCTTGATCGCGGTGTCGAGGATCTTGGCGGCCGGCACCATCACGCCGAGGTCGATGACGTCGTAGTTGTTGCAGCCCAGCACGACGCCGACGATGTTCTTGCCGATGTCGTGCACGTCGCCCTTGACGGTGGCGAGCACGACCTTGCCGTTGCCACCCGCGGACGACGACGGCTCGTTCTCCATGAACGGCTCCAGGTAGGCGACCGCGCGCTTCATCACCCGCGCGCTCTTCACCACCTGCGGCAGGAACATCTTGCCCGCGCCGAACAGGTCGCCGACGACCTTCATGCCGTCCATCAGCGGGCCCTCGATCACGTCGAGCGGCCGGGGCAGGGCCTGGCGGGCCTCCTCGGTGTCCTCCTCGACGAAGTCGACGACGCCGTGCAGGATCGCGTGCTCCAGCCGCTTGGCGACCGGGGCCTCGCGCCACGACAGGTCGACGACGCGCTTCTGACCGGGGCCCTTGACCGTCTCCGCGTGCGTGACGAGCCGGTCGGTGGCGTCCTCGCGGCGGTTGAAGATGACGTCCTCGACCAGCTCCAGCAGGTCGGCGGGGATGTCCTCGTAGACGACGAGCTGGCCCGCGTTGACGATGCCCATGTCCAGGCCCGCCTTGACGGCGTGGAACAGGAACGCGGAGTGCATCGCCTCGCGGACGACGTCGTTGCCGCGGAAGGAGAACGACAGGTTCGAGATGCCACCGCTGGTGCGCGCGCCCGGACAGCGCTCCTTGATCAGCGGCAGGGCGTCGATGAACGCCCTGGCGTAGCCGTTGTGCTCCTCGATGCCGGTCGCGACCGCGAGCACGTTCGGGTCGAAGATGATGTCCTGCGCCGGGAAGCCGGCCTCGCGGGTGAGCAGGTCGTAGGCGCGGGCGCAGATCTCGACCTTGCGCTCGGTCGTGTCGGCCTGGCCCTGCTCGTCGAACGCCATGACCACGACGCCGGCGCCGAAGTCGCGGATGACGCGGGCCTGCGCCAGGAACGGCTCCTCGCCCTCCTTGAGGCTGATCGAGTTGACCACGCCCTTGCCCTGCACACACCGCAGACCTGCCTGCAGCACGTCCCAGCGGGAGCTGTCGATCATGACCGGGATCCGCGCGATCTCCGGCTCGGTGGCGATGAGGTTCAGGAACGTCGTCATCGCCTGCTCACCGTCGAGCAGGTCGGCGTCCATGTTCACGTCGAGGAGGTTCGCGCCGCCGCGGACCTGGTCCAGCGCCACCGCGAGGGCCGACTGGTGGTCGTCGGCCTCGATCAGCCTGCGGAACTTCGCCGAGCCGGTGACGTTCGTGCGCTCACCGATCATGACGAACCCGGTGTCGGCGCCGATCTCGAACGTCTCCAGGCCGCTGAAGCGGGTGGTGTGACGCGCCTCGGGCACCGCGCGCGGCGCCTGGTCCCGCACGGCGCCGGCGATGGCCCTGATGTGGTCGGGGGAGGTGCCGCAGCAGCCGCCGACGACGTTGACGATGCCCGCCCGCGCGAACTCGCCGAGCAGGGCCGCGGTCTGCTCAGGCGTCTCGTCGTAGCCGCCGAACGCGTTGGGCAGGCCGGCGTTGGGGTGCGAGGCCACGAACGTGCCGGCCTTCTGCGCGAGCTCGGCCACGTGCGGGCGCATCTCGGCGGCGCCCAGCGAGCAGTTCACGCCCACGACCAGCGGCTCCGCGTGCTCGACCGAGCTCCAGAACGCCTCGACGGTCTGCCCGGACAGGGTCCGGCCGCTCAGGTCGACGATCGTCACCGAGATCCACAGCGGCAGCTCGGGGGCGACCTTGCGGGCGGCGGTGATGGCGGCCTTGCAGTTGAGCGTGTCGAAGATCGTCTCGATGAGCAGCAGGTCGACGCCGCCGTCGCGCAGCGCCGCGATCTGCTCGGCGTAGGAGTCCTCGACCTGCTGGTAGCTGACGGCCCGGTAGGCGGGGTCCTCGACCTTGGGCGACAGGCTGAGCGTGACGTTGAGCGGGCCGACCGAGCCGGCCACGAACCTCCCGCCGAACTCCTCCGCCGCCTGCCGCGCGAGCCGGGCGCCGGCGAGGTTCATGTCGCGCACCCGGTCCTGCAGCCCGTAGTCGGCCTGGCCGATCGAGGTGGCGGTGAACGTGTTCGTCGTCGTGATGTCCGCGCCCGCCGCGAGGTACTGCCGGTGCACGTCGAGCACCAGGTCGGGGCGGGTGAGGTTGAGCAGGTCCGGGTCGCCGGTGACGTCCATGTGGTGGTCGCCGAACTCGGTGCCGCGGTAGTCCGCCGGCGTGAGACCCGCCTGCTGGAACATCGTGCCCCAGGCCCCGTCGAGGACTGCGATCCGCTGGTTCAGCAGGGCCCTGAGATCACTCACGCGCGCTCCCGAGTAGTCGGAAGCGCCCTTGTTGCGTGGTGACTCGACGCCGAGCGTGGCAGGCCGCGAGGCCCGTTGCAGCGCTTCTCGACATCGCCGGAAGTCTACCGTGGCCGACCACGGGTCAGGAAACCGTCCCACCAAATAAGATGGTCGGATGACTGGCGGACGCGCGTTGGTGCTCGGCGGTGGCGGTGTCACCGGGATCGCTTGGGAGACAGGCCTTCTGCACGGCCTCGCCGAGCGGGGGATCGACCTGGCGGCGGCGGACCTGCTCGTGGGGACGTCGGCCGGTTCGGTCGTCGCCACCCAGCTGGCCGGAGGGGTCGCGCCGGACGAGCTGTACGCGAGCCAGCTGCTGCCGCCGGACGGGGAGCTGCCGGCGAGGCTGACCGGCTGGATGATCGCGCGGTACGCGCTTTCCCACGCGCTACCCGGTTCCGGCGCCGTCAAACGCGCCCGGCTGGGCAGGGCGGCGCTGCGCGCGTCGACGCCGTCGGAGGAGTCGCGGCGCGCGGTGTTCGAGAGCCGGCTGTCCACCAGGGAGTGGCCCGAACGCGCGTTGAAGGTGACCGCCGTGGACACCGCCGACGGCCGGTTCGTCGCCTTCGACCGGGACAGCGGGGTGCCGCTGGTGGACGCGGTGGCCTCCTCCTGCGCGGTGCCGCTGGTGTGGCCGCCGGTCACGATCGGTGGCCGCCGGTACATGGACGGCGGGATGCGGTCGGTGGCCAACGTGGACCTCGCCGCCGGGTGCGAGCGGGTGGTCGTGGTGGCGCCGCTGGCGCGGGCCATGTCGAAGGCGGCGACCCCGCAGGCGCAGGCCGAGCGGCTGGGCGTGCCGTCGATCGTGCTCAGCCCCGACGCCGCGGCGCTCGCGGCGATCGGGAAGAACCTGCTGGACCCGGCCCGGCGGCGACCCGCGGCCGAGGCGGGGTACGCCCAGGCGGAGTCGGTCGCCGAAGCCGTGCGGGCGGTCTGGGCGGGCTGAACGTCCGGGGCCGGACGTTCGGAGTCGGCTGCTCGGCGGTCGGGCGTCTGCGGCCGGCGTCGAAGGGTGGCGGGTCTGGGACTTGGGCGCCAGAGGCTGAGCGCCAGAGGCTGAGCACTGTCCGAACGCGCAACAACCGGTCCTGACCCTTGTCCGAGGCCGCTGACCTGCCTAGCGTCGCCAACCACTCGCATTGTCAGCTTTGTTAACCATTTGCTGGAGGCGGTCGTGGGCGGCAGGACGACGACGGCAGTCGGGGCGGTCGGGCTCGTGCTCGGTCTCCTCATCGCGGGGGTGACCAGTGCGTCGGCGGCGGACCCGCTGGTCTCCCGCGGCAAGGCGGTGCTGGCCTCCTCGACCGAGGGGACCGGGTTCGAGGCGGCGAAGGCGGTCGACGGCAGCACGTCGACCCGCTGGGCGTCGGTGGAAGGGCACGACCCGGAGTGGTTGCGGGTCGACCTCGGCTCCACCCACGCCATCAGCCGGGTCAGGCTGAGCTGGGAGGCCGCGTACGCCAGGGCGTACCGCGTGCAGACCTCACCGGACGGCTCGGCGTGGAGCGACGTCTACTCGACGAGCTCCGGTGACGGCGGCACCGACGACCTGACCGTGTCCGGCTCCGGCCGGTACGTGCGGGTCTACGGCACGGCCCGCGGCACGGCGTACGGCTACTCGTTGTGGGAGCTGGAGGTCTACGGCAGCGCGGACGGCACCACCCCGCCGACGACACCGCCGACCACCACCACGTCACCGCCGTCGTCCGGGCTCGGCTACCCGTTCGGCAGCAGGCAGACCCCGTACGCGGCCGGGGTGCTGCGGCCCTCCGGCAGCACGTCGGCGCTGGACGCGAAGATCGTCGACTACTACCAGCGCTGGAAGTCGGCGTTCGTGAAGCAGAACTGCGGCAACGGCTGGTACCAGGTCATCTCGCCGGACGCGGCGTTCCCGTACGTGGCCGAGGCCCAGGGCTACGGCATGGTCATCACCGCGACCATGGCCGGCGCCGACCCGGACGCGAAGAAGATCTTCGACGGCCTGCTGAAGTACAAGCTCGCGCACCCGTCGGCGAACAACCCCGACCTGCTCGCGTCCGAACAGGACACCGCCTGCCGCAGCGTCAACGGCAGCGACAGCGCGACCGACGGCGACATGGACACCGCCTACGGCCTGCTGCTCGCCGACCGGCAGTGGGGCAGCGCGGGCACCTACAACTACCGGCAGATCGCGCTGAAGAACATCGGCGCCATCAAGAAGAGCCTGGTCAACCCGAACACGAACCTGCTGCTCATGGGCGACTGGTCCACCTCGGGCAACAGCAGGCAGTACTACGGTTCCCGGTCGTCGGACTGGATGAGCGACCACTTCCGGGCGTTCCGCAAGGCGACCGGTGACGCGGCGTGGGACACGATCCGCGCGAAGCACCAGGACCTGATCGCGAACCTGCAGGCCAACTACGCGGCGGGCACCGGTCTGCTGCCGGACTTCGTGCAGGACACGAACTCCACGGCCAAGCCCGCCGTCGGCGAGATGCTGGAGGAGGCGGCGACCGACGGCAAGTACTGGTACAACGCGTGCCGCGACCCGTGGCGCATCGGCGCGGACGCGGCGCTGACCGGTGACGCGAAGTCGCTGGCAGCGGCCCGCAAGCTCAACTCGTGGATCAAGGGCAAGACCGGTGGCGACCCCGGCAGGATCGCGATCGGCTACCAGCTCAGCGGCACGCAGATCAACAGCGGCAGCGACGCGGCGTTCGTGGCGCCGTTCGCGGTCGCGGCCACCACGGACCCCGGCAGCCAGGCGTGGCTGGACGCGCTGTGGGCCAAGATGCTCGCCACGCCGATCAACACCGACACCTACTTCGGCGCGAGCATCCAGCTGCAGGTGATGATCACGGTGAGCGGCAACCACTGGATCCCGTGATCCGGGGTTCACTGTCCCGGTGGGGATCGCGAAGGCGCGCCGGATCGCGCTGAGGGCACATCGGGGACAGCTGACGGACGGCGGCGGGCTGTTCGTCGACCGGCTGGAGCGGCTCGCCAGGACCGTCGCCGAACGCGGCGGCGGAGGAGTGGCCCGGCAGGCGGTGTGGCTGCACGCCGTACCCGGCACCGGGGTGGACCTCACCCGCCAGGACCTGTCCTGGCGGGTGCTCCGGGTGGTGGAGGCGCTGCAACCGGAGCACCGGTGGGCCGCACCCGTGCCCGCCCGGACGTGGTGCTGGTGCACCAGGTGCTGCGGGCCGACCGGCGCTGGCACCCGCCGGTGAGCACGCCGAAGCGCGTGGTACCCGCCGTCGGTCAGCAGAGCGTCCGCAGGAACTCCGGACCGCCCTCTTCCGCGTTGAGTCCTTTCTCGACGAACGCGATGTTGTGGTGGAACGAGATCCCGCTGATGTTGCGCTGCACGTACCCGCCGTTCACCCGCGGGTCGGCCACCTCGGCCAGGTTCAGGCCGTCCACGAAGGACTTCAGCATCCCGATCGACGTGCCGACGCCGCCGTCGGGAGCGCCGCCCCAGCTCGGCCAGTACGCGGTCTGCAGGTCCTCGACCACGTACAGCCCGCCGGCGCGCACGTGCGGGAACAGGGCGTGGAACGACGTCCGCACGTGGTCGTTGAGGTGGCTGCCGTCGTCGATCACCACGTCGAACGGGCCGAGCCGCGTGCCCAGCGCGTCGAGGAACGCCGCGTCGGACTGGTCGCCCTGCACGGTCGTGATCCGCGGGCCGGTCACGCCGGGTTTCGCCGTGATGTCGAGGCCGTGGACCAGGCCGCGCCGGAAGTAGCGCTGCCACATCCGCAGCGAGGCACCGCCGCTGTCCGGGTCGTCGTAGCCGCCGATGCCGATCTCCAGCACCCGCACCGGTTCGGTGCGCAGGCGGGCGAAGTGGCGTTCGTAGTGCTGGGTGTACCAGTGCAGGTCGCCCCACTTGTCCGAGCCGAACCGCACGGCCAGCGCGCCGAGGTCCTCCTGCGGCGGGCGCAGCGCGGTGAGCACCGCCTCGACGGCCGCCGGGTAGTCGCGGCGGCCGCGGAACCACGCGCCCACGCCGCCCTCGTCGAGCCCGGCGGAGGGGGTGCTGACCGCGAGGCTCGGCCACCGCCGCTCGGTGCCGTAGAGGGTGCGGACGGCGTCGGCGAGGTCCAGGGAGACGACGAGGTCGGCGCCGGTGCGCAAGTGGCTCGTCGTGACGCCGTCGAAGTGCAGGTCCAGGCGGACGTCGTGCTCCACCTCGCCGATCTCGGCCAGCAGCGCCGCGGTGACCGCGTCCGGCCCGAGGCGGCGGAGGGTGTCGTCGAGCAGGTCACGTCCCGCGGTCGCGGCCTGGAGCAGCGGAGCGAGGACCGGCCAGCTGGCGTCCGGCAACTGTTCCCCCTTGGTTTGACTTGAGTCCGGGTCGAGCGGGTCTTCCTACGATCCCACCATGGGGATTCGGCGCACGGTATCCATGATCTTGGCCGCACTGCTCGCGGTGGTGTCCGGCGGGACCGCACAGGCGGGGGAGCGGCAGCTGCTCTTCTACAACCACGCGTGGGGCACCTACGACCGCGTCACGGCCGACGCGGTCGAGCACTCCGCCTACCTGAGGGCGTTCGCCGACTTCGAGGTCCGGACCACGACCGGCGCGGGCGGTGAGGTGTGGACCGGCCGCTACCTGCGCGGCCGCGAGACCTACCTGGAGATCTTCGGCGTCGGCGACGTCCCCGGCCAGGACGGCCTGCTCGGCTCGGCGGGCCTGGGCCTGTCGACCGAGCACGACGGCGACATCACGGCCGTGCGCTCCCGCCTGGCCGCCTCCGGTGTGCCGCCGTTCGAGTTCGTGCAGACCCGCGACTTCGGCGACCACGTGCCGGTGCCGTGGTTCGACGCGGTGCTCGGCTTCGAGCAGTACGACCGCTTCGGCGCGTGGGCGATGGAGTACCGCGACGAGTACTTCGCCGACCCGCGCGGCCAGACCCAGCCCGCCCGCTATCCCGGTGACGTCGGCCGCGAGCGCTACCTGCCGGACAACTACCGCGACCGCCTGATGCGCGACATCACGTTCGTCCGGCTCGCCGTCACCGAACGGGACTTCGCGAGCACCGTGCCGCTGCTGCGGGCAGGGGGGTTCAAGCTCAAGGCCGACGCCGGTGGCGTCACGGCGTTGCGCGGCGGCACCACCATGCGGTTCGACAAGGTGCGGATGGGCCAGACCGGGCTCAAGCGGATCGAGTTCGCGCTGAACCGCGGCGTCGCGCGGCACGAGGAGCGCATCGGCAACTCCACGCTGGTCGTGGGCCCGGGCAGGCACGCGGTCTGGACGTTCTGACACAGTTGGGCCATGTCGCCGGTCGGGCAGGAGCAGCTGGTCGCGCCGGCCGAGGCCGTGGTGGCCGGGCTGACCGACGAGGAGATCGGCACCGGGTGAGAAGAGCCTCCATGCGTGACGTGCGTGCCCTGGTGCTGGCGGTCCTGGTCGTCGCCCTCGTCGTCACCGCCGCGCTGGCCGACCTGCCCGACGTGGCCGAGCTGCGCACGTCGATGCGGGCGCTGGGCCCGTGGGCACCGCTCGCGTTCCTGGCGTTCGGGGCACTCGGCACGCCGCTGTTCTTCCCCAAACCCGTCCTGGCCACGGTGTCCGGGCTGCTGTTCGGGGTCGTCACCGGTGCGGCGCTGGCGGTCGTCGCGTTCACCGCGGGTGCCCTGATCTCCTTCTGGGCCGGTCGCCTGCTGGGACGCGAGGCGGTGGCGCGCAGGCTGGGCAGCGGGCGGTTGCGGGTGCTGGACGAGGTGTTCGCCACGAACGGGCTCGCGGCCACGGTCGTGCTGCGGCTGCTGCCCGTCGTGCCGTTCGCCGCGTCGAACTACGGCGCCGGCGTCACGGCGGTGCGGCCGGTGTCGTTCGGGCTGGGCACCGCGATCGGGCTGGTGCCCACGACGCTGGTGGCCGCGTTCCTCGGTGACGCCGTGCTCGACCTCGGCTCACCCCGGTCGGTCGCAGCCGGGGCGGCCTGGCTGGTGCTGGCGGCGGCCGGGGTGGTGTGGGGGCGCAGGTTGCTCCGGCAGCCGGGGTGAGGTGGAGCCTGCTCCACCCCGAACCCGGCAGCTGGCGGGATCCTCACGGAACCCCCTGGTCACTAGCGTTTCCGGCATGACGAACACCCGAACGAACAACAGCGCGACCCGTGCCCTGCTCTGGACCGCACTCGTCTTCTTCCTGATCGGCAACGTGGGCTCGCAGGTCCTCGGCCTCGGCATCGCCGTCACCATCGCCTTCGGCGTGCTGACCCTGCTGGCCGGCGCCGCCCTGGTCGCCGGCCGCAGGAGGTGATCAGCCGCGCCGCGTCACGACCACGCGGTGCGGGCCGTGGAACACGATGTCGTGCGGGAACTCCACCTCGCCCGTGCTGAAGCCGCCCAGCGCGGGCAGGAGCAGGCCGAGGCCGATCTCCAGCTCGGCGCGGGCGAGGGTGGCGCCGAGGCAGTAGTGGATGCCGAGGCCGAAGCCGGTGTTGCGGCCGCCGGGGCGGTCGAACAGCAGCGAGTCGGGTGCGGTGAACCGTGCGGGGTCGCGGTTGGCCGCACCGAGCACCACCATCACCTTGGCGCCGGCCGGGATGGGGTAGCCCGCGACGACGGCGTCCTCGTGGGCCCAGCGGCCGACCGCCTGCACGGGCGGGTCGAACCGGACCAGCTCCTCGACGGCCGCCGGGGTCACGCCGCGGCGCAGCTCGGCCAGCGCGGCCGGGCGGGCGGCCAGTGCCAGCACGGACTTGGCCAGGACGTTGGTCGTGGTCTCGTGCCCGGCGGTCATCAGGTGCACGCAGGTGCCGACGATCTCGTCCGAGGACAGCGGTTCGCCGCGCGTCTGGGCCGACACCAGCAGCGACACCAGGTCGTCGCCGGGGTCGGACCGGCGTTTCTCCACCAGTGTCAGGAAGTAGTCGCGCAGCTCCTGGGCGGCGCGGTCGGCGACGGCGTGCGCGTCCGGGTTGGCCGCCGCGCGGACGCTGCTGGCCTGCTGGAGGTCGACGGCCATCGCGCGCAGCCACCCCCAGTCCGCGCGCGGTACGCCGAGCAGCTCGGAGATCACCAGGATCGGCAGCGGGGCTGCGAACCGCTCCACCAGGTCGAACGTCATCGGCAGGCCGGTCAGGAGCTCTTCGGCGATGGCGGCGATCCGCGGCCGGAGGTTCGTGACGACCGAGGGCGAGAACTCCTTGGTCAGCACCG
Organism: Lentzea sp. NPDC036955; assembly: GCF_055608005.1. Lineage (NCBI taxonomy): Bacteria > Bacillati > Actinomycetota > Actinomycetes > Pseudonocardiales > Pseudonocardiaceae > Lentzea > Lentzea sp. NPDC036955. The sequence continues at coordinate 203,104 of NZ_JBVJRC010000001.1, read as the reverse complement.
ACCTCAGCTCGGTGTGCCGCGGCGGGTCGAGGAACACCAGCCAGTTCTCGACCATCGTGCGCAACGCCGACGACCGCGTCACCGGACTGCCCCCGCCCGAGGGGGAACGGCGGCCGAACGCGGAGGAGGTCAGCACCTGCACGGCGGCGTCGTGGCCGAACACGTAGCAGGTGCCGTCCGCGAAGTGCACGGGTCCGGCGGCCAGGTACCGCGCGAACACCGGGAACGGGTCGCGCAGGTCGGCGTCCGACCAGTCCCGCAACGAGAACGGCTTCACCGCGCACCTCCGCGCACGACGTCCGCCACGGAACCGGCGTCCGCGGGCAGCTCGGTGCCGCGCCACGCCACGTGCCCGTCCGGCCGCACCAGGACGAACGGCCGCTCGTAGGCCTGCGCGATCTCCGGCTGGTCCAGCCGCACCGCGCTGAACGGGATTCCGCGCGACTCGAACGCCGCCGTGAACTCGCCGAGCCGGTCGGAGTCTGCGAAGTGCACGAGCACGAACCCGTCCCCGAACAGGTCCAATGTGGACATCGACTCCTTCACCCACGCGTGCGGTGCGCGGGAACCCGGCCGGGTGTTGGGCCTGCGGTCCTCGACGTTCTCGGCCGTGGGGTCGTCGATCACGAGCGGTGACCCGGCGTAGGTGAAGCCGAGGTGGATCTCCGGCGCGTCGAACTCGCGGGCCACGCCGCCGCGCTGAAGGCCCTCGCTGATCTTCGCCCGCATCGCCGCGCCCTGCGGGGTGTCGTCGTTCAGGAAGGGCGGGACCTCGCGCCGCATCGCCCGTTCCAGGTTGCGGTTGGCCTCCTCCAGTCCCTCGAACGCCACGGGCTGACGTTCCAGCGCGTAGCTGTCGAGCAGACCCGGTCCGGCCCAGCCGCGCAGTTCCGCTGCGAGCTTCCAGCCGAGGTCGGCGGCACCGCAGATGCCGGTGTTCATGCCGAAACCGCCCGACGGCGACAGCGTGTGCGCCGAGTCGCCGACGAGGAAGACGCGCCCGGAGCGGAAGTTCTCCGCCACCCGGTGCACGAGGTGCCATTCGTTGTCGGACAACACCTCCACCGGCGTGTCGAACGCGATCGCCGTGCGCACCAGCGTCTCGGCGTCCTGCGTCGACTCCGGCGACCCCTGCAGGCCGACGGTCAGCCGGTACAGCCCGCGCCCGTCCAGCGCGCGGACCGGGAACCGCAGCGCCGAGGAGATCATCAGGTAGTAGAAGTTCGCGACCGCGGACCCCAGCCGCTCACGCAGTTCCGGCGCCTGGAACAGGATGTTGCGGAACACGAGCGTGTCGTGCACCGGCGGGGCGGCGATCCCGAGCTGCTTGCGGATCGGCGAGCTCGCGCCGTCACACGCGACCAGGTACCGCGACCGCACCGACGTGCCGTCGCTCAGCACCGCGAGGACACCGGCCGGGTCCTGGGTGAACGACTCCAGCCGCGTGCTCATCCGCACCGGTCCGTCCGGGTGCACGCCGACCGCCTTGCGCAGCAACGGACCGAGCCAGTGCTGCGGGCAGATCGCGTCCGGTTCCGGGGTGTGCCGGAAGTCGGGGCGGGTGCCCATCGTGTGGCGGTCCAGCCGGAACAGCTCGTGGCCGCCGATGCGGGTGGTCCACACGCAGTCCAGCGGGTGGTCCTCCGGCCAGCCCGAGTGGCGGATGTCGTCGGCGATGCCCCAGCGGCGGAAGAACTCCATGGACCGCGGCCCGATGCTGGAGACCTTGGGGTGGCTGACGCTGCCGTCACCGGCTTCCACGAGGACGAAGTCCACGCCGCGGGACCGCAGCTCCAGCGCGGTGGCCATGCCGGTCGGACCGCCGCCGACGATGACGACCTCGGTGTCGAGCACGGTGTTCTCCTCGATGTTCGTGCTGTGACTCGTGCCGTGGTGCGCGCCGCGGTTCGTGCCGTCGTTCATGCCGCGGCTCACGCCGTGGTCCGTTCCGTCGTTCATGCCGCGGTTCGCGTCGTGGCTCGTGCCGTCGTTCATGCCGCACCACCGCGCATGCGGCGGTAGCCGGACGCCGCCAGCGGGCGTTCGAGCGGGGTGGCCGCGTGGATCTCCTGCGCCGCGGCCAGACCGGACTCGATCGCGCCCTCGATCCAGGCCGGGTAGGTGGAGCAGTGCTCACCGGCGAAGAACAGCGTGCCCTGCGGTGCGGCCGCCAGCGCCCGTTCCTCCTCGGAGGTCGCGACGTCCTTGCTCCACCGCACCGACGCGGCGCCCATGCTGGAGAAGTCCTCGCCCCACGCCTGGGTCACCACGTCGAGCACCATCCCCGGCGCCTTGAGCTCGGGGTGGATGCGGCTCAGCTCGTCCAGCACCACGCGTTCGCGTTGCTGTGCGGGCAGTTGCCCCAGCGCGTCCGCGTCCGGGCCGATGGTGTAGCTGGCGAGCAGGGCCGCGCCGAGCCGCGGGTCGCTCTCGACCGGCGGGTAGTAGGTCTGGCGGACCAGGCCGCCGGTGAACGAGCCGCCGCCGCTGATGCCGTCGCTCTCCCAGAACGGTTCCCGGCAGTGCACCGCGACCTTGGTGGCCGGCCAGTACTGCATGTCGTGCACGGTCGCGAGCTTGTCGTCGTCGAGCCCGCTCAGCCGCATCCGCCGCACCACCGAGAACGGCACGGTGCACAGCACGTAGTCGCACTGGCTCGCGACGACGTCCAGGCCGCGCCGGGTCTCCACGACCACGCCGTCCGGGCGCACGTGCAGGCCGACCACCTCGCGGCCGCGGTGCACCGGGCCGCGCAGGCGTTCGGCCAGCCGCACGGGGATCTGGTCCATGCCGCCCTCCAGCCGGAACAGCGCGGAGGACGTCTCGACGGTGATGTCGTCGAAGAAGTGCGCGAGCCGGCTGCGCGCGGCGAACTTCGGGTTGCCCGCGAAGAACCGGTTGACGTCGACCCGCTCCACCCCGCCGGTGCTCGCGAGGAACGGCCGCACGTCGATGCCGTCGAGCAGGTCCAGCAGCTCGAGGTTCAGGTCGCTGTGCACGGTGGTGCGGAACGCGCCGGGCGCGACGGCGTTGACGCTGGCGGTCAGCCAGGCCGCCGCGAGCACGGACTCCTCCCGGTACTCGCCGGGCGGCAGGCCCTCGCGGAACTCCTCGACCAGCACCTTCGTGGCCTCGCGCACCCGGAAGTGCCCGGAGCGGGTCTCCAGGTAGCTGGCGTCGTCGGAGAACAGCGTGCGGAACTGCCGCACCCGGTCGCTCAGCCCGAGCAGGTCGATCCACTGCATGGTCCGGTGGTGCGAGGCGGGGATGCGCATGGCACCCAGCTCGGCGAGCGGGCCCCTGCCGACGAAACCGTGCGTGCGCACCCGGCCGCCGACCGCGAGCCGTGCCTCCAGGACCTGGACGCTGTGGCCCAGCCGCTCCAGCTCGTGCGCCGCGACCAGGCCGGCGACCCCCGCGCCGAGCACGGTGACGCGCTTGGGCCGCTGCTGCCAGTGGGGTACGCCCGACAGTACGTTCGTGTGCACCGGACTCATGGCTGAATCGTCGCGCTCCCGCGGACGGCCCCACATCCCCCAGCGCACCCCGGCCTCACCCGTTCATACCGCACGACACAACGGTTTCCGCGGTCACGGGCGCGCGGTGCTCCGTCCACCGCCGACACTGGGGCAAACTCTCGTGAGGAGGCCTGGCATGCCAGTGCGCACCGCTGATCTCGACCAGCGCACGACCACTGTGCGCGGACACGACGGCCTGCGGTTGGCCGCGACCACCGTCCTGCCCGCCGGAGAGCTGCGGTGCACGGCCCTGCTGCTGCACGGCGAGGGCTCCGACCGCGACCAGGGCGGGTTCTACCTGCGGCTCGCCACCGAACTGGCCCAGCTCGGCGTCGCCACCCTGCGCGTCGACCTGCCCGGCCACGGCGCCAGCGAGGGCACCCAGCAGGAGCTCAGCCTGTCCGGTCTGCTCAACGTCATCAGCGCCGCGCTGGCACACCTGCGCGACCACGTGGGTGCGGGTCCGGCCGCGCTCGTCGCGACCGGCCTGACCGGCGGTGTCGCCGCCGGGTACGCCGCACGGCGCGGTGACGAGGTCGCGAAGGTCGTGCTGTACAACCCGCTCATCGACTACCAGGAGCACTTCGCCGACGCCCACCCCGCGTGGTCGCGCGGTTTCCTGGGCGAGGAGGCGGCACGCGCGCTGCTCGCCGACGGGCACCTGCGGGTCTCCGACACGTTCGTCGTCGGCAGGGCGATGCTGAACGAGGTCTTCTGGTTGCAGCCGCGCGGCGTGCTGCCGGTGGTCACCGCCCCGACCCTCGTCGTGCACGGCACCGGCCCGACCGCGGTGCCGGTGTCCTCGTCGCGCACCGCGGTGGAGGCGCTCACCTGCCCGAGCCGGCTGGTCGAGATCAGCCCGCCGGTCGACGCGCACTGGCAGGCCCCGGCGATCCGGGTGACCGCGGAGTGGCTGCTCGGCTCGCACTGACGCACGACGAGGAAGGGCCCCTGCCGCGGCAGGGGCCCTTCCTCACGCCATCTGCGGCCAGGAGGCGTACTGCCGCAGGCCGTAGAGCAGCGGCTGCGCGGCCGACCGGTGCACGACCCGCGCCACCCTGCCGAACACCACCACGTGCGTGCCGGTGCGGTGCATGTGGTCGACCTCGCAGTCCGCCGCGGCGTGCGCGTCGTCGACCAGGTGCGGCCCGCCGACGGACTCCGGGCGTTCCCAGGAGATCCGCTCGAACCGCGACGGGTCGCCCGACGAGAACAGCTCCGCGGCCGGCCTGGCACCGTCGTGCAGCAGGTTCACGCTGAAGGAACCGTTGTGCACCAACGCGTCCAGCGTCGGGCTGAGGTACCGCAGGCACACCAGCAACGTCGGCGGGTCCAGCGACACGCTCGACAACGACGACACCGTCATGCCCCACGGCGTGCCGTCCCGGTCGAAGGCGGTCACCACCGCGACACCGGTCGGGAACGCCGCCATCAGCGAGCGGAACTGGGTGCTCACAACGGGACCTCCTCTCGGGCCGCGCCGACCCGCCGGGTGACGAGGTCGAGCAGCGGGCCGGTGAGCGCGGTGGTCACCAGCGCCATCACCAGCAGGGCGACGAACAGGCCGGGCGTGAGCAGGCCGGCGGTGAAACCGACCTGCAGCACCACGATCTCGGTCAGCCCGCGGGTGTTCACCAGCACGCCCACCCGCAGAGCGGTGACCCGGTCCTCGCCGCCCCAGCGCGCACCGGCGTACCCGCCGCCGACCTTGCCCGCGACGCCGAGCACGACCGCCAGCACCACGCCGACCCACGGGAACGCGGAGACCCCGCTGGTGGACAGCGTCGCGCCGGCCACCACGAAGAACACCGGCACGAACGCCCGGCCCACGCCGCTGACCAGCGTGACGACCCGCGACCACGCCTCGGTCCCCGGCACCGTGAGACCGACGAGGAACGCGCCGAAGATGGCCGTGAGGCCGAGCGAGTGCACCGCCGTTCCCGCACCGAGCGCCACGACGGCGAGGACGAGCGCGGTCGTGCGCGGCCGTGCGGCGGCGAACGCCTCGGCCGGTGCCGAGCCGAGCGCCCGGTGCCCGGCCCACGCGACGAGGCCGCCGGCGGCGATGGTCGCGAACGCGAGCCACACGCCGCCGAGACCACCGGCGGCGAGCCCGAGCGCGACGGTCAGCAGCAACCAGGCCGGCGTGTCGATCAGCACCGACGCCATCATCGACAGCGCTGAGGCCCGCCCCAGGTCCGAGCGCTCCTCCAGGATGCGCGCGAGCACCGGCACCGCGGTCACGGACATGGCGACCGCGAGCATGATCACCAGCGCGGTGGCAGGTGCGGTGCCGCGCACGTCCGCTGGTGCCAGCCAGACCGCCCAGGCGGCGAAGACGAGACCGGTCAGCAGCGGCACCGCGAACGCACTGAGGCTGATCCGGCCCAGCGCCCGGCCGCGCCACCCGCCCGCACCTCGGTCGAGGTGGTGCACGACGCCGACGAGGAACAGCACCAGCCCCGCCTCACCGACCTGCTTCAGCGGACCGGTGACGGCCGCGGGCAGCACGGCGGTGAACACGCCCCTGCCGAACGCGGCCAGCAGCACCGGTCCGAGCAGGATGCTCAGCGCGATCTCCCCGACCACGGTGGGCATCCGCAGCAGCCGCGCGAGGCGCCGGCCCAGCCACGCGACCGCGAACACCGCGGCCAGCAGCACGAGCAGGTGGATCCCGTTCTGCACCACCGCCGTCACCTCGCCTGGTGCAGCTGCGCGAAGTACTCGTACTGCGTGGGCAACGTCCGTGCGAGCTCCGCGGCCTGTTCCGCGACGAGCTTGAGCTCGTGCTGGGCCGACGACGGGTCCATCAGGCCCAGCGCGGGGGAGGACTTCAGCGGAAGACCGCCCAAGCCGAGCAGCATGCACACGTAGGAGTAGGACTCGAACCCGTGGTAATGCGGGAACACGGACTCGTTGTCCGGCAACCGGGTCTGCCAGCGCTCCAGCCGCTCGGCCAGCCCGTCGGGCAGCGGCCGGGTCTTGGTGTCCTTCCAGTACTGGTTGTCCTGGCGCTTGGCGGCGTAGTAGTGCACGACGAGGAACTCGCGCACGCCGTCCATCACGTTGTTGACCAGCCTGTTGTAGGCGGTGCGCAGACCGTCGTCCCAGCGCGCGTCCGGGAAGTGCTTCACCAGCTGCTCGATGCCGTGCTGGATGAAGAAGATGCCGGTGGACTCCAGCGGCTCGACGAACCCGCTGGACAGCCCGATCGCGACGCAGTTGTTCACCCAGTGGCGGCGGCTGCGGCCGATGCGCATCCTGATGTGGTTGGCCTCGGCGTCCTGCGCGGCCGGGCCGACGAACGCGCGCAGCGTCCGCTCGGCCTCCTCGGGCGTGGTGTAGTCGCTGGCGTAGACGTAACCCGTGCCGATGCGGTCGAACAGCGGGATCGTCCAGATCCAGCCCGCCTCCTGCGCGGTGGCCGTCGTGCACGGCCGCAGCCCGCGGTTCTCCATGTCCTGCGGCACGCGCAACGCGACCGCGCTGTCGTTGGGCAGCGAGGACTGGTAGGACTCGAACGGCTCCTGCAACGCCTTGCCCAGCAACAGGCTGCGGAAACCGGTGCAGTCGATGAACAGGTCGCCGGTGAGGTTCCCGTTGTCCCTGGTGACGACGTGGCTGATCCAGCCGCGGTCGTCCAGCGCCACGTCCTGCACGTCGTCCAGCACGTGCTTCACACCCCGCGCGACCGCGTAGTCGCGCAGGTAGTTCGCGACCAGCGTGGCGTCGAAGTGGTAGGCGTACGGGAACTGCGTGGTCTGCTCGGCGAGGGTCGTGCGGTACGTGCTGCGCTCGCCCAAGCCGCCCTCGAACAGCTCGCCGTCGAGGTGCCGCGGCGACTTCAGGTCGTCGCACAGCGTGCCGACCAGGAAGCAGTCCTTGTCGAAGCGGTCCGACTTCCGCTCGCGCAGCCACCAGTCCGTCAGCGGGAAGCCGTCCACGACGCGCTGCCGCTCGAACGGGTGGTAGAAGTGGTGTCCGGGCTCACGCCAGTTCTCGAACCGGATGGCGAGCTTGTAGGTCGCGTTGCACGCGGGCATCCACTCCTTCTCCTCCAGGCCGAGGTACTCGAAGAAGTGCCGGACCGTGCTGAACGTCGCCTCGCCCACGCCGATCGAGCCGACGCGGGCCGACTCGACGAGCGTGACGTCGACCCGGTCGCCGAAGGCGGCCGTGAGGTAGGAGGCGGTCATCCAGCCGGCCGTGCCGCCACCGACGACAACTACGTTCTTCAACATCTTCGGTCAGTCCTCCGGTTCGTGGTTACTGGGCGACGGCGTGGATCAGGCTCTGCGGTGACGAGGTCGGCGTGACCTCGACCCGGCGCAGGCCCGACCGCCGCAGCAACGCGTCGTAGTGGTCGAGGTCGCGCTCGCGGCCGGAGTTGACGGCGAGCATCCCGAGGTCGAGCAGCGGGGCGAAGCCCGGTTCGCCCATCGGCCCGAGCGGCATCTCGACGACGACCACCCGGCCGCCGGGGCGCAACGCCCTGCGGCAGTTGGTGAGGATCTCGACGCACGCGTCGTCGTCCCAGTTGTGCAGGACGGCCTTGAGCAGGAACAGGTCGCCCTCCGGGACGGCGTCGAAGAACGAGCCGCCGGCGAACGTGCAGCGGTCGGCGAGACCGGCCTTCTCCGCCTCGGCCACCGCGGTCGGCTCCACCGTCGGCAGGTCGAAGACGACGCCCCGCAGTTCCGGGTTCGCCCTCAGCAGCGGGTGCAGCAACGCGCCGTTCGCGCCGCCGACGTCGACCGCCGTGGTCAGACCGGTGGTGTCGAGCAGGTCGCCGATCTCCCGCGACAGCCCGTCGGTCAGCTCGGACATGGAGCTGGAGAACCGTTCCCACTCCCGCGGGTTCGCCTGGAAGTAGGTCCAGATGTCACTGCCCAGCGCGGCACCGGTCTGCGGCTCGCCGGCGCGCACGGCGTCCGGGAACCGGCCCCAGGACAGCCAGTGCCCCGGTGAGCCGTGCACGATCGCGATGTCGCGGAACGACCCCGGCGCCCCTTCGCGCAGCGTCTCCAGCAACGGGGTGCTGAGGAACTTGCCGTTGTCGTAGGTCACGAGCCCCTGCGCTGCGCAGGCGCGCAGCAACCTGGTGGTCGTGCCCGCGTCGACGCCGATCAGCTCCGCGATCTCCGCGCCGGTCAGCGGACCGTCGGCGAGGTGGTCGGCGAGCTTGAGGTCGGCGACGGCGTGCACGATCTGGGTGACCCAGTACCCGGTGATCATCTGCATCATCCGTGCCTGCGGTGGCATTCCCGGTGCGGTCATCGGGCGGTCTCCTCCGGCGCTGCGGCTTGGGTGCGAACGTGTTCTGGCCGGAATCCGAGCCCGATGACGCGGCTCATCAGCCATTGGGCGACGCCGAGCTTCTCGAAGACCTTCGGGGCGGGCGGCTGGCCCGACCCGTCGAGCGCCTCGTCGATGCCGAACTTCTGGGTGGCGCGCTGCAGTCCCTGCGACAACGCGACGGCGCGTTTGCGTCGTTTGCGCACCCGCGCGAGCAGCCCGTCGTCGAAGGGCTCTCCGTTCTGCTTGCGCAGCAACGCCTCCGTGAGGATGTTGGCGGTGGCGACCGCGTCCTGCACGGCGAGGTTCACGCCGAAGCCCGCGACCGGGGACATGGCGTGCGCGGCGTCGCCGATGAACAGCAGACCGGGCTCGTGCCAGCGCTCCAGCCGGTCGATCCGCGCCTCCAGCGGGCTCAGCTGGTCCAGGGAGGACACCTCGTGCGCCCGGTCGGCGAGGAACGGCACCAGCTCGGCGAGGTCCGCGCGGAACTTGTCGAGGCCTTCGCGGCGCACCTTGTCCATGCCGCCGGTGGACGTCTCGTAGGACATCTGCCAGTAGGTGCGGCGGTCGGTGGCGCCGAAGATCTTGCCGTTGCCGATCCGCACGCAGATGCCCTCGTCCGGATCGGTGTCCCTGCGGGAGATCCGGAAGAAGATGACGTCGAGCGAGCGGCCGATCAGCGTGGGCTCGAACCCCGCGTCCCGCCTGATCACCGAGTGCCGCCCGTCGGCCGCGACCACGAGCGTCGAACGGATCTCCCGCTCGCCCTCGGGGCCGCGCACGCGCAGGCCCGCCACCCGGCCGTCGCACCGCACCACGCCCAGCGCCTCGGTCTTCATCAGCAACCGGAACCCCGGGTACCGCTTGGCCTCTGCGGTGATGAGGTCGAGGAAGTCCCACTGCGGCACGAAGGCCATGTACGGGTAGGGGACCCGGAGCCGGCGGAAGTCGGCGATGTCGATCCGCTTGCCGTCCTGCACCACGCCGATCGTGCTGACCTTCTGGTGCGGCAGCTCGTGGAACCTCTCGATCAAGCCGAGCTCGTCGAGGATCTGCAACGTGGCGGGGTGCACGGTGTCACCGCGGAAGTCACGGTGGAAGTCGGCGTGCTTCTCCAGCACCACGACGTCCACACCGGACCGGGCGAGCAGCAGCCCGAGCACGGCACCGGCCGGGCCTCCGCCCGCGATGCACACGGTCGTCGTCTCGGCCATCACAGGTCCTTCAGGTCCATGGTGCGCAACGAGTCGCCGATGAAGGCGAGCAGGTCGGCGACGGTCGGGGTGAGGCCGAAGCCGACGCACTTGCGGGCGAGGTCGGCCACCTCGTGGAACTCGCGGGCCATCCACTCGACAGCGACGTCGGGCCGGGAGATGTACTCCGGGGTGGAGTCGAGCTCGAACGACGGTCCCGCGGTGCGGCCGGGCCGCCCGGACGGCAGCGTGACGACCAGCTCGCCCAGCGGCCGCAGCACACCGGTCATGATGTCCAGCGACCAGTTCATCAGCCGCGAGCGGCGCAGCGACTTGTCCGGGCTGTAGCCGAAGTGCTGCACCATCAGCTGCATCGCGAGGAAGTACGACCGGTTGAACGCCTTCACCGCGATGCGGGCCGGCTCGTGGGTGATGTGGTCCATCGCCGGGTTGCCGGGCTTCAGCGTGGGGTTGCGCATCACCGGGTAGGCCGGGTTCCACGGGATCTTGCGGCCGTTGGGGCCCTTCGCGCGTTCCGCGATCAGCAGCTCCGAGATCCGCAGGAACGTGTCGAAGTGCGACTCCTCCTCCGGCAGCGTCGAGGGGATGTGCCCGCCCTCGCCGTGCTCGGTGACGAAGTCGATGGCGAACACGGCGCTCGCGACGTCGTCGACCTCCAGCTGGTAGTCCGGGTGCACCGCGTTGACCGACTCGCGCATGAACAGGTGGTGCGCACCGCCGCCGCGGCCCTTCTTCACCAGGAACACGCCGGGAACGGCCTGGACGCCCTCGCGGATCGCCGCGTACAGCTCGCTCAGCGACCCGTACTGGTACGGCTCGCCGTCCGCGCGCAGGACCGCGGAGTCGTTGCCCTCGATGTCGTCGATCAGGTCGTGCGGCTGTTCCAGTGCCACGAACCGCTGCACGCTCGCGAGGTTCAACGGCTCCAGCGAGAACTCCAGCGGCACGCACACCTGGCTGTTGAACGTGCCGAAGTCGAGCTTGGGCAGGTGGAACGGCCGGCCCATCGCCATCAGGATGTTGTTGATCGCGAGGAAGTGCATCATCTCCTCGCGGGCGACGGACATCAGGCTGCCGCGGATGCCGTTGTTCCACGTCTCGGTGCCCTCGCCGCACGCGGTGAGCAGGTGCTCCTCGGTCCACTCACCGCGTTCGACCAGCTTCCGGCCGGCACCGTGCGTGGGCACGCTGTAGGCCGCGTAGAGGTACTGGACCATGGTGGCCAGCTCGATCGCCGCGGCCTGGTGGAGAGCGTGCAGCAGCTGGTCCTTGGTCGTGATGGTGCCGAGCTTGCGCTGCTGGGGGACGAAGGTGGGCGGTGTCTGCCGCCGGTCGTCGTCGGCGAGCAGGTAGCGCAGCATCAGGCGGATCTGCGGCGCGCTCATGTCCCGCGTCGGCGGCATGTAGAACGTCTTGCCCTTGTGCTCGGGCGCGGACACGTGCCAGATCAGCCGGGCGTAGGGCTCGACCTTGAACTCGTCGGCGAGGCTCAGCACCTCCGAGCGCATGAACGAGTACTGCAGCTCGTAGTAGGCGAGCGCCTCCCGGTACAGCGTGGGGAAGGTGATCTCCTCGTCGGGCAGGTCGTCGAGATGCCAGTGGTCCGGCAGCACCCGCACGGCCACGGACCCGACCGCCGACCAGTAGCCCTGCTCGTCGTCGTTGTCGTAGCGCTCGGCCGCCGTGGTGCCGCGCGGTTCCGGCGTGGTCTCCGGGCGCAGCAGCACCCTCGTCGCACCGCCGCGCACGCCCTTGAGCGTGATGGTGCCGCGACCGTGCTCGTCGGTCGAGAGCACCAGGTCGGGCCGGTACTCGGACTGGCCGGCCGGCAGGAACGCGACGAGCTGCGCGGTGTCGCGGTCCTGCGCCAACGGCAGCGCGGCCGGGTTGACGTGCTGCCCGACGTGGATGCGGTCGACGCGGGCCGGTGCGCCGCGCACGTAGGAGCGGACCGGGATCTCGACCGCGTGGTCCTCGCCGGTCCCGGTGTTCTCGTGCTCCAGGAACAGCGCGGCCTCGTCGGACTCGACGACGACCTCCTCCTCGCGGGACAGGACGGTGCCGTCGGGCGCGGTGAGCACGAGCGGTTCGGCCGGGTCGCCGGTGCCACCGTCCACCCTGGACACGACGACCACGCCGGACGTGCGCGCGTCCTCGGCGGGGGGAATCGTGGCGAGCAGCGTGCCCGACGCCGTGCGCACCTCCAGGCCGGTCCGCGACCACGCGGTGACCAGGTTCGCGGTGACGTGGGACTCGGTGAGGTGCACGGAGGCGTTGGGCAGCGCGGACCCGGTGGTGCGCGCGGTGAGCAGCCGCCCGGCGGGGGAGGTGCGCAGCTCGTGGCGGCGCCAGGGCGCGATCGTCCCGCGCAGCCGCCAGACGTCCGGCTGGCCCACCCCGGTGGGTTTCATGTCGGTGATCGAGAACTGCACCACGAGGCCGTCGGCGTCGTCCTCGGCCACCGCGCGCAACCGGGCGAGCGCGGGGGAGTCCGCTGCGCCGTCGAGCCAGTGCAGGCCCTCGGTCTTGTCCACCACGAACTGGTGCAGCACGGTGTGGAACTGGTTCCAGCGCGGCGGGCACAGGCCGTTCACGTCACCGGTCACCAGGTACGGGACGTCGTGCGAGCGCCCCGACCGGCCGAGTGCGAGCTGGCCGACCATCAGCGTGGTGGTCCAGTTGGAGGCGGGGTCGACGTCGAAGACCCGCGAGCGGTTCGCCGTGCCCGCCGTGTAGTCGCAGAAGTGGCCCCAGAAGTCGAGCTGCCGGCCGACGACGAGGTCGTCCGCGCCCACCTCACCGGCGGCCAGCTCCGTGCCGACGACCTCCGCGTCGACCCAGAAGTGGCCGTTGCCCTCGAAGTTGTGGCCCTTCGACTCGCCCAGGAAGTCGTAGTAGTCCTGCACCGGGCGGTCGGTGTCGAACACGCCGTCGGCGTCGATGGCCCGGTTGCTCTCCAGGTCCAGCCACCCCGCGCGCGGCCCGGTGGGCAGGCGGGTGACGGCGGAGCCCGCGAAGTGCAGGCGGGGCAGGTCGAAGACGCTCATGCGTTGTCCCAGACGACCGCGCTCATCGTCGGGATGAGGTCCTTCGTGATCCGCACGCCGGGCAGCGCCTTCTCGTACTGCAGGCGGAACTCCGTGTCCGTGAGCGGCATCGCGGCGGCACTCATCTCCAGCCAGCGCGGGTGCAGCATCATCCGCACCGAGTCGCACGCGGCGTCGACGTCACCGGACACGTCGTAGATGATCTTGCCGGTCTCGAACGCGTAGGCGCTCTGCTCGCTCGGCGCCGCGGCACCGTCGGGCTGGGTCACGTCGACCACCACGAGCCGGCCGCCGGGGGCGACGAGGGCGCGCAGCACGGGCAGCACCTCGTCGGCGGGTCCCATGTGGAACACCGCGTTGACCGACATCACCAAGTCGAACTGCCCGTCGCGCTCGGGCGTGAGGTCGACGGCGTTGCGGCACTCGTAGCGCACCGGCACCCGCGTCCGCTTGGTGGCGGCGATGTCGAGCATCTTCTGCGACAGGTCGACGCCGACCACCTCGTCGTACCGGCTCGCGAGCAGGCCGCAGTTGTTGCCGCTGCCGCACCCGGCGTCGAGCGCGCGGCGACCTCCCGGCAGCTGCTCGACGAGCCACGACCGCACCGGGCTCGTGGCGGCGTCACGGATCACCGTGAACCGCTCGTAGAGCTCGGCCAGGTCATCAAAGTACGCTTCCGGGGCGCTCATTGAGGTTCCTCGACTTCCGGCGGTCCACGACGTGACGGCCTCCACCATCGGACGTCGGGCGGTCCGCTGATAAGGACCTGCCGGAGAACCTGCGCGCTCGCGCAGGGTGGCCCCCCGATCCCGTTCCACGGCGGGCGATGTGGTGCGTCCGCGCAGCTCGCAATACTGCGATCGCACATTCGCCGACGTGAACGAGGAAGCCGATGCGCGACGAACGCGACTGCGACGTCCTGGTGGCGGGCGCGGGACCGACCGGTCTCTGCGCCGCCCTCATGCTCGCCCAGCACGGCGTGCGGGTGCGGGTGGTCGACGCCGGGTCGGGCCCGGTGGAACAGGCGCGTGCCGCGATCGTGCACGCCCGCACCCTGGAGCACTTCGACCGGCTCGGGGTCGCGGAGGCGGCCGTCGCCCGCGGCCTGCCGATCACCGACGTCGCGATCCACGAGGCCGGCCGGCACGTGGGCGACATGCCGCTCGCCGGTGAGGGCAGCGCGGACCAGACCCGGTTCCCCTACGCGCTCGCGCTGGAGCAGTTCGAGACCGAGCGGGTGCTCGTGGAGGCGTTGAAGGAGCACCACGTCGAGGTCGAGTGGAACACCGCCGTGGCGGACCTGGCCGACTCCGGCACCGAGGTCGCCGTGACCACCGTGCAGGGGCGCACGATCACGGCCCGCTGGCTGGTCGGCGCGGACGGGGCGAGCAGCGTGGTGCGCGGGCTCGTCGGCCAGTCGTTCGACGGCGAGACCTACGCCCAGGCGGGCATGCTCGCCGACGTCACGCTCGACGTCGACCTGGGCGTGCGGGGGATGCGGCTCAACCTGACCCGCGGCGGTTTCGTCGGCATCCTGCCGCTGGCGTCCGGGCGCTGCCGGCTCTTCGGCGTGGTGCCGCCGGAGCTGAGCCAGGCGCCTGCGCAGAAGAACCCCACGCACGAGGCCTACGCGCCGCTGCCGCCCGCGGACCTGCAGCAGTGGTTCGAGAACTACTTCAAGGTCGACGCCCGGCTCAAGGACGTCGTGTGGGCGTCGATGTTCCGGTTCCACAGCCGGATCGCCTCGAAGTTCCGCGTCGACAACGTGTTCCTCGCGGGCGACGCCGCGCACATCCACAACCCGGCCGGTGGCCAGGGCCTCAACCTCGGTGTCGGCGACGCGGTCAACCTCGCCTGGAAGCTCGCGCAGGTCGTCAACGGCGAGGCGCCCGAGTCGCTGCTCGACACCTACGAGTCGGAACGCCGCCCCATCGCGCGGACCGTCCTCAAGCGCACCGACCTCGGGTTCAAGCTGGAGACCGGGAACAGCGCGGTGGCGGTGTGGATGCGCACGCACGTGGCGACCCGCGTGGTCGGCGTGGTGTCCCGGCTGGCGCCGATCCGCCGGATGTTCTTCCACATGTTCTCGCAGCTGTGGATCAGCTACCGGGGCTCGGCCGCGGTCGGCCCCGGCACCGGGCCGCTGCGGCCGGGCGACCGCGCGCCGTACGCCGAGATCCGGCCCACCCCGGACGGGGCGAGCAGCGTGCTGGACCTGACCCACGGCGCCGGGTACCACGTGCTGCTGTTCGGCGCGCAGGGCCTCGACACCGACGGGCTGGCCGCACGGCTCGACGACCGGTACACCGCCGCGATCACCACCCACGTCATCCCGCCGGAGGAGGAGGCCGCCCACCGCGGGTACCAGGTGAACGGCCCGCTGCTGGTGCTGGTCCGGCCGGACGGGCACGTCGCCGCGGTCGCGGACCCGTCGTCGGTGCAGGGCGTGGTGGACCACCTCGACACCGTGCTGACCCGCGTGCGGTCCGCGGTCTGACCCCGCGCGGGGTCCATGCTGCGCAACCGCGTGGGATCGTTTCCACCTGGTGTTCCCGGTCCGTCCTGCTCATCAGACTGTGCCCATGACACAGAGCGAGAAGACCGACGAGTCCCGCGGCTTCACGGACCCCGAGTACTGGAACTTCATGTACGACGAGGGGACCGCGCCGTGGCTCATCGGCGGGCCGCAGCCCGCGATCGTCGAGCTGGAGCGGCAGGGCCTGGTCCGCGGCCGCGTCCTCGAACCGGGCTGCGGCTCCGGTGAGCACACCACCCTCTTCACGAAGCTCGGCTACGACTCCCTCGGCGTCGACCTGTCCCCGAGCGCCATCGCCTACGCCCGCCGCACCGCGGCCGAACGCGGCGTGCCCGAGGCGCGGTTCGAGGTCGCGAACATGCTGCGGCCGCAGGACCACCCGTTCCTGTCGGGCGGGTTCGACACGGTCGTGGACGTGGCGCTGTTCCACGGGTTCGGCGCCTACGGCGACTCGGACCACGCACAGGCGTACGCACAGGTGCTGCACTCGCTGACGAACCCCGGCGCGCTCGTGCACATCCTCGCCCACTCCAACGCCGCGCCGGGGCTGAGCTCCAGCATCGGCGAGGGCGTGATCCCCGCGGCGTTCACCGACGGCTGGGTGGTCGAGAGCGTCGAGGCCGCGAGCTACCAGGGGTTCATCACCGAGCAGATCTCCGCGGTGGCCGTGCAGCGCGGCCTGCCCGCGCACGGGCCCGTCGAGCTGGCGGCGTGGCTCGGCCGGGTCCGCAGGCTGTGACCGGTCAGGCCCTGTCGCTGGTGTCGAAACCCTGTGCCGCCACCACGTTCAGCAGCGCCAGCGCCTCGGCGTCGGGTGACCCGGCCGGTGCGCTGTAGAGCACGAGGTGCTGGTCGCTGTCGGTGAGCGCCAGCGAGTCGCAGTCGACGGTGATCCTCCCGACCAGCGGGTGCCGGAAGCTCTTGCTGAGCACGGTCGGCGACTGCACGTCGTGGCGTTCCCACCGCCGCGCGAACTCGGCGCTGCCCTCGCACAGCTCACCGACCAGATCGGAGATCACCACGTCGGCCGGGTACCGGGCGAGGGTGGCGCGCAGCTGCATGACGACGTGGTGGCGGAACTCCGTCGCGTCGGAGACCCCGTACAGCGCGGGCCCCGGTGTGAGGAACGCGCGGCGCGCGAGGTTGCGGTCCCGCGGGGCCAGGACGCGGAAGTCCTCCATCAGCGCGGCCATCAGGTCGTTGCACGCGAGCACCTCGAACGCCGCCGAGACCACCATCCCGGCCGTCTGCGGCAGCCGGTCGAGCAACGCGAGGACGCTCGGCCGGACGTCGCGCCGGTGCACCGCCGTGCGGCTGGGCGCGGTGCCCGCGAGGACGTGCAGGTGGTCGGACTCGGCGCCGGTCAGCCGCAGCGCGCCCGCGATCCCGGCGAGCACCTCGGCCGACGGGCGCGGGGCCCGTCCCTGCTCCAGGCGGACGTAGTACTCGGTGGAGATGTGCGCGAGCACCGCCACCTCCTCGCGCCGCAGGCCCGCGGTCCTGCGGCGCGGGCCGGACGGAAGACCGACGTCCTGCGGCCGGAGCCGGGCGCGCCGGCTGCGCAGGAACGTGCCGAGCTGCTGCTTGTCCATGCCCCGAGTATCCGCGCCGCGAACGGGCCCAGGGTGGTACAGCCTGTGCCTGCCTCCGGTGCGCCGGCGGCTCGACGCTGGAGCCATGACGAACTCCGACACCACTCCGGCCGGGCTGCTCACCGGCAAGGTCGTGCTCATCACCGGCGCCAGCCGCGGCATCGGCGAGGCAGCGGCCCGGCTGTTCTCCCGTGAGGGTGCCGCCGTCGTGCTGGCCGCCCGCGGAGCCGACGCCCTGGACCGCGTCGTCACCGGCATCCGCGCCGAGGGCGGTGTCGCCGACGCGGTCGTGGTGGACCTCGCCGACCGCGACAGCATCCGCGCCGCCGTCGACCGGGTCGAGCAGCTGCACGGACGGCTCGACGGCGCCTTCAACAACGGTGCGGTGGTGCAGCAGCCCGGCCCGCTCGACACGACCAGCGACGAGACGATCGACGAGCAGTTCGTGGTCAACTTCCGCGGCCACTGGACCGCGATGACCGCCGAAGCCGCCCTCATGCGCAAGAACGGCGGCGGCGCGATCGTGAACACCTCCAGCATCGGCAGCCGCCGCGCGAACCCCGTGCTGCCCGCCTACGGCGCCATGAAGCGCGCGCTCAACAGCCTCACCGAGAGCGCGGCCGTGACGTGGGGCCGGGAGGGCATCCGGGTCAACGGCATCACGCCCGGTGGCACCGAGACGGCGATGATCGACGAGTGGGAGGCGGCGACCCCCGGCGTCGTCGAGCAGCTCACCGCCACGATCCCGGTGGGCCGGATGGCGCAGCCCCGCGAGGTCGCCGAGGTGGCGGCGTGGCTGCTGAGCGACCGGGCCGCGATGGTGACCGGTGCGCTGGTGCCGGTCGACGGCGGTGCGGGCGCGTAGCCACCGCGCAATTGCGCGCACCTCGCGGTTCCGCGCTTTTAGCGGAAGCTAAAGGAATGCGGGTTCTTTTAGCTTCCGCTAAAAGCAGCAGGATGTGGCGGGCTTGATCGTGTTAGCGTTCACATTGGTTCTTGACCAGTCGCAGATCGTGCCTCAGAGTTTGCTGTGTGCGTTCGACATCTGCGGTGAAGACAGCCCGGTCTCCGGGGTCGTCGTCGAATTGTCGAACGCTCACATAGAGGCACTTTCATCACAGGGCGCGCGATGACCACTCGGCGCAAGAGGTCGCTCGGACGTTGCCCGTGCCGCAGTTCGCCCACACCTCGACGAAGAGGAGCACGCCCGTGGTCAGGACAGACCATCACCCGCCCACCGCACTTCCCCAGACCCGCAGGCGCCGTGCCGCCGGCGTCACCGCCGTGATCGGCGTGCTGCTCGGCGGGTTGCTGGTGGCGGTCAACGCGGCGCCCGTGTCGGCTGCGACCGTCGACACCACCGCCTGGTACGTGCTGGTCAACCGCAACAGCGGCAAGGCGCTGGACGTCTACAACCTCGCCACCGGTGACGGCGCGCGCATCACCCAGTGGAGCCGCAACGACGGCAACCAGCAGCAGTGGCAGTTCGTCGACTCCGGCGACGGCTACTACCGGGTGAAGTCCCGCCTGTCGAGCAAGGTGCTCGACGTCCACAACTTCTCGACCGCGGACGGCGGCAACGTCGTCCAGTGGTCGGACCTCAACGGCACCAACCAGCAGTTCCGCCTCGCTGACTCCGACGGCGGCCACGTGCGGCTGATCAACCGCAACAGCGGCAAGGCCGTCGAGGTCCAGGGCGCCTCCACCGCCGACGGCGGCAACGTCGTCCAGTACAGCGACTGGGGCGGCACCAACCAGCAGTGGCAGCTCGTGCGCGTCGGTGGCGACACCGGCCCCACCACCACGACGAGCAACAACCCCGGCCAGTGCTCCCTGCCGTCGACCTACCGCTGGTCCTCGACCGGCGCGCTGGCGCAGCCGCGGCAGGGCTGGGTGTCCCTCAAGGACTTCACCCACGTCATGATCAACGGCAAGCACTTGGTCTACAGCACCACGCACGACACCGGGACCAGCTGGGGCTCGATGAACTTCACCCCGTTCACCAACTGGTCGGACATGGGGTCGGCGAGCCAGAACGCGATGAACTCCGGCACCGTCGCGCCCACGCTGATCTACTTCGCCCCGAAGAACATCTGGGTGCTCGCCTACCAGTGGGGCGGCACCGCGTTCACCTACCGGACGTCGAGCGACCCCACCAACCCGAACGGGTGGTCGTCGCCGCAGGTGCTCTCCACGGCGAGCATCAGCGGCTCCGGCACGGGACCCATCGACCAGACGCTCATCGGTGACGGCCAGAACATGTACCTGTTCTTCGCCGGCGACAACGGCAAGATCTACCGCCAGGTCATGCCCATCGGGAACTTCCCCGGCAGCTTCGGCTCCTCCTACACGACCGTCATGAGCGACACGACGAACAACCTGTTCGAGGCGCCCGAGGTCTACAAGGTCCAGGGCCAGAACCAGTACCTGATGATCGTCGAGGCGATCGGTGCCAACGGCCGCTACTTCCGGTCGTTCACCTCCAGCAGCCTCAGCGGTTCCTGGACGCCGCAGGCGGCCACCGAGAGCCGTCCGTTCGCCGGCAAGGCGAACAGCGGTGCCACCTGGACCAACGACATCAGCCACGGTGACCTGATCCGCACCAACCCCGACCAGACCAAGACGATCGACCCCTGCAACCTGCAGCTGCTGTACCAGGGCCGCAACCCGAGCTCGGGTGGCGACTACGGCAAGCTGCCGTACCGGCCGGGTGTGCTGACGCTGCAGCGCTGACCGACCTCTTCACGAATCTGAACACCTGAATGGTTTCTCCGCCGGGCTTCCTGAGTCCGGCGGGGAAACCGTTCTCGCTATTCATGGCTCATTCCGTTCACATACCGGAATCGGTCCGCGGTTCCGGTACGTCCGCACCGGAGGCGTTCACCCGCGTCGTGCTCGCCCTGTGAACGCCTCCGTGCCCCCGCGTCAGCCGGCGGGAGGCGTGAGCACCCCGCCCGCCGCCGCGCGGATCCGCAGCGACGAGGCCGTGGCGTCGCGCACGATCCGGTCCACGTCGTAGCCGGCCAACCGGCCGCCGCGCTTCACGAACTCCCCGTCGACGAGCACGGTGTCCACGTTGGCGGGTGTGGCCGACTGCACGAGCGCGGTCTCGGGCAGCCCACCCGGCGCGATGTTGACGTCGGTGGTGCGCACCAGGACGAGGTCGGCGCGCTTGCCGACGGTGATCGACCCGGTGACGTCGCCCAGGCCCAGCGCGCGGGCGCCGTTGACCGTCGCCATCTCGATCACCCGGCGGAACCCGATCTCCGGCAGGTCCGCGGTGGGCGTGCCCTGCCACGGGATTCCCGTCGTCCAGGCCACCCGCATCGTCTCGAACGGGTCCGGCGGCGCGATGGACGTGGCGTCCGACGACAGCGACACCGGCAGCCCGGCCGCGTTCATGCGCAGCAGCGCCGCCCTCGGGTCACCGGCCGCGCCGAGGCGGAACTCCGAGTGCGGCGCCCAGCTCAGCGGCGTGGCGGTGCGCACCAGGACCTCGATGTCGCTGTCGAGCGCCGTGACGTAGTGGCACAGCAACGTCTTCGGCCCCAGCCACCCGCGCCGCTCGTAGTCGGCGGCGTCCACGATCCGCGGCGGCGACTGGCCCGCGTGCACCGACACCGGCAGCCCGCGGCCCAGCACCGCGTCCATGTCGGCGAAGAAAGCGCTCTCATCGCTCTGCGACAGCCCGCGCACGCTGACCCCGAGGTGCACGCGCCCGTCGAACGCGGTGCCACCCGCGAAGTACTGCTGCCGCACGCGGTCCACGTCGGTCAGGTCCACCGGCACGTCCCGCGGCATCTGGTCCACGTGGCCGTAGGAGAACCGAGCGCGCAGCAGCCCGTCGCGGTGCGCCCGCAGCTCGGCGTCGGCGTGCGCGGGGGAACGCGTGTTGTTGCACCAGTTGTGGACGGTGGTGACGCCCGCGTTCGCCAGCTCGGCGAGCCCGAGCAGCACGCTGCGGTAGTGGTCGGCCGGTTCGTACAGCGCCGACGTGGCCCGCTTCGCCGCGAAGTACGGGAAGCCGTCGGCCACGAAGTTGCGGCCCAGCGCGCTCCACATGTGGTGGTGGGTGTTGACGAACCCCGGCGCGACGATCATGCCGGTCGCGTCGACGACCTGCGCGTCCGGTGCCTTCAGGCCGAGGCCGACCGCGGCGATCCGGCCGTTCTCGACGAGCACGTCACCGCGGGGCAGCACGCCGAGCGCGGGGTCGACGGTGACCACCGCGCCGCCCCTGATCAGCAGGCGGCCCCGGTGCGGGCCGGGGCCGGCGGGTGTTGTCGCCGGCTCGGTGGCCGCTGCCGTCGCGGAACCCGTCGCGGAAGCCGTCGCGGACATGGCGAGTGCGGCACCCAGGGACTTGGTGAGCGTCCTGCGGTTGATCATGGGACCTCCAGGGCTGGGACTCGGACGAGTCATGCTCACCTGGGACTTCCGCCCCTGTCACCGTGCTGCCGCGGCCGCTGGACCAGGCGGTGGAAGGCGCTTACCGCGCCTGGTCCAGCCGGCGTGCCCCGCTCACCGAGCCTCGTGCAGCGGCCGGATGTGCCGTTCGGCGTGGGCGGTCAACGCCTCCACCTGGGGCCGTGCCGCGTCGAGCCGCGCCTCGGGACTCGACTGGCGGGCGATGATCTGGTCCACGTTGGCCCGCGTCACCAGCAGCCCCGGCGCCACGAACCAGCCCTCCGGCAGCGGGCGGCCGTTCTTCGCGTGCGCGGCGAGCAGCCAGCCGGCCACCGCGCCCTTCACGAAGTGCTCCGCCGACACCGACGCGAACAGGTGCCCGTCCTTGACGCCCTGCAGCGCCTTCGGGTCCACGCTGAACGCACCGGCCAGCCACCGCGCGCCCCTGGCGGCGTGCACGGCGGCGAGGTTCACCGCGTCGACGTCGCCGGCGCCGAGGAACGCGAGCGCGTCCGGGTTCGCGTCCACGACCCGCTGCCAGGTCGCGAGGTTCGCCTGCGCGTCCCTGCCGGTGTCGAGCGGGCCCATCACCCGCAGCTTCGGCAGCCGTTCGGTGAGCCGGGCCCGCATGCCGGCCGACCGCTGGTCCAGCGCGGGCATCGCGGGGGAGTTGCTGCCGATCACCACGGTGCCCGCGGCGTCGGGCGGGAGCCGCTCCACGGCGGCGTCGGCGAGCAGCTGGCCCATGTCGTAGCTGTCGTTCTCGATGAGCAGCTCGACGTCGGCGCCCGGCGCGATCTGGCCGCCGGCGACCGCGATCACCGGGATGTCCTGCTCGACCAGCCGCGCCATCGGCCCCGCGAGCAGCTCCGGTGCCACCGCGGACACCCCGATGCCGCCCCTGGCCCGCGTGGCGAGGTCCCTGAGCAGCTCGACCTGGCGCAGGCCGTCGTGCGTGGCCGGGCCGGTGGTCTCGGTCCGCACGCCACCGACCAGCTGCGCGCCCGCGGTGAACCCGTCGCTCATCTCGCGGGAGAAGTCGCGCGAGGTGTTCTGCGACAGGAAACCGATGGTCGGCGGATCATCGGACGTCTGCCCGGTCGTGCACCCGCTCACCACCAGTGCGAGGGTGAGAACCGCTGCCGGCAGGGCACGGGCAGGCGAAAGCATTGGTGAGCCCCATCGTCGGGTGTGCCGAGCGCCAGACGGTAGTGGGTCGGTGCCGATCACCGCCAGTGGTCCGGAAAGCACCGTCCGCGGGTTGCGTGCCATCCTTTGGCTGCGTACCAATGAGCACTTCGCACGAGTTCCGATCGTGAGGCGCGGTGATGCTGTCCACCTGGGTCGAGGCCCGCACGACCGCGCACACGACGGTCGTGAGCCTGGTGATCGGCCTGGCCACGCTCGCGGGGATCGCGCTGTGGATGAGCCTGAGCGCCCAGCGCGCCGCCGCGCACCTGCACGAGCTCAACGAGACCAGCGACCGCTGGGGCCAGGTCGTGCAGAACGTCGACGTGGCCGACCACGCCATGTCCGACTACCTGCGTTCCGGCACGCCGGTGATGCGGCAGCCGCTGGTCAGCGCGGCCGGTGCGGCGGGGGAGAGCCTGCGGTGGCTGGGCGACAACGGCGGCGCGGCCGACGTGCGCGCCGCCGGGATCGTCGGCGACCTGTACGGCGACTACACGACGCTGCTGCGCGACGTCGTGGCCCTGGGTGACGGCGGTGACGCGACCGGTGCCGCGCTGAAGGCCGACCAGGCCGAGCTCACCGTCGTCTCGCTGCGCAAACAGCTCTCGACCGTGGTGCAGCTCAAGCGCCTGGAGACCTCCGAGTACCTCAAGCACGCCGAACACCACAACGGGCAGCTGCGGATCGCGGCGCTGGTCGCGTTCGTGGTCGACCTGGGGCTGGTCGCGCTCTGCGCGGTCGTGCTGCTCGGCCACCGCCGCAAGATCCTGCGCCAGGCCGCCAAGAGCGAGCACGAGGCCTCGCACGACGCGCTGACCGGCCTCGCCAACCGCACGTTGCTGACGCAGCGGACCGAACAGGCGATCAGCAGGGCAGCGGTCTCCGGTGACCCGCTCGGGTTGTTCCTGATCGACCTCAACCGCTTCAAACCGATCAACGACACCCTCGGCCACGCGTTCGGCGACCGGTTGCTCCAGCACGTCGCGACCCGGCTGACGAGCGCCGTGCGCGGGGACGACACCGTGGCGCGGCTGGGCGGCGACGAGTTCGCGGTGCTGCTGCCCGCCGTCGGCAGCACGGCGAACGCGCTGGCCGTGGCGGGCAAGGTGCACCGGGCCCTGGAGGAGGCCGTCGACCTCGACGGCCTGTCGGTGGAGGTCGGCTGCAGCATCGGCGTCGCCCTGTACCCGAGCGACTCGACCGATGCGCACGACCTGCTCAAACACGCCGACATCGCCATGTACGCGGCCAAGCGCAACCGCCTGGGCACCACGGCCTACGAACCGGGCCTGGACGAGCACAGCGCCGCCCAGCTGACCGTGATCAGCGACCTGCGCCGGGCGATCGACCAGCGCGAGCTGGTGCTGCACTACCAGCCGAAGGCCGACGTGCGCAGCGGCACGATCTGCGGCGCCGAGGTGCTGTGCCGCTGGCAGCACCCGCGGCTGGGCCTGCTCGGCCCCGACCGGTTCATCCCCGCTGCCGAGGAGACCGGCCTGATCGAACCGCTCACCCGCTACGTCCTCGACCACGCGCTCGACCAGTGCCGGCGGTGGCACGCGGCCGGGCAGGAGGTGCCGGTCTCGGTCAACGTCGGCGCCCAGTGCCTGCACGACCTCACGTTCCCCGACCAGGTCCTCGACCTGCTCGCACGGCACGACCGCCGGCCGGGCGCGCTCACCCTGGAGATCACCGAGAGCGCCATCATCGCCGACCCGCACCGCGCCACCGAGGTGCTCGGCCGGCTGCGCGAGCTCGGCGTGCGGCTGTCCATCGACGACTTCGGCACCGGCTACTCGTCGATCGCCTACCTGCGCACGATGCCGGTGCACGAGATGAAGATCGACCGGTCGTTCACCACGAACATGCGCACCGACCCCAGCAGCGGGGCGATCACCCGCTCGCTGCTCGGCCTCGCGCACAACCTGGAGCTCGAGGTCGTGGCCGAGGGCGTGGAGGACGAGGAGACCTGGTCCGCGCTGGCCGCGCTGGGGTGCGACATCGTGCAGGGCTACTGCCTGAGCCGCCCGCTGCCCGCCGACGAGTTCGCGGCCTGGCTGCGCGAGCGGACGCCCACCGGGCTGACCGTTCCGAGCGGATGACCGCGGGCGCGCACCCCGGCGTGAGGTGCGCGCCCCCGTGCCGCCTCAGCGGCGGGACCGTTCAGCGCTGGGTGGCGAGCCGGTACGCCGCCGCGCCGATCAGCTCCATCGACACCTGGAGGCGTTCGAGGCTCACGTTGGCCGCGATCGTGTCCTCCGGCGTGTGGTAGATCGGCTCCAGCAGCTGCGGACCGCCCTCGCCGCGCCAGCTGAAGTTCGCCGACGCCATGCCCTTCTCGTGGAACGGCACGTGGTCGCTGGACCCGCGGGCCACCGGGCCGTGCACGCGCGGGTCGTAGCCGAGTCGCTGAGCGGCGGCGCGGACCTCGCGCGTGGTGTTGTTGTCGGCGCCGTCGACGGACAGCAGCCAGTACGCCGTGGCCGGGTCGTGGCTGGTGGCGACCATGTCGTTCTGGAACACGCCCGAGATGCGGGCGATCTCCTCCGGCGTGAGCTGCGAGACGTAGTGGCGGGAGCCGAGCAGGCCCTGTTCCTCCGAGCCCCACAACGCGAAGCGCAGCGTCCTGCTCGTCGGCAGGTGGCGCAGCACCCGCGCGAGCTCCAGGCACAGCACCGTGCCGCTGCCGTCGTCGTTGGCGCCCGGCGAGCCCGGAACGCTGTCGTAGTGCGCGGTGACCATCACGACCCCGTTGTCGCGCCACGGGAACGTGGCCGGGCGTTCGGCGATCACGTTGTAGGACGTCAGGTTCGCGTGGTGGGTCGTGGTGATCGTCAGCTCGGCCGTGCTGCCGCGCAGGCGTTCGGTGTGCACCTGGGCGAGGCCGACCACCGGCACGGCGACGTTCTGGGTGAGGGTGGGGGAGAACGCGCTCAGCTTGCTCGCGGTCGTCGAGACGCGGCCGAGCAGAACGGCGACCGCGCCCTTCTCGATCGCGGCCAGCGTCGGCGCGGAACCGGTGGGGGCGTTGACGAACAGCGCGATCTTGCCGGTCAGGTCGGGCAACGCGCTGCCGTCGCCGACGTCGGCGACCGGTGCCGTGACCGTGACGCCGAGCGCCCCGAACCGGGACGCGCCCGCCTGCCAGCGCGCGCGGTCCACCACGACGTCGGCGAGGTACTTGTCCGGCACGGTGAACGGCTGCGTGGTCACCTGGTACCGCAGCTGCCTGAGCACCTTCACGAGGTAGTCGCGCGCCTGGTGCTCGGAGGCGGTGCCGCCGATGCGCGGGCCGATCCGGTCGCTCAGCACCCGCAGGTGCTCGAGCGCCTTGCGGGCCTTGACCTGTGCCACCACGGGGAAGTCGCCGAGGTGGAGGTCGGGCAGGTGCGAGGCGCCCGGCCGCTGCCGCGTCGCGGCCCACGCGCTCGCCGGGTTGGCCGCCACGACCGCAACACCGGCCGCCGCTGCGAGGAAGTCACGTCTGCGCATGGTGCGTCGCCCCCATCTCCCGTTGTCGACGTGAACGTACGGAGACGCCGGCGTGGAGGACAACCGACTTCCGGTGGGTCACGCGGCGTGGTCGAGCACGAGGTCCTGCACCCGTTTGCGGGCATCCGCGCGTGCCTTGCCGATGCACGCCATCAGCAACGCCGACAACACGTCGGGGTCCTGGTCGCGTGCGGCCGGGTCGAGCGCGATGCCGGTGGTGACACCGTTCGCGTCCACGGTGACGCTGACGGGTCCGGTCGACGCGCGTCCGACGACCGCGCCGAGGTCGCGCAACAGCTCGTGGTACCGCTCGCGTTCCTGCTGCGCGGCCGCCTCGGTCTGCTCCCGCCACCACGCCATCCGCCGCAGCAGCAGGTCCCGCGCGCCCACCGGGTCCGGCACCGGGACCCTCCACGTCCCGGACGCCGTCCGCAGCACGAGCGCGTCGTCCCGCGCGGTGACCTCGTCGATCCGGGCGAACGCCACGCCGGCGTCGACTCCCGCTGCCCGCCAGTCGAGCCGGTCGGTGCCGATCACGACCCGCGTCCCGCCGCCGGTCAGCACGAGCGGGAACGCCGTCGCACCGAGCTCCACGACCGGTGTCGCGAGCAACGACCGCTTCGCCAGCCGCGCCAGCCACCCGGCCGAGCCCGCCCCGAGCACGCCCGCCGCGCACAGCGCCTTCACCGCGACCGCCGCACCCGGGCTGAGCCGCAACGCGATCCCCGATCCCGGCAGCACGCCGAGCACCACCTGCGCCCCGGTCATCAGCGTGGTCGCGGGCAACCACGAGTGCGGGTCGCTCAACCCGTTGCGCCGCAACCACGACAGCAACGCCCAAGCGCACGCGGCCGCCGCCACCGCCGGGATCGCCGACCACCACGGCATGATCCGCTGCCCGGCCGACGTCATCCCGGCCAGCACGACGCACACGACACCGATCGCGGCGGGCAGCACACCCGCGGAGAACAGCAGCAACGTCCGGGTCCGCCGCCAGCGCCCGGCCAGCGCGCGCACGACCTGCGGGTCGTTGCTCAGGGGGACGGCGTGCGGGATCAGAGTCATCGTGCGCACCCCTCGTCAGCTCTCCGCCGCCACCTGCTGTGACGTGCGGGCCGACCAGGCTTCCCGGCGCACCTGGGGACAAATATGCCGCAAATGTCCAGATCAAGCAAGCTTTGTCCACTGTGGACGGTGTGGTGCCGGTGCGCACCACACCGTCCCGCGGGTCAGCTCGCCGCGGTCTTCTCCTCGCCCCGCAACCCGAGCAGCGCGTCCACCACGAGGAACGCCACGAGGCTGATCCCGAGCAACGGCGCGAACCACCCGACCACGACCGCGCCCACGCCGAGCGCCACGAGCGCCACCGGCGGCGCCTTGCGCCACTGCCCGCGCGGCGTCGGGCGGCCGAACCCGCGGGTCGGCCTGCGCTTCCACCACATCCGGTAGCCCATGACGACCAGCGCGACGAGCCCGCCGCCGAGCAGCAGCAGGAGCAGCTGGTTGGGCCAGCCGAACAGCACGCCCATGTGCGCGTCGATGCCCCACCGCGTCATCTTCGCCATGAACGGGAAGTCGGCGAACCGCACCGAGCTCACGACCGAGCCGTCCCGCACGGCCACCGCGTCGCCGTGGCTCGCGAGGCCCTTCTCGATCTCGGTGACCTTCCACACGCCCTCCGCGGGCAGCCCGATCTCGACCTGGCCCGCGTCGATGCCCCACCCGCGCGCGGTGGCCAGGACGGCGTCGACGTCCGCGGGGTCGGCGGCCGGCGCCTCGGTGTGCTCGCCGTGACCGGAGTGCTCACCACCGCCGGGGACCTGCAGCGCCGGGGTGGACCAGCCGAACGCCTCGCGCAGCGTGCCGATGTTCTCGCCGGCGTAGGCCGACCAGGTGAGACCGGTCGCGGACAGGAACAGCGCGCCCGCCAGCACCCACACGCCGAGCAGGCCGTGCTTGCGGATGCGCTTGCTGCCGCGGGCCCGCGTGAGCCACAGGACGAGACCGCCCAGCGCGATCACCCACAGCCAGGAGGCGGCCAGCTCGCTGTAGAGGCGGCCGGGCTCGCCGAGCGCCAGGTTGCGGTGCAGCTGGTCGAGCGTGGTGCGCAACGGCAGCACGCCGCTGGACCCGTAGACGACGAGGTCGCCGGTCACCTTCCCGGTGCCGGGGTCGACGAAGACGGCGCGGCGCTCGGACTCGCCCAGGCCCTCCTCGGCGAACAGCACGCGGGTCGTGTCACCGGGTTCGGCGGCCGGGCGTACCGCGACGAGGTCACCGGCGGGCGCGGTCGCCATCGCCGCGCTGACCTGTTCGGACAACGGGAGCTGTTGCGCGGACGCGGGAACGCGCAGCTGGTCCGAGTAGACCCACGACTCCAGCTGCGGGGTCAGCGCGTAGAGGACACCGGTCAGCGCGGCGACGAGGATGAACGGGCCGACGAGCACGCCGGCGTAGAAGTGCAGGCGCAGGAACAGTCCGCGCCAGGCGAACGAGGTCCTGGTCGCGGGCGCGGTGGCCGGCGGTGTTTCCGTGGTGGACATGGCAGAGCTCCAAGTGGGCGTGAACAGGCACCGGCCGGCGCACGAGCGCGCCGGCCTCGGGGGGTGAGGAGGAGTCAGGCCTGTTCAGCCGGGGGACCGCGCCACGACAGCACGTCCAGGACCACCGGGGCGGCCGGGACGTGCCGGTACACGGGCACGGAGAGGGGAGCCGTCGCCACGAACGGCGTCAGCTTGCGGGGCAGCAGCGAGGCGAGCGTGCGCGCCAGCCCGAGGACCGTGCGCTCGGCGACCGCCAGCGCGCCGACGACGACCGCCGTGGCCACGACGTGGGCCGCGGTCATGCGTTCGGTGCTGACGTACCCGGCGCTGACGTGGTCGTGCCGGGACGAGGCGAGCTCCAGCACGAGGTGCATCGCGAGCTGTCCGCCGCCGACGAGCGCCAGCAGCCGCGCCGGTGTGAGCTCGCGCCGTGCCAGCCCGCCCACCGCCCACGTCAGCAACGCGACGAGGGAGAAGACCAGCCCGGCATCGGGCAGGTGGCCGTCGGCGCTGGAGTGCGCGAGGACGGCCAAGGCGCCCGTGGTCACGCCGACAGCTCCGCAGCGCGCACGGCGCAGAGGAGCGGAAGGCAGGGCCATGCAGGCAGAATAGTGGCCGGAACGCGGGGGGAGGACCTCCGATCGGCCCCAGGTGAGAACGTGCACACGGACCGGTCCACAGTGAACCGGACCGCCTGCGCGTCCGTATCCCCATCAGGGCAACCGCGGTGTCGAAGCCCCGTTCGACGCGGGCCACCCGGCTGTGGCCGGCGTGGGATTCGACGCTTCGACACCCCCGCAGGCGCCTCTAGGGCGCGATGCGGGCGAGGTCCACGCGCGACTGGATGGAAAGCTTGCGGTAGATCTGCCGCAGGTGGAACCCGACGGTGTGCGGCGACACGAACATCTCGCTCGCCACCTGCCGGTTGGTCAGCCCCTGCGCCACCAGCCGGGCCACCTTCGCCTCGGTGCTGGTGAGGCTGTCCCAGCCCGTCTCCGGCCGCGCCTCGTGGTTCCAGTGCCGCCGCCGCACGCCCAGCCTGCGCAGCTTGCGCCGCACGCGGGCCGAGTCCCACTCCGCTCCCAGCTCGTCGTAGGCGGCCATCGCCCGGTTCAGCCCGGCGATGGCGCGGTCGCGGTCCTGCTCGCGCAGCAACGTCCCGGTGTCCTCGATGACCGACGCCGCCGCCCACGGGTCGCCGTAACCGTCCTCCAGACCCGCCAAGGCGCTGACATCGTTGTCGTACAACGCTCTTCCGTGCCGTGCGGCCGCG
Organism: Lentzea sp. NPDC036955; assembly: GCF_055608005.1. Taxonomy (NCBI): domain Bacteria; kingdom Bacillati; phylum Actinomycetota; class Actinomycetes; order Pseudonocardiales; family Pseudonocardiaceae; genus Lentzea; species Lentzea sp. NPDC036955. Next base: position 172,993 of record NZ_JBVJRC010000001.1, on the reverse strand, counting down.
AGGACCGTGTCGAAGCCGGGGTTCTCGGCCGCGATCCGCTCGGCGGCGGTCACGACGTTCCCGGCCAGTTGCCGTTCACCGGCGGACAGCGCCGTGCGGACCGCCCACGCCGTCATCGACGGGTCCTCCAGCAGGATCTGGCGGCACTGCTCGGTGTCCGTGATCGCCCCGCGCAGCTCGTCCATGGCGGCATGTGCGCCACGGCGTGCGGAGGTGACCACGGCGGCGAGCACGCGGATGAGCGCCGTCCACGGTTGCGCGCGCTCGGCCGGTGCGCGTTCCTCCAGCCGCCGCAGGCTGTCCGCCGCCATGGCCAGATCACCGCGGCGCAGCGCCGAGATCACCAGCACCGCGCGCAGCTGCGGTTGGTACAACGGCATCTCCGCGCGTTCGGAGGCCGCCAGCCCGGCGCGCGCGTCCGCTTCCGCCGCCGCCAGCTCGCCCTTGGCGAGCAGGATCGTGGCGCGCAGGGCGAGCGGGACCGGGCTGAGCACGCCGTTGTGCTCGGCGTCGATGGCCGCGCGGGCGGTCTCGGCGGCGGCGAGCGCCTCGTCGAGCTTGCGGACCCTGGTGAGCAGCCACGCCCTGGTCCACAGCGGATCGCTCTGCCACGCGCGGGTGAGCGGGCCGCGCAGCCGCACCGCCTCGTCGACGGCGCTGATCGCCGCGTCGAGCCGGCCCTCCCGCCAGTGCGACATCGCCCGCACGTTGAGAGCGGCGGCCCGGACGTCGTCGCTGTGCGGCTCCGGCAGGTCGAGCACCCGGTCCGCGACGAGCGTGACCTTGCTCTGGTCGTTGTGCGACAACGCGTTGAGCAGCAGCAGCTCCGGGCACGGCTCGGTGGCGGGGTCGCGCAGGTCCGTGCCCGGCCGGGTGACCGACACGGCCTGGTTCGACAGGTCGTAGGCGGCCGTGGTGTCGCCGCGCAGCAGCAACGCCGTGGCGAGCCAGGTCCGCAACGGCCGGGTGAACTCGGGACCGCCGTGCAGGTGCTCGCCCAGCTGCTCGCGGGCCAGGTCCACGGCTTCGCTCAGGCACCCGAGCCGGACCAGCGCGGCCGTGGCGGTGGTGGCCAGCGCCGCGTGGTCGGCGCTGCCGGGGGTCGCGATCCGCAGCCCGCGGGTCGCGAGGGCCGACGCCGCCTGCGGTGAGGAGGCGAGCATCCGGTGCGCCGCCTCGCGGATCGTGGCGATCGCCGCGGTGTCGCCGGGCACCGTGCAGTGCACCAGGTGCACCGCGGCCGCCTCGGCCCTGGCGCGCGGGCGGGCCAGCAGCATCGTGGCGGCCTGGTGGTGCAGCATCGAGCGCAGCAGCTCGGGCACGGTGCCGAGGACCGCGCGCCACACCGGCTCGCGGTGGAACACGAACTCGTCGGCCTCGCTGCCGATCAGCCCCGCGGCCAGCGCCTCCTGCAACGGCCCCAGGAGCTGTGCGGGGCGTTCGCCGAGCATCTCGGCCAGGTCCTGCGGCGTGAACCTGCTGCCCAGCACGGCGGCGACCTGCAGCACCTCCTGCGCACGGGTGGAGAGCTCCCACAGCCGCGCCTGCGCCAGCCGCACGAACGGCCGCGGCAGCGGTGCGTCCGGCTCGGCCTCGACCGCCGCGGAGACCCCCGTCGCCCACGGCCCGCCCACGAGCCGCGCCACGTGGTCGCCGGCCACCACGCACCCCTCGCGGCGCAGGTCGAGCACCAGGTCGACGACCGCCTGCGGGGTGCCGCCGACGCTCTCGCACAACGCCACCAGGTCGTCGCTCGGCGTCGCGTCGAGCAGGTCGCCCGCGATGCCCGCGACCGCCGCACCGCTCAGCGGCGGCAACGGCCCGAGCCACTCGGTGCGGTGCCTGCGCGCCAGCACCCGCAACGCGATCCCGTTGGGGGACTCGGCGTGGTCGGTGTGCACGGCGAAGAGCCACAGCACCGGCGCCTTGTCTAGTTTGGACATCACGGCCCCCAGCGCCTGCAGCAGCGTGGAGTCGGTCCACTGCGCGTCGTCCACGGCCACCAGCACCGGTCCGCGCCGCAGGTGACCGGCGAGCTGGGCCTCGAACCGCCCGGCGAGCACGCCGACCCGGTCTTCCTCCGCCCGCCCGCCGCGCGCGTTGACCAGGGTGACGGCCCTGCCGTGACCGGTCTGCTCCGCCGCACCGTTGACGACCGCGAAGCCGCGCCTGGCCGCGGCCGACATCAGCTCCAGCAGCAGCCGGGTCTTGCCGGTTCCCGCGCCGGACTCCAGCACGACGACGTGCGCCCGCTGCTGCTCGGCGCTCTCGCGCATCAGCAGCTCGACGCGGCCGACCTCCGCCGTCCGGCCGTGCAGGGCCCACTGGGGGCCTGCGCTGTCCGGCGCCACCCCGTCCGCGAGCTCTTCGAGAATCCGACGCTCCACACTCTTCCTCCCCGACTGCGCAGATCACCTCAGGTGCGGCGTGTGCAAATAGAGGATAGGGACGACAAATGTCAGTCGGCTAGCACGTGTCTCAGTACGCCAACGGCTCATCATTCCGCCAGACGGGTGGTTGTCGTCCCTTTTCTGCATCATATCTGCAGCTCAGGACTGTGTAAAGAAAAATGTCAAAGAACCGAAACTGCCGCTTGAGACCATAACGACCTAAAGGGATCAGTAATCCGGAATTCGGGCTGCAACCGTTTTCTGGCACGTCGGGGCAGGTATGCCAATCAAGACGGAACGGGCAGAAACCGGACCTGTTCTGAAGGTTTTCGCGTGGAATTCGCGCACGAGCCACCGGCATCGGGTGAACGTTTCTGATCGGCGCGGTGGCAGGCTGCTGTCGTGATCACGTACAGCACCGACGTCGAAGATCTGACCGAAGCCGACCTGACGGGGTTCTTCGCCGGCTGGCCGAAGCCGCCGAGCCCCGCGCAGCACCTCGCGGTGCTGCGCGGCAGCTACCGTGCCGTCGTCGCACGCGTGGACCGGCAGGTCGCCGGCTTCGTGAACCTGATCAGCGACGGCGTGCTGACCGGGTTCGTCCCGTGGCTGGAGGTGCTGCCGCAGCACCAGGGCCGGGGGATCGGTGCCGAGCTGGTGCGCCGGGTCGTGGCCGAGGGCGCGCACCTGTACTCGATCGACCTCGTCTGCGACGAGGAGCTGCGGCCGTACTACGAACGCCTCGGCATGACCGCGGTCACCGGGATGATCCTGCGCAACCGCGACGCCTGCGGGTGAGCCCCGCGCCGCTCAGATCCCGTCCAGGTCCAGCACCTGCTGGTGCGGCCCGCCGGTGAACGAGCTCGCGAGCAGCCCCGCCGACCGGCACCGCCCGCACGAGACCGGCGAGGTGGTCGGCTTGAACCGGGTGAAGTCCCAGCTGCCGGTCCCGACGTGACAACCGGGACCGGGCACCTCCAGCCCGAGCCACCCCTGCAACCGCACCGCGTGCACCACGCCGGATCCGTCGAGATAACCGTTGAGCCGTCCCGCGAACCGGTCGCGCGCCTGCGCCGCGGGCTCTGCCAATGCCTCCTGCAACGCGGACATTCCGTTCATGCGTTCGATTCAACCTCACTCGCCCGTGCGCGCACGTGAACCACGCCGTCCGGGGTACGGTGCCGTTCATGAAGGCTTTCCGAGCGGCCGTCGAGGCCCGCGACACCGACGCCATGGCGGCCTGCCTGGCCGACGACGTGGTGTTCACGAGCCCCGTCGCGTTCTCCCCGTACCCCGGCAAGCCGCTGACCGCGGCGATCCTGCGCGGCGTCCTGCGGGTCTTCGAGAACTTCCGCTACGAACGCGAGATCGTCGACGGCGAGAACTCCGCGCTGGTGTTCCGCGCCGAGGTCGGCGGCAGGGAGATCCAGGGCTGCGACTTCCTGCACCTCAACGCCGACGGCCTGATCGACGAGTTCACCGTCATGGTCCGCCCGCTGTCCGCGGCCCAGGCGCTGTCCGCGGCCATGGCGGCGCAGTTCGAGCAGATCAAAGCGGAGGCCATGTCCGCGTGAGCTGCCGGGTCGCGTCGAGGGCGGTCCCGGCCCGTGCGACCAGCGCCGCCCGGTCTGATGTGGACCTCCCGGTGGTGTTCCGGTCTCAGCCGACGTCGCCGAACGCCACCCTGAGCAGCTCCAGGTCGTGCAGGTCCCGTGCGGCCGCGTCCGCCGGCCGACCAAAGCGTCGATCCCCCAGCCGCCACCGATACCACACGCCAAGGCCACGCAGCGCGTCCAGGCCCTGGCCAGAAGTCTTGCCGCCCCCTCCCTCTCCTTGCGGACGCCGGCAGAGCAAGCAGCGGGACCTCGCCGGACTCCCGCGTGATCCGCTGGCGTGGAGCGCGTGCTGGACCGCAAGCTGCCGCTCTACGGCGCTGACACCGAACGCGGCGACCTCGCTCCCTGAGTCGCACGCGTTCTCCTGCCCCCCGTTCTTCGGTGCCACGCTGGAGGGCGAGCACTTGGCCGTGGCGTCCACAGTGGACCTCAGTCGCGCGGAGGTCGCGCGGCTGGCCGAGAACGCTGTGCTGGCCTCGTTCCTGCCGAACAGCCGGAAGACCCTGCTGCTGAACGAGATCGCAGCGGTCCTCGCCGCCGCCTGAGCGCGGCCGCTGTCGCGCACCGCGTCGCCCGCTGGTCCGTTCAGTCGCCGGGCGTTGCGTTCGAAGCACCAGCACCGGCATCCGGGCGGGTCATGGACACGACCGGCGCGGGCGAGGATTGTTCAGCGCGTGGAACAGGTCGTCGAGCTGACAGATCTGGACGAGATGCAGGCGGCCCTCAGCGTCGCCTACGGCAAGATGCGCATCCACGGCGGCGATGGGCGGTCGTGGCTGCGGTTGCGCTCCCGCCGGTTCGGGCCGGTCCGGTTCGACGTCATCGACAGCTCCATCGGCTTCGAGGCCACCAGCGGGCCGCAGAGCGCCTACATCTTCGGGTACCTCGACGGTGGGCGGGCGCGGTACCGCACGAGCGGTGACTACCAGAACGTGCTGCCGGGACACCTGCTGCTGACCGGGCAGCCCGAGTTCCCGTACTCCGTCGTGGCCGAGGACCCCAAGGCCACGCTCGTGGTCGTGGACCGGGCCGTGGTCGACCGGTTCGCCGGTGGCGTGCGGTTCACCAGCTGCACGGCGGTGTCGGCGCGGGCCGCGGCGGCGTGGCGGTCGACGTGCGTGCACCTGCGCGACGAGGTGCTGCCGGCGTTCGAGGACGAACCGCTCGTCGTGGAGAACGCGACACGCCTGCTCATCGCGACCACCCTCGCGACGTTCCCGAACGTCTCCCTCGTGGACTACGGGCCGGGCCAGGCCCGTCCGCACGCGCTGAAACGCGCCATCGCGTACATCGAGTCCGAGGCGGAGAAGGACATCACCGCCGCCGACATCGCACGTGCGGCCCGCGTGTCGCTCCGGGCGATCCAGCTCGCCTTCCGGCGGCACCTCGACACCACGCCCACGGCGTACGTCCGGCGGGTGCGGCTCGCGCAGGCCCACCTCGACCTGCAGCGGCGGCAGGGCACGGTCACCGAGATCGCCGCCAGGTGGGGGTATGCCCGGCCGAGTGTCTTCGCGGCGCACTACCGGTCCGCGTACGGGGTGTCGCCGTCGCAGACGCTGAGGTCGGGCTGACGTCCTTCGTTTTGGCAGTCGGCGCCTTCGCTTCCGCTGCTAGCGCCGCACCCGCCGCTGCGGTGCAGTGGTGCGGGAGGAGGACCGATGTCCGCAGAAGCCTGTGAACCGAGCCCGTTCGCGATCAGCACCAGCCGCACGGGCGCGCACTTCGTCGCGACCTGCCGGGGCGAGGTCGACGTGACCACCTGTGACGAGTTCTTCGCCGCGGTGCTGCCCGGGATCGCCGACGGCGCCGTGGAGAGCGTGACGATCGACCTGGCCGAGGTGACGTTCCTGTCCGCCAGCGGGCTGCGCATCCTGCTCCTGCTGTTGTGCGCGGCGAACCACAACGGCAAGGACCTCACCCTGCGCCGCGCCCAGCCGCGGGTGCGGCGGGTGCTCGACCTGTTCGGCTTCACCACTTTCAAAGCCGGGCTTGTGTGGGAGGCAACCATGTCGCCGAGGACCGGCCGCAGCTAGCTTGACCAGCTATGTTGCTGCCCCTGGCGCTCGTCGCGTCGCTGCTCGTACCGGCCCCGGCGCTGCACGTCCCCGGCGCCGAACACCAGCAACTGGTCAGGCTGGCCGACCTCAGCACGGCGGGGGGCATCACCGACCCCGCCGACTGGGCAGGTCTGACCAGCGCCGCGCTGCCGGCTCCCACCCCCGTCGCCGGCATCCAGGTCGACGGCTACTTCCCGGACAGCTCGCGCACCAACACCAACCACGGCTGGAACCACGACTCGCAGTTCGTGGTGAGGCTGCCCGACCGCTGGAACGGCGGCCTGGTCGTCGCCGGCTCACCCGGTGTGCGGGAGCAGTACGCCAACGACAGGGCCATCTCCGACTGGGTCCTCGCCCGCGGCTACGCCTTCGCCGCCACCGACAAGGGCAACACCGGCGCGCAGTTCTACCGCGACGGCATGGTCGAGTGGAACCACCGCCTCACCCAGCTCACCATCGCCGCCAAGTCCGTCGTCGCGCAGCGGTACGGCCGCCCCGCCAGGCGCACCATCGCCACCGGCATCTCCAACGGCGGCTACCTCGTGCGCTGGCAGCTGGAGAACCGCCCGCACCTCTACGACGGCGGCGTCGACTGGGAGGGCACGCTGTGGACGGTCAAGGGGCCGAACCCGCTGACGTTCCTGCCGCCGGTGCTGAGGGCCTATCCCGCCTACCTGGCCGGTGACCCGCAGGCCCACGCCGCCATCGTCGCCGCGGGCTTCCCCGCGGGCACGGAGTTCCTGTGGGACTACCACCACCGCTACTACTGGGACCTGACCCAGCGCATCTACCGCGAGGAGTTCGACCCGTCCTTCGACGGCGCTCTCGAAGCGGGCACCCCGTTCTGCGCGTCCGGCACCCCGGCCTGCGACGCCGACTACGACTACGCCGCACGCCGGCGCATCGTCGGCCCCGCCATCGCCCCGGTCGCCCTGACCGGCAAGATCCACCGCCCGCTGATCACGGTCCACGGCACCCACGACGTGCTGCTGCCCATCTCCCAGGACTCCGACGTCTACGCCGCGATGACCCCGGACCGCCTGCACCGCTACTTCCGCGTCGAGCAGGGCACCCACGTCGACGGCCTGGTGGACGCCTACCCCGACCGCCTGCGCCCGCTGGCCCCGTGCCACCGCTCGGCGTTCGTGGCGCTGGAACGCTGGCTCGACGGCGTCACGCCACCCGCTTCGGCGACCCTCCCGCGCCCGGCCGACGTCTCGACGTGCCCGCTGTCATGATCTGAGGATGAGCACCGTCGAGTTCGTCCAGGGCGACATCACCGAACAGCACGTCGACGTGGTCGTGAACGCCGCCAACTCCTCCCTGCTCGGCGGCGGGGGAGTGGACGGCGCGATCCACCGCCGAGGTGGTCCGGAGATCCTCGCCGAGTGCCGCGCACTGCGCGCCGGCCACTACGGCGGCGGCCTCAAGACCGGTCAGGCGGTGGCCACCACGGCGGGGCGCCTGCCCGCGCGCTGGGTCGTCCACACGGTCGGCCCGGTGTGGTCGGCCACCGAGGACCGCTCCGAGCTGCTCGCCGACTGCCACCGCAACTCGCTGCGGGTCGCGGCGGAGCTCGGGGCGGTGTCGGTCGCGTTCCCGGCGATCTCGACGGGCATCTACGGCTGGCCGGTGGAGTCGGCGGCGGAGATCGCGCTGGCGGCGGTCAGGGACGCGCCGGTGGAGCTGGTGCGGTTCGTGCTGTTCGACCGGAAGGCCTACGAGGCCTACGCGCGGCCGTAGCGAGCACCGGCACGGCGGGCCTCACGACGCCGTGCTCTCCCGCACTCGCAACGAGAACGGTGTCTGCACGTTCTCGACCGTCACGGCGTCCGCACCCACCCGCCGGTGCAGCAGGTCCACCGCGGCACGGGCGATAGCGCCCTTGTCCGGTGCGACCGACGTCAGCGAGGGCGAGCTGTAAGCGCTCTCCTCGTTGTTGTCGAACCCGACCACGGCCAGGTCCTGCGGCACCCGCACGAACCGCTCCGCGGCGGCCCGCATGGCGCCGGCGGCCAGCAGGTCGTTGAAGCAGAACACCGCGTCCGGCGGGTTCTCCAGGTCCAGCAACGAGTTCATCGCCGCCGCGCCGTCCGCGCGGTGGTAGTTCAACGCCGGCACGACCAGGGCCGGGTCGAACTCGATGCCCTCCACCTCCAGGGCGGTCCGGTAGCCCTCCAGGCGCAGCGCCGCCGTGCCGCGCTGCGGGTGGGCGCCGATCGCGGCGATGCGGGTGCGGCCCAGCGAGATCAGGTGCCGCACGGCGGTGGAGGCGGCGAGCACGTTGTCGATGCCCACGCGGGAGATCGGCACGTCCACCTCGTGCTCGCCGAGCAGCACCGTCGGGACCTCCAGCTGGAAGTCGCTGACCGCCTCCGGGCTCACGATCGCCGCGTCGACCAGGTGCGGGCCCAGTGCCTCCAGCGCCGCGCGTTCGCCGGCCAGCGTGCCGAAGGTCTGCTCGATCAGCACGTTCCACTCGTGCTCCTGGGCGGCGGCGATCACCAGGCCGGCGAGCTCGGCGAAGTAGGGGATGGAGAGCTCCGGCAGCACCAGGCCGATGAAGCCGGTGCGGCCGCGGCGCAGGTTGCGGGCGCCGAGGTTGGGGCGGTAGCCGGTGGCGGCCAGCGCCTCCTCCACCCGGCGGCGGTTGTCGGGTTTGACGAACGAGTAGCCGTTGACCACGTTCGAGACGGTCTTCACCGACACGCCTGCCAGGCGCGCGACGTCCTTGAGCGTGGCCAACTCAGCCTCCTGAAGAGGTACCGGGAAAGGTACCGGGAAGTCCGCGGTCTTTACATCGTTGGAACAACGATGCAAATCTAGCCCCTGAGAGCGCGACCACGCACCCGCACCGCGTAGGAGAGCCAACGATGTCCCTCAGTCGCACCCTGCCGATCGCCCTCGCCGCCGTGGCGCTCCTCGCGAGCTGCACGGCCAGGGAGGGCCAGCAGACGACGACCAGCGGTGGGCCGGCCGCGAGCGCCGCCGCGAACCAGAGCGGCGGCCCCGGCTGCGGCCGGGACAGGACCGGGTACCCGCAGGTCGAGCTCAAGGGCGCGGTCGTCGGCTTCTCGCAGTCGGAGAAGGAGGCGAACCCGTTCCGCACCGCCGAGACCCAGTCGATCAAGGACGAGGCGGCCGAGCGCGGGGTCGAGCTGCTCACCACGAACGCGCAGAGCGACCTCAACAAGCAGATCAGCGACATCAAGTCGTTGCTGGACCGCGGCGCGAAGCTGCTGATCGTGGCACCGCTGAACTCCGACGGCCTGCAGCCCGCGTTCGACGCGGCGAAGGCCAAGAAGGTGCCGGTGGTGACGATCGACCGCAAGGTGACGTCGCAACCCTGCACCGACTACCTCACGTTCATCGGCTCCGACTTCGTCGAGCAGGGCAAGCGGGCGGCCCAGGCGATGCTCAAGGCGACCGGCGGCAACGGCAAGGTCGCGATCCTGCTCGGCGCGTCGGGCAACAACGTCACGGTCGACCGCACCAAGGGCTTCAAGGACGGCATCGCCGGCACCGGGCTGACCGTCGTCGCCGAGCAGACCGGTGAGTTCGACCGCTCCAAGGGCCAGGCCGTGATGGAGCAGCTGATCCAGAGCAACCCGGACATCACCGCCGTCTACGCGGAGAACGACGAGATGGGCGTCGGTGCCGTGACCGCGCTCAAGGCCGCGGGCAAGCAGCCGGGCAAGGACGTGAAGATCGTGTCGGTCGACGGCACGCGCACCGCCGTGCAGCTCATCGCGGACGGCAGCTACACCGCCGTGGTCGAGTCCAACCCGCGCTTCGGCCCGCTCGCGTTCGACACGCTGGAGAAGTTCGCGGCCGGCCAGGAGATCCCGCAGAACATCGTGATCTCCGACGACGAGTACGACGCCACCAACGCCGCGCAGAAGCTCGCCAATGCCTACTGAACCCGTCATCGAGGTCGCGGGCGTCACGAAGGCGTTCGCGGGCGTCAAGGCGCTCGACGGCGTCGACTTCACCCTCCACCGGGGCTCGATCCACGCCCTGGTGGGGGAGAACGGCGCCGGCAAGTCGACGCTCATCAAGGTGCTGACCGGCATCCACCAGCCCGACGGCGGCGAGGTCCGGCGTGCCGGTCGCATCTCCACGATCTACCAGGAGGTCAACCTCATCCCGCTGATGAGCGTGGCCGGCAACCTGTTCCTCGGCCGCGAGCCGCGCACGCGGTTGGGCCTGATCGACCGCGCGAAGGCCATCGCCGACGCGCGGCGGATCTTGAGCGGTTACGGGATCACCGCCGACGTGGCGCAGCCGCTGGGTTCGCTGTCGGTCGGTGAGCAGCAGATGGTCGCACTGGCCCGCGCGGTCGAGGCCGACGCGGACGTCGTGATCATGGACGAGCCCACGTCGTCGCTCGAGCCGCGCGAGGTGGAGACGCTGTTCGCGGTCGTGGAACGGCTGCACGAGCGCGGCATCGCGATCGTCTACGTCAGCCACCGCATGGACGAGCTGTACCGGCTCTGCGACACCGTCACGGTGCTGCGCGACGGCCGGAAGGTCCACAGCGGACCACTGGCCGCCCTGCCCAGGATCGAGCTGGTGTCGCTCATGCTCGGCCGATCGGTCAGCGACATCAGAGCGGGTGGGACGACGGCGTTCGGCGAGGACCACCACGCCGGGAAGGAGCCCGTCCTGGAGGCGAGCGACCTGACCAGCAGGCCCAGGCTCAACGGGGTGAACGTGACCATCAGGCCGGGGGAGGTGGTGGGACTGGCCGGGTTGCTCGGCTCCGGCCGCACGGAGACCGCGAAGGCGATCATCGGTGCCATCCCCACCCAGCACGGCACCGTGCTCGTCGGCGGGAAGCCCGTGCCGCGCGGCAACGTCAAGGCCGCGATGCGCGCCGGCATCAGCATGCTCGCCGAGGACCGCAAGGCCGAGGGGATCATTCCGCACCTGTCCGTGCGGGAGAACATCGTGCTGGCCGCGCTGCCGGGACTCAGCCGGTTCGGACTGGTCAGCCGGGCGAAGCAGGACCGGATCGTGGACCTGTTCATCACGCGGCTGCGCATCAAGGTCTCCAGCCCGGAGCAGCGGGTCGCCGAGCTGTCCGGCGGCAACCAGCAGAAGGTGCTGCTGGCCCGCTGGCTCTGCGCGGAGCCCAGGGTGCTGCTGCTCGACGAGCCCACCCGCGGCATCGACGTCGGCGCCAAGGCCGAGGTGCAGGCGCTGATCGACGAGCTGGCGAAGGAGGGACTCGCGGTGCTGCTGATCAGCTCCGAGCTGGACGAGCTGCTCGACGGCGCCGACCGGCTCGTCGTGCTGCGCGACGGCCACGTCGCGGGCGAGCTGACCGGCGGTGAGCTGACCCGCGAGCACGTCCTCGCGGCCATCGCGGCGGAACCGGCGGAGGTGACCGATGACGCTGACCGCCACTAGGACGCGCTGGCTCCAGGACAACGGTGTCCACGTCGCCGTTGCCGCCCTGCTGCTGTTCAACGTGCTGTTCACGGCGAACTTCCTGACCGCGGGCAACTTCCGCACCCAGCTGGTCCAAGCCGCGCCGGTGCTGGTCGTCGCGCTGGGCATGGCACTGGTGATCGGCACCGAGGGCGTCGACCTGTCCGTCGGCGCCGTCATGGCACTGGCCGCCGCGCTCATCCCGCTGTACCTGGGGTACGGCCCGGTGCCCGCCGTCCTGATCGCGCTCGCGGTCGGCCTGGCGGCGGGCGGGTTCAACGGCTTCCTGGTCGCACGGGTGGGCATCCAGCCCATCGTGGCGACGCTCGCGCTGCTGGTCGCCGGGCGCGGTCTCGCCCTGGTGATCGCCAACGGTCAGCTGGTCCAGCTGCACGACCCGGCGTTCCTGGCGCTGGGCACCGACGACGTGTTCGGCCTGCCGATCAGCGTGCTCGTCGCCGTCGTCCTCGCGATCCTCGTGGCGGGACTGGTCAACCGCACCACGTTCGGGCGCCAGCTCGTCGCGGTCGGCGGCAACCGCAGGGCCGCGCACCTGGCGGGGCTGCCGGTCAGCCGGGTGCTGGTCGGGGTCTACGCGATCACCGGCGTGCTCGCCGCCGTCGCGGGCGTGCTCGCCACGTCCCGGCTCGCCGCGAGCGACCCCGCCGACATCGGCCTGCTGATGGAGCTGTCCGCGATCACCGCCGTCGTCGTCGGCGGAACCCCGTTGACCGGCGGGAAGGTCCGCGTCCTCGGCACGGTCATGGGCGTGGTGCTGATGCAGCTCGTGCGGGCCACCCTGATCAAGCACGACCTGCCCGACTCCATCGCGCAGATGATCCAGGCCGCGATCATCGTGGCCGCCGTCTACGTCGCGAGGGAGCGCCGATGACGACCACCCTCGCCTCCGCCCGCACGAAGGTCCTGCAACGCCAGGGCGCGGCCGTCGCGCTCGTGCTGATGGTCGTCGTGGCGTGGCTGGTGTTCCCGCGCTTCGGCAGCCTCGACAACGTCCGCGACCTCGCGCTGCAGGGATCGTTCCTGGCCGTGATCGCGATCGGCATGACGTTCGTGATCATCACCGGCGGCATCGACCTGTCCGTCGGCTCGCTCTACGCGCTGGGCGGCGTGCTCGCGGCGTACGGCTCGCAGTGGGGCTTCTTCGGCGCCCTGCTGCTGCCGTTGCTGGTCTGCGGGCTCATCGGCGTGGTCAACGGCCTGCTCATCGCCCGCACGAGCATGGCGCCGTTCATCGTCACGCTGGCCTCGCTGCTGTTCGCCCGCGGCCTGCTGCTGGTGATCACCGACGAGGGGGCGACGACCTACCGGATCGCACCGGACTCGGCGTTCGTCGAGCTGGGCCGCGGCACGGTGTTCGGCTTCGGACACCCGGTGTTCATTGCGCTCGTGCTGGCCGCGCTCGGCGGTCTGCTGCTCAACCGCACCAACTTCGGCCAGAACGTGTTCGCCACCGGCGGCGCGGAGTCCTCGGCGATCTTGATGGGCGTCCCCGTCGCGCGCACCAAGGTCCTCGTCTACACCATGAGCGGCGTGCTGTCGGGACTGGCCGGCGCGCTCACCGCCGCCTACCTGCAGTCCGGTGTCACGGTCATCGGCGTCGGCACCGAGCTGGACGCGATCTCCGTGGTCGTCATCGGCGGCACGCTGCTGACCGGCGGCGCGGGCACCGTGCTCGGCACCATGATCGGTGTCGGCCTGCGCACGGTGATCCAGAACGTCATCAACCAGATCGGCACGCTCGACAGCAACTTCCAGTCCGTCGTCAGCGGCGTCTTCCTGCTCATCGTCGTCGTCCTGCAACGAACACTCCGGAGATAGGAGAGCCATGACCAGACGCGTCCTGGGCGTATTGGTCGGATTCCTCGTCGCAGCAACAACCGTCACACCGACGGCCGCGCAGGCCGCCGAGTGGCAACCGAAACCCGCACCCCTCACGACACCGTGGACCAGCCAGGTGTCACCGGCCAACGCCCTGCCCGAGTACCCGCGACCGCAGCTGGTCCGGCAGGAGTGGCAGAACCTCAACGGGGTCTGGGAGTTCACGGGTGCTCCCGACCTCAGCTCACCGCCCTTCGGCAGGCCGCTGGCCGAAGGGGTCCTCGTGCCGTACCCGGTCGAGTCCGCCCTGTCGGGCATCAAACGGCACGAGGACACCATGTTCTACCGCCGGACCTTCGCCATTCCGTCCACCTGGGACGGTCGCAGGGTGAAGCTCAACTTCGGCGCGGTCACCTGGGAGACCAGGGTCTGGGTCAACGGCACCCAGGTCGGCACGCACACCGGTGGCTTCGACGCGTTCTCGTTCGACATCACGCCCGCCCTGCGCGCGGGCAGCAACGAGGTCATCGTCGGCGTGCACTCGCCGGTCGACGGCAGCCGCTACCCGATCGGCAAGCAGCGCCGCACCCCGGACGGCATCTTCTACACCGCCGCGTCCGGGATCTGGCAGACCGTCTGGCTGGAACCCGTGCGGGCGCAGCACATCACCCGCCTCGACACCACACCGGACGTGCCCGGCGGCGCGCTCGACCTGGTCGTGCAGGGCACCGCGGGCCAGACCGTGACCGCCCAGGTGCTCAGCGGCGGCCAGGTCGTGGGCACGACGACCGGGCAGACCGGTGCGCGCCTGCGGGTCCCGGTGCCGAACGCGCGGCTGTGGTCGCCGGACGACCCGTTCCTCTACGACCTGCGGGTGACGTCGAGCAGCGGTGACGCGGTCACCGGCTACTTCGGCATGCGCTCGCTCGGCAAGGCGCTGGTCGGCGGTGTCATGCGGCCGTTGCTCAACGGGAAGTTCGTGTTCCAGCTCGGCACGCTCGACCAGGGCTACTGGCCCGACGGCATCTACACCGCCCCGACCGACGCGGCCCTGCGGTGGGACCTCGAACGCCAGAAGGCACTGGGGTTCAACATGGTCCGCAAGCACATCAAGGTCGAGCCGGCCCGCTGGTTCTACCACGCCGACCGGCTGGGCCTGCTGGTGTGGCAGGACATGCCGTCGCTCGACGCCGTCGACGAGGTCCCGAACGGCCACACCGCGTTCGAGTCCGAGCTGCGCCGGGTGATCGACCAGCTCAAGGGCATCACGTCGATCGTGCAGTGGGTGCCGTTCAACGAGGGCTGGGGCGAGTACGACGCCGGCCGCATCACCGACCTGGTGCGGTCGATCGACGGCACCAGGCTCGTCAACCACAACTCCGGCGCCAACTGCTGCGTCTCCGACCCGGACCCCGGCAACGGCGACGTCATCGACGACCACCACTACCAGATCACCACGGCCACCAGGACACCCGACGCGCGCCGGGTGGCGGTGCTCGGCGAGTTCGGCGGTCTCGGCCGCCGGATCACCGGTCACGAGTGGCAGCCCGGCCGCGGGTTCGCCTACGGCGCCCTGTACCCGGACGAGACGTCGCTGACCACGCGGTACGTGGAGATCACCAAGCAGGTCGCCCGCATGGTGCACACGCGCGGCCTGTCCGGCTCGGTCTACACCGAACCGTACGACGTGGAGAACGAGGTCAACGGCTTCTACACCTACGACCGCCAGGTGCTGAAGATGACCGAGGCACGGGTGCGCGAGATCAACCTGCGCGTCCTGGCGATCGCGAACGGCACGGCGGTCGGCCCGGACGACGTGGTCTCGTTGCGGGTCACCACCTCCGGCCACACCGACCGCTACCTGCGCCACCGCGACGGCCTGGCGCGCACCGACGTGCCGTCCTCCGACCTGGACCGCCTGGACGCCACGTTCTTCGCGCGGCCCGGTCTCGCGGACGCCTCGTGCCTGTCGTTCGAGTCGCGCAACTTCCCCGGCCGGTACCTGCGGCACAGCGGCGCGCGGATCGGCACGGCGGCGAACCCGGCCGCGGGCGACGCGACGTTCTGCGCCCGCGCGGGTTCCGGCGGCACCGCGCTGGAGTCGTACAACCAGCGCGGTGCGTTCATCCGGCACTACGGCGAGAACGTCTACCTGGCGCGTTCCGGCGGCCCGAACCCGTGGGACACCGCGAGCTCGTTCGCCGCGGACACCACGTGGGCGGTGGCGGGTGCGCTGTGGCGCAGCGGCGCGGACCTGCCGCTGGACCAGGCCCGGTCGTTCCGGGTGACCACGCCCGGCTTCACCGACCGCTACCTGCGGCACCGGGACGGCCTGGCCCGCACGGACGTCGTCGCCGGCGGCAGCGACGCGGTGCTCAAGGCGGACGCGACGTTCGTGGTCCGGCGCGGTCTCGCCGACCCGTCGTGCTACTCGCTGGAGGCCCGCAACTTCCCGAACCAGTTCCTGAGGCACGCCAACTTCCGCGTCCAGCTCGGCACGAACGACAACACCGACCTGTTCCGCCGCGACGCGACGTTCTGCGCCCAGCCGGGGCGGGGCGGCGTGCGGCTGGAGTCGTTCAACGAGCTCGGCACCAACATCAGGCACTACGCAGAGGAGGTTTGGGTCGCATCGAGCGGCGGCGCACACGTCTACGACAACCCTGCAGGTTATGCCGAGGACGTCAGCTGGGCCGCCACCTCACCCTGGGCACCCTAGGAGGAAAAGTGTTGCTGCGCGTTGTTTCCGTATCAGCTCTCGTACTCAGCACCATCGTCGTCCCCGCCGCCGTGGCCTCCGCCGAGGTCGTCGACGCCATGAGCCGCGACTTCGGCATCAGCAAGGCCGAGGCGGTGACGCGGATCGGCCAGGAGAAGACCGCGCTGCGCATCGACCCGTCCGCGCAGGCGGCGGCCGGTGACGCCTACGGCGGCAGCTGGTTCGCCGACGGCAAGCTGAACGTCGCCGTCACCGACCCGGCGAAGGCCGACGCCGTGCGGGCCACCGGTGCGACACCGGTGCTGCGGGCGAAGTCGCTCGCGTCGCTGACCGCGGTGAAGAACGACATCGACCGGATGTCGAAGTCCGGCAAGATCCCGTCCGGCATCGCGTCGTGGAGAGTCGACGTGCCGAGCGGCACGGTCGTCGTCGAGGCCGAGCCCGCTGCGGACGTCTCCGCACTGCCGGAGGACGTCGTGGTCCAGCGCGACGGCGTCCGGCAGCCGCAGACGTTCGCCGCGGGAACCGTCGGCGGCGACCCGTTCTACACCGGCAACGTCCGGTGCTCGATCGGGTTCTCCGTGCACGGCGGCTACGTGACGGCCGGGCACTGCAACGTCGGCGCCTGGAACGTCCACGGCTGGGACCGCTCCTGGCAGGGCGAGTTCGTCGGCTCGTCGTTCCCCACCGACGACTACGGCTGGGTGCGCACCGGCGGCGGCTGGTGGAACGTGCCGGTCGTGCTCGGCTGGGGGCAGGTGAGCGACGCCCTGGTGCGCGGTTCGTGGGAGGCCCCGCCCGGCACGTCCGTGTGCCGCTCTGGCTCGACCACGCACTGGCACTGCGGTGTGGTGCAGGGCCGCAACGAGACCGTGAACTACCAGCAGGGCGCGGTCTACGAGATGGTCGGCACGTCGGTGTGCGCGGAGCCGGGCGACTCCGGCGGCTCGTTCATCACCGGTGACCAGGCCCAGGGCGTGACGTCCGGCGGCTACGGCAACTGCGCGAGCGGCGGCCGCACGTGGTTCCAGCCGGTCAACGAGATCCTGCGGGTCTACGGCCTGACGCTGCTCACGGCCTGACGGCAGGGGCGGTGGCGGTCAGGTGAACATGATCCTGGCCGCCACCGCCCGTCCCAGCCACGTCCGCAGCCCGCTGAACGCGGCCTCCGCCACACCGGGCCCCCGCACCAGCGACAACCCCCGCCGCATGGCCCCGCGCGCCACGTACCGCCGCCGCAGCCCCGCCCCGTCGTAGTGCTCCAGCACGTACCGGTTGCCGCTGCGCAGGTAGTCGGCCGTGACCGACGCCGCCAGCTCCGACATCCGCATGCACGGGTCGAGCCCGCCCGCGGTCAACGGCGACACCGCCCCCGCCGCGTCGCCGACCAGCAACCCCTCGGTGCTGACGATCCGGCGCAGCACCCCGCCCACCGGGATCGGCCCACCACGCCGCCGGACCGGGCCGGTGGGTGCGGGGGTGGGAAAGCCGTCCTTGAACCTGCGCAGCAGCCGGGGCAGCGGCGCGGTGAACCGGTCGGCGCGGCCGGCGAGCCCGACGTGGGCGTGCTCGCCGTCGTCGATCACCCAGGCCAGGTAGCCGGGCGCGAGCCGCGGGTCGAGCACGCAGTGGAACGTCGGCGTCCCGCCGGGAGCGACCGGGTAGACCTCCTCGACACCGGTGATCATCGTGCGGTTGACGTCGAGCCCGAGCTGCCGCGCGACCGTCGACCGCGCCCCGTCCGCACCGATCGTGAACCGCGCCTTCACGGCCTTCGCCGGGTAGCCGGCGTTGAGGGTGACCTGCGCACCGGCCCGCCGGGCGTCGTCGACCGCCTGCGCGTACACGCCCTCCATGTGCCCGACGCGGAACTCATCGCGACCGCTGACGAGCTCCACCGGCCTGGTCAGGCTCGGCGGGTACAGCACCACCCTGCGCACCGCCGGCCCCAGGTGCGGCAGGTCGAAGTCCTCCAGCGTGCGCCGCACGAAGATGCCGGTGGTGCGGATGCCGGTGCCGAGGTCGCCGCGCCGTTCGCACACGGCCACGTCCAACCCGGCCTCGGTGAGCAGGCGGGCGGTGCGCAGACCGGCCAGTCCCGCGCCCACGACGAGCACGTCCACGGTGTCCATGCCCGACGGTAGAACGCGCCCGGCGCGCGGTTGCCCGCTGTGCGCGGCCCTTTCACCGAACCTGCACAGGTCCTGCACATCCCGCACGGGTATTCCCTCAGCGCCGCCAAGAGGTGAGAATCGTTCGCGTGGGGGATGCGCGCGTGCGGACCGTCGAGAGCAGGGCAGGCGTCACCGCGTTCCTGGCCGGTGTGTGGTTGATCGCGGCGCCACCGGTCCTGCACTTCGACGCGGCGGTGAACGCCTTCGAGCCCTACTGGGTGTCCATGGGCCTCGCGGTGCTGGTCATGCTGCTCGGCATGGTCCGCGCGATGGCACCGCTGGACGTGCCGCTGCTGCG
This sequence comes from Lentzea sp. NPDC036955, assembly GCF_055608005.1. NCBI lineage: Bacteria > Bacillati > Actinomycetota > Actinomycetes > Pseudonocardiales > Pseudonocardiaceae > Lentzea > Lentzea sp. NPDC036955. The sequence continues at coordinate 154,464 of NZ_JBVJRC010000001.1, read as the reverse complement.
CCAGATCACGATCGCACTGGCCCTCGCCCTGGTAGTGGCGGCGCTGCTGCGCGACTCCGACTGGAACTCCGTCGTGTGGCTCAACCAGCTGGTGGTGAGCGGGGTCATCGCCCTGACCGCCGCGGTGGCGCTGGCGGTCACCCTCCGCCGGTGACCACCGGTGGATCAGTCGATGACCGCCGTGGCCTCGATCTCGACCAGGTGTTCCGGCACGTCCAGCGCCTGGACGCCGATGAGCGTGGCCGGCGGCCGGGGCGTGCTGCCCGCCTCCGCAGCCGCCCTCGCGATGCCTTCGAGCAGCTGCGGCATCTTGTCCGGCGTCCAGTCCACGACGTACACGGTGACCTTGACGAGGTCGTCGAACGTCGCGCCGACGCTCCGCAGCGCCGTGTGGACGTTGAGGTAGGCCTGCGCGACCTGCTCGGCCAGGTCGGGCCCGGCGTCCCAGGCGACCTGCCCGGCGACGTGCACCGTCCTCCCGCTCGCCACCGCCACCTGGTGGTAGACGTCGATCTGCGGCAGGCCGTCGGGGTTGACCAGGGTGATCATGTTCAGGTTCTCGCTCTCTTGTGGTTACTGGGAAACCATAGGAGAGTGAACGCTGACCTGGAAGAACGCACTTTATCGTGACTGGGGAACCTAAAGGTGAGCAAGCAGTTCACGCTGCCGCAGGACGCGGACCTGGCCCGCGCTGACTCGCTGGCGCGCGAGATCTTCTCCGACGTCGCCAACAAGTGGGCGCTGCTGATCATCGAGGCGATCGGTGACGAGACCCGGCGGTTCACGGAGCTGCGCGCCCTGGTCGACGGGATCAGCCACAAGATGCTCACGCAGAACCTGCGGCTGCTGGAGCGCAACGGGCTGGTGTCGCGGTTCGTGCACCCGACCGTGCCGCCGCGGGTCGACTACGCGCTGACGGAACCGGGCCGGGAGCTGCGCCAGACCGTCGACGCCATGTGCGCGTGGACGACGAAGCACCTGCGGGAGATCGAAGCGGCCCGCCGTTCGTTCGACGCCTGAGCGCAGGCGTCAACCGCGACCGCGGGCGCGGTGAGCAGTGGTGTTCGGCGGTCTCGCCTGACAACGCGTGCCGTATGGTCGTGCTGTGCTCGGCACCGCACCCCGTCTTCCGCTTGTCGCGTTGGTCTGTGGAGTTGCCGTTGCGCTTGGCGTTGGGGTGGCAGTCGTGACGCTGCGGGGCCTGGTCGCGCAGGACACGTCCACAGGTGACCGTCCGACGACGGGAACGAGCTGCGTCCAACCAGAGCTCACGAACGGCGAGACTTTCAGCCGGGTGCTCGAAGGGCCTTTGGACACCAGCGGTGGCACTTCTGGCCGATGGACTCCTCCCGCATGTCACCCGACGTCCTTCTCCGGGTAGACGGGCGCCTCCGCGACCACGCATCCGCCCGGAAAGACCTGAGGACACCACCGCCCGCCGACACACCGGTCAGGCGCCCCGATGACTCTTCGAAGTAGTCCCTTACGTCTTCTTCGCACGTCACGTACCCTGTTGGCCCATTCGAAGGCAGCGAGCCCGTCTTCGCCGCCGAGAGGAGGGACGGGGTCCTGGTCCGGTCTCTGGTCGTGCGGGACAGCTCGGTGTTCGTCGGTCGCCGCGACGAGCTCGAGGTGATGGACCGCGCGCTGCGCAACCTGCCCGCGCTGGTGCAGGTGGAGGGGGAAGCGGGGATCGGCAAGAGCCGGCTCGTGCGTGAGCTGCTCGCGTCGGAGGAGGCCGCTGGGCGCACCGTCCTGACGGGACACTGCCAGCAGTTGCGCGAGCCGTTCATCCTGGGGCCGGTGCTGGAGGCGCTCGGCCGGTGCCGCGCGCGGATCGAGCGGTGCGGGCCGCTGAGCCCGGTGACGGCGGCACTGCGGGAGGCGCTGCCCGAACTGGCCGACGTGCTGCCGGAGCCGGTGACCGTGAACGGCAGCCACTCGTTCGACCGGCACCTGCTGTTCCGGGCGATCCGCGCGGTGCTGGTGGCGCTGGGGGAGACCGTGCTGGTGGTCGAGGACCTGCACTGGGCCGACGACGGGACGCTGCAGCTGCTCCGGTTCCTGATGGCCGACCCGCCCGCGGGGTTGGCGGTGGTGGTGACCTACCGGCGTGAGGACCTGCCCACCGCGATGCCGCTGGGCACGGCGTACCGGCCTGGACCGGGCGTGACGACGGAACTGGTGCGGCCTGCCCCGCTGACCGTGGACGAGGTGGCCGCGCTCGCCGCGGCCGCGCTGGAGACGGACGAGGTGAGCGATGAGTTCACCGCGGAGCTGCACGGGCACACCGCGGGGCTGCCGCTCGTCGTCGAGGAGGTCCTGCGCTCGTTGCGCGGCGGCTCGGACGAGGTGGTGGCGAACAGCGCGGCCGTGCGGCGGCTGACGAGCGGTGGCGAGGTTCCGGCGTTGTTGCTGGAGTCCGCGGCGGAGCGGCTGGGTGCGTTGCCCGCGGAGGCCGGGCAGTTCGTGCGCGCGGCGGCCGTCCTGGCCGTGCCGGCGACGGTCCACCTCATCGGCGAGGTCGCCGGACTGGACGGGAGCGCGGTACGTGCCGCCGCCACCGAGGCGCTGGCGAGCACGTTGCTGCACGACGGCGGCGCCGGGGTCCTGGAGTTCCGGCACACGCTGGCCCGGCAGGCCGTCTACCGCGCGGTGGGGGTGCTGGAGCGGTACGAGCTGCACGAGCGCGCGGTGGTGGTGCTCGCCGGGCTCGACCGGCCGCCGTTGGTGCAGTTGGCCGAGCACTGCAGGAGGGTGGGGCGGCGCGAGGACTGGCTGCGCTACGGCGAGGCCGCCGCCGACCAGGCGCTCGTGCTGTCCGACGCGTCCGCGGCGATCCCGCTGCTGCGGCGCCTGCTGGCCGAGCCGTGGCTGTCCGGTGCCGAGGTGGACCGGCTGGGGACGAAGCTCGGTGAGGTCTCGGCGCTCGGGCTCGACTCGTACGGCCCGGCGGAGGCGCTGGAGAAGCTGCTGGTCGACCCGAGGTTGTCCGAGGGTGCGCGCGGCGAGGTGCGCATGCTGCTGGCGATGCTCTTCGTCAAGCAGGAGGAAGGCGTCGCGAAGGCGCGCGCGCAGATGGAGATCGCCGTCGGTGAGCTCGCCGGCCGGCCGGACCTCGCGGCCAGGGCGATGAGCATGCTGTCCCAGCCGTTCATCGGGGACACCCCGCTCACCGAGCTCAGGCCGTGGCTGCGCAAGGCCGACGAGGCGATCGACCGCAGCGCCGACCCCGCGATGCGGATGTCGTTGCTGGCCAACGTGATCGGCTCGCTGGTCGTCATCGGCGACGCCGGGGTCCGCGACCGGTTGACGGCGGTGCCGGAGACGGGCCGGACGATGGCCGAACACCGCCAGGTCGCCCGGGTTCACTGCAACCTGGCCGACGCGATGACCACGATCGGCATGTTCGGCGACGCCCGCCGGTACCTGCGGACGGGAATCCGGGCGGCGGAGGAGACCGGCAGCCTGTACGTGCTGAGCGGAGCGCGGAGCACCGCGCTGGTCCTCGACTGGTTCACGGGAGCCTGGGACGGTCTGGCGGCCAGGGCGCGGGCCCTGCTGGCCGAGTACCACGAGCTCGCCGCGATCACCGACGAGCTGAACATGGTGCTCGGCCTGTACGCGCTGGCCCGCGGCGAACGGGCGGCGGCCGTCGCCCACTTCACCGGCACCCACGTCCGCACTCCGCGCAACGCGTTCGCACCGGTCGCGCTCGGCTGCGCCGCCGGTCTGGTCCGGATCGCGCTGCGCGACGGTGACGTGGAGCGTGCGGGGATCGAGGCGGACGCGGGCATGGCGCTGCTGCGCAGCAAGGGCGTGTGGGCGTGGGCGGGAGAGGTCGCACCCTCTGCCGTGGACGCCTACCTGGCGGCGGACCGGGTCGCCGACGCCGAGGCCGTCGTGCGGGACTTGACGGACGGGGTGAGCGGGATGGACGCGCCGCTCGCCGTGGCCGCGTTGCACAGTTGTCACGGCGCGCTCGCCGACCACGACGGTCGGTCGTCGATCGACCACCACACCGCTGCAGCGCGCGCGTACGAGGAGATGGGTGCGTCGTACTTGGCCGTCGGGGCACGGGAGCGTGCCGACACCTCCCTGCTCGCCGGCGACCCGGCGGCAGCGGTGCGGGCGTTCACCCGGACCATCGACGACTACGAGGCACTGGGCGCCACCTACGACTCCGCCCGCTGCCGGCACCTGCTGCGGGAGTTCGGGGTCAGGGCGACCCCTTCGCGTGCCGGTCGCCGGGGTTATGGCTCTGACCTGTCACCTCGTGAGCGCGAGGTGGCCAGGCTGGTGGCCGCGGGCAGCAGCAACAACGAGATAGCGGACGTCCTCTTCCTGTCGCCGCGCACGGTCGAGCAACACGTCGCCAAGGTGTTGCGCAAACTGGGGGTGACCCGGCAGTCCTTGCGGGACAACGACCACCTCATCGGCCGGGGCTGAGACGAAGCCAGGGGGTGCCCGGCGGTGGTGACCGCCGGGCACCCCTGTTCCTGCGCGGGGACCGTTCGCTCAGGTCAGAGCGTCAGGGTCCACCGGTTGAGCGTTCCGGTGTCGCCGGGACCGCCGTCGTAGACGTTCAGCAGCCAGCGGCCCGCACGGGACTCGCTGGACAGGTTCGCCGTGTAGGTGCGCACCAGGTTGTCCGTGTCGCCACCGGTCTGGTTGTGCAGCTGGTAGGTGGTGCCGTCCGGTGCGGTCAGGTACACCCGCAGGTCACCGATGTAGGTGTGGGTGATGTCCACCGCGACCGTCGAGGTGGCTGACGCCGCACCGGAGCAGGTGATCGTGATGGCGCTCTGCGTGGTGTAGTAGTCGAGGATCTGGCCGCTGTTCGAGTTGGTCACGGCCGGGCAGGTACCGCCGCCGGTGGTGCCGACGACGATGCGGAACGACGCCGAACCGGTCTTGCCCGCGCTGTCGCGAGCGGTCACGGTGACGTTCGCCGTGCCGGCGGTGGTCGGCGTGCCGGTGATCGAACCGGACGTCGAGCTGATCGACAGGCCGGCGGGCAGACCGGTGGCCGACCAGGTGTACGGGGAGGACCCGCCGCTCGCGCTGTTGTTCAGCTGGAACGACTGGCCGACCGTCGCGGTCTTGTCACCGGGGTTCGCCACGGTGACCCCACCGGGCTGGGTGCCGTTGAGGTAGCCGGAGTACAGCAGCACGTTCGGCGAGCCCGTGTTGATGCCGCTGAGCTTGCCGGTGGAACCGTTGTTCACCAGCGCATCGCGCACCTGCGCCGGGGTGGCCGACGGGTTCTGCGCGAGGTGCAGTGCCGCGACGCCCGCCACGTGCGGCGACGCCATCGACGTGCCGGACATGGTGGCGGAGCCGGTGTTGCTGTTGTACGCCGCGGACACGATGTCCGTTCCCGGGGCGAAGATGTCCAGGCAGGTGCCGTAGTTGCTGTCCGAACGGCGGGCGTCGGAGCGGTTGCTGTTGCCGACGGTGATCGGCGCCCGCAGGTGCTGCGGGCTGTACTGGCAGGCGTCGTCGTTGGAGTTGCCCGCCGCCATGACCCACTGCACGCCGCTGTTGACGACACCGGTGACGGCGTTCTCGAGCGCGGGGTTGCTGGGGCACCGCTGACGGCAGCCGATGCTGTAGTTGACGACGCCGGGCCCGGACCCGTTGCGCACCACCCAGTTCGCGGCGGCGATGAGGTCGTCGTCGTAGGCGCTCCCACCGCAGTCGAGCACCTTCAGCGGCACGATCGTGGCCTTCTTGGCCACGCCGTACCGCGTTCCGGCGGCCGTGCCGGCGACGTGCGTGCCGTGACCGTTGCAGTCCTGCGGCGTGGAGTCGTTGTCGACGAAGTCGTAACCCGCCGCGATCCGGCCGGTGAAGTCCTGGTGGTTCGCGTTGATGCCGGAGTCGAGGACGTACACGCGCACGCCCTCCCCGCCGTTGGCGGGATAGGTGAACTTGCTGTCCAGCGGCAGGTCGCGCTGGTCGATGCGGTCGTCACCCCAGTTCGGCGGGCTCTGCTGGGTGTCGAGCACCTGCATGCGCACGACCTGCTGCACCCGCTCGACGGCCGGGTCCGCCGCCGTGCGCGCGGCCTGCTCCGGCGACATCGACACGGAGAAGCCACCGACCACCGCGTCGAAGACGTGCCGGGTGCGACCGCCGTGCCGTTGGACCACCGACGAGGCAGCCGAGGCCGTGCCCTGCGCGGTCGCGGTGCCCTTGAGCACCACGATGTACCTGCCGGGCACCGCATCGGCGGACCCGGCGTTGAGGACGGGGGCCGAAGGCGCCGACGACGCCGGCGTCGCGAGCACGAGAGCCGACCCGGCCGCAGCGATCACACAGCCGATCACACCCGCTGAGGTTTTCCATCTCGCCATGAGCTGTCATGTCCTTCATTCGCAGGGGAGAACGCGGAGACAACCCGCGCTCTCACCACGCTACGAACGACATCCGTCCCGGCCACCACGTAATTTCGCGTCGGTGGAGGGCATCGGGAAAGACCGGTACGCCGATCCGGGAAACCCGTACCGCAACGACGCGAACCCCTATCGCAACCACCGCCGCCCCCTGCTGTTCCCGGCGGAGCGGTCACCTGACCCGGCACAGGGCCGGCAACGCCCGCTCAGTGGCGGCAGGTCCGCCCGACCTCGGCGAGGACCTCCTTGAACGCCGCGAACCGGCAGACTGGGGTGATGCGCATCGACCGGCTCGACCACCTCGTCCTCACCGTCACCGACCTGCGGGCCACGCTCGACTTCTACGTGACCGTGCTCGGCATGCGGGAGATGACCTTCGGCGAGGACCGCAAGGCGCTCGCCTTCGGCCACAGCAAGATCAACCTGCACGAGGCAGGCCACGAGTTCGAACCCAAGGCCCGCCACGTCGTGCCCGGCAGCGCCGACCTGTGCTTCGTCACCGAGGACCCGCTCGACGAGGTGCTCGCGACCCTCGCCGCCCACGGCGTTCCCGTCGAGGAGGGGCCGGGGGAGCGCGACGGGGCCCTCGGGCAGATGCGCAGCGTCTACGTGCGCGACCCGGACGGCAACCTCGTGGAGATCTGCAACTACACCGAATCAAACTAGAACAAAAGTTCTAACGAGAAAGAATCGCCGTCTCCGCCAGCTTCCTGGCTCGCGGGATGACCTCCTCCGGATCGGCCCCGAGCTGCATCCGCACGAGAACGCCCTCATAGACGATCGCCACGTCCGCGACGACCTCGTCCACCGCCGGAAGACCCGCCGCCAGCTCGGCCAGGCGTTGCACCAGGTGGTCCTTGTGCGCGAGGGCCACCTCGACCGCCGGATGTCCGGCCGGCAGCTGCACCAGCCCGGCGACGTGCGCGCAGCCCTGGTCGGCGCCCTGGTCGCGGCACCACAGCAGCAGGGCGTCGAACACCGACAGCACCCGGTCCAGCGGTGTCGCGGCGTCGGCGGCCACCCGTTCCCAGGTCGCGCGCCACAAGTGGTCCCGGCGGCGCAGGTAGGCCTCGACCAGGCCGTCCTTGCCGCCGAAGTTCTTGTACACCGAGCCGAGCGCGACCCCGGCACGGTCCACCACGGCGTCCACGCCGGTGTTCGCGATGCCGTCGCCGTAGAACAGCTCGGAGGCGGCGACGAGGATGCGTTCTCGCGCTGAAGGGGCCACGCCGTTAGTCTAGGAGTAGAACTGACATTCTACCAGGGGAGGATCGTGGACAGGCGGCAGGTGGGGTTGATCTGTGCGGGCACGGCACTCGTCGGGGTGTGCTACGGGTTCGCCAGGTTCGCCTACGGCCTGTTCGCGCCCGCGTTCCAGCAGCAGTTCGCGCTGGGCTCCACGCTGCTCGGCGTCATCGGCGCGGGCAGCTACGCCGGCTACGGGATCGCGGTCGTCGCCGGGTTCCTGCTGACCAACCGGCACGGTCCGCGGCCGGTGGCGGTGGGCGCGGGGGTGTTCGCCGCCGCCGGCACCGCGCTCGTCGCCGTCTCGGCGAACGGCGTGCTGCTCGCGGCCGGTGTCCTGGTCGCCGGGGTGAGCACCGGTCTGGCGTCGCCGCCGCTGGCCGAGGCGATCGCCCGCACGGTCGACGCGGCGCGCCAGGACCGCGCGCAGTCGGTGGTGAACGCGGGCACCGGCGTGGGCGTGCTGCTGTCCGGACCGGTCGCGCTGGTCCTGCTGGACGACTGGCGGCTCGCCTGGGCGGCGTTCGCCGTGGTGTCGGTCGCCGTCACGGCGTGGGTGGTGGCGACGGTGCCGCACGGACGCGGTGCGACGGGCCGGGAGACGGGGTCGCTGCTGCCGCCCGGTGCCGCGCCGCTGCTCACCGCCGCGTTCCTGCTGGGCCTGGCCAGTTCGGCGGTGTGGACGTTCGGCCGCGACGTCGTGCACACCGGGCCGACCGCCGCCGCGCTGATGTGGTCGCTGATCGGACTGGCCGGGCTGTTCGGCGCGGTCAGCGGTCACCTGACCGGCGTCCTGGGCCTGCGCACCGCCTGGACCGCCGTGCTCGTCCTGCTCTCCGCTGCCACCGCCGCACTCGCGCTGTGGCCGGGCGACGTCGCCGTGTCGTTCACCGCCGCCGGCCTGTTCGGTGCCTCCTACATCGCGCTCAGCGGGCTGCTGCTGGTCTGGAGCACGCGCGTGCACGGCGACCGGCCGGCCACCGGCGTCGGCACGTCGTTCCTGCTGATTGCCGTCGGGCAGGCCGTCGGCGCCCTGCTCGCCGGCGTGGTGGTGGACCACTTCGGCCACCTCACCGCGTTCCTCGGCGCCGCCGCCGCAGGACTGCTCGGCGCGGTGGTACGGCCGGGTGCCGAGACCGGTGCCGCCGCACCACTACGGTGATCCGGCATGAAGTCCACTGTGCACGGGCCGGGCCGGATCGAGGGGCGGGTGCTGGTCGGCGTGGTGGTCGCCGCGCTGGTGGTGACCGGTGTGCTGGCGAGGTCACCCGGCACGTGGGCGCTGGAGGTCGTGTGGGTGGTCGTCGGCCTGCCGCTGGTGGTGTTGCTGCGCAAGCGCTTTCCGCTGACCCGGTTGCTGTGCTGGTTGCTGGTGCTGCACGCGCTGGTGCTCTGCTACGGCGGGCAGTACACCTACGCGGAGACACCGCTCGGCGAGTGGGCACAGGAATGGCTTGGCATGCAACGCAACAACTACGACCGGTTCGCCCACGTGGTCCAGGGGTTCGTGCCCGCGGTCGCGGTGCGGGAGGTCCTGCTGCGCCGTACGCCGTTGCGGCCGGGCGGCTGGGTGGCGTTCCTCAGCACGTGCGTGTGCCTGGCGATCAGCGCGTGCTTCGAGTTCGTCGAGTGGCTGAGCGCGGTGGTCCTGGGAGCCGGTGCCGACGACTTCCTCGGCACGCAGGGCGACCAGTGGGACACGCAGTGGGACATGTTCCTGTGCCTGTGCGGAGCGGTGGTCTCCCTGCTGGTGTGGCGGCGGCTGCACGACCGCCAGCTCGGCCTGCGGCCCTAGGCCTGGGCCGCGAGGTCGGACGGGTGCTGCGCCAGCGGCGTCACCTCGACATCCATGAACTCCCACAGCGGCAACGACGACAGCACGGCGTGCAGCTCGTCGTTGGTCGGCACGTCGAAGATCCCGATGACGTCGCTGCGCCCCACGACCCGCCACAGGTGCGGCCAGACACCCAGGCGTTGCAGCTCCAGCGCCCGCTCCTTCTCCGCCGTGACCAGTTCCGCCCGTCGCGCGGAATCCAGGTCGTGGGGGAGCGAGACGTCCATTCGCACGTGGAAGAGCACGAGTTCACCTCCGCAGGTCGGCGGCCCTCGCAGGTCGAGGTGCCGCCGTCACGGGGAATACCCGCGCCGGGCCCGTTCGATGCGAGCCGCGACGACCACACCTCCAGGCCCGGGACCCGTGTGGTTATGCTCCGCCGGACATCTTTGGGGGAGCACGTGGGCGTTCTGAACGACTACTTCCGCGCACCCGGCGCCGAGCAGGCGGCGCTCGTGGTGGACGGCGGACCGTTGAACCACCTGGACACCGTCGCCGGCCTCGAACCCGACGTGGTGCTGGGCCAGCTGATCGGGTTCGTGCGCGACGTCGAGTGGCACCCCGGCCTGTCCGCCACCACGCTGGTCAGCGACGAGGACAGCGAGTTCGAGGCGTGGGTCTGCGAGTTCGCCGATGACGTCAGGGACACCCTGGCCGACATCCCCGCCGCCGACGTGCCCGCACTGGCGCGGCGCTGGGCGGGCATCGAGGAGCTCGCGACGCACACCGGTGAGCCGCTCGACCTGGCCCCGCACCTGCACGAGCTGATCGCACTGGCCGCGCGCTCACGCGCCGCCGGGGAGCACCTCTACGTCTGGCGATCCCTCTAGCCGGTACCACCGCCACCCCCGTTGCTGCCCAGGCATCTGCAAGTACCACCAACATGTTCGCCGTCTGACGAAGGAGACTCCGGACCCACGGACGGTCGGCGGCGCTGTTGGTAGTGGAAAAGTGCCTGTTGATGTTGAGTTGGTGGTACTTGCAGATGCCGGAAGAGCAGGGGTCAGGTGCCGGTCGAGCCGTCGAGGGCCTCGCGCAGGAAGTCGGCGTGGCCGTTGTGCCGTGCGTACTCGTGGCACAGGTGGTGCATGACCAGCCGCAACGACACGTGCTGCTCCCACTTGGGCTGGTAGCCGGTGATGTCGAGCGACTCGGCGGCGCGTTCGATCCTGCGGGCGTGCGCGACCTCGGCCTCCCACGCCGCGAACGCCTCCGTGCGCGTCGAGCCGCTCGCGTCGTAGGCGACCTGGTAGTCGTTGTCGGCGGACCACACGTTGGTGACGTCCTCGCCGTTGATCACGCGCCGGAACCACGTGCGCTCGACCTCGGCCATGTGCCGCACCAGCCCCAGCAGGGTGAGCGTGGACGGTGGCATCGACCGGCGGCGCAGCTGCTCGTCCGACAGCCCCGCGCACTTGAGCGCGAGGGTGGCGCGGTGGAAGTCGAGGAACGCGCGCAGGGTGTCGCGCTCGTTCCCGGTCAGCGGCGGCTCAGGTCGGTCGGTCACGCCCTCCATTGTGGAGATCCGCCACCGCGGCGACCGCCGCCGGGGGCCGGCGCTACGGTGGGTGCGGAGACGGAACGGAGTGGCGGATGACGCAGCTCGAGCAGGCGGAGTCGGCGTTCGCGGCCGCGCGGCCCAGGCTCTTCGGCATCGCGTACCGGATGACCGGCAGCGTGGCCGACGCCGAGGACCTGGTGCAGGAGGTGTGGCTGCGCTGGCAGACCGCCGACCGCGCCGCAGTGCTGAACCCCGAGGCTTACCTGGCCACGGCCACCACCCGCCTCGCCATCAACGAGAGCCGGACCGCCCGCGCCCGCCGCGAGACCTACGCCGGCCCGTGGCTGCCCGAACCGGTCGACACGGCCGCCGACCCGCAGCTGGGCGCCGAGCGGGGTGCCGTGCTGGAGCTAGCCGTGCTGATGCTGCTGGAGAAGCTCACCCCCACCGAACGTGCCGCCTACGTGCTGCGCGAGGCGTTCGACTACCCGTACCGCGAGATCGCCGAGGTCGTTCAGACCAGTGAGGTCGCCGCACGCCAGCTGGTCAGCCGCGCCCGCAAGCACCTCGCCGACTCGCGCCGCACCCCGGCCACCCCCGCCAGGCAACGCGAGCTGCTGGAGGCCTTCGTCGCCGCCGCCCAGGCAGGTGACCTCGCCGGCCTGGAAAAGCTGTTCGCCGCGGACGTGGTGAGCTGGTCCGACTCCAACGGCAAGGTCCGCGCCGCCGGCCGCCCGCTGTACGGCGCCACCGCGCTGGCGAAGATCTTCGCGGCCTGGGCACCGACGTTCTGGACGGCCGAGGACGTCTCGTACGTGGAGGCGAACGGGCAGGCGGCGATCCGGCTGGAACGCGACGGCACGGTGTTCGGCGTGATCACGGTAGCGGTGTCGGAGGAGGGCATCGACCAGGTGATGTGGCTGGTCAACCCGGAGAAGCTGGGCGCGTTCGCCTAGGAGGCGTTCGCAGCGCGTCACAACCGCGCGGGCTGTCTTGTCCTAGCTCGTGAACGCCCGCACACCAGCGGGCACACGAAAGGGATGGACCATGAGGATCGTTGTCATCGGCGGCACCGGCTTGATCGGCAGCCAGGTCGTGAAGCGGCTGGGGGAGCACGGCCACGAGGCGGTGGCGGCCTCCCCGAGCAGCGGCGTCGACACCGTCACCGGCGCAGGCGTCGAGGAGGTGGTGAAGGGCGCCGACGTGCTCGTGGACGTGTCGAACTCGCCGTCGTTCGCCGACGAGGACGTCCTGCGCTTCTTCACCACGGCCACGACGAACCTGGTCAACGCCGCACGGCAGGCCGGGGTCGGCCACTACGTCGCGCTGTCGATCGTCGGCGCCGACGAGCTGCCGGACTCGGGCTACCTGCGGGCGAAGGTGGCGCAGGAGGAGCTCATCAGGGCGTCGGGCCTGACGTACTCGGTCATCCGCGCCACGCAGTTCTTCGAGTTCGCCGGCGCCATCGCGAACAGCGCCACCGCGGACGGCGTGGTGCGGCTCCCGCACGGCGGTGTCCAGCCGGTCGCCGCGGCGGACGTGGCGGCGGTCGTGGCCAGGACGGCGGCGACCGAGCCGGTGAACGGCGTGCTGGAGATCGGCGGGCCCGAGGAGTTCACGATGGACGGGTGGATCCGCACGGTGCTCACGCGGCGCGAGGACGAGCGCGAGGTCGTGTCGGACCCGCGGGCGCAGTACTTCGGCACGGCGCTGACCGGAAGGCAGCTCGTCCCGAACGCCGGCGCGCAGCTGCAGGCGACGAGCATCGAGGACTGGTTCGCCGCAGGGAACTGACCCGATCCACAACAGACGGTCGTCCGTCCGAAAAGGCGGACGACCGTCTGCTGAGGACTGTCACGACGAGACGCGTTGCCGGCGAGACCAGACCTTCGCGTTGAGGGTGCGCACGACCTCGCCCAGCACCGAGGTCTGCGCCGTCGACTCCAGGTGCAGGTACAACGCCCCGTGCCGCATGGACACCGCGGCGAACCGGTCGCGCAGCGGGGAACGGGTCGACGTGGGCGGCACGATCGTCAGCACGTCCGCACCGGCGTCGCGCAACGGCCCGATCACGCGGCCCAGCTCCACTTCCGCGTCGTACGGGTCCGCGGCGTCGTCCTGTCCTCCGCACAGCACCAGCGCGAGGTCGCAGCGGAAGTCCAGTGCGCGGGTGAGGTGCCGGGCGCGGGTGTCCGAAATGGACGCCCTGGTGCGGCAGAGGTCGAGGAACGCGAGGCTCGTGTGGGTGTCGCGCAGGTGCCTGGCGAGTCCCTTGCGCGAGGACGGGCCGATGCCACCGGGGTCGCCGAGCGCCACCAGCCGACGCCACGGTGCGTCGGGCGTCACCCCCGCCAGCCGTGTCTCAGTCATTTTTCCCCCTGACCCCGAATACGTGTGCGACGCAAGCCGAACAATACCGGTTTTCGAGGGTACAGGGCTCTTGCATCCTGCCTATCGGATTGCAGCTCTGGATCACGCTGTGACGTTTGACGACGACGTTGCGTGAGGTTAGTCTGCTGACAAGGCTGCGGGGGGTCGCGTTGGGGGGCGCACGCTGGCGTGCGCGCTTTCCTGCGAAATCAACCTCCGAACGTCCGCACACGGTAGTCGGGGGTATTCGTGAAGATCAGCATTCTCGGACCGCTCGAGTTATCCGAGGACGGCGTGAAGTTCAGGGTGCCGGGCGAGAAGCTGCGGGCACTGGTGGCGGCGCTCGCTCTCTGCGCAGGTCGGCCCGCTACCAAGGAGCAGCTGATCGACGAGTTGTGGCCGGACTCCCCGCCGCGGAATGCGGCGAACTCCCTGCAGGGGCATGTCGCGCGGTTGCGCAAGATTCTCGGCGAGGAGACCGGGCGCGAGTCCCTGCGCGATATCGTGCAGACTTCGGATGCCGGTTACGCGTTGGCGCTGGCGCCCCAAGATATCGACGGGCTGAAGTTTTGTGAAATGGTGAACCAGGTCGGCCTGCGACCGGACATGGATTCGTTGAACGTCATCGCGGTCCTTACCGAGGCCTTGTCCCTGTGGCGCGGTCCGGCACTCATCGACACCGGCCACGGCCGCATCTCCCGGCTCGCGTACGCCCGATTGGCGGAGACGAAGCTGAATGCCTATGAGCGGTTGTTCGACGCGCAGCTCGCCCTCGGCGAGAACCGGGCGTTGATCACCGAGCTGGAACAGCTGCACCAGCAGCACCCGTTGCGCGAGCGGTTCTGCGGGCAGCTGATGACCGCTCTCTACCAGGCCGGACGCCAGGCGGAGGCGCTGGACCTCTACCACCAGCTGCGCCAGCGCCTGGCCGTCGACCTCGGACTCGAACCCAGCCAGGCGCTGCGCGACAAGTTCCACGGGATCCTCCAGCAAGACCCCGCCCTGCTGCGCTGAACGGTCACACCGACCTGGTGATCCGGAGTATCTGCCAGACCGCGCCGAGCGACGCCTTGCCGTGGAACGCCAGGTACTCCGGCACAACGAGTTGCGGTCCCCACTTCTCCTTGTACGCCAACTGGCTCGCGGCGGGGTAGACGGCGTCACCGTGCGTGGCGAGCAACCGCATCAGCCGGTCGGTGAACGGACTCGCCGTAGACGTGCGGAGATCCGGTGACAGACCGGTGAACGGCGTGAAGCCGAAGTGCAGCCACGCGGCGCCCTCCTCGCGGAACCGTTCGATCGCGACGGAGTTCACGAGCTCCATCACCCCCGGCGGAACCGTCGGAACCCGCCGGCTGAGGTCGTGCAGCCACCCGCTCCTGCTGCCGAACGCCGGTGAGTACGACACGTAGGCGATCGGCTCGCCGCCGATCGTCGCGAGGAAGAGCCTGCGGTCCTCCTGCACCGCGCCGCCGCACTCGCCGACGAGGAACTCGATCTCCTTGACGTGCCGCCCCTTCGACCGCAGCCACTGGCCGTCGATGGTCTTCAGGTCGTCCCGGTGCTGCTCGTACGGCACCTCCGCGACCTCGACCCCGCTGCGCCGCGCCTTCGCGATCTTGTTGCGCAGCTTCATGAACTTCGTGCCGCGCAGGGAGAAACCGGACAATTCCAGGGAGTAGGAAGCACCGACCTGGTTGATCGTGCACCCCGCACGAACGTACGTTTCGACATCGGCCGGCTGCAGCTGGATGGACACGACCTTTCGCTTGTGCGCATCCGCGTGTGCGAGGAACGCCCGCAGCAGCGGCTCCTGGTCCTCCGGCGCCGCCAGCACCCCACCGAACTGCACGAGGTACCGACCGGCCGTGCGGTAGGCGATGACACCCGTGTGACCTGCGGCGGTGAAGTACTCGTTGCCCGAGTTCAGCGCCAGGAACGCGCTCGGGTTCTCACCGAACTCGCGCACCGCGTGCCGGGCCAGGTCGAAGCGGACGGTGTCGTCCACGGTGCTCATGCGGATCTCCTTCGGTGGCCGGGAGGGGCCCAGCATCGCCGACGAGCCGGAGACCGTGCTGAAAGCGCGGTGTCAGCGCTGTCTCCGGGGGTTCTCAGCGGCGGCTGGAAGAGTCACCGGCACATCGACAGAACAGGGGGCCACGTCGAGCCATGCGCACATATCTGTCCTATGTCGACGGCCGGAACGTCTCCAGCGCCGGTTGGGTGTACGTCGTCGACGCCGCGAGCCTGCTCGACGACGTCTTCGCCAGCCTGACGCTGAAGCGCAGGCTGGAAGACGGCGCGCACCTCCCCGACGCGTTGCCCGCCTCGATCGTCGGGCAGGTGGCGAAGGCCGACCGCGAGACCGTGAACCGGGCCGTCGAGGCCGCGGCCCGCGCGCAACCGGTGTGGGCGGCGTTCCCGTTGGACACCAGACTGGAGGAGCTGGGCAAGCTCATCCACGCCCGGCTCGTCGAGAAGGCCGGTGAGATCACCGAGGTCCTCGTGCAGGAGGGCCACCCGCTGGCGCTCGCGCGCTGGCAGGTGTCCGGGATGCTGGAGTGCTACGGGCCGGAGTCGCTGGCCTTCTACCGGTCCCAGATGCGCCAGGAGTTCCAGCACGGTGAGCGGCGCATCCTGGTGCGCCGCCAGCCCGACGGCGTGGTGTGCCTGAACCCGCCGCAGAACGCGCCGTTGTCGAGCGCGCTGCTCGGCGTCACGTCGCTGATGGCCGGCAACTCGCTGGTCGTCCGCGCCCCGCGCAGCGCACCACTGGGCGTCATGTACGTGCTGCACGAGGTCGTGGTGCCGGCGCTGGAGGAGATCGGCGCACCGCCCGGCACGCTGAACGTGGTGTGCGGCGACCCGGCGCCGATGCTCAACGTCTGGGTGGACAGCCCCCTCGTCGACGACATCATGTACTTCGGCAGCAGCGAGAACGGCATCCGCTTCCAGGACCGCTGCGTCTCCGCCGGCAAGAAGCCGATCCTCGAGCTGGGCGGCAACGACGCCGTCGTGGTCTGGAAGGACGCGGACCTGGAGCTGGCGGCGGAGGCGCTGTCGGAGAGCTTCTTCGGCTCCGGCCAGCTCTGCATGATCCCCAACCACGTGCTCGTCCACCCGGACGTCGCCGACGAGCTGGTCCGGCTGCTGGTCCGCACCGCGCTGCACATCCGCCCCGGCCCGGCCTCCGAGGAGGACGTGCTGCTCACCCCGGTGCTGCGCAACGACAAGTTCTTCGCCGTGCTCGCCGACGCGCTCGACAAGGGCGCCGAGCTCGTGTGCGGCGGGTACGCGATGCAGACCGACGAGACCAGGGACCCCAACGGCGTCTTCCTGGAACCGACGGTGGTGCTCGTGCGCGGCCTGGAGGGCGCCCGCGAGGTCGACGCGGTGCGCGAGGAGACGTTCTTCCCGCTGCTGCCGCTGGTCGTGGCCGAGCCCGCGAGCGACGAGGTGCTGCTCGACCGGTTCGTCGACTTCGTCAACAGCAACCGGTACGGGCTGCGGAACTCGGTGTGGGCCAACGACCCCGAGGTCGTCGAACGGTTCGTCGACCGGATCAACGGCGGTGGCCTGCTCAAGGTCAACGACTCGCACATCGGCTTCCTGCCCTACCTCCCGACCCACGGCGGCACCGGGCTCACCGGCGGCGTGTTCGGCGAGGCCAACTACCCGATCCTGCGCACCTCCCACCTGCAGGGTGTCAGCATCGCCACCGGCATCCGTCCGAGGGACGCGATCTTCGGCGCGTGGCAGGCGGCACTGGGCACGGCGAACTGAAGGGACCACCCATGCGTGCACTGGACGCCGCTCGCGAGACGTGCGAGGCGTTCCTCCCCGGCCTGCAGGACCAGCTCGCCGCGCTGGAGCTCGATGAGCTGGAAGGACCGGAGTCCTCCGCCATCGCGCTCTTCCGCGCGGCCGGCGGGCCGGGGCTGGTGATCCCGCGGGCGTACGCGGGCGCCGGCGCGGACCCGTTGCAGGCCATGGCCGTCACCCGCGCCCTGGCCTCCCGCGCGCCCTCGCTGGCAGTCGCCACGACCATGCACCACTTCTCCGTGGCGACGCTGTTCACCCTGGCGGAGAGCGTGAAGTCGAGCGGGATGGAGTGGGCGCTGCTGGAAGGCGTTGCCACGCAACGCCTGCTGGTGGCCTCCGGGTTCGCCGAGGGCAAGCCGGGGCAGGGCATCCTCACGCCGACGATGTCCGCGGTCAAGGCCGAGGGCGGGTACCTCATCAACGGCTCGAAGAAGCCGTGCAGCCTGTCCCGGTCGTTCGACCTGCTGACCGCCAGCGTGTCGGTGACCGGCGACGACGGTCAGCAGGAGATGGCGGTGCTGCTGCTGCCCCGCCAGAGCGAGGGCATCACGGTGCACCCGTTCTGGTCGAGCTGGGCGCTCGCCGGTGCGGAGAGCGACGAGATCCGGCTCACCGACGTGTTCGCCGACGAGCAGCTGCTGATGCGCACCGACGCGGCCCGCGACGAGCTGGACGACCTGCAGACCATCGGCTTCATCTGGTTCGAGCTGCTGATCTCCTCGTCCTACCTCGGCATGGCGAGCGCGCTGGTGGAACGCGTGTTCGCCGCGGCCAAGGGCAGCGAGTCCGACCGGGCGGCGGTGGTGCTGCGGCTGGAGTCCGCGACGCTGCTGCTGGAGGGCATGGCCAGGATGATCATGGCCGGTGAGGTGGACGACGTCGCACTGGGCAAGACGCTCGTCGCGAGGTACGCCGCGCAGGACGCGCTGACCGACACCGTGAACCGCGCGGTCGAGCTGCTGGGCGGCATGGCGTTCATCTCCTCGCCCGAGGTCGCCTACCTGGCCGCGGTCACGCACGCGCTCGCGTTCCACCCGCCCTCGCGCGGCAGCTTCACCGTTCCGTTCCTCGCACACGTCGGCGGGCAGCCGCTGCGACTGGGAAGTGGGTCATGAGCGTGCTGGACACCGCCACGCCCGACCGCGAGGCACTCGGCCGGCTGTACCGGTCCAGGCTCAGCAAGGGCCGCGCGACGCTCGGCGAGATGTTCGGCGGGCACGTCGAGGTGGGCTCGCAGGGCGCCTGGGTCACCACGCAGGAGGGCCGCCGGTTCCTCAACTGCGGCGGCTACGGCGTGTTCCTGATGGGCGCGCGGCACCCGACGGTGCTGCGGCACGTGCTCGCGCAGCTCAGCAGGCACCCGGTGTCGACGCGGATCTTCCTCGAACCGCAGGCGGCGCTCGCGGCCGACGCCCTGGTGTCCGTCTCACCGCCGGGACTGGAACGCGTGCACTTCTCCGGTGCCGGCGCCGAGGCCGTCGAGACCGCCATCAAGATCGCCCGCACGAACGGCAAGCGGCGGCTGGTCGCGATGGGGTCCGGCTACCACGGCAAGACCATGGGCGCGCTGAGCCTCACCGGCAAGGACGTGTTCCAGCAACCGTTCCTGCCGCTGCTGCCCGGCACCTCGCACGTCCCGTACGGCGACGCCGAGGCCCTCGACGCGCTGCTCGCGACGATGCCGGGCGAGGCCTGCGTGTTCGTCGAACCGGTGCAGGGCGAGGCGGGGGTGGTGCTGCCACCGCCGGGTTACCTGCGGGCGGTCGCGGACTCCTGCCGCGCGCACGGCGCGATGCTCGTGGTCGACGAGATCCAGACCGGTCTCGGCCGGCTCGGCTCGTGGTGGGGCGTCGACACCGAGGGCGTCACGCCGGACCTGCTGCTCGTCGGCAAGGGGCTCAGCGGCGGTGTCGTCCCGGTCGCCGCCGTCGTGGCCACCGCACGGGCGTTCCGCGCGCTCGACCGCGACCCGTTCCTGCACACCTCGACGTTCTCCGGTGTGCCGC
Organism: Lentzea sp. NPDC036955; assembly: GCF_055608005.1. NCBI lineage: Bacteria > Bacillati > Actinomycetota > Actinomycetes > Pseudonocardiales > Pseudonocardiaceae > Lentzea > Lentzea sp. NPDC036955. The sequence goes on along the minus strand of NZ_JBVJRC010000001.1, from coordinate 135,288 downwards.
TGGCGATGGCGGCGGCCCGCGGCGCGATCGAGGCGATCCAGGAGGACAACCTCGTCGAACGGTCCCGCGTGCTCGGCGAGGAGATCCTCGGGCAGGTGCGCAGGATCGTGCACGCCCACTTCGGCGACCTGGTGCGCGAGGTGCGCGGCCGCGGCCTGCTGATGGGCGTCGAGTTCACCGAACCCGGTCTCGCCGGCGACCTGCTGATCGAGCTCGTCGAGCACGGCGTGATCGCCAACCACTCGCTCAACTCCCACCTCGTCCTGCGCCTGACGCCGCCCGCGGTGCTGACCCGCGACGAGCTCGACTTCCTCTACGAGGCGCTGGACCGCGCGTGCGCGGTGCAGGCCGCCCGATACCCGGAAGGGGTGCAGACCCATGCGTGACGCGCAGGTGACGATCCTCGTCGCCGACGTCGGCCCGGCGACCACGTTCGAGCGGATCTCCGACTTCGCCGCGTACCCGGACCTGATCGATGTCGTGCGCTCGGTCAGCGTCCGGTCCGTCGGCCCCGGCGAGGACCACAGCGACTGGGAGGTCTTCTTCCGCAACGGCATCCTGCGCTGGACCGAGGTCGACCGGTTCGACGCGGACGCGCTGACGATCACGTTCGAGCAGCTCGAAGGCGACTTCGCCGAGTTCGCGGGCACCTGGGTGGTGACACCGCACGGCACCGGCAGCGCCGTCGCGTTCACGGCCGGGTTCGACTTCGGCATCCCGAGCCTCGCCGGACTGCTCGACCCGATCGCCGAGCGGGTGCTGAAGGAGACCATCGTCCGCGCGGTGGCCGGCCTGTTCGACCGGGTGGACGTGGTGGGCGACGACGCCGCCCTCGCACTCGCGGCGGGGGTGCGGTGATGGACGCCAAGAACACGTTCACCACCCGCACCACGTACAACCTGCTGCGCGCGGAGTACGGGCTCGGTCTCGTCGTCGCCGTCGTGCTGTTCTTCTGGCACATCGGCGAGGTGCGCTGGCTGCCCGCGATCGGGTTGTTCCTCTACATCGACCTGATCGGCTACCTGCCGGGGGCGGTCGCCTACCACCGCAGCGCCGACAAGAAGATCCCCAAGGTCTACTACGTCCTCTACAACACCATGCACAGCCTGGTGACGCAGGGACTCGTCGCCATCGCGTGGATCGTCCTCATCGGACCGGAGTGGGCGTTGCTCGCCCTGCCGATCCACCTCTTCGGCGACCGCGCGCTGTTCGGCAACCTGCTCAAGCCGTTCGTGCTGTCGTTCGAACCGGTCGCCCACCCGGCGTGGCTGCGGTTCCGCGCCGAGCTCGACGCCGCCGACCGCGGGGTGACCGAGCTGGTGGGCACGCGGTGAGCGTCGGCACGGTGCCCAGGTTCAGCCGGCACTTCACCAACGGTGTCGCGGTGCTCAGCTGTGGCACCGGGCCGTCCGTCCACGGCGTCACGGTCAGCACGCTCGCCCTCGCCTCGGTCGACCCGCCGATGGTGTCGTTCGCGCTGCGCTCGGGCAGCCGCGGCCTCGCCGCCCTGCTGGCGGCCGGGCGGTTCGCCGTCAACCGGCTCGCGGAGGGGCAGGCCGACCTCGCCCGCTACTTCGCCAGCGCGACCAGGGGACGCGGGCAGCCGGAGGTGTGGCGGGAGGGCACCGAGGTGCCGCTGCTCGCCGACGCCGCGGGCTGGCTGGAGTGCACGGTCGACCGGGTGGTGCCCACCGGTGACCACGTCCTCGTGCTGGGCCGCGTGCTGCGCGCCGAGCTCGGTGCGGGTGCCCCGCTCTCGAACACCTTTCGAACCGACCCGAGGAGCTGACGGTGTCCGACCGCACGACGATTCCCGCCGAGGCCGACTGGGAGAACGCTCCCTCGCTCGTCGACGGCGCGATGAGCCTCGACCTCACGGCCGAGACCTGCGACCTGAAGTACTGGTTCGGCAACGTGCCGCAGGGAACGTTGCGCGGTCACGTGCTTGGGCACGCGCCGGACGTGGTGCCGCTCGACGTCACCGCGCAACCCGGCCCGCTCAACGACGCGCTCACCCAGGAGCTCGCGTTCCGCTCCATCGCGGAGGAGAAGGCCACGCGGGCGATCTCCTACCTGGTGGCGCTCGCACCGGACAACGCGTCCATGGAGTTCTACGCCACCCAGCTGATGGACGAGGCGCGGCACGCCATGGTGTTCCGCAACCACCTGCTGGAGCTGGGCGTCGCCGCGCAGGACCTGTGGTCCACCATCGACCGGCTCGCCGAGACCGACCGCGACCGCATCCTCGTGCCGCTGGAGGAGCTCGGCCTGCGAGTGCTGCGCGACGAGGGCGACTTCATCGGCGGCGTGGTCGTGCTGACCGTGCTGGTCGAGGGCGTGCTGGCACCGGCGGCCGAGCTGAGCGAGCGCAAGTGGCGCGTCTTCGACCCGGCCGCCGCGGAGATCGAACGCGGCGCGGGCATCGACGAGATCCGCCACCTCACCGTCGGCAGCGCCATCGCCCGCGACTACCTGCGGCACAACCCCGAGGCCAGGGGACGCGTGCTGGAGCTGATGCAGCACGGCTACGAGCTGTGGGCGAAGCTGCCGACCGAGGACATGCTGGTGCGCCGCGAGTCCCTGTTCCAGGAGGGCATCCGCCTGCACGGGCACCTGCTCGGCGACTACGAGATCTGGCCGGGCAGGCGGCTCGCCGACACCACCGTCGAGGAACGGGTCGGCACCGCGCACGAGTGGACCGACCAGATGCAGCGCGTCCGGCTCGCCTACATGGGACTGGAGGGAGGAACGGCATGACCTCGATCAAGAGCCAGCCGCCGACCGCGCTGGCCGAGATCACCAGGATCGTCAAGCAAGCCGGGCTGATGGACTCCCGGCCCGTCTACTACACGATCAAGATCATCTCGAACCTGGTGCTGCTCGCGGCGGGCTGGGTGGCGTTCGTGCTCGTCGGCGACTCGTGGTGGCAGCTCGCGGTCGCGGTCTACCTGGCGTTCTGCTTCGCGCAGACCGACCTCATCGGCCACGACGCCGGCCACCGGCAGATCTTCCGCACCAAGACGCCGAACGAGGTGATCGGCTACGTCCACGGCAACGTGCTCACCGGCGTCAGCTTCGGCTGGTGGGTCGGGCACCACACCAAGCACCACAACTTCCCGAACCACCTCTCGCTCGACCCGGACATCCTGCGCAGGCAGGTGATCTTCGACAAGAGCCAGAGCGCCAGCCGCACCAGCGCGTTCTCCCGGTTCGTGGTGCGCCACCAGTCGTGGATGTTCTACGTGCTGATCATGATGGAGGGCGTGCGGCTGCACCTGTCCGGCTACGTCGCCGCCAGCAAGGGCGCGCTGACCAGGTACCGCAACGCGGAGCTCGTCGTCATCACGCTGCACCTGGTCGTGTACCTCGTGGCCGTGTTCCTGGTGATGTCGCCGCTGAAGGCGCTCGCGTTCATCGTGGTGCACCAGGCGCTCTTCGGCTTCTACATGGGGTTGCTGTTCGCGCCCAACCACAAGGGCCTGCCCGTGCGCGACGGCGAGTCCGAGGAGCTCGACTGGCTGACCCGCCAGGTGGTGACCTCGCGCAACATGCTGCCGAGCCGGGTCACGAACTTCTTCTACGGCGGGCTGAACTACCAGATCGAGCACCACCTGTTCCCGTCGATGCCGCGCAGCAACCTGCACCGCGCCCAGCCGCTGGTGAAGGAGTTCTGCCTGCGCCAGGGACTGCCCTACGTCGAGGTGTCGCTGGCCCGCTCGTACCTGGAGGTCTCCGACTACCTGGGCGAGGTCAGCGACGACGTCCGCGATCTGGGGAAGGTGTGACCGCCGTCCTGTGCGGCCTCGGCGCCTGGTTGCCACCCGCGGTCGTGACCAACGACGACCTGGCCGCCGAGCTGGACACCTCCGACGAGTGGATCACGACCAGGACCGGCATCCGCAGCAGGCACGTCGCCGACCCGTCCCTCGCGACGTCCGACCTGGCCGTCGAGGCCGGTGCGCGGGCGTTGAAGTCGGCGGGTGCCGCGTCCGTGGACGCCGTCGTGCTCGCCACGACGACACCCGACCAGCGGTGCCCGGCGACGGCACCGCTGGTGTCGGCGCGGCTCGGGCTCGGCACCGTGCCGGCGTTCGACGTCCAGGCCGTGTGCACGGGTTTCCTGTACGGGCTCGGCATCAGCGCGGGGCTGATCGCGTCCGGTGCCGCGGAGCGGGTCCTGCTGATCGGCGCGGAGACCTACTCGCGCATCCTCGACCCCGCCGACCGCAGCACGCGGGTCATCTTCGGTGACGGTGCGGGAGCGGTCGTGCTGCGGGCGGGCGAGCCGGACGAGCTGGGTGCGCTCGGCCCCGTGCAGCTCGGCAGCGACGGCACCGGCCACGACATGATCACCATCCCGTCCGGCGGCGCGCGCGACCCGTTCGGCACCGACCCGTACTTCCGGATGCGCGGCAGCGCGGTGTTCCGGCACGCGGTCGAACGCATGACCGAGTCGGCGCGCACCGCCCTGCGGACCGCCGGCTGGGCCGAACCGGACGTCCTGGTGGCGCACCAGGCGAACCTGCGCATCATTCACGCCGTCGCGGGCCAGCTCGGCGTGTCCCGCGACCGGTGCGCCGTGCACCTCGACCGGGTCGGCAACACCGCCGCCGCGTCGATCCCGCTCGCCCTCTCCGACGCGCGGCTCGCGCCGGGCACCCGCGTGCTGCTGACCGGTTTCGGCGGCGGACTCGCCTGGGGCGCCTGCGCGTTGCGCTGGCCGGACCTGTCCCTGACCTGAGTGGAAGGAAACGCAGATGAACGACGTCTACGACCGGCTGGTCAAGATGCTGATGGACGTGATGGGCATGGAGGAGGACGAGATCCAGCCGCACCACACGTTCAACGAGCTCGAGGTCGACTCGCTCGGCCTGGTCGAGCTCGTGCTGGTGGTGCAGAAGGAGTTCGGCGTCGAGATCGCCGACGACGAGGTCAGCCCCGACTTCACCATCGCCCAGACCGCGGAGCTGATCGTGGGCAAGGGCGTGAAGGTGTGACGCCCGGCCGGTTCGACGCCGCGATCACCGGGGTCGGGCTGGTGACGTCCGCCGGAGTCGGCGCGGCCGCCGCGTGGGAACGCATCCTGCTCGGCTCGGCGACCGCCGCCACGAAGGTGCCCGCGCTCGCGGGCACCCCGGCGGACTTCGGTTGCCAGGCCGACGGCTTCGACGCGATCGCGGCCCTCGGCAAGCGCACCGCGTGGCGGCTGGACCGCAGCACCCAGATGGCCATGGCCGCCGCGGCCGAGGCGCTGGCGGACTCCGGTCTCGACCCGGCGCGGTGGAACGGCGAGCGGGTGGCGGTGGTGCTGGGCAACGGCATCGGCGGCGCCGCGGCGTGGGAGAAGCAGCACAACGTCCTGCGCGACAACGGTCCGCTGGAGGTGTCGCCGATGCTCATCCCGATGCTGTCGATGAACATGTCCGCCGGCTACGTCGCGATCCAGTGCGGGGCGAAGGGACCCAGCCTGGTGACCGCCACGGCGTGCGCTTCCGGCACCACCGCCGTCGGTGTGGCCAGGGACCTGTTGCGCAACGACAGGTGCGACGTGGTGATCACCGGCGGCACCGAGGCGTGCCTGGTGCCGTCGATCATCTCCGGGTTCAGCCAGATGGGCGCGCTGTCGGCGCGCGGGGACGAGATGGACGTGGCGTCCCGGCCGTTCGACGTCGACCGGGACGGCTTCGTGCCGGCGGAGGGCGCGGCGGTGCTGGTGCTGGAACGGGTCGCGGACGCCCGTGCCCGCGGCGCGCGCATCCACGCGTGCGTCAGCGGGTACGGCGCCTCGGCCGACGCGCACCACCCGACCGCGCCCGACCCGGACGGCGCCGGTGCCGAACTGGCGGTGCTCGCGGCGTTGCGGGACGCGCAGATCGGTGCCGGCGAGGTCGACCACGTCAACGCGCACGGCACCTCGACGCCGTTGAACGACGTCGCCGAGGCCAGGATGATCCGCCGCGTGCTGGGGGACCGGCCGGCCGTCACGTCCATCAAGGGCGTCGTCGGCCACGCCCTGGGCGCAGCGGGGGCGATCGAGGCGGTGGCGACGGCGCTGACCGTGCGCGACCGGCTCATCCCGCCCACCGCGAACCTCGACAACATCGCGCCCGAGATCGAGGTGGACGTCGTCGCGAAGATCGCCAGGGAGGCGACGGTCGACGTGGCGGTCAGCAACTCGTTCGGGTTCGGCGGCCAGAACGCCGTGCTGGTGCTCACCCGCCCCTGACGCGACTGGTCCTGGTCGTCGGGAACGACCAGGACCAGGCGGGTGGTGCCCGGGGACTACCAGACGATCAGCGAACGCCCGCCGGTGCGGGCCTCCATCCGCTCGAACGCCTCACCGACCCGTTCCAGCGGAATCCGGTCGGTCACCACGACGTCGAGGTCGATCGCGCCGGCCCGGACGTGCTCCAGCAGCTCCGGCAGGTCGCGAGCGGGATCGGTGTTGCCGTGCAGGCAGCCGACGAGCGTGCGCGCGGAGTGGAACAGCTCCAGCGCGGAGAAGGTGACCTGCTGGCTCTTCCCGCCCGCACCGACGACCGTGGTGACACCGCCGCGGCGGGTCATGTCCCACGCCTGCCGGATCGTCTCCGCGCTGCCCACGCACTCGATGGCGTGGTCGACACCGCCGTCCACGAGCGACCGGGCCGACTCGCCGGCCAGGAGGAAGTCCGTGGCACCGCAGGCGCGGGCGGCGGACTCCTTGGCCGGTGAGGCGTCGACCGCGATGATCCGCTCGGCACCGCTCAACCTGGCCGCCTGCACCGCGATGAGCCCGACACCACCGGTGCCGATCACGGCGACCGAGTCACCGGGCGCGACCCGCGCGCTGCGCCGCACCGCCCCGTACGCCGTGAGCGCCGCGCACCCCAGCAGGGCGGCGGTCTCCGGCGGCAGGTCGGACGGCACCACGACCACGGCCTCCGCGGGCACCACGGTCTGCTCGGCGAACGCGGCCACCCCGAGACCGGGGTACACCGGTTCGTCCTGCCACGTGCCCAGCGGGCGGCGTGACGCCTCGTCCCCGCGGGTGCACAGGAAGGGCTGACCGCGCAGGCACCAGCGGCACGACCGGCAGGCCGGCCGCCAGCTCAGCACCACGTGGTCGCCCACCCGCACACCGGTGACGTCCGGTCCCACCTCGGCCACCACGCCGGTGCCCTCGTGCCCCAGCACGGCGGGCAACGGGTGCGGCAGCGTCCGCTGCGCCAGCGACAGGTCCGAGTGGCAGACACCGGCGGCGGTCAGGCGGACCCGCACCTCGCCGGGACCGGGGGCGCGCAGCGAGATCTTCTCCACGCTCAGCGGGCCACCGGTGGTGACCGCGGCCAGCACGCGCATCAGTCGGCCGCCGCCATCGAGATGGTCTCGTCGATCTCGGCCTGGCGCTCCTGGAGCTCCCGGCGTTCCCGGTCGAGCTGCTCCGCCTGGTCCTCGTCGGCCGCCATGAGCTTCAGCAGGTCCTTGTTCGCCATGTCCAGCACGCCCATGTCGTCGTAGGCCTTCTGCACGGCAGGGCCCCACAGGCCGATGTCGCGCACGCACGGCACGATCCGCGCGAACAGCAACGACCGGAAGGCGCGCATGCGCGGGCCCTTGTTCATCAGCTCCATGCACTCGGCCATGTCGAACCCGAGGTTCTCCCACACCTCCTGCATGCGCAGCCGGTCGCGCATCAGGTAGCAGCCCTCGATGACGAACTCCTCGCGCTCGGCCCGTTCCTTCGCCGACAGCTCGGCGTAGTAGTCCTTCAGCGCGAGCCGGCCGAACGCCACGTGCCGCGCCTCGTCCTGCATGACGTACGCGAGGATCTGCTTGGGCAGCGGCTTGTTCGTCTTGTCCCGCAGGATGCCGAACGCGGCCAGCGCGAGCCCCTCGATCAGCACCTGCATGCCCAGGTAGGGCATGTCCCAGCGGGAGTCGTTGAGCGCGTCCTCCAGCAACGACTTGAGGTGCGGGTTGATCGGGTAGGTCAGCCCGATCTTCTCGTCGAGGAACTTGGAGAACACCTCCGCGTGCCGCGCCTCGTCCATCACCTGCGTGGCGGCGTAGAACTTGGCGTCGATGTCGGGCACCGACTGCACGATCCGCGCCGAGGTGATCATCGCGCCCTGCTCACCGTGCAGGAACTGGCTGAACTCCCACGACGCCATGTGCTGGCGCATCACCTTGCGCTCCTGGTCGTTCAGCTTCTCGTACTGCCGCGACCCGTACAGCGCCAGCGTGTTCTCCGGTGTGCCGAGCACGTCGTACGGGTCGACCTCGATGTCCCAGTCGATCCGCTTGACGCTGTCCCACTGCTTGTCCTTGCCCTTCTGGTACAGGCTCAGCAGCCGTTCGCGGCCGGAGTCGTAGTCCCAGCTGAAGTAGGTGTCGCCGGCCGCGGGGAACGTCCAGTTCGTGCTGTCCATCAGGAACTCTCCACAGGTTCGGAGGGGACGACCACGGGCAGCGCGCCGGGCACGACCTCGATCGTGTACCGCGACTCGGGCGTGGTCTGCAGCTCGCCGTCGTGCTCGAACACCAGCGGCTCGCCGTCGGTGCGTTCGAGCACGAACCGGCGGCCGCGGACGTAGGTCACCTCGGGACGGTGGACGTGGCTGCCGTCGGCGGTCAGGCCGGGCAGCGCCTTCGGGTCGAGCTCACCGCTCACGACGCAGACGTCGAGCAGCCCGTCGTCGAGCAGGGAGTGGGGGAGCACCATGAACCGGCCGCCGCGGAACCGGCCGCCGCCGACGTTGGCCAGCACCACGGTGCCGTCGTGCACCAGCCGGTCGTCGACGAGCACCCGGCCCGGGTAGGGCGTGAAGGTGGCGATGGTCTCGGCGACGGCCCGCTGGTAGCGCTCACGGCCGTGGTGCTGCGTCAGCCGCGCGGCGCTCACGAGCGCCTGCGCGACCAGACCGGTGCACGCGCCGAGCAGGAAGTAGCGGTCGGTCTCCAGCACCCAGCCCACGTCGAGCCGGGCGACCCGCGACGGCGCCCGCAGCGCCTCCCGCCACGGCAGGTCCGACCAGAGCTCGCGGTAGGTGGAGTTGCCGGTGCCCGCGGGCACGATCCGCAGCGGTGGCGCCTCGCCGGCCGCCCGGACGAGCCCGGAGGCGACCTCGCGCACGGTGCCGTCACCGCCGACCGCGACGACGAGGTCGGCGCCGTCGGCGGCCGCCTTGGTGGCGAGCTCCTCCGCGTGTCCCGGGTACTCGGTGACCAGCACGTCCGCCGTGGCGAACGTACCGGCGACCTCGTCTGCGAGGGACCGACCACCCTGTCCGGCAACGGGATTGGTGATGATCACCGGCATGCGGGGGTCCCTTCGCTGTCAGCGGAGAGAGCAGGATTCGAACCTGCGGAAGCCACGGGGGCCTCGATCGGGCGAGCCCGACCTCCGTTGGGCCACTACGGAAATCTCTCCTCGTTCGACACCGATGCTGCCAGAAGGTCCTTACATTCCACTGAGATCACCGCTTCAGCGCGGTCTCCGCGCGCGGTGCCGGCGCACCGGTGTGGATGGACAGGCCGAGGCTGATCAGACCCGCGATCGCGGCCGTCACGCAGCAGAAGAGCGCCACGTGGCCGTGCGGGACGGGATCGGACGACACCTCGACCGGCAGGATCGCGGCCAGCGCGGCGATGCCCAGCGCCCCGCCGATCTGCCGCACGGCCATGTTCAGCCCGGTCGCGCCGGCGAACTGGGTCGGCTGCACGGACAACGCCGCCGCGCTCGACACACCGGTGCTCACCGCGCCCATGCCGAGCCCGGCCACCAGGCCCACCGGCAGCCACAGGGACCACAGCTGCGGCTCTGCGGAGAGCCCGAGGTAGAGCCACACCCCGGCGGCCACGACCAGCAGGGCGCCGACCGACACCACCAGCCGCGGGTTGCGCTTGCTCAGCACCTTGCCGACGCGGGCGGCCACGATCGCGGACACCACCGCGCCGGGGCTCATCACCAGACCGGCGACCAGCCACGAGATGTGCCAGACGTTCACCAGCACCAGCGCGCCGATCAGCAGCCACGCGTACAGCGAGGCGCCGAAGAACAGCGAGACGGCATTGGCCAGCGCGAACGTCCTGGTGCGCCACAGCCTCGTCTCGAGCGCGGGCACCGGGTGCCGCCACGAGCGCACGATCGCGACCGCCAGCAGCACCGCGCCGGCGCCGAGCGCGGTGAGCGCCCGCCAGTCCCAGCGCCAGGTCTGCCCCTCGGTCACGCCCAGGGTGAGCAGGCCGACACCGCACGCCAGCACCGCCGTGCCGAGCAGGTCGGGCAGCTTCCCGCTGTGCCGCGCGGACTTCTCGGTCTTGCGGATGCCGAGCAGCAGCGCGACGCCCAGCGGCAGGTTGACCAGGAACACCGACCGCCAGCCGAACGCGTCGATCAGCACGCCGCCCAGCACGGGTCCGGCGGCAGCGGCGGCGGAGGCAGCGGCAGCCCACAGGCCGATGGCCTCCGCACGGCGTTCCGGCGGTGAGTCGACCAGCGCCACGGCCAGCGACGCGGGGATCATCGCGGCCGCGCCCACGCCCTGCAGCCCGCGGGCGATCAGCAGCACCGGCAGGGTCGGGGCGACGGCGCACAGCACCGATGCCGCGGTGAACAGGCCCACGCCGAACGTGTACAGCGAACGCCGTCCCACGACGTCGGCGAGCCGGCCGGCGGGTGCGAGCAGCGACGCGAACAGCACCGCGTACAGGGAGATCACCCAGGTGACGTCGGTGGCGGAGGCGTCGGGGAAGGTGCGGTGCAGGTCGGTGATGGCGAGGTTCGTGATGGTCGCGTCGAGCAGCGACAGGAACGTCGCTCCGCACGCGAGCAGCACGACGGTGGTGAAGCCGGGCCGGGTCATGGAGTCGACCATGGCAGTGATCGCCGGGCGGCTCTGGCGGTTTTGCGACATCACCCGTCCGGGCCGTGACCCGGTGCGGATCGTGTCGCAAAACTGCCAGTCAAGCGCCGGGGAATGCGCCACCATGATCAGGTGACGTCAGCACCACTGCCACCCGTGGAGTTCGCGGTCCCGCTCGGGGGACCGCGCAGGTTCACCATCACCCCCACGCCCATCGGGGAGCTGCTGCTCCTGGGCGACGGGGAGTCGATCACCGGCATCTACATGATGCCGGACCAGATGTACATGCCGGCGATCGCCGACGACTGGGTGCGCGACCCCGGCCTGTTCGGGGAGCTGGAACGCCAGCTGGACGCGTACTTCGCCGGCGAGCTGAAGGTGTTCGACGTGCCGCTCGCGCCACGGGGAACGCCCTTCCAGCTGGAGGTGTGGCGTGAGCTGAGCACGGTGCCGTGCGGTGTCACCACGACGTACGGCGCGATCGCCCTGGCCATCGGCAAGCCGACCGCGTCACGCGCGGTCGGTGCCGCCAACGGGCGCAACCCGATCTCGATCATCCTGCCCTGTCATCGGGTCGTGGGCGCGAACGGCTCGTTGACCGGTTACGGCGGCGGGCTACCGCGCAAGATGCGGTTGCTGGAGATGGAACGCGTCTGAGCAGCCGCGGCAGGCAGCCGCGTCCACCCCCGCGCGGCTGCCTGCTCCACCAGCACCGGATCGTCGCCCACCACCACGGCGGTGCCGACGGCCAGCATCATCGGCAGGTCCGTCGAGTGGTCGCCGTAGGCGGTGCACAGCGCCGGGTCCAGGCCGTGCGCCGCCATCACGGCGTTCGCCACGTCGGCCTTGTCCGGCCCGATCATCGGCGTGACGACCTCACCGGTGTAGCGCCCGTCGCGCACCGCGAGCCGGGTGCCGTGCACGAGGTCGGCGCCCAGCCAGGCGGCAATCGGCGCCAGGCACACCTCGAACGACCCGGACACCAGCACGGTGAGGTCGCCGCGGTCGCGGTGCCACCGGAACGCCTCCAGCGGGGCGGGCAGGAACAGCTCCTCCGGGTCGGGGTACGCGGAGAACCACTCCCTGCCCGCCGCCGCCAGCTCCGCGACCGCCTCACCGGCGAACACGCGGTAGTAGTCGCCGATCACCTCCGCCCGCGACCACCCGGCCGCGGCGAGCGCGCGCAGCCGGGTGGTGACCTCGGTGAACCGGTCGGGCCGGTGGTGCTGCAGGAAGCGGAACATGCTGCGGACGGCCAGCAACGTCTCGTCGACGTCGAAGAACGCGGCGCTCAGTCCCATGCGACCGGGAGCTCCTCCCACCCGCCGAGCGCGGCGTAGTCCTTCCACCGCAGCTCCTCCAGCGGCACCGCGACCCGCAGGCCGGGGAACCGGTCGAACAGGCTGCGCAGCGCGATCTCCAGCTCGGCCTTGGCGAGGTTCGCGCCGATGCAGAAGTGCGGCCCGAAGCCGAACCCGAGCTGCGTGGTCTCGGCGCGGGTGATGTCGCAGGTGTCCGGGTTCTCGATCACGGACTCGTCGCGGCAGCCGGACGCCACCGACGCGATCACCGCCGACCCCGAGGGGATCTTGACCCCGCTCAGCTCCACGTCGTCGACCGTGACGCGGATGGACGTGCCGCCGCCCAGCCCGTTGAGCCGCACCATCTCGTTGACCGCGGCGGGGTAGAGCGACGGGTCCTCGAGCAGCATCGCGAGCTGGTCGGGGTTGCGCACCAGCGTCACCACCGACGAACCGAGCACGGTGACCGTCGTGTCGTGCCCGGCGAGCAGCAGCAGCACGCCGAGGCTCACGATCTCGGTCTCGGTGATCGTCTCGTCGCCCTCGCTGTCGTGCTTGGCGACGAGCGAGCTGATCATGTCGTCGCCCGGCTCCGCCCGCTTGTCCTCGATCAGCTTGGCGAAGTACGCGCGCATGTCGGCGTTGGCCTTGGCGATCTCCTCGCCGGGGTACTTGGTCAGCGACATGAACCGGTCGGTCCAGCCGCCGAACAGGTGGTGGTCGGCGAACGGCACGCCGAGGATCGAGCAGATCATCCGCAGCGCCAGCGGCCGCGCCAGGTGCTCCAGCAGGTCGGCCGGCTGCGGTTGCGCGGCCAGCCCGTCCAGCAGCTCGTCGGTGACCTTCTGCAGGTGCGGGCGCATCGCGTCGATCTTCGCCGCGGTCAGCGTGGGGTTGGCGAGCTTGCGGAGCCGCGTGTGCCGCGGCGGGTCCATGCTCAGCATGCTGTTCGGGTCGGGCAGCACGTGCTGCGCCTTGGGCACGCCCGGCAGGAACACCGCCTCGCGGCTGAACCGGCGGTCGTTCAGCACGACCCGCGCGTCGTCGTGCCTCGTGACGATCCAGCCGGGGTCACCGGTCGCGAGCGAGACCGGGCACACCGGTTGTTCCCTGCGCAGCTGCGCGTACTCCTCCGGCGGGTCCACGGGACTCGTGCGCAGCAACGGGTAGGCGAACCGCGGAGTGTGTTCGGCCATGGCGGAACGTCCTTCCTCAGTGGGCGGTCAGTGCGGTGCGGATCAGGTGGTCGAGCTGCCGCGCGTCGAGCTCGGGGAGCCGGTCGAGCTCGTCGGCCACCTCCTGCGGGACACCGGTCGCGAGCAGCTTCGCCCGTGCCATGGCGCGGTGCTCGCGCCTGGTTTCCTCGCCGGCCGAGCCGGCGGCGTGGGCACGGCCCTCGGTGAGCCTGCGGCCGTCCTTGAAGACGAGGGTCACCACGGCACCCACGGCCTTGGTCGCGTTCTCGAAGGTCGTGCTGGGCGGACCGGGCGGTGGCGCGGCCCTGCCACCGGAGAAGTCGGCCAGCCACCCGCGGGCCCGCTCGCCCGCCTGCCTGACCGCCTCGCCCAGCGGGGCCGTCGCCCGCAGCAGGTTGCGGCTCAGCTCCGGGTCGAACCGCAGCCGCGTCCGCTCGGCGAGCTCCCAGCGGCGCGGGTCGGCGGTGGCGGGCCCGGTCAGGTCCGCGGGCGTGACGGCACCGGTGAGCAGCGCGGTGGCCACGTTGTACCCGACGGAGAGGTTCAGCGCCATGATCGCCGAACGTTCCCGGTCCAGGTACGGCGCGCCGTCCGCGTCCATGGCGATGGTCAGCCCGGCCGCCCGCACCTCGACCTCCGCGATGTCGTCCGCGTCCTGCGCGGTCAGCTTGTCGTGCAACGCCATCGCGCAGTCGATCGCGGCGTCCACGTAGGCACCGGCCGGGTGCAGCTTCACCGTCAGCGTCTCGGTGTGCCACCGCTCGCCGAACCCGCTCGTGATCACCTCGGGCGAGGGGACCTGGGAGACCTTGGCCAGCAGCCCGTTCGGGTGCTCCAACAGGTCCGGTGCGCCGGTGAGCCCCGCCGCCGCGGCGTCGCAGGCGTCCAGCGCGATGCGCACCGGCACCGCCGCGGACAGCACCTTGGCGTCGCTGCCCAGGAATGCCCTGCGCAGCGGCCACGGCGGTGCGCTCAGCGCGATGCCCCACGCGTTCACCCACGCCTCGACCGGGTCGCCCTGGGCGTGGGAGCGCGCGGCCACCGCGCCGACCAGCTGCGCGTAGCTCGCGCCCTGGCCGCGCAACGTGCCCAGCGCCGCCGCTGCGGTGACCCGCGCGGCGCACTCGCTCGACGCCACCACGGCGGCGAGCAGCGCGCGTCCGTCCAGACCGGACTGCCTGCGGTAGGCCAGCGGCACGTTGACCGTCGAGTGCGTCACGTGCCCCACGTACATGCTGTCCTCGTAGTACAGGCACGAGGACAGCCCGGCCAGCACGTGCGCGGCCCGTGCCGGGTCGTCGGCCAGCGGTGAGCCGAACGCCTTCAGCAGCTTCCACCCCAACGGGTGCGAGATGCCCGCCCGGAGCACCCCCAGGTGCGAGATGACCGCGCTGACCGCGTAGTCGGTGATCCGGGTGGGGAGGTCCGCGTACGTCAGCCGGGCGGCCCAGGTGGCCAGCTCCGTCGCGAGAGTGCGCTCACCGCTCATGCGTGCGTTCCCTGCGCTCGTCGTCCATCGTCCACAGTGCACAGCTGGTGGCGACCACCGAGGCCCTGGCCGACGCCAGCGCCTCCCTGGTGGGTTCGACCAGGTTCGGGTTGCCCCGCTGCGCCCCCTCGGAGACCGTCACGAGCCGCAGCGCGCACTCGACGGCCGCGATGCTGGCCTCCACCAGTGCTTCCTCCCTGCGGCCTGCCTCCAGGAGCTCGCCCAGCGCGTGCTCCAGCATGTCCCGCACCGACTTCCCCCCGGCCACGGCGGGTCAGTCCTGTTTCGAGACCAGGAACCGGCCGAGCACCAGGTGGTCGATCTCGGTGTTGAGGAAGCACTCGACGGCGTCGCGCGGGGAGCACACGATCGGTTCGCCCGCGACGTTGAACGAGGTGTTGACCAGGCAGGGGATGCCGGTCAGCTCGGTGAACCGGCCGAGCAGCTCCGCCAGCAGCGGGTTGCCCTCCTCGGTCACCGTCTGGATGCGCGACGTGCCGTCCACGTGCACGGCACCGGGGATGACGCTCACGTACTCCGGCCTCACCGGGAACACGAACGTCATGTACGGCGAGGACTTCTTCTTGCCCAGCTCGAACACCTTCGCCGCGTCGTCCTCCAGCACGATCGGGGCGAAGGGGCGGAACGGCTCGCGGTGCTTCACCCTGGTGTTGATGATGTCCTTGATGTCGGGGAAGCTCGGGTTCGCGAGGATGCTGCGGTTGCCCAGCGCCCGCGGGCCGTACTCGGTCCTGCCGTGGAACCAGCCGATGACCGTCTTCTCCGTCAGCAGCTTGGCGGTCTCACCGGCGATGTCGTCCATCACGACCCAGCGGACGCGGTCGGTGTACTGCCGCAGAACGGTTTCCACCTCGTCGTCGGAGTAGTGCGGGCCGAGGTAGGGGGAGGGGTCGCGGGTGGTGGTGCCGCCCGCGTACACCGCCGCGCCGATCGCGACGCCGGGGTCGCTCGCCCCGAAGCTCACGTGCGCGTCGGCGAACCGGGAGTTCTCCAGCAGCTTGGTGTTGTTGACGCAGTTGAGCGCCAGACCGCCCTCGATCAGCAGCTGCGGCGCGGTGGTCCGCCGTTCGAGCTCCGCGACCTGGTGTGCCGTCACGACCTCCACCATGTCCTGCGCGGCCCGCGCCACCCTGGCCTGGTAGGACGGTTCCTCCCGGACGTCCTCGGAACCGCCGAAGATCCGGTCCAGCAGGGCGTAGTAGCCCCTGGTGCCGGCCGGGTCGTTCGGGATGGCGAGGGCGTAGCGGCCGTTCGGCAGCAGCTGCACGACCTCGTGCTCGATCAGCGGGTTGGGCTGCTCGGTGTCCGCGAACGCCGACAGGCCCATCACCTTGTACTCGTCGTTGTTCGGCATGAAGCCCAGGTAGCGGGTGATCTCGCCGTACAGCAGCGCGAGCGAGTGGGTGACGGTGATCGTCATGTCGTCGAAGACGGTGATCTCGCCGTCGCGGATCTCGCCTGCGATGGCGGAGCACATCTCCGCCCGGCCGTCGCTGATGAGGAACGCGGCGTCCCCGCCGTCGCTGAAGTGGCGGCCGCAGCTGAGGTGCGCCAGGTGGTGGGGGACCGTGACGATCTTCTCCGCAGGCACGTCGAAGCCGGTCCTCGCCGCGAGGTCGGCCCGGATGGCCTGGTGGCTCAGGATTCCGGTGTGGAGGTCGCCGAACCTGCGCAGCCGGTCGAACTTGGCCGTGTCCGGCAGCTCGGTGGCAGCGATCGCGTTGATCATCGTGGTGACCGTGGACGAGGGGAAGGACCAGGGGAAGGCGAACCTGTCCACCTGGTCGATCGCCACCCCCGCCTGGTCCAGGCAGTAGCGCAGGGACTCGATGGGGAAGTCCGAGGTCTTCTTCTCCCGGTTGAGCCGTTCCTCCTCCACGGCCACGACCAGCTCGCCGTCGATCATCAGCGCCACCGCGGCGTCGTGGCCGAGGATGCTGTGGCGGTCCCTGCCCGTGGCCCCGTAGAGGCCGGCGAAGAGTTCGGCGCCTCGGGTGAATCCGTTGTAACCGACGACGATCACTGCTGATCTCCCTTACCGGTCGGCCGTGAACTGGACTCATGCAACACGAGGGCGCTGACATCGCTCTGAGAACGGGCTGAGACCCGAACTTCAGCGCCGCGCCCCCGGTCGTGCGGTCCGGCCTCCGGTCACCGGGGTCAGGCGGTGCGCTCCTCGTCCTGGCGCTTCCACAGCACCAGCAACGCCTCCAGCAACGTGGTCGCGGCGATGGCGTGGCCGCGGGCGTTGCAGTGGATCCGGTCGGAGGAGAAGATGCTCGGGTCGGCGGCCAGCGGGTGCGCGTGGTTCTCCGACTGCACACCGCCGTGCGCCTGCGCGACGCGCTTGGTCAGCGCGTCGAAGCGGTCGAACCGCTCGGCCAGCGCCGGTGCGTGCTCCGCGGGCACGAGCCCGGAGCGGGCGAGGTCGAACAGGCCGATCATCGCCAGCTGCGCGCCCTGCGCCACCAGCGGTCCGACGACGGCGGTCAGCTCGGTCTCCACGTACTGCTCGTCGAACTTGCGGCCGAGCACGTCGTTGCCGCCCGCCGCCACGATCGCGAGGTCCGGTGCGAACTCCAGCGCCGGTTCCAGCTGGGTGGCGCGGATCTCGGCGATGCGCAGGTCGCGCACCCCCAGGTTCAGGTACTCCACCGAGGAGCCGAAGGCGTCCGCCACCCGGCCGGTGCCGTCGAGGTCGCGGTAGCCCTCCAGCGGCTCGCGGATGCCCGCGGCCACGCTGTCGCCGACCACCACGACCCGCTTCCACGGGGTGGCGCGGACGAGCAGGTCGGCCTCGGCGGGCCAGGCGCAGTAGGGGTCGGCTTCCTCGCGCGCGTAACTGGTCATGCGGGCAACTCCACCACCGGGTGAGGGGTCCGTCTGGCGATTTTGCGACATCACCACCCGTACGGATCACCGTGTCGCATTCCTGCTAGACCGCACCGGGGTGCCGGGGTGATGCTCGTGGTGTGCACAACGACAGCGAGCGGTGCCTTCGTGCCGTGCGGTCCAAGGACGCCCGGTTCGACGGGTGGTTCTTCACCGCCGTCGTCACGACGAAGATCTACTGCCGGCCCAGCTGCCCGGTGGTGCCGCCCAAGGTGGAGAACATGCGGTTCTACCCCAGCGCGGCGGCCGCCCAGCAGGCCGGGTTCCGCGCCTGCAAGCGGTGCCGGCCGGACGCGAGCCCCGGTTCGCCCGCGTGGAACGTGCGCGCGGACCTGGTGGCGCGGGCCATGCGGCTGATCGCCGACGGGGTGGTCGACCGGGAGGGCGTTCCCGGGCTGGCCCGGCGCCTCGGGTACAGCACCCGCCAGGTCGAGCGGCAGCTGCTCGCCGAGATCGGTGCCGGTCCGCTGGCGCTGGCCAGGGCCCAGCGGGCGCAGACGGCCAGGCTGCTGATCGAGACCAGCGCCCTGCCGATGGTCGAGGTGGCGCTGGCGGCCGGGTTCTCCAGCGTGCGGACGTTCAACGACACCGTGCGCGAGGTCTTCGCCCTGTCTCCCACGGAACTGCGGGCGCGCGCCGGCAAGAGGAAGAGCCCGGTGGGAACGGCGGGCGCGCTGACGTTGCGGCTGCCCTTCCGCGCCCCGCTGGCGCCGGACGAGCTGTTCGAGCAGCTGGTCGCCACCGCGGTGCCCGGTGTGGAGGAGTGGCGCGACGGCGCCTACCGCCGCACCCTGCGGCTGCCGCACGGCCCCGCGATCGCCGAGCTGCGGGCCCTGCCCGACCACGTGAGCTGCCACCTGACGCTCACGGACCTGCGCGACCTGTCGATCGCGATCAGCCGGTGCCGCTTCCTGCTCGACCTCGACGCGGACCCGGTGGCCGTGGACGACCTGCTGGGCCGCGACCCGGTGCTCGCGCCGCTCGTGGCCAAGGTGCCGGGCCGGCGGGTGCCGCGCACCGTGGACGGCGCCGAGTTCGCCGTGCGCGCCGTCGCGGGCTCGTCGTCGGCGAAGCTGGTGGCCGCGCACGGCGACCCCGTCGTGGACCCGGGCGGCGGGCTCACGCACCTGTTCCCGAGCCCGGACCGGCTGCACGAGGCGGACCTGCCCGTGTCACCGCGCAGGGCGGCCGCGATCCACTCGGTGGCCGGCGCGCTGGTCTCCGGTGCGGTGGACCTGAGCGTCGGCGGCGACTGGGCGCAGGCCCGCGCGGTGCTGGGCGGTCTCACCGGCATGGGCGGCACCACCGTGGAGACGATCGCGATGCGGGCGCTGGGCGACCCCGACGCGTTCGCGGTGGACACGCGGGTCCGGCAGGCGGCGGGGGAGCTGGGGCTGCCGTCGTCCGCGGAGGCGCTGGAGCAGCGGACGGGGCAGTGGCGGCCGTGGCGGGCGTACGCGGCCCAGCACCTGGCAGGCCGCTGACACCCGCCCGCCGCGGTTCCCGGAACCGTGTCCGGGGAGGCGGCCGTCAGCAGCGCAACGGCTCGATCTCCAGGTTCAGGACCGGGTCGCCAGGACGTCCGGCGAAGCCGAGCCGCCCGGTGCCGGACTCCCAGCGGAACGAGTAGTCGCCACTCGCCACCGGCAGGTACCCGTCGTCGGTGCGGTAGGAGCCGACGCGGGTGCCGACGCCCAGCGGCCCGGTCAGGAACACGTCACCGGAGCCCGCGAACAGGAACGACGTCTCGCGCACCACGACCCGGCAGCCGTCCGGCGGCAGCACGGTGTAGGTCGCCAGGGTGTCGCCCAGCCCGGACAGCAGGGTCGCGAGCGCGGTCAGCACGGCGACCACCCGGAACGGCCACGGGGTCCGGCCCCGCCAGCGGACCACCACGACCAGACCGGCCGCCACCAGCAGCGCACCGGTGACCGCCCAGTCCGGGACGACCCACCCGCCGGCGACCACCACCAGCCCGGCCGTCCAGGCCACCAGCGCGGACGTTCCGGCAGCGACCACCAGCACGACGACGGCCACCCGCGACCGCTCCAGTTCCCCCAGCACGTGCCGCACGCTAGGTCCGAGTTGTGCGCGAAGCGTGAAGGCGTTGTGGAGGATCAGAAAGCGGTGTCGCGCAGTTGCCGGGGAGCGGCCCGGCCTCGGTCGTGGATACCGTGTGGCCACAATGCTCAGAGGGGGCCTGGAGATGAGGCGGATTCCGTCGTTTCCCGCTCGGATCGCGTCGCTGAACGACGGTGTCGTGGCGACGGCGGACGCGTACGGCGCGTGGCTGAGGACGTTCTACGACGTCCGCGCCCGCTGGCACCGGCGGTTCTACCGCCTCAGCGGCGTCGCGGTGATCTTCGTCGGCGCGGCGCTGCCCGTGCTGACCAGCCTGGAGTACCCCGGCAAGAGCTGGCTGATCTCGCTCGCCGGTGTGCTCGTCGCGGGCCTGACCGGGCTGCGCGCGTTCTACCGGTGGGACCAGTCGTGGATCCTGTTGCGCAACACCGAGATGGCGGTGACCGCCGCCTACCTGGAGTGGAAGGCCGCGCCGGGCAACTTCCCGGTGACCGAGGAGCCAGAACAGCGGCTGGTGCAGGAGAAGAACGCCGCCGCGTTCATCGACCGGCTGGGGGAGCTGCGGGAACGCGAGGCGACCACCTACTTCAAGGACATGGCGTTCCCGAGCACCAAGTCGTGACGGGATCGCCGGCGGTCGTCCTCGCGTTGCTCGACGGCCGGGAATAGCAGCGGCCGTGCGGCGTTGTAGGCGGCGGAAGGAGGTTTCATGAAGGACAACTTCACCGACTACCTGCCGAACGGCCACGTGTCGCCGGACCGGTGGGTGACCGCGACGCACCTGTTCGACACCGGCCACGAGGAGACCGCGGCCGAGAAGTGGGAACGCGCCCAGCTGCTCTTCGAGGCCAAGGAGTACACCAGGGCCGCGACGCTGCTGGCCGAGGTGGTCGACGAGGTGCCGTTCCAGGCGGACCTCTGCCTCCTGCTCGCCCGCGCCTACTACCACTCGGCCCAGCTGACCAAGGCCGAGGCGCAGCTGCGGGTGCTCGTCGACCGCGACCCGGTCGACCACTACGCCCACCTGCTGCTCGGCCGCACGCTGGAGCGCCAGGGGCGGTCCGACGAGGCCACGCCGTGGCTCCGCCTGGCTGCCGCCCTCTCCGGCGAACCGGTGGCCTGAGCACCTCCGGTCCCGCACCGGCCGCGTTCACCGCGGCCGGTGCGGTCACCCCGGTTGCCGGCGCCACTTCTTGAACGACTTGATGACGTCGCCGTTCGTGAGCTTGCCGTACCACTCGCTGTGCGAGTCCTCGAGCTGCGACGCGAGCGACTCGATGCGGAGCCTGCCCTCCGGCCTGGCCCGCAACGCCCAGGTCGCGGCGGCGGCCACCCCCTGTCCCCTGGCGATGGTCTCCGCGGTGCGCTCGACCTGGCGTCGGTCGCGGCCGCTGAGCCCGAACGACGCCCAGACGCCCGTGATGATCCAGTCCGCGGCGGTGATCCACACGAGGTTCGTGAGCGGCCCGCTCCTCCAGTCCCGCACCCCCACACCGTCGAGGTTGCGGTTCGTGATGGAGCCGTTGGGGTGCCGGACCCGTTCGATCTCCGCGGCGAGTTCGCGCAGCGAGCTCGCCGGGAGGTCCGACAGGTTGCGCAGCAGGAAGTCGCCCGCGTCGGGCAGACGCTCAGCCACCCCCGGATCGACGGGGACGTTGTCCACGTCGACGGTCTGAACTTCCTCGCGACGGCCGAAAATGCCCATGGCTGCTCCTGGTCGGGGACGCGGTGGTCAGGAGATCGTCTGTCCGACCGTGTGCGTGCACCTGCCGTTGCACTTCGGGCAGTGCTGCGTCTTGCACTCGTAGCGGCCGTACGGTCCGTCGGCCTTCTGCACGGTCTCGTAAATCCACATGGAGACATCGCAATGTGGACACTTCGGAGCCATAGTGGACACACCTTTCCGGCTTGGTGTCGAGGTATTACGGCACCTGTTTCGACGCGTGCCGACAGCTCGTTACACCGGATCGGCGGGTTGCTCTGTTCGGGGAAACCTTTCCCGTTCCAGGGGAATCCTGTTGTCCTAGACGATGTCCAGTTTCGCGAACGCCCGCAACAACCCCGGCGCCGCCCGGCTGGCCAGCCGGGCCGCCTTCGCCTCCGCGGTCACCGGCACCACCGCCCGGTTGCGCCGCACCGCCGTGACGATCTCCGCCGCCACCCGCTCCGGCCCGAACCCGCGCCGCGCGTACAGCCGTGACGCGCGGTCCTGCTTGCGCCGCTCCTCGTCGGCGCTGACCCCGGAGAACGTCGTGGTGGCCGTGATGTTCGTGTTCACCACCCCTGGGCAGATCGCGCTGACCCCGATCGCGTGCGGTGCGAGCTCGGCACGCAGGCAGTCCGACAGCATGAACACCGCCGCCTTGCTGGTGGCGTACGCCGAGAGGATCTTCGACGGCAGGTAGGCGGCCGCCGAGGACAGGTTGACGATGTGGCCGCCCTCGCCGCGTTCCACCATCAGCTCGCCGAACGCGCGGCACCCGTGCACGACGCCCCACAGGTTGACGTCCAGCACCCGTTGCCACTGCTCGGTCGAGGTCGACAGGAACGACCCCGAGTGCCCGATGCCAGCGTTGTTCACGACCACGTCCGGCACACCGTGCTCGTCGGCGACCTGCCGCGCCCACGCCCGCACCGCCTCCTCCGACCGCACGTCCACCTCGTAGGCGTGCCCGTCGGCCAGCGCCGCGGTCTCCTCAGCCGCCGCGAAGTCCACATCGGACACCACGACCCGCGCACCCGTCGCGGCGAAGGCGAGAGCCGTCGCCCGCCCGATTCCGCTGCCGCCGCCGGTGATCACGACGAGCTCGCGCGGGGGAGTGGAGTCCGCGATGAACTCCCTGATCATCCGCGCCACCGGCTCCGGGTGGCTCAGCGGCGCCCAGTGGCCGGCGGCGATGCGGCGCCGGCGCAGGGACGGCACCCAGCGTTCGAGGTCGAGCGGCTCGGTGCGGATGTAGCGGTCGCGGGCCGGCTGCACGACCTGCACCGGCATGGGGGCGACGCGCTGCCGCGGCGAGCGCATCACCTGCCGGATGTTGGCCCGGTACAACGAGATGCCGTTCACGGCGTCGGACGCGATGGTCCTCGCCGGCCGCGCGTCAACGCCCTCCAGCCGCTGCAGCACGCCACCCCAGCGGCGCGCGAGGTACAGGCGCCAGAACGCGGGTGCGACGACCGGCAGCTGGAACGCGGCGACGTACCAGGAGCGGAGGAACTGCTTGACGTGGGCGAGCGACAACCGCTTCCGCGACCAGTGGCCCAGGTGGTCGAGGCACGGTCCGGAGATCGAGGTGAACGTCGCGATCCGCGCGCCCGGTGTCGTGACCGCCTCCCACGACTGGATCGACCCCCAGTCGTGCCCGACCAGGTGCACCGGCTCGTCCGGGCTGACCGCGTCGACCACCGCGAACAGGTCCCGCGCCAGGTGTTCGAGCCGATAACCGTCCTCAGTGGACGGCGCGGTGGACCCACCCGCGCCGCGCACGTCGTAGGTGACGACCCGGAAGTCCCCCTCCAGCAACGCCGCGACCCGGTCCCACACCGCGTGCGTGTCGGGGTAGCCGTGCACCAGCACCACCATCGGTCCCGACGTCCCGCGCACCTGCACAGCCAGGTCGAGTTCTCCGGAGCGAACCTTCACATCTCCTCCAACACCAGGCAGTCGCCGCAGATCCGCACGCCGCACGTGCCGGCACGTCGAGGGTTACCCGCTGCGGTGCGGTCCCACCGCGAACGGTTGTCCGGCTCCGTCCTCGGCCCGACGATTACTACGCACGCGTAGCTTTGTGAAAGCTACGCCACCGTAGCAATATGGACCCGTGAGCACAACGCGCAGGAAGTACGCCCCCCGCCTGCCCCCGGAAGAACGCCGGGAGCAACTGCTTGACACCGCCCTGGGTCTCATCTCCGCCGGCTTCGACACGGTGACCATGGAGTCGGTGGCCCGCGCGGCGGCCGTCACGAAGCCCGTGCTCTACGACCTGTTCGCCAACCGCGCCGAGCTGATCTCCGCCCTGCTGGACCGCGAGGCCACCCGCGCCACCGATCAGGTCCTCGCCGCCCTGCCCACCGACTTCGCGACCCGCGCCCCCGACGACGCCTTCGCCGACGCCGTCCGCGTGTTCGTGCAGGCCGTCGTCGACTGCCCGGACCGCTGGCGCCTGGTGCTGCTGCCCCCCGAGGGCACCCCGCGCGAGTTCCGCGCACAGGTCGAGCTGGTGCGCTCCGGCGTGCTGGCGCAGATCGAGGAGCTCGCCGCACTCGGCCTGGAGGAGCTCGGCGGCCTCGACGACCTCGACTCCGCCCTGCTGGGACACGCGATGCTGGCGCTGGCGGAGATGTCAGGGCGGCTGGTGCTGACCGATCCGGAGAAGTTCACGCCGGACCGGCTGGTGGCGTTCGTGACCCGGATCGCGCACGGCCTGCGCTGAGAACCTCGTGTGAGCCGTTCAGCTCCACGCGGGTGTAGGTGGCTGCTTTCCGTGACCTCTTCGGCGCAGCGGCGTGTCACTTTGCGTCATCGTGGAGAGTTACCGGAATTCTCCTCGTCAACATGCAACTCGTACGGCGGATGCTGTCGATTGAGTTGTGCTTCCCCGATGCGAAAAAGTGACAGTAGAAGGACAAAAGCTGGACATCATCTTATTTGACGCGTGGTGCCGCGAGTAGATCGTGCCTGCCATGTTGAGCAGGAGTTATGTGTTCGAATCGGTCTGACTCCGACTTTGCTGCGGGTGGTTGATCCTCTATCGCGTGATCCTTGCGTGGTGTTACGGCGGCGCTTCTTGCGTCATTCAAATGACTGTGCCGCTGGCTGCATTGGGCCGTTCGAGCGCAATTGAGCCAACTGCACTGCTCCACTCAGGTGATCTTGAGTAGCGGCCTGGCCGGTTCCGTTGGAGTGAGGCGTACAACTACCCACCGTGACAGTCGTCGCCGATGTCTCCAACGAACTGCGCAGGTGGCTCAAGACGCTCGATGACGCCGACCTCGGTGTCGTCGTGGTGTTGAGCGGGCCGCTGCAAGCTGCAGCCAAGCTCTCCCACGGTGCGGTCACCACACGCCTGCCGGTGCGCCGCGAGCTCAAAGCGGTCCGCGCCTGGCTGGCCAAGGCGCACACCCACCAGCTGGCACTGGTCGCGGAGGCCGTGCTGAGCCCCGCTGCCCACTTGCTGATCCACCACCTGTCGTTCAGCGAGGCCGAGGTCGCCGATCCGACCGACGAGCAGTTGAGCGCGATGCTCGTTGGCCTCGGACAGCTGGTGGGGCGGCTGACGCTGTACGGCCTCCTGCTCGGCAACGCCAGGGCCACTCCGGCCGCCACGCGTCATCGCGACGAGCTCGAACGCGCTGTGGGCGGCGCGGCCAGGAAGACCTTGTCAGACCTCATCGGGAGCGGGGAACACCACGTGACAGACCGTGCGAGCGCCGTGGGGGACGGCTACCGGCTCGCCGAGAACGAGCTGCGGCTGACCGGGCTCCGCGACCTCGCCGCGGAGGTCTCGGCTGCTCTGCGGGCTGCGGCGCAGGTCGCCGACCGGGGAGGAGCGGTCGTCCTGACGGCGCCTCTCGAGGAGTACGCGAGCCAGCGGGAACAGTTGGTGCTGGCGCTGGACCTCCCGGAGCACGTGGAGTTCGTGGAGATCGAGGCGCGGGTGGAGGAGCTGCGCGCGGAGGAAGCCGACCGCCTGCGGGCAGAGGCCTCGGTCGCGGCGCGCGCCGAGGAGCTGCGCGGTCAGATCGCCGGCTTGGAAGCCCTGCTCGCCACTCTTCCCGAGGAGGCCAAGGCCGGACTGCTGAACAGTTTGGCGGTGCTGCGCAGGGACCACGCGGCGTTGACGACCACAACGGACGCCGGCCCTGTGAGAACACCGGAGGAGAAGCCCGCGTCGGGACCGCGGCCGGACCTGGTCGCCATGACGCCGGTCGCCGTGACGCCGGTCGCCGTGGCGGCCGACGAGGCGCTGCCCGAGACCGAGCCGAAGATCGTGGCCGAGCCCGTGAGCGAGCCGGAGCTCGTGCCACTGCCCCAGCCTGCGATCGAGCAGGAGACGTCCCAGTCGCCGTACGAGCTCGTTCACGGGTGGGACGAGGGCGACCCCCCGCTCGCGGTGGCGTTGACGCGTGCGGGCCGCCTCGGCGAGGCGTACTGGGTGACGGCCATGTCGGGTGAGGTCGACCGGCGCGCGTCCGCGCTGCGCTTCGCCGCCGCCGCCTACTCGGTGACGAGCAACGCCGAGGCCACAGCGGTGCTCGCGGCACTCGACCTCGGCGCACGGGAACTGAGCGAGGACCCGGAGGCCGCCGTCGTCGTGACCACGGCCGCGCTGCGGGCCGGCCTGGTGGCGGGCTGGGGGCACCCCCTGCTGGCTCAGCTCGAAGACGACCTCCCGTTGCCCGCGCCGTGGAAGACGCTGGTGGAAGCCTGCGTCGCCGCTGTGCGCCGTGAGTACCGGGTCGACTTCGAGGTCGGGCTGGTGCAGCCCGAGGAGGACGTGCACGAGGCACGGGCGGAGCTGGGCAGGCGGGCAGCCGTGCTGCTGGAGGAACTGCCCAGGCGCAAGAACAACTACCAGCGCGCCACCAGGGTGCTGCAGCGGCTGATGGTGACCGGACAGCCCTTGTGGAGCGCACTCACGGTGGTGGTCGACTGGGGACGGGGAGCGCCGAACGGGCAGGCGGTGTCCGACCTGGTCGCCGAGCTCGCCGCACCGGACGCCGTCGAGCAGATGATCGAGGCCGCCGACGCCGAGATGCGCACCCCCAAACAGGCTCGGGTACCGATCGTCGCCACGGCCTTGCGCACGCTGCAACGTGCCATCGAGGAGGTCAGGGCGGTCGTCCAGGAGGCGGACGCGGTGAACCGCCGGCTGACCGCCGCCGAGGCCGACGACGCAGCTCTCGGGGCGAAGGTCCTCCGCGAAGCGGCGGCGGCCGGTGCCGCGGAGGTCCCGCCGGGCATGGTGGGCGCTGCGGTTTCGTTGCTGCGCAGCTGGCTTGAGTCGACCACGACCGCGGTGTGGACCGGTTTCAGCGCCGACGAGCCACCGCTGCCCGGTGGGGAACCCCGCATCGCGGAGCCGAGCGTCGACGTCCTCCTGCCGCTGCCGGACCTGCCCCGCGACCAGAACGGCCGTCCCGACCAGGAGGACCCGCGCACATCAGGCGTGCTGGCCAGGCTCGCCGAGCCGCTCGACCTGGACGCGGTGGTCCAGTCCTACTGCGACACCGGCGACCTCCGCAGTGCGCTGAAGGTGGTCGAGCTGGCCGAAGCCGGTTTCTGGCGAGAGAGCGAGGTGGCGGCCGCAGCGCGCGAGAAGGTCGCGGCAGCGAGGGAGACGCTCACCCGGCAGTTCCGCGGCGAACTGATGAAGGCGCAGGAGCTGTTCGCCAGGGTGCGCACCCAGAACCTCCTCGACCAGGACGAGGAAACGGTGGTGCACGGCCGCTTGGTCGCACTGGGCACCGTGCGCGACGACCGGTTCGACGAGGCCGCACGCCACGTGCGCGACCTGGTCGCCGACCTGCTGGCGAAGCAGCGGTCGTGGGTCGCCGAGCTGCGTGCGGAGCTCGCCGCGTTGAAGCTCGCAGACGAGGACGAGCGGCGGGTGACCGCGTTGCTCGACGACGACGACACCGTGACCGCCGCGGAGTTCCTGGCGTTCCTGCGCGAGGGCAAACCGCTGCCGGAGCACGCCGAGCTGATCGGTCACGACCTGAAGTCGTTCGCCGCGGTGCTGGCGGACGGTGCGGGGCGCGGCCTCGCGGCCCCGCAGACCGGTGCGGCGCCGTGGGCCAGGCTGGTGGTGCGCGACGGTGCGCCCGCCGAGCTCGGCCGGGTCGGTGTGCGGGCGTGGGACTCGTTGACGGACAGCAGACGGCACGGCAACGACGCGCTGCCCGGAGTCGTCAAGGACATCCTGCGCACCCTCGGCCTCAACTCCTCGGTCCGGCCGCGCGAGTACCAGCTGCGGCAGAGCCGCGGCTTCCGGAAGTTCCGCGTGCAGGGCGTCCCGAGCGACGGGTCGTACGTGTCGGTGCTCGGGTCCGCCGCCTCCGAGTTCACCGTGACCGTGGTGGTCGAGGAACGCCGTGGCCGGTCCGTCCTCGACGTGCTCGGTGCGGAGGAGGCAGGCCGGGCCAACATCATCCTGTACCTGCACCCGATGGACCTGTCCGCGCGGCGCCGGCTCGCGGCACAGGCCGTCAACTCCGCGGTGCAGGCGCTGGTGGTGGACCCCGCGGTGTTCGGCTGGGTCGCCGCGACGGCGCCGGGCTCGTGGAAGGCCACGCAACGCGTCACGCTGCCCTGGACGGCGCTGAGCCCCTACACGCCGTTCGTCGCGGGTCTGGTGCCGCCGGAGGTGTTCGTCGGCCGGGCCAAGGAGATGGCCGAGGTGATCGACCCGAACGGCGGGTTGTTCGTCTACGGCGGCCGGCAGCTCGGCAAGTCCGCCCTGCTGCGCCGGGTGGAGGCCACGTTCAACGCGGTGGTGGACCAGCACGCCATCTACCTCGACCTGAAGGGCCGCGGCATCGGCGAGGCGGAGCCGGCGGGACGGATCTGGCGCGAGATCGTCGTCGAGCTCAAGGAACGCGGTGTGCTGACGTCGAAGGTGCCCGCGGACGTCTCCGCGGACGACGTGGTCACGCAGGTGCGGGCGTGGCTCGCCCACAGCCCGGGCAAGCGGCTGCTCCTGCTGGCGGACGAGGCCGATGCCTTCCTGACCGCGGACTCGCGCGGCGTGCCGACGGCGAGCGGTGTGGCGACCTTCTCGAACGTCTCGCGGCTCAAGGACCTGATGGAGTCCACCGAGCGCCGGTTCAAGGTCGTGTTCGCCGGTCTGCACCAGGTGCAGCGGTTCAGCGACCTGTCGAACGTGCCGCTCGTGCACGGCGGACCGGACATCCTGGTCGGTCCGCTCGCTCCCGCCGACGCGCGGCGGCTGGTCACCGAGCCGCTCGCGGCTCTGGGGTACACCTTCGAACAGCCGGAACTGGTGTGGCGCCTGCTCGCGGCGACCAACTACCAGGCGGGTCTCATCCAGATCTTCTGCGAGGAGCTGGTGCGCACCCTGCACAGCCGGGGTTCGCAGCTGCAGGACGTGCCGGTGCAGATCAGGGAAAGTGACGTCGAGGCCGTCGCCGCGAGTGACCGGGTGCGGGCGCGCATCGCCGAACGGCTGCGCATCACGATCAACCTGGAGGACCGCTACCGGGTCCTGATGCTGATCGTCGCCCTGGAGAGCCTGAAGGACTCGTTCAGCAGCAACTACGGCGCTGACGAGCTCCTCGGGCTGGCCAGGGAGCGCTGGCCGGCGGGCTTCGACGACATGACGGTCACCCAGACCAGGATCCACCTCGACGAGATGGTGGGACTCGGGCTGCTCATCCGGTTGTCCGGGCAGGACCGGTTCGCCGTGCGCAGCCCGAACGTGGTCAACATGCTCGGCACGAAGTCGGACCTGAGCCGTGAGCTGGAGGAGACCGACTTCGACCTGCCCTACCAGTACAACCCGCGCGACGCGCGCAGGTTGCTCGCGGTCGACGAGCAGGGAACCGAGTTCAGAAGCCCGCTCACCGAGGGGCAGCTGTCGGAGCTGACCGGTCCCGCCACCGCCGTGTCGGTCGTCGTGGGCTCCCTTGCGCTCGGGATCGACCGCGTCGCCGACGCCATCAAGAACTACGTCGAGGTCCGCAGCCTCAACATGGACGTGTGCAGGTCCGGCAACGACGTGACCAAGACGCTGCAGGCCGTTGCCCGTCGCAGGCGCCGCACGGTGGTCGTCGCGGACCTCAGGGGCAAGTCGCCGGGGGAGGTGAAGCGCGCGCAGCAGATGCTGACCGAGGCACCGGTCACGGCGGTTCTGGTGCTGGAACGGGACGAGGCGGAGAAGCTCGGCGCCGACGTGGTGCGGCTCACGCGCTGGACGGCCGGCAGCCTGCGCAGTTGGCCGGAGTGCCCGTTCGACGTGCTGGCCGCCAGGACGAGGCTGATCGAGGCGACCGGCGGCTGGCCGGAACAGGTGGAGAACCTGATCAGCGTGGTGCGCAGGGGCCGGACCAGGGAGCAGGCGGTGGAGCTCGTGCTGCGCAACGCCGCCGACCCCGGCTGGGCGGCCAAGTTCCTCGAACGGGCGGGGGTGAGCGCCGGTCTGCGGGAGCGGATCGGAGTGTGGGTCGAGTACTTCGACCCCGGTGACTCCGTGTCGCCCGCGGACGTCGCGGCCGCACTGGAGATCGATCTCGCCAGTACGACGGAGCTGTTGGAGGAGCTCGCGGAGCTCGAGGTGCTCGACGAGGGCAGTTTCGGCGTCTCCCTCGACCGGATGGTGCACCGCTGTCTCGCGACGTTGTGCGCGTCGTCATGAGACCGGCGTGGGAGCTGGCGGCGTTGCCGGGGCCGCAGGCACACCTCGAGGCGGTGTCGAACGACTTGGCCGACGGGTTCACCTGCGTCTGGGTGCTGCCGGACGAGCTGGTCGAGAGGGGAGCGGCCGACGACCTCGTCGACCTGCTGAGCGGGTGGGTGGACAGCGTGCGGGTGCAGGCGCCGCAGCGGCGCCGCGTTCCGCCGCCGGAGGCTCGCCGCAGGGACCCGGTCGCGAACCTGCCCTCGTGGGCTCAGCAGAGCCTGGGACTGCTGGAACACGACGACGAGCCGCCGTTCGCGGTCCCGGCGGAGGTGGACCGGCCGGTGGAGACGGTGGTGGACAAGCTGTGCGAGCTGTTCGAGATCTCGCCCGAGGGTGATCCGCTGACCCGGCTCGTGCGGCACGACCAGGTCGCGGGCAAGGTGCTCGTCCTGTGCGGGTGGGACGGCTGGGACGTGGCGGATCTGGGGACCTGCGTCACCAGGTTCACCGCCGTGCTGAAGGAGCACGGCGTCTCGCCGGAGCTCAGGCCGCGGCTGCTGGTGGTCGTGAAGGCCGACGACGTTCCCCCGTCGGCCCAGAACGGTGCCGACCCGCTCACGACCAGGGTGCACTGGTGGTGGGACGTGTTCGGGCGACTGGACACCGCGACCGTCGCCGCTGCCGTGCGCAGGCAGTCGCGCTGGCGGAGCTCCAAGGGCAGGGCACGCGCGTTGCGCGAGCAGGTCGCCACAGAGGTGCTGGTCGAGGTCGCCGGACCTGACCTGCTGCTGGCCGACCACCTGGCCCGCTGGTGGGACGGTCGAGTGGGCACCCTCCTGGAACAGGTGGAGGCGTTGCCGTACGACACGGCCGACGACGTCCTGCCGGTGACCGTGGACGGCCGCGCGGACGGCGTACGTCCTCCCCACGCGCTCAGAGCCGCCTGGCGCAGAGGTGTTCTGGACAGGTGGGACGGGAGGGTGCGGGTGAGTCCGGCGGCGAAGGTGGCCGCCGCCGAACGCGGCAGCCTCGAGACACTGGTCTGGCGTGGACAGAGCCGTGTGCTCACCCCGATCGTGGACGACTGCCGGGCGCGGCTGGAGAAGGCGTTGCGCTCCAAGGCGTCGAAAGCAGTCGTCGAGGAGATCGAGCGCGGGCAGGACTTCACCGAGCGCCGCCGTACCAGGGACGGCACGCTGGAGCTGGGCTCCATGGCGTGGGCGGTCGGCACGGGCCGGGTGCGGCTGTCCCAACCGGACACCTCGCTGCTGTTCCAAGCCCGGAACGTGCGCAACGCCCTGGCCCACCTCTGTCCGCTCACCGACGAGGAGGTCGACGGTCTGGCCGCGGTGCTCCCGGAGTCGCTGTGGTGAGCGTTCGGGCCTGTGCCGCCGTCGTCGTGCCTGCCGGAGAGCTCAGCGGGCCGCGCTGACCGCCTCCGCGATGGCCTTGTGCCCAGCCGGAGTCGGGTGCACGTCCGTCCGGTCGCAGAAGTACGTCAGCGAGCACACCTGCGCCACGGACGCCGGAACCGCCCCGTACTTCGGGTCCTGCGTCGTCTGCGTCAGCGGCTGGTAGGCCCCGGTCGCCTTCGTGACGTCCGCGAACTTCGCCCCGAACTTCCCGTACTCGGCCGCCAGCACGCCGTTGAACTGCTCGAACATCGACACCGACAGGCGGGCGAGGTTCTTGCCGTCGGGGAACGACGGGTTCACCCACGCGCCGAGGAACACGTCCGGGTAGGTCAGGCCCACGATCGTCGTGTCCGGGGCCGCGGTGCGGAGCTTGGTCAACGCGGCGACGACGTTCGCGCGGACGTCGGTGAGGGTGCGGTTCGCGCACTCCAGGGGTTTCTGGTCGAGGGCGCACGGGATCAGGTCGTTGCCGCCGATCACCACCGTCACCAGGTCGACCTCCTTGCCGCGCAACGTCTCCACGGCCGCGTCGAGCTGGGTGCGGCCGCCCGCGTCCGGGCCGCAGGCCGGCTTGGTGGCGAGGTCGGCCGAGGTCGCGCCGTTGCAGGCGAGGTTGACCAGCTGCAGGCCGGACTGCCGGGCGACCAGGGAGGCGAAGCTCTCGCCGGTGGTGCCGCCGGGGCCGAAGCCGGTCGCGTACGAGTCGCCGATCGACACGTGGACCTTCTCCGCAGCCGAGGCCGAGGCCGACGCGGACGACGGTGGTGGCGCGCTGGAGGTGGGGGAGGGGGCGGGTGGGGGAGTCGAGCAGGCCGTGAGCGCTACCAGCACCACCGCTGCCCAAGCCGGCTTCCGCACACCCGCCCCTTCCACTCGTTCGGCGGTTCCCAGGCTACGCGAACCGGCGCAGCCGCAGGCTGTTGCTCACCACGAACACCGACGAGAACGCCATCGCCCCGCCCGCGATCATGGGGTTGAGCAGGCCCAACGCCGCCAGCGGCAGCGCCGCGACGTTGTAGGCGAACGCCCAGAACAGGTTGCCCTTGATCGTGCTGAGCGTGCGCCGCGACAACCGGATCGCGTCCACGGCGGCGGTCAGGTCGCCGCGGACCAGCGTGAGGTCGGCGGCCTCGATCGCCGCGTCCGTGCCGGTGCCCATCGCAAGCCCCAGGTCGGCCTGGGCGAGTGCGGCGGCGTCGTTCACGCCGTCGCCGACCATCGCCACGACGCGGCCCTCGTCCTGCAACCTCTTCACGACGTCGACCTTGTCGGCGGGCAGCACCTCGGCGACGACCTCGTCGATGCCCACCTCGGCCGCCACGGCACGGGCCGCGGCCTCGTTGTCGCCGGTCAGCAGCACCGGCCGCAGCCCGAGCGCGCGCAGGCCCCTGATCGCCGCGGCGGAGGTGGGCTTCACGGTGTCCGCGACCACCAGCACGCCGCGCGCCTCGCCGTCCCACGCCACCAGCACCGCCGTGCGGCCCTGCTGCTCGGCCTCGCGCCGGGCGTCGGCCAGCGACGACGGCACCCGCACGCTCCGGTCGCCGAGCAGGCGCGACCGCCCGACCAGCACCGCGTGTCCGTCCACGACGCCCTGGACCCCGAGGCCCTCCAGGTTGCGGAAGTCCTCGACGGCGGGCACGTCACCGGCGGCGACGGCGATGGCCTTCGCGATCGGGTGCTCCGAGGCGTGCTCCAGCGCTCCGGCCAGCCGCAGCACCTGCTCCTCGGTCTCGCCGTCCGCGACGTGCACGCCCACCAGGCTCATCCGGCCGGTCGTGACGGTGCCGGTCTTGTCCAGCACCACCGTGTCCACCCGCCGGGTCGACTCCAGCACCTCCGGTCCCTTGATGAGGATGCCGAGCTGGGCGCCGCGACCGGTGCCGACGAGCAGCGCGGTCGGCGTGGCCAGGCCCAGCGCGCACGGGCAGGCGATGATCAGCACCGCCACCGCCGCGGTGAACGCCGCACCGGTGCCGCCGCCCGTGCCGAGCCAGAAGCCCAGCGTGCCCACGGCCAGCGCGATCACGATCGGCACGAACACCGCCGAGATCCGGTCCGCGAGCCGCTGCACCTCGGCCTTGCCGTTCTGCGCGTCCTCGACCAGCCTCGCCATCTGCGCGAGCTGCGTGTCCGCGCCGATGCGGGTGGCCCGCACGACCAGCCGCCCGCCCGCGTTGACCGTGGCGCCGACCACCGCGTCACCAGGGCGCACCTCGACCGGCACGGACTCACCGGTGAGCATGCTCGCGTCGACCGCGGAACTTCCCTCCTCGACGACGCCGTCGGTGGCGATCTTCTCGCCGGGCCGCACCACGAACCGGTCACCGGCCCGCAGCTCGTCGGTGGGGACGCGGACCTCGCGGCCGTCGCGCAGCACCGCGACGTCCTTCGCGCCGAGCTCCAGCAGTGCCTTCAGCGCCGCACCCGCCCGCCGCTTCGAGCGGGCCTCGAAGTAGCGGCCGGCCAGGATGAACGTCGTGACGCCCGCCGCCACCTCGAGGT
Source organism: Lentzea sp. NPDC036955 (assembly GCF_055608005.1). NCBI lineage: Bacteria > Bacillati > Actinomycetota > Actinomycetes > Pseudonocardiales > Pseudonocardiaceae > Lentzea > Lentzea sp. NPDC036955. Next base: position 101,182 of record NZ_JBVJRC010000001.1, on the reverse strand, counting down.
AGATGTTGCCCGCACCCGAGGTGCGTTCGACGGTGAAGGTGAACGGGTGCGTCATGCCGGGAACACCGGCGGTGCCGAGGAACAACGCGTACAGCGACCACAGGAACGCCGCGACCACACCGATCGAGATCAACGTGTCCATCGTCGCCGCGCCGTGCCGCAGGTTCGTCCACGCCGCCTTGTGGAACGGCCAGGCCGCGTACACCGCGACCGGACCGGCCAGCGCGAGCGACAGCCACTGCCAGTAGGTGAACTGCAGCGCGGGGACCATTGCGAGCACGACCACCGGCACGGTCAGCGCGGTCGAGGTGACCAGCCGCTGCCGCAGCGGCGCCAGCTGGTCCACCGCCTCGCCCGGCTCCGCGTCCGCGGGAGCAGCGGGCAGCTCCGCGGTGTACCCGGTGGCCTCGACGACCTTCACCAGGTCGGCGGGCGTGCACCCGTCCGGGTAGCTGACCCGCGCCTTCTCGGTCGCGTAGTTGACCGAGGCCTGCACGCCGTCGAGCCTGTTGAGCTTGCGCTCGATCCGCGCGGCGCAGGAGGCGCAGGTCATGCCACCGATCGAGAGCTCGATCCGGTTCGCCTCAGTTGCCGTGGTCATGGCCGTCCCCCTCTCCCGTCGTGATCGTGAACTCGGCGGTGCGGACCACACCGTCGTGCCGGAAGTCCAGGAACAGCCGGTACGTCCCGGCCGTCGGCACCTCCACCGCGAACCTCACCCGCTCCCCGTCCTCCGGGTGCACGTGCAGGTACGCGAGGTCCGCGGCCCGCAGCGCGACCAGGTGGCCCCTGGCCCCGAGGTAGGGCTGCAGGTCGGTGACCGGCCGCCCGTCCTTCACGACCGTGACGGCCACCGCGGACGCCGCACCCGCGGTGAGCGTCCCGTCCAGGGTTACCTCGTACCCGTCGACCGTGAACGTCCTGCTGTCGTGGTCGTACCGCTTCGGCTGGTAGTCGCCCGCGACCTGCACGTCCGTGCCCAGCGTCAGCTTCGGCCCGCCCTCCGGCCGGAAGTCGGCGAACACGCGGTAGCTGCCCGGCTCGGTGAGCTGCAGCGGCCACGACCACGTGCCGTCCGCCGCCATTTCCGGGTGCACGTGCCGGAACCCGGACCCGTCGCGGCGCACCGCGACCAGGTGCAGCCGCTTCTCGTGCTCGACCGCGAACCGCGTGACCGGCTTGCCGTCCGGCCCGGTGATCCGGAAGCTCCGGTCACCCGTCACCAGGGTGTACCCGCTGTCCGAGACGGACAGTCCGGGCGGGACGGCGCCGGGTGCCTTCTCACCCGTATCACCGTGGGTGTTGCCGTGGGTGTTGCCGTGGGTGTTGCCGTGACCGGCGGCGTCCGTGCCGTCGCCGGTGTGCGCCGTCGCCCGTTCCGGCGGTGGCGGTGTGGTGCCGGTCGCCGCGCCCGCTGCCCAGGTGCCGCCGAACACGGCGGCCAGCGCCAGCCCGTACGCGGCGACCCCGTACCCGGTCCTCATCAGGCCACCAGCTCGTAGCCGGCCTCGGTGACGGCCGCGCGCACGTCGTCGAGGGCGAGCGGCGCGCTGCTGGTGACCGTGACCTGTCCGGTCGGCAGGTCGACCGCCACGGCGCCGACGCCGTCGATCGCGCTGACCTCCTCGGTGACCGAGGTGGCGCAGTGGCCGCAGGTCATGCCCTTGACGGTGTACGCGGTGGTGACGGACTCGTTCATGGTTTCTCCTCGTTCCAGGTCAGGAGCGAACCAGGCGTGCGATGGCGTCGCCGGCCTCCGCGATCTTCGCGTCGGCCGTCGTCCCGCCCTCGGCGATGGCCTGGCTCACGCAGTGCTTGAGGTGCTCGTCGAGCAGCCCCAGTGAGACCGCCTGCAACGCCCGAGTGGCCGCGGAGATCTGGGTGAGCACGTCGATGCAGTACTCGTCGTTCTCGATCATCCGCGCAAGGCCGCGGACCTGCCCCTCGATCCTCTTGAGGCGGCGCAGGTGGGAAGCCTTGTTCTCGGTGTAGCCGTGCACGTCCCGCTCCTTCTCCGGCCACCGCGCGGCCGGCCGTGCTGCCGGGGGCGCGGTGAGCGCTCACCGCATTTATACCCCAGGGGGGTATGGGTATGTCAAAGTTCTGTTCGGCAGGCGGTGGTCCGCACGGCTATCGTCCGCTCGTGAGTGATCGACAGGTGGCGGCCCGCACCGGGCTCGCGCACGACACCGCACGGCTCGCGGTGGTCGTCGGGGCGCTCGGCGTCGTGTTCGGCGACATCGGCACGAGCCCGATCTACACGATCCAGACCGTGTTCAACCCGGCCGACCCGCACCCGGTGCCGGTGGACGCGAACAACGTCTACGGGGTCGTGTCGCTGATCTTCTGGTCGGTCACGATCATCGTGACCGTCACGTACGTGCTGCTGGCGATGCGCGTCCACAACGACGGCGAGGGCGGCATCATGGCCCTCATCACGCTGCTGCGCCGGTGGAAGTCGAAGCAGGGCCGCAAGGCCGCCGCCACGCTCGCCGCGTTCGGCATATTCGGCGCCGCCCTGTTCTTCGGCGACAGCATGATCACCCCGGCGATCTCGGTGCTGTCCGCCGTCGAGGGGCTGAAGATCGTCGAGCCGGAGCTGGGCGAGTTCGTCGTGCCGATCACGGCGGTGATCATCGTCGGGCTGTTCCTGGTGCAGCGCAGGGGAACGGCGGTGGTCGGCCGGGTCTTCGGGCCGGTGATGATCGCGTGGTTCACGGCGATCGGCGCCGCGGGCGTCGTCGGCATCACGAGCCACCCGGAGATCCTCAAGGCGTTGTCACCGACGTACGCGCTCGGGTTCTTCTTCGGGCACTTCCACATCGCGTTCTTCGCGCTGGCCGCGGTCGTGCTCGCGGTCACCGGTGCCGAGGCGCTCTACGCGGACATGGGGCACTTCGGGCGGCCCGCGATCGCCCGCGGCTGGCTGCTGCTCGTGTTCCCGGCGTGCGTGCTGAGCTACATGGGTCAAGGCGCGCTGGTCCTGGCCGACCCGGCCAACATCAGCGGCCCGTTCTTCCTGCTGGTGCCGGAGTGGGGCCGGTGGCCGATGGTGGTCCTCGCGACGGCGGCGACCGTGATCGCGTCACAGGCGGTGATCACCGGCGCCTACTCGGTGGCCTCGCAGGCGGCGCAGCTCGGGTACCTGCCGCGGCTGCGGATCGCGCACACCTCGGAGTCCACGATCGGCCAGATCTACGTGCCGTGGATCAACTGGGTGCTGATGGTGTCGGTGCTGACGCTGGTGTTCGCGTTCCGCTCGTCGGCGGCGCTGGCGTTCGCGTTCGGCATGGCGGTCACCGGCACGATCACCATCACCACGACGCTGTTCCTGTTCCTCGCGCGCTGGAAGTTCGGTGCGCCCGTGTGGGCGATCGCACTGGGCTGCGTGGTGCTGCTGGGCGTGGACCTGCTGTTCCTCGCCGCGAACCTGACCAAGCTGCTGCACGGCGCGTGGCTGCCGCTGCTGATCGCCCTGACCGCGTTCACCGTCATGACGACGTGGCAGCGCGGCCGGTCCATCGTGACGAAGGCCAGGCAGAACGCCGAGGGCTCGCTGCAGGAGTTCGTCGACGAGCTGCGCGAGCGGTCGCTGGTCCGCGTCCCCGGCACGGCGGTGTTCCTCAACCGCGGCAAGCAGACCGCCCCGCTGGCGTTGCGCGCCACCGTGGAGCACAACCAGGTGCTGCACGAACGCGTGCTGATCGTGTCCATCGAGACCGAACCGGTGCCGCGCGTCCCGTCCGACCGCCGGGTCGACGTGGACGACCTCGGGCACGGCGACGACGGCATCATCCACGTGAGCGCGCGCTTCGGGTACATGGAGACCCCGGACGTGCCGGCCGCGCTGGCGTTGCTGACCTCCGAGCAGACCGAGGGCGCCCTGGACCTCGACCGCGCCTCGTACTTCCTGTCGAAGATCGAGCTGCAACGCGGCACGGCACCGACGATGGCGGGCTGGCGCAAACGCCTGTTCGTGGCCACCTCGTACATCACCGCAGACGCCGCTGAGCACTTCGGTCTACCCCGAGAGCGAACAGTGATCATGGGAGCGCGGATCGAGGTATAGCGTCGCCCCATGACGCCGGGGGAGATCGCCGAACGGGCATTGGAGAGGTACCTGGCGCTGCCACCGACCACCGCGCGGCCGACGGTCGTGCTGGTGGCGGGCATCCCGGGCGCCGGCAAGAGCACCCTGGCCGAGGGCCTGGCCCGGCACCTGCGCGCTCCGGTGTTCTCCGCGGACTGGGTGATCGGCGCCCTGGTGCCGTTCGAGGTGCTGACCGACGACAACGCCCGGCACGTGGTCGACACGAGCATCGCCGCGCTGCTGGCCCGGCAGGTGCAGCTGGGCGTGGACGTGGTCCTCGACCTCACCGCCCACACGCGCGAGGAACGCGCCCGCCTGCGCACCCTCACCGAACGCCTCGGCGGCGTGTTCGCCGGCGTCGAGTGCGTGTGCTCCGACGAAACCGTGCACCGCCAACGGGTCGAAGGCCGCGACGCGGCATTCCCGGCTGGCGCGCAACGGTTCCGTGGGAGCACGTGCAGCGCATGCGCGGCCTGTGGGAGGACTGGCCCGAGGACCACCTCGTGGTCGACTCGGCCGCCGTCACCGCGCAGGAGTGCCTGAAGCAGGCGCTCACCGCACTGGGCAGGTAGGTGAGGCAGCCTCCAGCCGTCGCCGCGGGGGGATTCGAGAACGACTGGAGGCGAGTACGGGGGTCGGTGCGGCGGTCACCTCTCGGCGAAAGGCACAACGAGGCTCCAGCCGGACGGTAATCCTCGAAGGCGGTTAGATGAGGCCCGGGGGACACGGACCGCACCGACCACCCCGTACAACGGACGACCGGGCCGGGAGATTCCCGTGGGGCAGTGGGCTGCGCCACGTCCGTGGACGTGGGGTGGGTCACTTGCCGTTGAGCCGGTCCGCCTTGGCTTGTGCGCGTGCTCGCGTTCGCTCGGACATGCCGGGGGAGTCGGCGATCGTCTGGTAGGCCTTCGCGCCATCGACCTTGCCGAACCTCCTCGTCAGGAGTTCGGCAGCGTTCACGCGACGGTGAGTCGAACCCGATTTCGTCATTTCGTGGAGCAGTCTCTTGGCCGAATGCTCGTCGAACTGCCGGACGAGCTTCTTCAGCGCGTTGTAGGACAAGGTGTTTGGGATTCTTCCCCCGAACAAGCTGAGCACGCTGACACGGGTCGTCTTGCTCAACCGGATGACCAGATCTACCGTCGCGTCGCTGTTGCGCTTGAGAACCACGTCCCTCAAGATCCGCAGCCCAGCATCGAGGGACAGGCCGCACAGCCTCTCGACCGCCTCGAACCGGATCTTTTCCGAGCGGCGGAAGTCGCTCGCCATGGCGGCAAGAACATCTGCCGCCCTGTGCGGTGCGATCTGGTGAAGCAGCCTGATCTCCTCGAACAGGCGCTCCGGTTTCGGATCCAGCTCGCGCAGCACGGGCTCCACCAGCACGACCGCCTTGTCCCGGTTCTCGGGCCAATGCTTCTTGAGCACCGCGAGTCGATCGTCGAGCGTGACCTCGGGCCCACCGGCCAGGTCGAACAGGACAGCCGGATCGACCACGTCGCGCTCCACCAAGAACCGGACGAACTCGAACCGGCGCGGCACGCTCCTGTCGGCCAGGAGGTCGTCCAGGAGCTTCGCGGTCGTGTCGCCATCCCGGTCCAGGCAGACGCGCAGAGCGTCCATCCGATAGGATTGTTCACCCGCGTTGCGCACCAACGACCACCACAGGTCGAAACCGGCTTCGGGGTCCTGGGCGTCGAGGAGTTCGATCACCTCTTTCCGGTCCTCGTCGCCCACCGAGTCATCTCGTGCCAGCTCGACCAGCAGCTTGGCTCCCAAGGCGCGGTCCTGTTCCAGGACGATCATCGTCGCGTGCCGGCGGATGCGGTCATTCCCACCCGTTGCGGACAGATCGGTGAACACCCGTACGACGAGCCCCGGGGCCTTCTCCGCGAGGAGCTTGTGCACGCTGTTGCAAGCGTTGGTCTTCGCGTCAGGAAAACGCAAGTAGCTCATCAGTGCCTGCTCGTTCGCACTTGCGTCGAGCTCGATGAGGTAGCGCACGGCCGCGAACTGCCGGAACCTGTTCGCCGCGCCAGCGGTCTCGACCAGGCCTCGCAGGAGCTGCACCACGTCTCCTGGTGCGATCTGATGCAACCAGTCGACGTTCCGCTGCCACACCTCGTCGGACGAGGTGCTTCGCACGGTCCTGCTGAGCAGCCGCACGACCTTGGCGCGGACGTCGTCGTCGACCGACATCCCCTGTGCCAGCACCGTGACCACGAACTTCAGGTAGTGCTGGCGGTACGGTCGGCGCAACGCCTTCCGCAGTAACGGGTTCGGATCCTTCTTCTGTGCGACGAGCCCGGCGAGGAAGACCACCACGTTCAGGTCGCGCCACTCCGGCCCGGACCACTTGGGCGCCAGCAACGACTCGGCTTTCGCAGGGTCGGTGTACAGGTGGCAGGCCGCGAGGAACTCCTTGATCGTCGCGTGCCGGAACACCAGCTCGTCGCCGTGGGGCACGACGAGTCCGCTGGCCAGCAGCAGCTCGCGGAGGGCGTTGCGAGAAAGCTCACGGCGACCTTGGGCGATGTCGAGCAGGTTCCTGTCGTTGCCGAGCGAGGAGCAGGCCACCTCCTGCAACAGTTCATGGATCCCGTTGTGCTCCACCTTGCTCAGCTGCAGCTCGACATACCGCTGGTAGACCTCGATGCGGTCCATCGGAAGTTCGACGGTGCGGTCTGCACACGACAAGATGCACAACATGGTCGCGATGAGCGGTACCAGCGCCAGCTCGAACAGTTCACCGGCGCGGATCCGTTCGTACAGCACTCGTGCGTCCTCTTCGCTCCTGCCTTCTTCCCGGAACCACGACAGCAGGAACTGCTCGAGCTCGTCCGTCTCCAGCCGGGACAGGGAGTAGATCGGCCGGGTGTGATCCGTCGTGCTCGTCCCCTCGAAGCGCCTGCTGGTGAACACGAACCGGTACAGGTCGTCGTCGGGCCGCTTGAGGAGGCTCCGGATCGCGTCCTCGGCGTCCAGGCCGACCGCCTCGTCGAGAGCGTCGACGAGGACCAGCCAGGGGACCCCGGGCAACGGTTGCTTCCGGAACATCTCGGCGAGCCCGTGCCGGGTCAGGATGGTCGAGCGCACGCCGCGTGCGAGCGCATCGGGCAACTGCAGCTCCTGTGCGAATGCCCTGGCCGGTACGGGCACCGGGACGGCGTTGCCGGTGCCGCGGGTCAGCCAGGTGTTCGCGCTGTCAGCGGCGAAGTACCTGAGGAGGCTGGACTTGCCCATCCCCGCCTCACCCTGGATCCGGGCACCCTGCGAGCCGGTGAGCAGCTGTTCCGCGTTGACGCGTTCCGGTGCCTCCTCCTCGTCGTTGTCGTTCTTCGGCATCACCCACCGGTTCAGGTAGACGGACCGCAGGCTCGGCGGCCTGTGCCCGTCGAACCGGTAGGCGTGCTCATCACCTTGCTCGCGCACCGCGTGCAGGTACTCCCGCAGGTCCGGCGGGAGGTGTCGCCAGCCGGCGGCGGCAATCTGCTCGGGCGTCAGCAGGTCCAGCCACCGCTGGTCGAGCGGGACGTCCAGCGTCGGCACCGGTATCGGGCCTGACGTGGTCACGATGGCGCAGACGGCGCCGGTGAGCCGGTTCAGCACGGGCGTGCCGGGCAGCTCCTCGAGCGTGGTGCACAGGCTTTCCGGCGCCACGGCCGGGTGAAGGCACGGTGACGGCCGGTTGTGCGTGGGCCACGGCACCACCGCGAGTGAGGGCGCGTCCGGCAGATGGCACCCGGCTGGTGCCAGTTCGGCGGCCGTGAGGATCCGATCAGGTGCAATGCACACGCCTCGACCACGACCCGGCTCGACCACCTCGAAGGTGGCGTTGTGCAGGGCGCGGACCAGCGGCGTGTCCTCCACCGCGGCAGGTCCGGCGAAGTGGACGTCGCGAGCCTGGATCAGGAGACCGGGGACGTCACCGTTGACCTGGTTGAAGTGCAACACCTGGAAGACGGTAGATGCAGATCACCGGGTCGTAAGCGGCCGAACGGGCGCTGCGGTGTTCGCCGCAGCGCCCGGCACGGACCTCAGTACACCGGGTAGAAGTCCGCGTAGTGGTTCGGCGAGAAGTAGACCTGGCCGCTCGTGCGGTCGACCACGATCCGGGCCGCGTCCCGTGCCGCCCCGCACGCCCGTGGGTACACGTCGAACTCCTGGTAGCGGTGCCCGGCCGGCAGTTGGCCGTCGCGGTTGTAGTAGGTGCCGCCGGCGAAGTTGCACCGGCCGTCGGGCCAGTTGTTCCAGCCGCGGGTCGAGGGGTAGCCCTTCGACTCCCAGATCGAGTCGGCGGAGCGGGCCGCGGCGCAGCCGGAGATGCCGCAGGACTGGTAGACGCGGGCATCGGCGGCAGGGGTGGCGAAGACCAGCAGTGAGGCGACGACGGCGAAGGCGGCGAGCAGGCGGTGAGTCCAGTGCGGTTGCAGGGTGTGCACTTCAGACCTCCATCAGCGGGGTGCGGACCTCGTGATCATGTCCACCGATCATCAAGACGGGGTGAACGGCGGGCGACCGGGGGTGCAACTAATGCTGTGACCACGGCTGATCGCCACAGTCGATCAAGTCCGAACAGGTGATTGCATGGTCAGCGTGCAGCGATACGGTCGTCCAATGGCAGCACGAAAGCACTTCCTGGTGCTGTTGGCCCTGCTCACCGCCGCCTGCACCGCAGAGGTGGCGTCCGTTCCGCACCCGGCGGCGTCGCCGGCGAACACGCGTCCGTCGGTGAGCGACGAGCAGCCGCCGGTCCGGGTCGTGGCGGTCGTCGACGGGCGCACGGTCGAGCTCGCGGACGGCACGAAGGCGCGCATCTCCTACCTCGCGGAACCGAGCGGCTGCGGCGGCGAGGCGGCCCTGGAGTTCGCCAGGAAGACGTTGCAGGACAAGGAGGTCCGGGTCAGCAGCATCACGCCCGGCGAGGTCAGCCTGGTGCTGGAGGACGGCACGGACTACGCGTTGCTGGCGGTGCGCAGCGGCGTGGCGCGCACGACCGGTGTGGACGGTGGGCCGTTGACGCAGGCGGAGGGCGACGCGGCCAAGGGCAAGATCGGCCTGTGGGCGCTGGAGTGCGCGACGGTCGCCCCGCCGCCGCCTCCCGCACCCTCCACGACGACCCCGCCGCCTCCGCCCTGCGCGGTGACGTACCGGGTGACCAGCCGGTGGCCCGGCGCGTTCCAAGCCGAGGTGACCGTGCGCAACGTCAGCGGTGTGCTGATCAACGGCTGGACGTTGCGGTGGCGCTTCACCGACGGCCAGACGGTGAGCCAGATGTGGAACGCGAGCCACGTGCAGAACGGCGCGGTCGTGAGCGCCACCAACGCCGACTACGCCGCGCTGATCACACCGAACGGGTCGATCTCGATCGGCTTCAACGGCGCCGCGACCGGGGCGAACAGCGCGCCGACGGCGTTCACGCTCAACAGCGCGCCCTGCCGCACCGACTGAGCGGGCCGCCCACCGGGGGCCGTCACGAGGCGGCGCAGTCCGCAGCGGCTTCCGGTGAGTGGAAAACCGGACTCGACTACGAGCGCCGCTGATCTCTAGCGTGCAGTGGGTGACGACCAGCCAGCACGAGATCAGCGACGAGATCGCGAAGATCAAGGCCGACTCACCGGGGGGTGCGCCGCTGCTGGACTACCCGCCCTACCGCAGCTCGCTGCTGCGCCACCCGACCAAGGAGCCGCGGCACGCCGACCCCGAGGGCGTCGAGCTGGTCGCGCCGGTCTTCGGGCACTCCGACGTGGCGCCGGTCGAGGCCGACCTGACCGTGCAGCGCGGCGGGGAACCGATCGGGGAGCGCATCCGCGTGCACGGCCGGGTCGTCGACGGGGACGGGCGGCCGGTGCGCCGTCAGCTCGTGGAGATCTGGCAGGCCAACGCCTCCGGCCGCTACTCCCACCAGGGCGACCTGCACCCGGCGCCGCTCGACCCGAACTTCACCGGCGTCGGCCGCTGCCTCACCGACGACGCCGGCTGGTACGACTTCACGACGATCAAGCCGGGCCCGTACCCGTGGCGCAACCACCACAACGCCTGGCGGCCGGCGCACATCCACTTCTCGCTGTTCGGCACGGACTTCACCCAGCGGCTGATCACGCAGATGTACTTCCCCGGCGACCAGCTGCTGGCGCTGGACCCGATCGCGCAGTCCATCACCGACCCCGCCGCCCTCGACCGGCTCATCGCCTCCTACGACCACTCGCTGTCCGAGCACGAGTGGCTGCTCGGCTACCGGTGGGACATCGTGTTGACCGGTAGCCACGCCACCCACCTGGAGGCCTCCGATGACTAGCGCGACCCCCGGCCAGACGGTCGGGCCGTTCTTCCACCACGCGCTGGCGTACCCCGGTGACAGCGAGCTGGTGCCGTTCGGCGCGGCGGGATCGGTGCTGCTGCACGGGTACGTCCACGACGGCGCGGGCGCCCCCGTGCCGGACGCGATGATCGAGATCCGCCAGGCCGACGCCACCGGTGCCATGCCCGAGACCGAAGGGTCGCTGCGGCGCCGCGGCTCCGCGTTCACCGGCTGGGGCCGGTCCTGCACCGACCGGACGGGCCGCTACTGGTTCAGCACCGTCGAACCCGGTGGCCCGACACCGTTCTTCGCGGTGGCGGTGTTCGCCCGCGGCCTGCTGGACCGGCTGTTCACGCGCATCTACCTGCCCGGCACCGACGGCGCGGTGGACGGCCTCGTGGCGCGGCGCGAGGACGACGGCGGGCTGCGGTTCGACATCCACCTGCAGGGCGAGAACGAGACGGTGTTCTTCTCGTTCCCCCGGCACCGGAGCTGACGCGTGCTGCCGGGGTCCCACCGGGCGGACAGCGACCTCGTCCGCGCGATGGTGCGGGTCGAGGTCGCGTGGGCGCGCGTGCTCGGCTCCGACATCGAGCCCGCCTTGCGGGACTGGACGCCCGAGCTGGACCCCGTCGAGGTCGAGGCGGCCGGGAACCCGGTGCTGCCGCTGGTCACCGCACTGCGCTCACGGGTCCCGGCCCCGGTCCACACGGGACTGACGAGCCAGGACGTCCTGGACACCGCGCTGGTCCTGCTGGCACGCGACGCGGTTGCGCGCGTGCGGGCGGACCTCGTACGGGTGGCATCGGCACTGGCACGGCTCGCGGACGAGCACCGGTCCTCGGTGATGGCCGGTCGGACGCTGACGCAGCACGCCGTGCCGATCACGTTCGGGCTCAAGGCGGCCCGGTGGCTGGACTCCGTGCTGGACGCGCTCGCGGACCTGGAGAGGCTGCGGTTCCCGGTGCAGTGCGGGGGAGCGGCCGGAACGCTGTCGCGTGCGGCACTGCGGGCCGACCCGGTCGAGGCCGCCGCGGCTTTCGCGCGTGAGCTGGACCTGGAGTGGCCGGGCCTGCCGTGGCACACGCAACGGGCACCGATCACGCGCATCGGTGACGCACTGGTGCGGGTGACCGACGCGCTCGGCGTGTTCGCGGCGGACGTGCTGACGCTGGGCCGGCCCGAGATCGGCGAGGTGCGCGAGGCCCCGGTCGCGGGTCGCGGTGGGTCGTCGACCATGCCGCACAAGCAGAACCCGGTGCTCGCGGTGCTGGTGAACAGCGCGTCGCTGCGGGCGCCGGGACTGGGCGCGCAGCTGCACCTGTGCGCCGCGCGGGCGGTGGACGAACGGCCGGACGGCGCTTGGCACGCGGAGTGGCCCGCGCTGCTGGGGCTGGTGGAGCTGACCGTGGTGGCGGCGTCGCAGGCGGCGGAGCTGGCCGAGGGGTTGCGGGTGTTCCCCGAGGTGATGGCGCGGCGGGTGGCGGAGGTCGCCGCGGATCTGCTGGCTGAGCGGGGTGGTGACGGGGAACCGGGCGGCTACCTCGGGGCTGCGGGGGTGTTCGTCGATCACGTGCTGCGGCGGTGTGCGGAGTCGCTGGCGGTGGGAGCGTTGCCGGTGGGCGAGGCTGAGGTGAGCGCGGTTGGGGCAGAACCGGCGTCGGCTGACGCGGCTGCGGCGGAACCGGCGTCGGCGAGCGCGGCTCCAGCGGGCCCGGTTGGAGCGGGCGTGGCTGGGGCAGAACCGGCGTCGGCTGACGCGGCTCCAACGGAACCGGAACCAGTAGCTGCAAGTGCGGCTTCGGCGGAGCCAGCTCCAGCGGATGCGGCCAGGGCGGACGCGGCTCGGGCGGACGCGGCTCAAGCGGACGCCGCGGCGGACGTGGCCTCCACAGGCGCGGCTCCAGCGGACGCTGCTCCGGCGGGCGCAGCTCCAACGGATGCTTCTCCGGCGGACGCAACCTCTGCGGGCGCAGCTCCAGCGGACGCGGCCTCGATAGACGCTGCCTCAGCGGACGCCATCCCAGCAAACGCCGCCCCACCAATCACGGCCCCAGCCGAATCGATTCCGACTGGTCCCCCTCCAGGGGGCGCGCAAGTCCCCACTCCCATCATCTCAAAGGGGTCTGACAACAATGGCGGTTGAACTCACCCTGACCCGCCTCGCCGGCACCGAGAACTCCCAGCGCCTGCTGATCGTCGGCCCGTCCCTGGGCTCCTCGGTGTCCCAGCTCTGGCGCACCTGCGCCGAGCAGCTGGACGACGTCGAGGTGATCGGCTGGGACCTGCCCGGCCACGGCAACGGCAAGAACGCGACCGGGCCGTTCGCGGTGCAGGACATCGCAAACGCACTGGAAAGGCCCACGCCAGACCGCCCCACCGCCTACGCCGGCGTCTCCTTCGGCGGCGCGGTGGGGCTCGAACTCGCCATGAAAGGTGTCTTCGACCAGGTCTTCTGCATCGCCGCGGCCTCCAGGATCGGCGACCCCATGATGTGGCACGAGCGCGCCGAGCTCGTCCGCAAGGCGGGCACCTCCGTCCTGGTCGAGGGCGCTTCACGGCGCTGGTTCGCGCCGGGCTTCATCGACCGCGAACCGGCCGTGGCGGGTGCCATGCTGCGTGCCCTCACCGAGGTCGACGACGACTCCTACGCCTGGGCCTGCGAGGCACTTGCCGGGTTCCAGGCCGAGGAGGTGGAACGGTCGGTCCACGCCATCGCCGGACGGCACGACGTCGTGGTGCCGCCCGAGGCGATGGAGCAGCTGAACGCCGCGTCGTTCCACGTCATCGAGGACTGCGGCCACCTGCCGCCGGTCGAGAAGCCGGGAGCGGTGGCCGGTGTGCTGGCCGGGGAGTGGGCGAAGTGAGCTACGACGACGGCATGAAGGTGCGCCGGGAGGTGCTCGGTGACGTCCACGTCGACCGGGCGTCGGCGCCGGACGAGTTCACCGCCGACTTCCAGCAGTTCATCACCACCTACGCCTGGGGTGAGGTGTGGACGCGGCCGGGGCTCGACCGGCGGATGCGCAGCGCGATCACGCTCACCGCGCTCATCGCCAGGGGCCACTGGGACGAGTTCGCGATGCACGTGAAAGCAGCGCGGCGCAACGGACTGTCCACAGAGGAGATCAAGGAAGTCCTGCTGCAGAGCGCGATCTACTGCGGGGTCCCGTCGGCCAACCACGCGTTCGCTGTCGCGCGGCGTGCCCTTCAGGAGGAGATGTGAGCGTGACGCGCACCCAGGTCGGCATCGTCGGCGCTGGGCCCGCCGGGCTGATGTTGTCGCACCTGCTGTCGCTGCACGGGATCGACAGCGTCGTCGTCGACAACAGGTCCCGCGTGGAGATCGAGAACACCGTCCGCGCCGGCATCCTGGAGGCCGACAGCGCGCGGCTGCTCGTCGACTCCGGCGTGTCCGACCGGGTGCTGCGCGAAGGGCACCCGCACGAGGGCATCGACCTGCGGTTCAACGGGGAGAGCCACCGCGTCGACTTCCGGGCGCTGGTGGGCGAGTCGGTGTGGCTGTACCCGCAGACCGACGTGTTCGTCGACCTCGCGAACGCCCGCGAACGCGACGGCGGCGACGTGCGGTTCGGGGTGCGCGACACGGCCGTCGACGTCGACGAGCCGGCGATCTGCTTCACCGACGGCGACGGCGTCCGCCAGGAGGTGCGGTGCGACCTGCTCGTCGGCGCCGACGGGTCGCGGTCGACCTGTCGCGCCCAGGTGCCGCAGGCCGAACGCACGCACTACTTCCGTGAGTACCCCTTCGCCTGGTTCGGCATCATCACCGAGGCACCCAAGAGCGCGCCCGAGCTCGTCTACGCGCACTCGCCGCGCGGGTTCGCGTTGATCAGCCAGCGCACCGAGACCCACCAGCGCATGTACTTCCAGTGCGACCCCGAGACCGACGCGGCGGCGTGGTCGGACGAGCGAATCTGGGAGGAGCTGCAGACCCGCGTCGCCGGGCCGGACGGCTTCACCCTCAAGGAGGGGCCGATCACCGAACGGACCGTGCTGAAGTTCCGGTCGTTCGTCGCGGAACCCATGCGCCACGGCAGGCTGCTGCTCGCCGGCGACGCCGCGCACACCGTTCCGCCGACCGGTGCCAAGGGCCTCAACCTGGCGCTCGCCGACGTGAAGGTGCTCGCCGAGGTGATCGAACGCGCACTGCTCAAGGCCGACGACGACGCGCTCGACGAGTACGGGCCCCGCGCGCTGGGCCGGGTGTGGAAGGCACAGCACTTCTCCTACTGGATGACGTCGATGCTGCACACGCTGCCCGGCGCGGCCGAGTTCGACGTGCGCCGCCAGCTCGGGGAGCTGCAGTCGATCGTCGACTCCGAGGCGGGACGGCGGCTGCTGGCCGAGGGCTACACCGGCTCCTGGCCGGCTTGAGCGGGACTGGAGCCGCGAGGCGCACACTGCCGCGGTGGACATCGCCGCACTGCGCCTCGCCAACCAGCGGATCGGCACGTACGCCACGGCCGAGGCCGCCGTCCGCGCGCTCGGTGCCGTCCAGGCCCAGGACTACGGCCAGTCGCTGTGGGCACTGGGCCTGCGCACCGAACCGGGGGTGAGCGCCGACGTCGAGGAGGAGCTGCGCGCCGGGAAGATCGTCCGCACCTGGCTGATGCGCGGCACGATCCACTACGTGCTGGCCGAGGACGTCGGCTGGATGCTCGACCTGTTCGGCGCGCGCGACCTCGCCAAGCTGACCCCCAAGGCGTGGCAGTACCACCGGATGACGCCCGAGCTGATGGCGTTGGCGCGCAAGACGTTCGTGAACGCGCTCAGCGGCGGCGGGTGCCTGACCCGGCGCGAGATGATCGAGCTGATGGCGGGCGTGGGCATACCCGACGACCGGCAGCAGAGCTACTTCACGTTCATCCACCTCGCCCAGGAGGGCTTGGTCGTGCCCGGCCCGCCACGCGGCAAGGACCAGACGTTCGTGCTGCTGGAGGAGTGGGCGCCGCACCAGCGGTCGCTCGCCGGCGACGAGGCGCTCGCCGTGCTGGCGCAGCGGTTCTTCACCAGCCACGGCCCGGCGACCGTCGCCGACTTCGCGAACTGGGCAGGCATCGGGCTCAAGCAGGCCGCACGCGGGCTGGAGCCGGTGCGCGGCGAGCTGGTGCGGGAGACCTTCGACGGCAAGGAGTACTGGCTGCCGCCGGACCTCGAACCGGCCACCGGCACCTACCTGCTGCCCGCCTACGACGAGCTGGTCATCGGCTACCGGGACCGCGCCGCGTACTTCACCCGCTACGACGAGATCCCGATCTCCACCTACAACGGCATGTTCTACGCGACGATCATCGAGGACGGCCAGATCGCCGGGCTGTGGAAGCGGGTGCTGAAGAAGACCTCCGTGGACGTGGAGCTGCGGCCGCTGCCCGGCTTCGACGTGGACGCGCTGGCCGAGCACACCCGGCGGTTCGGCGAGTTCCTCGGGCTGCCGGTGCGGACGGTCGTGCGCGACGCACCGGAGGCCGGGTCGTCGAAGGTCAGCTGGCGGTCCCGCAAGTGACGTGACCGGCTGAGGCCGGTGTACGCAAACTGACGTAGACGGGATCAGAGCACGAACGGATGATGCGGTCGCCGCGGGCGGCGAGAGTGGGTGCCGACACCACGACCGAGGGAGCGCACCGCGATGATCACCACCCGCAAGCTCAGCGGCCGTGCCCGCAAAGCCGTGCTGCTCGTGCACGCCCTGGCGGCAGCGGCCTGGCTCGGCATCGACCTGGCACTGGGCATCCTGATCGTGATCGCCCTGTCCACAACGGACACGACCACGGCGGGCATCGCCATCCAGGCAGTGGACATGTTCGCGATCTGGCCGATGCTGGGCGCCAGCGTCGTGTGCATGGTCTCGGGCGCCGTCCTCGGCCTGGGCGGCAAGTACGGGCTCGTGCGCTACTGGTGGGTGGCCGTCAAGCTCGTGCTGAACGTCGGCATGAGCCTGCTGATCGCCTTCGCCCTGCGACCGGGAGTGCAGGAGGCGGCCCGCATCGGCACCCGCGTGCTGGCCGGTGACCCGGCCGCGGTGCTCCCGTCCGGCCTGCTGCCCCCGGTGGTGGTGGCACCGACGTTGCTGCTGGTCGCGTACGTGCTGTCGGTGTTCAAGCCGTGGGGACGAATCCGGCGGACGGCGCCCTCGGCGAAGGGCGAGCGCCGGGACCTCGTCGGAGCGGCCTGACACCGGCTACCGCAGCCACTCCAGCACCAGTGCCGTCCGCTCCGACACCCTCGCCAACGGGGCCAGCTCCGGATCGTGCAGCCCACGGTCAAAGTTCGCGCGGTAGAGCCGCAACGAGTTCGCCCGCGACGCCGGATCAGCGTACATCTCACCCTCGTTGCTGCCCAGGCGCCTGCAAGTACCTCCAACTCGACATCGACAAGCACTTTGCTACCACCAACAGCACCGCTGGCCGTCTGCAGATCCAGGTCCGGTTCGACGGCGACGACCATGTTGGTGGTAGTTGGCGGCGATCCGATCAAGGGTTGGCGGTACTTGCAGACGCCTTCGGCAGCAAGGAGGGCAAGGCTGCCGATCAGGTGCTCAGAGCTGCTGGGTCAGGTTCACGGGGTTTCCGTCCGGATCGAACACGTGCGCCACCCGCTGCCCCCACGGCATGTCGTTCGACGGCCCCCGCACCCGCCCGCCGGCGGCCTCGACCACGGGCAGCAGCGCGTCGACGTCCTCGACGCCCACGCTCAGCACGATGCGCGGGGCCGCGGTCAGGTCGGCGTCCTCCGCCACCAGTCCGAGCTCGGCGTCCCCGAGCCGCAGCGTCGTGAAGAACACCGCACCGGTCGCCGGGTACCTGGCCACCTCGGTCGCACCGAAGACCTGCTCGTAGAACGCCTGCATCGGCCCCGGGTTCGGCGTCACGATGATGGGCTGGATCGTCATGGGAGCTCCTTTCGTCCACTCACCTACGGGACGGCGCGCCGGAACTCATCGGTGCATCGAACAACGGCAGGAAGTCCTCGACGTTGAGATACGTGCACGCACCCGTGACCAGCCCGTCGCGCACGTCGAGGAACACCAGCCCGAACGGCCGGTCCAGACCTGGCCGCAGCTGCCAGTACGCCGGCGACCCGTTCGCCGCGACCGGCACCAGCCACGCCCCCTCGCACGGCGAACCAGGCGCGTGCAGCACCGCCGCCATGGCGTCCCGTCCGCGGATCCACCAGCTGAACGGCGGCATCGACATCGTGGCGTCCTCGTGCAACAACGCCACCAACGCGCGCATGTCGTGCCGTTCGAACGCATCGCAGTACCGGCGGAGCAGCTCCTTCTGCGTCGCGTCCGCCGGGTCCACCGCCTCACCGGGATCGGTGGTGCGCACCGTCGCCCGCGCCCGTTGCAGCGCGCTGTTGACCGCAGCGACCGAGATGTCCAGCAGCTCGGCCACCTCCGCTGCCTGCCACGCCAGCACGTCGCGCAGGATCAGCACCGCGCGCTGCCGTGCGGGCAGGTGCTGCAACGCCGCCACGAACGCCAGCCGCACCGTCTCCTTGCGGATCGCCTGGTCCTCCGGCAACACCCTGTGGTCCGGCACCGGCTGCACGAACACCCGCTCGTGCAACGGCGCCCCGAGCTCCCCGCCGGCCGGTCCCAGGTCCACGGCCAACGCACGCCGTTGCGGAGAACGCTGCATGTCGATGCAGATGTTGGTCGCGATCCGGTACAGCCACGTGCGCAACGACGCGCGCGAGGCGTCGAAGCTGTCGTAGGCCTTCCACGCGCGCACGAGCGTCTCCTGCGCGGCGTCCTCGGCCTCGAAACCGGAGCCGAGCATGCGGTAGCAGTAGCCGGTCAGCTCGACCCGGAACGGCTCCAGCGCCTCGATCACGCGCACGACCCTACGCGGACCGATGAGTTCTCGTCGTCCCTTCCGTACGACGTGCATGGACATCAAGGACGTGGTGGCCGCCGAACGGCGCGACCAGGCAGAACTGCTCGAATCCCTCACGCAGCAGCAGTGGGACTCCGCAAGCCTGTGCGCAGGCTGGCGCGTGAAGGAGGTCATCGCCCACACGACGCTCCCGTACCGCAGCTCACCGGGCCGCATCCTCAAGGAGGTGCTGAAAGCCGGCGGCAGCTTCAACCGCGCCTCCGACCGCATGGCCAGGCAGGACGCCGCGCAACTGTCCCCGCGGCAGCTCCTCGACACCCTGAAGGCCAACGTCCACCACCCCTGGACCCCACCAGGCGGCGGGCCCGTCGGCGCGCTCTCGCACGACGTCATCCACGGCCTGGACGTCACGGTCGCGCTCGGACTCGACCGGAAGGTGCCGCTCGACCGGCTGCGGCTCGTGCTCGACGGGGTGAAGCCCGGTCACGTCCGGTACTTCAAGTCCGACGTGAAGGGCAGGGAGCTGGTCGCCACCGACCTGGACTGGACGTTCGGCGCGGGGACGCCCGTCCGCGACGAGGCGCAGAACCTGCTGCTCCTCGTCTGCGGGCGCAGGCTGCCCTGACGGTCAGGCGGGCGGGGTGAGGACCTCCGCGCGCACCCGTGCCGTCGCCGCCGTCGTGGACGCGAGGAAGTCGGCCACCACCCGCCGGTCCTCGGGGGTCATGGCGCCCCACGTCGCCGCGAACTCGCGGGCGAGCGGCTGGAAGAACGTCGAGGCCAGTGCCTCCGCCGCCGCGTGCACGCGCAGTTCCACGCGGCGGCGGTCGCCGGGGCTGCGGTCGCGGCTCACGTGGCCGGCGCGTTCCAGGCGGTCCAGCACCGACGTCGTGGCGGAGGCGCTGAGGTTCAGGGCGCGGGCGAGTGTGCCCGGTGTCATGGGGGAGTGGGCGGTCATGAGCAGGTTCAGCGCTGTCATGTCGGTGGAGTGCAGCTCGTGGGCCGCGCTGAAGATCTCCAGGAACCGGTTCGACTCCATCACCAGCGCCCGCACCAGCATGCTGAGTTCGTAGTCGCTTGCGTCGCTCACCCCGCCAGCATACTGTTTCGGTCATCGAAACTTTCGACGATCGAAGGACATAGGCTCATGAGGGTGCTCGCCGGGTTGCTTCTCGTCGTGTGGCTGGCGGTGGGAGGGTTCACCGGGCCGTACGCGGGCAAACTGTCCGAGGTCGCCGAGAACGACAGCAGCGCGTTCCTGCCGAACTCGGCGGAGTCCACACAGGTCGCGGAGCTGCAGAAGAAGTTCCAGCAGACCAACGCCATCCCCGCGATCGTGGTGGCCGAACGCCAGGGCGGGCTCACCGCGGAGGACACGCGGTTCCTCGCCGATCGGGGCAAGGGGTTCCAGGCCTCGCCGGTCATCCCGTCCCAGAAGGACGGGGACGCGGCGCAGATCGTCGTCCTGCTCGACCCGGCCAAGGACGTCAAGGACGGTGTCGCGGAGCTGCGGGACGGCTCGCGCAGCGCGCCGCAGGGGCTGACGGTGCTGGTCACCGGGCCGGCCGCGCAGGTCGCCGACCTGGTCGAGGCGTTCGGCGGGATCGACGGGTTGCTGCTGCTGGTCGCCGGCGCGGTGGTCGCGCTCATCCTGCTCGTCGTCTACCGCAGCCCGCTGCTGCCGCTCGTGGTGCTCGTCTCCGCCGTGTTCGCGCTCGGGCTGGCCAGCTTCGTCGTCTACCTGCTCGCGAAGTACGACGTGCTCGCGTTGAACGGCCAGAGCCAGGGCATCCTCTCCATCCTGGTCTTCGGCGCCGCCACGGACTACGCACTGCTGCTGGTGTCCCGCTTCCGCGAGGAGCTGCGGGACGAGGAGAACAGGTTCACCGCCATCCGCTCCGCCTGGCGCGGCACGGTCGAACCCATCGCCGCTTCCGCGGGCACGGTCATCCTCGGCGTGCTGTGCCTGCTGTTCAGCGACCTCGACTCCAACAAGGGCCTCGGCCCGGTCGCCGCGATCGGCATCGGTGCCGCGCTGCTCACGGCCATGACGTTCCTGCCGGCGGTGCTCGCCCTGCTGGGACGGGCCGCGTTCTGGCCGTTCGCGCCGAAGCTGGGCTCCCCGCACCCGGAGACCAGCGGGCTGTGGGGGCGCGTGGCCGCCCTGGTGCGCCGCAAGCCGCGGGCCATCTGGATCGTCACCGCGCTGGTGCTGCTGGCGGGAGCGGCGTTCCTGCCGCAGCTCAAGGCCTCCGGCACGGCGCAGTCCGACGTGTTCCTCACCGAGGTCGAGTCCGTGGCCGGCCAGGAGGTGCTGTCACGGCACTTCCCCGGCGGCACCGGCTCGCCGACCGTCATCATCGCCAACGAGGGCAAGACCGCCGACGTCGTCGCGAAGGCCGCTGTGGACGGTGTGGCGAACGTCCGGCCCAGCGGGACCGCCGACGGCCTGGTGCGGATCGAGGCCACGCTCGCCGACGCGCCGGACTCCGACGCGGCGGTCGCCACGGTCGAACGCATCCGTGCGGCGGTGCACGGCGTCGAGGGCGCGGACGCGAAGGTCGGCGGGCAGACGGCGACGTTGCTCGACACCAGGACGACCTCAGAACGCGACCGGCTGCTGATCATCCCGATCGTGCTCGTCGTGATCTTCCTGGTGCTGGCGCTGCTGCTGCGGTCGGTGCTGGCGCCGTTGCTGCTGATCGGGACGGTCGTGCTGTCGTTCGCGGCCACCATGGGCGTGTCGGCGCTGGTGTTCAACCACCTGTTCGACTTCCCCGGCGCGGACCCGGTGGTGCCGCTGTTCGGGTTCGTGTTCCTGGTGGCGCTGGGCATCGACTACAACATCTTCCTCATGACCCGCGTCCGCGAGGAGACGCAGCAGCTCGGCACGGTCGAGGGCACCATCAGGGGCCTCAGCCTGACCGGTGGCGTGATCACGTCTGCGGGGGTGGTGCTGGCGGCCACGTTCGCGGCGCTCGCGGTGCTGCCGATCCTGTTCCTCACCCAGATCGCGTTCATCGTGGCGTTCGGCGTCCTGCTCGACACGCTGCTGGTGCGGTCGCTGCTGGTGCCCGCGCTGTCGGTGGACATCGGCGGCCGGATCTGGTGGCCCTCGAAGCTGAGGTAGGTGAGGATCACCCGCATGACCCCGACGCCACGACAGCTCAACCGCGCGACGCTCGACCGCCAGCTGCTGCTGCGGCGGGAACCGGTGGACGTGCCCAGCGCGGTCGAGCGGGTCGTGGCGATCCAGGCCCAGGAACCGGCCTCGCCCTACCTGGCCCTGTGGAACCGCGTCGCCGGCTTCGACCCGGCCGACCTGGACGCCGCGTTCGTCGGCGGCGCGGTCCGCAAGGCCACGCTGATGCGGATCACCCTGCACGCGGTCACCGCCGCCGACCACGAGGTGTTCCACCACGCGATGCTGCCCGCACTGCGCGCGTCACGGTTGTACGACAAGCGGTTCAAGGCCATGGACATCACCGTGGACCAGGCCGACGCACTGCTGGAGCACGTGCTCGCTTTCGCCTCGGTGCCGCGGGCGAAGGCGGAGATCGAGGAGTTGCTGCACTCGCACGCCGGTGACGTCGGCCAGCCCGGTGTCTGGTGGGCGCTGCGCACCTACGGCGGGCTCGTGCACGCACCGACCGGCGGGCCGTGGTCGTTCGGGCCGCGCCCGTCCTACCTGGCCGCGCGCACCGGGCGCAGGGAGCAGCTGGAGTGCGTGGCCGAGCTCGTCCGCCGCTACCTCACCGGCTTCGGGCCCGCCACCGTCGCCGACGTCAACCAGTTCACGATGCTGCCGCGCGGCACGATCCGCGCCGCCCTGGAGCTGCTGGAGCTGGAACGGCACGGCGAGCACCTCGACGTGCCGAACCGGACGGTCCCGGACGAGGACACGCCCGCTCCCGCGCGGCTGATGGCGATGTGGGACAGCACTTTGCTCGCCTACGCCGACCGCAGCCGGATCATCCCGCCCCAGTACCGCAAGGTCGTCATCGGCAACAACGGCGACACGCTGCCCACCCTGCTCGTGGACGGGTACGTGGCGGGCGTGTGGCGCCCACTGGCCGACGGATCTATTGAGATGACCGCCTTCCACGCCCTGAAAGAGGACGACTGGGCGGCGCTGGCCGTGGAAGCGTCGGCGGTGCGCGAGTTCCTCGGTGACCGCGAACCCCAGGTCTACAAGCGCTACGGCAGGTGGTGGAGCGGCCTTCCGGCCCACGACGTTCGCACTGTGTGAAACGGCAACCTCTACAAAGGACTTCCATTGGGTCAGAACACCCGCATGCAGAACGCCTGGACGGCGTACCGCAGCGGTCGCTGACCCTGCTGACACCGGGCCGCGTCCACCCTGGGCGCGGCCCGGTTCCGTTCAACGTCGGCCGCGCCGTGACGCCTCCCGCGCGAGAACCTCACGCACCGTGACCCCTAAGGGCCCTGACGGGTGAGACCCACGTCTCCCCGGCCTCAAGAACGCGTAAAGGTCGGCCCCCACCCCGTAAGGACGCTGTCAGGCCTCCCCTGAACAGGTGTTTCCTCGTGCACGCTCCCGCTCGTCATGGAAAAACCTGTCGTTGAAGGGAGCGGCGTCATGGCCGACCTGGCCTACGCGTTGCTGCTGATCGGGAGTTTCGTCGTGCTGGGACTGACGGTGCGCGGACTGGAGAAGCTGTGAGCACGGGACTCGTCGCGAACGCCGTCGCCGGCGTCCTCGCGCTCGCTCTGATCGTCTACCTGTTCGTCGCGCTCGTGAGGCCGGAGAAGTTCTGATGTCACCTCTCGTGGCCGGCCTGGCCCAGGTCGGCATCCTGTTCGCGGCACTGGCGGTCGTGTACCGGCCACTCGGCGACCACATGGCCCGCGTCTTCCAGCGCGAAGGCCATTCCAGGGCCGAGGCGGCGATCTACCGCTTCGCGCGGATCGACCCGGACGCCGAGCAGAGGTGGAGCACCTACGCCTACGGCGTGCTGGGCTTCTCGTTCGTCGGCATCGTGTTCCTCTACGTGCTCCAGCGCGTGCAGTCCCTGCTGCCGTTCGACTTCGGCCGAGGCAACGTCGGACCGGGCATGGCGTTCAACACCGCCATCAGCTTCGTGGCCAACACGAACTGGCAGTCGTACGTGCCGGAAGCGGTCATGGGCCACACGGTCCAGATGATCGGCCTGACCGTGCAGAACTTCGTGTCCGCCGCGGTCGGCCTCGCGGTCGCCGTCGCGCTGGTCCGCGGGTTCGTCCGCAGCCGGACCGACCGGCTCGGCAACTTCTGGGTCGACCTCGTGCGCGGCACGCTCCGCATCCTGTTGCCGATCGCGTTCCTGTTCGCCGTCGTGCTGATCGCCTTCGGTGTCACGATGAGCTTCAAGTCCGGAGTGGACGTTGACGGTCAGCTGGTCGCCAACGCGCCCGTTGCCGGTCAGGAGGCCATCAAGGAGCTCGGCACCAACGGCGGCGGCATCCTCAACGCCAACTCCGCGCACCCGTTCGAGAACCCGAACGAGTGGTCGAACCTGATCGAGGTCTTCCTCATCCTGGTGGTCCCGGTCGCGCTGACCCGCACGTTCGGCGTGCTGGTGGGGGAGAAGAAGCAGGGGTACGTGCTGCTGGGCGTCATGGGCGGCATCTGGACCGCGATGCTCGCGGTCATCTGGGGTGCCGAGGCGAACGGCGTCCGGCCGTTGGAGGGCAAGGAGCTGCGGTTCGGCATCCCCGGCAGCGCGATCTTCGCCGACGCCACCACCGGCACCTCGACCGGTGCGGTGAACTCGTTGCACGACAGCTACACCGGGCTCGGCGGCGGCGGGGCGCTGCTGAACATGCTGTTCGGCGAGATGACGCCGGGCGGTGTCGGCACCGGTCTCTACAGCATCCTCGTCATGGCGGTCATCGCGATGTTCCTCGCGGGCCTGATGGTCGGCCGCACGCCCGAGTACCTCGGCAAGAAGCTGGGGCGCAGGGAGGTCACGGCCGCGGCGGTCTCGATCCTCGCGATGCCCACGGTGCTGCTCGTCGGCGCCGGCATCGCCGCGGTCCTGCCCAGCACGCGGGCAGCGCTCAACAACCCCGGCTCGCACGGGTTGTCAGAGATCCTCTACGCCTACGCGTCGGCCTCCAACAACAACGGCAGCGCGTTCGGCGGCATCACGGTCACCAGCGACTGGTTCCAGTCGTCGCTGGGCCTGTGCATGCTCTTCGGCCGGCTCGTCCCGATCGTCGCGGTGCTGGCGCTGGCCGGATCGCTGGCGGCGCAGAAGAAGGTGCCGGTCACCGCGGGCACGCTGCCCACCACCGGGCCGCTGTTCGCGACCCTGCTGGCCGGCTCGATCGTCCTGGTCGCCGCGCTCACGTTCGTTCCCGCTCTCGCTCTCGGTCCCGTCGCGGAGGCACTGCTGTGACCACGAAACCCGGTCTCGCCGCGGCCCTGCCAGAGGCGTTGAAGAAGCTCCACCCGCGGCACCAGTTGCGCAGTCCCGTCATGTTCGTCGTGTGGGTGGGTTCGGTGCTGGTCACCGTGTTCGCGGTGACCGAGCCGAGCGTGTTCACCACCGCCGTCGCCGCGTGGCTGTGGTTCACCGTGCTGTTCGCGAACCTCGCGGAAGCCGTCGCGGAAGGCCGCGGCAAGGCGCAGGCGGACTCGCTCAGGAAGACGAAGGAAGACGCCGTCGCGAGGCTCGTCAGCGGCGGCGTCGTGCCCGGCACCGAACTGGAGGTCGGCGACCTGGTCGTCGTCGAGGCCGGTGAGGTCATCCCCGGCGACGGTGACGTGGTCGAGGGCATCGCGACCGTGGACGAGTCGGCGATCACCGGCGAGTCCGCACCCGTCATCCGCGAGTCCGGCGGCGACCGGTGCGCGGTCACCGGTGGCACGACGGTGCTGTCGGACCGGATCGTCGTGCGGATCACGACCAGGCCGGGCGAGTCCTTCGTGGACCGGATGATCGCACTCGTCGAAGGCGCGGAACGGCAGAAGACGCCGAACGAGGTCGCGCTGACGATCCTGCTGTCGACGCTGACGATCATCTTCCTGCTGGCCGTCGTCGCGCTGCAGCCGTTCGCGATCCACTCCGGCGGCGAGCAGTCGGTGGTCGTGCTGACCGCGTTGCTGGTCTGCCTGATCCCGACGACGATCGGCGCACTGCTGTCCGCGATCGGCATCGCCGGCATGGACCGGCTGGTGCAGCGCAACGTCCTGGCCACGTCGGGCAAGGCCGTGGAGGCCGCCGGTGACATCGACACGTTGCTGCTCGACAAGACCGGCACGATCACGTGGGGCAACCGGCGCGCGACCGAGTTCATCCCGGTCGGCCCGACGTCCGAGGAGGAACTGGTCGCGGCCGCACGGCTGGCGAGCCTCGCCGACGACACCCCGGAGGGCCGCAGCATCCTCCAGCTCGCCGGCGGTGCACCGGCGAGCGACCACGAGAAGACCGGCGAGTTCGTCGCGTTCACGGCGCAGACCAGGATGTCCGGCATCGACCTGGGCGACCGCAGCATCCGCAAGGGCGCCGCGTCCGCGTTCGAGCTGACCGACACCGCACGCGAGATCGTGGACGAGATCAGTGCCCAGGGCGGAACCCCGCTCGTCGTGGCCGAGAACGGCCGGGTGCTGGGGATCGTCCGCCTGTCCGACGTCGTGAAGCCCGGCATGAAGGAGCGCTTCGCCGAGCTGCGGGCGATGGGCATCCGCACGGTCATGGTCACCGGCGACAACCCGTTGACGGCCAAGGCCATCGCCGAACAGGCGGGCGTGGACGACTTCCTCGCCGAGGCCAAGCCCGAGGACAAGATGGCCCTGATCCGCCAGGAGCAGGAGGGCGGCCGGCTGGTCGCGATGACCGGTGACGGCACCAACGACGCACCGGCGCTGGCCCAGGCCGACGTCGGCGTCGCGATGAACACCGGCACGTCGGCCGCGAAGGAGGCCGGCAACATGGTCGACCTCGACTCGGACCCGACCAAGCTGATCGAGATCGTGGAGATCGGCAAGCAGCTGCTGATCACGCGGGGGGCGCTGACGACGTTCTCCGTCGCCAACGACCTGGCGAAGTACTTCGCGATCCTGCCCGCGATGTTCGCGGCGATCTACCCGGCGCTGGGGCAGCTCAACGTCATGCGCCTCGCGACACCGCAGTCGGCCATCCTGTCCGCGGTGATCTTCAACGCGGTGGTCATCGTGGCGCTGATCCCGCTGGCCCTGCGGGGCGTCCGCTACCGGCCGTCCAGCGCCTCCGCGCTGCTGCGGCGCAACCTGCTGGTCTACGGCCTCGGCGGCATCGTGACGCCGTTCGCCGGGATCTGGCTGATCGACCTGCTCGTGCGACTCATCCCCGGGATCGGCTGACGATGACGAACTTCCTGAAGCAGTCGTGGGCGGGTCTGCGGATCCTGCTCGCGCTGACCGTGCTCCTCGGCGTGCTGTACCCGCTGGCGGTCTGGGGCGTCTCGCGCGTCCCCGGCCTGCACGCCAACGCCGAGGCCACCGGCACCACCCTGGTCGCCGTCGCACGCGAGGGCGACCGGTACTTCCAGCCGCGGCCCTCCGCGGCGACGCTGCCCGCCTCGGGCGGCTCGAACAAGGGCGAGCTGAACGAGGACTACACGAAGGTGGTCGATGAACGCCGCACGGCCGTGGCGCAGCGCGAAGGCGTGTCCGAGGACCGGGTGCCGCAGGACGCGGTGACCGCGTCGGCGTCCGGCCTCGACCCGCACATCAGCCCGGAGTACGCGGCGCTGCAGGTGCCTCGGGTGGCACGCGCGTCCGGGCTGTCCGAGGAGAGGGTGCGGGAGCTGGTGGCGGCCGGGACCTCCGGCACCTTCACCACCGCGGTCAACGTGACGGCGCTCAACCGTGCCATCGACGCCGCCACCCGGTGACCGCCGCCGGGGTCAGCTGAGGATCCACCTCGGCGCCGCTCCCGGTGTCGGCAAGACCTTCGCCGTGCTCGGCGAGGCCCACCGGCGCCGGGGGCGGGGCACCGAGGTGGTCGTGGGACTCGTGGAGACCCACGGCCGGGAGAAGACCGCCGCCCTGCTCGACGGGCTGGAGGTGGTGCCGCGCACGCGGGTGCGGCACCGCGGCCTCGACGTCGAGGAGATGGACGTCGACGCGGTCCTCGCACGCAGGCCCGAGGTCGCCGTCGTCGACGAGCTCGCCCACACCAACGCGCCCGGCTCCCGCAACGAGAAGCGCTGGCAGGACGTCGAGGAGCTGCTCGACGCGGGCATCGACGTGCTGTCCACGGTGAACGTGCAGCACCTGGAGTCGGTGAACGACGTCGTCGAACGCATCACCGGTGTGCGGCAACGGGAGACGGTACCCGACGAGGTGGTCCGCCGCGCGGAGCAGGTCGAGCTCGTCGACCTCACCCCGGAGGCGCTGCGCCGCCGGCTCGCCCACGGCAACGTCTACCCAGCGCACCGCATCGACGCCGCACTGGGCAACTACTTCCGGATCGGCAACCTCACGGCGTTGCGGGAGCTGGCCCTGCTGTGGGTGGCCGACCAGGTCGACGTGGCGTTGCAGCGCTACCGCAGCGAGAAGGACATCACCGACACCTGGGAGACCCGCGAACGCGTGGTCGCCGCAATCACCGGCGGACCGGAGAGCGAGACGCTGATCCGGCGCGCTCGCCGGATCGCGGTGCGGGCCGGTGCGGAGCTGCTGGTCGTCCACGTCCTGCGCGGCGACGGGCTGACCGGCGTGACGCACGGGCACATCGCCCGCTCCCGCAAGACCGCCGAGGACGTCGGCGCGACGTTCCACTCGGTGGTGGGCGACGACGTTCCGACGGCGTTGCTGGAGTTCGCCCGCGGTGTGAACGCCACCCAGCTGGTGCTGGGGACCTCACGGCGCTCACGGGTCGCGCGGGCGTTCGACGAGGGCATCGGTGCCGCTGTCGTGCAGGAGTCCGGCGCGATCGACGTGCACATGGTCACCCACGACGAGGCCCGGCGCGGGCTGCGCTGGCAGGTCGGCACCGACCCGTTGCCGGTGCGGCGCAGGCTCACCGGCTGGGGCCTTGCCCTGGTGCTGCCCGCCGGCGTCACCGCGCTGGGCCTGCTGTGGCGCGACGAGCTGGACTTCTCCACCGACCTGGTGGCGTTCCTGCTCGTCGCCTGCGTCGTCGCCATCGCGGGCGGGCTGGGACCGGCGCTGTTCTGCGCGGTGCTCGGCGCCGGGCTGCTCAACTTCTTCTTCACCGAGCCCTGCCACAGCCTGGCCGTGCAGACGCCGGAGAACGTGATCACGCTGGCCGCCATGGTGATCGTCGCGACCGTCGTGGCGCTGACCGTCGACCGGGCGGCGCGGCTGGGGGAGCAGGGCGCGCGGGCGCGGACCGAGGCGGCGTTGCTGGCCTCGTACTCGCGGACCGTGCTGACCGCGCCGTTCCCGCTGGCGCGGCTGCTGGAGAAGATCCGGGAGAACTTCGGCCTGGACTCGGTGGCGCTGGTGGAGCGCAGAAACGGGGAGTGGTGCTGCGTCGACCGCGCCGGGCGGGACTCCGGTCCCGTGACCGACGTGACGGTCACCGGTGACGTGCGGTTGCGGCTGAGCGGACGGGTGCTGCCCGCGAGCGACCAGCGGGTGCTGGAGGCGGCGGCCGGGCAGACGTTCGTGGCGCTGCGGCACCAGCGGATGGCCGCTGACGCCCTGGAAGCACGGCGGAAAGCCGAGACGTCCGAGCTGCGCACGGCACTGCTGTCGGCGGTCGGCCACGACCTCCGCACGCCGTTGACGTCGATCAAGGCGGCGACCGCGAGCCTGCGGGACACCTCGCCGGCACTGTCCGAACAGGACACCGCCGACCTGGTGGAGACCGTGGCGGAGTCCGCCGACCGGTTGACCGGCCTGGTGGACGACCTGCTCGACTCGTCGCACCTCGCGACCGGCTCGGTCGAACCGGTGCTGCGGCCGGTCGGCTGCGACGAGGTCGTGGCACGGGCGCTCGCCGGCCTCGGCGGCGAGGTGTCGGTCGCGGTGGCGGAGGACCTGCCGCCCGTGCTGGCCGACCCGGGGCTGCTGGAACGCGTGGTGGTCAACGTCGTCGACAACGCGCTGCGGCACGGCAGCCCGTCGCCGGTGGCGGTCCGCGGCAGCCGCCACGGCTCCTCCGTCGAGCTGCGGGTCGTCGACCACGGTCCGGGACTGCCGAAGAACGCCGGGCACACGGTGTTCGCGTCGTTCCAGCGCCTCGGCGGCCGTGTCGCCACACCGGGCGCCGGCCTCGGCCTGAGCGTCGCCAAGGGCTTCACCGCCGCCATGGGCGGGGAGATCAGCGCGGAGGACACCCCGGGCGGAGGGCTCACGATCGTGATCTCCCTGCCCGTCCACGAGGAGGCGCCATGACGTCCGTTCTGGTGGTCGACGACGAACCGCAGATCGTGCGCGCGTTGAGGATCAACCTCAGCGCCCGCGGCTACGACGTGATGACCGCGTACGACGGCAAGTCCGCACTCGGCGTGGCCGTGGAGGGCAAACCCGACGTGGTCGTGCTGGACCTGGGCCTGCCCGACCTCGACGGCGTGGAGGTGATCGCGGGCCTGCGCGGCTGGTCCTCGGTCCCGATCATCGTCCTGTCCGCCCGTACCGACTCCGCCGCCAAGGTCGAGGCCCTCGACGCCGGCGCCGACGACTACGTGACCAAGCCGTTCGGCATGGACGAGCTCCTCGCCCGCCTGCGTGCGGCCGTCCGCCGCGGCCTCACCCGCGACGTCGCCGACCCGGTGGTCGAGACGTCGTCGTTCGTCGTGGACCTGGCCGCGAAGAAGGTCCGCCGCGACGGCCACGAGGTGCACCTGACGCCCACCGAGTGGGGCCTGGTCGAGGTTCTGGCCCGCAACCCCGGCCGGCTCGTGTCGCAGAAGCAGTTGCTGCGGGAGGTGTGGGGACCGAAGCACCTCACCGAGTCGCAGTACCTGCGCGTCTACTTCGCCCAGTTGCGCCGCAAGCTCGAAGCCGACCCCGCCCACCCCCGGCACCTGGTCACCGAACCCGGGATGGGCTACCGCTTCGAGCTCTGACGCGGTTGCGGGAGAATCGGCGGATGGTCACAGATCCGACGATGGCCCGCATCGCCGAAGGCGTGGAGCTGCACCACCGCCGCGGTCAACGGGAGGCCGCCCGCGAGCTGTTCGCCCGGATCTGGGACGACATCGGCGGCACCGGGGGCGACCCGCTGCACGTGTGCGTCCTCGCCCACTCGATGGCCGACGTCCAGGACGACGTGCACGAGGAGCTGGTCTGGGACCTGCGGGCGCTGGCCGCCGCCGACTCGCTCTCCGACGAGCGCACAGCGGAGGCCGGGGTGGCGCTGCCGGTGGCCGGGCTGTACCCGTCGCTGCACCTGAACCTGGCCGACTGCCACCGCAGGCTGGGCGACCTCGACCGCGCCCGCGACCACCTCCGGCAGGCGCGGGACACGATCGGCGTGCTCGGCGACGACGACTACGGGCGGCTCATCCGGGGCGGTCTGGACCGGCTGGAGCAGCGGCTGGCCGGTGGATGACGGCCAGCACTACCGCAGCAGGCGGCGCAGCACCTCTTCGAGGTCCGCGGGTTTCGGCGTCCCCGGCGACACCAGCGCCTGGTACAGCAACCCGGTGAACATCGCGGTGAGCGCCCGCGCGGTCGTCGGGTCCACTGTGGACTCGAAGACCTCGGTCAGCAGCCGGTCCCACGACGTGCTGGCCGCACGGAGCGCCGGCCGCCGCAGGGCACCGCCGTACAGCTCGTAGGCCAGCACGCTGGTCTGCCGGTGCTCGCTCGCCAGCAGGACGACGAAGCGCGCGAGCTCGGCGCTCAGGTCGGCGTCGTCGGGCAGCGCGAGCGCCCACTCGCGCAGGCGTGCGACGTTGCGGTCGGCCACGGTGCGGACCGCGGCGTCGAGCAGCTCGTCGAGGCTCAGGAAGTGGTAGGTCGTGGAACCCAGCGGCACGTCGGCGCGGGCCGCGACGGCCCGGTGGGTCAGTGCCGGCAGGCCGCGCTCGGAGATCAGCTCGACCGCGGCCTCGATGATCCGCTCGCGGCGGTGGGGGTCGTGCCGCCGTGCCATCCTCGCTCCTACCGGTTCGCCGAGCCCGTGCGCAAGGGGCATTCTCGCGGAGGACCACGATACGGAACGGTCCTGACCGGCGATGTGTACGTCAGTACATTCACGGCGTGCCCAAGACCCGGACGTCGCAGTGGTTGCCGGTGCGGCTGATCGCCATCGCCGCGCTGTTCCTGGTGTGGCAGCTCGTCGCGCTGGCCCAGCTCTGGCCGGCGGCCGTGCTGCCGAGTCCCGTGCAGGTGTGGGACCAGCTGCTGTCCACTTCGGACTTCACGAACGGGCAGGGCGGCTACGCCGGTTCGACGCTGGCCGAACGGCTCGGCGTCAGCCTGCGCCGCGTCGGCTACGGGTGCTTCTACGGCGTGCTGCTCGGGCTCGTGCTCGGCCTGGCGATGGGGCTGGTCCCGGTCGTCCGAGCGCTGACCGAGCCCGCCGTGGCGTTCCTGCGCGCACTCCCGCCGCTCGCGTACCTGAGCCTGCTGGTGATCTGGTTCGGCATCGACGAGGAACCCAAGGTCTACCTGCTGATGATCGCCGCGTTCCCGCCGGTGGCCGTGGCCGCCGCGGCCGCGGTGAGCGGGGTCAACCGGCAGTACGTCGAGGCCGCGCAGGCGTTGGGCGCCAGCGCGTTCGACGTGGTCCGCGCGGTGGTCCTGCCCGCGTCGGGGCCGGAGATCCTCACCGGTGTCCGGATCGCCGTCGGCATCGCCTACAGCTCCGTGGTGGCGGCGGAGACCGTGAACGGCGCGGACGGCATCGGCGGGATGGTGCTCAACGCCCAGCGCTTCAACCAGACCGCGGTGGTCGTCCTCGGTCTCTTCGTCATCGGCATCACCGGCCTGGTCATCGACTCGCTGATCGTGGCCGCCCAACGCGCGTTGTCCCCGTGGCGCGGACGCGCCTGAGACCGAGGAGTCCCGATGTCGATCTCGCGCAGGAGCGTGCTCGCCCTGCTCGCCGCCGCCCCGGTGCTGGCCTCGTGCGGTGTGGGCGGCTCGTCGCCCTCCGGCGGCAAGGGCGTGCGGGTGGCGTTCCAGAACTTCGCCGACAGCACGCTGCTGGTGAAGGACCGGCAGGCGCTGGAGAAGGCCTTGCCGGACCACCGGATCACCTGGACCGCGTTCGACTCCGGTGCGAGCATCAACACCGCGTTCCTGGGCGGTGCGATCGACCTCGCGGTGATCGGCAGCAGCCCCGCGGCCGCCGGTCTGTGCCCGCCGCTCAGCATCCCGTACCAGGTGATCGAGCTGCTGAACGTGATCGGCGACAGCGAAGCGCTCGTGGTGCGCAAGGCCACCGGCATAACGAAGATCTCCGAGCTGGCCGGCCGCAAGATCGCCGCACCGTTCAGCTCCACCGCCCACTACAGCCTGCTCGCCGCGCTGGAGCTGGCCGGGGTGGACGCGGGAACGGTCACGCTGGTCGACCTCGAACCGCAGAACATCCAGGCCGCGTGGCAGCGCGGTGACATCGACGGCGCCTACGTCTGGACGCCGGTGCTGGGCGTGCTGCAACAGGACGGCGTGACGCTCACCGACAGCGCGAAGCTCGCGGCCGCCGGCAAGCCGACGCTCACGTTCACCGTGGCGCGCAAGGAGTTCCTCGACGCCAACCCCGACGTCGTCGACAAGTGGCTGGCCGCGACGAACGACGCGCTCAAGCAGGTCAAGACCGACCCGGCGGTGGTGGCGGCCGCGGTCAGCCGGCAGATCGGCATCGGGGAGGCCGACGCACTGGCCCAGCTCGAGCAGAACCTCTACCTCGACCACGACGAGCAACGCGGACCCGACTACTTCGGCACCGCGCAGGCGCCGGGACAGCTGGCGAACCGCCTGCGCGACACGGCGGAGTTCCTGCGCGGGCAGAAGAAGGTCGAGCAGGTGCCGGACCTGGCGGCGTTCCAGGCCGCGCTGCGCGTGCCGGGAGGCGGACGTGCGTGACATCTGCGAACTGCGCGGGGTCGAGCACGCCTACCCGACCAAGGCCGGTCCCGTGCCGGCGCTCGGCCCGCTGGACCTGACGGTGGAACCAGGGGAGTTCCTGGTCGTCGTGGGCCCGTCCGGGTCGGGCAAGAGCACGTTGCTGCGCCTGCTGGCGGGCTTCGAACGCCCGTCCGCGGGGGACGTGGCACTGCTCGGCCACCCGCCGGTGCCCGGCAGGGACGTCGGGGTGGTGTTCCAGCAGCCCCGGCTGTTCCCGTGGAGCACGGTCTCCGGCAACATCACCACGGCGCTGAAGTGGGCGAAGGTCCCGAAGCCCGACCGCAGGGCGAGGGCGGCGGAACTGCTGTCGCAGGTCGGGCTCGACGGCCTCGGCCCGCGCCGGACCTGGGAGATCTCCGGCGGCCAGCAGCAGCGCGTCGCCATCGCCCGCGCACTGGCCGCACGACCGCTGCTGCTGCTGATGGACGAGCCGTTCGCCGCGCTCGACGCCCTGACGAGGGAACGGCTGCAGGAGGACGTGCGCGCGCTCGCCGGTGACGGCAGGTCGGTCGTGTTCGTGACGCACAGCGTGGACGAGGCCGTGTTCCTCGGCAGCCGCGTCCTCGTCCTCACCGACCGGCCTGGCCGGATCGCCCTGAGCCTGCCCGTCGACCTGCCCCGCCACGGCGTGCCGGCCGACGACCTGCGCGGCTCACCCCGTTTCGCGGCACTGCGCGGTGAGGTGTCCGCCGCGGTGCGGGCGACCCTGTCCTCCCGGTCCGACCAGCTCGTGGAGAAGTCATGACGCTCTCGTTCGAACCGCTGACGATCGCCATCGGCGCGCAGGTGACCGGCGTGGACCTCGCGGACGAGCTCACCGCCGGGCAGGTGGCCGCGATCCGCCGGGCCCTGCTGGACCGCAAGGTCCTGGTGTTCCGCGGTCAGCGGCTGACCCCGTCCGCGCACCGCGCGTTCGCGGCGTCGCTGGGCGAGCTGACCCCGGCCCACCCCGTGGTCCCCGGCCTCGACGACGAGCACCCCGAGATCTACGTGCTCGACAGCGGTGACGGCGGCAAGGCCCCGGAGTGGCACACCGACGTCACGTTCACCCGCACCCCGCCGCTGGGCTCCGTCCTGCGCGCCGTGGACCTGCCGCCCACCGGTGGCGACACCTGCTGGACGGACCTGGAAGCCGCTTACCTCCGGCTGTCACCACCGGTGCGCGAGCTGGCCGACCGGCTCGAAGCGGTCCACGACGGCCGCAAGGACTTCGAGGAGCTCCTGCACGTCCGGCAGTCCGGCGAGGGCAACGTGTGGGAGGGCGAGCGGGTCCGTTCGCTCGACCCCGTCACCCACCCGGTCGTGCGCGTGCACCCGGAGACCGGCCGCCGCAGCCTCTTCGTGAACCCCGGCTTCACCACGCACCTCAAGGACGTGTCGGAGGCGGAGAGCCGGGCCCTGCTCGACCTGTTCTTCGCCGTGATCGGCCGCCAGGAGTACAGCGTCCGGCACCGCTGGGCGCCCGGCGACGTCGTGGTGTGGGACAACCGCAGCACCGCCCACCTCGCCGTGGACGACTACGGCGACCAGCACCGCGTCATGCACCGCATCACCCTCCGCGGCGACCGGCCCGCCGGGGTGAACGCGCACGCATGAGCGCCGGACGCCCGCCTATTCCGCGTCCCGTCGTCCGCGGCTTCACTGGCTGTCATGACCATCGCTCACCCGCCGACGCCGAACACCGCCCTGTGGCTGTACGCCCACCCGCGCCGCGACTCGCTGAACGACCACCTCCTGCAGGCCGGGACCAAGGCGTTGTCCCAGCGGTACGACGTGACCGTCTCCGACCTCTACGCCCAGGGCTTCGACCCGGTGCTGTCCCGCCGCGACCTCGGCGACCTGGCCGACCGGCCGGGCAACATCTCCGAGCTGGTCGGCCAGGTCTACGCCGACGGCGGGCTGCCCGCGGACGTCCTGGAGGAACAGGCCAAGGTCGCGGCGGCCGAACTGCTCGTCGTGCAGTTCCCGCTGTGGTGGTACGGCCCGCCGGCGATCCTCAAGGGCTGGTTCGACCGCGTGCTCACCAGCGGCTTCGCCTACGGCGACCTCGATCCCGAGCTCGGCGTGCCCCGCAGGTACGGCGACGGCGGCCTGGGCGGGCGCAAGGCGCTGGTCGTGGTCACCGCCGGGGAGGACGAACGCTCCATCGGGCCGCGCGGGATCAGCGGCGACCTCGACTCCCTGCTGTTCCCGATCACCCACGGGGTGCTCTGGTACATCGGGATCGAGGCACTGGACCTGCACGTGGTGCACGACGCCGACTCGTTCGGCGCCGAGCAGGTGGAACGCGAGGTCGAGCGGTTGGTGACCAGGCTCGGCGGAGTGCAGGACGAACGGCCGCGGCTGTTCCGGCGGCTGCGGGACGGGGAGTACGCGGGCACCCGCGCGTTGCGCGAGGACCTGGCGCCTGGTCGCACCGACCTCGGGATTCACCTGGCCGATCGCGACTGACCACCGGCCAGCAGCCCGCGCACGAAGGCCGCCTGACCGACGTGCTGCAGGTCGTCCTCGACCACGCTGACCAACCGCACCGCACGGGTCACCGGCGGGTCCCACGACTCGTCGACCACCGCGGACAGCTCCGCCGGCTCCAGCTCGCGCAGGTAGGCCCGCGTCCGCTCGTGCACGGCTCGGTGGTACCCGAGCAGCAGCTCCGCCGTCGCGACCACCGCGGCGACCTGGCCGGCGTCGTGGCCGTAGCCGGTGTCCTCCTCCGGCAGCGGGAGGCCGAACCGCTCCACCCAGCCGTCCGCGGTCCACACCTGCTCGGTGCCCGCGAGATCGGCGACGTGGTCGTCCTGCACGCGCGTCAGGTGCCAGACGAGCCAGGCGATCGAGTTGGCGGAGCCGCCGAGGCGGTGCGCGAGGTCTTCGGTGGACAGATCTTCCAGGACACGCGCCACCGCCTGCTCGACGCGGTCGAACCCGTCCAGCAGCACGTCCATCGGGCTGATCTCGGTCATGGCCCCGAATACCCGCGGTGGCACCCGATTCCACCTGTCCCCGGTTACCCGAACGGCGGTTGCACCGTAAGCTTTTTCCCGCCGATAGTGCACATTCCGCTGGGACTGGGCAGTCGAACCCCTGGGGGCATCAAGCGTGACAGATCCGTTGCGCGCGGTTCGACTCCTCACCACCGCGTTCGCGTGGCTGGGTGGCGCCGCGCTGGCCGGCAACCTGCTGTTCGCCGGCGACGGAGCCGTGCGCTTCCCCCTGGCCGCGCTGGTCGTGCTGGTGCTGGGCTCGTGGTGGCTGCGGCCGCACCGCGACGGCTGGGTGGTCGCGGTCGTGGAAGGGGTCGTCACGGCGGGCGCGGCCGTGGTCCTCCCCGCCCCGCAGCCCGTTCTCGCGTTCCTCTTCGGCACGACGACACGGCGCGCGTTGCACGGCGGTCCGTGGCGCTACCCGGTGAGGTCGCTGCTGGGGCTCGGCGGGTACGTGGGCGGGGTGTGCGTGTCGTTCGCCGGGCCCGGCCGGGCCGAGCCGGGTGTCGTGCTGGCCGCGGTGTTGCCGTTGCTGGGGCTGGTGATCGGGGCGTTCGCCCTGCACGAGACCGTTCGCGCCGTCCGGGCGCAGGAAGCCGCCAACCGCACCGTGGACGCGCTGCTCCAGGCCACCCCGATCGGGCTGGCCCTCCTCGACGAGCACGGAACACCGCGGCTGCACAACGAAAGCGCCCGCCGGCTGTTCGGCTGGGACGATGGCGGCAGCACGGTGCCCTGCCCGCACGGTGCCGGCATCACCCGGTGCGCGGACGGGTGCGCGACCGCGGCCGGACCGGTCGAGGTCGAGACGGCCGGTGGGCTGGTGCTCGCCGTGCACACCGGACCGGTCGAGCAGGAGAACGGAGCCGAGCACACCGTCGTGGCCGCCGTGGACGTGAGCAAACGCCGGCTGTGGG
This sequence comes from Lentzea sp. NPDC036955, assembly GCF_055608005.1. Lineage (NCBI taxonomy): Bacteria > Bacillati > Actinomycetota > Actinomycetes > Pseudonocardiales > Pseudonocardiaceae > Lentzea > Lentzea sp. NPDC036955. The sequence continues at coordinate 63,991 of NZ_JBVJRC010000001.1, read as the reverse complement.
AACGGGCGTTGCGCGACAGGGCCGAGCGCGACGAGCTCACCGGCCTGGCCAGCCGAGCGCACTTCCTGCACCTCGTGGGCGAGGCGGTGCGGGCCAACGCCCTCGTCGGGCTCCTCGTCGTGGACCTGGACAGGTTCAAGGACGTCAACGACGCCGACGGGCACGAGGTGGGCGACCGGTACCTCAAGGCGGCGGCCGCGCGGATACGCGCCGCCCTGCCCGCCAAGGCCGTCGCTGGACGGCTCGGCGGCGACGAGTTCGCCGTGGTCGCGCCGGGGTTCGGCGTGCGCGACACCGTGCGGCTCGCGAAAGCCGTGCTGACCGGTCTGAACGGCGCCCCGGAACCGTTCGGGGCGAGCGTGGGCGTCGCGGTGTCGCAGGCCGGTGCGGACGAGCTGCTGCGGGACGCCGACACCGCCATGTACGTCGCGAAACGGGAGGGCGGGAACCGGGTCCGCCTCTTCCGGCGGGAGATGGGGGAGCAGGCGCTCGCCCGCCAACGCGACAAGGCCGACCTGCGCACCGCGGTGGACGAGGACCAGCTGGTCGTGCACTACCAGCCGATCGTCGACCTCGCGACGAACGCGGTGACGAGCGCGGAGGCGCTGGTCCGGTGGCAGCGTCCCGGACAGGGGCTCCTCGGGCCGGACGCGTTCATCGGGCTGGCCGAGGAGACCGGGCTCATCGTGCCGCTCGGTCAGAAGGTCCTCGAAGCCGCGTGCGCCCAGGCCGTGCGGTGGAACGCCGAGGGACGCGCGCTGGGCGTGACGGTCAACGTCTCGACGCGCGAGCTGTCGACCCCCGGGTTCCTGCCGCGGCTGCACCGGGTGGTCGCCACGACGGGGCTGGTGCCGGACCGGCTGACCATCGAGGTGACCGAGAGCGTCTGGGCCGACGAACCGGCCATGCGCAGCCTGGTCGCGGTGCGCGAGGCGGGCATCCGGGTGGCGCTGGACGACTTCGGCACCGGCTACTCGTCGCTGAGCTACCTGCAGCGCTACCCGTTCGACGTCGTGAAGATCGACCGGACGTTCACCAGGGAGCTGGGCGACAACGGCCGCACCGAGGGCGTGATCCGGTGCATCATCGCGCTGGCCGGCGTGCTGGACGCGAAGACCGTCGCCGAGGGGATCGAGACGCCGGAGCAGGCGGACTGGCTGCGCGACGCCGGGTGCTCCTACGCGCAGGGCTACCTGTTCGGCAGGCCGGCCGACGTGGCCGACTGGGACGCTCGGACGTCCGCCGCGCACAGCGGACCTGGTGCGGCACCGGGTCCGGCGCGCTGAGCCCGGCCGAAAGTACGAGGTGCCGTAGACGCCGCGTCGCGGGGACTGGTCGGATGGGTGGCGCCCGAATCCCCGTCGCGAAAGGACTGCCGTGCGCAGCAGCTCGACCGCCGCCGTGGTGCCCGCCGTCGTCACCACCCTCGTCCTCACCCTCACGACCGCGCCCGCCGACGCCGCACCCGACCCGTTCTCCCGGTACGCCGGACAACAACTGAGCTGGGGACAATGCGCGTTCACCGCGCAACCCGACGCGTTACCCGCCGAGTGCGCGCACATGACCGTGCCCAGGGACTGGGCGGCGCCGGACACCGGCCGGGACCTGGTCGTCTCGATCAGCCGGGTCGCCGCGTCCGGGGAACACCTCGGATCACTGCTGCTCAACCCCGGTGGCCCCGGCGCGCAGGGCACGTCGCTGCCCGGTTCGCTGGCGGCCCTGCAACCCCGGCTGCACGAGCGCTACGCGCTGATCGGCATGGACCCGCGCGGGACCGGAAGGGAGGGCGGCACCGCGCCGGACGAGCTGCCCGAGACGTGCGACGTGCCGATCGGACGGTTGTCGCCGCGCACGGACCTCGACGCGCGTGACCGTTCGGCGGACAGCACCACCGAGCACCTGAAGCAGCCGCGTGCCGTCGCGGAGGCCTGCCAGAGCGAGGCGATCACACCGTTCATCACGACCTGGCAGACCGCGCACGACGTCGAACTGCTCCGCATGCTGCTCGGTGAGTCCAAGATGGACTACCTGGGCTACTCCTACGGCACGTGGCTCGGAGCCAAGTACGCGTCGCTGTTCCCGAAGAGCGCGGGCAAGGTCGTGCTCGACTCCAGCACCGACTTCCAGGGCCGCCTGCAGGCCGCGTTCGAGGCGTGGCCGCAGATCAACCAGCGGATGTTCGAGGGTTCGTTCCTGCCGTGGATGACGCGGCAGTTCCCGGAGGCCGGCACCACACCCGCGGAAGCCGCGGCCAACTGGGAGCGCGCCCGCCGGTTCTACGCCGGCGCCGGCACCAGCCCCGACCAGTTCGACGCGATCTTCACGGGCATGGGCTCGACGCTGCGCTGGGTCCTGGGCGCGCTGGTGTTCGTGCTGGGCGTGCGGGGAGCGAACGGCGAGACCACGCCGGCGGCGACCGGTTCCGCTCTCGCACCGCAGCTGGACGCGCAGTCCCGCGCGGTGTTCGGCACACTGCTGGAGTCGCTGACCCCAGCGGTGGTGGCAGCGGCACTCGCCGACGACCCGTCCGACTACCTGCACGTCCCGGCGACCCGCTACGCCGTGGCGTGCGGTGACCAGCCGACCCGCTCGGCGGCCTGGTACCGGCGCCTGTCCGACCGGCAGGGACCGCGGTACCCGCTCTTCGGCTGGCAGTACGGCCTGGGCGAACCGTGCGCCTTCTGGTCCGACGCGCCGCAGCAGCCGCTGCCGGTGCTCCCGGCGGAGGTGGCCGGCCGGGTGCTGGTCGTGCAGGGCGAGCTCGACCCGCAGACCGGGTACGAGCAGGCCAGGTCCGCGGTGCGCGCGGCACCCGGCGTGAGTCTGGTGTCCGTGGCGGACAGCCCGTTCCACGGCCAGTACGGCTTCGAGGACGACCCCTGCGTCGACGGCGCGGTGAACGTGTTCCTGCTGCGCGGCTCCCGGCCGGGGAACATCACCTGCCCCGGCGTGCCGCTGCCGAACGAGACCGAGGTCCACCCGGTCCCCGGCCCGGTCGGCTCCGCACCGGCCGTCACCGCGGCGACAGCTCCCCGGCCGTCGCTCCCGGCGCTGCGCGCGTCCGTGCGCGCGATGATCAGCGACGTCAACAGGCCGTTGCGCTGACCGCGGTGGGCGCGTGGCGGGACGGTGCCGAGGCGGCCCTGCCCGGCCTACCGCGCGGGCCGGTCAGCCCCTTGCGACGCGAGAATCCCGTCCAACATGGTGTCGACGATCCACGCGCTGCGCTCCTCGTTGCTGCCGCGCACGAAGATCGCCGAACCGAGCGCGGCGAGCATCGGGTGCCGTTCCCGGTCGGCTGACTCGAGCGTGCTCACGAGGTCGCTGAGGTCCTGCCCGCCGTTCTCCCGGCGGCCGTCCCACTCCGCGGCCGCCGCGGTGGCCTGCTGCAGCAGCAGGTCGGTCGCCCGAGCCGCCGGTTCCGGCTCGACGCCCGCCGCCGTGAGCAGGCGCATCAGCAGTTCGATCAGGTCGAGGTAGTGCGGTCCGTCCGGCCACACGAACAACGCCGACCGCGCGATGCCCGCGTGGCTCGCCAGCATCGTCGAGTAGTCGGCGAGCACGCGGTGCAGCCGCCCGCGCCACGGCTCGGTCCCGTCCCAGGTCAGGTCGAGTGCTGCGATCAGCCGGTCGATCAGCAGGGAGCTCAGCTCGGTGGCGTTCCGCACGTACACGTAGAGCGATGCCGGACCGGTGTCGAGCGCTCCCGCGACCTTGCGCATCGTCACGGCCTGGGCGCCTTCGGCCGCGAGGATCGCCATCGCGGCGTCCACGATGCCGTCACGGGTCAACGCGGGTTTCGCCGGCCGCTCACGGCGGCTGACCGGCATCTCTCGGGCCATGTGACCAGCATAGCAACCGCCGAACTGGATCGTGACGAACATGTTCGTTACGATCGCGTTCGTCAGTACCGCTGCGAACGAGAGTTGCACGCCGATGTCTGTTTCCGCAGTCCCACCGCCCGTCAGGGCGTCGAGGCGAACGCTCGCGATGACGCTCCTCGTCGTCCTGCTCGCCGACGCCATGGACCTGATCGACGCGACCATCGCCAACGTCGCGGCGCCGTCCGTGGTCGCGGACCTCGGTGCCGGGCCGAGCCTGATCAAGTGGCTCGGCGCGTCCTACGCCCTCGCGCTGGGCGCCCTCCTGGTCGTCGGGGGCCGCATCGGCGACCGCTTCGGGCAGCGCCGGACGTTCCTGGTCGGCCTGACCGGGTTCGTCCTGGCCTCGGCGGTGGCGGGGCTCGCCGTCGGTCCCGGCATGCTCATCGGCGCACGGGTCGCCCAGGGCGTCTTCGGCGCGCTGCTCATCCCGCAGGGCATGGCGATCATCGCCGCGACCTTCCCGAAGGACGCGCTGCGCAAGGCCTTCGGCCTCTTCGCGCCGATGCTCGGCGTCTTCGCGGTCGCCGGCCCGTTGCTCGGCGGCGTCCTCATCGACGCCGACCTGTTCGGCCTGCGGTGGCGGCCCATCTTCCTGATCAACGTCGTGGTCGGCGGCGTGGCGCTCGTGCTGGCGTTCCGCTTCCTGCCGGCCGTCGAGGCCGACCGCACCGCCCGGGTCGACCCGGCCGCGAGCGGGCTGCTCGCCGTCTCGCTCTTCGCCTTCCTCTTCGGCCTGATCACCGGGTCCGAGGACGGCTGGAGCGCCCTCGCGATCGGCACCACCGCCGCGGGCGTCGTCCTCTTCGCCGTCTTCTGCCGCCTGCAAGCCCGCGGTGAGCAGCCGCTCCTGGCCCGCTCGTTGCTGCGCAACCGCGGTTTCACCTCGGGACTGGTGATGGGACTGCTGGTGTTCGCGGCGTTCAGCGGCCTGATGTACGTCATCTCGCTGTTCTTCCAGCTGGCCCTGGGCTTCTCGCCGACCGCGACGTCGGTCAACCTGATCCCGCTCACCGCGGGCATCATGGGCGGCTCCGGGATCAGCACCGCGCTGCTGCCCAAGCTGGGCCGCAAGCTCGTCTTCGGCGGACTGCTCACCACCCTCGCCGGCACGGGAATCCTGCTGCTGGTGGTGAACGTGGCCGACGGCAACGCGACGTGGTGGCACAACGCCATCGCGACCGCCGTGATCGGCCTCGGCGCCGGCATCTGCTTCAGCACCATCTTCACCTTCGCCCTCGGGGACGTGGCAGCACAGGACGCCGGTGCCGCCAGCGGCTCGCTCAGCGCCGTCCAGCAGGTCGCCAACGGCATCGGCTCCGCGACGGTCACCAGCGTCTTCCTCGCGCTGATCACCACCAGCGGCAGCACCTCCGCCATGACCACGACGCTCCTCGTCGTCGGCGGCGTCATCGTCGCCTGCCTGGCCGCCGTGCCGCTGCTGCCCCGCACCGCTGCCGACACCGAGCACTGACCCGACCACCGCGAGGAAACGCCATGAGCAAGATCGTCGTCTTCGGCGCCAACGGCGCCACCGGACGTGCCATCGTCGAACAAGCCCGTCACGCCGGCCACAGCGTCCGGTGCGTCGTGCGCGATCCCGGCGCCTTTCGCCTCGCGCTGGGAGGAACGGCGTCAGAACTGGAGATCGTCAGGGGTGACGTGCGCAAGTACGACGACGTGCACGCCGCGATCTCCGGTCAGGACGCCGTCGTCTCCGCGATCGGACCGTCCGGGCACCGGGCCAACGGCCTGTACTCCGCCGGTGCACGTCACTTCGTGGCCGCGATGACCGCGCACGACGTCGACCGGATCGTTGTGCTCTCCTCCAGCGGTGTGCGCCACGACGACCCCCACCACCCGCTGTGGTATCGCGCGGTCGCACGCACCGTCATGCGCGAGCTCTACGGTGACATGCAAGCGATGGAGACCGTTCTGGAACGCAGCACGGTGAGGTGGACCGCTGTGCGCCCCGCGCGGATCGTCGACACACCGCTCGCCGGAAACCACCGAGTCGGCGACGCCGAGAACCCCAGGGGTGGCACCACCATCAACCGTGACGACCTCGCCCGGTTCGTCGTGCGAGCGGCCACCGAGGACCGGTGGTCGCGGCGGTGGCCCACCCTGGCGCACTGAGGGGCGTTCTCTCGGCACGTCTCCTGGAACTCCAGGTCCGGCACGTACCGGCTCCACAGCTCACGGTCGAGCCCACCGCCCGTGACAGCACACGCGGTCTCGTCCACCCTGCCGCGCAACTCGAACGTCGGCGCGAGGTCCCACAGCACGAACGCGCCGTTGTGACCGGCCGTCGCCAGCAGGTCGCCGGACGTCGAGAACTCCAGGTGGTGCACGGCACCACCGTTGTCCGTCAGCGCCGGGCCCAGCTGCTGGGGCAGGATGCGGTTGCCGAGGTCCCAGAGGAACACGCCGCCGGAGACGCCGCCGGTCACCATGATGTCGGCGGACGGCGCGAACTGCGCCGTGACGGAGCTCAGGGTGCTGTGCGGCACGAGCGGGTCGCCGAGCCGGCGGGGGTGCGCGGGGTCGGTGACGTCCCACAGGCGGGCGCCGTTCGGGTCGCCTGGTCCGTGCTCCCACCTGCCGGCCGAGTCGCCGGAACCCACGGCCTGGCCCGCGCTCGTCGTCGTGGTGGTCGGTGCGGCGACGGCGGTCGTGGTCACGGGTGCTGCGCCGGTGCCGCGCACGACCGCGAGCACGCGGCCGTCGCGCACCTGCTTGACCGTCAGGACGCCTTCGCCGTCGAGCAGCTGGGCCGAGGTGCCGGTGCGGGTCACCGGCTTGTGGAAGTTCAATCACGGTTGAGCCAAGACGGGCCACCGTACGTATGCCTGGTCATGCACCGCATGATCGAGGAGGACGCATGACGCACCGTGAAGCCGACAGACGGAAGTTCCGCCTGATCGCGTCTTTGTCAGCGGTCGCGGTGGTCGCTGCGGGCACCGCGACCGTGGCACTGGCCGCGAAGGACGGTGACCCGGCGCCGCGCAGTGCGTTCGTGCCCATCGAGCAGGTCAACAAGAACGTGGTGAACCCCAAGGTCGGCCAGAACGGCGCCGCGGGTGTGTTCACGGTGGACTGCGGCACGAACGAGAACGGCAAGTTCAGTGCCGACAACCCGGTCGCCCAGCCGGGTCTGCAGCACGGTGCGCAGCACGTCCACGACTTCGTGGGCAACCTGTCCATCAGCGCCGACTCGTCCGACGAGAGCCTGGAGGACGCGGAGACCACCTGTCGCAACGGTGACCGCTCGTCCTACTTCTGGCCGGTCGTGCGCATCAACCCCAAGGCCAACCCGGGTTCGTCCGGCTCCAGCCCGGACAAGATCAAGGAAACGGGTCCCGGCGAGGTCGCCTGCCCCGGTGTCGCCGACCGCCTGCCCGCTGTGCCGCAGCGGGTCCGCGACGAGGTGACCAAGAACCTCCAGCTGCTCGAACAGCAGCTCAAGGAGGCCAACGACCGCGTCGCGCGCACCGACAACCCCGGCGACCCGAACTTCGTCAACAACGCGATCCTCGGCCCGCTGCGCAGCAAGCGCGTGGCCACCCTCGACCGCATCGCCATCGCCATCGGCCGGTCCGCGCGCAAGCCCAACCTGGTCAACCTCGCCGACTGCGACGTGCGCTTCGGCCACGGCAACCACGGTGGCGGCGGCCACAACGGGCACTCGACCGCGCCGCGCAAGTTCTCCGGCCAGGGGATGTCCCAGCAGCAGCAACAACAGCAGGAGCAGGACGCCGCCACGCCGACGATCAAGTGCCCGTCGGTCCGCGGTGCGCTGCCCGGCGTGCCCGACCAGGCGATCGAGGAGGTGGACCGCAACCTCGCGCTGCTGGACAAGCAGATCGCCGAGGCCAACCAGCGGATCGTGACCACCAAGGGCCAGGGCGGCCCGAACTTCGTCGACAACGCCATCCTGGGGCCGTTGAAGGACAAGCGCGTCGCCACGCTCGACCGGATCGCGATCGCGATCGGCCGCAACGGCGAACGCCCGCAGGGGCTCGACCGCCTCGCCCGGTGCGGCCTGAACGGCGGCGACCAGGGCGGTAACAACGGCGGCAACAACAACGGTGGCAACAACGGCAACGGGAACAACGGCAACGGCAACAACAACGGGGGCAACAACGGTGGTGCCACCACCACGACCGCCCCGCCCCTCGCCGCTCCCACCGGCCGCAACCTGGAGCTCGTCGGCAACGTCGGCAAGATCGTCCGACCGGCCCAGGTGAAGATCGAGTACCGCGGCAACGCCACCAGCAAGGTCACCGGCATGCCGAAGTTCCTGAAGATGGTCACCGGTGACGCCAAGCCGACCAGCCGCGGCCCGGCCAACGCGCGCGCGACGTGGACCTGCAGCGGCTTCGAGGACCGGCTGTCCGACAAGTACGTGGTCTGCCCGCAGGGCAGCAAGGTCATGCGCGTGCACGACTTCGCGGGCTGCTGGGACGGTCAGAACGCCGACAGCGCCAACCACCGCGACCACGTCCGGTTCGCCGACAAGCAGACCGGTGCGTGCCCGCAGGGGTTCAAGGCCATCCCGCAGCTGCGGATCAGCATCTCCTACGACATCTCCCGCGACGTCCAGCAGAAGGGCCAGTACCAGCTCGACGCGTTCCCCGAGGAGAACCACAACCCGTTCTCCGACCACAACGACTTCGCCAACGTCAACTCCGAGCAGACGATGAACAAGATCGTGAAGTGCGTCAACGACGGCCGCAAGTGCCGGGAGTGACCTCCGGCTGAGCTCGCCCACGCGCGGGTGGTGCTCCCCGGACTTCACGTCCGCGGAGCACCACCCGCCTCGCAGGTGCTGTCAGCGGAGCACGAAGACCCGCGCCAGCCCCCACACCACGGTCAGCAGGAGGGTCAGGCCCGCCAGGCGGAGCGCAAGCCACCGCAGGTCGCGTTGCCGCCGTAATCGCATCGGCGCGCGTTCGTCCTCCAGGTGCGCGAAAACGGGCGCGAGGTGGTGCAGGAGCGCGATTTCCAGGCTGGTGGCCCGGTCGATCCCGAACAGCACCGGTGCCGCGGTCCAGTCCTCGCCGAAGACCAGCGCCGCCCTGATCGCGTGGTCGTCCGCCTCCGGCAGGGGCGGGAGGTCCGGCAACGGGTGCGGGAACACCTCGGCCACCCCGGAGCGGAAGTGGTCGTACTGCCAGTTGTCGAACGGCAGCAGGACCACCACGCGGCGCGGATCGGCCGTCGCCACCACCTGCTCCAGCTCCCACCGCAGCCCCGCGCCCCGTCCCGCGCCGACGAGCACCAGCCGGGCGCGGTCGAGGAGCTCGCGCACCGTCTGCCGCCACCCGTCCCCGACGTGGACGCGGGGCGCGCCGGCCGGCGGGAGGACCTCGCCTGGCCGCCCGATCGCCACCAGCGGCCCGACCGGCGCGAAGGCGCGCGCGAGCCGTTCCTCCTCGGTGCGGAAGTAGTCGAGCGCTGTGTCGCCGGTGCGCGCCAGCACGTCGTCGACCGCGAACGAGCGCAGGTAGAGCACGGGTGGCCGGGAGTCCGCGCTGAGCGCCGACCACCCGTCCGCCGCGATGGTCCGCTTGTAGCCGGTCCAGCACCTGACGACGACGTGCCTGCCGATCGGCTGGGCGATCAGCTGGGCCGCGACGAGGCCGGCGAAGTACAGCACGCCGCCGCCGAGCCGGTCGCTCGTGAGCGCGATCGCCACCACCACCGCGACGATGAGCAGGCAACCGGCCACCGCGCCGCAGAAGTACGCCACGGCGCGCAGCACCGAGCGGGCCGGCTCCGGCTCTCCCACGTCAGCCCACCCAGCCCCGGTAGGCGTCAGGGTCGACGTTGCTGCCGCAGATCACCATGACGACGTGACGGCCCGCGAACCGCTCGCGGTCCTCCAGCACGGCCGCCACACCGAGCGCCGCTGACGGCTCCACGACCAGGCCCGCGTGCTCCAGGAGCAGTCGCATGCCCTCGATGATCGGGGGTTCCCGGACGAGGACGGCGTCGTCAGCCACCTGGAGGAGGTCGTCGAGGACCTCGGGGATGGGGAACCGGCCCGCGACGCCGTCGGCGATCGTGTCGGTCGAGCCGGTCGTGACGACCCGGCGTTCGTGCCACGACCGGGTCAGTGCCGGGGCGCCCGCGGGCTGCACGCAGACCACCTCGGCAGCGGGCGCCTGCGTCTTCACGACGTGGCCTACGCCCGTGGCCAGCGCACCACCGCCCAGGGCGAGCAGGACGGCGTCGAACTCCCGGCCCAGTTCGAGGCCGATCGTCGCGGCGCCCTCGCACGTCTCGACGTCCAGGCTGTCCTCGAGCAGCCGGATGCCGCGTTCGCCCGCGATGTGCGCGGCGCGTTCGCGGGCCAGCTCGAAGTCACCGTCCACCAGCTCCAGCTCCGCACCCAGCGCGCGGATGCGGTCGAGCTTGGCGGCAGGTGCCCGCACGGACGCCACGACCGTCACGGCGAGGCCGCGGCGGCGACCGGACCAGGCCAGCGCCTGGCCGAGGTTGCCCGCGCTGGCGCACACCACGGCCGTGCGCCCCTGTTCGGCGAGCAGGCCGGTGACGAGCTCGGTGCCGCGGCCCTTGAAGCTGCGCACCGGGTTCGCCGTCTCCAGCTTGATGCTCACCGCGCAGCCGAGCCGGCGCCCCAGCGCTTCGCACCGGTACAGCGGCGTGTCGAGGTAGACCGGGTCGATCCTGCGGCGGGCCGCCCGGATCCGGTCGAGGTCGAGCCGCGTCTTGAGCACACCGGGATCGTATCGAGCAGGACTGACAAATTCCGTTGCGCCGCGAGCCGCGGACTGGTCCACTGCGCGTGGCCAGTCGTCCGGACGAGGAGAGGCACATGCGCGAGGCGTTCGTGTTCACCCAGAAGGTATTCGTTGCCTATCTAGAGGACATGACGCTTGTCCCGCACCCTGAACCTCGGAGTTCTGGCCCACGTCGACGCCGGTAAGACCAGTCTCACCGAGCGGTTGCTGCACACCGCCGGTGTCATCGACGCACTCGGCAGCGTGGACGCCGGCAACACGCAGACCGACTCGCTCGCGCTCGAACGGCAGCGCGGCATCACGATCAAGTCCGCCGTCGCCTCGTTCGCCGTCGGCGACGTCGTGGTCAACCTGATCGACACGCCCGGCCACCCGGACTTCATCGCCGAGGTGGAGCGGGTGCTCGACGTGCTCGACCGCGCCGTGCTGGTGGTGTCCGCGGTGGAAGGCGTGCAGGCGCAGACCCGCGTGCTCATGCGCACGTTGCAGCGCCTGGAGATCCCGACCGTCGTGTTCGTGAACAAGATGGACCGCCGCGGCGCCGACGGCGACCGCGTGGCGCGCGAGGTGGCGCAGGAGCTGGCCACCGACGCGCCGGTCTTCTTCGGGTCCGCGATCACCGGTGACGGCGTGGCCGAGCTGGTCGCCGCCGTCACGTCGTCGGTGCCGGACGACGACGCGGCCGGCGGTCCGTTGTCCGGCACGGTGTTCAAGGTCGAACGCGGCAAGGCGGGGGAGAAGGTCGCGTTCGTGCGGCTGTTCTCCGGGACCGTGCGCGTGCGTGAGCGGGTGCGGATCGGTGACCGTGAAGGGAAAGTCACGTCGATCGCGGTGTTCGACAGGGGTTCGGCGCCGCGCCGCGCCACCGCCGTGGCGGGGCAGATCGCGAAGCTGTGGGGCCTCGACGTCCGCATCGGTGACACGATCGGCACGGCTCACCGCGACCGCGTCCGGCACTTCGCGCCGCCGACGCTGGAAACCGTCGTGGAGGCGGACGACCGGGTGGCCCTGCACTCCGCGCTGCACCAGCTCGCCGAGCAGGACCCGTTGATCAACCTGCGGCTCGACGGCGACGACGTCGTGGTGTCGTTGTACGGCGAGGTGCAGAAGGAGGTCATCGAGGCCACGCTCGCCCTGGAGCACGGCGTCGCCGTCCGGTTCCGCGACACGAGGACGATCCGCGTGGAACGTCCTCGCGGCACGGGGGAGGCGGTGCGGGTGCTCGGTGAGAGCCCGTACGCGGCCACCATCGGGTTCCGGGTTGCGCCGGGGCCGGAGGAGTTCCGGCTGGAGGTGGAGCTGGGCTCGTTGCCGCTCGCCTTCTTCAGGGCCACCGAAGAGGCCGTGCGGGACGCGTTGCGCGCCGACCGCGTCCACGGCTGCACGGTCACGATGACGCACTCCGGGTACTGCTCACCGGTGAGCGTGGCGGGCGACTTCCGCAGCCTCGCGCCGATCGTGCTGCGGGAGGCGTTGGAGCGCGCGGGAACCGTGACGTGCGAACCGGTGCACCGCTTCCGGCTGGAGGTCCCGCCGGACGCGCTCGCCGCCGTGCTCGTCGCGCTGGGCAAGGTCGGCGGAGTTCCGCTGACGACGACCGCGACCGTCCTCGAAGGACACCTCCCGGCGGCGAGGGTGCACGAGCTGCAACGCCGGCTGCCCGCGCTGACCCGTGGGGAGGGTGTGCTGGAGAGCGAGTTCGACCACTACGCCTGAGGAGTCCTGGTCCACAGGCCGATGTCGCTGCTCGTCGCCACCACCAGCGTCGCGCCGGAGGGCGAGAAACCGGCCGCGCGCAGCTCGGAGTAGTTCGCGTGGAAGACCTGCCACCACGACTCGCCGTGCGCCCCGCTGAAGAAGGGGCTCCCGGTGGACAGCAGCACCCGGTGGCTCGGCCAGTCCGGGCTGACGACGTCGACCGCCCACCCCGGAGCACCGGTGTGCAGGCCGCCGCCGTCCAGCCCGGCCATCGGCACGCGGAGGTGCGCGACCGGCCCGATCCCCTGGCACGTCAGGTCGTCCTCGACCCACCCCGACTCGTCGTCGCGGTCACGGGCCAGCCGTTCGCCGGTGGTGGTGTCGAACAGACCGAGCCCGGTCGAGGACGCCACCAGCAGCAGATCGCGGCCGTTGCCGGGGTGGGTGGCGAACCCCACGGCGAGCAGCCCGCCGATGGCGACCATGTGGTCGTCCGCCGGTCGCCACGGTGCGGGCGCGGGCACGGTCGGCGCGGCCAGGACCCTCGCCCGCAGGTCCAACTGGTAGTCGCTGAGCGCAAGCTCTTCCGGCATTGCGCGAGTGTGCCGCAGCGCGTCAGCCACGACGTACCGCACGCCGGTACTCGTGGTGCAGCTGAGCGAACCGCACGGGGTCGACCGCTGCCGGGTCGTCCAGCAACCTGACCAGCGCTGCTCCACCGCGCATCTCCAGCACGTCGACGCCCAGCCGGTCCAGGACGGGCGCCAGCACCCGGCGGCGTTCGGCGCCGAGGTAGGTGAACCAGCTCAGCCATTGCGGCACCGGGATGGTGTCGTCGAGCGGCTTCCGCAGCTCTGACCAGATCTGCTCCAGCGACCACTCGTCCTCCACGCGCCCGAACCGCCCACCGAACTCGGCCGCGACGGCGAGCCACAGCTCGGTGAGCGCCCGGTGCAGCTCGCGGAACGGGTCGGCGTCGGCGACCGGAGTCCGCCGGCAGTGCACCGAGTCCAACGACATCGACATGGAGTCGTCTCCACCACCCGGCCCGGTGGACAGCCACACGTCCACTTCGGACGCCGTCCACAGGTTGGTGGCGAATGATCCCGAGACGAGGCCCTGCACGAGCTGTGCCCGGTCCACGACGCGGTGGTCACCCTCGCGACCCGGCGACTTGTCGAAGCCGTTGATCCCTCCGCCCGGCCGCAGCGGCGACAGCCCGAACCCGTCGGCGAGGGCCAGCAGCCGTTCCACTGCCGCCTCGTCCCACGTCCCTTCAGGCAGAACCAAAGTCCACGACCAGTTCGATCCCATGTGAACACTTTGTCATGGCCGACCCGTTGCGCGAAAACCGGTTTTATGGCTTTCCCGGCGGAGGGTTAGCGTCGAATTCATGGATTGGGACCTGCGATCGGCCGAAGAAATGCTCGCCGCCCTGCGCGCCGGTGACGTGACCTCCGCGCACCTGACCGACGAGGCGATCACCCGCATCGAGCGGCACGACGCGGCGATCAACGCGATCTGCGCACCCGACTTCGACCGCGCCCGCGCCGCCGCTCACGCCGCGGACCAGGCCCGTGCCCGCGGCGAGGACCGGCCACTGCTCGGTGTGCCGGTGACGGTCAAGGAGTGCTTCAACGTCACCGGTCTGCCCACGACGTGGGGGATGCCCGAGCACCGGGACCACGTACCCGCGGAGGACGCGGTGCAGGTGTCGCGGTTGAAGGCGGCGGGGGCGGTGGTGCTCGGCAAGACCAACGTCCCGCTGGGACTGCAGGACATCCAGAGCTTCAACGCCATCCACGGCACCACCAACAACCCCTGGGACCACACCCGCACCTCGGGCGGTTCCTCCGGCGGTTCGGCGGCGGCGCTGGCGTGCGGGTTCGGTGCGCTGTCCATCGGTTCCGACCTCGCCGGCTCCCTGCGCACCCCCGCGCACTTCTGCGGTGTGTACGCGCACAAGCCGACCGTGGGGCTGGTGGCCAGTCGCGGCATGGTCGCGCCCGGCGAGCCGGCGTTGCCGGTCGAGCTCGACCTCGCCGTGGTGGGGCCGATGGCACGCACCGCCGGTGACCTGGGGCTGTTGCTCGACGTGATGGCCGGGCCGGACCCGCTGACCTCCGGCAAGGCGCACACCGTGAAACTGCCCGCCGCACGGCACGAACGGCTCTGCGACTTCCGGGTGCTGGTGCTCGACGAGCATCCGCTCATCCCGACCGGTGCGGCCGTGCGGGCCGGTGTCGGCCGGGTCGCTGACGCGCTTGTCGCTGGTGGCGCTCGGGTTTCGCGGCACAGTGCGTTGCTGCCGGATCTGGTGGAGGGCGCGCGGCTCTACACGGAGTTGATGTTCTCGAGTGCGGTGGCGCGGTTTCCCGTGGAGCAGCTGAGGGCACGCGTTGCCAGGTTGCGTGCGGACGACCAGGGGCTTGACGCGACTCGACTGCGTGCCATGGTGTTCAGCCACCACGACTGGCTGGCGGCACACAACCGCCGGGAACGGCATCGGCACCTGTGGCGGCAGTTGTTCGGTGAGTTCGACGTCGTGGTGTGCCCGGTGACGCCGACTCCCGCGTTCCCGCACGACCACAACCCTGACATGCTGGGGCGGCGCATCGAGATCGACGGCGTGTTGCACCCGTACTTCGACCAGCTGGTGTGGGCGGGGGTGGCGACGATGCCCGGGTTGCCTGCCACGGCCGTGCCGGCGGGGCGGTCTGATGAGAGGTTGCCGGTCGGGGTGCAGCTCATCGGGCCGGCGTTCGAGGACCGCACGCCGTTGCGGTTGGCCGAACTCCTTGAGCAGAACTGACCAGCCCCAGGGTGGACCGCGCGTTCCGGTTCAAGGGCAAGCACGCCGGGCCGCGCACCGCAGGGAGCTGGATCGTCCCGTCCGCGGTGCGCGGCCCGGCTGAGTGGCGCGTCAGAGGACGACGGGCCTGCCGCCGAGGGTGACGACGAGCCTGCCGTCGGAGGCGAACGACCAGCCGAGGCTCCCGCTGTAGGCGGAGCACCGGGAACCGTTGCTGCCCGACCAGAACTGGTTGGAGGAGTCGGCGTTGCCGACGACCTTGTCGTTGCTCCCGCTGCCGCTGCGGCAGGAGGTGTTGGAGCGGAACACCGAGCTGCCCGCGTCGAACGAGAAGTTGCGCTCGTCGTTGTCGATGCTGAGGTTGCTCGACACGGCCATGGAGCCGGTGTTGCGGTTGTAGGTGAAGCCGTGCTTGCCGTTGTCGTAGGCGATCGTGCGGCTGATGGTGTGGTTGACGCCGATGTCCTCGCCGCCGAGCTTGAAGCCGTTGCGGTCGCCGTTGCCGGCCTGGCCGCCGTTGCTCAGCGTGCCGTTCTTGAACGCCAGCGAGTCCTCGATGGTGACCGCGCCGATCGGGCCGGTGTCGGACTTGGTGTAGAGGTCCCAGCCGTCGTCGATGTTGTTGTGCGCCACGGAGTAGCGGAACACGTTGCCGGGCCCGGAGGTGAGCTTGGCCGCGAACCCGTCCGCGTCCTCGCCGTCGGAGTCGGCGTTGTCGTGCGACTCGGCGCTGAGGATCAGGTTGTGGGACGGCCACTGGTCCTTCGGCGTGGTCGACAGCATCCGGGACAGCTGCAGGCCGGTGTCGCGGTTGAAGCGGGTGACCGTGCGCTCGAAGATGTTGTAGCTGCCGCCGATGAAGATGCCGTTGTCGCCGGCGCGTTCCACGACGACGCCGTACACGTGCCAGTACGAGCCGTTCACCGCCAGGCCGCGGTTGGCCGGGTCCTCGGTCTGCGCCGAGAAGTTCAGCACCGGCGTCTCGCCCTGGTAGGCCGTCAGCTTCTTGCGGGCACCGGCGGTGCCGTTGTTGGTGGGCGGGATGGTCACCGTCTGCGCGAAGTTGTACGTGCCGCCGCGCAGGAAGATGGTGCCGCCCGCGGCCACGCGGGGGAGCGCGGAGGTCAGCGTGGTCGGGTCGGAGATCGTGCCGGACGCGCCGTCACGGCCGGTCGGTGACACGTACAGCGCGTTGGCCGGTGGCGTCCCGGTAGTGGTGGTGGTCGTCGTCGTGGTTGTGGTCGTGGTGGTGCTGGTGGGGCCGCCGCTGGTCGGGGAGAGCGTCCACTGCTTGGTCGTGGCGCCGTCGCACGAGTTCGTCTGGATCAACGCACCCGGCGTCGTGGCGTTGTCCTTGACGTTCAGGCACTTGCCGCCGTTGGCGTTGACCAGGCGGTGATCGGTGCCGTTCGGCGTCAGCGCCCACGTCTGGCTCGCCGCACCGGTGCACGTCTCCAGCTGGACGGGCTTGCCCGCGCTGGTCGAGGCGTCGCGCACGCCCACGCACAGGCCGCCTGCGGTGATGCGGACGCCGCCGCTGACCTCGGTCAGCACCCACTCCTGACCGGCGCAGGCCTGTTGGCGCAGCTGCGTTCCGCTCGCCGGGCTCGTGCCGGCGTCGAGGCACTGACCGCTGCCTGCGTTCTTCAGCACGTAGGTGCCCGCGGCGTTCGCGTTCGCCGCGATGGTGGGCCACGCCGCAAGCGCGGTCACCAGCGCGACGACGGCGCCACCCGACACCAGTCCGGCACGGACCCGGCGTTGCCGCGCCAAGCGCGCGGGCTGTTCCGAAATTCCCACGGGAACTCCACTTCTCAACGGTGAGAGGAAGATTTTTCGGTCGAATGCGCGGCGGGTTTCCCGTCGGATGCTAGGAGCGTTCTCCGTGCGCGGTCAACGGCAAAAATGCGTGGTCAGGTCGATGTGTCCCAGTCGAATGCGTCGAATGGCCAGGTCATCGGCGTTCGAATGGATCATCTTTGTTCGCCGGGTGGATATGCGCTGGTCACACTCGTGAACAGAATGGTTGATTCCTCGGTTCACCACCGTGAATCTTGCGTGCTTTCGTTGTTCTTTTCTCGCGGCGTCACGGCCGGAGACCGGCGGCGAAGCGGTGCACGCTTCCGACGACCTCCGCGTACAGCTCCGGAACGGCCTCGCGGAACAGCAGCTCACCCGCGTGGCACAGACCCGCCACCGTCCGCACCGCCGACTCCACCCCGGCCTCGACCAGGATGCGGTAATAGGCCAGCCCCTCGTCACGCAGCGGGTCGAGCTCGTTGACGACGACGGCGTGCGGCGGCAGCCCGGCCAGGTCGCCGGCGGTCGCGCGGTAGGGCCAGCACAGGGGATCGGTGTTGTGCCGGGCGCCGGGGTCGTACACCTCGGCGAGGATCGCGGCGCCCTCGCAGGAGATGAGGTACCCGTCGTTCTCGACGAGCGACGGCAGCTCCGCCTCGCGTTCCTGCGCGGGGGCGCCGTACCGGCCCGAGATGAACGGCACCATCGCGCAGACGCCGTCGACCGCGGCGAGCCGCCCTTCGCGCTTGGCGCGGATCACGGTGGCCAGCGCGAGGTTGCCGCCGCCCGACTCGCCCGCCACGGTGAGCGCGGAGACACCCAGCTCCGCGCGGTGCCCGTGCATCCAGTCGAGCGCCGCGGCGCAGTCGTCGAGCCCGGCCGGGAACGGGTGCGCACCGAGCTCACCGCCGCCGTTGCGGAACTCGACGGCGACGACGACGAGTCCGGTGGCGGCCAGGTCGTCGTAGAACGTGGTGTAGACGGGCCACGAGCCCTGCAGCATCACCATGGCGCCGCCGTGCAGGTACAGGACACCGGGCAGCGGACCGGAGGAGTGCGCGGGCCGCGTCACGTACAGCCGGAGCTCGTCGCCCGCCGGACCGGTGATCGTCTCGGTGTGGTGTTCCAGCCCCGGCACCGGTTGCCCGTCACCGAACAGCACGGCGTGGAACCGCTCGTTGTCCGCCTCCGCGGCCGCGACGAACGCCAGCAGCTGCTCCCGCGGGGCGTCGGGGCCGAACGGCGCAGGGCCGGCGTTCCTGCCCATGCCGTGCGACGTCAGCGCTCGGACGAGCCGCGGGTCGGTGCGGGGGTCGGTGAGCAGGTTCCGTGCGGGATCGCCCAGGCGGCCGGGCCGTTCCGCTGTGCTGTCCGAGGTCATCGACACGCCTTCCTGCGCCGTCGCCCGAAAACGACTGTGTCCCCCGCACGTGCGTGCGGGGGACACAGTCGAGCACATCGGCCTACTTGAAGGCGTCCTTGACCTTCTCCACCGCTTCCTTCAGGTGGCCCTTGGTCTGGTCCGCCTTGCCCTCGGCGCGCAGACCCTCGTCGTCGGTGACGTTGCCGACGCCTTCCTTCACCTTGCCGGTGAGCTCGTCGCCCTTGGCTTCCAGCTTGTCATCGGCGCCCATGAGGTCCCTCTTTCCCTTGCCTGAGCTCACGTCTGAACGTCTCTCCGGGGATACCCGCACCGCGGGACTTGAAACACCTGCGGTTCGGGTCGAGTGTCCCCAGTGGACCGGTCAGAGGCTCATCAGCAGGTAGTACAGCGTGCTCAGCACGAGGGCTGCGGCGATGACGACGGCGGTGATCCTGATCCAGCGCTGGTTCATGGTCGCTTCCGTGCTCGGCGGCGGGACTGCACGCCAGCCTGACGGACGCGGTCCCGACTGGCAAGGACCACCGTCGAGTCAGGACTGGACCGGGTCAGGACTGGACCGGGCCGACGGACATGGTGGCCTTGTCCGCGGCGGAACAGGCCTGCTGCTCCTTCGGCACGAACAGGGCCGCGGTCTCACCCGGCGGGTAGATCCGCAGACCGCGCACGTCGGTGGGCGCGCACTCGGCCGGGTCGTAGACGCCGGCGTTCGTGATCGTCACGAGGCTCGACGCGCTCGCGCCGGGTTGCAGCGTCACGGCCGCCGGTTCAGCGCCCTCGCGGGTCGCAGGTGCGCCGACCTGAGTACCCGTGTCACCGGTCACGAACGAGACGCCGGGAAAACCTTGCAGGGTGCACGCGGCGGCGCCCTTGTTCGTGAACGCCAGGAGGTAGCGCATCTTGTTCATGCCACCACCGCCCTGGTCCGGGTTCAGGGCGAGGCCGAGGTCGGCTGACCGGCACGCGGCCGGGCCGGTGGAGACGGCCTGCTGGGTGGTCTGCGGGGCCGGGGCGTCCGGTGAGGGCGTGCCGGACGTGGTGGGGGCGGGTTCTGCCGAGCCGCCGCTCTGTCCGGTGCAGCCGGCCAGCAGGGCGGCGGTCGCGGTGAGGGTGGCGAAAGCGATGGTGCGCACGGTGGGCTCCTCCCGGTTTCGTGCATCGGCCGGGGCATGCCCTGCCTGCCATCGGCCGCACACATTTGTTGAAGCTCGTCACAACCACACCGGTCGTCCGGGGAGGAGCAGGCCGAAACGGACACCGCTCGTCTCAGGTGGCGTGGTCGCGGACGGAGTCCACCAGGGCCGTGACGGCGGGGTGCCACTCGCGACCGGCCGGGCCGCTGAGGACGAGGGTGCGCACGACGGACTCCCGCAGCGGCAGCATGACCAGGTCCGCCGGCAGCATCGACGCCACCAGGCCCGGCACCAGCGACACGCCGACGCCCGCGCGGACCATCGCGAGCAGCGTGCCCAGCTCCCGCACCCGGTGCCGCGGGGTGAACGGGTGGCCGGTGTGCGCCTGCCGCACGTGCTGTTCGCAGCCGCCGCGGGAGAGCAGGAACGGGTCGTCGGCCAGGTCCGCGACGCTGACGTGCGACTGGCCCGCCAACGGGTGGTCGGTGCGCAGCAGGGCGTGGAAGGTGTCCTCGCCGACCTGCGCGCCGTGGCCGGGTGGCGGGTCCACGAGCACCGCCGCCTCGACCGTGCCGCCGGCGAGCCACTCCGCCACCTCGTCGTCCTCCCCCTCGAACACCCGCACGGCGACCTGCGGGAACTCCGCCCGCCACCGCGTCAGCAGGTCCGGCAGCAGGCCCTGGCAGACGGTCGGCGGCGCCGCCAGCCGGACCGTGCCGCGCACCCCGCCGCGACGGCGTTCGGCCAGGTCGGTGATCGCGGTCGACGCCGTCACCGCGGCACGGGCGTGGGCCAAGACCTCCTGGCCGAACGCGGTGGGCGTGGTCCCTCCGCGCCGGGACAGGACCGGGTGGCCCAGCGAGCGCTCCAGGGAGGCGACCGCGTGCGAGACCGCCGACTGCGTGATGCCCAGCGCGTCGGCGGCCGCACCGAACCCGCCCTCGTCTGCCACCGCGAGGAACGCCCGGAGCTGGGCGAAGTTCAGGGTCATGAGCCTCTCTCATGCTCGGCTGATCGTCACTTGTTGGACTCATGATGCCCCGCCGGGTGATGCTCCCGCCGTGGGATCGACTGGGAAGTTCGTGCTGCTGTCGGCGATCTGGGGCAGCAGCTTCGCCTTGATCAAGGTCGCGGTGGACGCGGGGGTGCCGCCGGTCCAGGTCGCGCTGGCGCGCTGTCTGTTCGGCGCGCTGGCGCTGTGGCTGATCTGCGCGGTGCAGAAGGCGACGGTACCGCGTGACGCGCGCACCTGGGGACATGCGGCCGTGGTCGCGGTCCTGCTCAACTCGGTGCCGTTCACGCTGCTCGCCCTCGGTGAGTCCACAGTGGACTCGGTGCTGGCGGGGGTGCTGAACGCGACGACACCGTTGACGACGCTGGCCTTCGCGTTGCTCGTCGTACCGGGGGAGCAGGTGACGAGGACGCGGCTCGCGGGGCTGCTGCTCGGTTTCGCGGGTGTGCTTGTGCTGCTCGGGGTGTGGCGCGGGCTGGACGGCGACGTGCTGGCCGGCGGCCTCGCCTGCCTGGGCGCCACCACCTGCTACGGCGCCGGGTTCGCCTACACCCGGCGGTTCCTGTCCGGCGTGCCGCACCGGGCGAGCGCCCTGTCCGCCGTGCAGATCACCTGCGCCACCGCCCAGCTGGGACTGGCCGCGCCGCTGCTGTCGGGGCCGCCGTCCTGGCCCGGCTGGTCCGCGCTGCTCGCACTGCTGGTGCTGGGCGCGGCCGGCACGGGCTACGCGTACGTGCTCAACCTCGACCTGATCCGGGCGGCCGGTCCCACGGTCGCGGCCTCGGTCACCTACGTGACGCCGCTGTGGTCCACCGCGCTCGGTGCGGTGCTGCTGGCCGAACCGGTGGGGTGGCACACCGTCGTGGGCGGGGCGGTGGTGATCGGCGCGATCCTGCTCACCCGGCGACCCGCGCGGCGGCCCCGTGCGGTGACCACGGCCGGATGACCGGCACCGGTCGGATCACTTCTCCGGCGAAACGGCTCCCGCGTGCCGAGCCGTCCCGCGGTGCGCGGTCAGCCAGGTCAGCGCACGCTTGCGGATGGTGCGGGTGCCAGCCCGTTCGGCCAGGTAGTGACCGACGAAGCCCAGCAGCGGCAGGGAACCCAGCACGCCGAGGAGCCGGCCGCCGGTGGGCCGGCTGCCCAGCAGCGAGTCGATGCCGCGCAGCTCCTGGGCGAGCCGCCACAGGGCGCCGCCGAGCCCCGCCTTGCCGCGGCTGGGCGGAGCCGTGGTGGTCTCCGCGCTCGTGAGCTGCGCGGGGAGCGTGCGGTCGAACAGGACCGCGGCGAGCAGGCGCGTGCGGGTGTCGGTGTCGGTGACGCCGCACTCTCCCGCGATGGCGCAGAGGATCAGGCCCTGGGCGGCGCTGCCGAGCAGGTCCTGCACGGGCAACCGGCTGGCGAGCACACCGCCCAGGCCGGGGATGGCGGTGACGGCGGCGGTGAGCCTGCCGAACGGGCCGGTCCACCAGCGGACACGCCGCGCGGTGTCCATCCGCGCCCAGGCCGCGGTGCCGGGGACGCGCAGCACGACGACCCGGCGCAGCACCCGCCTGGGCAGGCTGAGCGGTGTGTCGGCCACGACCTCGCGCGGCCCGGACCTGCGCACGGCGTCCAGGGCCGGCGAGGCGGTGCGGACGAAGGTGCGCAGCACCGCTGTCAGGTGCTCGTCGGAAACCGTTGCCGGCATGGTCACTCCCGCGATCGTCACATGGTGTGCGCTGAGGGGTACCCACACCGGCGCGGCTCATCACGTGCCGCGCGAGGGGAGGACGCGCCGGTTTTCCGCGCTACCCGCGGAATGTCTGTTTTGGACTGTGTGACGGTGGTCGCCGAACGCAGATGCTCCTGCGGTGCAACGTACTCTCGACAACGGGTCCGACGAGAGGGAGCAGAAGCGCATGGGAAACCTGGGAGCAACCGAGCTGCTGATCATCGGTGCGGTCGTCCTGCTGTTGTTCGGCAGCAAGAAACTGCCGGAGATGGCACGCTCGCTCGGGCGTTCCGCGAAGATCCTCAAGGCCGAGTCCACCGGTCTGCGGCACGAGGAGCCGACACCGGACCCCCACCAGGTCGCCCGGCTCCAGCAGCAGGTCGACGACCTCCAGCAGCAGCTGAAGAACGCACGAAGGAGTGCCGACCCGACCGGCTGATCGTGCGCGCGGGGGTGTGGGCGGACGTTTCGGACCGGTGTCCCACGGGGACTCAGCGGGCACGCGCCGGTCGTCGGTGACCAGGTGCGCCAACGTGGAGGTTCTCGATGCGTGCACTGGCCCTCGTCTGCAGCCTGAAGCCCTCGCCCGCCCCGTCGAGCAGCGAGCTCATCGCGAACCAGCTGCTGGCGGAGCTGCGGGCGCACGACGTGACCGGCGAGGTGGTCAGGGTGGTCGACCACGACGTCAAGCCGGGTGTCGAGGCCGACATGGGCGACGGGGACGCGTGGCCCGCGCTGCGGGAGAAGATCGGCGCGGCGGACGTGCTGATCCTCGCCACCCCGACCTGGATGGGGCATGCTTCCAGCGTGGCGCACCGCGTGCTGGAACGGCTCGACGCCGCGTTGTCGGAGACCGACGACGAAGGGCGGCCCGCGATGTTCGGCAAGGTCGCGCTGGTCGCGGTCGTCGGCAACGAGGACGGTGCGCACAAGATCGTCGCCGACCTGTTCCAGGCGCTCAACGACGTCGGGTTCTCGATCCCGGCCCAGGGGTGCACCTACTGGAACGGCCAGGCCATGCAGACCGTCGACTACAACGACCTGGACGAGACGCCGGACGAGGTGAAGTCGACCAACGCCACGGCCGCGCGCAACGCCGCGCACCTGGCCAGGCTGCTGCGCGCCGACGGTTACCCGGCCGTGTCCTGACCGTCCTCCGAGAGGAACCCGTGCCCGCCGACCCGTCCGAGCTCGCCACCCGCCTGCTGCGCCTGCACACCGACCCCGAACTGCTCACCGTGGTCAACGTGTGGGACGTCATCACCGCCGAGGTCGTCGCCGGCGTCCCCGGCACGAAGGCGCTGGCGACCGCGAGCCACTCGATCGCCGCGAGCCGCGGCTACCCCGACGGCGAGCAGATCCCGGTCGAGGAGATGATCGCCGAGGTCGGGCGCATCACCGCCGCGACGGAGCTGCCGGTGACCGCCGACCTGGAGGCCGGCTACGGCGACCCCGGTGACACCGTGCGCCGCGCCATCGCCGCCGGCGCGGTGGGCGCGAACCTGGAGGACCAGCTCAAGCCGCTGCCCGAGGCCGTGGCGGCCGTCGAGGCCGCGATCAGGGCGGCGAACGCGGAGGGCGTTCCCGACTTCGTGCTCAACGCGCGCACGGACGCGTTCGTGAAGGCGGGTGACCGCGACCCCGCCGAGGTGCTCGCCGACGCCGTCGAACGCGGGCGGGCGTTCCTCGACGCCGGCGCACCGGTGGTCTTCGTGCCCGGCAAGCTGGACGAGGACCAGATCGGCACGCTCGTCGAGGCGTTCGGCCCCCGGCGGCTCACCCTGATCGGCCTGCCCGGCCTCCCGGCCCTCGCGCGGCTGCAGGAGCTGGGCGTGGCCCGCGTGTCCTACGGGCCGCTGTCCCAGCGGGTCGCCCTGACCGCGCTGGCGAAGCTGGTCGAGGCGGTGCACCAGGGCGGCGGTGTGCCGGAGGACACCCGGCCGCTCAACTGAGTGCCCGCACCGGGACGAACAGCCATCGAATGCTGCCCGGCAGCGCCCCGGCCGGGTGACGGACCGGGACGAGAACCGGAACGGAAGTCATTCGGACGGCGGTATCCAGCCGCTACCCGCGCATGGACCGGCCGGTACCGTAGTCGCCCCGCTCCCGCATCCGGGTAGTCCGCGAAATCTCGATAGGCGGCCATTCGGCTCCCCTTCCGACGTCAGGCGTGTCCGCGCAGCCACCGCATGGTGCCCGCGCGGGCACGCCTGACCGCGTTTCGGCACGTCGCCGGAATCCCAATTGAGAAATGCGCAGCCGGCCGGATGCATTTTCTGCACTTGACTCGGCAGGAAGCGGAGTTCTAAGCGCGTGCGCGCGTAAAGGTTTCACCGGCGTTAAGCGGACGTTTGTCCCGGTGGTGGTGTTGACGTGCCAGGAGGGCGATTGTAGGTTCGAAATCACGCCCTCTCCGGGAGGTTTGCGAATTGAGTCGAATCATTCACCAATTGGCGTTGAACGAAAATCATTGGCCTGCGCTGCCGGGTGTGCGCGAGGCGCTGGTGAACTCGCTCGCCGACGTCAACCTGACCGGTGACGCGCTCGCCGCGGGACTGGAGCGCAGGCTGGCCGCCGACCTCGGCACGACGCCGGACCGGGTCGTCGCCGGTGCGGGCTCCGGGGCGCTGCTGCAGCAGTTCCTGACCGCGCACTGCGCCCCCGGCACCTCCGTGGTGCACGCGTGGCCGTCCTTCGACCTCTACCCGCTGCTGATCCGCAACGCGGGTGCCGAACCGGTTGCGGTGCCCGGCGAACAGCAGGACTTCCGCGCGGTCGCGGCCGCCGTCACCGACGACACCCGTGTGGTGCTGGTCTGCAACCCCAACAACCCCACCGGCGAGGTGCTCGGCGAGGAGTGGCTGCGCTCGCTGCTCGCCGCCTTGCCGCAACACGTGCTCGTCCTGGTCGACGAGGCCTACCGCGAGTTCGCGGACCAGGCCGAGATCGCCGACGCGACAACGTTGTCAGCCGATCCGCGGCTCGCGGTGGTGCGCACGTTCTCCAAGTCGCACGGCCTGATCGGCCTGCGGGTCGGTTACCTCGTCGGCGCGCAGGAGGTGGTGGGACCGCTGCGGCGGGTGGCGCCGTTCCACCGAGTGCCCACCGTCGCCCAGGCCGCCGCGCTGGCCGCGCTCGACGCCGGGGCCCGCATGCGCGAGCAGTGCCGTGCGGTGGCCGCGGAACGGGACCGGGTCCGCGCGGGGCTGCGGGAGCTCGACTACGACGTCCCGCCCAGCGGCGGGAACTACCTGTGGGTGCGGCTCGGGCCGCGCAACCAGGAGTTCATCGCCCACCTCGCCGAGCACGGGATCGCGGTGCGGGAGGTCGCGGGCGGCGTGCGCGTGAGCACCGGGGTGCCGGAGGCCAACGACGCCGTGCTCACGGCGGCCCGCGCGTTCAGCGGACGGCCGGTCGAGGGGGCCGTGCGATGACGGGCACGGTGAGCGAGGCGCTGCGCACCGACGACCCCGCCGAGGCGATCCGCGCCGCCCTCGCGCGCCGCCGTCCCCGCTCCGGTGACCGGTTCGGCGAGCTCACCCACTACGCCATGGCCGTGCCGGGGAAGCTGTTGCGGCCGTTGATGCTCGTCGCGTCGGCGGAGGCGGTCGGCGGCACCGCCGAGACCGCGCTGCCCGCCGCCGTGGCCGTCGAGCACCTGCACGTGGCGTCACTGGTGCACGACGACATCATCGACGGCGACGACCTGCGCCGCGGCCGGCCTTCCGTGCACGCGCGCTACGGCGTCGCGGACGCCATCGTGACCGGTGACGCCTTGTTGTTCGACCTGTTCGCCTCGGTCGCCGAATGCGCCGCGCCGCCGCGGGTGGTGATGGCGGTCGTCGCCGAGTTCGCCCACGCGGGCGGTGACCTGTGCCGCGGGCAGGTGCTGGAGTCCACGATGGTGTCGCCCGGCGCCACCCGGCCCGGCAGCGCGCTGGAGGACTACCTCGACGTCGCCGCCGCCAAGACGGGGGCGCTGTTCCGGGCCGCGTGCCGGGCGGGCGCGCTGCTCGGCGGCGGCTCCGCGGGGCAGGTCGACCAGCTCGGCGACTACGGCCACCACACGGGCGTGGCCTTCCAGATGCACGACGACCTGCTGCCGTACCTCGGGGCGGGCACGTCGGGCAAACCCGACGCGAGCGACGCGGCCAACCTCCGTCCCACGTGGCCGGTGCTGCTCGCGCACCGCGAGGGCCGGCCGGAGCACCGCGCGGCCGTGGAGACCGCGCTGTCGGGTGCGCTCGAACCGGAGGAGACGCTGGAGCTGTTGCGGTTCGCGGTGACCGACAGCGGTGCGCTGGACGAGGCCCGCCGCGGCGCACACGACCGGTCCCGGCTCGCGCTCGCCTGCCTGCGGGGGCTGCCGGGCGCGGCCGCCACCGACCGGCTCGCGGCCATCGCCGAGATCGCGGTCGACCGTGACCGCTGAGGTGCGCGCGCTCCAGGCCACCGGGCACGCGGTGCGGGAGCGGGCACTGGCGCACTGGCAGACCTGGCGGCCCTACACGACGTGCTACCCGGCCCTGCTCGGCCTCGCGGGCGTGCTGGTCGCGGGCGGTGACCGGCCGGCGGAGATCGCCGCCGCAGTGCTGGCCCCCGTGCTGGGCTGGCTCGCCGGTCACTACCTCGGCGACCACTTCGACCGGCACCTCGACGCCATCGCGAAACCGCAGCGGCCCATCCCGTCCGGGCGGCTGTCACCCGCCGCGGCTCTGGCCACCGGCATCGGCTGCGCGGTCGTCTCGCTGGCCGTGGTCGTCGGGTTCAACTGGCGCGTGCTGCCGTTCTTCGCGCTGGCGGTCGGCGGGATCGTCGCCTACAGCGCCGTGTTCAAACGCCTCGGGTTCAGCGGGAACCTCAGCCGCGGCGTGCTGTCGGCGCTCGCACTGGTGATCGGCGCGATGATCGCGGTGCCCTGGCCACCACCGCAGCTGCTGCCCGTGGCGCTCGGGTTCCTGTTGCACGACACCGCGTCCAACCTCATCGGCACGGTGCGCGACGTCGACGGGGACCGCGCGGGCGGCTACCGGTCGGTGCCGGTGCGCCACGGCGTGCCCGCGGCGGTGCGGCTCGCCACCGTGCTGTGGGCGGCCGGAACCGCGGCGGTCGGCCTCAGCGCGCTGGTCGCCGCACGGCCCGGCGCCCAGCTCGCCCTGTTCGGTGTCGCCGTCGTGCTCGGCGGGTGCGCGCTGCGGGTGGCCCGGCCCGCGGCGCTGACCCCGAGGCGCGCGCTGCGTTCGCACGAGCTGCTCGTCGCGGAACGGCTGGTGCTCGCCGCCGCCGTGGTGGCGGGTGCGGCCGGCCCGTGGACCGCGGTGCTGGTCGTGGCACCGGCGCTCGCGTTCTCGCTCGTCCTGCAGGCCCGGATGCGCTCACGACACGAGTTCCCCGACGGGGCGGACAACAGAGGGGAGAGGTCATGACCTCGGTCGACACCGGCACCGCTGAGGAGCTGGAGACCGCCATCGCCGACGGTGCGCGGGTGCTGTTCGCCGCCCAGCGCCAGGACGGGGTGTTCGACTACGGGGCGAGCAGCCTGCGCTCCACGCTCGCGACCGCCGGCGCGATCACCGCGCTGCACTTCGCCGACCCCGGCGGTGCCGCCGACCTGATCGCGGCGGGCGCCGACCGGTTGCGCCGCACGCGCAACGACGACGGCGGCTGGGCGATGGTGCCGGGCCTGCCGAGCGAACCGGGGCCGACGGCGGTGTCCGCGGCGGCGCTGCACCTCGTCGACCCGGTCTCCAACGCGGCGGAGGTCGCCGCAGGACGGCGCTGGATGGCCGACTACGGGGGACTGGAGGCGATCCCGCACCCGGAGGTCGTGCTGTGGTGCCGCCAGTTCTACGGGTTCGCCGGCTGGCTCGCCCCGCACGAGATGCGGCGGTTCCCGCTGGAGCTCGCGCTGCTGCCCGGCCTGTACCGGCGGCTGTTCGACCTGCGGCTGCCGATGGCCTCCGCGCTCGGGCTCGCCCAGACCCGGCACCGGCCGCTGACCCGCCTGCAGCGGCTGCTGGCCCGCAGGGCCGAACCGAACGCGCTGCGGGTGGTCCGGCAGGCCTTCGAGCACGAGGGGTCGGCCGGGTCGTGGTCGGAGGACGCGTGGGTGACCGGTCTCGTCTGCACCGGCCTGGCCCGCGCGGGGCTCGGCCAGGACATGGTCGACGCCGCCGTGGGGTGGTTCCGGCGCACGATGCACGCTGACGGGTCTTGGGCGACGACACCGCTGGACGCCGCCTGGACGATGTACGCGGTGCGCGGCCTGGTCGAGGCGGGCTACCGCGACGACCCCAGGCTCGCGGCGTCGCGGGACCTGTTCGTCGCCCTGCAACAGCACCGGCCGTTCCTCGCCTTCGGCTGCCCGCCGGGGTTCTGGGGCTGGTCCGGCGCGCACGGCTGGCCCGCGGTCCTCGAGACCAGCGAGATCGTGTCCGTGCTGGCGAAGCTCCCTGGCAGCGGGCAGGCCGGCGCGGTGCGCACCGCGGCGGGCTGGCTGCGCGACCGCCAGGACAGCCGCGGCTCGTGGGGACTGTGCGTGCGCAACACCAGGGTCGCCAACAGCGGCCCGTGCCCGATGACGACCGCGCAGGCCGTCGACGCGCTGCTCGACGCCGGGGTGCTCGCCGGCGACACCCGCGTCCGCAGGGCGCTGCGGTGGCTCGGCCGGGCCCAGCTGCCGGACGGGAGCTTCGAGTCGGTCTGGTACCGGGAGCACACGATGGGCACCGCCGCGGTGCTGGAGGCCTTCGCCCGCAGCGGCCGCACCGGTGACGAGACGGCGGTCCGCGCGCGGTCGTGGCTGCTCGGGACGCGCAACGCCGACGGATCGTGGGGTGACGGCCACGGCGCCCCCGGCACGGTCGAGGAGACCGGCTGGGCGGTGTCGTCGCTGCTCGCGGCAGGGGAGGAGCCGGCCGCCGTCGCGACGGGGGTGCGCTGGCTGCTCGACGCCCGCACCGCCGAGGGCGGGTGGACACCGGAACCCGTGCACGAGTACGTGCGGCGGGTGAGCCGGTACGCCAACCCCGGCTTCACGCACGGCATGGCGTTGCGCGCGCTGGGCCGCTACCGGACGGCCGCCCGATGAGCGGGCCGGACGTCGTCGTCTGCGGAGCCGGGGTGGCCGGCCTCGCCACCGCCTGCGCCCTGGGGCGGCTGGGCCGCCGCGTGCTCGTGCTGGAGAAGCGGCCCACGCCCGCGCCCGTGGCGAAGGGCGAGGTGCTGCAACCGGGATCACTGGCGGTCCTGGCGGCCTGGGGCGTGACCGACCGGCTCGACCGCGCGGGCGCCACCCGGTTGTCGCGCCTGGTCGCCCGCTCCTCCGACGGCACGCCGCGGATGGTGCTCGACTACGGCCGGCTCCCGGCCGCGCACCCGTGGCTGCTGGCCCACGACTACCAGGCCATCCTCGACGCGCTCACCGACGCGCTGCCGGCCGCGGTGGAGGTGCGGCGGGGCGTGCACGTCCGCGACCTGCTGCGCACCGGTGGCCGGGTGAGCGGCGTGCGGTGCGACGACGGGGACGTCCCCGCCGCGCTCGTCGTGGCAGCCGACGGGATCTCCTCACGGCTGCGCGCCGCCGCCGGGCTCACCGCTGCGCGGCACGACTACCCGCACCGCCTGGCGGCGTTCGAGCTGCACGACGTCGACGACGTGGAACCGGACTTCTCCGCCTACGTCACCGACGGCGGGTTGCGGCTGCACTACCCGTTGCCCGGCCGGCGGGTCCGGCTCTACGTCCAGGTCGCGCCGGACGAGCTGCGCGGGCTCGACCGGGACGGGCTCGCCGGATGGGCGGACCGGGTGCTGGCCGGGTGCTCCGGGCTCGCGCCGCTGGCAGGGCCGTTCCGCGCCGGTCTCGACCGCAGGCAGGTGCTGCCGGTGTCCCGGTCGACGGCCCCTGCTCTCGTCGCGTCGGGCTTCGCGCTGGTCGGGGAGAGCGGCCACTCGGTGCACCCGATGGCCGCGCAGGGCATGAACAGCTCGATCGCCGACGCGCACGAGCTGGCGACGGTGCTGCGCCAGGGCGGGACGCTGGCGCCCGACGTGGTCGACCACGCGTTGCGCCGCTACGACGCCGCCCGCAGGGAGAACCTCGCCCACATCGGCCGGACCAGCCACAACGCCGCACGGATGATCACGACCCGGTCGTGGGTCGGTGCCCGCGCGCTCACCGGCACCGGCCGCAACGACCGCATCCGCCACGAGGTCATGCACACCATGTCCGGGCTGGGGGTGCGCCGGCTCACGCCGCTCGACCGGCTGCACCAGGTGGAGCTGCTGCCCGACCCGCGCGCGTCCCGGCTGCCGGACTGGGTGCGTGCCGCCTCCGCGGAGGCGGCACGGTGAGCTCACCCGCGGGCGTACTCCAGCACCACCAGGCCGTTCGGCCCGTCGATCCGCGCTCGCCGCACGAGACCGGCGGGCGCGGCGAGCGCGTCGAAGTCCTCCGGCCGGCGTTCCCGCCCGCCGAGCAGGGTCAGCGACTGCAGGTCGAACGACGAGTTGTTCTTCGCGTGCTCCTCGCCGGCGAGGACCTCGACCACGAGCACGCGCCCCTCGTCCGGGACGGCCTCGGCGCACCGGCGCAGGATGCGGGTGGCGTCCTCGTCGGGCCAGTCGGTCAGCACGCGGGACACGATCAGCACGTCGTAGCCGGTGGGCAGCGGGTCGAGGAAGCTGCCGCCGACGAACTTCGCCCTGCCGCCGAGGCCGGCGAGGAACTCCTCGGCCTCCGGCCTGACCTCGGGCAGGTCCAGCACTGCACCGGTCAGGTGCGGGTGCTCGGTCAGCACGGCGCCCAGCAGCGCGCCGGTGCCGCCGCCGACGTCGACCACGCTCGACACGGAGCTCCAGTCGTAGCGGGCGGCGACCTCCGGGCCGGTCTGCCAGGCGAACCCGGCCATCGTCGCCCCGAAGAACACGCGCAGCGCCTCGTCGTCGCGGTAGTCCGACCAGAAGTCCTTGCCGTGCACCACGCCGTAGGCCGACCGGCCGGTGCGCACGGCGTGCAGCATCCCGCTGTAGGCCAGGTCCATCTTCAGCCCGGGTCCTCCCGCGTCGAGCCACGACCGCAGCAGCGCGTTGCTCTCGTCGAGCAGCGCCCGCGACACCGGCGTGAGCGCGTGCTCACCGGGCGCCTGCTCGGCGAACAGGCCGACCGCCACGAGGTGGCGCAGCAGGCGGGCCAGCGCGTCCCGGTCGGCGCCGCACGCCTGCGCCAGGGCGGCCGTGGTGGTGTGCCCGTCGCGCACCAGCTCGGGCAGCCTCAGCGCGACCGCCGTCCGCACGGCGAACGGGGTGGCGAGGTCCACGAGGGCGGCGAGAGCGGTGGTACCGGAGCTGTCACTGGTCACGGCGATCCTTTCGGGAATTCCCTGGAGGTTCTGTGCTGATCTGAAGATTGCCGCTGAAAAGCGTTGGAAGCAAGCGTTCGGAAGATTTTTTGCACATCCGTTCCGTGTGTGCGGAATGGTTATCAGGAATGGGTGGAAAATGACCTCTCTCGACGTGCGCCCGCTCACCTGCGCACTCGGTGCCGAAATCCGCGGCATCGCGCTCGCCGACGTCGACGACGCCCTGTTCGACCGGATCCACCGGCTGCTGCTCGAACACCTGGTGCTGTTCTTCCCCGACGCCGCCGGGCTCACGCCGGAGGACCACAAGGCGTTCGGCAGGCGGTTCGGGCAGCTGGAGGTGCACCAGCTCCTGCCGAAGCTGCCCGAGCACGAGGAGGTCGTCGTGCTCGACTCCGAGCAGGGCGCCAAGGCCGACGTCTGGCACACCGACGTCACCTACGCCCAGTCGCCGCCCATCGCCTCGGTCCTGCAGATCGCGCAGTCGCCCGCCGTCGGCGGCGACACGATGTGGAGCAACCAGTACCTGGCCTACGAGGCGTTGTCGGCGCCGATCCGGGAGCTGTGCGACGGTCTCACCGCCGTCCACGTGCTGGAGTTCGGGTCCTTCCGCAGCGAGGCGGAGCACCCGGTCGTGCGCGTGCACCCGGAGACCGGCCGGCGCTCCCTGTACGTCAACCGCATGTTCACCAAGCGCATCCCGCAGCTCACCGCCGAGGAGAGCGCGGTGCTGCTGCCGCACCTGTTCACCGTGTCGGAGAGCCCGCAGCGGGTGTGCCGCTACCGGTGGACCGAGGGCGCGGTCGCGGTCTGGGACAACCGCGCGACCCAGCACCACGCCGTCAACGACTACACCGGGCGCAGGGTCGGGTACCGCGTCACCGTCCTCGGTGACGAGCCCAAGGGCGACGGGGCGCGCTGGCCGGACCACCAGGTCACCGGCATGAGCGCGACCGCGGTGAAGGACTGAGCGCCGTGGACGACACCGAGTTCATGGACCTGTACTGGCGCGACCCGCACGCCGCGCTGCGCCACGCCCGCGACCACACCCCGGTGCGCGAGCTGACCTTCGAGACGGGACCGACCTGGCTCGTCACCCGGTACGCCGACGTGCGCGAAGGACTCGCCGACCCGCGGCTGGCCAAGGACTACCGCGCCGCGCTGCCCGCCGACGAACGCGCCACCGCGCCACCGGGTCTGCCCGCGCCCATGTCGCACATGCTCACCTCGCTCGACCCGCCCGACCACACCCGGTTGCGCAGGCTCGTCACCCAGGCGTTCACCGCCCGCCGCATCGCCGAGCTCCGCCCCCGCGTGCAGACCCTCGCCGACGACCTGCTGTCCGCGCTGCCCACCGACGAGCCGGTGGACCTCGTCGCGCGCTTCGCGATCCCGTTGCCGATGGAGGTGATCTGCGAGCTGATCGGCGTGCCCGAGCTGGACCGCGAGGACTTCGCGCACTGGTCGACCGTGCTGATCGACGAGTGCCCGGAACCCGAGCTGGTCCGCGCCTCGGCCCAGCTCGCCGACTACCTCGGCGGTCTGGTCGCGCTGCGCCGCGCCGACCCGGACGACGCCCTGCTCTCCGGCCTCATCGCCGCCTCCGAGAACGGCGAACGCCTCTCCGACCTGGAAATCGTCGCCATGGCGATGCTCCTGCTGATGGCCGGCCACGAGACCACCGCGGTGTTCGTCACCAACAGCGTGCGCGCCCTGCTCGCCGACCCCGCGGCACTGGAGCGGCTGAAGCCGGACACGGCGCCCGAGCTGGTCGAGGAACTGCTCCGGTGGGTCTCACCCGCCCTCAACGCCTCGCTGCGGTTCGCCACCGAGGACCTGGAGATCGCCGGGACCACCATCCCGCGCGGCGCCTCCGTCATGCTCTCCACGGGGGCGGCCAACCGCGACACCACCCGCTTCCCCGACGCGGCCCGCCTCGACCCGGACCGCGACACCACCGGCCACGTCGCGTTCGGCCACGGCATCCACCGCTGCCTGGGCGCAGCCCTCGTGCGACTGGAGGCGGAGGTCGCGCTGACCGCGCTGTTCGGCCGCTTCCCGAAGCTGCGGGCCGCCGCCGTGGAGGAGGAGCTGACGTTCCGGCGCAGTGTCCACGTGCACGCGCCGAGGACGTTCCCGGTGGTGCTCGGGCCGTCCTCGGGAGCCTGACGGCCGGTGACCGTCCACTGCCTCGGCTGTGGACGGTCACCGGCCTGTCGTGACCACGCCCATCGGTTGCACGGTCATCCGCAACCGGTGGCGCGGCGGTGGGTCAGGCCTTGTCGTACTGCGTGGGTCCCACGACCGCGGTGCAGCACCCCGGGTTCGCCCACCCCTGCGCCGTGAGGTTCCACGTGACCCGCACGCCTTCGGTGAAGTCGTAGTTGCAGGTCTTGGACGTGTTGTCGCCCTTGCTGTTCACGCACTCACCGGTCCTCGCCCCCGCCTGCCAGAACACCACGGCGGCCCGGCCGTCGGCCTCGTCGTCCCAGACCGTGAACGAGTCGCCGTAGCTCGTGAATGTCGCGTGCGCGAGCCGGTTCGGCCATGTTCCGTACACGTTGCTGCTGGAATCGGCCATCGCGGGCGTTGCCATGCCGGCGGCAACCGCCACCGCGACGACAGCGGACACCCCGAACTTCTGCGACAGACGCAAGGTCATCACTCCTCAGTGGACTCCGTTTGACTGAACAACTATGTATTCGACGTCACCAGTCATCGAGCTGATAGCCCGGATGTACGCACCGCAACGGCCACCAGGGTGAACTTGGACTGCGCGCAGTGGACGCTCCGTACACGCGGATGCTGTTCAGAAAAGCTTGTCCCACGGGTTGGAATGATGGCTTCTGTGGAATTGGGTCGACCTGCCAGACTTTGCGAGGAAAGGCCCGACTCGCATTGAAAAAATGAGTCAAAATGAGGTCGCCGCACTTTTGTTCGAATGCTGTTGTTCGTTGAATCGCACTGGGAGACGAATGTGGCCAGCACAGCACCCCCGCTCGTCGGCGGCAGCACCACCGTGCTGCCTCAGCCCCGGGCGGGCGCGGAACCCCTGTCGCGGCTGGCGGCCGAGGACCTCGACACCCTGCTGATGATCCGGCACTTCGAACTGGCCCTGCTGGAGCTGTTCTCGCAAGGTCTGCTGCACGGCACCACGCACACCTGCCTGGGGCAGGAGTACATCCCCGTCGCGCTCTACGCACTGCTGGACGAGGGCGACCACGTCTTCAGCAACCACCGCGGCCACGGCCACTACCTGGCCCGCTTCCGCGACCCGCACGGCCTGCTGGCGGAGATCATGGGACGCGAGGGCGCTGTGTGCAACGGCGTGGGCGGCAGCCAGCACATCCTCCGCGACCGCTACCTGTCCACCGGCGTGCAGGGCGAGAGCCTGCCGGTGGCCGCGGGGGTCGCCCTGCACCTGCGGCGGACCGAGCCAGGACGCATCGCGGTGGTGCACGTCGGCGACGGCACGTGGGGCGAAGGCGCGGTGTACGAGGCGCTGAACATGGCCCAGTTGTGGGGGCTGCCCCTGCTGGTCGTGGTCGAGAACAACAGGATCGCCCAGTCCACCTCGACCGAGCAGCAGATGGCCGGCACCATCCAGGCGCGTGCGGCGGCCTTCGGCATCCGCCACCACCACGTCACCTCTCACGACGTTGCCGTGGTGCGCCGGGAGCTGTCCGGCCTGGTCGACGACGTCCGCACCCGGCACCAGCCCCTGGTGGTGGAGTTCAGCACGAACCGGGTGGGCCCGCACAGCAAGGGAGACGACTCCCGCCCCGCCGAGGTGATGCGGCACGCGGCCGAGCACGACTGGTACCGCCGGTACGAAGCGCAGCACCCGGAGCAGTTCGCCGTGGCCGACCGGAACCAGCGACAGGCGATCGCCGAGGTCGTGCGCGAGGTCCAGGCCCGCCCCGCGTCCCGCTGGGAGCACTCGTGACCAGGCCGGAACGGGTGATCGGCAACCTCAACCGGGCCCTGCACGCGCTCCTCGACGACGACCCCCGCGCCTACGTCATCGGCGAGGACGTCGCCGACCCGTACGGCGGCGCCTTCAAGGCCACCCGCGGCCTGTCGGACCGCCACCCGGAACGCGTGATCTCCTCGCCGATCAGCGAGGGCGGCATCGTGGGCGTCGCAGCGGGGCTCGCGCTGACCGGCAACCACCCGGTCGTGGAGATGATGTTCTCCGACTTCGCCGCGCTCGCCTTCGACCAGCTCCTGAACTTCGCCAGCAAGTCCGTGTCGATGTACGGCCGCACCGTTCCGATGAGCATGGTGGTCCGCTGTCCCACCGGCGGCAACCGGGGCTACGGGCCGACCCACAGCCAGAGCCTGCAGAAGCACTTCATCGGCATCCCCGCGCTCAGCCTGCACGAGATGTCGCCGTTCCACGACAACGCGGACGTCCTCACCGCCATGCTCTCCAGCGAGCAGCCCTGCATGTTGTTCGAGGACAAGACGCTCTACGCCCGCACGATGCACCAGGGCGGGATCGTCGACGACCTGTTCCGGTACGAGCTGCTCGACGACCCGAGCCGGACCGCGCGCGTGTTCCCCGTGGACTGCGCCGACCCGGACTGGATCATCCTGGCCCCCGGCGGCCTGACCGAGCGAGCCGTCGCCGCCATGCGCACCCTGCTGCTGGAGGAAGAGGTCACCTGCGAGCTGCTCGTGCCCTCCCGGCTCCACCCGTTCACCGTCGAACCGCTGCTGGAGACGTTGTCCCGCGCCCGCCGCATCTGCGTCGCCGAGGACAGCGCAGCCGGTGGCACCTGGGGCGAGATGCTCGCCCAGCAGCTGCACCAGCACCTGTGGCACCGGCTGGCCCAGCCCGTGCTGCTGCTCAGCGCCCGGCCGAGTGTCATCCCCACCGCCGCCCACCTGGAGCACACCGTCCTGCTCCAGGCGCCCGCACTGCGCCGCGCCCTCACGGAGGCCTCCCAGTGATCAGCGTCAAGCTGCCCACCCTCAACACCAACGACGCGGGCTACGTCCTGGTCGAGTGGCTCGCCGAGCACGGCGCACGCGTCGAGAAGGGGCAGCCGCTGGTGGTGGTCGAGACCTCCAAGGCCCAGGAGGAGATCGACAGCACCGCAGACGGCATCCTCCACACCCTCGTCGCGGACGGCGCGGACTGCCGCCCCGGTCAGACCGTCGCCCACCTCTTCGCCTCCGCGGACGAGCACCGCGCCTACCTCTCCGCACCGGCCGCCGCCCCCGCGGCACCGCCGGAGCCGGCCACCGGTGCCGGTCTGACGCTCACCAAGGCGGCGCGCGCCCTCGCGGACCAGCACGGCCTCACCGACGACGACCTGCGCGGACTGGGCCGCACCGTGATCCGCGCAGCCGACGTCGAAGCGCTGCTGCCCAGCCCCGCACGAGCCGATGCCCCCACCGGCCAACGGCTGTCGGCGCAGCAACGGGCGGTGAGCGCCGTGGTCACCGAGTCGATGCGCACCATCCCGGCCGCCGCCGCCTACGCCAAGGTCGACGTCGGCCAGGCCCAGGACCTCGCCCGGCAACTGCGCCGGCGCACCGGCAGCGTCGTCTCCCTGGTCGGCCTGCTCGTCAAGGCGGTGGCGGACCAGCTCCCGGCACACCCGAGCCTGTTCACCCGGCTCCTCGACGACGGCACCGTCCAGCCCGCCGCCAGCGCGCACGTCGCGGTGGCCGTGGACGCCGGAAAGGGCCTGTACACCCCGGTCGTGCACAACACCGCCGCGTTGAGCGTCACCCGGATCGCCGACCTGATCACCGAGTTCCGCGACAAGGCCGCCCGCGGCACCTTCCGGGCCGACGAGCTCACCGGCGCCAACATCCTGATCGCCCCGCACACCACCGACGGCGTGGTCTTCGCCACCCCCATCGTCTTCCCCGGCCAGACCTGCGCGCTCTCCCTGGGCGGCATCGACGAACAGCTCGTCCTCGACCAGCAGGGCAGGCCGGAAGCCCGCCGGTTCGCCCACCTCGGTCTGGTCTACGACCACCGCGTGGTCAACGGCCGTGACGCGATGGTCTTCCTCGGTGACCTCAAACGAGCCCTGGAGGCACCGGCCGCCCTCGCGGCCGCCACCCCGTGAAGAAGCCCGTCGGCGGCATTCGGATGCCGCCGGTGATGACAGCCATGCCGAGAAGTTCTGGTCAGTCCCGAGGAGCTGCTGCCCGATGGAGAAGTTCGCCCTGCTGTGCGACGCCGTCGCCCACGTCCACGCCGGCCGCTCCGCGCAGGCCCGTCCTGCGCTGGAGACCCTGCAGAAGTTGCTCGGGCCCGAGGTGCAGCCGCAGGACGCGGCGTACGAGTTCTACCGGGCCGCACTGGTCAACCGGGTCGAGGAGCACGGAAGCCCCTCGGAGACCAACCTGTACCGGCAGGACTACGACCAGCCGCAGATCGACCTGTACTACCTGCTCACCACCCACCTGCCGTTCATGGACACGAGCCGGGTCGTCAACGAGCTGCTCGCCGGGCAGGTGGGCACCGCCGAGGACTTCGCCCTGATGTCGGTCGGCATCGGGCACGGCCGCCAGGAGAGCGCGCTGCTGCGCGGTCTCGCGACCGGCAACCCGGGACTGCGCCGCTGCACGGTCATCGGTGTCGACCCCGACCGGGAGAGCCTGGCCACGGCCGAGCGCACCCTGCGGCAGGTCGCGGCCGAGCACGGTGTCGAGCTGGACTTCCGCCCCGTGGCGAAGGTGGCGGAGGACCTCGACGACGCCGACTGGATGGGCCTGTCCCACATCGACGTCCCCTTGGTGGTCAACGCTTCTCTCGCGCTGCACCACATGCAGGACCCGAGCCCGGGTCACGACGCCAGGGACGAGTTCTTCCAGCGGTTGCGCGAGCTGAACCCGTGCGGGCTGGTGCTGAACGAGTTCGACACCGACCACCACGAGGTGTCCTTCCCGCAGCGGTTCTTCAACTCGTGGCGGTTCTTCGGCACCATCCTGCGCGCCATCGAGGCCGCTCCGGCCACCCAGCAGGAGAAGGACCACATGAAGACGTTCTTCGCCCGCGAGATCATGAACATCGTCGGCTCGCGCACCGACGACCAGCGCTTCGAGCGGCACGAGCCGGCCGCCACCTGGATCACCCGGCTGCGCCGCTGCGGCTTCGAGCCCTACGGTGACGCCCCGGGGCTCCAGGCACACCCGCTCCCCGAGGACTTCACGGTGCGCGTCCTGCCCGAGCAGGTCCGGCTCGGTTATCGCGGCACCACGGTCTGCTCGGTCATCGGCGCGCGTCCTGCCGGATGAGGCACACCGGCGCCTGACCGGGATGTCCAGTGTGGACGGTGAGGGCCGTCCACCTGAACGTCCGGAGAAGAGCCGCTGCGGGTCCTGCGGTTCACCATCTGCTGTGGAGGGCGGCACGAGAAGAACGGAGCTGCACAGCTGAACCTCGCTGATAGCGTCGTTCGGGAGATGCCGCCTTTCCAGGCGCGGCCGGTTGCAGCCGAGAGGATGTCCGAATGACGTCACCCGATGACCTCGCGCGAGTGGTGGTCGGCCACCTGTCGGCCGCGCTCGACGTGCCCGTCGCCGAGATCGCCCTCGACGCACAGCTCACCCACCTCGAGAACGCCAGCTCGCTGCGGCTGCTCACCGCGGTCACCGCCATCGAGGACGAGTTCGCCCTCGAACTGGACCCCGACACCCTGGTGCGGGTGCGGACCGTGGCCGATCTGGCGAACCTGGTCGAAGCCGGGATCCGCTCCTCCGGGGCGCGCTGACCGGTTCGCGGCCGCCGTGCGTGATCTGGGCCCGGACTTCGCGGTCGTTCCGTTTATCGGAACAGGAGATGGTCGACACCCTGCGTCCTTCCTACGGTGAACCGGCGTTCGCACCGTCGTGACGGCACATCGGGACCAGGTGGAGGAAAGTCCAATGGGGCTGGAAGTCGACACGGCCACCCCTCCCGGTTCACGGAACGAAAAGCCGGGACTCCGCTGGCTCGCCGAAACCCGGGAGCTCCGCACCATGGCCGACCTGCTGCCGGTCCTCGCGCAGCGGACGGCCGGGGAGCTGGTCTTCCCGGAGCTGAACACCTCGCTGGCCCACCGGGAGATCCCGGCACGGGCGTACGGGGTCGCTGCGGAACTGCGCCGCGCGGGTCTGGACGACCGGCCCGGCCACCGGGTGGGAATCCTCGCCGCGACGTCGCCGGAGTTCGTCTCCGCGCTCTTCGGGGTGTTCGCCGCGAACGTCGCGGCGGTGCCGATTCCCGTGCCGTCGTTCGCAGGGGGACTGGAGTCCGCTCTGGAGCGGATGGACGCGCTGGTCCGCAGCGCGGACCTCCGGTGCGTCCTGGTGGGACCGCCGTTCGACGAGTTCGGTGCCGCCGTGCAGGAGCGGTACCCGGACGTCGCGGTGGTGCGCATCGCAGACTGCGCACCGCAGCCGGAAGTCCCGCGGTCCGCGACACCGAAACCGCAGGACCTGGCCGTGGTGCAGTTCAGCTCCGGGAGCACCTCCTCGCCCAAGGGGGCGATGATCGAACACGGTGCCCTGGTGGCCAGCGTGCTGGGCACAGCGGAGCGGGGCGGTGTGGAGGACGGGGACGCCGCGATGGTGTGGGTGCCGCTGTTCCACGACTTCGGGCTCGTGACGCTGCTGACCCACCTGGTGACCGGCAGCGACCTGCACATGTTCAGCCCCGTGACGTTCGTCCGGCGCACCGCGGAAACCCTCCGGTACTTCGCCGACCAGCGCATCGCGTTCTTCACCGGCCCGAACTTCGCCTACGACCGCATCCTCGACGCGGCCGCGGCCGGGCGGCTCGACGGCATCGACCTCACCGGGTGGAAGGCCGCGATCAACGCCGGTGAACCCGTTGCCTCCTCGACGCTGCGGCGGTTCGACGAACTGCTCGGCCCGCTCGGCGCCCGCCCGACCGTCATGACGCCGGGCTACGGTGCGGCGGAGTTCTGCGTGGGGATCTCGCTGCAACCCGCCGGCCGTGTCGCGAAGGTCGTCCACGTCGACCGGGCGTCACTGCGGGACGGTGGCCGGGTGGTGGTCCACGACGGCCCAGAACCCGGTGCGGTGCCCGTCGTGTCGCAGGGTCCCGCCTTCCCCGGCGTCGAGTTCCGGATCACTGACGGCGCGGGCGGGGTGCTGGGCGAAGGGCACTTCGGTGAGATCGAAGCACGGGGGGCGAACATGCTGCGCGGCTACCTCGACGACCGCGCCGCCACCGACGCCGCGATCCGGGACGGCTGGTTCCGCACGCAGGACACCGGGTTCGTGCTCGGCGGTGAGCTCTACGTCTCCGGCCGGCGAAGTGACATGATCGTGGTGGCCGGCCGGAACTTCCACGCCCACGACGTGGAGACGGCAGTCCGCGACCTCGACGGCGTCTACCAGCGTCACGTGGTCGTCGTGGCGGACGTGTCCCGTGAGCGCATGGTCGTCGTGGCGGAGACGCAGACCGACGACCAGGCCGCCTTGGTCGCCGGCATCCGTGCCCGGATCGCCGATGAGGTCGGGCTGGCCGACGTCGACGTCCGGCTCGTCGCGCGGGGGTGGCTGCCGCGGACCAGCAGCGGGAAGTGGCGTCGTGGTGAGGTGCGCGAGCGGCTCTTCGCCGACAGCGGGGTGTGACCCGGTGTCCCGCGTCTTCGCGCTGAGTCCGAACCAGACCGACAACGACTCGATGCTGGCCGCGCTGGTTCGAGGAGACGCGGTTCAGCAGGTCGTGCTGTCGACCGGGCTCCGGGTCTGGGTCGTGGCCCGCTACGCCGAGGCGAAAGCCGTCCTGCTGGACAGCCGGCTGAGGAAGGACCCGGCGACGCTGTCCGATCCCGCCCACCTGTTCGACGGGGGCAGGCACCCCGAGGACAGCTACGCGGTGCTGGGCCGGCACGTGCTGAACACCGACGGAGCCGACCACCGCCGCCTGCGGGAGCTGCTCACCAGGTGCCTGGCCCCGAAGGCCGTCGACCGGCGCCGTCAGCGGATCGCCGAGATCGTCGCGACCAGCCTCGACACCCTGGCCGCCGCGACCGCGCCCGACCTGGTGACCGCGTTCGCCGGGCCGGTGCTGACGTCGGTGATGAGCGAGGTCATCGGAATCGAGAAGTCCCTCCTCGACCGGTTGCTCCCCGCTGTGCGAACAGTCGTCGCAGACGCAGATCCGCGGAGCGCGGAGGCGCGGGAAGCCGTGGACGCGCAGCAACAGCTCATCCTGGAGGCGATCGACGACCACGACCGGTTCCCCGGCACCGACACGTTGCTGAAGCTGGCTTTCCGCGACTACCACCCCGGCGGCAGGCTCAGCCTGGCCGAGGTGATGTCGATGGTCGCCCTGACCGTGTTCGCCGGGACCACGACCTCCACGACGCTGCTGGCTCACACCGCCGCTCTGGCGTCCACCAGGGAAGACCTGCTCGAAGCGATCACGGCCGGTCCGGCGTCGTGCTCGGCGGTGCTCGCGGAGGTCTTGCGCCGGTACCCGCCGACGCCGTGCGCGACCTGGCGGTTCGCCGCCGAGGACGTGGAGGTGGGCGGGGTCACGATCCCGCGCGACGCCACCGTTCTCGTGGTGGTCGCCGCCGCCAACCGCGATCCGTCGGCCTACCCGGACGCGGATCAGCTCGTCGTGCCCCGCGCAGGCAACACCGGTCACATCGGCTTCGGGCACGGCCCGCACTTCTGCGCGGGTGCGCCGTTGGCGCTGACCACGGCGAACACCGCGCTCCCCGCGCTGTTCGCGCGGTTCCCGCAGCTGTCCCTCGCCGTCCCGCTCGAAGACCTGCGCTGGACGACGAACCTGGGTGACCGCACCCTGTTCTCCGTCCCGGTCCGCCTTCGACCCGACGAGCGACCGGCATGAGGGTCGAGCGCACCGTCCGGATCAGCGCTGCGACGACGTGGCTGCCCGACGAGCGCTACCCGGCGGCGAGTGCCGTCGCAGCGGGAGCGGTCACCGCGGAACAGGCCGCCGGGGCCGCGTGCTCCGAGGTGCCGGTCGGCGCCGCGGTGCCCGCCTGGTGGATGGGGTGGCAGGCGGCTCGGCAGTGCCTCGGCGACCACGGCGTGGATCCCGCGGAGATCGACCTCGTCACCTACGCGGGCATGACTCCGGGAGTGGAAGACCCCTGGTCGCCCGCGCACCGGCTCGCCAGGGTGCTCGGCGCGTCCCGGGCCGTCGCGATCGGGCTGGCGCAGATGTCGAACGGCGGTGCCGCGGGAATCGGCTGGGCCACCACCTTCATGCAGGCGGACGACAGCGTCCGGCACGCGTTGTGCACCACCGCGGGCAACTTCAGCGCGCTCCCGTACGACCGGTGGCGAACGGCCCCCGCCACCGTCTTCGGGGACGGCGCGACCGCCGTTCTGCTGGGCCGCGACGAGGGCCCGCTGGTCATCCGCTCCGTCGGCTCGGCGGGCCGCCCGCAGCTCGAGGAGACCTTCCCGGCCTTCCACCCGTTCCGCCCGCTGCCCGAGCCGGTCTCCGGTCCCCAGGAGGACGCGCTCGGGTTCGCGGCGAACCTGAAGGGCTCCCGCGAGGTGATCCAGGAGGCCGTCGGCACCGCACTGACCGACGCCGGTCTGGGGGACGAGGACACGGCCCGCGACCGCATCGCACTCGTCTCGTCGAACCGGCTGGGTGCGCAGGTGACGGACCAGGTCGTGCGACGTGCCCTGCCACGTGCGCTGCGCGACCGCTACCGCGCGTTCGGGGCGGACACCGGGCACCTCGGGGCCGGGGACCTGCCGGCGAACCTGGCTGACGTCCTGGCGGGTGACCTGCTGGGAGCCGGTGAGTGCGCGCTCCTGATCGGCACGGGCGCCGGAGCGACCGCCTGCGCGATCGTCGTCGAACGCGAGTAGCCGGGACGGCGACACC
This sequence comes from Lentzea sp. NPDC036955, assembly GCF_055608005.1. NCBI lineage: Bacteria > Bacillati > Actinomycetota > Actinomycetes > Pseudonocardiales > Pseudonocardiaceae > Lentzea > Lentzea sp. NPDC036955. The sequence goes on along the minus strand of NZ_JBVJRC010000001.1, from coordinate 20,577 downwards.
GACTGGCCGGTCTCGTGGTGCGCAGGTCCACGAGGATTCCGGATTCGGCGGAAACCTTTCCCGCAGCAGCGGCAACTTGCACGTAGGTCGGAAGACGATCACCGATCTCGGTGCCGTGCCAAGGCACGGCAGACTCAAGGAGCGCTGCTATGAGCAAGACCGGGTCCACTGCGGACCGCCGGGCCGGTGGACCGCGGGACGCAAGCACCACCGCGGCCGGTTGACGGTGATCACCGCGGCGCTGGGGGTGTCGGCGCCGGCCGGTGCGTACCTGGGGGTGGTGTGGGGCGACTCGGAGCCGGTGGCCGTCGACGCCGGTGCGTACTACCGGTTCGTGTCGGTGCGCAGCGGCAACGCGCTGGACGTGGCGGGAGCGGACGGCGTCCGGATTCAGCAGGAGCAGCGCAGCCCTGACGCGGCGAGCCAGCAGTGGCGGCTGAAGCCGGTGGACGGCGGCTACCACCAGCTGGTCAACAACAACTCTGCGATGACCTGCAGGACATCGCAGAGGTCGTCGTCGGGCAACCCGGCCAGGACCTGCCGCGCCAGGGCTTGGATTCCGGCGACGTCGCACACCGGCTCATGGACTTCACCGCGATGTTCGCGCGGGTGCTGGACCTGCTCGAGCCCGGTGACTGGGAGCGCATGCTCCCCGTTTCGCACCCGGAAGCGGTCGAGCATTCTGTGCGCTGGGCCGGCGGTGCACACGTTGCACGAGCTGCGGCACCACCTGCTGGACATCCGCCGCCGGTTCGACCGGTCACCGCGATGACGAACTGACCACAGGACGCGGGTCGCTCCAGCGGAACAGGTCGATGAAAGCGGCGAGGGCCGGCACTCGAGTCAGCAGGGAGAACACGCCGTAACCCAGCACACCGCCGACCACGTTGAAGAGCAGATCGTTCACGTCGGCCAGGTGGCCACCGCCCCAGAGGTTGCCGGTGAAGAACTGGCTCAACTCGATCACCGCGCTGAATGCCGTTGACGCGACTAGCACACGCCACCACGAAGGTGTGGCCAGAAGTAGCGGCACGATCATGCCCACAGGCATGAACACCAGGATGTTCGTCACCGCGTCACCCACGTCGTAGCCGTCGACCAGTCCGAAGTAGACCTTCCATCGCGCTTCCGTCGCCGGCGCGCTCAGGTAGATCGGGAACACCGTGTTCGCAACGACTCCGGCGACGTACACGCAGAGCGCGAGAGCGACACCGGCACGCGGCACCGTGAGACGGCCACGGCGGTGCAGGACCCACAGCAACGCCAGGAAGGCCACCGCCGCCAAGGGAACCACCACCGGAAGCACCGGCACAGGATCGAACACGTCCACCCGGCATCAAGTCCTTTCAGGATTCACCGCACGGCCTTGGATCATCAGCGACGATCGCCCTGCGGGCGACCGCGCATCCTGCCACCGACTCCCTCATTGCGCAATTTCCTCCCTTTCAGCAAATCCACCGTCTCGAATGGGCACCCGATCGTGTTGCGCGTGCTTTCTGCGAGTCGAAATGCTGTCCGACGTGCGAAAGCTGGTCGCGCCAGAACGAGATCCCCTGGCGTCGCAATGTCGACGCCCGGCACACCGACTCCCCGTCCACAGCAGAACCCGTCATCACCAGTACAGGGTCTGCTGCACCGACAGGTGACATCTGAGTTGGCTTGCCGTGATGGTGAGCTGGGAAGATGTCGCTGTGTCCAAGCCCCACCCCCGGGAGTTCCGCGACGATGTCGTGCGGGTCGCCCGTGACCGCGAGCCCGGCGTGACCGTCGAGCAGATCGCGAAGGGCTTCGGGGTTCACCCGATGACCTTGTTCACGTGGCTGCGGCAAGCCGAGGTCGAGGAAGGCACCAAGCCCGGTGCGAGCAGGGCCGAGTCAGCGGAGCCGCGGGAGGCGCGCAAGCGGATCAAGCTGCTTGAGCAGGAGAACGAGGTCCTGCGCCGCGCAACCGCGTATCTGTCGCAGGCGAACCTGCCGGGAAAAGGCTCTACCCGCTCGTGAACGAGCTCGCCGCCGACGGGATTCCCGTCGCGGTGACGTGCCGGGTCCTGAAGATCGCCCGACAGCCGTGCTGCCGGTGGCGTGCCCGGCCGGTCACCGCCACCGAACTCGATCGGGCGTATCGAGCGAACGCGTTGTTCGACGCCCACCGCGACGACCCGGAGTTCGGCTACTAGTTCCTGGCCGACGAAGCCCGCGACGCCGGCCTGGCGACAGCGGATCGGACCGCGTGGCGGATCTGCTCGTCCATGGGCTGGTGGAGTGCGTTCGGCAAGCAACGCGGCCGCAACGGCAAGAAGACCGGCCCGCCGGTCCACGACGACCTGATCCGCCGCGACTTCACCGCCACCGCGCCGAACCGGTTGTGGCTGGCCTACATCACCGAACACCACACCGCCGAAGGAAAGCTGTATCTCTGCACGGTCAAGGACGCCTGTTCCAACCGGATCGTGGGCTACTCCATCGACTCACGGATGAAGTCCCGTCTCGCCGTCGCCGCGCTCCCCCTGCCGCAGGGTAGCTCCCCGATTCGCTCCACGGTGTTCTCGTCCATGCCGACATGGACGAACTCGTCGAGCAGGCCGTGTTCGCCGATCACACCAAGCGCCGCGCAGCGGGCCTCCAGCAAATCCCGTGCCGAGGTCACGACGTGCTGCAGCACCGCTTGCAGGCTCAGGTCACTGGCCACTACGGCGTGCGCGTGCAACAGCTGCCGCAACCGGCCCTGAGTGGCGAGCACGTCCTGCGCCCGCGCCGACACCTCGTCGAGCAGTTTCTCCAGCTCCAGGCGTGGCAGATCAGCGGACGGCAACTGGAACCCACCCTGCGGCGGGCCGTCCGAGCTGTCAGCGGCACTGAAGGCGTTCGGCATGGCGTCCACGTCCCGTCGACCCTGGCGCGTGTCAGCGGGGTCCGGGCCAACGTAACAACACCTGGTGGAGCCGGGAGGTCACCCGGTCACCCTCGAACCTACGCCGAGCACGCTGGTAGCGATACCGTTTCGCGTCGCTGATCGCCACGGCGACAGGGTGCGAGTCTGCTGAGCGAAGTCCGCAGCGGAAGTCCCGCCGATCGTCACCCTGAACAGCGTCCGGTTCTCGGCTGGCTGCTTCCTGGTCACCAGATGTCCGCCTTCGGTTTCCCAGCGTTCTTCCGCCGGCTCAGCCTGGCGGGTCCTGGGGATGAGCACAGGGCTGAGGTGGTGGGCGTCCAGCGGCACGCCGTTGCCAGCCAGGATGGCCGCGACGCTCGCGGTCGAGTCGTGGCCGGTGGCGGACGCGTGCCGCACCCTCCGGGACGCCAGGCGGCACGACGAGCAGGCTGACCCGCCGGTGATCGGACCCGATCACCAGACGGTGTGCGGGTCGATCGATCGATCGGAAGCCTTCGAACCGGACCATTCAACCGTCGACGGGTGTTTTCCTTGCCACTGTGGTCCAGGTGTCGAGACGGTATGACACACGGTTGACCGGACCGAGCCGTGCGCCGAGCGCGGTGACCAGCACGGGGAGCTCGGCTGCCAGCTCGTCCGACCACGGCCACCAGCCGCCGTCGACGGGCCCGAGTGCCGCCCCAGGCGGTTTCAACTGCAAGCGCAACGCGAGACCGCGTCGGTCAGCCGGTGCCGTGCGGGGGGACTGAGCTGATCCGAGACCATCGCGACGCTCCTGTCTCCGGTTCACCCGATGAGTGGGCGCCGGTGATCGCTCCTGCGCCTGAGGCGGCACCAACGACACCGCCGTCCCTCCTTCGCCTCCGGTGCCCTCAGCCCACGCCGAGAACCCTCAGGCAGCGCCGGTAAGGGGGCGAACACGACGTGCCGTGCACACGGCCGGGCGTCTTGCGCGTGTGCGGCCGGCCGGCACCGGGGCACGCGATGATCGAACGTTGTCCGGACAAGGGAGTATCGTTCCCAGAAAGTGCCCTGGACCCCGGCATGACGACATCCGACCGGGGGAATTCCCATGGCGCGTCTTGATCAGCTTCCCGCTACCACGGCGCGGTCGCGGGGATCGCGGAACCCCGCCGGAGCACGGTCGCGTCCGTCCAGCACACGGTCGGGCTGGGCCTGTTCAGCGCGGCGGAAGCCGACCTGATGATCGACCGGATCCTCGCGCTCACGACCAGGGACACAGCGCAGGCCTTTCCAGACAGTCCCAATGGAACAATCACGTGACTGCTGTGTCCGCGAACGTCCGGCCGCTGGCGATCCGCTCCCGCTTGTGCCCGGCACGACGTGTTGCACGGTCAGATCGACATTTCAGCCAGAGTGATCTGGATCTTCGACGAGCGTGACTGGGCCTCCGTGGTGCGCTCGACCGTCCGCCTCACAAGCAACCGGGCAGGCGCAACGTTGCCCGACCAAGGAGATGTCCCCATGACACCCCTCCTCCAACACGTGTCGACGGGCCGTCCGGCACGCGCAGCTGCTGTCCGGCCAGACTTCCAGCCAGATGGGGAGGTTCTGACCGTCATGGTGTGCCCTGCCCCGCCCGATGCGGTCGTACTCGCGGTGTGCGGCGAGGTGGACTCGTCCACCAGCCCGCTGCTGCGTGATCGTCTCCTCGATCACGTGCGACCCACTTGCCCACAACTGGTGGTAGACCTCACCGAAGTGACCTTCTTCGGTGCAGCCGGTATCACCGTCCTGGTCGCTGCCAGGGAAGCTGCGGAGACGGCGGGCATCAGGATGTGTCTGGTCGCATGTACACGCGTGGTGTTGCGGCCACTGACGATCACCGGACTGGACAGCGTGTTCGACGTCTGCCCCGACGTCGAACACGCCCGGCTGCGCATGACCGAGGTCGCCGCGCAGATCATCGGTCGATCCGTTGACGATGACGGCATCCTGCCGCGGCCACGCACGGGGCACCGTGCAGCATCCCCGGTGTGACCTCAGAAACCAGCATCATCAACAACGTCGTCTACCTGGACGGGCGGCATGCCGCGTCCCCGATCACGCTGGCCGACACCTTCCGAATGCTGGAGCGGCAAGCCAGCAGCATGGCCTGGATCGGCCTGTACCGACCGGCCGAGGCACAGCTGGTGGACGCCGCCGGCCAGCTCGGGCTGCACGGACTGGCGGTAGAGGACGCCATCACAGCCCACCAGCGCCCGAAACTGGAACGCTACGACGACACCCTGTTCGTGGTACTGCGCTCGGCCGACTACCGCGATGACACCGAGCGGGTCGAGTTCGGTGAGCTGCACCTGTTCGTGGGTCCCAATTTCGTGCTCACCGTGCGGCACGGCGAGACACCGGATCTGGCCGGCGTGCGGCGCCGGTTGGAGGCTCGGCCCCACCTGTTGCGGCTGGGCCCCGAGGCGGTGCTGTACGCCGTGCTGGACGCGGTGGTCGACGGCTGCGCACTCGTAGTGTCCGGCCTGCACAACGACATCGAAGAGATCGAGTCCGAGGTGTTCAGCCGCGACCCGAACGCCTCCCGGCGAATCTACGAGCTGTCCCGTGAGGTGATGGAGTTCCAACGCGCCACCCGACCGCTGCTCACGATCCTCGACAGCCTCTCGGCCGGGTTCGCCAAGTACGGCATCGACGAGGAACTGCGGCGCCATCTGCGCGACGTGGCCGACCACGCCACCATCGTGGTCGAGCAGGCCGACAGCTTCCGCGGTATGCTCGCCGACGTCCTCGCCGTCAACACCACTCTGGTCACCCAGGCGCAGAACGAGGAGATGCGGCTTCTGGCCGAAGCCAGCAACGCACAGAACGAGCAGATCAAGAGGATTTCCTCGTGGGCGGCGATCCTGTTCGCTCCCACGCTGATCGGCACGATCTACGGGATGAACTTCCACCACATGCCCGAGCTGAGCTGGCTGTGGGGATACCCGTTCGCACTGCTGCTCATGGCGCTGGTGTGCACCGGCCTCTACCTGGTTTTCCGGCGCCGCGGCTGGCTTTGACACAGTCGCCGGGCAGCCGGAGCCGACCGTCCTGTGTGGATCAGTCAGCGAGCGGTTCTTGATGCGTGTTCTCCGCTGCCACAACAGATCCAGCGTCTGGCTCTCCGCCGCGGTGGTTCCAGACGTCGCGCAGGACGACCTGGATGACGCCGGTGACCGGGATGGCGAGCAGTGCGCCGAGTATTCCGGCGAGTTCGGTCGCCAGCAGCAAGGCGACGAGCACGGTCAGCGGGTTGAGCTTGACCGTCCTGGAGAAGATCACTGGTTGCAGGAGGTGGTTCTCCAGCTGCTGGTAGACGATGAAGAAGATGATCACGGTGATGGCCGCGGGCAGCGAGCGGATGAGGGCGGCGATGCCGGCGACCACCGCGCCGAGGGTGGCGCCCACCAGTGGGATCAGGTCGGCGATCGCGACGAAGACCGCGATCAGTTCGGCGAACGGCACTCCGAAGATCTTTAGCACGATGTAGGTGAGCACGCCGCAGATGACGCTGATGAGCAGGTTGCCGGAGATGTGGCCGGTGATGGTCTTCGTGCACTCGCGGCCTACGCGGTGAATGCGGTCCGCGCGGTGCGGCGGGAACAGTGCGAGGGTCCCGTCGATCACTTCGGGGCCTTGCAGCACCGCGAGGTAGGACAGGACGAAGATGGAGATGGTCGCGACGATTCCGGTGACCGCGCTGCGCAGCAGGTTCAGCGCCGGCGTGCCGAGTCCGGTCGCGAACTGCCGGATGCGTTCCTCGTTGTCACGGGCGAACTCCAGCGCGTTGGTGCGCTCCAACAAAGTCCCGATGGGGCCTCTGCCGCCGCGTGCGTCCGCGATCATGTCCGGCAACCGGGTCGCCAGCTGCGTGCCCTGCTCGGCCAGCGGTATGGCGAAGAGGGTGAGCACACCGCCGAAGACCAGGAAGACCACGAGGAACACGAGGAACACGACCAGCGTCGCCAGCGAGCGGCGGCACCATCTGACGTGGTTCTGCAACCAGTTCACCGCCGGGTAGAGCGCGACGGTGAAGACGACCGCGATGAGCATCCACACGAGCACTCGTTGGACGTGCATGACGAACACCACGGCCACAACCGTGGCCAGGATCAGCCCGATGGTCGCGAGGATGGTCCGCACGGGAACCGTGTATGCGCGCTGGTTCGGCAGCATGCCGACCACTCCCGTCCCGGTCGGCGGACAACCGTTCACGGGGAACGCCGAGAACGGCGCTGGTCCGGCTTCCGCGAAGTGCTCTCGGTACCGTCGAGCTACGCCCGTGGGCTGTGCGGCGCCCCTCTACGGGCGTCAGGCTTTGTCGACCCGCATCAGTTCGGCGACCTCCGGCGATCGCGCGATCACCTGCTGCGCGATGTCCGACAGCAGTTGGTTGCTGTTGCGGGCATGGGTGCGCATCAGGGAGAACGCGTCCGCGACATCGATCTGCAGGCGCTCGGTCAGGATGCCCTTGGCCTGTTCGATGACGATGCGGCTGTTGAGCGCGTTCTGCAGCTGTTCGGTGACCATCTCGCTGTGCCGGAGCGCGCGAACCTGGAGCATGCTGATCGTCGCCACGTTGGCGAAGGACTGCGCCAGCTCGACCGCGTCCTCCGGGATGGCGCCGGGCGAGGTCCGGAACAGGTTCAGCGCGCCGATGATCTGCTCACGCAATCGCATCGGCACCGCGTGAACGGCGGAGAACCCCTGCTCACGTGCCGCGCCCGCGAACCGGGGCCAGCGCTGCGGCTCCTGCGCCAGGTCCACGCACTCCACCGGCTGCCCGGTGTGGAAGCAGTCCAGGCACGGGCCCTCCTCGTCCTGCAACTGGAACAGCTCCAGCATCCGGGCCTGCTCGGTGGACGCCGCCACCAGGTTCAGCGCACCTCGCTGGTCGGCCAGCAGGATTCCGACCGCGTCCACCTCGAGCAGTTCGACGCAGCGTTCGGTCAGGGTGTGCAGGAAGTCGATGGCGTCGAACCGCAACACGAGCGTGTCCGCAAGCTCGACGAAGGTCTGAGTGATCCGCCGGTCCAACACGTGACTCACCTCTGTTTCTCATGGTCGGTATCCGGGGTGAATCTCAGTCTGCGCGCGACCACGTCCGCCGCTACCTCCGACAGACGCAGGCCGGTGAGGTACGCGTGCGCGCGCAGCCGCAGGAACGCCTCACCGAGATCGGTGTCCAGCTGCACCGACACCATGCCGGTGGCCTGGTGCACCACACCCCAGCGACGCTCCGGCTCAGTACCCCACAGATCACCGCCGTCCAGCGCCGCCGGCGCCGCGGACCGGCCGAGCAACAGCGCTGTCGCGGTGTCCGCGAACAGCAGCGCATCCGCGAGCTCATCCGGCGACAACGGGCCGTCGACATCCCGGCAGATCTCCAACGCGCCCAACGCGATCGCCCCCATCGTCAGGGGGATCACGAACACCGCCGCCACCCCCGCCGCGACGGCGGCCGGGGCGAACACGGGCCAGCGCTGCGCACTCCACCCGTTCGCCAGGTCGGGCACCAACACCGGCTGGTTCTGCCGCAGAGCCTCCGATACGGGCCCCTCACCCATCGTCACCTGCAGCTCGGCCATCTCCTCGCCCGCCGTCCCGATGACTTCGAGCGGTTGCACGGTACCGGCCAGGTAGACCCCGACGCCGGCCGCGTTCAGGCCTGCCCGGCAGGCAAGACAAACATGACGGACACCCGTGGGCTCCTGGTCCGCTCTGGCGATCTCATTGATCACCACGAGGATGTCGAGATGCCGATTCGTGCCCATGCTGGTCACTCCTCGCCATTGTGATCTCGTGCGAACGAAAGCTTAGCCCCCAGGTGGCCTGCCAAACGGGCGGACGCGCGCCGAGATCAGGTAGGTGGTTCGACGGATACCGGCGCTCGGAAGGAGGAACGCGTCCTGACCGCGGGTGCTATTCGTGCTCGGGCAGCCGGGGCACAGACCTCAGCGCGCGGTTGCTGCGTGGTTCAGTCCGGGTCTTGGCCTCGTCGACCTGACGGACGAGTTCGTCGCGTACCTCGTTGAGCGCCCCTGGCAGGTCGCGCTCCGACGACGTGGCGACGAGATGCAGGCGAGGAGTGCGGTTGATCCAGCATTCGAGGGTGACTCGCTGCTCGACGCCCTTGCGGTCCTTCACGCTGATTTCCAGGTCTATCTGGTCGTCGCGGAACGACCGCAGTCGCGAACCGAGGGCGGCGAGGCGTTCCACGACCCATCCTCGTTCTGACGCGAGGAAGCCGGTGGCGAGGTGCAGGCGCTGGGCGACAACAGCTGTGTCGTCCGGGGTTTTGTTCATGCGACTATCAGTCCTTTGTGGATGGTTGTGCTCGACGGACACGGTGGCGCGTGCAAGATTCGCGCCGGCCTGGCCTGGACTGCTCCCTTTGTCACCGTCCGATGGAGCACATCACTCCCGCTCGGGGGCACGCCACGGGTTGGGAACGGGCGGCCGTTGAAGGAGCGAGCTCGGCAGTGGCCGACGGGGCCGTGTCGGAGGATTGTGACTGTACGGGCCTGATGGCGCACGTATCGGTCATGAACACCCCCTTTCAGGCAGGGGGCTTGCACACCTCACACTACGCCTCACGTGGGTGGATGGCGCGGTGGTGCCCATCGCGCCGCACTCGGCCCAGCGCTCCTGCGGTTCGCTCGGCAGGTCCGCGGACGGGTGAGGCGACGTGCGGGCCTTCCCGGAGGGAAGCCCGCACGTCCTTTCCGGATCTGACTACCCGGTGCAGTTGGGCACTGCCGGGGTGCTGCCGACGCAGTTGTTCGGCGTGTTGGCGCTGATCGGCGAGTCGGTCGTGGTCATGGTTCCGCCGTTGCGGTAGACGCCCCCCGCGGTCAGCAGCGCGAGGTTCCCGGACACGGCGGTCTGGGTCATGGTGGTCGCGGTGGATCTGACGGCCGCGATGCCGCCACCCTGTGAGCCGGTGTTGCCGATGATCGGCATCGGGCTGCCGGAGACGCCGGTGGTTGTCAGCGTGCCTCGGAGACCGTTGTAAATGCCGCCGCCGCGCAGCAGAGCCGTGTTGTTGAACACCGGGCTTCGGGTGAACGTTGCGGCTGGCGCTGTGCCGGAAGGGGTGTCAGCGTTGGCCAGTCCACCACCGTTGAGTGTCGCCGTGTTGCCGCTCAAGCTGCTGCGGGTGAAGGTCACCGCGCCGCGGTTGAGGATGCCGCCACCATGGCCTACGACGCTGCCGTTGGTGATCGCGACCGACGTGGTGAGGGTGAGGTTGCCGGTGGTGCTGACCTCGGCGATGCGGAAGAGCAGCAGTGAGGAGCGGGTGATCGTCGCAGGGCCGATCATCTCGATCCGAGTGGTGATCACCGGCAGTCCGTTGGCCAGGCCGCCATGGGGCGAGGTCAGACCGTAGGTGCAGCCGCTCGTCAGGACGAGGGTGTCCGTCGCGGTCGTGGAGTTGGCGAGGCTCACCGCGTCAACGAGAGCGTTCTCGCTGCACGCCACGGGGATGGTGATGGCCTGTGCCACCGGGGTGACGACTGTCAAACCCCCGATGACGACGATGGTTCCAATCAGGGCGTGGATGGTCGTGCAGAGCTTTCGCATGACTACTTCTATTCCTGGGGCAAATTGTTGTACGAAAAAACCTCGGCTCGCGTCTGACACGCTACCGAGGTCTTGAGCAACAACCCACAACCTACTCCTCCGAGATGTTCCTGTACACCTCGGTGACTCGAACGGTTCTGTCGTGAATTGCGGTCTCTTGAAAATCTCCTACCGATTCCCCATGGCGTAAAATACGTGAACGGACCGCGTCGATCAGTACTTGTCGTTGTCGTGCGGGGCTCGTGGCTGGGCGGTCGGCGTCGGCGCGGACCGCAGTGGTGCTGACGGACCGGTGGTGGCGTAAGTGGCAATGCTCGCGGCTAGTTCCTGCGCGCCGGCGTGGGAGGCGTGCCGTTCCGCTTGCCGGCCGAGCGGACGGATGCGATCGCGGACTCGTGCCGAGGCCAGGGTCTCGGCGGACGCCAGCGCGCGGAATCCGATGTCGACGCCGATGTCGAGGTCTCGGTCGAGCAGGTGGTTGATCGACAGCAGGACGAGGCTGAACGCACGGCTGCGGGTCATGTCGTCGTCGTAGTCGTCGGTCGCTTCGATGAGCAACGGAATCGCGATTCGGGTGTGGCGAGGGCTCACTGTTCGGGCGAGATCTGTGTGCACGGCGCCGGCGACGGCTGACAGATCGGTCGTTGTGAAGAACCTGGCCCAGTCGGGCACCTGGGTGTGGTCGGCGGCCGCGAACTGGTCCCGGCCACGGTCGAGCTCGGCGAGCGCCTGGTCGCCGGCCCCGTGCTTGGCATGGGTCCACGCCGAGTTCACCGACAGAATGCTGGCCGCGATCTCGTTGCCCGGCCGCGTCGCCGCGAGCTGGCCGAGCCGGAAGTAGTCCAACGCCTCGTCAAGGCTCTCGTGGTGCAGGCACACGCGGCCGAGCCGATAGCAGATGTTGGCGACCAGCCCGTCGTGCCGGCCCCACCCGGCGAACACAAGTGCTCGGGTGAACTGCACGCGGGCGTTGCTGACCAGACCGGCGTCGAAGCACACCCAGCCGGCGAGGTTGTGCAGGTCGGCCAGCGCGACATGCAGCCGCCGCCGCACTTTCTCGGTGGCTGACGCGTCGAGCATCAGCAGCCCTTCCCGCATCCGGGTGCGGACCGCGTCGAGACAGGAGTCACCGCCTTGCCGGTAGTCCAGCGCGCGCAGAGCGTGCGTGTCCGCCTCCAGCCGAACGACGTCGGAGACGTCAATCGATCGCGGTGAACGTTCGTGAGCAGGGGAGGAATCCGGGATGGCCATGGCGGCACTCCTGACAGCGCGACTGAGAAGTGGGCGCCGCCGGGGGCCGGAGCGGATAACGCAGCCCTCTCGCCGATGACCGGGTCATCACCGGGCCTGGAGCTTGACCTGTGCCTTCGCCGAAGGGACTCGGCTGCTTTCGAAAATAACCGAGCTGCGTCGTGAATGCTGCCACCGAATGGTGTGGCTGCGGATGACGCCAAACGGGTGTGAGGGTCAGGAAGTGGTGGTCTTGAGGTTGCGGGCCAGTCGTTCCGGCCTCGGCCAGCGGACTTTGGTGGCCCAGCCGAGCTTCTCGAAGACCCAGATCAGTCGCGCGGAGATGTCGATCTGGCCGCGGCGGACGCCGTGACGGGCGCAGGTGGGATCGGCGTGGTGGGAGTTGTGCCAGGACTCACCCATGGACAGGATCGCCAGGGGCCAGAAGTTCGCGGACTTGTCGCGCGCCTCGAACGGCCGGTCGCCGATCATGTGGCAGATCGAGTTGACCGACCAGGTGACGTGGTGCAGCACGGCGACGCGGACGAGACCGGCCCAGAAGAACGCGGTCAGCGCTCCCCACCAGCTCCAGGTGGCCAGCCCGCCGATCAGCGCGGGTGCGAGCAGTGTCACGGCGGTCAGTGCGGGGAACCAGCGGTTGACGCGCTGGATGTCCGGGTCGGCGAGCAGGTCGGGGCGAAGCGTGCGGCATTGGTCAGTTCCCGGCGGAACATCCAGCCCAGGTGGGCGTGCCAGAACCCCTTGGCCAGCGCGGTGGCCGAGGTGCCGAACAACCAGGGGGAGTGCGGGTCCCCTTCGCGGTCAGCGTAGGCGTGGTGGCGGCGGTGGTCGGCGACCCAGCCGATGATCGGGCCCTGCATGGCCATGCTGCCGGTCACCGCGAGCCCGATCCGCAGTGCGCGGTTGGCTTTGAAAGCACCGTGCGTGAAGTAGCGGTGGAATCCGATCGTCACGCCGAGACACGTGAGGGTGTGGAAGAAACGGCGAGACCGACGTCGACCCAGCCCAGACCCCAGCCCCACGCCAGCGGAACCGCTGCCGCCAGTGCCAGCGCTGGTATGACGGCGAACAACTTGACCAGGAACACCTCGGCCGGGGACTTCTCTCCGGCCAGCATGGGCTGCGGCGCGGCGTCGGCTTGACGGACGTTCGATTCGACTTGCGCACTCACGCTCGTACCTCCGGGGACGGCATACGTTCTCCGTCGCCGGGGTTCAGGGCGATCGGTGTGGGATTTGGCAGGTGCCGGATGTCAGGCGACCCGCGTCAGGTCGTCACACCGCCTGGATACCCGTGGTGTGGCGGTGGCAAAACCGATGTGCTGAGGCCGATGCCCCTCGATCGGGGGATGGTCGAGGGGCATCGGGTTGGTGTCTCCGTCAGCGTGTGTCAGCTGGTAGGAGCACGATGTGAGGTCAGATGGCGCGGACGGCGGTGGCCTGCGGGCCCTTGGGGCCCTGGGTCACCTCGAACTCGACGCGCTGGTCGTCCTCGAGGCTGCGGTAGCCGTGACCGTCGATCTCCGAGTAGTGCACGAAGACGTCTGGCCCGTTCTCGCGGGAGAGGAAGCCGAAGCCCTTCTCCGCGTTGAACCACTTCACGGTTCCCCGTGTCATTGTCCTTCTCCTTGTCAGGGGCTGGGGTGGGCACCGCGGAATGCGATTCCCAGGCCGGGCTTCAGACGGCGACTTCTCCAGCTTGTCCTGCAGGAAAAAGAAAGAAGCGCCCGCAACACCGTTTCCGCGAGCGTGATGAACCACGAACACAAAACTCTACGACCACCTCGTGCAACACCGCCGCGGGCAAATTAGTTCCCGTGGTGGCATCAGGTGTCGCACGTCACCGGCAGATGCAGCCTCGGGACAGCGCGGAGGCGGTGGTCGCGGTGCAGTAGCGAACACCGATCGGGTCGTGCTCGTGCCACGGGTGCGGGCACACGACACAGATGCCTGCGGTGCCTGAGTGCTCGGAGTGGTCGGCCAGTACGGCGGTTTGCAGCTCAGACACGGGCATGCGGGTACTCCGATGATCGGTGTTGGAAGAAGAGGATGCGGGTGTTCAGGATGGTTCCTTCGCGGACCTCGATGGCACGCCGGATGATCTCGCTGGAGTCCCAGGCGCCGGTGAGCACCGGACGCAGGTGCGGGAGCAGCGCTTCGCTGATCCCCCAGGTCGCCGAGCTCCACAGGACAGGACGGGCTGTGGTCCTCGCCGTGGTAAGGCACGTGGTCGCCCACCAGGAAGTCCTGCTCCGTGAACGAGGTGGGCGTGCCCATCCGAAGCCATGCCCGCGTCGCAGGAGACGCCGACGACCAGGGCGCCAGTGGCCAAAGTGGACAGATTGTCGTTTTGCGAGGAGGTCCGCGTGGATCCTGGCCAGGTGTAACGGATGCGGGGAAAGCCGGGTCCGTTCTCCTTGCGGGACTGCGCGATCACTCCGAGGCTGAGCTGTTCCACGTGTCTCCTGTCCGTGGTGGCGGACCCGCGCGGCTCACGAAGACAGGTCGACGCTGCGCCGAACGGGCCGCTGTGCGGCAGAGAGTCAGTCGCCACTGAGGTTGGGTGGCTGCAGCGCCGTGGGTGCCGCCCGATCGAGGTCAGCCGCACGGAGACGGAACACCTGCAGCTCGACGCCGAAGTACTTGGTGGTCTCGCCGACCCAGTGCATGCCGTTGTTGCGGACGGTGGCCGCGGCGCGGGCGTTGCCGGGGCGGACGACGGCGAAGATCTCCTGGACGTTCTGGCTGAACGCCCAGCTGGCCAGCGCGTGGGTGGTCTCGGTGGCGTAGCCGTTGCCCCAGGCGTCGGGGCACAGCTGCCAGCCGATCTCCAGATCCTCGTCGCCTGGCGGCAGCGGAAGCAGGACGGCGCCGCCGATCACACGATCGTCCGTGTTGCGCTGGATGGCCCATCGGCCGGCCGGAGCGGGCAACCGGGCGCCTTCAGCGCTCCACTGCTGCAGCAACAGCCGCATGGCCGCGAGGTCGGGCACCCGGTCCATGTCGGGACTGAGCCAGCGTGTCACCTCGGCGTGGCCGTAGACGTCCAGCGCGGCCTGCGCGTCGTCGACCAGCCAGGGCCGCAAGGTCAGGCGCTCTGTGGTCAGCGGGTGGGTCGTCCATGTCGACGTGCTCATATCGGTACTCCGTCCCCCGGTTGCGCGAGCTGGCCGGGTGATGTTCGAGCAAATGGTCCGATATGGATCGCCAGGCCATTTCGGGAAGGATCGAGGAGGCCGTTGAAAAGCGGCACTTTTTCCTCCACGCTACACGCACCACTGGCACAAGTGGTCGAGCCCTGTGTGATCAGAAAATCCGGCCTACGTCATCCTGAGAGTCAGCTGTGAGTATCTGACCTGCAGGTTTGGGTCACTGAAGGCGTTTTCCGTACTTCGATCTGACATGCGGGTGGGTGATCCAGAAATTTGGCGACATTTCGGTCGATCATGACTGAATCGGTGTAGAGTGAAGTTGCCGAGAACAGCGCGTATATGGGCAATCGAGTTCATGCCGTGCTCGGCGAAACTAGACCGGCTGTTTTTCCGGCCGGGGACGGGAGTCCTGACATGACGTCAGCACCCCACCTTTCCGAAGCCTCACCTGCCACTGCGATCCCCGAGCAGTCTCAGCTCTCGCAACGACTGCGGCTGCGGCCGAAGGCGCCCACGACGGGACACGTCGACGGGGCCTGGTGGCCACGTTCCCGCGACCTCGCCGCCGAGCTGCCCTCGTTGCTCGCAGCGCTGGGAGCTCGCCTGGGCGACATCCTGCGGGTGAGCTACAACATGACCGAGTGGAACTCCGCGCCGCGCCGCATCATCGGCGACGGCCGCCAGATCCGGCTCGACGGGTTCATCTCCAGGCCCCCGCACACCGTGGACGTGCTCGCGGCGGACAAGCACCGGCTCACGCTGCTCGTCGTGCCGTCGAACACCGACCCGGCCGCCGCGCAGCAGACCATGATGATCACCGCCGATCGCGGCAACACCCAGACTGTCGACGACCTGCTCGCTGCGGGCGTCAGCATGACCGCGTCGACGCAACGCACGGCCGACCTGTCCCGGATCGCTCTCGCGGGCTGGGAAGCAGACGGCGGCCGAATCCCGGAGCAGAACAGGAAGCACACCCCATGACGACATCGACCTACCTGTCCTTGTACGAGCGCAGAGTCAAGCTGGTCCAAGAAGTCCTGGCTGCGCACACCGAACTCAGCGCGAAAGACGCACAGGGTCTTGCCGTGCACGTGCTGGGCGCGTTGGACCACATCCCGGAGCACGTCCGCTGATCGCCGACCGGCGCGTTCCAACAGCCCGGGCGCCCCGGGAGGACTCAGCGCCGGTGGTCACCGGTCCCACGTTCCAGCCGACCCGGAAGGTCCTTTGTGCTTCGCACGTACGGTTTCCTGAGTACGTATCCACCCACGCAATGCGGACTCGCCACGTTCACCGCTTCTCTGCTGAGCCATCTGACCGCGGTGACGCCGGACAGCAAGGGCAAGGTGGTCCGTGTTCTCGCGGAGCCGGATCACGAACCCGCCGCCGTAGCGGGAACATCAGTGGTGCACGAGATGATCCCCGGCGCGGTCGAGGCCGCGGCCGACGTGCTCAACCGCTGCGACATGGTGGTGGTGCAGCACGAGTACGGGATCTACGCCGGCCGTGATGGTGCGGACGTGCTCGGTGTGCTCGCCCGGCTGCGGGTCCCGGTGATCATCGTGCTGCACACGGTGCTCACCACGCCCACCCCTGGCCAGCGGCAGGTGCTCGAGGAGGTAGTCGGCTACGCCGACGCCGTGGTGACCATGTCCGAAGCCGCGCGGCGCCGGCTCGTGGACGGCTACGCCGTCGGACGGCCCGATGAGGTCGTCGTGATTCCGCACGGCGCGCTCCCCGTCGAGCCACCCGCCCGCGATCCGTCCGCAGACAGGCCGATGATCCTCACCTGGGGCTTGCTAGGGCGTGGCAAGGGCATCGAGTGGGGCATCTCCGCACTGGGTGCGTTGCGCGATCTGAAGCCGCGTTACCTGGTGGCCGGCCAGACCCATCCCAAGGTGCTGGCGCACGAGGGTGAGGCCTACCGCAGGAACCTGCGCAACCGCGCCGCCGCGTTCGGCGTCGCGGACCTGGTCGAGTTCGATTCGACCTACCTCGAAGTGGACGCACTGGCGGAGCTGGTCGGCCAGGCCGACGTCATCCTCCTGCCCTACGACTCGTCCGAGCAGGTCACGTCCGGTGTGCTCGTCGAAGCCCTGGCCGCTCGCAAACCGGTGGTCGCGACCGAGTTCCCTCACGCCGCCGAGCTGCTGGCGAACGGGGCCGGGCTGCTGGTGCCCCACCGCGACCCTGCCGCCATCACCGCGGCGTTGCGGCGGGTGCTGACCGAACCGGGACTCGCGGCCGGGATGAGCGACCGCTCGGCGAGCCTCGCCCCGGCACTGAACTGGCCGGCGGTCGCGAGCCGGTATCGAGACCTGGCGGAGCACCTGCTCGCCGCCCGAGTCGCCGTGACGACGTGACCGGCCCGAGTTTCACCCACCTGGCCCGGCTCAGCGACGACACGGGCCTGTACGAGCACGCCGACGGGCCGTTGCCTCGCCGGGAGCACGGCTACTGCCTGGACGACGTCGCCCGAGGCTTGGTCGTCCTGAGCCGCGAACCGGAGCTGTCCGCCGATCTGGTCATCCTGCTGGAGCGCTATCTCGCCTTCACCGCCCACGCGCAGGCCGACGACGGGCGGTTCCACAACCGGCTCGTACCCGACCGCGGCTGGCGGGACGAGCCGGGGCTGGGTGACTGGTGGGGACGCGCGTTGTGGGGACTGGGCACCGCGGCTGCCCGCTGCCCGGTGCCCTGGATGCGCACGGCTGCTCTGGACCGCTTCGAGGCAAGCGCCCACCACAGGCCTCCGTCGGTGCGGTCGATGGCCTTCGCCGCGCTCGGCGCCGCCGAGGTGCTCAGCGCCGACTCCGAGCACGCCCTAGCGGCCAAGCTGCTCGGTGACATCGCCTCGTACGTCGGCGAACCCGGCGACGTACCGACCTGGCCGTGGCCGGAGACACGACTCTTCTACGCCAACGCGGTGCTGCCCGAGGCGCTGATCGCCGCAGGTCATCTCCTCTCGGAACGCAAGATCCGCGACGACGGGCTGCGGCTGCTGGACTGGCTGCTGACCGTCGAGTCCGCCGAGATCCATCTCTCGCCGACCCCGGCCGGCGGCTGGCACCTCGGCGAGCCTCGCCCGGCGTTCGACCAGCAACCCATCGAGGTGGCGGCGCTGGCCGACGCCTGCGCCCGCGCCTACCAGGTCACCGGCGACCTGATGTGGCTCACCGGTGTCCGCCGCGCGGTCGCGTGGTTCGACGGCGACAACGACCTCGGCGTGCCCATGCACGACAAGGAGACCTGCGGCGGCTACGACGGACTCACGCACGGAGGACCCAACCGCAACCAGGGCGCCGAGTCGACCCTGGCGCTGATCTCCACCCTGCAACACGGCCGCACTCTGCTGGGGAGCACCGGATGAACGCCCGTGTCACTCGCGCCTCGCTGCGGCTGCGGCCGGATCTGCGCCGGGTCATCACCAAACGGTTCGTGCCGGGAGAGGAACGGCCCGAACACGAGTCGCGGTCCGCGGCCGTGATCCGGCGAGTGATGGCGCTGGACGAGGAAACCGCGTGCGCCACGCTCGACCGCACCATCGGCCTGTTCGCGGGACGCCACAGGGACGTCCGCGTGACTTTCGCCGACCACTTCGCGAGCGTCAGCCACCGCTTCCCCGAGGGCGTCGAGCTGTCCGAGTCCCGCCGGCTGCTCATCGGCGCGTACTTCACGCATGAGTACGCTATCGAAGGCGCCGCGCTGTGCAACCCGTCCATGGTCGCGCACCCCGATCAGAGCGGGCTGGCACCGGGACATCTGCGGTTCGCGTTGAGTGTCCGCGGCATCGGTGAGGGCCATCTGTCGTCGATCGGTTTCCGGACCGGGGTGGTCGGTCCTGACGGTGTGCTCACCGTCGACGCGCCCCCGAACGTCATCACCACCGGCCTCCATCGGGAGGCGGTGTACGAGAAGAGCCTCTTCCTGGGCAAACTCGCCGAGCTCGGCCACGACGACGAGGTCTCCGCCGTGCTGAACCGGTGGCTGCCCGAGCGGTTCACCGACGCCGACCTGAATCTCGTGCTGGCCGATCTGCACCCGAGTCTGGTCGCCCGCCAGGAGGCACACCGGACCGTGGAGCTGATCCGGTGGATCGCCGCGTGCAACTACACCTCGGAGTTTCCCGACGACACCGTCATCAGCGGCCGGGTGCTCTGGCCGACCGGCCCGTCCGAACGCCAGGGCATGGAAGACGCCAGGTTCGTGCGCTTCACCGACGATGATGGCGACCAGACCTACTACGCCACCTACACCGCCTACGACGGTGTGGACGTCGCACCACAGTTGTTGCAGTCCAAGGATTTCCGCACCTTCCACGTCACACAGACGACGGGGTCGGCCGCTCGCAACAAGGGCATGGCCCTGTTCCCCAGGAAGATCGGCGGCCGGTACGCGGCGTTGTCGCGCGGCGACGGGGAGAGCACGGCCGTGGCGACCTCCGACGACATCAGGACCTGGAACGAGCCACGACCGGTGGAGGTGCCCGCCAGGGACTGGGACCTCGTCCAGGTCGGCAACTGCGGTTCGCCCATCGAGACTTCCGAGGGCTGGCTCGTGCTGACCCACGGAGTCGGCCCGATGCGCGTCTACTCGATGGGCGCGATCCTGCTCGACCTCGACCACCCCGAACGGGTGCTGGCGACCCTGCCTCAACCGCTGCTGCTGCCCACCGCCGCCGAACGCGACGGCTACGTACCCAACGTCGTCTACTCCTGCGGTCCCCTGTTGCACGACGACACGCTGGTGATCCCCTACGGTGCCAGCGACGCCTCCATCGGGCTGGCGACCACGTCACTACGTGGCCTGCTGGCCGCCCTGACCGGGGAAAGCGAGCCTCAGCACGCGTTTCCACACGCTGGCGGTCTGTTGTAGCAACGGGCCAGTGGTGTAGGGCAGGCCGAATCGTTCGCAGAGCGCACGTACGCGCGGCGCGATCTCGGCGTACCGGTTGCTCGGCAGGTCCGGGAACCGGTGATGCTCGATCTGGTGGCTGAGGTTTCCGGTCATGAGGTGGAACAGCGTGCCGCCGTCGATGTTCGCCGAACCGGCCAGTTGACGCAGGTACCACTCACCGCGGGTCTCGCCGTCGAGTTGGTCCTCGGTGAAGACCACCGTGCCGTCAGGAAAGTGGCCGCAGAAGATGATCGTGTGCGTCCACACGTTGCGGATCGTGTTCGCGGTCAGGTTCGCGAGCAACGTCGGCAGGAACGACGGGCCTGACAGCAGTGGGAACGCGACGTAGTCCTTGATCACCTGACGGCCGGCCTTGCCGAGGACACCGCGCAGCTGCGTCAGCGCCTCGCGCCAGCTCTTCTCGCCACGCCAGGCACGTTCCAGCTCGACGTCGTAGATCGTGATGCCCCACTCGAAGAACATCGCGAGCGCCATGTTGTAGAACGGCTGCGCCAGGTAGATCGGGTGCCACGGTTGTTCCGGGTGGATGCGCAGCGCGCTGTAGCCGATGTTGAGGTTCACCCCGAACGGTGGACAGGGGCTTAAGAGGTCCTAACAGAATCGTTGGACGTGGCGGTAGCAGATGATGCAGGTAGCGAGGCCGAGGAAGGCTTCGTGGATGTCGTCGCGGCGTTCCCGGCGGATGCGCAGGCGTTTCATGCCGTGGTACCAGGCGATCGTGCGCTCCACGACCCAGCGGACTGTCCCCAGGCCGGAGCCGTGGGACTCGCCGC